>JACPOS010000017.1 GCA_016191395.1 Chloroflexota bacterium
AGGTTGCCCTGCACCGCTTCGTCCGCTACTACAACGACGAGCGCCCGCATCTCGGGCTCGGCGGTCAGACGCCTCGGCAGCGGTTGGTGGTCAAGTTGGCCGCCTGACCGTCACCAACGTCTTGGGGGACTACACCTAGCCCTCGGCGAGCGGCACGCCCATGACGTTGAAGCCCCCGTCCACGTAGACGACCTCGCCGGTCACCGCGCTCGACAGGTCGGAGGCGAGCCAGAGCGCCGTCTTGCCGACGTCCTCGATGGTGATGTTCGAACGGAGCGGGGCCAGCTCCGGGAACGAGCCGTACATCCCCTTGAAGCCGGCGATGCCCGCGGCCGCGAGCGTTCGGATGGGGCCGGCGGAGATCGCGTTGACGCGGATCCCCTGCGGCCCAAGGTCGGCGGCGAGATACCGGACGGATGCCTCCAGCGCCGCCTTTGCGACGCCCATCACGTTGTAGTGGGCGACCACCTTCTCCGCGCCGTAGTAGCTCAGCGTCAGCACGGATGAACCCTGGTGCATGAACGGCCGCGCTTCGCGCACCAGCGCGACGAGCGAGTACGCCGAGACGTCCATCGCGAGCGCGAAGCCGTCGCGCGAGGTGTTCGCGAACTCGCCGTCCAGGTCCTCGCGCTTGGCGTACGCGAGGGCGTGGACGAGGATGTCGATGTCGCCGTACTGGTCGCCCCATTTCGACATGACCGCAGCGATCTGCTCGTCCGACTGGACGTCGCAGGCCTCGACGAAGGTCGCGCCGATGGATGTCGCGAGCGGTCGCACCCGCCGCTCGATCAGGGACTCGACGGACGAGAAGCCGAGCGTCGCGCCCTGCTCGTGGAGCGCCTTCGCGATGCCCCACGCGATTGAGTGGTCGTTCGCGACGCCGAAGATCAGCGCCTTCTTGCCGTCGAGCAGGCCCATCCAGTCCTCCGTCGTTGCGCGTCCCGTCCCGAGTGCCGGCGAAGTGTGCGGTCGCGGGCAGGCGCCGAGCACGAAGTTCGTGCACACGTGCACCGATCAACGTGCTTCGAGCGATCAGCCCGAGCCTACCATTCGCCCTCATGGAAAGGACCGGCAGCGGTGATCTCGAGGCGGCGCTCGCGGGCGTCCGGGCGTTCGTCCTCGACGCGGATGGCGTGCTCATGTACCGCGGCGCGCCGATCCCCGGCTCGCCGGAGGCCACGGTAGAGCTCCACCGGCGCGGGATCCCGTACCGCGTGGTGACCAACTTCTCGTCCGCCCACCGGTCCAGCCTCGCGGCATTCTTCGGCAAGGCCACGGGCCTGACGGTCGATCCGAACGAGATCATCACCGCGGCGTGGGCGGCCGCGGCGTACACCGCGGCCCATCACTCCGGCGCGCCGCTGCTCGTCCTGGCCGCGCCGGACGCGCTCCGGGAGTGGGCCGGCCAGGAGGTCCTCACGCCGGCCGAGGCAGACGCACGTCCCGAGCCGGTCGCCGCCGTCGTCATCGGCGACGCGGGCGACGACCTCTCGTTCGCCAATCTCGACATCGCCTTCCGACAGCTTCGGAATGGCGCCGAGTTCGTCGCCATGCATCGCAACCCCTGGTGGATGACGCCGAAGGGCTTCACGCTCGACGCCGGCAGCGTCGTCGCTGGCCTGGAATTCGCGCTGGGACGGCGCGCGGTGATCTGCGGGAAGCCCTCCCCGGTCGTGTTCCGGCAGGCCGTCGCGGAGCTGCGTGCCGAGCTCGCTGGGCGACCGGACGGGAGCGGCGGCCCTCGCCTCCGTGCCGCCGATGTCGCCATGGTCGGCGACGACCCCCGCGCGGACATTGCCGCGGCACGGCGTGTCGGCCTCAGGGGCTTCCTCGTGCTGACCGGCAAGGTCACCCCCGCGGAGGCCGCGCGGAGCGTCGTCCGGACGGACGGCGTCGCTCGTGACCTCGCGGAGATCGTCGCGGCCTTGCCGTAGGGAAGCCCCACCAGCCAGAGGGCGCTTCCTCGTTTGTTCTCGGGCGTAGACTGGCCCCAATCACCCTGCAGCCCGCGCTGGCGGGCGCGCCAACCTCCCACCACATCCCGGAGATCCGATGACGACCGAGGCCCGACCCCGCATCAAGATCACGTACGCGACGCTCCGTAACGACAACGAGGAGCTGCACGCCCTGTACGAAGCCGGCGTCGTCGAGGCCCGCGCAGGGCTCGGGGCGCATCACCAGAACTACATCAACGGTCGGTGGGTGGACGGCTCGGCGGGGACGTTCGAGGCGCGCTCGCCGATCGACCGCGAGATGGTCATCGGGACGTTCGCCAAGGGTGACCGCGCGGACACGCAGCAGGCCATCGCCGCCGCCCGTACCGCGGCGCCGGCGTGGCGCCACACGCCGTGGCAGGAGCGGCTCGCGATCATGCGTCGCGCCGCCGAGTTCATCTCTGAGCGCCAGATGCGCTACGGCGCGGACATGGCGTTCGAGGTCGGCAAGAACCGGCTGGAGGCGCTCGGCGAGGTCGAGGAGGCCGCCGACCTGATCCGCTACTACGCCCAGACCGTCGACGACAACAACGGCTACGACCACCCGATGGACAACCTGGGTGACGCTGCCGTCCACACCCGCTCCATCCTCAAGCCGCACGGCGTCTTCGCCGTCATCAGCCCGTTCAACTTCCCGATGGCCCTGTCCACCGGCCCGGTTGCGGGCGCCCTCCTGGCGGGCAATACGGCGGTCCTCAAGCCCGCGACCACGTCCCCGCTGTCCGCCGTCAACCTGATCCACGCCCTGGAGGACGCAGGCGTCCCGGCGGGCGTCGTGAACCTCGTGATGGGACCCGGCGAGACGGTCGGCGAGGAGCTCCAGTCCAACCCCGGCATCGACGGCATCGTCTTCACCGGCTCGTACGAAGTCGGGATGCGGCTTTTCCGGGGCTTCTCCAAGGACTGGCCGCGGCCGTGCATCGTGGAGATGGGCGGCAAGAACCCGGCCATCGTCTCGCGCAAGGCGGACCTCGAGGAGGCGGCCGAGGGGATCATGCGCAGCGCGTTCGGCTTCGGCGGACAGAAGTGCTCGGCGAACTCACGCGTGTACGTCGAGCGCCCGGTGCATGACGAACTGGTCCGCATGCTCGTGGAGAAGACCGAGAAGCTGACGGTGGGCGACCCGATCGATCCCAGGAACTGGCTGGGCCCGATCATCGACCAGAAGGCGGTCGACCGGCACCAGCAGGCCGTCTCCGAGGTTCGCCGCGACGGCATGGTCTACACCGGCGGCGAGCACCTCACCGACGGCGACCTGTCGCGCGGCTTCTACGTCGAGCCGACCGTCGTCGGCAACCTGCCGGCTTCCCACCGCGTGTTCCAGGACGAGCTGTTCGCCCCGTTCACGGCGGTCCAGCCGGTGGATTCGCTGGACGAGGCACTCCGACTCGCCAATGACTCCATCTATGGGCTGACGGCCGGCGTCTACAGCGAGGACGAGGGCGAGGTCGCCCGCTTCCTCGACGAGGCACAGGCGGGTGTCCTGTACGTCAACCGTCGCGCGGGCGCGACCACCGGCGCATGGCCGGGCGTCCAGGCGTTCGGCGGCTGGAAGGGCTCCGGCTCCACCGGCAAGAGCGGCCTGTCGCGCTACTACGTCGCCCAGTTCCTCCGGGAGCAGAGCCACACCGTCGTCGACTGAGGTTCGTCGGCCGGAACCGCCCCGGGGACCGCGCGCGCCGTACCGCCGCTGGCTAGACTCCGCCGCCATGAGCGGCCGTTCGCGGGCCGACATCACCCTGCGAGGAGGCATCCGGCGGCCCGACGGCATGCGGTCCAAAGGCGGTTCCTGCTGCTTGCCGCGTTCACGGCGCTGACGAGCGCGTGCGCGGGCCAGGCACCGGCGACGCAGGTGGCGACCGCCGCGCCGACGGCCGCGCCGACGCCGTTCGCGGGACGGACGCTGGAGATCTCGGCGACCAACAACGTCTTCAGCATCAAGGACGTCGAGGTCGCGGCGGGCCAGGACTTCGAGATCACCTTCAAGAACAACGACGACGGGAGTCACGCGATCTACGTGACCGAAGGCGTCCGGCCGATCGTCATGCAGTCGCTGGACGACTATCGGAACGGGCCGTACCCGTTCAAGGGCGAGTACATCAAGGGGCCGTCCGCCTCGACCACCTACCACGTGGCCGCGCTGGCGGCCGGTGCCTACCAGTTCTTCTGCCCACCGCACCGGGACATGGTCATCTCATTGACGGTCAAGTAGCAGGCGCCCGCTGCTAGACTCGGAGTATCCAACCTGCATAGACCCTATGCATTCCGAGGTGCTTCGGTGGCCCAGTCCGCTTCCTCGCTCGACCGCGCGTCGATGCCCATCGCCGATCGACCGCTGCCGGACCTGATCACGGAGATCCCGGGTCCGAAGGCGCGCGAGCACGTCAAGTTCGACGAGGAATGGACCTCGCCCAGCCTGCCGCGCGCGTACCCGATCGTCCCGGTTCGGGGCCTGGGCATGGCCATCGAGGACATCGACGGCAACCTGTTCCTGGACTTCGCGGCCGGTATCGCGGTGAACTCCACCGGCCACGGCCACCCGGCGGTCGTCGGTGCGATCAAGGAGCAGGCGGCGGACCTGATCCACTACTCCGCGTCGGACTTCTACCTGCCCATCTACGCGCAGACGGCCGCGGCGATGGCGCGCATCGCGCCCATGTCCGGCAAGCTCCGGACGTACCTCGGCAACTCCGGCGCCGAGGCGGTCGAGGTGGCGATGAAGCTGGCCCGGCACTACACCGGCCGGCCGTACATTGTGGGCTTCCTCGGCGGCTTCCATGGCCGGACGTACGGCGCCGTATCGCTGACGGCCTCCAAGGCGAAGTACCACGCGGGCTTCAACCCGCTCCTGCCCGGCATCTATCACGCGCCGTTCGGGAAGGTCGAGGACCTCAAGTGGTTCGACGACGTCCTGTTCAACCGCCTGGCCCCGGCCAACGAGGTCGCGGCCGTCGTGATCGAGCCGATCCAGGGCGAGGGCGGCTACATCGTCCCCGAGGACGGGTTCCTCCAGGGCCTTCGCGAGCTGTGCACGAAGCACGGCATCCTGCTCGTCGTCGACGAGATCCAGTCCGGCGCCGGCCGAACGGGCAAGATGTGGGCGATCGATCACTGGGACGTGGAGCCGGACATCCTGCTCGCAGCCAAGGGCATCGCCAGCGGCATGCCGCTGAGCGCCATGGTCGCACGGGCGGAGATCATGGAGCACTGGGGGATCGGCGCCCACGGCTCGACCTACGGCGGCAACCCCGTCGCCTGCGCGGCGGCCCTCGCCACCATCGAGCTGCTCGAGGGCGGGCTCATCGACAATGCGGCCGTGCGCGGCGAGCAGGCGATGGCCGGCCTTCGCACGATCATGGGCAGGTTCCCGAAGAGCGTCCTCGACGTCCGCGGGAAGGGCCTGATGATCGGCATCGAGTTCGCCGATCCGAAGCTTGCGGAAGAGGTCCAATGGGCCTGCTTCCAGCGCGGGCTGCTCGTCCTGGAGTGCGGCAAGCAGACGGTCCGCCTGTGCCCGCCGCTGGTCGCATCCGCGTCGGACATCGACACCGGCATCCGGATCTTCGGCGAGGCCGTCGAAGCGGTCGCGACGCACCCGTCGGAGATCGCCCGTCAGGCAGCCGCCGCCGGCGCGATGCACGAGGGCGAGGTCGCCGGCTAGTCACGCCCGGTTTCGGGGGGAGAGATCGGCGGCTTCGATCTTGCGCCACACGGTACTCTCCGGCAGATCATGGTCTCGTTCGTCGGGCGGACCGAGGAGCTGGAGGCGCTCCGGGGGCTGATCTCGAGCGCCCGGCGTCATGGCGCTCCGGCCGCCGGACTCATCTCTGGCGAGCCGGGCAGTGGCAAGTCGCGGCTGCTCCGACAGGCGATCGCCGATGTCGATCCCAGGCGTTGCGTGCTCCTCGCCGGGTTCGAGCCCATTGAGCGGATCCCGCTTGCCGCTGCCGCCGACCTGGTTCGACGCCTGGCGCACGTCCCTGATCACGGCCCTCGGCTGCAAGACCTCGCGTTCGGGTCAAACGACCGCACCACGGAGGGCGCGCTCCAGGTCTTCGAGGCGGTCAACCGTCCCGTCCGAGCGTTTGGTCCACTCGTCGTCGCGATCGACGACCTCCAGTGGGTGGACGCCCAGTCACTTGGACTGGTTCACTACCTCGTCAACGCGGCGGAGTCTGCCGGGCGTTCGCTGACGGTGCTCGCCGCCGCGCGCCCATCTTCGGCGGCGCAGTCCTTCGCGGATGGGGTGGTGCGCCCACTTCCCGAGGGTCGCCGGCTATCGATCGACCTGCGTGGCCTCAACCTCCCGGACGGGATCGCCCTCGTGCGAGCCGTCAACGGCGACCTGGAGACGCAGACCGCGGAAGATCTCTGGCGGCGGGCCGCGGGCCTCCCGTTCTACCTTGAGGCACTCGCCAGAGGGCATGGGCCCGCCGACCTCGCCGAGCTGATCATCGATCGACTGCGAGCACTGTCCGCCGACGCGGGGTCCCTCTTGAACGCACTCGCGGTCGGCGCCCGACCGCTGACTCGCGACGACCTCGCCTCGATGCTCGACTGGCCGAACGAGCGCCTGGAGCATGCCGCGCGCGAGTTGGCCGGCCGCGGCCTCATCTTCGACGAGCTGGGGCTCGTGCGGCTGGTCCACGACCTCATCCGCGAGGCGGCGTCGCAGACGATTCCAGCCTCGGCGGTCCGCGACATCCACATTCGCCTGGCAGAGCGCCTGGAGCAGATCGCGGGCGACGACCTCCGCCTCCTCGTGGAGTCGCTCGAGCACCGCGTCGCGGCCGGCCTCCCGGCGTCCGCCCTCGCCATCCGGGTCGTCGGGTCTCCTGCGCGGGGCCTGCTCCAGGGCGACGCGGTCCTCCGACTCTCAAGGATCGCGGACGGGCTTCCCGCGGACTCGGCCGAACGGCTCGCGCTCGATCAAGGTCTGGGTCGGCTTTCGGCCGAGCTGGCTGATCAGGAACTGGCGGTCAGGCACTGGGGCCGGGTGGCCGCCGCGGCGAAGGATCCGCGCGTGCGACAACGAGCGGAGCTCGAGGCGGCGAAGGCTGGCTACGAGGCGCTCCCGTCAGTCGACGTCCACGCGCATCTGCGCCGGGCGCGGTCCCTCGGCCCGGACGCCATCACCGCGATCGAGATCGACACGATCGAGGCCCGCGTCCTGCTCGAGGTCGACGACCAGATCGCCAAGGGCGTGGCGGTGGCCGAGCGCGCAGTCGCGGCCAGTCGGCAGCGCATCGCCGACGCAGGCGGGGTGGCAGGCCTGTCCGCCGAGGACCGACGCACCCTCCTCGAGGCATTCGCGGTCGCCAGCAACGGTGCCCTCGATGAGGAGCGAGCGAGCGACGCCGTGTCCCTGAGCAACGAGGTTCGGTCGATCGCGGACGGCCTCGACGACGATGCTCGGCTCGTCGGTGAGCTGCACGACGCCTACGTCCTCGTGAATCTCGGCCGGCTTCCGGAGGCTGCCAAGAGGTATCGCCAGGCCTGGGATCTGGCAGATCGGTTGATCAGGCCGCGAGCCATGCTTGAAGCGGGCATCTACCTCGTACGCGTGTTTCACCAGCTCGGGCGACAGGTCGATGCGCGGTCTGCGATTGCCGACGTCGAAGGCCTCGAGACACGGATCAGGCCATGGGACTGGGGTGAGCTGGTCCGCGGCCATCGGCTGATCGTGGAGCTTGCACTTGGAGATCGGGCTGCGCTCCGGCAGTTCGACGCCCATGCCCCCAAGCTCAACCGCCACTTCGCGATCATGGCTCACCAATGGGTGGCGACCTTGCTCGCTCGCGAGCATTTCCCGCCGCCAGCGCCGGACGTCGAACGCGAGCTTGCCGCTGCTCAGGCTGCCGCGGACGCGGTGAGGTGCATGAAGTGCGCGCACAAGCTCCAGGTCGTGTCCGCGGACCTCTTAGCACGAATCGGCGACATCGATCGGGCACAGCGCGCGCTTGACGACTGGGAGGCGGGCTTCACGGGCACGCCCAATGCGATGCGCGACCTATGGCGCGCGCGGGCACGCGCGTCGATCGCGGTGGCGTCAGGCGATCCTGGTGCCGCTGCTGAACTCGCCGCCCTCGGCGAGGCCTTCGAGCGAGAGGGACTCCTCCAGGACGCCGCGTGGGCGCAGATCGACCTGGCGCGCCTCAAGCGGGACGCAGGGGAGCGCCAGGCCGCTACTGCGGCCCTCGAGCAAGCCGCGCAGTGGGCGCATGACATGGGATCCCCCGGTATCGAGCGAATCGCCGCTCGGGCGCTGCGCGAGCTCGGGGTCCGCGCCTGGCGGCGCGGAGGAACCCTCACCGGTGAGGGCCTGGGCAGCCTCAGCAAACGCGAACAGGAGATTGGTCGCCTTGTCGCGGCAGGCGCGACGAACCTGGAGGCCGCAGCGTCGCTCGCGATCTCGCCGAAGACCGTCGAACGCCACGTCACGAACATCCTCGCCAAGCTGGGTGTTCGGAACCGGACGGAGCTCGCCGCTCGCCTGGCCATCCCGCGACCGGCCAGTCCGCGATGAGCGCGCCATTCGTCGGCCGGCAATCCGAGATCAGGGAGCTGCTGACCCTGGTCGATCGTGCCCGCGCCGACCGCGCGCCGGCGGCGGGGCTGATCGAGGGCGAACCGGGCAGTGGCAAGACGTGGCTCCTCGCGGAGGCGTCGCGACGATCGGCCGCGGGCGAGGTGATCGCGCTCGCCGGGTTCGAACCCAGCCAGCGCATTCCGCTCGCGGCAGCGGGGCCGCTCCTCCAGCGGCTGGCGAAGGTGCCCGCGCATGGCACGCTGCTCGACCGGCTTGTATTCGGCGAGGCCGCCGGCGAGGCCCGGGATCCGCTCAGGATCTTCGAGGCGGCCCATCGAGCGGCCGCCTCCCAGGGCTCCATGCTCCTCGCGATCGACGACCTGCAGTGGGTGGACGAGCAGACCCTCGCGCTTGTCGACTACCTCCTGCGTTCGGCCGCACCCGCTCGGCAGGCGCTCGTGTTGATCGCCGCCGCGCGTCCGTCCCCCACGAGTGCCACGCTGCGTTCGAGCCTCGTGCCCGCCCTGCCGACCGAACGGCGAACAGCGATCGATCTCGGCCCGCTCGGGCTCGACGACGGGCTGTCGCTGGCGCGATCGATCGACGCCTCGCTGACCGAGGTGGAGGCGGAGACGCTCTGGCAGCGAGCCCGTGGCTCGCCGTTCTGGCTGGAGGCGCTGGTGCGGACGCGCGGCGCGGGCGACCCATCCACGATCATCGAAGAACGGCTGCGTACGCTCACAGCGGACGCCGCCACGCTCATGGGCGCTCTCGCAGTCGTCGGCCGGCCGCTGCCACCCGACGACGCCGCAGCCGTGCTCGGCTGGACAGTCCCGCGCGTGGACCACGCAACCCGCGAGCTCTTCGCGCGAGGGTTGGTGCATGTGCACGGGCAGGCCCTGGGGCCCGCGCACGACCTGATCCGCGAGACCGTCGAGGCAGGCCTTCCGGCTGCGACCCGGCGTCGTCTTCGGACACGGATCGTCGAGTGGCTGGAGGCGTCGGCCGGCGATGACCTCCAACTGCTGTGCGAGGCGCTCGACCATCGCCTGGCAATCGGGCTCCCGACTGCGCAGCTGGCAAGCCAGATCCTGGACTCGCCGCGTCGGCGGCTGCTGGGCCCCGAGAACCTGCGGACCCTCGCATCGATCAGCGATGCGCTTGCGTCCGCAACGCCCGAGCGGCTTGCGATCGATCGAAACCTCGGAGACCTGGCTGCCCTTCTCGGCGAACTGGGACTCGCCCTCGCGCGCTGGACCCGCGTCAGCGACCACGCCACCGACCCGGACGAGCGCGAACGCGCGGAGGTCGAGGCGGCTCGAGCCGCACATCGGCTCGGCAGACCGGCCGAGGCGCATGCCCATCTCGATCGCGCGGCGGCCGTTGGCCCCACGACGGCCGAAGCCGGCGCCCGCCAGGATGCGCTGCGCGCGGAGGTCCTGCTCTGGTCAGACCACCAGACGCACGCTGGGGCCCGCGTCGCGGACCGGGCCCTCGCCCAGGCGCGAGCGATGGTCGCCGACGCCGGCGGGGTCGCCGAGCTCACGCCGGCTCAGCGCCGAACGTACGTCGCGGCGCTCGAGGCCGCAGTTGGCGCAGCGCTTCAGGAAGAACGGATCGACGACGTCCACAGCCTGACCGCGGAGGGCATCGGTGCAGGGGCCGGCCCTGATGAGGAATCCCATGTCGCGATGCTGCTTCGGGCGGGCTTCGCCATGCGGCCGGTGAGCGCCGGCCGCATCTCGGAGGCCGAGGAGTATTTCAGGGCCGCGTGGGACATCTCGCGCCGAATCGTCCTCCCGCTCGCGACACTGGAGGCAGGTCATGGCCTGGCAAGGGCGCTCCACGACCTGGGCCGCCTCGCGGAGGCGCGATCGGTCGTCGTCGCGACCCTCGAACTTGAGATCCGGTTGAGACGTCCGATGGCGCGCTGGGGCAATTCCGAGGCGCACCTGCACCTCATCGATCTCTCGATGGGCAAGGCGGACGCACTTGCCGTCCTGCGATCCGATGCCGACGCGGAGCCGAACCCGCACTACGGGCTTGCCATCCACCAGCAGATCGGGATCTGGCTCGCCCGCGCCAAGGGTCGGGCCAGCGCCGTCGAGGTCGAACGTGAGTTCGCGGCGGCGCGATCGGCCGCCAGCCTCGCCGGGTGCCCGCGGTGCGCGGCGGAGGTGTCCATCGTGTCCGCCGAGGCGTTTGCCCGTGTCGGGCGGGTCGGCGACGCGCGGCAGGAGCTGGAGACGTGGGAGCAGCGCCCCGTCGCCGACTATCCGGCGCGCGTCATCTGGCGCGACCGTGCGCGGGCTGCGATCGCCGCGGCGGAGGGCGACACGTCGACGGCGATCTCGTTCCTCGAGGCCCTGGACGCGACGCTGGTCGAGGCTGGCTACTGGGAGGAGGTCGCCTGGGTTCGTCTCGACCGGGGGCGTGTCCTGTCCGGGGTGAACCGTTCCGTGGCGATCCAGACTCTCGAATCGGCTGCCGCGGTGGCGCGGCGGATCGGCGCGATGGAGCTCGTCCGGCTCGCCACCCAGGAGCTTCGCCGGCTCGGCGTGCGAGCCTGGCGCCGCGATCCAGGCGCGACCGGGTCGGGGACCGCGTCGCTGACCGACCGGGAGCGCGAGGTGGCGGATCTCCTCGCCGAGGGACGGAGCAACCGGGAGATCGCGGACCTGCTGCTGATCGCCCCGAAGACCATCGAGCGCCACGTCACGAACATCCTCGCCAAACTGGGCGCCCGGAATCGGACGGAGCTGGCCGCCCGATACCGCGACGCGTCTACGGGTTTCCCCCGATGAATCCGGCCTCCTCCCGGCCGTAGCGTCCCACCGAGCCCCACGACCGGCGGCTCACATGGGAGGAGGCATCGATGAAGGAGCTCTGGCGCTTGGCTGGCATCTCGCTCGCTCGCGTGGCCCGCGCAACGCCGAAGACCCATGCGCGACCGAGCAGCATGCCGTCCTTGAAGCGAACCCTCGCGATCACTGGCGCACTTCTCGTCATGGCCACGCTGGCACCAGTCGCGTCGGCCGGCACCGAGCGGGCCTTCTACCTCGACAAGACCTGCGCGGAGGACCTGTCCGAGCCTCTCGGCTACATCTGCACTGTCGAGCACTCGGACTTCAAGTGGATCCCGGCCGGCACCGAGATTCGGTACCTGAGCCAGGTCGACAACGTCGTGCAGGCCCGGATCGAGATCGCCAACGGCAGCGTTGAGGGTGCCTGCACGTGGAGCAGCGACGTCGACGCCGTGTGCGTGTTCGGCTCGGGAACGGGACGGCTGGCCGCGTTCCACCTTGACGTTGTCGTCACGGCGAACGGCGATGCCTCGATCTGGTATTGGGACGGGATGTACTGGTTCGGCAACTGATTTCGGCGGCCCTGGTACGGGGTTTCCCCGATGAACGGGGCCGCCTCCCGCCCCTAGCGTCCCACTGAGCCCCGATGACCGGCGACTTGCGCGGGAGGAAGGCGATGGCAAAGGCGCTGATGCTCTGGCCGGCAGGGACCGGCGTCCGCATCGGCTCGGCCGAGGCGGCCCGACTGGGAGCGCTTGGCGTCACCAACGTCACCCTCCTGCGCGATGCGTTGACGGTCGCGGTGCTGCTCGAAGGATGGGCGTTCAGCCCTGCCCGATCCGTGCGGGCGGCAGCCGTCGTGCTCGGCGACCCCGCCGAGTGCCGCGTGCTGCAGCCCGCGCTGGACGTGGCCGTGTCGAACGTCGAAGGGATGGGAGGCATCGATGAAGAAGCTCTGGCGCGTATCGGCCGCGATGCTCGCGGCAGTGGGACTGCTGACCGCTAGCGCCGCCGCGGTCTCGGCACACCAGCACGTCATCGGCAGCAACGGACAGGTCATCGCGAATGGCCAGAACCATCCGGCGTTCGTCTTCGACGCGGCGACCGGGAAGTACGTGAGCTGTGTCACGAACACCCTGCTCCCCGGGTTCGGGCCGGCCTGGTACGGCCTCGAGTCCGCCCACCACGGCCCCGACTCCGGCGACCCGGGCAAGGGTGATGGCTGCTACGCGGCGGACGCCAGCCCGCTGAGCGAGGCGGACGACGTCAACCCGGCGATCGACTGACGAGGCCGGCGAAGAACTGCAACGAAGGGAGAACGCGATGAGGACGTTGAAGCGGCGGTTCATCCTCATGGTCGCGAGCGCCGCGCTCGTGGTGGCGGCGCTGCCGGGCTCGGCACTTGCCGCAACCGAACTGAACGTCTGCACCTGGCTGGCTCAGCCCGTCGGCGATGCCGTGGGCAACACGTCAGCGGCCCCGGGCGCGGTGCTCGGGCCAAACAACGGCGGTCAGCCGGGCGGCGACAAGGGCCCGTTCACGATCTCGTTCACGACCAGCGGCGCCCTACAGACGACGACCTCCTCCAGCAGCGGTTGCAGCTGAGGCGGGAGCGGAAGCGCCCGCTCGGCTGCGCCGAGCGGGCGTTTTGACGTCTTCGAGTGCGGACGAAGGCCATGTGACCATGCCCACCGCTGGTGCGACTCACGAGGGCGAGGTCGCCGGTGAGGCGCTCAGGCGGTCCAGGGCTTCGAGCATCGGCTGGGCACCCAGCGCGCCAGCCAGCTCGCGAGCGCGTTCGAGGCCGGCCGCCGCCGCATGGCCCCGCCCAACGCCGTAGAGGCACCGGGCGGCGCCAATGAGGGCATGTGCCTCCTCGAACGGGCAGCCGTATGCCGCCCACGCGCGGGCCGTTTCGTCGTACTGGAGGATCGCCTCCTCAAGCCGGCCGTCGGCCTCGGTGAGGACGGCTCGGCTGGCGGCCGTGCACAGCTTCGAGCGCAGGTACACGGGATCGCCATCCGGGATCATGCCGCGGGCGAGGTCCGCTGAACCCCAGCCGACAGCGACCCGCGTTGCGATCGGCAGCTCGTGGGCACGCTTCGAAGGGTCCAGGTCCCGGGTCAGCGCCGCCAGCTCGGCGATCATGCGCAGCGCCGTCTCGCCGTCGCCGGCCGCAGCGCGGATCGCCGCCGCCGTCGCGAACGACGGGACCAGGTCCTGCGAGTCACCCTGGCCGCGGGCGCGGCTGAGGAGCTCCGGCTCCAGCTCCAGCGCCTCGGCCGTCTCGCCGCGCTCCGCGAGCACGCGCGCCTTGGCGGTTACGGCGATCATCGTGACGCGCCCGGGCCCACGCTCGCGCTCCCAGGCGATCAGGGCATCGGCGCCCTCGAGGAGGGTGTCCCACTCGCCGGCGTCGAACTCCAGCCAGAGGCTCTCGGCCCGTGTCGTTCGCTCCAGGTAGGTGAGCCCGCGGTCGGCGGCGAACGACGCCGCGACGCGCTTGGCGGCAAGGCCCGCGGCCGGGCCCTCGCTCAGCCAGAGCACTGCCCCGAGATCCGTCTGTGCGGCTCCGGTGTCCCAGCTGAGGCCGGCCTCCAGGCCAAGCTGCACCGCGGCCCGGATGTCGGCGATGCCGCCAAGGTCACCGGCCTCGAACCGGGCGATGCCCATGTAGTGCAGCGGCTCGGACTTGAGCGCGGGCGCTCCGAGGCGATCCGCGCGGGCCATCGCCTTCGCGGCCCACTCGAGGCAGCCCGGCGCGCGACCGGCGTACAGCTCCAGCGCCGCCATCTGCGAGTACGCGAGCACGAGCTCCGTACCGGAATCGGCGCCCTCCAGGATGTCGACAGCCTCCAGCAGCATCCGGCGGCGCTCCTCCTCGGGCCGGCCCAACCGCCACAGGATCGTGACCAGGTTCGCCATGACGGATGCGGCACCCTCACGGTCGCCGCCGCGCTCGAGGATCGCGATTGCCTCGCGACAGAGCCGTTCCGCCTCCGCCGGCCGGCCGGTGAACTGGGTGATCACGCCCAGTCGCCCGAGGATGCGGCCGCGCATCGGATCGTCCGTGGTCGCGAGCGCCAGGGCCCGCCGGTAGAGCGATTCGGCCTTCGCCCCGTCGAGCGTTCGTGCGCCGTCGCCGGCCAGCGCAAGCGAGGCAACGGCACGCGACCGCAGCTCGGGCGTCTGCTCGTGATCACCGAGTCGCTCGGCAAGCGCGAGCGCCTCGATGTAATGGTGGGACGCCAGCTCCGCGTGGGCGGTCGGGCGGTCCTCGGCAAGTCGCTCGATCCACGTCGCCGCCACTCGATGCTTGGCGATCCGGTCGCGTCGCGGGATCTGGCCGTATGCGACGTCACGCACGAGCACGTGGAGGAACTCGTATTCGTCCTGGCCAGCAACCGACGATCGGCGCCGCCGGCGAATCACTTCGTTCGCGACGAGGCGATGCAGCCGAGCCTCCACGACCCCCGCCTCCACGCCGCCGATCTCCGCGACCACGCCGGGCCAGAACACCTCGCCCACCACCGAGGCATTCGCTGCGGCGACCTTCAGGTCCGGTGCCAGCGCGTCGAGATGCGCGGCGATGACCGCCTGCAGTGATTCCGGGATCGGACCGGCTTCGCCGCCCGGGTGTGAGATGAGCCGCGCGAGCTCGTGGGCGTAGAGGGGATTGCCGCCGGCCCGCCGGATGGTCTCCGCCTCCGGCTCGCGTCCGATCAGCGCCTGCAGCAGCACGCCCGTGTCCGCCTCGCTCAGCGGTTCGAGGAGGATGGTCGAGGCGTTCCGCTTGCCCGCATTCCAGGACGGGTGGGCCTCGAGCAGCTCGGGCCGAGCGGTGCACAGGACGAGCAGCGGCACCTGCGCGGCGCGGTCCACCAGGTGGTCGATGAAGGCCAGGAGCGCGTCGTCCGCCCAGTGGATGTCCTCGAACGCGACGACGAGCGGCCGCTCGGCGGCAATGCCCTCGATCAGCTGCCGCCACGCGGCAAAGGCCTGCTCGCGGTCGCCGGTGCCGGCCGCGTCCTCGATGCCGGCCAGCGGCGCGGCGCTTCGCGTCAGCCAGGTTCGGCGGTTGTCGTCCGGCTCCAGCCCGGCCAGCGCCGCTCCGAGCTTCTCCGACGAGAGGTTCGAGTCGTCCGATTCCAGGATCCCTGCCCAGTCCCGCACGACCTCGCCGAGCGCCCAGAAGGTCAGGCCGTTCCCGTACGGGAGGCACCGGCCCTGGAGCCATCTCGGCGTGTCTGCCAGGTCGCCGGCGCCGTCGAGGCGCCCACGGAGTTCACGGACGAGCCGGGACTTGCCACCGCCGGGCTCGGCGTTGATGGTCACGAGCTGGACCGACCGCCGATCGCGGGCCCGGGCGAAGATCCGCTCCAGCTGGCCGAGCTCGTCCGCGCGTCCAACGAACGGTGGCTCGGGCCGTACGAGCTCCTCCGCGCGCCTCGCTCGTTGCGGCACCCACGCTCCGCCGTCCCGTGCGACATAGTCGATCGTGCCCTCCGTGGCCCGGTGCGCAGCCGGCCCGACGAGGATCGACCCCAGCGGGGCGCTCGCCTGGAGCCGCGACGCGGCGCTCAGGACGTGGCCCGTGACCGCGACCTGGTCGCCGTCGATGGTTACGAGGGCCTCGCCCGTCTCGATCCCGCCTCGAATGCGGATGGCCTCCGACCCGAATGCCTCAAGCAGGTCCAGCGCGGCGCGGACGGCGCGAACGGGATCGTCGTCGTGGGCCCTGGGCGCGCCGAACATTCCGAGCAGCGCGTTCGCGAACACCGGCTCCGCGCGCCCGCCGACCCGCTCCACCGCCGCCCGAATGTGGTCGAGCGCCGGTTGCGCGGCGCGCTCCAGATCCTCCGGGTCCGTCATGTCCCCGGGGACGACCTCCACGACCAGGACAGTCACGTTCTTGCGCTCCTGCCGGGGCGCGGCTGACTGCGACTCCGCTGTCCTCGGGAGCTCGAGCTCGGCGTCGTGATCCAGGATCTGGCGTTCCAGCAGCTGGAGCTCGCTGCCGGGATCGATCCCGAGCTCCTCCGCGAGGTGCCGCCGACCCTCCCGGTAGACACGTAGCGCGTCCGACTGCCGGCCCGCCCGGTAGAGCGCCAGCATCAGGCTTGCCCGCAGGCCTTCGCTGAGCGGGTGTTCGCCGACGGCACGTTCAACGTTTGCGAGCACCGCCGTGTGGTTGCCGGCGGCCACCTCGGCGTCGGCCCATGCCTCGAGCGCGGCGAGGTGCATCGCGGCGAGTCGTGCGATCTCGGTTTGGACGAATCGCTCCGTCGCGAGGTCGACCAGCGGTTCGTCGCGCCAGGTCGCGAGGGCATCGGCGAGCGCCCGCGCCCTGGCAGCGGGTGCGGCCTCGTTTGCCGCCGCGGCGACGGCCGAGGCGAACCGATCAGCATCGAGCTCTCCGCGGTGGACCTCGAGCCGATAGCCGCCGCGCTCGGTCACGAGTCGGTCGTAGCCGAGCGCCTTCCTGAGCGCGGAGACGTGGCCCTGGAGCGCCTTGTCCGCGGTCGCGGTCGGCGTCTCGCCCCAGAGCGCCTCGATCAGCCGGTCCGCCGTCAGGAGCTCGTTCGGGTGAAGCAGGAACATCGCGAGGAGCGCTCGCGGCTGCGCGCGCCGCGGCGCGACGTCGATCCCGCCGTCGAGCACCTCGAGCCGCCCAAGGATCCGAAAGTCCACGCTCGCGTCAGCCCTCCGCCGGCCATTCTGGCACGCGTTACCGGCGCCCCGGCGGCCGTTACCGGCGCGTCACCGTCGCATTACCTGCCCGGCCGACCCTGCGCACCATGGCCATGGAGGCAGGGTTTCGCAGGCTCAGCCTGCGGGAGGCACGCGTGGCGCGGCTCGTCGCCGAGGGGCTCTCGGACGAGCAGGTCGCCGAGCGTCTCGGGATCGGCGTCGTCGATGTGAGCGCCGAGCTCGCGGAGGTGTTCCGCAAGCTCGGCCTTCGGTCACGTACCGAGCTCGCCCTTCTGGCCCCCGATGGCCCGGCCGCACCCACGGAGGAAGACAGCAATGGCTGATCGTCGACTGCTCGGGGCCGCTGTCGTTGTGGCGGCCATGCTCGTTACCCCGGCCAGCGTCCTCGCCGGCAAACCGGTCAGCACGTGCACCGTTTCGCCCGGTGTCACGACGACGTCCGTGAAGTCCAAGGGCAGCGTGACGCTGTCCATCGAGGGGACGACTGGCGCGGACACCATCGACTGCAGTGCCGTGACCAGGGGCGGCGCGGTGATCAACGGCCGCGGGGGCGGCGACATCATCACCGGCACGTCGTTCGCGGACAGCATCAACGACGGTGCGATCGGGCCGGGCTCGTCTGCGATCGTCTTTGGCCTCGGCGGTAACGACATCATCCGTGTCGGCTGGGGCGACGTCACCAGCCACTCCGACGCGACCGTCGACGCCGGCCCTGGAGACGACCAGATCACCGCGAACGGCGGCTACATCAGCGCCAGCGGCGGCGACGGGAACGACCTCATCGAGCTCTCCGCTGCCTACAGCGCGAGCGCCGACGGCGGCGTCGGGAACGACACGATCACGGGGCCGTCCGCGCCGGTCGACCCGAACATCTGCACCTGCATCAACACGCTCAATGGCGGTGCCGGCGACGACGTGATCAGCAGTGGCGCCGGACGCGACGAGATCGGAGGCGGCTCCGGGCTCGACCAGATGCACGCCGGTCCCGGGGACGACTCGATCACTGACTACGGCAGCGGCGCAGAGCTCTTCGACTGCGGCGACGGAACCGACCTCGCCGACGACTTCGACGGCAACGGCACTGGCACCAACGGTACCGTCGGCTACTTGAACGCCCTCGAAGACGACACACACGTGTCCTGCGAGGAGGTGCGCGTGGCCGTCAGTGCGTAGCGACGAGCACCTCGGGGAGACAGCGATAGCGAGGGCTACGACCGACCTGTCCTAGCCCCTGGGCTGCATCTGCACTTACCGGATGGCTCCGGTGCCGCAACGGTCATCTCGTGACTGGCGGTGACGAACTGCCCCTGGTAACCCGGCATTCGGAATTGGAGGACACATCGATGCGCCACGTACCACAGGCTCGAACCATTCGGATCCGGACCGGGATCCTTGCGTTCGCGGCGGCAATGGCCCTGATGGCCCCGGCCGCCTCGCTGGCGGCGGGCTCTGTCGATCAGGCCCAGGAGAGCTTCGGCTCGGCGCGGGCCCTGATCGGAACCCACGAAAACGGTCAGGACGTCCGCCACGCGCAGGTCTTCACCGCGGGCCAGACCGGGATGCTCGTCCAGGTCGACCTTCCGATCCGGGTCGTGGGCGACCCAGGCGTCCCGCTCCAGGTCGAGATCAGGTCGCTCGATGGTGGTGGGCTGCCTGACGCCGTCCTCGGTTCGGCGACCGTCCCCCAGGCCAGCGTGCCGGCGTGCAACACGGCCGCATGCATTGACAAGTCTCCGGCAGGCGACTACACGACCTTCGACTGGACAAGCGTGGCTCTGACGTCGCCCGCGTCGATCACGGCGGGCACCGCCTACGCGATCGAGCTGAGCGCCACCGGCGCCAATCTGGACATCTACGGCGACATGACCGGCCGCACCGCCAACCGCTACGAATGGGCGGCGACGACCGATGCGTCGGCCTACGCCGCGGGCGACGGCCTGAGCTACGTCGGCGGCCTAGGCTGGGTCGCCTCGAACGCGGACAAGGCGTTCCGGACCTATGTAGGGCCGGGCTACTCGGCGACGGTGCGACAGCCGATCAACGTCGACGGTTCGAGCATCTTCAAGGCAGGCAGGGGCGTCATCCCCGTCAAGTTCGGCCTGTCGGCGGCCGGATCGCCGACGTGCGCGCTGCCGGCGGCGACGATCGCACTGACGAAGACGGCCGGCACCGACGCCGGCCCGATCAACGAGGCTTCGTACCTGCTCGCCGCGGACAGCGGCAGCAGCTTCCGGATCGCCGATTGCCAGTACGTCTACAACCTGAACGCGAAATCGCTCGGGGCGGGGATGTACCTGGTCGAGATCAAGATCGGCGGCCAGACGGTCGGCAGCGCGACCTTCGAGCTCCGATAGCCAATCGGGTGCCCGCCGGCCCGGAGGGCGGCGGGCACCCCGCACCGCCTGACCATGAGCCACGATACTGTGGCGCGATGCCCACGTCGAAGGTCGCCTCGATGCACGACGCCGTGGCGGACCTCGTCCGCGACGGGGACACGGTGGCGATCGAGGGCTTCACGCACCTCATCAGCTTCACTGCGGGCCACGAGATCATCCGCCAGCGGAAGCGCGACCTGACGCTCGCCCGGCTGACCCCGGACCTCATCTACGACCAGATGATCGCCGCGGGCGTCGCGCGCAAGCTGATCTTCAGCTGGCTCGGCAACCCGGGTGTCGGTGGCCTCGGCGCGATCCGGCGGCGGATCGAGCCCGCGACCAGCGGTGGCGAGGGCCAGCCGCCGCGCCTGGAGATCGAGGAATACAGCCACTTCGGGATGGTGGGCCGGTACACGGCGGGCGCCGCGAACCTGCCGTTCTATCCGCTCCGAAGCTACTTCGAGACGGACATGCCCAGGGCGAACCCGCTGATCCGCGAGATCGAGTCGCCGTACGGCGATGGCAAGGTGTTCGCCGTGCCGCCCCTGAAGCCGGACGTCTCGATCGTCCACGCACAGCGCGCCGACGCGAACGGCAACACCCAGATCTGGGGCCTGCTCGGCTGCCAGAAGGAGGCCGCGTTCGCGGCAGACCGGGTCATCGTCGTCGTCGAGCAGCTGGTTGATGAGGCCGTGATCCGGGCCGATCCCAACCGCACGATCATCCCGGGACTGATCGTGGACGCGGTCGTGGTCGAGCCCTACGGGGCACATCCCTCGTACGTGCAGGGCGCGTACGACCGCGACAACCGCTTCTACCTGGCCTGGGACGCAATCACCCGCGACGAGGACACGCTCCAGGTGTGGCTCAGGGACTGGGTCTACGACCTCGACGGGCGCCCAGCATACGTCGAGAAGCTCGGGCCCGAGCGAATTGCCTCCCTCAAGCCGGGCACCGCCCCCTCCGGCTCCGTGGACTACGGGCGCTACGAATGAGCGAGGCCGCCTTCTCCAGGTCCGAGATGATGATCGTGGCCGCCGCGCGAGAGCTGGCGGGACAGCGCGTGTGCTTCGTCGGCGTCGGCCTTCCCAACATCGCCGTGAACCTGGCGAAGCGGACGGTCACCCCGGACCTTGAGCTCGTCTACGAATCCGGCGTCTTCGGGGCTGAGCCGGCCCGGCTCCCACTGAGCATCGGCGACCCGACCATCGTCACCGGCGCGACATCGGTCGTGAGCATGTACGAGCTGTTCAGCTTCTACCTGCAGGGCGGGCTGATCGACGTGGGCTTCCTGGGCGCGGCCCAGATCGACAGATTCGGCAACATCAACACGACGGTGATCGGGGAGTACGACGAACCGGTGACGCGCCTGCCCGGCAGCGGCGGCGCGTGCGAGATCGCGATCAACGCCCGCGAGGTGTTCGTGATCATGCGCCAGTCGAAACGGAGCTTCGTCGACAAGATCGACTTCCGGACCTCGGCCGGCAACCTCGGCGGGGCCGAGGCGTCAGAGCGGATCCGGCGCGAGCAGGGCTGGCTTGGCCACGGGCCCTCGGTCGTCGTGACGGACCTGGGCATCTGGCACTTCGACGGCAACGGCGAGATGCGCCTGGACTCGCTCCACCCCGGCGCGAACCTGGATGACGTCCGCGCGGCGACGGGCTGGCAGGTCAGTGTCGCCGAGGCGCTCACGGAGACGCCGGCGCCGACGGCCGAGGAGCTGCGCCTCATCCGCGACGAGCTGGACCCCGGGGGCGCGTACACGAAATAGCCGCGGGCACGGAACCCGGCGCCGGATCAGACGAGCGGCATCGGCTCCGCGGGGGCCTGGGCGCGGGCGCGCACCACGAGGACGGGGCAGGGGGCGTGCCGGACCACGTGCTCCGACACGCTGCCGATCAGCAGCCGGCCCATGGATCCGCGGCCATGGCTGCCAACGATGACCATGTCCACCTGTTCGCTGGTCGCGGCGTCCACGATCGACGGCCCGGGTTCGCCCTCCCAGACCATGAACGACACGGCGACACCCGCGGCGCGGCCGCGGATGACCACCTCCTGTGCAGCCGCTTCGCGGCTCGCGCGCCGCTGGTCCATACGCTCCACCCGTCCGCCGGGGACGCCCCGGGCCGCCGGGTCGATCACGCTCACGATCAGGAGATTCGCCGCGAGGTCGCGCGCGAGGTCGATCGCCTGCCGGGTCGCCCCCTCCGACGCGGGCGAGAGGTCCGTCGCGAGCAGGATTCGACGCACCGCGCTGGCGGTGCGTGGACCCGGCGCGGGACGGGCCTCGGGGAGCACGATCACAGCACCCTGCACAGCGTCGAGGTGGAGCCCGCCGATGCGGCTGCGCTGACGACGGACGACACCCCGGTCCGTGCGGACGTCGCGGCGGCCGTCGCGTCCTGGACGACGAGTGCCGTGACCATCCCGAACATGCCTTGGCGGCCTTCCGCGTGCGGAAGGATGTGGCAGTGGAACGCCCAGGCGCCCTTCTCCGTGCAGTCGATGACGACGTCCCACCGCTCACCCGGGTTGACGCCCAACGTGTCGCAGCGGAACGAGGCGCCGCCGAGCTCGTAGCCGTCGCGCGCGACGACATGCATCGGCATCCCGTGAAGATGCCACGGGTGCATCATCACGCCCTCGTTCAGGAACCGCACGAGGATCTTCTCGCCGAGCTTCGCGACGATCGGGGCAGTGGCGGGGAAGCCGCGGCCGTTGATCGTGAAGCCGCCGAGCGAGTCGTTGCTGATCCAGACGATGTCCTGGCTGACGCCGTACTTGCGGTCGACGCGCTGAGCGGGGTCCTTCGGATGGACGATGAACGCGCCCAGCAGGCCACGCCCCACCTGGTCCGTCGCGTTGTGGTGCGAGTGGTACATGTGCGAGCCGACCGTCTTCGCGGTGAACTCGTACGTAAACGAATCGCCCGGCTTGATCGGGTCCTGCGTGATCAGCGGGACGCCGTCCATGTTGTTCGGCAGCTGCTGGCCGTGGAAGTGGATGCCGGTGGATTCGTCCAGGTTGTTCTTGAAGATCGCGCGGAAGCGGTCGCCCTCGATGATGTCGATACGAGGGCCCGGCCACATGCCGTTGAAGCCGAGCGCGGCGACGGGGTCCTTGTTCGCGTCGATCCGGTGGCTGATCTTGTCCACGGACAGCTCGAACACCTTCGTCCCGCCGTCGAGGCGGGGGTCGCCGTACGGCTGGTTGCCGGCGCCGTCCACCTTCCCGTACTCGCCGTCGAGGAAGCGCTTGACGACTGCGAGCGCCGCGGCGTCCTGGCTGTCGCCACCGGTACCCGTCGTCGGGGCCGGAGAGGCGCCGTGGTCCGTGGTCGGGTTCGGGGCGGCCGTGCCGGGGGCGCTGGTTGGGCCGGACCCGCCGGTGGCGGCGGGCGTGGCCGCGGGTGAGGCAACAGGGGCGTATGCCCAGGGTGCGACCGATGACGACGGCGCGCAGGCCGCGAGCGCCGCTGCGGCCAGGCCGCCTCCGGCGACCACGGCGCCGCGCAGGAATCTGCGGCGACCGGCGTCGACGGCAGGCGGCTCGGACGACGGTTCGAGGGTGGAGTCCGAAACGCCATTGGAGCGGGACGCAGTAAGCATGGGCGGATGCTACGCGGGGCTCCGTGCCGCAGAAGTGACCTCCGGCACGAAATTGGGGGGCCATCGGGGCCGCTGCTAGAGTCTCGCCCGTGAGATCGGACGACGCCCTCTACGCGCTCGACAGGGCGACGCGCGCAATCGCCGGCGAGCTGGACGTGGACCGCGTGCTCCAGCTCATCGTCGACAGCGTTCGCGAGCTCGTCGGCGCGCGCTACGCGGCCCTCGGGATCGTGGGTCCGGACGTCAGCATCGAACGCTTCATCACCAGTGGCATCACGGCCGAGGAACGCGCGCTGATCGGCCCGCCACCGCGCGGCCATGGGCTCCTCGGCACGATCATCCGGGATGGGGTCACGCTCCGAATCCCCGATATCTCCCGGCATCCCGACAGCTACGGCTTTCCGCCCCACCACCCACCGATGCGTTCGCTGCTCGGCGTCCCCGTCCTGATCGGCGGCGTTCCCGTGGGCAACCTGTACCTGACCGAGAAGGATGGTGGAGCGCCGGGAGCGGAGTTCAGCCCGGAGGACCAGGAGCTCGTCGAGATGTTCGCCGTCCACGCCGGGATCGCGATCCAGAACGCGGAGCTCCATTTCGAGGTCCAGAAGCTCGCGATCGTGGACGAGCGGCTGCGCATCAGCCGCGACCTGCACGACGGGATCATCCAGAGCATCTACGCCGTGAGCCTGTCCCTTGAGGACATGTCGGAGACGATCGCGGCCGACCCGGCGGCGGTGGCGCGGGTGGACCGGGCAATCGACCGCCTGCACACCACCATCGGCGACATCCGGACGATGATCGTGGGCCTTGGGTCGGAGATCGACGGGGGACTCGCCGGCGCCATCGAGGAGATGGTCGTGGAGCTCCTGTCCGGGTCTCCCGTGGAGATGGCGCTGGATCTGTCCGGCGCCGCGGTCCTGGAACGGCGACTCCACCCGGAGGGCGCCCACGAGGTGCTCCAGATCGCCCGCGAGGCCGTCAGCAACGTCGCCCGCCACAGCGGAGCCCAGCGGGCGTGGCTGTCCATCGGCGTCCTGGGGGATGAAGCGGTCCTTCGCATCGAGGATGACGGGGTTGGATTCGACCCTCGGCAACGCCTGGGTACCGGGCATTTCGGTCTCGCCAACCTGCGCGATCGCGCCGCCGGCCTTGCAGGGACGCTCGCAATCGAGAGCGAGCCGGCACTGGGCACGCGTATCATCGTGCGGCTGCCCCTCGCCCCCTCGGAGAGCCCATCGTGACCGAAGCGCGTGCCACCGGTGTCGCGAAGACGCTCCGCCTCCTGATCGTCGATGATCACGAGGTGGTGCGCCAGGGCCTCGTCGCGCTCCTGGACCGTCGCGACGGCTTCCAGGTGGTCGCCGAGGCCGGCAACGTCGCCGAGGCCATCGAGCAGGCACGCCGATTCGAGCCGGACATCGTGGTGATGGACGTTCGCCTCCCCGACGGCTCTGGCATCGAGGCCTGCCGCGAGATCCGAGCGGAGCTGCCGGCGACGCGCGTGGTGATGCTCACCTCCTACCCCGATGAAGAGGCCGTGCTGTCCGCGATCGTCGCGGGCGCCGCTGGCTACCTGCTCAAGCAGGTCCGGGCGCGCGACCTCGTCGCCGCGCTGGAGGCGGTTGGGCGCGGTGAATCGCTGCTGGATCCGGCCGTCACGGAGAAGGTGCTGGAGCGCGTCCGGCGGATCGCGACCGGCGGCCACACGGATGAGCTGGCGCTCCTCACGTCGCAGGAGCAGAAGATCCTGATGCTCGTTGCCGAGGGCAAGACCAACAAGGAGATCGCGACGGAGGTCTTCCTGTCCGACAAGACGGTGAAGAACTACGTCAGCTCGATCCTGTCGAAGCTCAACCTGGAGCGCCGGGCCCAGGCCGCGGCGTTCGTCGCCAAGCACCGAATCGGTCGCGGGGTCGACTGAGGGACGCCCGGCCCGCGCCGGGGGGCCATCCGGCAGTGTCAGCCGGAGCGGGTCCGGCATAGCCTCCGAATCGAGTAGGAGGCTTCCCATGGACGCGCGCTTGGCTGCAATCCCCGGCCGGAAGGCCGCTGTCGTCTGGTTGGATCGCTCGCACGCGCTCGTCGCACGCGGGCATGACGGCCGCCCCGAGGTCACCAAGGTCGATCGGTCGTTCGAGCCGGAGACGGACTACCTGCTTCGCGTCGTCCACGAGGCCGCCGGCTGCGACCGCCTGGTCGTCATGGGCGCGGACGCCGCGAGGGTCGCATTCGAGCGCGAGTACGTGGCGCTGTATCGCCGGCCGGACCGCCTCATCGACGTCGGCCAGGCCATGGTGCCGCGCCCCGCCGACCTCGTTGACCAGCTCCGCATGCTCGAGCCGTCGCTTGCGGCGGCGCACTGAGGAGGTCCCTGCCATGGGTTGCCCGATGACCGCCGACGTCGTCGAGGAGCGAATCCTCGAACGCGAGCACGAGTCCCTGCGTGTTGGCCTCTCCACCCTCCAGGGCGCGATCGAAGATGCCCACCGGCTGTCGCGCCCGGAGCTCGCCGAGCGGGTAGCCCGGTCCACCGCCTGGATGCACCGCGCCTTCCTGCCGCATGCCGCCTGGGAGGAGGCCTGGCTGTTCGCCCACATGGACCAGGAGACCGGGTCGCCGTGGACCACGCGCGGCCTGCGCTTCCAGCACGAGCAGATCCGCGAGCTTGCCTCGGCACTCGAGAAGGCATCCACCGTCGCGCACGAGCGATGGACTCGCGAGATCGAGTTCGCGCTGGTCGCCGCGATGGCCCGGCTGGACGCGCTCCTGTCCGCGCATCTCGCCCAGGAGGAGCTCTTCGTGCTCCCGCTGCTCGGTGAGAAGCTGCGAGGCTGACACGAACACGCCCGTCCTCCCGGCGGCACAGTGGGCGGCGCGTGTCCTCGCGGAGGAGCGGATCACCACCGACGCGCTCGTCGCGCGGCTCGATGCACCCACCAGCTGGGCGGCTGCGGCCGCGGCGCTCGTCGGTGAGCTGGGCTTTCGGCTCATCGGCGACGGGAGCACCGGCTCCAGCGAGGGCCACCTCATCGTCGGGCTGCGGGACAAGCCAACGCTTCGACACTTCGACCCGGAATTCGTCTCGTTCTATGGACCGGACGCGCACGGCGCCGCACTCGTCACCCTCGGTCGTCTGCCGCCGGGTACGAACGCCACGCGCGACGCGGCGTGGGGCCACGTCCACGTCGTCGACCGGATCCCGGTCGAGAACCGGTTCCTGACGTTCGGCGGCACGATGCGCATGGCCGGCCTCGAGGGCGGGTTGACCGTGGCTCACCTGAGGTCGCCCGTGCCGATCGTGCGCTGGGGCGGGCACAGCCAGGGAACGGACTCGCTGGCGGGCGCGATCGGGGCGTTCTTCGGGCGCCTCATCGTGCCCGTCGATTTCACGCCGGGGGCGGCGACGCGCATCGACGCCGTTGCTCCGCAGGTCCTGTTCACCGCGTTCCTTCGTGACGCCGTGAACCGGCGCCACGTCGCTGCGGAACACGGCGTGGACGCGTCGGAGCTCGATCGCTGGCTTGCCGCCGCGTGGGCCCGGGCGCGCGAGGACGAACCGACGCGCGCCGCGGCGGAGTCGCTGCTCGCGGAGCTGCGGCTCTGAGCGGCATCTCCGAGCGGACCATCGGCGCGACCAACGGCCCGGCCCCGTGGGGCCGTTCGGCCGACCGGCCGATCGGGGCGGCCCTCCTATGCTCCGGGCATGAAGATCGTCTCGGCTGAACAAGCCGTCGCCGGCATCCGCTCGGGCGACCAGCTCTACCTCCAATGCGCGGCGGCCACGCCGTCCGTGCTCCTCGACGCGCTCGTTGCCCGCGCGCCGGAGCTCGAGGCCGTCAGCGTCGTGCACCTCCACTGCGAGGGTCCGGGGCCCCACCTTGCCCCCGCGATGGCTCCGCACTTCCGGCATCGGGCGCTGTTCATCGGCCCCAACGCCCGCGCCGCGGTCAACGAGGGGCGCGCGGACTATGTGCCCGCATTCCTGTCCGATGTGCCGCGCCTGTTCGAATCGGGGATGCTCCCGCTCAACTTCGTGTTCGTGAACGCGACCCCGCCGGACGCGCACGGCTTCTGCTCGCTGGGCACCAGCGTGGAGGCGATGCACGCCGCGATCAAGGCGGCGAAGACCGTCATCGTCCAGTTCAACCGCGCGGTGCCGCGCACGCTCGGCGAGAGCTTCATCCACGTCGACCAGATCGACCTCGCCGTCGAGTGCGACGTGCCGCCCTACGACGTCCACATGGGCGAGATCGGCGACGTGGAGCGACGGATCGGCGAGTTCGTGGCGGACCTGGTGCCCGACGGTGCCACGATCCAGATGGGCATCGGCGCGATCCCGGCCGCGGTCGGCGCGGCGCTGACGGGCAAGCGCGACCTGGGCGTCCACACCGAGATGTTCACCGACACCATCGTGGACCTCGTCGAGGCCGGCGTCATCAACGGCTCCATGAAGGAGCGCAACCGGGGCAAGATCGTCGCCGCGTTCATGATGGGCACGAAGCGCCTGTATGACTTCGTGGCGGACAACCCGATGATCGAGATGCGCTCGGTCGACTTCACCAATGACACCCACGTCATCCGGACGTTCAGCCGGATGACCGCGATCAACTCGGCGGTGGAGATCGACCTGACCGGCCAGATCGTCGCCGACTCGATCGGCCACCGGATGTATTCCGGAGTAGGCGGCCAGATGGACTTCGTCCGCGGCGCGTCGCTCGCGAGCGAGGGCAAGGCGATCATCGCGCTGCCGTCGTCAGCGCAGGGCGGCGGGCGGTCGCGCATCGTCGCGAGCATCCAGGAGGGTGCTGGGGTCGTGACCACCCGCGCGCATGCGCGGACGGTCGTGACCGAGCACGGCATCGCGGAGCTGTGGGGCAGGTCGCTGCGCGAGCGCGCCAAGGCGCTGATCGCGATCGCCGACCCGGCATTCCGCGACGAGCTGGAGCACGAGGCGGAGCGCCTCCACCTGGCCTGACGGTCGCGGCTGACGCGCCGCGGCGCCCATCGGGCGCGCCGCCGACCGGGCGCGCCGAAACACGCCGCCGAATCCACGCAGGGGTTGGGTGGGTGTCGGGCGTCCCTCCGACACCCACGCGGGTCAATCCTGCCGGTGGATTCCGCAGGGGGGTAGGGCCGAACGGCCCGAACCGTTTGGCCCGCTAGGCCGTAGGTCCCGCGTGCCGTGGGACCTACGGGACGGCGGATGGGGCCGGTTGGCGCTCTCGATCGAGGGGGACCCTCGGTAGCGTGGGGGTGCGGAGGTATCGCCCCTCATGACCACACGAATCACGAGCGCCCTGGACCGCCTGTCCCCAGCCGTGCACGCGCGGCTCGCCGAGCTGACGAGACCCGTCGCCTACCCGGCGGGCGCCGTGATCCTGCGCGAGGGCACCGACACCCCCTTCCTCGGCGCGATCCTCGAGGGCCGCGTCGCACTTCGACTCCGCGTCCCCGAGCGTGGCGACAGGGTCACGATCGTGACGGTGGAGCCGGGTGAGCTGCTCGGCTGGTCGGCGGTCGTCGCCCCGTATCGCGCGACGGTGGATGCGGTCGCGACCGAGCCGACGCGCCTGCTGGCCATCGATGCGGTCGCCCTGCGGGACCGCCTCGCCGCGGACTGCGAGCTCGCCGCGGAGCTGCTGCCGCTGGTCCTGGAGTCCGTCTCCGACCGCCTGAGCGGGAGCTGGCAGCAGCTGCTCGACATGTTCGGCGCCCGGGTCCACGAACCATGGTGATCGAGAACCGCTGGCCCGTGATGGCCGGCGCGCGGTTCCTGCCCGTGGGCCGCCTCGACGACCTGATCGGCGCGCTGCATGCCGACGGGCGCCGCGTCGTTGGGCCCGTTGTCGAGGATGGCGGGATCAAGATGGCCGAGATCGAGCGCGCGGCAGAGCTGCCGTTCGGGTGGACCGCCTCCGCGGCACCTGGCCTGGTTCGCCTCAGCCGCCGGCCCGCGAACGATCGCGCAGCCGGTCGCGCGTTCGACAACGGCCCCGCGTGGAGCGGGATCAAGCCGTGGACGTTCCCGTCGCGCGTCGATGCGCTGACGGTGGAGACCCGCGAGGACGGCTCGCTCGGTGTCAGGGTGGAGGCTCCCGCGAACCAGCCGACCGCCGTGATCGGCGCCCGGGCGTGCGATCTTGCCGCCCTCGCGGTACACGACCGGGTCCTGGCAGGCGGGCCAGCGATTGATCCGGACTACGCCGCGCGCCGCGCCGACCTGCTTGTCGTCGCCGTCGAGTGCGCGCTCGCCACGTCCACCTGCTTCTGCACCTCGATGGGTACCGGCCCGGAGGTCACGACGGGCGCTGACGTCGTCCTCGCGGAGGTCGACGGGGGCTTCGTGGCCAGGTCGGACAGTCCTGCAGGGGAGCGGCTGCTCGCCGGGCTCGACCTTGCTGAGGCCGGGCCGCTCCGCGTCGGGGCGGCGATCGAGCAGGTAACGAAGGTCCGCGACGCCATGGGCCACGCGGTCGAGGCCGAGGGCCTGCACGACCGGCTGCTGGCGAACCTCGACAGCCCGCGCTGGGAGGCGATCGCGGAACGCTGCCTCGCCTGCGCGAACTGCACGCTGGTCTGCCCAACCTGCTTCTGCACCGGAACCGTGATCGAGTCCGACCTGGATGGCCGCGAATCCTCGGCGACGCGTCAGTGGGACAGCTGCTTCACGGCCGGCTTCGCGCAGGTCGCCGGCGGCGGGAGCTTCCGGCCGCATCACGCGGACCGATATCGGCAGTGGCTCACGCACAAGTTCGCGACGTGGTGGGACCAGTTCGGCAGCTCCGGCTGCGTGGGCTGCGGCCGCTGCATCGCGTGGTGCCCGGTCGGGATCGACGTTCGCGAGGAGCTGGCTGCGATCGCGGGCCCCGCGATCACGGACCTGCCGGCAGCGGCCCCGGCAACCACCCCCGCAGCCGCGCCGATCGCGGTCAAGGGCACGCGGATCCTGGCGATGGCGCCGACCGCGCTCCAGCCCGGCTCCATCCGGACCGACTACGTGACTGCCACCGTCACCGAGGTTCGCCCCGAGACGGCCGACACCGCGACGCTCCGGCTCGTGACCGGCGACGCTGCGCTCCTCGCCGCGCGACCGGGCCAGTTCGTCATGGTGGCGGTACCCGCGTTCGCGATCCCGCCGATCTCCATCTCGCGCATCAATCCGGACGGCCTGGAGCTCACGATCCGCGCGGCGGGGCCGGCGACCAGCTTCATGACGCGCCTCCGGCCGGGAGCAGAGCTCGCGTTGCGCGGGCCGCTGGGACGGCCGTGGCCCATCGAGGACGCGTACGGGCGCGACGTCGCCATCGTGGCCGGCGGGATCGGGCTCGCGCCGCTGCGTGGCCTCCTGGACCAGGTCCTCGCGGAGCGTGACCGGTTCAGCTCCATCCGTGTCTATCTCGGGGCGCGGACCCCGCGCGACCGGCTGTTCGTCGCGGAGATGGACGCACTCGCCGCGGGCGGCCTGGATATCCGCGCCACCGTGGATCGCGCCGGCCCGGAGTGGCTCGGGCGGGTGGGCATCATCACGGACATCTTCCGGAACGCGAAGGCGACCGGCCAGAACGTGACCGCCTTCGTGTGCGGACCCGAACGGATGATGACCGCCGTCGTCGACGTGCTGGGTGATCTCGACGTACCCCGGGAGCACACCTGGCTGACCCTTGAGCGCCGGATGGAGTGCGGCGTGGGCCTGTGCGGGCACTGCCAGCTCGGCTCGCGCTTCGTCTGCCGGGACGGCCCGGTGTTCTCCGTCGCCGAGCTCGGCGACGACCTTCGACGGGAAGGCCTGTGATGCAGCTCCCACCAGTCCCGACGGCGCAGGTGTCGAAGCGGGCCACGACCCTCAATCGCCCGCGTGTCGGCGTCGTCAAGTTCGCGTCCTGCGACGGCTGCCAGCTGACGATCCTGGACCTCGAGGACGAGCTGCTCGCGCTCACCGAGCGCTTCGAGTTCGTCGAGTTCGCCGAGGCGACCTCGCGCCGGTCGTCCGGACCGTTCGACGTCCTGTTCGTGGAGGGCTCCATCTCCAGCCCGGAGCAGGCCGTGGAGATCGCCAGGCTCCGCGCGGCGACGAAGACGCTCGTCACGATCGGAGCGTGCGCCACCGCCGGTGGCATTCAGGCGCTGCGGACCGCATCAGAGCACGAGGCTTTCCGGGCCGCCGTCTACCCGGCGCCGGCGTTCGTGGAATCGCTCGCTGTCGCGTCGCCGATCTCGAGCTACGTCACCGTGGACGCGGAGCTCCGAGGCTGCCCGATCGACGCCCACCAGCTCGTGGAGCTCCTGACCGCGGTCACGACCGGCCGCCGTCCGCAGCTGCCGGACCAGGCGGTCTGCCTGGAGTGCAAGCGGCGCGGCCTCGAGTGCGTCGTGGTGACGCGCGGCGAGCCGTGTCTCGGTCCGGTCACGCAGACCGGCTGCGGCGCGATCTGCCCGGGCATCGGCCGCGGCTGCTACGGCTGCTTCGGACCGCGTGAGGGCGCGAACGTCGACGGACTGGCCAGCTGGTTCGTCGATGGGCCCGCGCTCGGTGGGCTCAAGCGCGAGGACGTGGGGCGCCTGTTCGCCGGCTTCACCGGCGCCGCGCAGCCCTTCCGCGCGGTTACCGACCGGCTCGGTGGTCGACCGCAGATCCCCCTCCGCCCGGCGACGGCCCACGGTCCGGAGCACAGCGAGCACACGCCGCCCGTCTGGGGCACGCGCCCGGAGGACCCCGATGCACGCCGGTGACCTGCGCTTCCAGGTGCAGAACCTGACCCGCGTCGAGGGCGAGGGCTCGCTGCACCTGCTCGTCCGCGACGGCATGGTTGCCGAGGCGCGGCTCCAGATCTTCGAGGCGCCACGCTACTTCGAGGCGCTGGTCGCGGGCCGGACGCCTGACGAGGTGCTGGACATCGTGTCGCGCATCTGCGGCATCTGCCCGGTCGCCTACCAGATGAGCGCGGTCCACGCCTTCGAGGACCTGTTCGAGGTGAAGGTGGAGCCGTCCACGCGGGCCCTGCGGCGCCTCCTTTACTGCGCCGAGTGGATCGAGAGCCACGCACTGCACATCTACCTGCTTCACGCGCCCGACTTCCTGGGCTATCCCAGCGCGGTCGAGCTCGCGCGCGACCATCGCCAGCTCGTGGCGGACGGCCTGCGCCTGAAGCAGATCGGCAACAGGCTCCTCGGCCTGCTCGGGGGCCGGGCAATCCACCCGGTCAGCGTTCGGGTCGGCGGCTGGTCGCGCGCGCCGAGGCGGGCCCAATTGCTGGCCATGCGGCCGGCGTTGGAGGAGGGCCTTCGCCTCGCGCGCGCGACGGTCGACGTAGCCCTGGGGCTCACGCCGCCGGTCTTCGAGCGCGAGCCTCGGCTGGTCGCCCTGCACAACCCCACCGAGTACCCGATGAACGAGGGCCGGATCGTCTCGAATGACGGCCTCGCGCTCGCGCCCCAGGCGTGGGGCGAGGCGTTCCACGAGGTCCAGGTCCCGTGGTCCAACGCCCTCCAGGCGCGCGGCAGCGACAACCTGCCGTACCTCCTGGGTCCTGCCGCGCGGATCGAGCTGGATCACGAACAGCTGCACCCGATCGCGCGGGCGGCCCTGGATGCCAGTGGCGCCCTGGAGTCCATCCGGCTCAACCCGTACCGGAGCATCGTGGCCCGGGCGATCGAGCTGGTCCATGCGACCGCCGAGGCGATCGACATCATGGATGCGTACATCCCGCCCGAGCAGGCGGCCGTGGCGTGGGAGCCCCGACCTGGCATCGCGGCATGGGCCACCGAGGCGCCGCGAGGCCTGCTCTTCCATCGCTACGAGGTCGGCGAGGACGGCAAGGTGGCCGCGGCGACGATCGTCCCGCCCACCTCCCAGAACCAGGCGGCGATCGAGGCGGACATCGCCGCATTCGCACCGCGTGTCCTGGACCTGCCGATGGACGCGGCGACGCACACGCTGGAGCAGCTGATCCGCTCGTACGACCCGTGCATCTCCTGCGCAACCCACTTCCTCGACCTGTCGGTCCGGCGGGAGGCGACGTCATGACGCTCGCAGCACCAACGATTCGCGTGCTCGTCTGCGGCTCCGCTGACCGAGGGGACGACGGCGCTGCCCTGTGCGCGGTTGCCCACATCCTGCCGCGCCTGGATCCCGCACTCCGCCAGCGGGTCGAGGTGCGCCGGTGCGAACAGCTCGACGCGGCCGACCTGATCGACGTCGCCGACGGTGAGGCGTGCCTCGTGCTGGACACGGTCGTCGGGGTAGAGCCCGGCACCGTCGTGCGGATCCCGCTCGACGAGCTGGCCCGCCTGGAGGCAGCCGGGCCGCGCTCCTCGCATGCCCTCCCCATCTCCCAGGTCCTCGGGATCGCCGAGGCGGTCCGCGGCCAGCTCCCGCGTGGCCTGTTCGTCGGGATCGGCGGCAAGTGGTTCGGCTTCGGCGAGACGCGATCACGCGCGCTCCGCGACGGCATGGCCGCGTTCGAGGCGGCCGCCGAGCAGGCGATCCAGGAGCTCTCGCAGCCAATCACCGCAGAGTCGGGGAGCACACCTTGAGCAAGTACCCGGGAATCCCGGTGATCGTCGACGGTTCGGAGGCGGTCGCGCACGTCGAGTCGCGACTTGCCGAGGTGGCCTGCGTCTATCCGATCACGCCCTCCACGACGATGGCCGCCATCTACCAGGCGGCGGTCGCCGACGGCCGGACGGACCTATGGGGCACCCACCTGCGGTTCATCGAGCCGGAGTCCGAGCATTCGTCCGCGTCCGCGGCGGAGGGCGCCGCGCTCGCCGGTGCCCGGGTCACGAACTTCACCGCGGGCCAGGGGCTGGTCCTCATGAAAGAGGTCCTGTACGTCATCTCCGGCAAACGCCTGCCGGTCGTCTTCCACGTCGGTGCCCGCGCCCTGACGAGCCAGGCGCTGAACATCCACGCCGGGCACGACGACGTGATGGCCGTCGCCGACTGCGGCTGGGGAATCCTGTTCGCCCGCAACGCGCAGGAGGCAGCGGACCTGGCTGCGATCGCACGGCGCGTGGCGGAGGCCACGGAGACGCCGTTCATCGTCGCGCAGGACGGCTTCCTCACGACCCACACGCTGGAGAACGCGCGACTCCCCGAGGACGAGCTGCTGCGCGAGTTCGTCGGCGACCCGCGGCTGCACATCCGCGACCTCTTCGACCCGGCCGAAGCGCTGATGACCGGCGTCGTCCAGAACCAGGACAGCTACATGAAGGGCCGCATTGGCCAGCGCGCGTACACGGATCGCATCCCGGCGGTGCTTGCCGAGGCGATGGCCGAGTGGACGCAGCTGACCGGACGCGCGGTCGACCCCGTCGCGACCTACCGCACCGAAGGTGCGAGCGAGATCCTCATCGCGATGGGGACGATCGCAGACACCGCCATCGCGGTGGTCGATCACCTGCGCGCTCAGGATCGCGCCGTGGGCTGCGTGGCCCTCACCTCGTTCCGACCGTTCCCGAGCCGCGAGCTGGTCGCCGCGGTGCGCAACGCCCGTGCAATCGCGGTCGTGGAGCGCACGGACGAGCCACTGGCCGGCTCCAACCCGCTGACCCGCGAGATCCGATCCGCGCTGTACGAGGCAGCGGCGGAAGGGGAGATGGTCCCGCGCGTCCGCTCGTTTGCCGCGGGCCTGGGATCGCGCGACGTCGGCGCAGGCGACCTCGTCGCGGTGTTCGACGCGATCGCCGACCGGCGCGACTCGGATGACCGGGTTCGCGTCCTCGGGATCAAGCATCCACTCGCGCTCGCGGCGACCCCGCTGGACCTCCGGCCGCCCGGCTCGTACTCCCTGCGCGGCCACTCCATCGGCGGGTTCGGCTCCGTGACGACCAACAAGCTCGTCGCCACGCTGACCGGCGAGCTGTTCGGCAAGCAGGTCCAGGCCTACCCGCGCTACGGCTCGGAGAAGAAGGGCCTCCCGACCACCTACTACCTCACCATCGCCGACGCGCCGATCCGCGTTCACGCGGAGCTGGACAGGGTGGACTTCGTGCCGCTCCACGACGTGTCCGCGTTCGGGCTGGGCAACCCGCTGGCCGGGCTCGTGGACGGCGGCGACCTGTTCATCCAATCATCGCTCGGGTCGGCGGAGGCGATCTGGGCGTCTATCCCGGCCGCAGCCCGCGCCGAGCTGCTCGCGCGCGGCATTCGGGTGACGGCCCTGGACACGGCGGCGCTCGCGCGCCGGCACGCGCCACGGCCGGAGCTGGAGATCCGCATGCAGGGCGTCGCGCTCGTCGGCGTGTTCCTCCGCGTCGCGCCCTTCGCCGAGCGCGCGGGGCTGAGCCGCGAGGAGCTCATGGAGGGTGTCGGGACGCAGCTCCGCCGGTTCTTCGGCAAGCGTGGCGCGAGCGTCATCAAGGCAAACCTGGCCGTCATCGCCGAGGCGTGGGACGGCCTCATCGACGTGACCGCCGAGATCGGCGTCCCCGCTGCCGTTGGAGTACCCGCATGAACACCACCGTGGCCGACCACATGGCGACCCATCCGATCCTCATTCGCGCCGACGCGTCGCTCACGGAGGCAGCGGAGCTCATGGACCGCCACCACGTGCACGGGCTGCCGGTGGTGGACCCTGCCGGCGTGCTCGTCGGCGTGCTGTCGCAGACAGACCTGAACCGTGCCCGCAGCACGGAGTACCTGTGGGTGAACTGGCCCGGCCTCGCCGTCCGGCACCTGATGACCAGCCCTGCGATCACGGTCCATCGCTCGACGCCGCTCATCGTCGCCGCACGGAAGATGGAGCAGCACCAGATCCACCGCCTCGTGGTCGTGGAGGACGGTGACGAGACCACGCCGATCGGCGTGCTGTCGATGACGGACCTCATCCACGTCCTCGCGGCCGAGACGAGCGGCCACCCCATCGAGGAGCCCGCCCGATGACCGAGCTGCTCATGAAGGAGGTCGGCGAGCTCAAGGAGCTGCACGACGAGCGCCTGCGCGCGGTCGCACCGCCCCTGCTGGACATGGACGCCTACGTCGAGGAGTTCGGCGGCACGGTCGTGCCGGCCTACCGGCGCGGCGTCGCCGACCAGGAGCTGCCCGCGGATGCCGGCCTCGCCCGGAGCGTGATCCCACCCGGCACGGCGGCGGTTCGTGACTTCAGCCACCTCGCCCCGCGCATCCCGGAGCTGCTCGCTGAGAAGTGCGTCGGGTGCATGGCGTGCGTGAACGCCTGCCCGGATACCGCGATCCTGGGCACGGTGGTGCCTGCCTCGCAGCTCGACGAGCGAATCAACACGTTCGCCGCCACCGCCGACCAGCCGGCGCTGGCCGCCGTGACTGCCCGAGAGCATTTCGTCGACACGCAGAAGTACGGCGAGGTGCCCGCGAAGCGCGGCTTCGAGCGCGGCCAGTTCGGGATCTTCGTGGATCCCGGCCACTGCAAGGGCTGCGGCGAGTGTGTCGAGGTCTGCGCGGCGCTGGGACACGACGCCCTGTTCATGCTCGACAAGGTCGCCGAGGAGGCGCCCCGCGGCGAGGCCGCACCCGAGTCCACGCTGGATCGGTTCCGGCGCGACATGGCGTTCTTCCGGACGCTGCCCGTCTCCCCGAAGGAATACCGCAACGAGAAGGCCCTTGCGGACCTGATGCTCGGCGAGGACGCGATCGGCTACGTCGGCGGCGCCGGCTCGTGCGCCGGCTGCGGCGAGGCCACGGCGGTCCGAATGCTCCTGGCCGCGACACGCCAGGTCCATGGGCCCGAGTCGATGGGCATCGTGGCCGCGACCGGCTGCAACACGGTGTTCGGCAGCACGTATCCGTTCAACCCATACCGCGTGCCGTGGACGAACTCGCTCTTCGAGAACGCGCCGGCCGTGGCGCTCGGCGTACGGTCGCGCTGGGATGCCGCGGGGCACCCGGACCGGCGATTGTGGGTCATCGGTGGTGACGGCGCGATGTACGACATCGGCTTCCAGTCGCTGTCACGGATGGTGGCGTCCGGAGCGGACATCAAGGTCCTCGTCCTGGACACGCAGGTCTACTCGAACACCGGCGGCCAGGCGTCCACGGCGACGTTCGGCGGCCAGGTCACGAAGCTGTCCGCGTTCGGCAAGGAGCTGCACGGCCGCCCGGAGCGCCGCAAGGAGCTGGCCCGGATCCTGATGGCGCACGGCGAGGTTTTCGTGGCGCAGACCACGCCGGCACACCTGAACCACTTCTATCGGGCCATCCTGGACGCGAACAGCTATCCGGGGCCGGCGGTCGTGATCGCGTACTCGGCGTGCATGCCGGAGCACGGCATCGCCGACGACGCGGCGACGCGCCAGGCCAAGCTGGCCGTTGACTCGCGCGCGTTCCCGCTGCTCAGCTACGACCCGCGCCGCGGCGACTCGTTCTCGGAGCGACTGTCGCTGCAGGGCAACCCGGCACTCCGCGAGGACTGGTCGGCCGCCCCCGACGGCACGCCGGTCGACTTCCTCGACTTCGCCAGGAGCGAGGGCCGCTTCGCCGGCCACTTCCCGACCGATGGCGCACCGACGCCGGAGATCCTCGCGACCCGCGAGGACCGGCTCGCGAACTGGCGCGGCCTCCAGGAGCTCGCCGGCATTCGGCAGGCAAGGAAGTTCGGATCGCCCGGATGACCTCCGGCGCGCCACAATGCACCTGATGAGCACCGCGACCCGCCGGCCAGCCAGCGCGACCGACCTGCGCCGAATCGACGCCTACTGGCGCGCGGCCAACTACCTGTCGGTCGGGCAGATCTACCTGTACGACAACCCGCTGCTTCGCGAGCCGCTGACGTCGGACCACGTCAAGGCCCGGCTGCTGGGCCACTGGGGCACCACGCCCGGCCTCAACCTCCTGTACGCACACCTCAACCGGTGCATCGTCGAGCGCGACCTGGACATGCTGTACATCACCGGGCCGGGGCACGGTGGTCCGGGTCTCGTGGCGAACGCCTACCTCGAGGGGACGTACACGGAGGTCTACCCGGCGATCACCGGCGACGCCGAGGGGATCCGGCGCCTGTTCCGACAGTTCAGCTTCCCGGGCGGCATCCCGAGCCACGACTCGCCAGAGCGGCCTGGCTCCATCCATGAGGGCGGCGAGCTCGGCTACTCGCTCATGCACGCCTACGGGGCCGCGTTCGACAACCCGGACCTGATCGTCGCCTGCGTGATCGGAGATGGCGAGGCCGAGACCGGCCCGCTGGCCACGAGCTGGCACTCGAACAAGTTCCTGGACCCCGCCCGCGACGGAGCCGTCCTGCCGATCCTCCACCTCAACGGCTACAAGATCGCCAACCCCACCCTGCTCGCGCGCATCCCCGAGCACGAGCTCGTCTCGCTGTTGGAGGGATACGGACACCGCGTCCACATCGTGTCGGGAGATGACCCGGCGAAGGTCCATCGACAGCTCGCCGCGACCCTGGATCGGGTCCTGGACGAGATCGCCGAGATCCGGGCGGGGGCGCGGGACGGTGCGGTCGCGAGCGCCGATGGCACCGAGCGGCCGCGCTGGCCGATGATCGTGCTCCGTACGCCGAAGGGCTGGACGGGCCCGGACGTCGTCGACGGCGTCCAGGTCGAGGGCACCTGGCGCTCCCACCAGGTCCCGGTCGCGGACGTCCGCGACAACGCGAGCCACCTGGCGGTGCTGGAGGCGTGGCTCCGCTCGTATCGCCCCGAGGAGCTCTTCGACGCGGACGGCGCGCTGGTCCCGGAGCTCGCCGTGCTGCCGCCACGAGGCGAGCGCAGGATGAGCGCCAATCCCGTCGCGAATGGCGGCCTGGTGCTCCGGGACCTGCAGCTGCCCGACTTCCGCACGTACGCGGTCGCGGCGGAGAAGCCCGGGACGACGACGAGCGAGGCCACCAAGGTGGCCGGCGGATTCCTGCGCGACGTGATCCGCGGCAACCCGGACAACTTCCGGATCTTCGGCCCGGACGAGACCGCGTCGAATCGCCTGCAGGCCGTGTTCGAGGCGACGGGCAAGGCCTGGCAGGCGGAGATCCTGCCCGTGGACGAGAACCTCGCGCGCCACGGCCAGGTGATGGAGGTCCTGTCCGAGCATCTCTGCCAGGGCTGGCTGGAGGGGTACCTCCTGACCGGCCGGCACGGCCTGTTCGACTGCTACGAGGCGTTCATCCACATCGTCGACGCGATGCTCAACCAGCACGCCAAGTGGTTGAAGGTCACGCGGGAGCTGGAGTGGCGCGAGCCCATCGCCTCGCTCAACTACCTCCTGTCGAGCCACGTCTGGCGGCAGGACCACAACGGGTTCAGCCACCAGGACCCGGGCTTCATCGACCACGTGGTCAACAAGAAGGCGGAGGTCATCCGGGTCTACCTCCCGCCGGACGCCAACACGCTGCTCAGCGTCATGGACCACTGCCTGCGCGGTCGGAACCTCGTGAACGTGATCGTCGCGGGCAAGCAGCCATCGCTCAACTACCTGTCCATGGACGAGGCGGTGGAGCACTGCGCTCGCGGGGCCGGTATCTGGGACTGGGCCTCGAACGACATGGGCGGAGTGCCGGACGTCGTCCTCGCCTGCTGCGGCGATATCCCGACGCTCGAAACGCTGGCCGCCTCGGCCCTCCTCCGGCAGCACCTGGCCGACGTCAAGGTCCGCGTTGTCAACGTGGTGGACCTGATGCGGCTCCAGACGGAGGATGAGCATCCCCACGGCATGACGGGGCCGGAGTTCGATTCGCTGTTCACGACCGACCGGCCGGTGATCTTCGCGTACCACGGCTACCCATGGCTGATCCATCGGCTCGCGTACCGGCGGACGAACCACGGCAACCTCCACGTTCGTGGCTACAAGGAAGAGGGCACGACCACGACGCCGTTCGACATGGTCATGCTCAACGACCTGGACCGGTACCACCTCGTGATGGACGTCATCGATCGCGTGCCGGGCCTCGCCGACCGGGCCGGCCACGTGCGCCAGCTGATGGCCGATTCGCGCCTCCGTGCTCGCAACTGGACCCGTGAGCACGGCGAGGACATCCCCGAGGTCAAGGACTGGACGTGGCCGTACTAGGACGCGCGGCCGGCTGAGGTGCGGATCCTCGTCGTCAACTCGGGGTCCAGCAGCCTGAAGCTGCGCGTCCTCGATGAGGGCGACCAGCTGATCGCCTCGAGCGACCTGCCGGCGATCGCGATGGCCGGGACGGATGGCCCGGAGTCGGCAACGCCCGATGCGGTCCGGACGGCGATCGCGGCGCTCGGCGGCGTCGATGCCGCGGGCCATCGCGTCGTGCACGGCGGCATCGAGTTCAGCGCGCCGGCCATCGTCGACGACGGCGTCGTCGCGCGGCTGGAAGAGCTCACCGAGCTCGCGCCGCTCCACCAGCCCCGGTCCGTCGCGGCACTGCGCGTGGTCCGGGCGATCCTGCCAGCCGTCCCGCACGTGGCGTGCTTCGACACGGCGTTCCATGCCGGGCTCCCGGCGGCGGCATCCACCTATGCGCTTCCGCGCGCCTGGCGGGAGCGCTGGCCGCTGCGCCGGTTCGGGTTCCATGGCCTGTCGCACGCGTACATCGCGCGACGGAGCGCCGAGCTCGCGGGCCGGCCCGCCGCGGGCCTCCGGATCGTGAGCTGCCACCTGGGCGCCGGCGCCTCGCTTACCGCGATCCGCGACGGTCGATCGATCGACACGACGATGGGCTTCACCCCGCTCGAGGGTCTGGTGATGGCGACTCGATCGGGCGACGTGGACCCAGGTCTCGTGCTGTGGCTCCAGCAGCAGGGCGGCCTGTCGGTCGCCGAGATCGCCGAGGGGATCGAGCACGACGCGGGACTCAAGGGCCTGGCCGGCACGGACGACATGCGCCAGGTCCTTGCCGGGGTTGCCGCGGGCGATGGGGCCGCGCAGCTGGCCTGCGACGTCTACCTGCACCGGCTCCGCGCTGGGATCGCGGCGATGGCCGTCCCGCTCGGTGGCGTCGACGTGCTCACGTTCACGGCCGGGGTCGGGGAGAACGCCGCGGCGATCCGCGCGCGGGCCGTCGAGGGGCTGGACTTCCTGGGGGTGGCGGTCGACCAGGAGCGCAATGCGACCGGGACAGGCGACCGCGAGATCGGCGTTGTGGGCGGCGCCGCCCGTGTGCTGGTGGTCCTCGCCCGCGAGGACCTGGAGATGGCCGCGAACGTCAGATCGGCGCTGGGCGGAGCGACGGGCACAAGCTAGGGCCGCCCGCCGGGCAGCGCGGGAGCGACTTCACGGAGTCAAGGGATCGACCGAGCCCGGTGGGCGCGCGCAGCCTGCGCGCAGCGCGCGCCACCGGTCATGTCCCGCCCATGGGCGGGGAGACGCTAGACGGGGATCTCGACGTCGACCACGGGCTCGTCGAGCGTGGTGTTGATCGCCTTGCGCCAGTCGAACGAGCGCACCTTCGACGTCAGCGAATCGCTGCGGACGAAGAGGAACAGGACGCCGGCGATCGCGAACATCCCGGCGAACAGGAACAGGAACGGGAGGACCTTCTTCATGGGACACCCCTGCTGCGTGATGGATAGCCGGGTGCCAGCAAACCACGCGGGGGGCTCCGGGGGACAGGGCCATCGGGCCCGACTTGCCGCCCCTCGGAGACCGGCCCCCCGATCGGCGGCCGAACGGCGCCCCAGGCCGGGCCGTTCGGCACTCGCTCCGGGACGGGCGCGGGCATAGGTTCGTGTCGGAGGTTCTGATGCCGATCGCTCCCGATGTGTCCCAGGCGCAGCGACGAGGCACCTCCATATTCCAGCCGCTCGAGATCGCCGTCGATCGCTGCAAGGGCTGCGAGCTGTGCATCGGCGTGTGCCCGAAGCACGTCCTCGAGAACGACCTGACGGTCGTCAACAAGCTCGGCCACCATCCCATCCGGCTGACGGACGCGGAGGCCTGCACGAGCTGCGCCCTGTGCGCCCGGATCTGTCCGGACGCGGTCTTCACCATCTACGCACGCCCTCGGCCGGTGCACCCATGACGGCCGTCGCCGAGCGCCCGCGCCTGATGAAGGGCAACGAGGCGATGGCCGACGCCGCGATCGAGGCCGGCTGCGATGCCTACTTCGGCTACCCGATCACGCCCCAGGCGGAGCTCCTCGAGCGGATGGCACGACGGATGCCCGAGCTCGGTCGGGTGTTCGTCCAGGCGGAGAGCGAGGTCGGAGCGATCAACATGGCCCTGGGCGCCGCGGCGACCGGCGCGAAGGTCCTCGTCTCCACCTCCAGCCCGGGCATGAGCCTGATGGCCGAGGCGATGAGCTACATGGCCGGCTCGGAGCTCCCGATCGTGCTGATCAATGTCATGCGCGGTGGTCCGGGGCTCGGGAGCATCGGGCCGTCGCAGTCGGACTACTTCCAGGCCACCAAGGGGCACGGCCACGGCGACTACCGGGTGCCGGTCCTGGCGCCGTCGTCGATCTCGGAGGCGGTCGCGCTCGTCGCGGACTCCTTCGAGCTGGCTGCGCGCTACCGCACGCCCGTCATCCTGCTTGCGGATGGGATCCAGGGCCAGGCGATGGAGCCGGTCATGCCCACCTTCCGAATGCCCGACTGGGACACCGCGAGCTGGGAGCTGACCGGAGCCGACGGCCGCGAGCCCCGCGTCGTCAAGTCGCTGCACCTGCGGCCCGAGGATCTCGAAGTGCATAACGCGCACCTCCAGGCCAAGTTCGCGACCATCACCGAACGGGAGGTTCGCTGGGCAGGCGAGCAGCTGGAGGATGCGGAGGTCGTCGTCGTCGCGTACGGCACGGCCGCCCGCGTGGCGCGGACCGCCATCGAGCGGGCGCGGGCTGACGGCCTGCACGTGGGCCTCTTCCGCCCGATCACGCTCTGGCCGTTCCCATCGAAGGCCCTCGCCGAGCTGGCCCCTCGCCTCCGCGCCATCGTCGTCGTGGAGCTCTCCGCCGGGCAGATGGTGGAGGACGTGCGCCTCGCGGTGGAACGCGTGCCGGTCTTCTTCCATGGCCGGACCGGGGGCATGGTCCCGACGCCGAGCGAGGTCGTGGATCGCCTGCGCGTTGCGTGGGCACTCACGGCACCCACGCCATGACGACACCTCGCAATGCGCTCGTTCCGGGCGGCGCCGCCGATCAAGGACCGGCATCGACGACGCCGTCCGGCGACTCGCGCCGGCTCATCTATGGCCATCCGTCGCTGCTCGCGGAGCGGCCCACCCACTACTGCCCCGGCTGCGGCCACGGGATCATCCATCGGCTCATCGCCGAGCTCCTTGACGAGCTCCACCTCGGCCCGACGACCATCGGCGTCGCCTCGGTCGGGTGCAGCGTGTTCGCATACGACTACCTGGGCATCGACTTCGTGGAGTCCCCGCACGGGCGCGCGCCCGCGGTCGCGACGGGTGTGCGCCGGACGAGGCCCGATGCCTTCGTCTTCACCTACCAGGGCGACGGCGACCTCGCAGCGATCGGCACGGCCGAGATCATCCACGCCGCGGCGCGCGGCGAACGGATCAGCGTCGTGTTCGTCAACAACGGCATCTACGGGATGACCGGCGGCCAGATGGCCCCGACGACCCTCCTGGGCCAGCACACGACGTCCAGCCCGGAGGGCCGCGATTCGAGCCTCGCCGGTTACCCCATCCCGATCACGGAAATGCTCGCGCTGCTCCCCGGTGTCAGCTACGCGGCCCGCGGGTCCATCGCGGATCCAAGCCAGATCGGGAAGACGAAGGTGATGCTCCGACGGGCATTCGAGGACCAGCTGGGCGGCGGGCGCACGTCGATCGTCGAGATCCTCTCGACGTGTCCGGTCGGCTGGGGCATGACACCCCAGGAGTCGATGGACCACGTCGCGAATGAGGTCGTCGGTGTCTATCCGCTCGGGGTCCTTGTGGATCGCCGGGCCGCAGCCGCGAAGGGCGCATGACGATGGAGCGAGCGACGATCCTGTCCGGGTTCGGCGGCCAGGGCCTGCTGTTCGCCGGTCAGGTCCTGGCGCAGGCCGGCATGCTCGAGGGCAAGCACGTCTCGTGGCTCCCGTCCTACGGGCCCGAGATGCGCGGCGGCACCGCGTCGTGCACGGTCATCGTTGCCGACCGGCCGATCGGCTCGCCGGTCGTGGACCGCGCGGACATCGTGATCGCGCTCAACCCGCCGTCGCTCGCCAAGTTCGAGGGGCTCCTGGCCCCGGGCGGGCTGCTGGTGCTGAATGACTCGCTCATCGAGGCGGTGCCCGGGCGGACCGACTTGGAGATCCTGCGGGTTCCGTGCTCTGCGCTCGCGCGAGAGGTCGGGGACGAGCGCGTGATCAGCGTCATCGCGCTGGGCGCCGCCATCGCCCGAAGGCCGATCGTCGGCGAGGCAGCCGTGCGCGAGGCGCTCGGCGCGAAGGGCAGGCCCGAGGTCGTCGATGCGAACCTGCGGGCGCTCGCCCTCGGGCTGGAGCGAGGCGCCCCGGTCGTCGCCTGAGTCGGACCCTAGCGGAGCCCGAACGGGAAGATCGCGTCGCGCTCTGCGGGCTTGAGGTCGCGATCGTCCATCGACCAGTTGACGTCCGCGTTGACCGTCACGATGCCCGGCACCATCCGGACCGTCTCCTCGATGATCTCGGCGGTGGAGCGCCGCTCCACGTGGCCGGAGATCGAGGCCTCTCCGTTTGCGACGGAGATCTTGAACCCGGACGGATCCAGCCAAAGGATCCTGAGGAGCACGTCGTCCCGGATGGTTGCGAGCAGCTCGTCGTCGGAGCGGACGTAGGCGCGCACCAGGTCGGCCCGGGTCACGATGCCCACGAGCTTGCCGTGCTCGGTGACGGGTAGCCGGTTGATGTGCTGCCCGGTCATCACCGCGGCCGCCTCGCGGATGGACCGGGAGGCATCGATGGTCACAACGGGTGTCGTCATCGCCTCGCCCGCGGTCCGGGCGCCCACGACCTCCATCTGGTGCCGCGTTTCCTGCGTCTCGCCGATGAGCCGCGCGAGGCGACGATGCCGGATCTCGCCGGCGCCCTGCTCCTTGAGCAGGAAGTCGGCCTCGGAGACCACGCCAGCCACCGTCCCGTCCTCGTCCACCACGGGCACGCCACTGACGCCGTGGTCGACGAGCAGTCGCGCCACGTCCTTGAGCGGCGTGTCGCGCCGCACCGTGAAGACCGGCCTGGTCATCACGTCCGCGATCTTCATCATCGGAGGTGCGTCCTTTCGGGGCCTCAGGCCCGCTGGTATGGCTGGTACGCCGGCGTCCACATGGCGCGATCGACGGCGGGTTCGATGTCCTCGTCGCGGAACTGCCGGCCGTAGCCGGTGTCGCGAAGGCGGCGGACGACGGCAATGGCGATGCGCCGGGCGATGGGTCGGAGGTCGCCGATGGCCGGGTAGATGCCACCGGCCGCGAGGCGGTCCGCGGACACCGATCCCGCGAGCTCCTCGGCTGCGGTCAGGAACGCGTCGTCGGTGACCTCGCGCGCCTCCGCGACGAGGGCACCCAGGCCGACGCCCGGGAAGATGAACACGTTGTTTGCCTGCCCGATCACCCGGCTGTCCACCGGCATCGCGAACGGGCTTCCCGTCGCGATCAGGGCCTTGCCACTGGTCCAGTCGAGCAGGTCCTCAGGCAGTGCCTCGCAGCGATCGCTCGGGTTGGAGAGGGGCAGGATCACCGGACGATCGGAATGTCGGGCGACCTCCCGGACCAGGCCCTCCGAGAACGTCCCGGCGGTGCCGGTCGTGCCGATCAGGACGGTCGGCTGGAGCACGCGAGCGATGGCCAGCGGGTCGGCAAGGTCGCGCTCTTCCAGGCCTGCCGCCGAGAACCAGGCCCGATCCACCGCGAACGGGCGCTGGTCCGCGCCGAGGCCCGGCCGGTCGAGGTGGACGAGCCCGTGGCTGTCCATCATCGCGATGGTGGGTCCATCGCCGTTGCGGGTCCGGCGAGCCTCGAGACCGCGCTCCAGGAGCCGCGCGATCCCGATCCCGGCGGCGCCAGCCCCGAGGAACAGGAAGCGGTCTGCGCGCAAGCTCTCAACCCCGCCGCGCGCCGCGAGCAGGCCGCCGAGGACCACCGCGCCGGTGCCCTGGATGTCGTCGTTGAAGCTCGGGAGGCGGTGGCGATAGCGGTCGAGGACGCGCAGCGCGTTGTGCTGCTTGAAGTCCTCCCATTGCACGATGGCGCCCGGGAAGACGCGGCGCACGGACTCCACGAACGCCTCGAGCATCCGGTCGTACGGCTCGCCGCGCAGCCGCGGCGCGCGGTAGCCCAGGTACAGCGGGTCGTCCAGCAGCTCGCGGCGATCGGTGCCCACGTCCAGCGAGACGGGCAGCGTGAGCGCCGGGTAGATGCCCGCCGCCGCGCTGTACAGCGCCAGCTTGCCCACCGGAATGGCCATGCCGCCTGCGCCCTGGTCGCCGAGGCCCAGGATGCGCTCGTTGTCGGTCACGACGATCAGGCGGGTGGCGCGACCGCCGGCCGTCTCGAGGATCTCGTCGATGCGCCCGATGTCGGCGGGCGTGATCCACACGCCGCGCGGCCGCCGGAAGATATGGCTGAAGTCCGTGCACGCCCGGCCGACCGTCGGCGTATAGACGATGGGCAGGAACTCCTCGAGGTTCTCGGCCAGCACGCGGTAGAAGAGGGTCTCGTTGCGGTCCTGGAGGGCCGCGAGGCCGATGTACCGCTCGAGGTCATCCTCCTTGCGCCGGACGTGCTCCAGCTCGAGCGCGACCTGCTCGTCGATGGAGCTCACGCGCGGGGGCAGCAGGCCGTGCAGGTCGAAGGCGTCCCGCTCGTCCTCCGTGAACGCGGTGCCCTTGTTGAGCAGCGGTTGTCCGATGAGGGCGCGACCGCGCTCGGCCACGAGGACGGCATCCGTTGGCATGCATCGAGGCTGGCCGTCCGCGGTGCCCGGCCACAGGGCCGTGCGACCCGTGTTTGACGGGACGCACGTCCCGAAGCCTGCGTGCCCGTCCCACATGGGGCCCTTCGGCATCCCATCCGAAGCCGATCGGCCGGTGCGCAGGGTTGTCGCGCGTCGCAGGCTGGACGCGGCGTCCCGAACAGGAGGCTGCACATGGAAGTCCGCACCCACGAGCGTCTCGTCACGCTGGTGTGGATCGACGCCCGGGAGGCCCGCATCGTCCGATGGGCAGACGAGTCGGCCCATGTCGAGCGGCTCGAATCCGACGTTCCCAGCCATCGCCAGTCATCTGGCCAGGTCCGGCACGACCCACGCGTCCGGCCCGGTGGTGGTGGCGGCAGCGCGGCGACGTCAGGCGAGCCGCGCCGCCTGGAGCACCTGGCGCGGTTCCTGGAAGCCGTCGCCGACCGAGTGCCTGACGGAGATCTCCAGCTGATCGGCCCGGGCACCGTCCACGAGCATCTGGCCAGGGTCGTCCGCGATGCCGATCCGCGCGGGATCCGGCACATCGAAACGGCCGCCAGCGCGCCGCTCACGGACCGTCAGCTCATCGCACGCCTTCGTCGGCTGGTCGGGCACGAGCCCCGCCGTCGCACCATCGCTCGGAGGAGGAGACTCGCGTGAACCGTCAGCGTCTTGTCGTGATGGGCGCCGCCGGGCGCGACTTCCACGACTTCAACGTGGTCTACCGGGACGATCCGGCGGTGGAGGTCGTCGCCTTCACGGCAACCCAGATCCCGGGCATCGCCAACCGGCGCTATCCACCGGAGCTGGCCGGATCGCTGTACCCGGGGGGCATCGCCATCGTCCCGGAGGAGGAGCTGGAGCAGCTCATCCACGATCACGCGGTCAACACGGTGGTGTTCGCGTACAGCGACGTCAGCCATGAGACGGTGATGCATGCCGCATCGCGCGCGATGGCTGCAGGTGCCGACTTCGAGCTCCTCGGCCCCGCCCGGACCATGCTCAGGAGCCGGCGCCCCGTGATCGCGATCGGAGCGACCCGCACCGGGGCGGGCAAGAGCCAGACGACGCGCTACGTCGCAGCGCTCCTGGTCGAGCGCGGGCTCACCCCGGTGGTGATCCGCCATCCCATGCCGTACGGCGACCTGGTCGCCCAGCGGGTCCAGCGCTTCGCGAGCCACGAGGACCTGGACCGGTACGACACGACCATCGAGGAGCGGGAGGAGTACGAGCCCCACATCGACGCGGGCCGGGTCGTCTTCGCCGGCGTCGACTACGACGCCATCCTCCACGCGGCGGAGCTCGAGGCGGACGTGATCCTATGGGACGGCGGGAACAACGACTTCCCGTTCTACCGGCCGGACCTGAACATCGTGGTCGCCGACCCGCTGCGAGCGGGAGACGAGCGCCGCTTCCATCCCGGCGAGATGAACCTCCGGATGGCCGACGTCGTGATCATCAACAAGATCGATTCGGCGACCCCCGAGCAGCTGGACGAGATCCAAGCGTCCATTGCCGAGCTCAACCCCCGCGCGCGGGTGATCACGGCCAGATCCGACGTGACGCTCGACGGGCCCCCGATCGCGGGCCTGCGGGTGGTCGTCGTCGAGGATGGGCCGACGCTCACCCACGGTGGCATGCACTTCGGCGCGGGCGTCGTGGCCGCGCGTCGCTTCGGGGCCGCGTCGCTCGCCGATCCGCGGCCTGCGGCGGTCGGCTCCATCCGAGCCACCCTGGAGAAGTACCCGGGCCTCGAGCCGCTCATTCCCGCGATGGGCTACGGCGGCGAGCAGGTCGCCGAGCTCGAGGCGACGCTCAACGCGGTCGAAGCGGAGGTCGTCCTGTCGGCCACGCCCATCGACCTGGCGCGACTCGTGAACCTCAACAAGCCGATCACGCGCGTCCGCTACGACCTCGCGCCCGTCGGCGGGCCGTCGCTCGCGGACGTCATTGCGCCGATCGTGCGGATGACCAGAACACCGGTCCCGGTCGCCGGCTGAGCCGTCCCACCATGTTCGGGTCAGTTGGCCCTAGCGGGTGGGTCCGGGTAGTCCGACGATCAGATCGAGCCGTCCGGCCGTGCTGTGCCGGAGCGGAAAGGAGCTCACCATGAAACGCATCCTGGTTGCCTATGACGGGGGCGAGCCCGCCCGCCGGGCACTCGACACCGCCATCGACCTGGCGAATCGCTTCGAGGCGCTGATCAGCGTCGTCAGCGTGGTGCCGTATCACCCAGGCCGGGCGCCCATGGACCCATGGGATGACGAGCGGATCCACGCCGCCGCACTCGAGGAAGCCCGGAAGATCCTCGCGGAGCGCGGCAAGACGGCCGAGCTGCTCGAGCCGATCGGCGATCCCGCGACGACCATCGAGCGCGTGGCCGAGGATGGCGGCTTCGACACGGTCATCGTCGGGTCCCGCGGCCTCGGCGCGCTGTCCCGCTTCCTGCAGGGCAGCGTCTCCAGCCACGTCGCCTCGCACGCGAACGCGACGGTCATCGTCGCCCGCTGATCGGGCTCCAGCGCCCAGTCGATCGGGCCGCTCGGCCCTACCGCGATCCCCCGGTTCGGCCGAGCATGATCGATGACGTCGATCCGGCGCTGCCGGGCCGCGTCGGAAAGGAGGAAGGCAAGAATGGAACTTGCCATCACCCTGGGAATCGGCGGCTGGCTGGTGCTCCTTGCCGGCGCGCTGCTGTTCGGCGTCATCGCCCAGTTCATCGGCGAGGCGCGGACGGGATTTGAGTGGCTCGCCGACGCGATTGCGGCCGCCCTTGGCGCGATCATCGCGAGCGAGTTCATCATCTCGGCCCGGACCTTCGAGCCGGTCTGGGACGGGCTCGCGATCGTGCCCGCCCTCATCGGCGGCCTGGTCCTCGGCATCGTCGTCGAGCTGGCGACGCGTTATCTGACGGGTGGGAGGTATACGACCCGGCCGATGGCCGTTTGAGGTCTCCTCTCGCACCGAGCCAACGGCCCGCCCGCAATGCCGGCGGGCCGTTCGGTGTCCAGCGTTCACACTGATCCCATGCAGACGAGCCCGGCCCCCGCTACGCAGGTGGGCGACGCCCACGCGCTGACCGCGGCAGAGGTCGCTACCCGCCTTGCCGTCGATCCGGCCGTGGGCCTGGACCCGGCCGAGGCGACGCGCAGGGCCAGCGCGGCGGGCCCCAACGCGCTGGAGCGCGCGGAGGCGCCGTCCGTCTGGCGCATGGTGCTCGACGCCGCGACCGAGCCGTTCGTGCTCCTGCTGATGGCCTCGGGCATCGGGGCGATCATCTTGAACGAGGTCCGCGACGGGATCCTCATCCTGTTCGGGCTCGTGCCCATCGTGGGTGCCGACGTGCTCACGGAGTTTCGTGGCGAGCGCGCCCTCGAGGCATTGCGCCGGGCCTCCGCGCCCTCCGCCCGGGTCCGCCGCGGCGGCGAGATCACGGAGGTCGCCGCAGCAACGCTCGTGCCCGGGGACGTGGTGATCATCCGCGTCGGCGACGTCGTGCCGGCCGATATCCGCGTGTCGAAGGTGGACCGGCTCTCGATCGATCGAAGCATCCTCACCGGCGAATCGCTGCCGGAGCCCGCGACCGTGGAGCCGGACGCACCGGACGCCGTCCTCGCAACTCGCCATTCCATGGCCTTCTCCGGCACGAGCGTGGTCGCCGGTCGAGGCGAGGGCATCGTCGTGGCGATCGGCTCGCAGACCGAGGTCGGGCGGATCGCCGGCAGCCTCTCCACCCGCGCCCGTCGCCGCTCCCCGCTCCAGCGCGAGCTGGACCGGCTCGTGCGGATCCTGATCGTCGTCGCAGTCGGGCTTATCGGGATCACGACAGGCCTCGGCTTCGCTCGGGGCAACCCCATCGGGGAGAACCTGCTCGCCGGCATCTCCGCGGCCATCGCCGCGATCCCGGAGGAGCCACCGATCCTGCTCGCCGTCGTGCTTGGCCTCGGGGCGTTCCGCCTCCTGAAGCGCGGCGTCCTGGTCCGGCGCCTGAACGCCGAGGAGGTCCTGGGTGCTGTGGACCTCGTCGTCACCGACAAGACCGGCACGCTCACGCAGAACCGTCTCGCGATTGCATCGCTGACAGGCCCGGACGGTCCCATCACCGACCCGGGAGCGCGCCTGGACCTGCTGACCGATGCGCTGCGCGCTGAGGACGACGCGTGGTTGCACGAGGCGGGCATAGGCGTCGGATCGTTCACGCGGGCGCTGGTGCGCGCGGTCGAGGCAGAGGGCGGCGAAGCGCACCCCGACCCGGCCGACCTCGTTTCGACCGAGCCGGTGACGGACAGCCGGCCGTACAGCTCCACCGTCGCGCGCCGTGGCGGCGTCACCGAGACGCTCGTGATCGGTGCCCCGGAAGCGGTGGCCGTCCACGCCGGCGCGTCACCGGAGGAGCGCGCCGCCTGGCACGCGGCCCTCGAGGCGGCGGCAGTACGCGGCGAGCGTGTCGTCGGCGTGGCAGGGCGCATCGACAGTCGTCCGTGGACGCTGCGCGGCCTGGTGGGGTTCGCGGATGCCCTCCGGCCGGGCATCGCCGACGCCATGCAGATCGCGCTTGGGGCGGGCATCCAGGTGGTCATGGTCACCGGCGACCACCCCGCCACCGCAAAGGCCATCGCGACGCAGGCCGGACTGGACCATGGCGGCGTGACCCTGGGCTCTGAGCTGGAGTCGTGGTCCGACGAGGAGCTGGCCAGGCGTCTCCCGGAGCTGCGGGTGATCGCGCGGTCCACGCCGGACCAGAAGCGGCGGATCGTCCAGGTCGCGCGGGGCGCCGGCCGCCTCGTCGCGGTCACCGGCGACGGCGTCAACGACGCCCCGGCGCTGCACGCCGCCGACGTCGCCGTCGCGATGGGCAGCGGGACCGCGGTCGCGCGCGAGGCGTCCGACCTGGTCCTCGGCGACGACTCGTTCGCGACCCTGGTCTACGGGATGCGCGAGGGCCGGCGGATCGTGGACAACATCCAGAAGGGCCTGGTCTTCCTCGTCTCCACCCATGTCGCGCTGCTGGGATTCCTGCTGATCGCGACGGTCGCCGGGTTCAGCCGGCCGCTCCTGCCCATCCAGATCCTGTGGCTGGAGCTGTTCATCGATGTGGCCGCGTCCGTCGCCTTCGAGCGCGAGCCACCGGAGCCCGACATCATGACGCGGCCCCCGCGCCACATCGAGACGCCGCTGTTCACCACGGGCCTGCTGGGTCGCATCGCCCTGGCCGGCGGCTTCAGCGCGGTCGCTGCCCTTGTCCTCCTCGCGACCGATCCCCGGGGCGCGGCACACGGCCAGTGGCTTGCCTACACGGCGCTCGCCTGCGCCCAAGCCGTGCGTGCGTACGGCAACCGGAGTCTGACCGAGCCGCTGCACCGGCTGTCCTGGAACGGCGTCCTGCTCGCTGCGGCGGTGTTCACCGTTGTCATCCAGGTCGCGATTCCGTACGTGCCCGTCCTTGCCGACGCGTTCCGCGCCGAGATGCTGGACGCACGCGACTGGGCGCTGGTCGCGATCGTCGCGCTCGGGCCGGCCCTGGTCGTCCAGGTGCTCCGTGCCCGCGGCCGCGGGGTGTCCGTCGGCTGACGCCGGCGGAGGGGCCGGATGGCCGCCCGTGGTGGGCTATTCGGCACCACGCCGATGACGCTCGGCCCTGCCCCGCCCCGGGCCGCTTCGCGACAGTTGAGCCATGAACGACGCAACGCCGCGTCCGTCGGCTGCGCCCGGGGCGTGACCGATGTGCATCTCGTTTCCCGGCCGCGTCGTCGGGGTTGACCTGGACGACGCGATCGTGGAGATCGACGGGCGTCGACGTCGCGCCTCGTTGCGCATGCGCGTCGACGTCGTCGTCGGCGACTGGGTGCTGGTTGGGGCAGGCAGCGTCCTGCGTCGATTGGACGCCCGGGAAGCGGCCGAGATCAACGCAATCCTCAAGCCAGCCATGAATGCGGGAGGCTCCAGATGAAGACGCTCCGGTGGGGCGTGCTCCTTGCCGTCGGGACGGCGCTCATCAGCGGCGTGTCCATCTTCGTGAACGGGCTGGCGGTGAAGCAGCTGCCCGACCCGGCGGTGTACACGACGCTCAAGAACGGCGTGGCTGCGCTGGTCCTGGTCGGCCTGGCGCTGGCGACCGTCCGTCCGGCCCAGCTCCGGGCCGTCCCGGCGCGCTCGTGGGGCTGGCTCGCCGTGATCGGCGTGATCGGCGGGAGCGTTCCGTTCCTGCTCTTCTTCACCGGCCTCGCCCAGGCGAGCGCACCGTCCGCCGCGTTCATCCACAAGACACTGTTCATCTGGGTCGCGATCCTCGCCGTGCCGCTGCTCGGTGAGCGCCTGGGCCTTGCCCAGCTCGGCGCGCTCGCGCTGCTGCTGGTGGGGCAAGCGCTGATCCTCACGCCGGCAGGCGTCAGCTGGGGCACAGGCGAGACGATGATCGCGTTGGCCACGCTCCTGTGGGCGGTCGAGACGATCGTTGCCAAGCGCCTCCTGCGCGAGGTCCCGGCCGCCGTGGTCGGCGCTGGACGGCTCGCGATCGGCCTCGTGGTGCTGTTCGGCTACCTCGCCGTCACCGGTGCCCTCGCCAAGGTTGGGGCCCTGACCGGCGTCCAGTGGGGCTGGATCCTGCTCACGGGCCTGCTCCTGTCCGGGTATGTCGGAACCTGGTTCGCGGCGCTGAAGCGGGCGCCGGCAAGCCTCGTCACGGCCATCCTGGTGCTGGGCGCGCCGGTGACCGCGGGGATCCAGGCGCTCCAGACCGGCGCGATCCCGGCACCCCCCGTGCTGACCGGGCAGTTGCTGGTGCTCCTCGCGGGCGGCGCACTCGTCGTCACCGCCATCCGACGCTGGCGACCCGTCACCGCCCCGGCGATGGCCGGCTGACCCCACGCGCCGTGCAGACCGTCCTGCGTTCGCCGGAGCCGGCGGCCGCAGACTGGAACCGCCCGATCGAGGAGGCGTCGGGCCCCATTCGCTTCGCTCGCTACGCCTTCGGGCCCAACAGCCGCGGCTACTGCGGGCCGGACGAGGCAGGCGAGCTGTTCCAGCAGGCAACGCTCGGGCGTGACCTGGCGAGGCTCCGCGAGCTCGCGGGCCAATTCGAGGGCGCCTATCCGTACCTGCGCCTGATTGCCCTCAGCAACGGGATTGCCGACCCCCTCGCCGCCGACGTCGTCGAGGCGTACTGGCTCGGCAGCGCCCTCGCGGATCGCGTGCGTCCGGCGGACTTCGGGCGCTCCCTCGAGGAACGCTTCCGGCCGCGCCTGCGCCGCGATGGCTGGCGCTGGCTCGGTGGCAAGCCGGAAGCGGGCGCCGTCCCGAACCACGCCTTCCACGTCCTCGACGTGTTCCCCAAGGTCGGGCTCATGCGCACCGGCGACATCGACAACGCGCTCGCGGTGATGGACTCCTGCCGCATCCGGTGGGGCCGCGTCCTCGAGCGGGACGGCGATTCGCTCGTCGTGTCCGCCGTCCCGCTGGCCATGGTCGGTGGCAGGCTGGAGCTCGCCGCGCCGCGGGTGGAGCGGATCCGCGGCTGGGCGGATGGGGCGGGCTTCGTGGAGGATGCGGCACTGGGCGACGTGGTCGCGATCCACTGGGACTGGGCGTGCGAGCGGCTGAACGCCGCGCGCCTCGCGGCCCTGCAGGGATCAACGGTCGCCGAGCTCCGCCTGGCAAACCAGACCATCTAGGGGTCGGGCCGGACGGCCCGCGGGCGGGCATGGACGTCCTGCCAGAAGGGTTCGCTCGGCACTCATGCGCAAACGTGCATGCGTCCATGCTCGGGCCATGGACGAGATCACCAGGCTCCAGGCAGACGTGCTCAAGGTCCTCGCGAGCCCGCTCCGGCTGGAGATCCTCCACCGGCTGGCGAACGGACCGCTCGAGGTGAGCCGCATCGCTGCCGCCATCGGCGCCAGCCAGCCCAATGTCTCCCAGCACCTGTCCGTGCTCCGCGCCGCCGGCCTCGTCGAGGCCGACCGTCACGGGCGCGAGATCCGCTACGGGCTCGTTGATCCGGAAGTGATCGTCGCGTGTGACGTGATGCGGGGAGTGCTCCAGCGCCGCCTCGAGCGGTTCGCGCACCTCGCGACCGTCCGACCGGCGCCCCACCTGATCCAGCTCGGTCGATCGCTATGACCCGCCCGAAGGAGCTCCCGATGGACGAACCGCTCAACCTCGTGCTCTTCTCGGGCACGGACGACAAGCTCCAGGCCGCCGCGGTCCTCACTGCCGGCGCCTCGGCCATCGGCAAGCCCGTGAACGTCTTCCTCCAGTACTGGGCGCTCGACGCGTTTCGACGCGACCGCATCGGTCGCGACCACGGGCTTGCGCCCGAGGCCGGCACCGAGGGCCGGGCGCACGTCGACGACCTGCGCCACGCCGGCCAGGTGAGCTGGGCGGAGACGCTCCGCCAGGCGAAGGACCTGGGCGAGGTCGACATCCAGGCCTGTTCGCTGTCCATGGACCTGCTCGACATCGACCAGGCAGACCTCGACCCGCTCGTCGATGGCGTGGAGGGCGTGACCGCCTTCTACCTCAACGCGGGGCAGGGCCAGGTCGTCTTCATCTAGCCATCGAAACCGCTCGGAGGGAGCGCGCCATGACCGTTCTCGACATCGCGGTCCAGGTGGACGCGCGCGGGCTCTCGTGCCCGATGCCAATCGTCAGGACGGCGCAGGCCGTCCGGCCGCTGGCCGCCGGGGCGCTCGTCGAGGTGCTCGCCACCGACCCCGGGTCGCAGCGCGACTTCGTGGCCTGGTGCCGCGCGACCGGCCACGATCTGGTCGAACAGACCACCGAGGGCACCGTCCATCGGTTCGTCATCCGCCGGAAGTGAGGCCCACCATGACCAAGCAGTCGTTCGATCCGATCGCCGAGGCGATCGCCGACGTGGAGGGCGTTCCCGAGGCCTTCGCCGAGGCGTTCAGGGCCCCCGATGGCGACAGGAAGCCCCGCGAGCTCGTGATCATCTGCTACAGCGGTGACCTCGAGAAGACATGGGCATCGCTGATCCTGGCCTCCACCGCGGCCGCCAGCGGCACCCCGACCAGGATGTTCCTCACGTTCTGGGGTCTCCAGGCCTTCGTCAAGGACGAGGTCCGGATCACCGGGCAGAGCTGGATGCAGAAGATGCTCGCGTTCATGCAGCGCCCGGGCATCAGCCACCGGAAGCTCTCCAAGATGAACTTCATGGGCATGGGCCCATGGATGATGGGCACGCTCGCGAAGCAGTACGGCGTCGCGAAGCCGAAGGAGCTGCTCGAGGCGGCCATGGCGCTCGGGGTCGAGCTCATGCCCTGCCAGATGACCATGGACATGTTCGGCCTGAAGCGGTCGGACATGATCGACGGCATGGGCGAGCCGGTCGGCGCCGCCACCGTCATCGAGCTGCTCGCCAACGGCGCGGCACCGCTGTTCATCTGACCCCATTGCAACCCGAAGGAGCCACGCCATGACCGCCGTCCTCGAGGCCAAGCCCGCCATCACCCGCACGGTCGATGCCCGCGGGAGCTACTGCCCCGGGCCGCTGATGGAGCTCATCCGCGCCATCCGCGAATCGGTGGTCGGCGACGTGATCACCGTCCTGTCGTCCGACAAGGGCTCCAGGATCGACATCCCCAAGTGGATCGAGAAGGCGGGCCACCGGCTCGTCTCGCTCGAGACGCTCGATGGCTACGACCAGATCGTGGTCGAGAAGGCCAGGTGACGTGATGGATCGCGTCCTGATCCTGGGTGGCGGCGTTGGCGGGACGCTCACGGCCAATCTCCTGGCCCGCAAGCTCCGGAGCCGCATCGACCGCGGCCAGGTGGACATCACGCTCGTAGACGCGATGGGCGCGCACGTCTACCAGCCGGGCTTCATGTACATCGCGATGGGTGGCGAGCGCGAGGAGCGGCTGGCTCGCCCGGAGCGCTCGCTGCTCGACGCGCCGGTGAACCTGGTCGTCGACACCGTGGTCCGCGTGGACGACGGGGCCCGCACCGTCGTCCTGGCCAGCGGCGCGGTCCTGCCCTACGACTACCTGGTGCTGTCCACGGGCTGCCGGATCCTGCCCCAGATGATCGAGCACTTCGAAGAGGAGGCCGAGCATTTCTACACGGCCACGGCGGCGCTCAAGCTCCGCCGTGCTCTCGACGAGTTCAAGGGCGGCAAGGTGGTCGTGGGCATCGCTTCGATGCCGTACAAATGCCCGCCGGCCCCGCTCGAGGTTGCCTTCCTCATCGAGTCCGAGCTCCGTGAGCGCGGGCTGCGCGAGAAGAGCGAGGTCCATTTCTGCTCGCCGATCGGGCGCGCGTTCACCATCGAGAGCGTCTCGGAGATGGCGACGCCGATCTTCGAGCAGAAGGGCATCGAGCTCCACACGTTCTTCAACGTCGACGCGATCGACCCGGAGCGCAAGGCGGTCCTCAGCCTCGAGGGCGAGGAGCTGCCGTACGACCTGCTCGTCCTCGTGCCCCCGCACAAGGGTCAGCAGTTCCTCATGGACTCCGGCCTCGCGCCGGCGCCGGGCGGCTGGCTGCCGACCGACCGCAACACGCTCCGGGTCGGCGGCCGACCCAACGTGTTCGCGCTGGGGGATGCCACCGACCTGCCGCTCTCGAAGGCCGGGTCCACCGCCCACTTCGAGGCGCCCGTCGTGGTCGAGGGCATCGTCTCCGCGATCGAGGGACGGGAGCCTGCCGGCAGGCACGCGGCCTACGAGGGCCGGGTGATGTGCTTCTTCGAGGTCGGGGACGGCAAGGGCACGCTCCTCCGCTTCGACTACGAGCACCCGCCCAAGCCACCGAAGCCGAACGCGCTCTGGCACCTGGGCAAGATCGTCTTCAACAAGACGTACTTCCACACCGTCCCGCGCGGACGGGTCTGAGCGCCGTACCCATCCCGGCGCCATGGCGGCGGCCCGCGACCCGGGCCGCCGCCTTCCGATTCCCGTGATTGCTGGGGTGCTGCCTAGCGCGCGGTGAGGTCATAGACGGTGACGTCGCCGATGGTCGTCGGGGAGTAGGTCGCGGTGACCCACGCGGCGATCTCCGCCGCGATGTCCGAGCCGCCCTGGGTGCCACGGAAGCCTGCGGCATCCCGGGTTGCCACGTAGTAGTGGATGCGCCCACTCGCGACGTACGCCTGGAACTGTTCGAGCGTCGGCGACGGGTCCGAGCCGTTGAAGCCGCCGATCGCCATCACCGAGGTTCCGGACGAGAGCGCGAGGCCAGCGGCGTTGTTGGAGCCGGTGGTCGCCGCGGTCCAGGTGTACGAGCCGGCGTCGGACTGCAGCGTAGAGACCAGCTCCGGGCTCGCCGCGGCTGCGTCGAGGAGGCCGCCGATGCCGCCTCGGACCTGACTGGGCCCGAACGCTCCCTGACCGGGCACGAACCCGCCCTGGCCCGGCGTGAACCCGCCCATGCCCGGGGCGCCGAACCCGCCAGGTCGTGGCCCATTGCCGGAGAAGGTCCCTCCGCCCGGGCCGTTGAACCGGCCGCCGCCGGGCCTGCTCACGGTGGACTGCGGCACGGCCGTCGGGAGCGCCCCGGTATGGGGCTCCGCCGCGGTGGCGACCGAGGCGACCGCCGGAACGACCAGGAGGACGACGAGCGCGGATGCGAGCGCGATGGGCGCGAGCGCCGGACGGATGGCGGGACCCAGGAGCACGAGTCCGACGGCGCCGATGGTCAGGCCGATCAGGAGCGGCACGAGCCACGGATTCCAGCTCGGGCTGAGGGAGAGCACATGCACGGTCCACGCGGCCGACGCGGTGACCGCAGCAGCAGCCGCGATCCGGACGCCGATGTCGGTCCGGTATCGCCACGCCAGCGTCGTCGCGACCCCGACCAGGGCGCCGATCGCCGGCGCGAGGGCGACGGTGTAGTACTCGTGGAAGATGCCCTGCATCAGGCTGAAGACGAGGCCGGTGACCACGAGCCAGCCTCCCCACAGCAGCGCCTGGCCGCGGATCGCGTCCGTTCGCGGCGCCGACCGGCGGGCGATGAAGATCGCCGCGATGGCGATGAGCGCAAGGGGCAGGAGCCACGCGATCTCGGTCGCGACCTCGCCATCGAACAGGCGCAGGAGCCCGGCGCCCTCGCTGAACGGCCCGCCGCCACCCACCCGGCCGACCTCCTCGCCGCTGATCCGGCCGAGGCCGTTGTAGCCGAGCATGAGGTCCAGGATGCTGTTGGTCTGCGAGCCGCCGATGTACGGCCGTGCCTCGGCCGGCCAGAGCATGACGAGCGCCATGTACCAGCCGGATGAGGCAACCACGGCGACCGCGGCGGCGGCAACCTGTCCGATGCGACGTCGCAGGGTGGTCGGCGCGGCCCAGAGATAGACCAGGGTGAACACGGGGATGACCACGAATGCCTGGAGCATCTTGGCGAGGAAGGCGAACCCGACGAGCGCACCGGCGAGCACGAGCCAGCGCGTCGACGCGTGCTCGAGCGCGCGAGTCGTCGCGTAGGCGGCGCCGACGAGGAGCAGCACCAGGAGGGCATCGGGATTGTTGAACCGGAACATGAGGGCCGCGACCGGCGTGAGCGCAAGGACGGTGCCCGCGACGAGACCCGCCAGTCGACCCGCGGAACGTGCGACGGTGGCGTACAGCAGCGCCACCGCCGCAACGCCCATCAGCGCCTGCGGCACGAGGACGCTCCACGAGCTGAGCCCGAAGAGGCGGACGCTCAGTGACATCACCCACAGCGACGCCGGCGTCTTGTCGACGGTGATCGCGTTGCCGGCGTCGAACGAGCCGAACAGGAACGCGAGCCAGCTCTGCGAGCCTGCCAGGGCCGCCGCCGAGTAGTACGCGTTGGCCCAGGCAGAAGCCCCGAGGTCCCACAGGTACAGCACACCGGTTGCGGCAAGGAGGATGCCCACCCCGACGCGCGCGAGTGCGGCTTCCCGGGCAATCGCCGCCTCATCGACGATCGGCGACGTGGTCGCGGGCAGGTCGGCGGGGAACGCATCGATGTCCGGCTGCCACACGCCGGCGGGACTCTGGCTCGTCAACGGGCTCGCGCTCCTATCCGCTGGGGACGCTGTTGATCGAGGCCGAATCTGCGATTGGTTTCTGAGAACTCGCTGCGATTCGCCGATGGCCCCGGCAGCGTACGATGCGATCGATGAGTGAGATCGTGGTCAACGGGGCGATGCTCGCCTGCACCATGGCCATGCCGCCCGGCACGTCCACGTTCGCCGTGCTTCCCACCACGTTCGTCAATGCAGAGGGCAAGCCGGCCGCGACGATCATGGACAACAAGCCCATGGCGAACATTCCGCCGTTCGGCATGTGCAAGTCCCAGCTCAATCCCGCGACCGCAGCCGCGACGGCGGCCGCGCTCGGCACGCCGACACCGGGACCGTGCACGCCCATCATCCCGGCACCGTGGGCCCCCGGCTCCTCGACCGTCATGGTCGGCAACAAGCCCGCGCTCACCTCGAGCAGCAGCTGCATGTGCACCGCCGGGGGGACGATCTCCATCAAGAACGCCGGCCAGAAGAGCACCTCGACCAAGTGACGTCCAGTCACGTCTTCCGTCGCTCGCTGGACCCTGCCCTGCCGGTCGCGGTGCGCGCCGAGGGTTCCACCATCTGGGATGCCGACGGACGGGCGTACCTCGACGCTGCCGGCGGTGCCGTGGTGGTCGGTGTAGGGCACGGCCGTGCCTCGGTCGCGAGCGTCATGGCCGACCAGGCATCGCGTGTTGCGTACGCGCACGGCACTGCCTTCACCAGCGAGCCCCTGGAGCGGTACGCGTCGGCCCTGGCGCCGCACCTGCCCATGGACGACCCGGCGATCTACCCGGTCGCCGGCGGGTCGGAGGCGATGGAATCCGCGCTGAAGCTTGCTCGGAGCTACCACGTGGCACGCGGCGAGACGGACCGTTGGATCGTCTTCGCTCGATGGGGGAGCTACCACGGCAACACGCTCGGCGCACTGGACCTGTCCGGGCGCAAGCCCCTTCGGCGCCCATACGAGGCGTGGCTGGGCCGGTTCCGGCACGTGTCCGCGGCGTATCCCTACCGCGCGGGCGAGCCCGGCGCGAACGCCCTCGGTGACGCCGACGAGCTCGCCGCCGAGCTGGACCGCGCGATCCAGGCGGCCGAGCCGGGGTCGGTCGCGGCCTTCGTCGCCGAGCCGATCGTCGGGGCGACCCTTGCCGCCGCGGTTCCGCCCGACGGCTACTGGTCGGCGATCACCGACGTCTGCCGCCGCCATGGCGTGCTCGTTGTCGCGGACGAGGTGATGACGGGCTTCGGGCGCACGGGCCGCTGGTTCGGGGTGGATCACTGGAACGTCCGGCCGGACATCCTCGTGGGCGCGAAGGGCGGCACATCCGGCTACTTCCCGTTCGGCTTCGTGGCGGCGTCGGGCATGGTGCGCGAGACGGTCCTGGATGGCCCAGGCTTCGTCCACGGCTTCACGTACTCGCACCACGCCGTGGGCGCGGCGGTCGCCGGTGAGGTCCTGCGCATCCTGGAGGACGAGGACCTCGTCGCAGCGAGCGCGGCCAAGGGCGAGCGGTTGCGGGCGCTGCTCCGGGACCGCCTCGGCGGCCACCCGAACGTCGGCGACATTCGCGGCCGCGGCCTGCTCATCGGCCTTGAGCTCGTGGCGGACCGCGAAACCCGCGCGCCCTTCCCGCGCGCGGACCGGGTGACGGAGGCGATCCTCCGCACTGCTCGCGGCGATGGCCTCCTGCTCTATTCCGGGACTGGCCTTGCCGACGGCACGAACGGCGACGCGATCGTCCTCGGCCCATCGTTCGTCATCACCGACGAGGAGCTGGTCTCCATCGCCGACAAGCTCACCGGCGCGATCGATGCCGTGCTCGCCGCGGGAGTCCCCGCACCCTAGGCGATCAGGTGGCTCCGAGGGTCAGCGGCGCCAGCCGGAGCGGTCCCGCGTGAGCAGGACCAGACCGCCGGCGACGAGCAGGATCGGCAGCACGAGGCCCACGGCGTCCGGGACGGCAAGCTCCGAGGCGCCGAGCGCGACGAGGATCATTCCGATCAGCGCCTGCCAGCCGATGCCGCCGCCACGGGTCAGCCGCACGAGAGCGATGAACAGGAGCGCGACGCCGTAGGAGAGCGTCCCGAAGCCCGCGCCAAGGTCGTAGCCGAGGCCCTTGACGAGGCCGGGTACCGCAGAGGCCGTGAGGAACGCGCCCGCATACAGCGAGAAGGTGCCACGCCGCAGGAGCCAGGCGATGAGGAAGGCGAGGCCGGCCGCGAGCACCAGCAGGTTGCTCGTGGCGAGGTATTGCGGGACGAGCCTGTCCACGAGCAGCAGCGCGCCATAGACGACCAGGAACACGCCGATCCAGGGCAGCCGCGGCCGCCGATCCTCTTCACGTCCCCACTCCCAGCCGTACGCCCGAATGGGCCCCTGCTCCGGCGGGAGCGTGTTCTTCATCGGATCGGGTTCGCGGTCCGCGGTGTCCATCGGTGACCTCCCTCAGGCAGGTGCGGTGGCTGGTTCGCCGGGGTCGTGATGATCGCCGCCGCCCGCGACGGCGGCGAGATCCTCCTCGTCCTCCACGTGGCTGAAGCCGAACCGTTCCGCCAGCCGGCCCAGCGGGCCGGGCGCCCACCAGTTCCAGCTGCCGAGCAGGCGCATCGTGGCCGGGACCAGCAGCACCCGGATGATGGTCGCATCCAAGGCCACTGCCAGCGCCATGCCAACGCCGATGCTCTTGATGGTCACGGTGTCTGCCAGCGCGAAGGCGGAGAAGACGGTGACCATGATCAGGGCAGCTCCAGTGATCACCCCCGCCGTGCGCGCGAGGCCGTCGGCGACCGTCGCGGTGTTGTCACCGGTGCGCCGGTACGACTCCTGGATGCGCGACAGCAGCAGGACCTCATAGTCCATGGACAGGCCGATCAGGGTCGCGAACATGATGATCGGGTTGCCCGCGAGGGTGTAGCCGAGCGGCTGGAAGTTGAGCAGCTCGTGGAGGTTGCCCTCCTGGAAGATCCAGACCAGGGCGCCGAAGCTCGCCGTCAGTGACAGGAGCGTCATCAGCACGGCCTTGAGCGGGATCGCGAGCGAGCCGAACAGCAGGAACAGGATGATCGCGGACGCGAGCAGGGTCGTCCCGACCGCCCACGGGATCCGGTTCGCCTGGCTGAGCAGGAAGTCCTCGCCGGTCGCCGCGGCCCCACCGACCTGCATCCTGCTGATCCCCGTTTCCGGCGCGACCGCGCGGATCTTGGAGATCACCGCCGTCCCGGCGGGCTCGGAGGACTTGAACGGGCTGATCGCGTCCAGGCGAACCGTCGTCCCGCGGATGTACGCCTCCCGGAGCCGGGCGATGCCGGCCTCGAGGTCCGGCGGCAGCGACCCGGCCGGCGCCGCATACAGCTGGGCGACCTGGGCCGCGGACATCGGCTTGCCGGTAGCGGGATCCGGGATCGCGAACGGGCCTTCCAGCCGATCGATGCCGTTGACCGCGGCCAGCCGGTCGGCCATCGCCGTGACGGCCGTGATCGAGGCCTCGCTCGTGGGCGAGTCCTTCGTGTCGAGCAGGATCACGATCGGGGTCGTCTCGCCGGCGCGGAACTCCGTCTGGAGCGCGACCCACGCGTCGCGGCTCGCGACGCCCTCCGGGTAGACGGTCGCGTCCGGCACACCCTGCTGGAGGCGGAGGAACGGCGAACCGACGACGAGCAGGAAGCCGAGCACCGGGATCAGCACGAGGATCGGACGGTGCATGACGCCGAGCGCGACCTGCTCCCAGCGCGACTTCCGGACCTTGCCCGGGTCGTCACGTCGCAGTCCGAGGCGGCGCAGCAGGCCGCCGACCGACAGCGAGTTCACCCGTGGTCCGAGCATGCCCAGGATCGCGGGCAGGAAGGTGAGGCTGTAGAACACGGACGCCAGGACGACGATCGCGCCGCCGAGCCCGATGGAGGACAGGCCGCTGGCCTTGAACCAGAGGAGTCCCGAGAGCCCGATCGCCACCGCCACGCCGGAGAACAGGACGGCCTTGCCGGCCGTGCCCACGGCGCGCTCCACCGCCTGCTCCACCGTCCGGCCGCGGGCGAGCTCCTCGCGGAACCGGCTCGTCAGGAACAGCGAGTAGTCGATCGCGAGCGCCAGGCCCAGCATCGTCGCGATGTTGAGGACGTAGATGCTCATCTCGGTCTGCTGCGCGAGGAGCCCCACGAGGCCGATCGACGAGGGGATCGCGAGGCCTGCCACCAGCAGCGGCATCCCGGCCGAGATCAGCGAGCCGAACACCAGGATCAGCACGAGCGCGGCGATCGGGAGCGAGACGGTCTCCGCGCGGACGAGGTCGGCCTCGGACAGGCGCTGGGAGTCCAGCTGGATCGGCCCGAAGCCGGTGAGCGCAACTGAGTAGCCGGCCGGCAGGGCGATGGCGTCCTGGACTGGCTTGACGAGGGCGATGGACTTGTCCTCGTCGACGTCAAGGCCGATGAGGACGTAGGCAGCGTCACCGGCCTTGCTGACGAATCGGTTGTCGCGGGTCTGGGCGAACCCCGTCACGCCCGTGACGCCGTCGACCGACAGCACCGGAGCGAGGCTCGACGCGATCGCGGCCTGGAACGTCGCGGACGTCGCGTCGGCGCCTGCCGACGTCGATCGGAAGAGCGCGACGAACGCGGTGCGACCGCCACCGTAGTCCGCCTCGAGGCGATCGGCGACCTGCGCCGATTCGGAGGTCGGGTCCAGCCAGCCGCCGCTCGTCAGGTGGGATGAGGCGCTGCCGGCCAGCGAGCCCAGGCCCGCGGCGACGACGAACGCAAATGCGACGAGCCAGCGACGGCGGCGATAGACGAAGGCGCCCCAGCGGGTGAACACGGCCTCAGCCCTGGCTCGCGAGGCTGGCGTCCACGATCAGCTCCACGTTGCCCTTGAGGGCGCCCGAGATCGGGCAGTTCTCCTTGGCGTCCTCGGCGATCGTGCGGAAGGTCTCGAGGTCGATGCCGGGCACGTCACCGACGACGGTGATCCGGCTGGTCGTGACCTTCCAGCCGCCCGACGCGTTGTCGAAGGAGACCTCCGCCTTCACGTCGAGCTTCGTCGCGGTGGTCCCGTTCTTCGCGAGACGGGAGGAGAAGGCCATCGAGAAGCAGGCGGCATGCGCGGCCGCGAGCAGCTCCTCCGGCGACGTCTTGCCGTTGTGCGGCCCGGTTCGGGCCGCCCAGGAGACGTGCATGCGGCTGAACACGCCGCTGGAGACGTAGTCGATCGTCCCGCCGCCCGTGAGCAGGTCACCGGCCCACGTGACCTGGGCGTTGCGGACCTCAGCCATCGTGGGCCTCCTTGGGTTCGTTCGGGAAGAGCGGGTGCCCCTGTAGACGTAATCGTCCCACAGCCACCGAGCCTCGGCAGTTGACCCGGCTCCCAAGGCTCGCGGATCATCCGCTTCGGCCGCCGAGGCCTCCGAGCTGCGAAGAGGAGCGTCCCCACATGACCGCCGACACGACCGCTGCCACCCCCGGGCGAAGCGCCGACGCATTCGTCGGACGATTGTTCGAGGCCGGCCTGGGCATGTTCGAGGTCATGTCGGTCTATCTCGGCGACCGCCTTGGACTCTATCGGGCACTTCACACCGGCGGGCCCGCGACGGCCGCCGACCTGGCCGCCCGCGCCGGCATCGACGAGCGCTACGCACGCGAATGGCTCGAGCAGCAGGCCGTCGCCGACATCGTCGACGTGGACGACGTTCGCCTGGCGCCGGAGGCGCGGAGCTATCGCCTCCCCGAGGCCTACGTGGAGCCGTTGCTGAACCCCGACAGCCCGTACTCGATCGCGCCGCTGGGCCGGTCGATCGTGGCCTGTGCCAAGGTCTTGCCGCAGCTACTGGAGGCGTATCGAACGGGTGGCGGTGTCGCCTGGTCCGCCTTCGGCCCGGACATGATCGAAGCGCAGGGTGACTTCAACCGGCCGTGGCTGACGGGCTCCTTCGGCACCGACCTGCTGCCCGCCATCCCGGACATCCATCGGCGGCTGACAACCGAACCGCCGGCGCGCGTCGCGGACGTCGGCTGCGGCGTGGGCTGGGCCGCGATCTCCATGGCCCTGGCGTACCCCGACATCCGAATCGATGGATTCGATCTCGACCCATCGTCGATCGAGCTTGCCCGCGAGCATGCCGCCCGGGCGGGCGTCGCCGACCGAGTGTCGTTCGATACCCGCGACGTCGCGGAGGCGGACGCCGGCGCGTACGACGTCGTGGTCGTGATCGAGGCGATCCACGACATGACCCAACCCGTCGGCGTGCTGGCATCCATCCGCCGGCTGCTGCGACCGGATGGCCTCGCCTTGATCGCAGACGAGCGGACGGAGGACACGTTCACGGCTCCCGGCAGCGCCAGCGAGCGGTTCTACTACGCCTTCAGCGTCTTCACCTGCCTCCCGGCAGCGATGACCGAGCGACCGACCGCGGCGCTCGGCACGGTCCTGCGCGCCGACGCCATGCACCGGCTTGCGTCGGAGGCCGGGTTCGCGCGCATCGACCGCCTCGACGAGCCGGCGCTCGACATGCTCCGCTTCTACCGGCTAACGGCCTAGGATCCCTCGGACCAGGGTCACGAACGGTCGAAGCGCCACGGTCCGCGGGAACGCGACCCGCGCCAGCCCGCCGAAGTCCCGATGGGCGACGATCGCCGCCGCAAACCCCGCCGCGAACGCGGGGTCCGCGAGAGGGTCGAACCCGGGCTCCCACCAGAGGCCGACGACGCGGAGGGTCTTCGCTCGCCGGTCCAGGCGCGGCTCGATCCGGCCCACGAGCCGGTCGCCAAAGAGGATCGGCAGCACGTAGTACCCCCATCGCCGCTTGGGCTGTGGGACGTACACCTCCCAGATGTAGTCGAAGCCGAACAGGCGGCGGAGCAGGTCGCGGTCCCAGCAGAGCGGGTCCAGGGGGGCGAGGAACGCCGCGCCCGGATCCGCATCGCCGGGCGGCGAGCCGTCGTGGAGCTCGCGCTCGGCGCGGGCAAGGTGGTCCAGGTCCTCGGCAACGACGAATCGCTCTCCCTTGATGCCCTCCACCTGGACCGGGATGAGGCGGCCCTCGTCCATGAGGCGGCTCCGGACTGCGGCCCGGTCGGCCGCGTAGCCGGTCCCGCCGACCCACAGCTCCTGGTTGCCCGAGGCGCCGAGCAGGCCGTTGCCGCGGTAGCGCGAGAGGAGGCGATGGGCCTGCTGGTCCTCGACGGGCCGGGCGCGCCGCGAGGATCGCCTCGGGGAAGAGCCGCTCGGCCAGGTCGTACACGCGCAGGTTGCCCTCGCGCCGCGCGATCCCGATCGTCCCGACCTCGGCGAGCGCCTCGAGGATCGCGCGCACCTGGTTCGTCGGGCGCCAGTACCAGTCGATCGCCTCGCGCGGGCCTACGTCGCGCGGCAGGAGCGTGCCCTGCTCTCGGATCCGCCCGAGCAGCTCCTCCACCAGCGGCGCATGGTCGTCGAAGGCCGTGGCGTCATGGCGCCGGCGGGCGCGATCCCACACGTAGCGATAGAGCGGCAGCTCCGCCACGGGCACGATCTGCAGGCTCTTGTTGTAGGTCTCGTACAGGCGCCGGTCCTCGTACAGCCAGTGGTCGGTCCACTCTCGCCGGTACCCGGCGATCCGGGCGAGGAGCACCAGGTCGTGGTTTCGGCCGGCGACCTCCAGCGGATCGAACTGGAGCGAACCGATGCGGTCGATGACGCGGAGCACGCTCTCGGGCTCCGCGGGCAGTGATCGGGGCGGCGCGAGCAGGTGGCGCAGGACGAGGAAGCGGCGGGCCGCCGCCGCGGATACCTGTCGAATCTCGCTCACGTGCCGGGCGGCCTCACAAGCGGAGCTGCGTCTCGAGCCGGTCGACGAACGTCGCCTGCGCCGGGTGCGCCCGGCGCTTCGCCTCGGCCGTGCCGAACCACGCCACCCGATCCACCTCGGGGATCACGAGCCGCCGCCCGGTCCGGGGCGGCCACTCGATCTCGATCTCGTTGGACGTGGAGCTCGCCGGGTCCAGGTCGCCCTCCACCGCCCAGGCGTGGATGACCTTGCCGCTCTTGAGAGTCACCTCGCCGAGGTCCATGGGTGGCTTCCCGGGATCCCGGGCGACGTTGAGGAGATCCGACCCCGTCTCCTCCGCAAACTCGCGCGCCGCGACCGCCTCCGGTGCCTCGTCGGCCTCCGCGAGGCCCTTGGGAATGCTCCAGCTGCCATAGTCCTGGCTCTGCCAGTACGGCCCGCCCGGGTGCGCGAACAGCACCTCCAGGCCCCCGCCCGTGCGGCGGAAGAGCAGGATCCCGCACGACTGGTGGGCGTGGCTCATCGCGGCCTGGCTCGACGGATCACGGTGCCGCGAATCGTCCCACAGCCCGCCGGGTCAGGCGGCTGGCGGGCCTGTTCGACGCCCGCGGGCAAGGACGACGCCAAGCCCGCCGAGCAGTCCGACCAGGACGAGGGCCAGCACGATCACAATCGGGCCGGTGCCGCTGTCGGTACTGGTCGGGCCGGGTTCGATGGTGGGTGCCGGCGTCGCGGCGGCCGCCGTCGGGGCGACGGTCGGCGCGTCGGTCGGAGCGTCGGTGGGCGCGGGCGTGCTCGTCTCGACTGGCGCCTCGGTTGGTGGATCGGTTGGCGCCTCGGTTGGTCCGGCAGTTGCCTTGACGATCAGCGTGAACGTGGCGGTCGTCGTCACGTCCTTCGTCAGCGTGAACCTGCATTTGGCGCCCTGCCCGGCGCAGAAGCCCGTCCACTTGGAGAACCTGGAGCCGGGGTCGGGGGTGGCGATCAGGGTGAGCGCCTCGCCGGACTCGAGACTCGTCTCACAGCTGTCACCGCAATTCAGGTACGGGGGATCGCTCGTGATCCGGCCCGTGCCCGACCCGGCCTTCGACAGGCGAACGTCGAAGACGTCGACGGCCGGGACGATTTCGGCCTCTCCCGGGCCCACAAGGGCTGACGCGTTCGCAGGCTGGACGGTCGGGCTGGCCGCCGCGAACGCCAGGGCGGCGGCGACTAGCGCCGCGCCGAACCTCGGGTGCATCGACCTCCCGCCATCTGGCGGACGGTACGGGTCGCGCGCTGCGCGGTCAATGCGATTCTCAGGATCGAGGCCGGCGACCCTTCACGAACCAGGTCTCGATCCGGCCCTTGCCCTTGACCTCGACGAGGCCGCGTGGCTCGAACTCGAACGTGCCGGCCAGCCGGTCGTAGGTCTCGCGCGACACCTGGACACGTCCGGGGACGCCGGTCGATTCCATCCGGCTCGCCATGTTCACCGTGTCGCCCCAGACGTCGTAGATGAACTTCTTGAGCCCGATGACCCCGGCGACCGCGGGCCCGACGTGCATGCCGACCCGGATCTCCAGCGAAAGCCCGCGAGCCCGCCCCAGGCGGTCGACCTCGTCGATGATCGCGAGACCCATCTCGGCGACATCCTCGGCATGCGTCGCGTGCGCGTCAGGTGCGTAGCCGTATACCGTCTGAAGGCCGCCGACGACCATGTACGCGTCGCCGACCGTCTTGATCTTCTCGAGGCGAAAGCGCTCGGCAAGCCGGTCGCAGGCGGTGAACACCTCGTTGAGGAGGTCGATCACCTCGCTGGCCGACAGCCGCGACGACATCGCGGTGAAGCCGACCACGTCTGCGAAGAGCACCGTCATGTCGTCGAACCGATCGGCGATGGCGGTCTCACCGCCCCGAAGCCGTTCGGCAATGGAGCGCGGCAGGATGTTGAGCAGCAATGCCTCGTTGTCCGCGTTGAGCCGCTCCACCTGTCGGGCGGCGGTGATGTCCGTCCCGTAGAGGTTGATCGAGTCGAACTCGTACACCGCCACGACGCGCAGTCGGTAGAGGGTGGCGTCCGCCTCGACCTCCATCGTCGGATCGGTTGGGTGCAGCGACGCGCCGAGAATCCTCGCGAACATCTCGGGAGCGAGATTCGCGCCGACCTCCGCCCCGAGCGCCTTGCGGACGATGGCGCTCGCCGGGTTCGCGTACGTCATCCGACCCTGGCGGGTCAGCCGCAGCACCGGGTTCGGGTTCTGGTTCGGGAACTTGTCGATCGCCTTCTCGGCGGTGATGTCCGTGCCGTACAGATTGATGAACTCGAACTCGGGGATCTCGACGGGCTTCAGCCGGAACGTCAGGCCGCCTTCGCCGCCCACCTCCGGCGGGCGCGCGGTCGGGTCCGCCAGGGCGGCGCGGAACTGCTCGGCGAGCGGCGCGGGGAGCGGATCACCGACCGCGATCCCCAATGCCCGGATGATCGACCGGCTCGCGTCGTTCGCATACCAGAGCGTCCCGTCGGCGGTCATGCGCAGGACCGGGTTCGGGTTTCGATCCGGGAACCGCTCCACCACCTTCGCCGCCGTGATGTCGGTTCCGTAGAGGTTGAAGGCGTCGATCTCCGGGACGTGGATCGCGAGGACGTCGAACGTCTGCCGGCCGCTGACGACCTCGACGCGTCCGGGCGGCAGCTCGCCGGCGGCCGATCGCAGCGATGCGACGATTGGTTCGGGCAGGGTCTCGCCGACCGCCGCCTGCCAGGCCTGGAGGATCGGCTTGGACGCGGCGTTTGCGTAGGTGAGGACGCCGGCGGCATCCATGCGCAGGACGGGGTTCGGGTTCTGGTCCGGGAAGAGGCCCATGCCCGCCACGGGCGGCCGATCCGACGGGGTGGTCACCCCGAGATCCTAGCGGCCGGGCGTGCCGCCCCGATCGATCGAGTCTGGCGGCGCGACCGGATCTGGAGGGAACGCGATCGACTCGGGCGACGTACGCGAGATCGGCACCTTCGCCCGCCGCTGCGTCAGGGACCAGAGAGCGCCGCCACCGACGATCACCAGGCCCGCGAAACCCGCGAGCAGCGGGGTGTAGTCGGCGCCTGTTCCGGTACCCAGGTTGCCCGGCGCGGGCGTTGGACGCGGCACGACCGACTCGGCGGGCGGCGTGGGCGTCACGGTGGGCGCCCCGGAGACCGCGACGGCGAGCGTCCCACCCCAGCTCGACGTCGCACCGGCATTGCAGCCACCGACCACGCCCTCGCCCTGCACGCCGAGGACGTGATCGCCGGCGGTGACCGGCCCGAAGTCCTGCGTCGGCGTGGTCTCGCCCGGCCCGAGCTGGGCGGACACGAACTTCTCCACACCGTCGACCAGGAGGTGGGCGATGATCGGCGAGCAGTGGGTGGCCGCCGCCGTGAAGGCGACGCGCAGCGTGCCCTGGGTCGTCACGGATACCTTCGCGACGGGCGTGCACAGCTGCGCCGGCGGCGCGTTGTCGCATGCGGCGACGCCGACATCGAACGTCTGGGTAAGGTCATCCGCCACGGCCGCGGTCGCCGCGATGCCCACAGCGAGCGCAGCCACCGCAAGTGCCACGAGGACAGTGCGGCGAGGGGGCATCACCTGCGGAACGTAGACCTCGCACACCTCGCCGTCAACGCGCCTCCCGAGCACGAGCGGTCACACGACGACCACTCGGCGGGCCGGCAGATCACCCGGATCGCGACCTATCCTCCCGCAATGGCGACCGTTCCCGGTCCCTGGCCGAGCAGGGTCCTGTGGCTCTCCGCGGTGCTGCCGGCGCTTGCCGGCCTCGTGCTGCTTGCCGGAAGCCTGAACGCACCCGTTCCCGAGAGCTACGGGTTTCGCGGGTTCAGCGCTCTCTTCGCCCTGTCGTTCGGCTCGATCGGCGCCTTCGTCATCAGCCGCCGACCGGGCAACCGCGTCGGCACGATCCTGCTGCTGATCGGGATCATCTCGGGACTGCTGACCCTGCAGATCGAATACGCGAACGTCGGCCTGATCGCGGCGCCGGGTTCGCTGCCGGGGGCCATCTGGATGGCCTGGCTCGGATCGTGGTCCTGGGTGCCGATCGTGATCCTCGCCGGTCCCGTGCTCCTGTCCGTCTACCCGGACGGGCGGTTCGTGTCGAATCGATGGCGCGGCGTCGCGTGGTTCGGTGTCGCGATCGGGGCCGTGATGGTCATCGTCCTGGCCTTCGAGGCCGGGCCGTTGAACAACTTCGCCTTCGTCGACAACCCCGTCGGGATCCTTTCGAAGGATCTGGCCGCGGCCATCGCGGTCCCGACAACACTCGGCCTGGTCGGCACGCTGACGGCCTGCGGTGCCTCACTCTTCGTTCGGTTCCGGACGGCTGATCGCGATGGACGCCAGCAGCTGAAGTGGTTCGCGGCCGCGACATTCCTCCTGGTGGTCGCGGGACCGCTCGGCTTCTCGGCCGGCAAGATCGGCCAGGTGGCGTTCATCGTGGCCCTGTGCGCCATCCCCCTCGCAACCGGCCTGTCCGTGTTGCGATACGGCCTGTACGAGATTGACACGGTCATCAACCGGGCCATCGTGTACGGGCTCCTCACCGCGATCCTGGCCGGCCTGTACACGGCGAGCGTTGGGCTCATGCAGCGGGTGTCCAAGATCTTCACCGGCGCCGACACCGAGGCGGCCGTCGTGCTGACGACGCTGCTCGTCGTCACGGCATTCACACCGGTGAAGGGCTGGCTGCAGGCGCGCGTCGACCGGCGGTTCAAGGAAAGTCGCGATCCAGGAGCTCGACTTTCGGCGTTCGTCGACGACCTGCAGGCATCGTTCGCGCGGCCGGACACGGAGCGGACGCTCCGGCGCTTGCTGCGGCTGATCGTGGAGGCGTGTGACCTGCAGGGCGCAAGGATCGAGCTTGAGCGGCCGGGCTCGCCCGCCTGGGTGGAGACAGAGGGCGAGCCGATCGATGGTGACCCGGTACGCCTCGGACCCTTCGCACTCGGCGACGGGCGCATGCGGCTGCTCGTCGGCCCTCCAAAGCGCCGTCCAACGCTCTCGACGCGCGATCGCTCGGCCGTCGAGGCGGCCCTGGCGGCGGTCGCGGCGGAGCTCGGCTGAAGCATTCGCGAACCCGCCCTCGAGGCCGCACGCGCTCGATCGTTGACGCTTCGGCCCGCAATCCCGATAATTCCACTCGGGATTAACGAACACCCCCGAGGAGTGCCTTGACGACCACCCGCGACCTCGTTGCCGACAGCCGCGAGCAGTACGCCTTCCACGACGACATCGTCTACCTGCAGGAGACGAAGCGAGGGCTGACGCGCGCCACGGTCGAGGAGATCAGCGGCTTCAAGAACGAGCCGGACTGGATGCTCCAGCTTCGCCTGCGCGCGTACGAGCACTTCCTGAAGCGCCCGATGCCCGTCTGGACGGACGGCCTGGACAAGATCGATCTGGACAAGATCGTCTACTACCGCAAGCCGTCCGAGCGCGAGGAGAAGTCCTGGGACGACGTCCCCGAGCAGATCAAGGCGACCTTCGAGAAGCTGGGCATCCCTGAGGCGGAGCGCAAGTTCCTGGCCGGCGTCGGCGCCCAGTATGACAGCGAGGTCGTGTACCACTCCGTCAAGGAGGAGCTGTCCAAGCTCGGCGTCGTGTTCATGGGCACGGACCAGGGCCTCAAGGAATACCCGGAGATCTTCCGGAAGTACTTCGGCACGATCGTGCCCGCGGAGGACAACAAGTTCTCCGCCCTGAACGCCGCGGTCTGGTCGGGCGGCTCCTTCGTGTACGTCCCGAAGGGCGTCGAGGTCCCGCTCCCGCTGCAGGCCTACTTCCGCATCAACGGCGAGAACACGGGGCAGTTCGAGCGGACGCTGATCGTGGTCGACGAGGGCGCGAAGGTCCACTACATCGAGGGCTGCACCGCCCCGATCTACGCCACCGACTCGCTGCACGCTGCCGTGGTCGAGGTCGTCGCGCTCGCCGGCTCCAAGGTGCGCTACACCACCATCCAGAACTGGTCGAACGACGTCTACAACCTCGTGACCAAGCGCGCCCACGCGTACGAGAACGCAACCGTCGAGTGGATCGACGCGAACACGGGCTCGCGCAAGACGGTCAAGTACCCCAGCATCTACCTGCGCGGTGAGGGCGCGAGCGCGGACATCATCTCGGTCGCGGTCGCCGGCCGGGGCCAGCACCAGGACACGGGCGCGAAGGCCATCCACCTCGCGAAGAACACGACCTCGCGCATCGTCTCCAAGTCGGTGTCAAAGGACGGCGGCCGGGCCACCTACCGCGGCCAGCTCAAGGTCGCGCCCGGGGCTACCGGGGTCGTCGCCAGCGTGCGCTGCGACGCCCTGATGCTCGACGACGAGAGCCGGAGCGACACGTACCCGTACATCGACATCGGCGAGGATGACACCACGATGACCCACGAGGCCACCGTCGGGAAGATCTCCGCCGACCAGATCTTCTACCTGATGAGCCGCGGCCTGACCGAGAACGAGGCACAGAACCTCGTGATCCAGGGCTTCCTCGAGGTGTTCACCAAGGAGCTCCCGATGGAGTACGCCATCGAGTTCAACCGCCTCGTGAAGCTCGAGATGGAAGGCTCGCTGGGCTAGTCCGGCGCGGCGCTACTCGCGCGCAAGCGCTTCCTTGGCATCACGAAATCGAGGCTAGCTCGCCTCAGGGCATCCGAGCGCGGGTTTCCGCTTCAATCGAACGCCTCGGCAGGTTTTGGCCTCCGGAAGGTGCCGCGGGACGCCGCGGAGACCCCTGCAGGACTGCGACGGGCCTCCTGCGAGCGTGAGCCGGGGCCAACCGGCCGCCCCGCACCGTGCGAACCTTCAGCCAATCGGGCGGTAAGGCCAGTGGCGTTCACTTGAAACGGAATGTCGCCAAGGTCCCATCGCGCGCCAATCTCGGAGCCTGCCGCCCGGGCGCTTTCGCGGCTCGCGAGCACCGCCGGCCAGGCGGTCCGTGACGAGCGCCTTCGACGGAGATGGCCGCTGCGCCTCGTAGCCGAGCGCGCCGGCGTGTCAACGAGTCACCTCCAGGAGCTCGAGTCGGGGGAGCCGGTCTCGCTCGAGACCTTTACGCGCGTCACGACTGCGCTCGATCTTCGACCGGAGCTGCTCGCCCTCGACCCACGACAGCGTCGGCAAGGAGGCAGAGGCAGCCAGGACCTTGTCCATGCCGCCATGGGTGAGCTTGAGGCGGGCCGACTTCGCGGCTTCGGGTTCGGCGTCGCCATGGACGAGCCCTACCAGCATTACCAGTTCGCCGGCCGGGCTGACGTCGTCGCCTGGGATCTCGAGCGACGAGCAGTGCTCCACATCGAGAACCGGACGGCCTTCCCGAATATCCAGGAGGCACTCGGCAGCTATGCGGCCAAGCGCAGCTACCTGGCGGGCGTGCTGGCCGAGCGGCTCTCGATCCGTTCTGGCTGGCTCGCCGTTACCCGTTGCGTGGTGGCGCTCTGGTCGGCCGAGGCCATGCACCAGATCCGGATTCGAGCCGAGACCTTCCGCTCCGCGTGCCCTGCCGGCGCGACGGACTTCCAAGCCTGGTCGGCCGGACGGCCGCCTTCGAGGGGCGGTGCGACGAGTGGGTTCGTCCTGCTGGATCCGGGGCCGGACGTCCCCGACAGGCGCCGATTCGGAAGCCTCGACGATGCGCTTCGGACGCGCCCTCGGTACCGGGACTACGCAGACGCGGCAGCGCGGCTCAAGCGTGGAATCCGAGTCCACAGTTGAACCCGAGCCGCGGGAGGAGCGCGTGCGGCAGAAAAGAAAACGCCCGAAGGGGCCAGATCACTAGCTGCTCCCAACCCCTGTAAACAAAGGCCGGGATCACTAGATGTTCACGGCTCCTTCGAGCAAGAGAACTATACCGCGCCGCAGTCCCCAGCGCGTGTGTCGATTTCGACACCGGACGTGACGTTCGCCTCACAACAGCTCACGGCCGAAGGCCGACGCTGGCCAGCTCGGCGCGGGCGAGCCGATCGTGGCGACCGTGCGCCCAGTCGCCGAAAGGATCGGGCGTGAACTCGAGGAGCGTCGCGTAGTCGAGGCGGGCGACCGCCCGCAGGGCGAGCGTCTCCTGCACCTGGCCCGCCGTCGGATCGAGCGCCGAGCGGATCGCCCGATGCCCAGCGCGAGTTCGACGCAACCGCTCCCAGCGCCACGACAGGTACCTCGACAGCCACGGAACCAGCGTCACGAGGGCGAGCAGGAGCGCGAGGACCACCGCCACAACCACGATGAACTGTTCGAGCTGCGTCCCGAAGTCCGACAGCGGCGTCCCGGCGCCGGCGAACGCATCGCGTGCGACATCGCGAAGCTGCTGCCCGACGAGCGGCACCCCGGCAAGGGATTCGCCGAGGTCGCGCCCGCTCTGGATCATTCCCTGGCCGCCGGACCGGATCGTCCGCCCGGCCTCAGCGAAGCCCGCCAGGAACCGGAACATCTGCCAGGCGATGGTGCCCCAGACGGCAACCCAGGCAACCGTCGCCACGTCCGCGACCTGCTCCTTGACTCTCGCGACCGGCAGCTCACTCCATATCCGGATCACGGCGGACCTCCATTTCCTTCGCCCGGGAACGATTCGCACGGTCGCGTCGCCATAGCATCCGTGCACGGGCACATTGCCCGCGCCGGCACGAGAGGGAACCGTGGACCAGCGTGGTCTCGTCGAGCGAGCGCGAGGGGGCGATCATGACGCCTTCGCCGTGGTCGCCGGCGCTGCCCTCGCGCGGCTGGACGCGGCGGCCCGCCTCATCCTCCGGGATCGCGAGCTCGCGCGAGACGCGGTCCAGGAGGCACTGATCCGAGCCTGGCGAGACCTGCCGGGGTTGCGCGACCCCGACCGGTTCGACGCCTGGCTCCACCGATTGACCGTCCACGCCTGCCTCGACATCGCACGACGGCGACGTCGTCGCGTGCACGAGGTGGCACTCGATCCAATCCTCCCGCCCTTCGTTGGCGACGCCGCCTCCGAAGTCGCCCAGCGCGAGCTCCTCGACGAGGCGCTCCGCCGGCTCGAACCGGAATGGCGCGCCATCGTCGTCCTGCACTACTTCGTGGGACTGCCGTTGCCCGACGTTGCCGCAGAGCTGCGCATCCCGCTCGGGACCGCGAAGTCCCGGCTGCATCGGTCCCTGGGCGTCATGCGATCGACGCTCGAGGCGGCCGGTGAGGTCGGCCCGGCGACGGTCCCAGGAGGGCAGGTCGCATGACCTCCTTCGATCGGTTCGAACGCAACCTCCCGGACCTGCTCGAGGCGCTTGCCGCCCCGCGCCGGCCCGACTACGCCGAGGACCTCTTCACCCGAACCGCGGCCACGCGCCAGCGACCCGGGTGGTCCGTTCCCGAAAGGTGGCTTCCGATGTCTGTGCTCACCGGGCGGTTCGCCGCCGTCCCGAGGATCCCGTGGCGACTGGGCGCCCTGGTGGCGCTGCTCGTGGTCGCGGCGATCGTCGGCCTCATCGTCGCGGGGTCCGGATTCTCCAGGCCGGCTCCGCCGTTCGGGCCTGCTGCGAACGGCCTGATCCCATACACGTCGAACGGCGACCTGTACGTGGGCGACCCGAAGACGGGATCCACCCGGCTTCTCGTGAAGGGCCCCGATACGGCGGCCATGCCCGGGTTCGCGCCGGATGGGACGAGGCTCGCCTTCCTCCGCGTGGTCGCCAATTCGGCCCCGCAGTCCATCAACATCTACGTCATCAAGCCCGACGGCAGCGACCTCGTGCTGGTCACGCAGACCCCGCTGCCGGACGCCGACTGGAAGCAGATCTCGTGGACGGCGGACAGCCGCCACATCGGGGTTGTCCATTCGGTCGATCACGTGAGCCAGCTCGACATCCTCGACGTCTCGAGCACCGCGGCACCGAAGCGACTCACCGCCGCGGCCGGGCTCACGGCGTTCCGCTTCCGCCCGCCGGGCGGCAGCGAGATCCTGTTCCGGGGTCGTCTGAACGCGTCCGGCGGCACCGATTTCGGCCTGTATGCAATGAACGCGGACGGCTCGAACGTCCGGCTGCTGGTGAAGCAGAATGCGCCGCCCTCCCAGGACACGCTTGACCTGACCGACGCGACGTACACCCCGGACGGGAGTCGGATCTTCTTCAACCGCTGGACCTCGACGGCCGATTCCGGAAACCCGGGGTGCTGTCAGCTGTTCGTGGCGAATGCCGACGGCAGCGGTGAGCGCCAGTTCGTCCCGAACCCGGGCAACGCATGGGATGGCAAGGCCTCCGTGTCGCCCGACGGCAAGCTGATCGCGTTCCTGCACGGCGTGAACGACGAGCCGGGGCACGGCATCGCGGTGATCCATGCCGACGGCAGCGGCAAGATCGTCTACACCGGCCCCGACCTCGGCGATTCGTCGTGGGTCTGGTCGCCCGACTCGTCCAGGATCCTCATGTATCCGCTCTCGGCCTCGAACTCCACCGCTTACCTGCTCGACCCGGCAGGCGGTCCGTACACGACCGTTCAATGGCGCGGAGATAACGACATCGATTGGCAGCGCCTCGCACCCTGACCGTCATCCGCATGGAGCGCGGCGCCCGCCGGGCGCCGCGCTCCCGCTCAGGGCCGATTCGCCTTCCTCGGATACGCTCGCACCGTGACGAGCAACCAGGCCCCTACCTCGCCGGCCGCCCCGGCGAGGTCCCGCACGCCGAGACGCGCACCCGCAGATCTGCCGTTCTCCTTCGCCGACGACGCGCTCGCGACCACCCTCGCCGCGGAACGCGGGGAGCCGAAATGGCTCCGTTCCGAGCGGAGCGCGGCCGCCGCGGCGTTCGAGGCGATGCCGGTCGAGTCGAACAACCTGTACACGCCGTACGTCGACCTTCGTGCCGCGTCGCTTGACGACGCGCTCCCGTACGTCCTGGATGGCCCGCCCGGGCTCGGCGATGACCTGAAGGACCTGCGGCTTCCGGCCGGTGTCCACGTCGAGACGATGCGCCAGTGGCTCGCGCGTGACCCCAAGGGGTTCCGGGCGACGATCGAGGGCGGCGGGACGCTGCCGTCGAACGACAAGCTCGCTCAGCTCGCACGCGGCTTCTGGAGTCACGGCCGCCACGTCGAGGTGGACCCGGGCGTGACAGTCGCCGCTCCCATCGAGCTGCGCTGGCCGTCGGCGTCGCCCGGCCGTGCGCTCATCACGCGCACTATCGTCACGCTCGGCGCCGGGTCATCCGCGCAGATCGTCGAAGAACAGGTCTCGTGCGGCCCGGACATCGTTTGCGCAGAGGGCGAGACCGTCCCACAGGGGTTCTTCCATGGAACGACAGAGGTCGTCCTGGGCGCGGATTCGAAGCTCGAGATGGCCTCGATCCAGGACCTGCCGGCGAGCCAGATCGCGTTCCAGCATCGACATGCCGCGATCGGCGAGGGCGCGACCCTGCACTGGGCGCTCGCACAGCTCGGCGGCCGCCTGGTCCGGTCGCGCGTCGACAATTGCCTCCAGGGCGACCGCAGCTCCGTCGAGCAGGTGGAGATCGTGTTCGCGGGCGAGGAGCAGCTCTTCGACCTGACCTCGTATACGCGCCACCGCGGGCGGGACACGACCGGCAACCTCCTGTCCAAGGGCGCCCTGCTGGACCGATCACGCTCGTACATGAAGGGCCTGATCACGATCGAGAAGTCCGCGGTCGGGACGGACTCCTTCCTCGGCGAGTTCGGGATGAACCTGTCGAAGGCCGCGCGTGCCGTGGCGATCCCGTCGCTGGAGATCGACCAGCCGGACTGCCGCCGGGCCGCGCATTCGTCGTCCGTCGGGCCGATCGACGCGACGCAGCTCTTCTACCTGGAGAGCCGCGGCATCCCGCCGGACGAGGCGCGCAAGTTCATCGTCCTGGGCTTCCTGGAGCCCGTCGTGGCACGCGTGCCGCTCGATGCCGCCCGCGACCACCTGCGCGAGCTGCTCGAGGAGAAGTGGTCGGCCGGCCTCGTGGCCGCCACCGCCGCAGCGTGACCGGGGCTGACCGAGGCGTGACCCGCAGGGTCGACCTCCTCGGGGTCGACGAGGTGCCCGAGGGCACGATGAAGATGGCCTTCGTCGACGGCGCGGACCAGGTCATCGTGGTCCACACCGGGGGCGAGATCCGGGCGTACCAGGGCATCTGCACGCACGAGTACTTCGAGCTGGACAAGGGCTTCCTGACGGCTGGCGGGTCGCCCGGGGCCAACGGCCGGCCGGCAGGAACGCTCACCTGCGCCCTTCATCTGTCGCGCTTTGACCTCTCCGACGGCGAGGCGCTGGACCCGCCCGCCGAGGTCGCGCTCGCGAGCTACCCGGTCGTCATCGAGGATGGTCGCATCCTGATCGAGATCCCCGAGGGCCCCCTGCCGGTCAACGAGTAGGCTGGATCTCGTACCGGAAGAGCGGCTGCGGGACCTTCGGGCAGGGCGGCTACGGGGACTACTACACCTACGACAGCGGGTCGGACACGCTCATCGACAGCGTCGGGATCGTCTGGACCCGCACCAGCTGACGCGCGCCGCGGCTGCTCCACGGGTCCGGGGCCACGAGCTTCGGACCCGTTTCGATTCCGGCGCTATGGGGGCGTGAGCGTGAGTGTCTGGACCGCGCTCGCGGCGACGTTGCTCGGCGAGAAGGGGAGCGGGATGGTGTCGCCCGTGGCCCACGTCCCGATCAGGTCGCCGTAGTGCGTGTCGAACGGGTTGCCGCTCTGCCCCGTCGTGATGACGATCCGGGCGCCGTCGAGATCGCTCATGTCGACCGTGAGCCGGTATGACGGCCCGTTCGTGACGCCGAAGACACTCGTGATCCCGAGCGGCACGTAGCCCGCGTCGTTGGGATCGGGGTAGGCGCGCGAGACCCGGTAGTAGTTGTTGTCGATCGCGCCGTCGGCGCCGGCTACGGGCCGGCCGGCCGGATCGAAGTACCACTCGAGCGGCGGGATGCCGGACGAGCCGAGCGTCGACTCCTTGAACTGCACCTGGTGCAGCCGGCCCCACGTCCAGTTGGCCGGGTCGCCGTAGGCCTTGCGCAGCGCGGCGGCGGTCGAGTCGATGGCCGCGCCGGCAGTGGTTGCGGCGTTCACGCCGTCGGGGGCCCCGGGCGTCGTGTCCTTCCACCACGGGCCGGACGGCCTGCCGAGGACGGCGATCAGCGCCTCCCAGGCATAGGTAGAGCCCACCCACTCGCGGGCCAGCGGCCCGAGCTCGTCGTCGAAGATCGCGCGCTGCAGGGCGAGCTCCACGCTGATGTACGCCGTGCAGCCGGCCGAATCCACGTCACACCGGTGGTCCCAGTTGACCATGGACTGCCAGAGCAGCCGGCCGTCGTCGGTCCTGGTGTCCGGGCCGATCGCCTCGAGGAGCTGCATCACCTTGTCCGAACGGAGCACGTACGTGTCCGTCTGGATGGCGCGCATGTCCTCCGCGCCGATCTTGCCGGGGATCGCCGCGAGCAGTGCCGTGATCCGCGCGGCCCGGTAGCCGGGATCCCAGTCCCGCCCGAGCCAGTACGGGTACTTCTCGTCGACCGCGGCATTGTTCGCGCTGACGATCTGGCCGCCCTTGGGATCCAGCTGCCACGGCAGGTCCGTGCGGGGCACGTAGCCGGTCCACTCCTGCGTCCCCGATGCGCCGTCGCGCACCCGCTCGCCGGTCCGTTCCCCGGCCCGGATCGGGATCAGGCCGGGCAGGACGTAGCCGATATGGCCGGCCACATCCGCGTAGATGAAGTTCTGGCTCGGCGAGCCGTAGCCAGCGAACGCAGCCTTGAACTCGTCGAAGTTCGAGGCAATGTTGATCTTGAAGAACGCCTCGAGCGCGAGGTCCGCCTCGGCGGTGGTCGTCCAGCGCATGGCGAGGATCGGCCCGCCCTGCATGCGCTTGTCGACGTCGCTGAGGATCACCCCGTGCCGGCTCGAGCGGACGTCGACCTGCACGTCGGCGCCACCACTGACCTTGATCGTCTCGCGGCGCACGTCGTACGCCACGGACCTGCCCTGGTAGATGTAGTGGCCCTGCGGGTCGGACGGGTCGGGCCTCTCGAGGAACAGGTCCTGTGTATCCGGGCCCACGTTCGTCGCGCCCCAGGCGATCTTCGCGTTGTGACCGAGCACGACCGCGGGAGCCCCCGGGAAGGACACGCCGACGACGTCCCACGGGCAGGCGGCGCTCACGCTGAGGCAATGGAGCCCGTTCATGATCCAGACCGACGGCATCCCGAACCCCAGGTGCGGGTCGTTCGCCAGGATCGGCTTGCCGCTGATCGTTCGTGCGCCCGCGATCACCCAGTTGTTCGAACCGACGCCGTGGCTGCCGACCAGGCCGTCGCCGCGGTCCAGCCCCGCGCGGGCGCTGATCGTCGACCCGAGCCGCCCCAGGTCCCCAAGCGCCGCGACGGACCCCGCGTCGAGCTGGACGGACCCAGTCGGCTTGGCCGGGGTCGCCGGGGTCGCCGGGGTCGACGGAGCGCCGGCGCCGTTGGGTCCGGCTGCGCCGCCGGAGCCGACGAGGCCGGACGGCGTGATCACGGGTGCGGACGCGCTGTAGGCCGGGAACAGCTCGTCGGTCCTTGCCGGGCTTCCCAGCCGGGCGTCGGCGAGCAGCCGGAAGATCTCCTGATCCACGTTGCCACCCAGCGACCAGGCCTGGACCTTCTGCCACGTGGCGGTATCGAGCGGGGTCCACGGCTCCAGGGTGATGCCGCCGATCCCGCCCGTGCCGGACAGGAGCCCGGCGACGACGAACGGTGTCGAGAGCTGCCCGTCATGCTCCTTGATCCAGGCGTTCACGCCGTCGGCATAGGCCTGCAGGATCGCGAGCGAGTCGGGCGACATCGCCGCGAGGTCTCGCTGCGCCGCAACGCGCCAGCCGAGCGTCCGAATGTACGTATCCGTGTCCACCTGGCTCTTGCCGAACAGCTCCGACAGGCGCCCGGCACCGATCCGGCGCGAGATCTCCATCTGCCACATGCGCTCCTGGGCATGCGTGTAGCCCTGGGCGAGGAACAGGTCGTGGGGGTCCTGGGCCGTGATCTGGATGATCCCGGAGCGGTCGCGCTGGACCGTGACGGCCTGGTGCAATCCCGGGATCACGAGCGTGCCCGCTGTCTGCGCCCACCCGCGCTGGGTGGTGATCGCGCCCATCACGATCACGGCGATCAGGGCGAGGACCAGGAGCAGCACGGCGAGCCGCAGCAGCCGCGACACCAGGCTCACCACCAAGCGCATGGCGACTCCCTCAGCGCTGTAGCGTCGTGCCGCGACCGGCGGCAATTGCCGCCCGGACGATGGCGTCCGCGAAGACGAGATCGGCGAGTCCCACGCCCAGGTGACTGACGACCACGCGTCCCACCGGTCGCGGCGTACCCGCGAGGATCGCCTCGCCGATGGTCGCGCTCGGATCCGGGTACCCGTCGAAGTTGCCGGCGTCGCGATTGGCGAGGAACTGCTCGCGCTGGTCCACCAGGAACAGGCCTGCGTCGCGCGCGACCTCCGCGGCACAGTAGGTGGCGTAGTCGATCGGGACGACCGTCGCGCCCGGCCGGAGCCAGGCGTTGGTCATGGACTGGCGCTCCTCCTTCGGGCCGAACGAGGCCGCGGTGAAGACCACGTCCGCGGCCTCGATGGCCGCGCGGGCGGAGGATTCCACGATCACATCGCCGATGCCGGCCGTGCCGCGGGCGACGTCGGCGAACGTCTCGGCGCGCGCGGTGTCCCGGTCGTACAGGTGGATCGTGCAGCCCGGCAGCACGCCGCCGAACACGGGCAGGTGCGAGCGGCCCTGGACGCCGGCACCGACGACCGCAACGTGGGTGCCCCCAGGCCCGGTCGCGGCCGCTCCCGGACCGAAGTGCCGGATCGCGACGCCGCTGACCGCCGCGGTCCGCTCGGCCGTGATCGGGCCCCCGTCGAGCATCGCGACCGGCACGCCGGTCTCCGGGTCGTTGAGCACCACGACCGCGCTGATCGACGCGATGCCGAGGGCGTTGTTCGTCGCGTACCCGGCGACCCACTTCATGCCCACGAGGTCGTCATCGGCGGTGTCGCCGCGCAGGTGGGCCGGCATGGCGTGAACGAACGAGTCGGCCGGTCGTGGGTGGATCGCGATCTTGGGCGGCAGCTCGCTCGCGCCCGGCTGCGCGAGGGCGACCATCGTCCGCTCGGCGAGCCGCAGTCGCTCCTCGAGCGGCGGCATGGCGGCGACGACATCCGCGGCACCGAACCAGCGAAGCAGGGGCAGCGCCATCGCGCGGATTGTACGGATTGGGCCGCATGGCCCGGGCGATTCCGCGCGCGATCGGTACGATTCGATTCATGGCCCCGATCGACGTCGCCCAGAGCCTCGACAACCTGCGGCTGGAACGCGACGCGATCAACCTGTACGACGGGCTGGCGCGCATCGAGAACGTGCCGCAGCGGGCGGAGGCATTCCGGACGATCGCGGGCAACGAGCGTCGACATGCGGAGCTGTGGGCTGGCAAGCTGCGAGAGTTGGGCGCCACGGTTCCCGAGCCGGGTGGTCCCCGCCTGCGCATTCGAGCGATTCTCCTGCTCGCCCGCCTGTTCGGCACGCATGCCGTGCGCGACATGGTCCAGGCGCTGGAGGGCGACGAGGAGGAGCTCTACCTCGCCCAGGGCGCTCCGGAAGTCGAGGCGATAGCGGCGGACGAGCGCGAGCACGCGGCGATCTGGAAGCGCCTCGATGGAACCGCAGCCGGGTCCAGCGCCGAACCCGCGAAGCCGGCCGGCGATACCAAGCCGAGCGACATCGGGGCGCGCGAGAGGTGGCACCGGGCCGGGCAGTCGGGCACGCTCCGGGCGACCATCTTCGGCGCCTCGGACGGGCTCGTCTCGAACCTGGCCCTCGTCATGGGCGTGGCGGGAGCGTCATCCGGCGAGGGCAGGTTCGTGCTGCTCGCGGGCATCGCCGGCCTGCTCGCCGGCGCGTTCTCGATGGCAGCCGGCGAGTACATCTCCATGCAGTCGCAGCGCGAGCTGTTCGAGCGCCAGATCGCCCTGGAGCGCGCGGAGCTGGAGGCCATGCCCGACGAGGAGCAGGCGGAGCTGGCGATGCTCTATCGGGCCAAGGGCTTCACCGAGCAGGAGGCGGACACCGTCGCCGCGCGCATGCTCGCGGACCCGCAGCACGCGCTCGACACGCTCGTCCGCGAGGAGCTGGGCCTGGATCCGGACCAGCTGGGGTCACCCTGGGGAGCCGCTGGCGGCTCGTTCGTGGCCTTCGGGATCGGGGCGATCGTCCCGGTGATCCCATACGTCCTCGCAACCGGCGGGGTTGCCTTCTTCGCATCGATCGGGCTGTCGGTCGCGGCGCTCTTCGCCGTCGGCGCAGGGGTGAGCCTGCTGACCGGCAGGAGCCTGCTCTTCTCAGGTGCGCGACAGGTCCTGATCGGGTCGGCTGCTGCCGTCGTCACCTATTTCGTCGGGATCGCGATCGGGGTCTCGGTCGCCTAGAGCGGGAGCATCTCCTTCGGTCTCGGCGCCGCCCTCGACGACGAGCCGGTCCGGCGGCGGCAGGGACAGGTACTCCCGATGGATGCGCAGCACGGACTCGACCGTCCGCGCATCGAGACCGGCGTCGAGGCTCGCCAGCCGGTCGGAGATCCACGTCGCCTCCGCCAGGCGCTCCAGGTCGGCGAGGTCCTCCTCGCGGCGCCGGCTGTCGGCCGAGACGATCGCCACGAGGCCGCCGCCGGCCACCAGGCCCACGATGAGCAACCACCACTGGAATTCCGCCATCAGGCCGGAAGGATAGGGCCCGGGGCGCCCGGGGTCGCAGCAGGGTCCCCCGCGTACACTCGGCCGCGATGATCGACTGGACTCCGAACGCGATCGCGATCCAGCTGGGCCCCATCCCGCTGTACTGGTACGGGATCGCCTACGCGGTGGGGCTGGCGGGCGCGTACACGATCATGACCCGGATGGCGCAGCGGTTCGGCGAGAACGCGGCGATCATCGGCAACGGGCTGATCATCGTCGCCGTCGCGGCGCTCGCGGGCGGCCGGCTGTACCACGTGATCGACCAGTGGCAGCTGTACAAGGACGACCTGCTCAAGATCGTGCTGCCGCCATACAGCGGCCTGGGCATCTTCGGCGGCTTCATCACCGGCGCGATCGCCGTCCTGGTCCTCGTCCGCTACCACAAGGTCTCCGCCTGGCGCTGGGCGGACATCGTCGCGCCGGGCATCTTCTTCATGCAGGCGGCGGGCCGCGTGGGCAACTTCTTCAACCAGGAGCTGTACGGGCCGCCCACGTCCCTGCCATGGGGCATCGCGATCGACTGCGCCCACCGCGTCGTCCAGTACCCATGCGACGCGTTTCCGCTCGCGACGACGCACTTCCACCCGCTGTTCCTGTACGAATCGCTGTCCGGCCTGCTTGCCGTGGCGGTCCTCGTGTGGCTATCGACCCGGCCGCGCCCGTGGCTGCGTGTGGGCGACCTGGCGGCGATCATGATGATCTGGCTCGGCGGCGTGCGGTTCCTGCTCGAGTTCCTGCGCATCGGCAACTGGCGCCTCGCGGACATCCCCACCGCCCAGATCTTCGGAGCCGCGTTCGTGATCGTGGGCATCGGGATGCTCGTGGTTCGCCGGATGCAGGACGCGCCCCGGCTCGAACCGGCGCCACCCGACGCCGCCACGACGGATGGCGGCGACGCCGGTGACTCCGGCGACGACTCGGGCGACGACGACTTCAAGGACTTCGACGAGGCGATACGCGCCCGCGGCTGATGCCCGACGAGGTGGCGCCACGACCGCGACGGCCGCGCGCTCGCCTGCGTCCGGAGGCGCTCGCCAGGGCGCGCGGCGGTGCCCGCGAGGGCCTCGACTGGCTCGGGCGCGCGCCGGAGGCGAAGGCGTCGCTCCTCTACCGCGCGTTCCGGCTGCTGGTCCGGTTCGTCCTCTTCGGCCTCCTTCGATTCCGGATCGACACGTCCGGCCAGGAGCATCTGCCCAAGGGCGGCTACCTGCTCATCGCGGGCGCCCATCGCGGCTGGATGGACCCGTTCGTCGCGATGCACGCCGTGCCGGCGGAGCCCCGCTGCTGGTTCCTCGGCAGCGGCCCGTCAACCTTCACCGCGCGCTGGCGGGAGGTGCTGATCCAACGGCTTGGCGGCTTGCTGCCGGTGTGGCGCGGCGGCCTGGGCATCGAGGGCCACGTCCGCTCGGCGCGTGCCGTCATCGCGGCCGGCGCGGTCTTCGTGCAGATGCCGGAGGGGACCGTGAACGGGCCCGCGGGTCGTCTCGGGCCGTTCCGCCCCGGCGCCGCGCTGATCGCGCTGCGAACCGGTGCGCCGATCGTGCCCCTCGCGATGGCCGGCACCGAGGAGCTGTACATCGGCCGGCGGATGGCATCGCGCGTCCTGCCGCCGACAAGCGCCCGCGAGCTGCTCGGTTCGGACTGGGACGGCGTGCTGCCGGAGCGGGATTCGAGGGCGGAACTGGACCTCGCCAAACGGGCAAGCGACGCGCTCGCCGCGCGGATCGGACCGGTCGTGGAGGAGCTCTACCCGGGGACCGTGGACCCGCCGTCGCATCCGCGGCGGCTGCGCCGCCGCCTCACCTGGCTGCTGTTGGGCCCCGGGCCGCTGGAAGCCTCCGGCTGAGGGGGTCAGTCCTTCAGGGTCAGGATTCCGCTCACGATCACCCGACCATGGTCGCTCAGCAGCGTGCAGGCCATGTCGACCTGGTCCGGACCGGCGGGATTGACGGTCACCTTCCCTTCGAGCCCGAGCGACCCGCATCCAAGGGGGCCTCCGGCCCAGTGGGTCTCGGTGGTCGCCTTGCCCGACATGCATGCATTCGTGGTCGTGACGAGCGGCAGCGAGGTATCGACCAGCAGCGTGAAGACGCCCAGCTGCGGCGAGTAGAGGACCGAGATCTGGCTCCCGGGATCGTCCACGGCCACCGGCGCCGAGAACGACTTGTCGACGACCTCGCCTGCGGCGTCGGTGATCCCCACGCACGTGCTCGGGTCGATGCCGATCGTCTTCTCGCGATGGGAGGTCTGCCGCTGCGAGAACGTGGACCCGGCGTCCACGAATGCATTGGCGCCGGCGCCGCGTGCCATCGCGACGTGCACCGTCGCCGTCGACTCGTCGTTCCCGCTTCCCTTCGGATCACCGGCCGGGCTCGTGAACGAGCTCGAATCCTCGAAGGAGATCGTCCCGTACAGGGCCGCGTTGGCTGGAGCGGAGGGTTGGCCCGAGGCGGGCGCTGCCGGCGTCTGCCCGGGCGCCAGAGTCTGGAACGAGCCCAGCCCGCACCCGGCCACCAGGGTGGCGACCATCGCACGGACCAGGAACCGCGCCGCGCTGCGCATGCGCGGAATGTAGCGGCGCCGTCAAGCGGGCCGGTCAGTCGACCCGCGCAGGCCCCTCAGCCCAGGAACACGATCGCGATCACGGCAACGATCGGCGGTACGGCCTGGATGGCCGCGGCGCGCAGGAAGCTCCGGTTGTTCAGGAAGAGCACGGCGCCGGCCGCGATCATGGAACCGCAGGCGAACAGCGTTACGGCCCGGCCCTCGCCGGCGTTGCCCACGGCGCCCACCGCGACCCCGATCGCGACGCCGGCCGCGAGGAACAGGTTGTAGAAGCCCTGGTTGTAGGCAAAGGACCGGGTGACCTCCGCGTCCTCCGCGGAGTCCAGCCCGAACCTGGCCCAGACCGCCGGTCGCATGAACCACAGGCTCTCGAGCACGAAGAAGTAGACGTGGATGAGGGCGGCGATGGCGGCCGCAGCGATGGCGATCGGGTGCATGGCGGCATTGTGGGCGCAATGACTCCGCCCGCGCGTATCCTCCCGTCCGTGCAGTACGCCGAATCCATCCTCCAGCTCGTGGGCAATACGCCGCTCGTCCGTTTGACGCATATCCCGCGCGACCTTGGGCCCCTGGAGCACCAGCCGCTGATCCTGGCGAAGCTCGAGACGATGAACCCGGGCGGGTCGGTCAAGGATCGGATCGGGCTGCCGATGATCGAGGCGGCCGAGAAGGCCGGCCTCCTCAAGCCGGGCGGCACCATCGTGGAGCCCACCTCCGGGAACACCGGCCACGGTCTGGCCATCGCGGCGGCGATCAAGGGCTACCGGTGCATCTTCGTGATGGCGGACAAGCAGTCACCCGAGAAGCAGGCGCTGCTCCGGGCCTACGGAGCGCAGGTCGTCCTGTGCCCCACGAACGTGGAGCCGGAATCGCCGGAGAGCTACTACTCGGTGGCGGCGCGACTGGCTCGTGACATTCCGGGCGCGTTCAAGCCGGACCAGTACTGGAACCAGGAGAATCCGACCGCGCACGAGCTTTCCACCGGCCCGGAGATCTGGGCCCAGACGGAGGGCCGGATCACCCACTTCGTGGCGAGCGTAGGCACCGGCGGCACGGTCACCGGGACGGCGCGCTATCTCCGAACCCGGAAGCCGGACATCGTCGTGGTGGGTGCCGACCCGGAGGGCTCCGTCCTGTCCGGCGACGTCGCGCGCCCGTATCTCACCGAGGGCGTCGGCGAGGACTTCTTCCCGGGCACGTACGACGCGAAGATGGTGGATCGCTGGGTTCGCGTCTCCGACCGTGACGCGTTCGCGATGGCCCGCCGGATCACCCGGGAGGAGGGGATCCTCGCGGGCGAATCGTGCGGCACGGCCGTGGTCGCGGCCCTCGACGAGGCCCGCCGGATCATGCGTGAGCGCGGTGCCGCCGCCAGCGAGGCGGTGATGGTCGTGATCTTCCCGGACGGTGGCCGGAACTACCTGTCCAAGCTCTACAACGACGAGTGGATGCGGGCCAACGGGCTCCTCTCCACGGCGGGCGGGGTCGTGCGTGTCGATGAGCTACTGCGCGCCAGGCCGCACGACCCGGAGCGGCCCGCCGTCGTGCTCGCCCGGACGACGGACCGGGTCGGGGCCGCAATCGACATCCTCCAGCTCTACGGCATCAGCCAGCTGCCAGTGTCGGAGCGGCCGGATGACGATGCCGTGGAGGGCATCGTGGGCTCCGTGAGCGAGAAGAGCCTGCTGGACCGCGCTTACCGGGATCCCTCGGTGGTCGAGCGGACGGTCGGCGAGGTCATGGACAAGCCGCTCCCCACGATCGACCTCGGGGCGTCGCTGGACGACGCCTTCGCCCTGCTCTCGGGCACCGCCTCGGCCGTCGTCGCCGTCGTCGCCGGCAGGCCTGCGGGTGTCGTCACGAAGCTGGACCTGCTGGAGTTCCTGGCGCACAGGAGCGTGCGTGCCGGCTGAGATCGCGACGATCAACACGCCGCGCATGGAGCTGGTGTCGATGAGCATCCCGTTCATGCGCGCGCTCGTGGATCGCGACCGCGCCGCGGCGGAACGCGAGATCGGCGCGTCAATCCCCGACGATCTCCCGGAGCAGCTCGAGCGGTTCGTGCGCTACCGCCTCGCCCAGCTGGACCAGGACCCGACCATCCTGCGCTGGCTTGCCCGGGCCATGATCCTCACCGACGCAGCCGGCGTGCGGCGGGTCATCGGCACCATCGGCTTCCACGGCGCGCCGGACGAGCAGGGCCGCCTGGAGGTCGGCTATCGCATCGAGCCCGCCTATCGCCGGCAGGGCTACACGACCGAGGCCGTCCGCGCGATGTTCGACTGGGCGGCCACCGAGCAGGGCGTCCATCGCTTCATCGCCTCCATCCGGCCGGCGAACGAGGCCTCGCTCGGACTCGTGGCCCAGTTCGGCTTCGTCCAGATCGGGACGCAGATCGACGAGGTTGACGGCCTCGAGCTCGTCATGGAGGCTCCCTGGCCGATGCCCGGATCGAGCGAGGGCATCGCGTAACATCAGCCAATGGGCGGACAGGTCCGGGCGTCCATTACCCCTACGTGACCAGCGCATTACTCGCCCTGTGCATCGTTGGCGGCGTGCCCAGCACCCTCGGGATCGATGGGCCGTGCGAAAGAAACGAATGAGGAGGATCTGATGCCGGTTCGGAAGTTGGTCGGCGGGGTGCTGCTGCTCGCCTTCGTCTCCGCCTGCGGTGGCAGCAGCCCTACCCAGGCTCCCGCCGGCGCCACTCAGAACCCCGCGGCCACCCAGGCCGCCGGAGCCACCCAGGGGGGTGGAGGCGGCGGTGGCGGTGGCGGTGGCGCGACCCAGCAGCCGGCTGCGACGCAGGCCGGTGGCGGTGGCGGCAGCGGTTCCAAGCCGGCCGGCTGGGACCAGTACGGCAAGGCGTCCTACGAGATCAGCGCCCCGATCAGCCTGAGCGGCGAGCTCGGCTTCATTCCGGCCGGGAGCGTCTTCGGTGGCGACCAGGCGTCGTCGCTGAGCTTTTCCTACGATGGCGCGAGCGCAGTCCTCTCGCTGGGGTTCACGCAGGGCAAGCTCTCCGTCTCATTCGGCAGTGAGGCAGGAACCGTCGTCGGCACCAACTGCACGACGAGCAACCTGAACATCGGCTCCTCCAGCGCCTCTGGCTCATTCGACTGCCAGGACGTCCTGGCGATCATGGTGTCAGGTGCGCAGGTGGCCAACGTGACGATGAAGGGCACCTTCAACGGCCACGCCTGATCGCCACGCCTGATCGCCTCTCCTGATCCGTTTCGAATTCGAGGGAGGACGACGATGGTTCGACGACTGGCGGCTCTCGCGATGGTCGCTGCCTTCGCGCTGACCGCATGTGGCGGTAGCACCCTCCCAGGTGCCACGCAGGGCCCTGGGAGTGGAGCCACTCCCGCGGGGCCCGGCGGCGGAACAGGCGGGCCCGGCCCGACCGCCGGCGGGGGCGGCGGCGGCGGGGCGCTGCTGGCCGACGTCTGCACGCTGCTCACGGTCGCCGAGGTCGGCGGGGCACTCGTGTCGCCCCCGCTCACCACGGAGACCACGGCGGGCGACCCCGCGAAATGCGACTACTGGATCGCGAAGGACGACTCCGCCCTCAGCCTGACCATCATCACGAAGAACGGACAGGCGCAGTTCCAGGCGCTCGTCGACCAGAACGTCGGGGAGTCCGTCTCCGGCGTTGGCGATGGCGCCCGGTACGACTCGGGGGGACGTCTCCTCGCGTTCATGGTGAGTGGGTATTACGTCCAACTTCGCGCCGGGTACGCGAGCGACTCGGATTCGACGCTCAAGGCGCTGACGTTGCTCGCGAAGGTCCTCATCGCGCGACTCACGACGGGAACCGTGCCGCCGGACCTCCAGGTAACCGCCCCGCCGGTCACGAAGGCGACGACTGCCTGCGCCCTCCTGTCCGACGCGCAGGCCGCGTCTGTCATCGGCAAGGGCCAGATGGCCGACACGAGCACGACGCCGGAGTTCTGCACCTACGCGCTAGCGTCCAGCGGCGAGGTCCTCCTCTCGACGTACTTCAAGCGCAAGGGCGCTTCCTCCGCCTGGGCGAGCGTGATCGGCGGCCTGACGGCGGACCCGGTAGCGGGTGTGGGCGACGATGCGCGGTTCGAGTCGTTCTCCGGGATCCTGTACGTGCTGAAGGGTGACTCCTACTTCACCGTCAACGTCTTCAGCCCGGACGCGGGCACGGTGCTCGCGTCAGATCGGAGCCTTGCGGAGATCATGCTCGGCAATCTCTGACCGAGGCGACGGCACCGGAACCCGGAATCAAGGAACCGGGCCACCAGACGGTGGCCCGGTTCTCGTGGCCGGCTGCTTCGACCAGCCTGTTAGAGCCAGGGCAGCTTGATCGGGAAGAACGCGTTCAGGAGCAGCCCGAGGATCAGCAGGGCACCGGCGCGTCGCGTGTGGACGAAGGCCTGGCCAACGAACCACAGCGGCCAGCCGACGTAGCTGTGCGGCGGCGTCTCGGGGCGCGGCTGATTGAAGACCTTCAGGACCTCGGCGAGGCGGGGCAGGCCGAGCACGACAAGCGCGACCCACGGCCCGATCCAGCCGACCGCGGCCGCCAGGAGGACGATCGGATAGAAGCTGATCATCAGCCCCTGGGCAACGAGCCGGGCATTTCGCTCGCCCAGCAGCACGGGCATCGTGTGGACGCCCTTCTTCTTGTCCGCCTCGATCTTGTCGATGTGCTTGCCGAACAGGACCGAGGTCACCAGGATCGCGTACGGGAGCGAGGCGATCCACGCCCAGCCCGGGATCTGGCCGGTCGCGACGAAGAACGTGCCGACGACCATGAGCGGACCCCAGACGATGAACACGCCGGGCTCGCCGAGGCCGATGTGCTTGAGGCGGATCGGCGGCGCGACGTAGAACACGGAGACGAACAGCCCGCCGAGGGCGAAGGCGGCGACGAGCGGCCCCCGCTGCGTCATGAGGAACACCAGGATCGCGAGATCGATCGCATTCATCAGCAGGATCGCAGCACCGAGCTGGCGCTTGGTCACCCACCCGGAGAGGATCGGGTGCGGGGCGTACTGGGCGCGGACGTAGTCGTCCGTGTCGATGCCGCCCTCGAGGTCGAAGTAGTCGTTGATCATGTTGTTCGCCGCATGCGCGACGACGAGGCCGAATACGGCGAGGGCGAGCAGCCCGTAGTTCACGGTGAAGCCGCCGAGGAGCCGCTCGCCACCGATCGCAAGCAGCCCGCCGATGAGCCCGGAGGTCACGGTCATCGAGAAGACCGCGGCCCGCGTGATGACGATCCACTTGGAGACGGCGTCCGGCGGGGTCGTCATCCCCACCGGCAGGTTGGCGGTGTTGTACGCGGTCTTCCACACGCGCAGGCGTTCGGACATCACGGCTCGGTCCTCGATCTATGCCGGAGCGGGGGTCGCTCCTGAAACTTGCGCGCCGATAGTAGCACTATTCCGTGGAGCACCTTGGGCCGTTCGGCCCGCAGTGACGGGTCGTTGGTCACGGGGACCCGCCGGCTTCGCGACGGTCTGCGATGATGCCCGCGATGCGGCCCGAAGATCTCGACCCGAACCTGACCTTCGAGACCTTGGCCGTGCACGCCGGTCAGGAGCCGGACGCGCTGACCGGCGCCGTCTCGCCGCCGATCTACCAGACCTCCACCTACCGGCAGCCGAAGGTCGGGCAGCCGATCGACGACTACGACTACGCGCGCTCCAAGAACCCGACGCGCGACCGGTTCGAGCGGGCGATCGCCGCGCTCGAGGGCGGCGGGCAGGGGATCGCGTTCGCCTCCGGCTCCGCGACGACCGCGGCGATTGCCGAGTTCGCCGGGCCGGATACGGAGGTCGTCGTCGGCGACGACGTGTACGGCGGCACGTTCCGGTACCTGGAGAAGGTCCGCGGCCCGAACGGCGTGACGACCCGCTACGCGAACCTCGCGGGCGACCCGGAGGCGATGTGGGAGGCCCTTTCCGAGAAGACGCGGCTCGTCTGGTTCGAAACGCCGACGAACCCGCTCCTGAAGGTCGTGGACATCGAGGGCGCGGCGCGCGTCCTGCGCGAGCGGTTCGGCGACGGGCCAAGGCCGCTGATGGTCGTCGACAACACGTTTGCCTCGCCGATCCTCCAGCGCCCGCTGGACCTCGGCGCGGACATCGTCTTCCACTCGGCCACGAAGTACCTGGCCGGCCACAGCGACACCATCCTCGGCGTGGCCGTGACGCGGGATCCCGCTGTCGCCGAGCGCCTCCGGTTCCTGCAGAACGCGATGGGCGGCGTGCCCGGGCCGTTCGACTGCTTCCTCGCCCTGCGCGGACTGCGAACGCTGCCGTTGCGCGTGGGCCGGCACGCCGCGAACGCGTCCGAGGTCGCGTCCTTCCTGGCGACGCGGGACGACATCGAGTGGCTGTCCTACCCGGGCCTCGCGAACGGCCCGCGCGCCCACCCGCAGGCGGCCTGTGCATCACGACAGATGCGGGCCGGCGGCGGCATGGTCTCGTTCGTGCCGGCGGCGAAGGGCGGGCGATCGGCTCGCGAGCGCGCGATCGCGATCTGCGAGGGCACGAAGATCTTCACGCTCGCCGAATCCCTCGGTGGCGTGGAGTCGCTCATCGAGCTGCCCGCAGTGATGACCCACCTGTCCGTGGCCGGCTCACGCCTCGAAGTGCCGGAGGCGCTGGTCCGCCTGTCCGTCGGCATCGAGGGCGCCTCGGACCTGATCGCCGATCTCGAGCAGGCCCTCGACCGAGCCTGATCGCCGTCAATCCGGGACCTTCGGCCCATCCGGAGGTCGCGGCCCGGTGCTAGGATCTCCGCCAACAACGACTGCGGAAGCCGACTCCCATCGGGCAACGCCCGGTGTCACGCGCGGCCGGTCGGGATCGAAGCACGGTGTCCGGTGGATGACCGGACGCCCGAGCAGGAGACCGACCAACGATGTCCGCAGCGTCCTCCGCCACGACTCACCCGCCGAGCACCCGCGTGCGCGCCGGCAAGATCGTCGCCAATCTATCCACCGCCGCGCTGTACGAGGCGGCCGCCCGCGACGGCGAGGGCCTGATCGCGGCCGAGGGCCCGCTCGTCGTGAGCACCGGCACGCACACCGGCCGCTCGCCGAAGGACAAGTTCATCGTCCGCGAGCCGTCCAGCGAGGCGAAGGTCTGGTGGGGCGAGGTGAACCACCCGATCTCCGAGGAGCACTACGACAAGCTCCGCGTCCGGCTGATGACCTACCTCGCCGACCGGCGCCTGTACAGCCAGGACATGTTCATCGGCGCACACCCCACGCATCGGCGATCGCTCCGCGTCTACACGGAGACCGCCTGGGCGAGCATCTTCGCGCGCAACCTGTTCCGCCGGCCGACCGCCGCAGACCTCGCGGACTTCGCGCCGAACTTCACCATCATCGACGTGCCGTCATTCCAGGCCGACCCGGCGACCGAGGGTGTCCGGTCGGGCACCGCGATCCTCGTCCACCTCCAGCGGATGGAGATCATCATCGTCGGCACGATGTACGCGGGCGAGATCAAGAAGTCCGCGTTCACGGTCATGAACTACCTCATGCCTGACGAGGGCGTCCTGCCGATGCATTCGTCCATCAACGTAGGCGCGGCCGGGGACTCGTGCGTGTTCTTCGGCCTGTCGGGCACCGGCAAGACCACGCTCTCCGCCGATCCGCTGCGGAGCCTCATCGGCGACGACGAGCACGGCTGGGGCAGCGATTACGTCTTCAACTTCGAGGGCGGCTGCTACGCCAAGACCATCCGCCTCTCGCCGATGTACGAGCCCGACATCTTCGCGACCACGCGCCGGTTCGGGACCATCCTGGAGAACGTCGACATCGATCCGGTCACGCGCGAGCTGGACCTCGATTCGGAGCGCCTGACGGAGAACACCCGCGGCGCCTATCCGCTGCATTTCATCGGCAACGCGGACCCCACCGGCATCGCGGGCACGCCACGCAACGTCGTCTTCCTGACCGCGGACGCGTTCGGCGTGCTGCCGCCGATCTCGCGGCTGACCCGTGAGCAGGCCGCCTACCACTTCATCAGTGGCTACACGGCCAAGCTCGCCGGCACCGAGATCGGGGTCAAGGAGCCGGCCGCGACGTTCTCTGCCGGGTTCGGCGCGCCGTTCCTGCCGCGCCATCCGGGCGTGTATGCGCACCTCCTGATGGATCGCCTGGAGCAGTTCGACGTCCCGGTCTGGCTGGTCAACACCGGCTGGACGGGCGGGCCGTATGGCGTCGGCGAGCGAATGAACATCAACCACACGCGCAACATGGTCCGCGCCGCGCTCAGCGGCGCGCTCCGCGACGTCCCGACGGTGCTCGACCCCGTCTTCCGCGTTGCCGTCCCGACCGAAGTGCCGGGCGTCCCCACGGAGGTCCTGGCGCCGCGTGGCACCTGGGCAGATCCGGCCGCGTACGACACCGCCGCGCGAAAGATCGCGCACATGTTCCACACGAACTTCGCCGCATACGCCGATGGCGTCTCGGACGCGGTCCGGGCTGCCGGCCCCATCGGGCCGGACGACGTCGGCGCACTTCGCCTCACCGGGCCCGGCGAGGGCTGACCAGCAGAGGGGACAGACACATGGGCCGCAACAAGGTCACCGTCATCGGCGCCGGGAACGTCGGCGCCACCACCGCGCAGCGCATCGCCGAAGCCGGCCTCGCGGACGTGGTCCTCGTCGACATCGTCGAGGGGCTGCCGCAGGGCAAGGGCCTGGACCTGGCCGAGGCGGCGCCCGTCGTCCGCCACGACGCGCGCGTCACGGGCACCAACGACTACGCCGCTACCGCCGGCTCCGACGTGATCGTCGTGACCTCCGGGCTGGCGCGCCAACCGGGCATGAGCCGCGACGACCTCATGGCCAAGAACGCGGGCATCGTCAAGGCCGTGGTCGAGGCCTCTGCCCCGCTCTCGCCGAACGCCGTGCTGATCGTCGTGACCAACCCGCTCGACGCGATGTGCCACGTCGCGATGCGCGCCTCCGGGTTCCCGCGCGAGCGCGTGCTGGGCATGGCCGGCGTGCTGGACTCGGCCCGCTTCCGGACCTTCATCGCCGAGGAGCTCGGCGTCTCCGTCGTGGACACGTCCGCCTTCGTGCTCGGCGGCCACGGCGACACGATGGTCCCGTTGCCGCGCTACTCCACCGTCGCCGGCATCCCGATCACGGACCTGCTCCCCGCGGACCGGATCAAGGCCTTGGTGGACCGGACGGCGAACGGCGGCGCGGAGATCGTGGCGCTGCTCAAGACCGGCTCGGCCTACTACGCGCCCGCCGCGTCCACGTTCGAGATGGTCGACGCGATCCTGCGCGATCGCCGCCGCGTCCTGCCGTGTGCCACGCTCCTCAAGGGCGAGTACGGCGTCGACGGGCTGTTCGTCGGCGTGCCGGTTGTCCTGGGTTCGGGCGGCATGCAGCGCGTCATCGAGATCACGCTCACCGCGGACGAGCGCGCAGCGTTCGAGAAGTCCGCGGCTGCGGTCCAGGAGCTGGTCGCGAAGCTTCCGGCGTAAGTCGCGGTTCGCCGATTGCCTGCCGACTAGACTCGCACGGTGCCTGCCGTCCTGAGCTTCACGTTCGATCCGGTGCTCCACCTGAGCGACACCGCCTCCGTCCGCCTCGAGACGGTCGGGCTCGCGATCGTCCTCTTCGTGGCCCTGTTGCTGGCCGCCCGCGCGGCTTCGACCTCGCTCGAGGGCGGCCTGCGCCTGGACGACCTCGTGTTCATGGTCATCGGCGCGGTGCCCGGCGCGATTATCGGCGGCCGCACCGGGTACGTCCTCGATCATCTCGACTACTACCGGGCCAACCCGACCGCGATGTTCGACCCGGCGCAGGGCTCGCTGACGCTCACGCTCGCGGTCCCGCTGGGCCTCCTCACCGGCAGCATCGTTGCCCGGCTGCTCGGCGCACCGATCGGTCGCTGGATGCAGGCGCTGGCGCTCCCGATCCTCTTCGCGCTCGCGGCCGGGAAGCTCATCGGCGTCCTGGGCGGATCGGGGCAGGGCGCGCCCTCCGATCTCTCGTGGGCAACGGCCTACGACGGCCCCGGGCCATGGGGGTCGCTCGCCGCGGACGTGCCATCGCACCCGTCGCAGGTGTACGAGGGGGTCCTGGTTGGCCTGGCAGTCGCCGCGATGGCGATCGCGAGTCGCCTGCCGAGCTTCGCGCGCGCGGACGGGACTGCATTGTTCCTCGCCCTTGGCCTGTGGGCGGTGGCCCGCTTCACCGCCGCGTTCACCTGGCGCGATCCGGCAGCCGTCGGCCCGCTGCGCATGGACCAGGCGCTGCTCGTGGGCGTGCTCGTGATCGCGCTGGTCGGGCTCATCGGGCAGGCGCGGTATCGTGTCCCGACCACCACCATCGACACCACGCCAGCCGAGGAACCACAACCATGACCCAGGTCGCCGAGCCGATGACCGAGCGCGCGGGCGCCGGGGCCGCCGCCGTCCCACATTGGATCGGCGGCGTCCGCGTTGCCGGCACGTCCGGCCGCCGCGGGCCCGTGTTCAACCCCGCGACCGGCCAGGTCGCGCGAGAGGTCGACTTTGCCTCCGTGGAGGAGGTCGATGCGGCGGTTGCCGCCGCGAAGGCCGCGTTCCCCGCGTGGCGCGCAACGTCCCTCTCGAAGCGCACCGAGATCATGTTCCGCATCCGGAACCTGGTGGAGACGCACCGTCGCGAGCTCGCTGCGTTCCTGACCTCCGAGCACGGCAAGGTCCCGTCCGATGCCCTTGGCGAGATTGCCCGCGGCCTGGAGAACCTGGAGTTCTCGACCGGCATCCCGCACCTGATGAAGGGCGGCTACTCGGAGCAGGTCTCGGGCGGCGTGGACGTCTACCAGATCCGCCAGCCGCTGGGTGTCGCCGCCGGCATCACGCCGTTCAACTTCCCGGCGATGGTGCCCATGTGGATGTTCGCGAACGCGATCGCGTGCGGGAACACGTTCATCCTGAAGCCGTCGGAGAAGGACCCCTCGGCGTCCATCTACATGGCCGAGCTCCTCGCCGAGGCCGGCGTGCCCGCGGGCGTGTTCAACGTGATCAACGGCGACAAGGTCGCGGTCGACCGCATCCTCGAGCACCCGGACATCGCCGCGGTGTCGTTCGTCGGCTCCACGCCGATCGCGCGCTACATCTACGAGACGGGGACGAAGCACGGCAAGCGCGTGCAGGCCCTCGGCGGCGCGAAGAACCACATGATCGTCCTGCCGGATGCGGACATCGAGATGGCGGCCGACGCCGCCGTGTCGGCCGCCTACGGCTCGTCCGGCGAGCGGTGCATGGCCGTCGCGACAGTGGTCGCGGTCGGCTCCGTCGCCGATCCGCTGGTGGAGGCGATCGGCAAGCGCCTCCCGAAGATCAACGTGGGCCCAGGGTCCGATCCTGCCGCCGAGATGGGCCCGCTCGTCACGAAGGTCCACCGCGACAAGGTCGCGACCTACCTCGACAGCGCGACGAAGCAGGGCGCGACGCTCGTCGCCGACGGCCGCGAGCACGCCCTGTACAAGGAGTCGGACGGGTTCTTCCTGGGCCTCTCGCTCATCGACGACGTCACGCCTGTGATGGACTGCTACCGCGACGAGATCTTCGGGCCGGTGCTGACCGTGACCCGCGTCGCGACGTACGACGAGGCGCTGAAGCTCGTCAACGACAACCCGTATGGCAACGGCACGGCCATCTTCACGCGCGATGGGGGAGCGGCCCGGCAGTACCAGTTCGACGTGAACGTGGGCATGGTTGGCATCAACGTGCCGATCCCGGTTCCGGTCGCGTACTACAGCTTCGGCGGCTGGAAGGCGTCGCTCTTCGGCGACCTGCACATGTACGGGCCGGAGGGCATCCAGTTCTACACGCGCGCCAAGGTCGTGACGGCGCGCTGGCCGGACCCCGGCACCTCGAAGGTGGATCTCGGCTTCCCGCGCACTCGCTGAGCCCGCGTATGCTCCAAGCATGACCAGCCGACGTCCCAGGCGCGTTGCCGCGCTCCTCGCATTGGCCGGCCTCCTTGCCGGTCTCGGCGGCCTGGTGCCGTCCGTGGTCGCCGTGACGCCGACGCCGATCCAGGTGTATGGCGCGTGGCATTGCTCCAACGACTACTGCACCTGGGGCGCCGCGCGCGATACGGCCGCTGGTCACGACTTCGACCTCATGAACCACTGGCTGATCGACCGCGGCGACGGCAAGCCGTCGGTGAACCTCGTCGTCCTGAGCTTCGTCCAGCCGCTCAAGCTGCTGAACCAGACCACGGACTCGACGACGATCAACGGCGTCCCGCGCGGGATGACTCCCGCCGTTGTCCAGTACTTCACGAGTCGCGGCGTCCGCGTGATGGTCTCGATCGGCGGGATCACGTACACGTCGGCGTGGAACACGGCGCTCGCCCAGAACGCGACGCTGCTCGGCCAGCGAGCAGCGGCCCTGGCCATGTCGCTCGGCGTGGGCGTCGAGATCGACTACGAGGAGAGCCGGTCGCCGAACCTGACCGGGCTGCAGGCGTTCATCACGGCGTATCGGGCAGTCCTCCCGTACGACGCGACCGGTGGCAACCCGGCGGCGCGGCTCACCATCGACCTCGCGGCCGGTGACCGCTGGCTGATCGGGATCACCCAGAAGGCCACGGCGGACTGGCTGCGCACCACCAACCCGGTGCTCGACTACGCGAACGCGATGGTCCCCTCGAAGCAGCCATCGACGTCGAGTGCCATCTCGAACTGGCAGGAGCACATTGACGGCAAGCCCCAGTACGCGCCGCCGATCCCGCCGCTCGCGCCCGCCAAGTTCACGGGCAGCGTCTACATCGCCGAGGGCTCGCAGGTCCGGCCCGAGTGCAACAACTTCGCCGGCTCCCTCCAGTCGAGCACCGGCACCTTCGTGCAGACCGTCGCGTCGAAGATCGCCGGGACCACGAACGGAATGCTGGGCTACATGTTCTGGGCCGCCGAGAAACCCTCGACACGCGGGGTCGGGACACAGCCCCCGAATACCTGCCAGGGCGGCGTGGGCGTCGGCTCATCGACGTATGGCCTCACCTGGCCGATGGGCCCGCTGCGGGAGAGCTGACCTGGTCTAGCCGCCCTCTGGCAGGCGTCTGAGCACGAGCAGCGCCAGATCGTCGGCGGGCTCCCCGGCACCCTGGAACGCCAGCACGGAATCGATGATCGCTGTGGTCGTCTCCTGGGCGGCCTCGTCACTCGTGCCGCCGGCCAGGCGGGCGAATCGATCCGACCCGAAGCGTGCCCCGTCTGCCGAGGCCGCGTCCGCGATCCCGTCCGTGTACAGCAGGAGGCGGTCGCCCGGGTGGATCGTAAGCGTCTCGGCTGTGAGGTTGAGCCTGCCGAACATCCCGACGAGCGGCCCGCCACCCTCGATCCAGCGAGGCGGGGAGCCGTCCCCGGGCACCAGCAGCGGCATCTCATGGCCGGCGTTCGCGAAGGTGAGCACGCCCGTGTCGAGGCTCAGGACGCCGGCGAGCACGGTCACAAAGAGGCCGGTCCGGCGCTCGTCCACGAGGATGCGGTTGGTCAGCTCCAGCGCCGCGACAGGGTCTCCCGAGCGATCCAGCGCGGAGCGCATCACGGGCCGGACGAACGCCATCAGGATCGCGGCCGAGATTCCCTTCCCGCTGACGTCGGCGATGACGATGCCCAGGTGGCGCGGACGGGCCGGATCCAGGATCGGGAACACGTCGAAGAAGTCGCCGCCGATGGACCGCGCCGGGCGGTAGTCGCTGGCGATCTCCCAACCCTCGGCCTCGATGCCGGTCAGGAGGACGAGCGTGCGCTGGATCCGCTGGGCGACCTTGAGCTCGCGCTCCAGGATCTCCGCGTCGGACGGCGTGGGTCAGGCTCCCTGGAGCGCCGCGACCGCATCCGCGCGGCTCGCGTCGATACCGAACAGCTGCGTCATCCCGGTGCGCTCGAGGACGCGGGCAATCGCCTCCTGCGCGGCCGCAAGCCGAACGTTCGCGGCACCGCTCTCGTGGTCGCCCGCAACCTGGTGGAGCGCCCCCCAGCCCATCTCCGGGTCCGGCGGCGTCTCGCCCCGCATGATCCTGAGCGCGGAGTGGAGCGCGAAGAGCCCTGAGCTGGCCATGAATGACAGCTTCGAGAGGTCGAGGACCAGCCCGCGAGTGCCGCGTGCGTAGGCATCTCGGACGATCTCGATCACCTGCTCGAAGTTCGAGGCATCGAGCTCGCCGTCGAGGCCCACCACGCTCACGGCCGGGCTGCCGCCCAGGTGTTCGACATCGATCGTCATCGCCATCGGTCAGGCCTCCTTGGCCGGGTCGTCGATCGAGCGCACCAGGGTGAGCTCGTTGCCTCCGTCGGGACGGACATGATGCCGCACCTCGTCGGTCATCGTTCGGAGCAGATGGATGCCCATGCCCATTCCCCCGGGCCGTTTCGGGACCGGCGGCTTCGAAGTGTCGGCGTCGAGCGCGGCAGTCGGATCAAACGCTGCCGCGCGGTCGAGCAGGCGGATCTCGATCTTCCGGTCGCGAAGCGCCGCCTCGATCTCGATCTCGCCAGGAGCGCCGCCGTAGCCATGGAGCATCACGTTGCAGGCCGCCTCGTCCACTGCCTGGACGAGATCCTGCGCATCCCGCGCAGACCCGCCGAAATCGCTGACCGCGTCGCGCACGAACGCGCGCACCTCCGCGAGCCGGTCGACGTCCGACGATACCCGGAGCATCCTTGGCGTCACGCCATCCGCGAATAGTCGGCGGTGGCGCGCTTGATGAACCTGCCGGCGCCCTTCGTGCCGGTGAACTGGCCGTTGCGGACCACCACGGACCCCCGGCTCATGACCACGTCGGACCCACCCTGCACGACCCGGCCCTCGTAGCACGAGTAGTCCACGGCCATGTGGTGCGTGGAGGCGGAGATGGTGTGCTTCCGGTTCGGGTCGTAGACCACGATGTCCGCATCCGAGCCCACGGCGATCGAGCCCTTGCGCGGGTACATGCCGAAGAGCTTCGCCGGCGCCGTCGAGGCGATCTGCACCCAGCGCTCCTTCGTGATCCTCCCGCCCACAACGCCGCCGTCGTGGAGCAGGTCCAGCCGGTCCTCCACGCCGGGCAGGCCGTTGGGAATCTTGCGGAAGTCGCCGCGTCCAAGCTCCTTCTGGCCGTGGAAGTCGAACGGGCAATGGTCCGTGGAGACGACCTGGAGGTCGTCCTTCTGGAGGCCCTTCCACAGCTCCGGCTGGTGATCCTGGCTGCGCAGGGGAGGCGAGCACACGAACTTCGCGCCGTTGAAGCCGTTGCCCAGGTCGTCGAGCGAGAGGAAGAGGTACTGCGGGCACGTCTCGGCGAAGGCCGGCAGGCCCTCGTCGCGCGCCATGCGGACGGCGTTCAGCGCCTCGCGCGCCGAGAGGTGGACGATGTACACGGGCACCTTCGCGGCCTGCGCGAGCCGGATCACCCGGTTCGTCGCCTCGCCCTCGAGGACCGAGTAGCGCGCCAGCCCATGGCCGATCGGATCCGTGGTGCCCGCGGCGACCGTGTCGGCCGCGATCACGTCGATCGCCATGCCGTTCTCGGCGTGCATCATGATGAGCCCGCCGTTCTTCGCGGTGCGCTGCATCGCCCGGAAGATCGCCCCGTCGTCGCTGTAGAAGACGCCCGGGTACGCCGTGAACAGCTTGAAGTCCGGCACGCCCTCGGCGACCAGCCCGTCCATCTCGGCGAGCGAGTCGTCGTTGACGTCGCTCATGATCATGTGGAAGCCGTAGTCGGTGACCGCGTTGCCCTCGGCGAGGGCGTGCCAGGCGTCGAGGCCCTCGCGCAGGGTCCTGCCCTTCGACTGGACGGCGAAGTCCACGATCGACGTCGTCCCGCCGAACGCGGCGGCGCGGGTGCCGGTCTCGAAGTCGTCCTTCGCGAAGGTGCCGCCGAATGGCAGCTTCATGTGCGTGTGGACGTCGATGCCGCCGGGGATGACGTACTTGCCCGTGGCGTCAATGGTCTCGTCGGCGTTCGCCGAGGCGGCGAGGTTCAGGCCGACCTGGGCGATGCGCTCGCCGTCCACGAGGACGTCGGCGGGGTAGGAGCCATCTGCCGTGACGATCGTGCCGTTCGTGATGAGGGTGCGCATCGGTCCTCCTCAGGTGAGGAGGAAATCGTAGCGGGCCGCACCCCTCGGCGACGAGGCCGTGCGTTCGGATCTGGCCGACCGCCGGCCCCGCGTCAGCCGATGAGCAGGCGGACGTTCAAGCCCAGCATGGCGGCAAAGCCGAGGTGGACCGACCATGCGAAGGCGGCGCCGCCGAGCGCCAGGATCGACGCGATGAACGCCGTGGTAGACATGAAGCGTTCATAGCGGTGGCGACGTCGGGCGGCCGGGCCTTCCTGGCCCCACCACGGGTCACGACGACGAAACGCCAGGGTCGGCATGGGAGGCCTCGACTGCTGCTGACCGACGGGGGATTCGAGAGGAATCGAGTGTCGGTCAGGCGCGGCCGGGACTCAAGATGACCTTCGGTCCGGGCGTCCGAGACAAATCTCCCAGCGCCCGCCGAACGACCGGATTGCCCGGCGGATTACTTCGCGGTCTTGGTCTTCGCCTGCTTCGGCTTCTTCGGGGTCTTCGCCTTCTTGTCCACGTCAACCTCCAGCTGGTTGGGGGGCCTGCAGCCGAGATCCTAGCGCGCTAGCGCAGTGCCGGGATGACATCGCGCCCGATGCGCTGGAGCTGTGCCGATTCGTCGCCGTTCATCAGGTACACGTTGAACTGGTCCACGCCGGCGTCCGCGAGGACGCGGAGCTTGTCGATGACCTCCTGGGCCTCGCCGAGGACGCAGAACCGGTCGGTGACCTCGTCGCCGACGAAGCCGGCGTTGGACGAGCCGACCTCCGCGTGGTGGTGGTAGTCGTAGCCGGTCCGATCGGTGATGTAGCCCGTGAGCGCGTCCGGGAGCTGCTCGCGCGGGTACTTGTTCACGAGGTCCACGACGTGATTGGAGACGAGCGCCGGGAACCAGCGTGTGCGCTCGCGCCCATCCTCCCGCGGCCCGACATGCAGCGGTGCTGCCGCCTGCACCTTGATCGAGGACGGATCACGACCCGCAGCCCGGGCCGCCTCGCGGACCTGGCCGGCGAACCATCGGATGAGATCCGGATCGGCCAGCTGCAGGATCACGCCGTCGGCCACACGGCCGGTCATCGCGAGTGCCATGGGTCCGTAGCCGGCGACCCAGACCGGCAGGCGCCAATTCCCGGTCCAGGTCAGCCTCAGGTCCGTGCCCTCGTAGGTCACGGGGCGTCCCTCGACGAGGTCGCGAATGACCTTGATCGCCTCCTCGGTGTTCGCGAGGGTGATCGGCGGCTTGCCGAGGACGCGCCGCGCGGAATCGCCCCGGCCAATGCCAAGGTCCATGCGTCCGCCGCTCACCTCGTTTAGGGTCGCGAGCGTGGACGCGGTCACGGATGGTTCCCGGGTGCCGGGATTCGTGACGCACGTACCCAGCCGAAGCTTCTCGGTGTGCTCTGCGATGAGCGCCAGCAGGGCGTACGGCTCGCGCCACAGCACGTGCGAGTCGAACAGCCAGCAGTACTCGAACCCGACCGACTCGCCGAGGCGCGCGAGGTCCAGGGTCGCCGCGATCGAGTGCTCCGGCTTGAGCGTGAATCCGAACTGCATCGGTCCGCCCGGCCTACGGCCGGGTGAGGTCGCCGTAGGCGTCGGGGCGACGGTCCCGATAGAACTGCCAGGTCTGGCGGACCTGCGTGATCACGTCGAGGTCCATCTCGCGAATGATCAGCTCCTCGTCGTACGGCGAGCCGACCGAGCCGATGAACTGGCCGCGCGGGTCGCAGAAGTAGCTCTGGCCGTAGAAGTCGTCCTCGCCGATCTCCTTCTCGATGCCGACCCGGTTGATCGTGCCCACGAAGTAGCCATTCGCGACGGCGTGGCTGACCTGCTCGATCCGCCACAGGTATTCGCTCAGCCCGCGCGACGTGGCAGAGGGGATGAACACCATCTCGGCGCCGTTGAGGCCAAGGGCGCGCGCGCCCTCCGGGAAGTGCCGGTCGTAGCAGATGTACACGCCCACCTTGCCGACAGCGGTCTCGAAGACGGGATAGCCCAGGTTGCCGGGCCGGAAGTAGAACTTCTCCCAGAACCCCTTGACGTGCGGGATGTGGGTCTTCCGGTACTTGCCCAGGTACTTGCCGTCGGCGTCGATGACGGCGGCGGTGTTGTAGTAGATGCCGGACGCCTGCGCGTCCTCCTCGTACATCGGCACGACGAGCACCATGCCCGTCTGCTTGGCGAGGTCCTGCATCCGCCTGGTCGTGGCCCCGTCCGGGATGAGCTCCGTGTAGCTGTAGTACTGGGCGTCCTGGACCTGGCAGAAGTACGGTCCGTAGAAGAGCTCCTGGAAGAGCATGACCTGCGTGCCCTGCTTGGCGGCGTCGTGCGCTGCGGCCTCGTGCTTCTGGATCATCGACTCCTTGTCGCCGGTCCAGGTGGCCTGCAGCAGCGCCCCTCGAACGATCCTCGGCATCTGAATCCCTCGTGCATGCGTGTGGGTGTCCGCGTGAGCCGAGAGTACACCGGGCGCCGGGGCCAGCGAAGGTCAGCCCTTCGTCGGCTCGTCGACCTTCGCGTAGTCCGACGTTCTGCGGATCCGCGGGAGCGGCGACAAGACGAGCAGGAGCAGCGAGGTCGCCATCCCGGCCCAGCCGATGGCGATGCCGCCACGGACGCCGATGACGCCGGCAAGGGCGGCGGCGGCGAGGGCACCGATCGGGTAGGCGATGCCGTGCGAGAACGTCTCCAGGGTCGCGTTCACGCGACCGAGGACGCGGTCGGACACCAGGCCCTGGATGAGCGAGGTCTCCGCCACGCCCTCGATCGTCTGGAGGCCGTCGCCGACGAGCTGGGGGATGAACACCATCGCCGCCGCCACGAGCATCGGTCCCTGCGCGAGCGGGGTCAGGATGCCGACGATCGACGCGCCGATCGCCGTCCAGATCAAGGCAGGCCCCAGGCCGAACCGGCCGATGACGCGCGACGCGAACAGCGAGCCCACGAGCGCGCCCGCGCCTCCGGCAGAGATCACGACGCCGAGGAGGAACGGGGTGAGGTGCAGCTCCTGCACGAGGTAGATCGTGTACAGGACTCCGTAGAACGAGCCGGCGACGTGCGCGATGATCGAGCGGGCGGCCATCGGCAGGAGCACTCGATGCTCCCGCACGAGCCGCAGCCCCTCCAGGATCTCAGTGTGGATCCGCGTCGTCTCCGTCCGGGGCGGTCGCGGCGGCTCCGGCGTGCGGATCAGCCACAGCGAGACCGCGGACGCGGCGAACGAGATCGCGTCGACCAGGATCGCGAACGGCGCGCTCGCGATCTGCACGAGGGTGCCCGCGAAGCTGGGGCCGCCGATCTCCGCGATCGAATCGCTGGTCGCGAGCTTGCTGTTGCCGTCGACCACCCGATCGACGCCGATCAGCGACGGGATGTACGCCGGGTAGGCAGCATCGAACACGGACCCGAGGCACGCGGTCAGGAACATGACCACGTACAGCTGCTCCATGCGCAGGACGTTCGTCGCATAGGCGGCCGGAATCGACAGCAGGAGGATCGCGCGGAGGGCGTCCGCCCAGATGAGCAGCGGCCGGCGGCGGAGTCGGTCGACCCAGGCGCCGGCGACGAGCCCCACGAGCAGCACCGCGAGGCTCGCGGCCACGACCAGGAGGGCCATCTCGGTGGGGCCGGCGCCGAGCACGAGCAGGGCCACCAGTGGCACGGCCGTGCGCGTCACCACGGAGCCGAGCTGCGAGACAGTCTGCCCTACCCACAGCTTGAGGAAGTCGGGGTGCCGCCAGAGCGATTGCGTTGCCACGGTCGGGGCAGGGTAATCGGTCGAACTGGCGGCGCATACCGGCGTTCGGTGCCACCATCGGCGCGATGGCTGGTCCGGCACCACGGCACTTTCCGATCCGGGTGGAGCGGCGCTACCGGCTGCTGCTCCGGATCTTCGGCGTCCGGCCCGAAAACGCGTGGGTGGACCTCGGCGAGACCCTGGAGGCCGGCTTCGGCTGGTCGCACCTCTCGACGCCGATCTCCAACTGCGTGCGCTGGTCGATCGAAGGGCCCTGGCGCGCGATCACCGCGCTCGGCGTCCGGATGAGCATCCGCCACGGCGACATCACCTTCGGCGGCACGCCGCGAGGCGGCGTCCGGATCGACTTCCGGGAGCCGGTCCGCTACTGGCGCCTGCGGCCGCCGGCGCTGTACCTCACGGTCGAGGACCTCGAGGGATTCGCCGCTGCGCTGTCCGAGCGGGGGATCCCGGGCGAGGACCGGCGAACGACGCGCTGACCGCGCCTAGCTGGCCCGTGACGGGAGGGCTCGGCCCTTCTCGAGGACGATCTGGAGGTCCTGGCAGACGCCGGTGTCGAAGCCGGCCTCGCTGATCGAGAGGTAGTAGTCCCACATCCGGATGAAGCGCTCGTCGAAGCCCATCGCCCGGACCTCGTCCAGCCGGCCGAGGAAGGTGGCGCGCCAGGTGGCGAGCGTGCGGACGTACGAGGGCGCGATGTCCTGGACCCGCCGAACCAGCAGGCGCGTGCGATGGAGCGACCGCTCGATCTGGGCGAGGGAGGGGAGCAGGCCGCCGGGAAAGACGTAGGTCTGGATCCAGTTCGCGCCTCTGGCCTGCGGCAGGTACGCCACGTCCGGGAACGCAATCGTCTGCAGGCTCATCCGGCCGCCGGGCACGAGGGCCCGGTCGCAGACCCCGAAGTAGGTCTCGAAGAACTCCGCCCCGACCGCCTCGAGCATCTCGATCGAGACGATGGCGTCGAACTGGCCCTCGATCTCGCGGTAGTCGCGCAGGAGGACGGTGACCCGGTCGGCGAGGCCAGCGGCGCGGACGCGCTCCGTCGCGAGCTTGTGCTGCTCGTTCGAGATCGTGACCGTCGTCACCCGGCAGCCGAGCTCGCCGGCGGCGTACAGCGCGAAGCCGCCCCACCCGGTGCCGATCTCGAGCACGTGCTGCCCGGCGCGGAGGCCGGCGCCATTGGCGATCAGCCGGTACTTGTTGCGCTGCGCGTCGGCGAGGGACTGCTCCGGCGCGTCGAACACCGCGCTGGAGTAGGTCATGGTCTCGTCGAGGAACAGCCGGTAGAAGTCGTTGCCCAGGTCGTAGTGGGCCTGGATGTTCTTCCGAGCCTGCCCGAGCGTGTTGCGGCGGGCGCGGTGGGCGATCGTCTTGCCGAGCTTGGCGGGGATGCGCCACCAGCCGCCGGTCAGGGCGAGCGCCTCGCGGTTGACCGACGCGAGCTTCGCGAGCCGCGGCAGGTCCGGGCTGGACCACAGCCCGTCCATGTAGGCCTCGCCCGCGCCCGTGTCGCCGCCCCGGAGGATCCGCGTGACCGCGGCCATGTCGTGGATGCGCAGCTCGGCACTGATGCCGGTCGTCGCGTCGCCGAAGAACCGCCGCGATCCGTCCGGCAGCACCACGGTGAGCCGGCCCACCCTGATCCGGTTCGCGGCGGCGAGCATCACGCGCATTGCCAGTCGTTCGATCGCCGACCCGGCGCCAGGCCTCACGGCCGTCCCGGCCGCCGCTGCTGCGTCCTGCGGCCCGCGCACCGCCTGCCCGCTCATCGGCCGGTGATCCCGGCGTGCCCGCCCTCGGCGTGGGCGCCGGCGGCGGCGTGGGCGCGCGTGGCCTCGCCGTGCCGGTAGAAGCGGGCGCCCCGGAGCCACAGCCGGAGCGCGTGCCAGTGGATGAGCCCCATCGTGCGCTGGGTCATCAGCGGATGGCGAAGGAGCAGGCGCAGGATCGCCCGGTCCGCGAGCGGTCGGCGCTCCAGCACGAGGCTCGTCGAGAGCCGGACCTTGCCGTCCTGGCGAAGGACGATCGCGATGCGGACCCGGCCCGCGTCGTCGCGCACGTGCACGGCATAGCTGCCGTCGATGGAGATGAACGGTGACACGAAGAAGGCCTTGGGCATCGACGCGTTGAACGGGTCGGCGACGGCGTCGGTCGCACCGTTTGCGCCGGCCGGAGCCGGCCGAAGCGTGTACAGGTGGCGCTCCCCGAAGGTGTTGTGGACCTCGACGATCACGACCTGGAGCGTGCCCCAGGCGTCGCGGCAGAGGTAGAAGCTCGCGGGGTTGAACACGTAGCCGAGGACGCGGAGGTTCGTGATCAGCGTGATCTGCCAGCCGGCCGGGTCGTGGCCCTCCGCGCGGAGCTGGGCTCGGACGTCCGCGTCGAGGTCCGTGGCGGGTGTCGGGAGGTGGTCCGCGTCCCGGAACCCGACGACGCTCCGCCGGTTGCGACCGACGAGCCGCGAACCGGCGGCGACCGCGTCCAGCTCGGCGAGGTCCAGCGCGAAGTAGAAGACGTCGTGCTCCAGCTGGTAGGTGAACGGCTGGGTGCGGCGGTGGCGGACCTTGCCCGCGAGCAGGTGCGAGTTCATGCCGCGATGGCCTCGGAGGAGGAGGCGACCGCCTCCGCGACCGCGTAGCCGGACCGGCAGCCATCCTCGTGGAAGCCGTAGCCGAGGTGCGCGCCGGCGTACCAGGTCCCGCGGTGGCCCTGGAGGCCCCGGAGGCGCGACTGCGCGGCGAGGGTGTCGAAGGTGTAGAGCGGGTGGCTCATGGCTCGCTCGACGATCACCTGGTCCGGCCTGACCCGGTCGCCCGGGTTGACCGAGACACAGTACTCGACGTCACCGGCGATCGATTGCAGCCGGTTCATGTGGTAGGTCATCACCAGCCGATCGGCTGGCTGCCGGCAGTCGGCGGTCGCGATGTTCCACGAGCCCCACGCGCGCCGGCTCGCCGGCAGGATGGATGCGTCCGTGTGGAGCACGACCTGGTTCGTGGTGTATTCGAAGCCGGCGAGGGCGTCGCGCTCCGCGGGATCGGCGTCCGCCAGGAGTCGCAGCGCGCTGTCCGCGTGGGTCGCCATCACGACCGCGTCGAATCTCGCCTCCGTGCCGTCCGCGGTGCGCACGCGAGCGCCGCCGGCGTCGCGGGTCACCTGGACCACCGGCTGCCCCACCCGGACCGAGCCGGGTCGGAGGCGAGCCACGATCTCCCGGGCATACGAGCGAGAGCCGCCCTTGACGACCCGCCATTGCGGCGCCCGCCCGACCCCGATCAGGCCGTGGTTGTCGAGGAAGCGCAGGAGGTAGTCGACCGGGAAGGTCATGATCCGATCGGGCGCCGTCGACCAGACGGCCGACACGATCGGGATCAGGAAGTGGGCCTGGAAGCCGCGGCCGTAGCGGCGCTCGGCGAGCCACTCACCGAGCGTCGCCGTCGAGCGTACGTCCGCGTCGATCGTGCGGCGCGCGTCCCGATAGAACCGGAGCACGTCGACGGTCAGGCGGGCATGGCCGGGACTCGCGAGGAGGCGTCGAGTCCCGAACCAGCCGCCCGCCCCGCGCGAGCTGAACGCGATCCCGCACGCCTCGCAGGCCGAGCCGAGTGACATGTCGCTGGGCTGGCTCTCGACGCCGAGCTCGGCAAGGAGCCCGATGAACCGGGGGTAGGTGACCTCGTTGAAGACGATGAACCCGGTGTCCACCGGCAGCTCACCGTCCGGCGTCCGCACGCCGACGGTCCTGACGTGACCGCCCACCTCGAGCTCCTGCTCGAAGAGCGTGACGGTGTCGGTCTTGTTGAGCTCGTGGGCGGCCGTCAGGCCGCTGACCCCGGAGCCGACGATCGCGATCTCCACGGGGTGGCTAGTTGCCGCGCGCGGCAGAGCGCGCGTCGAGGGTTCGCTGCATGCCGGTCCGCGCGTTGTCCGCGATTCGGCGGAAGCTGCCGCCGGCGAACGGCGCCAGGAGCCGAAGCACGCCCTTGAGGCGGATGTCCGCCACGTAGTCGATCGTGGTTCCGGAGGCCGTGCGCGCGAACGAGATGTCATCCACGGCCGCGACGCCGGAGCCCTCGCCGGCGAGGACGACCCGGTGCGGTCGGTCGAGCCTGGTGATGGTGTACGTCATCGGCGCTACGCGGCTGCCCATGCGGACGCCGAGCAGGTAGCGGGCGCCGAGGCGCAGCCCGCCGTCATCGAGCGCCTTGGAGGTTGCGACCCCCGGGTCCCACTGCGCCGAGTTCGCGAAGTCCGCGACGAAGTCGAACGCGTCCTCGATGTCCAGGCTGGTTTCGATTCGTTCCTCGAGCACGGCCATGGTGTGTGATCTCCGGGTGGGCCTGCGTTTGTCGAACGTTTGTCGATTGTGTTGCTGCTGCATTGTGCAGTGTCGCTTGCGTGCGTGTCAAGTGTCTGTACAATGTTCTGGGCAGATCGACCGATCCTGCATCGTATTCGCAGACAATGGAGCCATGGATCATCAAACCGTCGTCGATGCACTACTGGAGCTGGCAGTCGTGCCCAGCTTCAGCCGGATCGGGCCGGTCGTTCGCCGGCGACTGTTCGGCTGGACGGATCCGGCTCCGGATGCCCTCGCGGGCCGCGCGGCCCTGGTCACCGGGGCGACGGGCGGGCTGGGCCGCGCAACCGCGGAGACCGTGGCGGGCCTTGGCGCACGGGTGCTCCTCGTGGGGCGCGACCAGGCACGGCTGGACGACCTGCGGACGCTGCTCACGGAGCGCCACGGCGAGGATCGGTTTCCGGCGTTCGTCGCGGACATGGCGTCGCTCGACGCGGTCCGCGGCCTGGCCGAGGCAATCCTCGAGGCCGAATCCCGACTTGACGTCCTCGTCGACAACGCCGGCGCGATCTATCCGGAACGGACCCCCACCGCCGACGGCATCGAGGCGAGCATGGCCCTGATGGCGGTGGGGCCATTCGTGCTGACCGCCGCTCTGCTGCCGCTCCTCCGCCAATCTCGAGATGCGAGGGTCATCGCCGTCACCTCAGGCGGGATGTACACGCAGTCGATCGACGTTGAGGACCTCGATGGCGCGCGCGTCGAGTACAACGGGCCGCGCTTTTACGCCCGGGCCAAACGCGCCCAGGTCGCACTCGTGCGGGAGTGGGCGCGGCGCACGAGCGGATCGTCCGTCACGTTCACCGCGATGCACCCGGGCTGGGCGCGTACCCCCGGCCTCACGGAATCGCTGCCCGGCTTCGACCGTGCGATGAGCCCCATCCTTCGGACGCCCGATGAGGGGATCGACACGATCATCTGGCTCGCCACCGCCGCCCGGGCCGAGATCGAATCCGGCCGGCTGTATCTCGACCGGCGCCCGAGGTCGTTCGACCGCGCCCCACAGACGCGCCTCGTCGCCGCCGAGCGCCGGCGGCTCTGGGACGTCGTCGTCGGTCGCGCCGTCATCGCGGACCCGGCGCCGGACTGACGATCTCGCGGAGACCGGCTTACCCTGCGCTTACCAATCGGGGGGTCGGCCCGGGGGACGGGACCGGCGGATCGGAAGTAGGGTGCGCCTACACCAGCAAGGAGGTCCACCCCGATGGCCAACCCCACCTCGAACCGACGCCACCGTCTCCTGATCGGCGGCGCGGCCCTGTTCGCGGCGCTCGCGCTTCCCGCCGCCACGCTCGCCGCCTCGATCCCCGGCACGTCCGGTCCAGACCATCTCGTCGGCACCGCGTCGGCGGACACGATGCACGGCTACGGCGGCAATGACCTCATCGAGGGCCGCGGCGGCAACGACACGATCTACGGCGGCAGCGGCTGGGACGTCATCTATGGCGGAGACGGCGCCGACTGGATCTCCGGCGGCACGGGTGGCGACGCGATCGCCGGCGGCGCCGGGGCAGACACGATCTACGGCGGCGACGGCCCGGACGTGATCTTCGGCGGCACCGGCCGTGACGTCATCTACGGCGGCTATGGGAACGACATCATCCACGTCGGCCGGGACAACACCGCGGACGCGGTGCACTGCGGACCCGGCTGGGACGTCGCCTACCTGGGCCGGTACGACGTCGCCGACTCCAGCTGCGAGCGCGTGATCCGAACCCTCGAGAGCTGACCGACCCTTTCGTGGAAGAGCGATCGCCCCGCCGTCAGGCGGGGCGATCGGATTCCTGGCGGAGTCTCGCGAGGGACTACATCGGGCCACCGCCCCCGACGCCGCCACCCGGATAGGTCTCGCTCGGCGGACTGGCGGGGGTGTCGCCGGCGTTGAAGACGTCGGCGGCGGTGCTGCCCATGTCGGACGGCGTCATCGGCGCCTCTCGCGCCGCCGGCGTCGGAGTCGGGGAAGCCGGCGGCGTGGCGTCGTCGCTTCCGCCCCCGCCTCCGAAGAGGCCCGGGATGAGGAACCCGACGATCGCAGCCGCGACCGCGATGAGGAGGCCGAAGAAGGACGTCGGGTCGAGGAAGCCGAACTGCTCGCCCGCGAGGGCCGCGCCGCAGCCGCCGAGCGCGCCGAACACGCCGCCGACGAGGCGCGGGAGGCACCCGCCACCACCGCGCGACAGCGCGAGGAGGATCAGGATGGCCACGATGGCGACCAGGATCCCGCCGCCACCGAGAACCGTGAGCAGCGGATTGACGTCGTCGAGGATGATCCTGATCTGGCCACTGCAGGGCGCGCCGTCGCCGCTGGCGGAACCGCCGACGACGAAGCGCTTGCCGAGGATGGCGTAGGTGGAGACGGACAGGCCGTCCACGGCACCGGCCGTGTCGCCGTCCTGCGAGGTGCCGCCGGCGATGGGCAGCGCGATGCCCAGGGCGTAGGCGGCGACATTCGCCTGCTTCATCTTCGTGGATGCCGTTCCGGAGCCGCCGGCGACGTCACTGGACCGGAGGTGCCACTCCGTGTCCGTCGTGAGGTTCGCGCTCGAACTCGTCGAGTGGCCTTCGCCCGTGCATCCGCCGGTGACCGTGGCCCCGACGGCCCCCGGCCAGACGAGCGCCAGTCCCATGAGCGCCGCGGCAGCAACAAGCCGTCGAATGAGGCTGGACATGGCGACCCCTCCTCATCCTCCGATTCCCTGCGCGGCCCTCTACGACCGGTCCGGCACGCGTGAGGAGGCGAATCCCGCCTCGGCGGCCGTGGCTCGTGATGTAATGAGCGAACCCGTTGCGGACCCCCTGCTGAGTCCACCCGTGAGGTCGTGATGAGCGTCGAGACGACGAGTACCCGGATGACGAGCGAGGAGATCGTCGCCCAGAGTCGGGCCCACACCTTCTTCTCCTGGTCCGTGCAGAGCGCCCTCGATCCCATCGCGATCGATCGCGCCGAAGGCGTGTACCTCTACACCCCCGAGGGCAAGCGGATCCTCGACTTCAACAGCCAGCTGATGTCCGTGAACATCGGCCACGGCGACCGCCGCGTGATCGACGCAATCACCCAGCAGGCGCTCAAGCTCCAGTACGTCCAGCCGGCGTTTGCCACCGAGATCCGGGCCCGCCTCGGGTCGAAGATGGCCGAGATCATGCCGGGGACATGGACAAGGTGTTCTTCACCCTCGGCGGCGCCGAGGCCATCGAGAACGCGATCAAGTTCGCCCGCCACTACACCGGCCGGTACAAGGTCCTCGCCCGCTATCGCGCGTATCACGGCGCCACCTTCGGGGCGATGACGCTCACCGGCGACCCGCGCCGCTGGGCGAACGAGCCCGGACTCGTCGGCGTGGTTCGCTACCCGGACACGCACCGCTGGGGCGAGGCCGAGCCGCGGCCCGTGGCCGAGAGCCTGCAGGGCCTCGAGGACGTGATCCGGTACGAGGGCGCCCACACGATCGCGGCTGTCTTCCTCGAGACGATCGTCGGCACGAACGGCATCCTCATCCCGCCCGATGGCTACATCAAGGGCGTGCGCGAGATCTGCGACCGCAACGGCATCCTGATGGTCGCGGACGAGGTCATGGCCGGCTTCGGCCGGACCGGCCGCTGGTTCGCGGTGGACCATTGGGACGTCACGCCCGACCTCATGACGATGGCCAAGGGCCTCACGAGCTCGTACCTGCCGCTCGGCGCGGTGGGCATGCGGGCGCATATCGCCGAGGCGTTCGAGACGAAGATGTTCTACGGCGGTCTCACCTACTCCTCGCACCCGGTGAGCCTCGCGGCCGCGCTCGCCACGATCTCCGTGTACGAGGAAGACGACCTCATCGGCAATGCCCGACGCCTCGGGCCGGTGATGCGGGCCCACCACGAGCGGCTCGCGGCCAGGCACCCGTCGGTCGGCGCCCATCGCAACCTGGGGCTGTTCGGGATCCTGGATCTCGTGCGCAGCCGCGATCCGTGGACGCCGCTGACCCCGTACAACGGCACCTCGGACGAGATGAAGGCGATCGCGAAGTTCTTCCGCGAGAACGGGCTGTACACGTTCGCCCCGAACAACTCGATCCACACGAACCCGCCGCTGTCGATCAACGAGGAGCAGCTCGCGGAGGGCTTCGACGTCATCGACCGCGCCCTCGACATCTCCGACCAGGCTGTCCGCTAGGCCGGCGGCGACCTCGCCGGTGGCAGGCACACGCTCGCGGCGGCCCGGACGCCCATCGCTGGCGCGCAGATTCGTTCGCGGTACGCTCATCGGGCTCGTCTTCGTCGCGATCGTCGTCGGCGTCTGGGAAGGAGCCAAGGCGCTCGGCGGGGACCCGTGGCGGTTCACGGACGCCTCCGGTGCCGAGACCGTCTATACGCCGCCGTTCAGCTGGCCCATCGTCAGCGACCTGTCGCTGCCGCATGTCTGGAAGATCGCCGAGGCGCTGGCGGCGCCGGTCCAGCGCCTCCAGGAGCAGTCGCTCGCGCAATACCTCGTCGGTGCGGCGTTGTACACGGGCCAGGAGGCGGCGCTCGGCTTCCTGTTCGGCGGGCTCCTGGGACTCGCGCTCGCCGCGGGTTTCGTGCACTCGAAGCTCGCAGAGCGCGCGTTCATGCCCTACGTCGTGGCCAGCCAGACGATCCCGATCCTCGCCCTGGCACCGCTCATCGCGTTCGCGTTCGGGAACGGTGTCCTGGGCATCGTGATCGTCGCGTCGTACCTGACGTTCTTCCCGGTGGCGATCGCCGAGCTGCGCGGCCTCTCCTCGCCCGATCCCCGCGCGCTGGAGCTCATGCGCAGCTGCGCCGCGTCGCGCTGGTCCATCTTCTGGAAGCTGCGCATGCCGGCCTCACTGCCGTACCTGTTCGCCGCGCTCAAGGTGGCGGCCACCGCGAGCATCGTCGGCGCGATCGTGGGCGAGGGGAACCCGGGCGGCAGCCGGTTCGGGCTCGGCCGGTCCATCCTCAACTTCAACGAGCAGTACACGAGCGCGCCGGAGAAGCTCTGGGCGGCGATCCTCGCGGCGTCGCTGCTCGGCCTGTCGTTCTTCCTCGTCGTCAAGATCGCGGAGACGCTCGTGCTCCGCGGGCGTCCCAATACGGCCGAAGGGTAAGGCACGCATGACCGAATCCGGCGCCCCGCAGCCGGTCGTCTCCATCGCCGGTGTCGAGAAGCGCTTCGACGGCGCCGGCGGCCGTACGACCGCGCTCGAGGGCATCGACCTCACGATCGCCCCGGGCGAGTTCGTGTCGCTCATCGGCCCCTCGGGCTGCGGCAAGTCGACGCTGCTCCGCCTGATCGGCGACCTGACCGCCCCGTCCGCGGGCACCGTCACCGTCAACGGCAAGACCGCCCGTCAGGCGCGGCTGGACCGCGACTACGGCATCGTGTTTCAGGCGCCGGTGCTGTTCGACTGGCGGTCGGTGCACGCCAACGTGGCGCTCCCGCTGGAGGTCAAGGGCGTGTCCGGCGCCGACCGTGACCGGCGCGTCAAGGCGATGCTGGACCTGGTGGAGCTGCACGAGTTCGCGCGGCACTACCCGTACCAGCTGTCGGGCGGCATGCAGCAGCGCGTATCGATCGCCCGCGCCCTCGCATTGGAGCCCTCCATCCTGCTGATGGACGAGCCGTTCGGTGCGCTGGACGAGATGACCCGCGAGCGCATGAACTCGGAGGTCCAGCGCATCTGGCAGCAGACCGGCACGACCGTCGTGTTCGTGACCCACTCCATCCCGGAGGCGGTCTTCCTGTCCTCCAAGGTGGTGGTCATGTCGCCCCGGCCGGGGCGGATCGTCCGGGTGATCGACGTGGACCTGCCCCGCCCGCGCACGGACGACACGCGCGAGACTGCTCGCTACTTCCAGCTGATCACCGAAGTTCGCGAATCGCTGCGCGGCAAACGAGCCGGGAACGGCGAAGGCAGGGGCGTCGCCTCGGTGGAACGGACGATGGCGGAAGGCGCCGTCGGATGACGGCGTTCGGATCGGACGCGGGGTTCGTGCGGAACGCACCCCGATCGCCGCTCGTCCGGCTGCTCCGCCAGGTCCGGGGCCAGGCGCCCGCGATCGTCGCGTTCTTCGCGGTCATCGCGATCTGGCAGCTCGGCGTTCCGCAGCTTCATCTCCAGAACTTCATCCTGCCCGTGCCCTCGCAGATCGCGACGGCCTTCGTGAGCGAGTGGCCCGTCCTGCAGGTGGCGGCCGGCGCGACCCTGTTCGAGGCGCTGGGCGGCCTCGCCATCGGGGTCACGGCGGGCGTGCTGACAGCGTTCGCTGTGTCGCGCTGGGCGCGGGTGCGGGAGGCGGTCCTTCCGATCGCCATCGGTGCCAGCGCCATTCCGATCATCGCCGCCGCACCGATCATGTCCAACTGGTTCGGCATCCTGAACCCGTTCGCCAAGATGGCGATCGTGATCCTGCTGACCTTCTTCCCCATGCTGATCAACGTCGCGCGCGGGCTCTCGCAGGTGGACGAGTCCGCGGTGGAGCTGATGCGGGCCTCCGCGGCGACCGAGGGCCAGATCCTGCGCAAGGTGCGCATCCCAAACGCCCTTCCGTACTTCTTCACGGCGCTCAAGATCTGCACCACCCTGTCGCTCATCGGCGCGGTGGTCGCCGAGTATTTCGGCGGCGCGAACGACGTCCTGGGCCGGGTCATCGTCCAGAGCTCCAGCCGCCTGCGCTTCGACATCACCTGGGCCGCCATCGCCGTGGCCGCTGGTGCGGGCATCGCGATGTACCTGCTGGCCCTGGTGGTGGAGCGGCTGGTCATTCCGTGGCACGCCTCCCAGCGGGTCGCCGAGTCGTAGACTGCGGGGGACGCTGGGGAGGCATGCATCCCATCCGAGGCAGCGGCATTCGAGGAGGAGGAGCGCCCAGATGATCCGTTCGAGACGATGGTTCGCCGCGCTGGCCCTGACGGCAGTGGCGGCGTCGGCGTGCAGTTCGACGCCCGCGGCGACGACGGCCGCGCTGACCAAGGTCAGCGTGCAGCTGCAGTGGGTCTCACAGGCGCAGTTCGCAGGTGAGATCGCGGCGCTCAAGGAGGGCTACTACAAGGCCGAGGGCCTCGACGTGACCCTGCTCGAGGGCGGGCCGAACGTCGCTAACATCACCGTCGGCTGTGCGGCCAACGGGCCCGAGTTCACGCTCGGCTGGGTGCCCAAGGCGCTCGTCGCTGTCGAGAGCGGCAACTGCGACCTCGTGAGCATCGCCCAGATCTTCCAGCGCTCCGGCACGCGGTCGGTGTCGTGGAAGTCCAGCAACATCAACTCCGTGGCCGACTTCAAGGGCAAGAAGATCGGCGTCTGGGACTTCGGCAACGAGTACGAGGTCACGGCCGGCGCGAGCAAGTACAAGCTGACCGTCGGCACGGACTACACCCGGGTCATCCAGGACTTCAACATGTCCGGCTTGCTGACCAAGCAGATCGACGTCGCCGAGGCCATGACGTACAACGAGTACGCCCAGGTCCTCGAGGCGAAGGACCCGGCCACCGGCAAGCTGTACCAGGCGAGCGACCTCAACGTCATCGACTGGAACGCCGAAGGCACCGCCATGCTCCAGGACGCGGTCTTCTCCCGCAAGGCCTGGCTCGCGGGCGCGGGGAACGAGGCCATCGCGGTCAAGTTCCTGCGCGCGACCTTCAAGGGCTGGATCTTCTGCCGTGACAACCCGGCCAAGTGCGTGGACTACGTCCTGGCCGCCGGCACGACGCTCGGCAAGGGCCACCAGGCGTGGCAGATGAACGAGGTCAACCCGCTCATCTGGCCGTCGCCTGCTGGCATCGGCATCACCGACAAGGCGCTCTGGGACCAGACCATCGCGGTCGCCCTCGGCGGCAAGTTCCTCACCAAGACGCCGGCTGACGGCGCCTTCCGGAACGACCTCGCGCAGCAGGCCCTCACCGGCATCACCGGTGACACCAAGGGCACCAGCTTCACGAAGGGGACCGTCACGGTCACCGAGGGCGGCAACTAGCCACCCGCTCGTTCGCAGACAAGCATCGAGGCCGGCCCGACGGGCCGGCCTCGATGATTCAGGCGGGAGGTGCCGCGCGACGTGCTCAGGCCGGCACGCCGCCAGCGCGGATGGACCGGTCCGGTGCCCCCGTGGGCTCGCGCAGCCCGTCCGGGCCGGCGATGACATAGGCGATCATCGCCACGAAGCCGAAGCTGAGCAGCCCCAGGACCAGCAGCAGCACGAACCACAGCTTGTCATCGATGTGCGCGGTGTTCAGCAGCGCGCCGATCCACGCGACGAGGCCACCGATGGCGCCGCCGGCGATCGTCAGGGCGCCGACCGCGGTCAGGCCGACCATCGCCCACGTGAACGACGTGCCGTTGAATCCGATGACCTCCTGCCCGTCCATGACGAGCGCGCCGCCCGCAACCATCGCGATCACCGCGAAGGTGGCGAGCAGGACGCCCGCGATGACTGCGATCAGGCTCCCGACAAACAATCGAGTGATCGTTGGCTTCGTCATGTGACTCCTCCTTGTCCTGGACGCTCGACAAGGATCGGAGGAGCGCGGAGCCTCGCGCCAGTGCTGGAGAGCCGATCCGCCCGGGCACCTCGGCCCGACGCAGGGACAACTGCGCGGGCGAGTCGGCGAGCGCGGGGCCATGGCGCGCTCAGCGCAGGTCCGCCTCCGCGTGGCTGCGCATCAGGGTCGCGACGCCGCGCGAGCCGGGGGATGCTTCGAGCAGCGCCACGACGCCGACAGTCAGCGGGACGGCGAGGAGCGCGCCCGCCGGCCCCAGGATCCACGCCCAGACGATGATCGAGAGGAAGATCACGAGGGGGCTGAGGTTGAGCTCCGTGCCCATCATCTTCGGCTGGAGCAGGTAGTCCTGCGCGAAGTTGATGATCGTGAAACCGGCGACGACCGCCACGGCGGCCCCGAGACCGCTGTCGAGCAGCGCGAGGATCGTGGGCGGCACGAGCGCGATGATCGTCCCGACGTTCGGGATGAAGCTCGCGGCGAAGACCAGCAGCGACCACAGCGCCGGCAGCGGCACGCCGAGGGCGAGGAGGAGCACGAACACGAGCACTGCGGCGAACAGGCCGAGCTGCGCACGGACCACGAGGAAGCGCCGCAGGTCCAGCCCGAACCGCCCGACGCCGGCGAGGAGCGCGTGCTGCTGCCCGAACGCAGCCTCGGCGCGCGAGCGCAGCGAGGCGGCCCCGGCGAGCGCGTAGACGAGGGTGAACGCCAGGACGAAGATCGCCGCGGCGGTCCGCGAGATGGCGGCTGCGGTCGACTGCACGAACGAGGCAAGTGCCCCGGGGGTGAGCATGCCCGGCAGTGCCTCGGGATCGATGGCGACCCCATATCCCGCGAGGAACTGTCGAATGCTCTCGATCACCTGGCCGAGGCGATCCTCGTAGCGCGGGATCAGCACGACGAGCTGCGAGATCGAGATCGCGATGACGGCCACCGCGGCGAGGACGATCAGCAGCACGAGGCCGATCGCCGTGGCCAGTGCGACGGGGTGGCTCGCGCCGCGACGCTCGAGGGCGCTGACAAGCGGCGACGCAACCAGCGCAAGAAACAGCCCGAACAGGACCGGGACGATGAGCGAGGACACCTCGCGAAGCGTCAGGGCCGCGAGCAGCACGAGCACGAGCGCGCCGAGTCCGTATACGGGCCCGGAGCCCTCGGGCGCGACGCTCGCCGCGGTCGTTCCTCGCGGCCTGGCTGCCGTGGGCATGCCCCACCTCCGGCACCAGCGTACGGCGCGGATCATGCGCCGTCACCCGTTGGCCGACCGCCCGTAGACTCCGTCCGTGAAGAAGATCGGGTTCCTCTCGTTCGGGCACTGGTCGGCGTCGCCGCACTCGCAGGTCCGGTCGGCGTCGGACGCGCTCATGCAGTCGATCGAGCTGGCCGAGGCCGTGGAGGATCTCGGGGCGGACGGCGCCTACTTCCGCGTGCACCATTTCGCCCAGCAGCTGGCCTCGCCGTTCCCGCTCCTGGCGGCGATCGGCGCGCGGACGAAGCGGATCGAGATCGGGACGGCGGTCATCGACATGCGCTACGAGAACCCGCTGTACATGGTCGAGGACGCCGGCGCGGCGGACCTCATCGCCGGCGGCCGTCTGCAGCTCGGGATCAGTCGAGGCTCGCCCGAGCAGGTGATCGACGGCTTTCGCCACTTCGGCTACGACCCGGAGGATGGCGACCCGGTCGGCGCCGATCTGGCGCGCCAGCACGCCGACGTCTTCCTCGGGGCGCTGTCCGGCATGGGCTTTGCCGAGCCGAACCCCTCCCCGATGTTCCCGAACCCGCCGGGCCTGCTTCGCCCGGAGCCCCACTCGCCGGGGCTGCGGGATCGCATCTGGTGGGGCGCCGGGTCGCGCCCGACGGCCGAGTGGGCGGCCAGGAAGGGCATGAACATGCAGTCGTCCACGCTGATGACCGAGGACGCCGGCGTGCCCTTCCACGCCCTCCAGGCGGAGCAGATCCGGCTGTTCCGAGAGGCGTGGGCCGAGGCCGGGCATGCACGCGAGCCGCGCGTTTCGGTCAGCCGCAGCATCTTCGCGCTGGTCAACGACCAGGACCGGGCCTATTTCGGGCGCAGCGGCCAGGATTCGGACCAGGTCGGCTACATCGACCCGCAGACGAAGGCCATCTTCGGGCGCTCTTATGCCGCCGAGCCAGACGTCCTCGTGCGTGAGCTTGCCAAGGACACGGCGATCAAGGCCGCGGACACGCTGCTGCTCACGGTTCCGAACCAGCTCGGCGTCGCGTACAACGCCCACGCGATCGAGTCCATCCTCAAGTACGTCGCGCCCGAGCTCGGCTGGCGCTAGGGTGCGAGGACGTCAGTCCGACTTGCCCGTCCCGAACTGGCGGTCGCCGGCGTCGCCGAGGCCCGGCATGATGTAGCCCTTCTCGTTGAGCTGGCGGTCCAGGGCCGCGCAGTAGATCTCGACGTCCGGGTGGGCGTCCGCGACCGCCTTCACGCCCTCGGGCGCCGCGATCAGGTTGAGCAGCTTGATGCGCACGGGCTTGACCGCGCCCCAGCGCTTGAGGACCTCGATGGCCGCCGTGGCCGAGCCGCCGGTCGCGAGCATCGGGTCGAGGATCAGGCACATGTCCACGTTCGCGGAGTCGGGCAGCTTGTTGTAGTACTCGACCGGCCGGAGGGTCCGCTCGTCACGGAACAGGCCGAGGTGCCAGACCTGCGCCGTGGGCATCAGCTCCAGCATCGCGTCGACCATGCCCAGGCCGGCGCGCAGGATCGGGACCAGCCCGATGCGCTCGCCGAGCTCGTGGCCGTCCATGACCTCGATCGGCGTGGTCACCTGCCGGCCGCGAACCCGTGCGTCGGCGAGTGCCTCGTACCCGAGCAGCCACGAGAGCTCGCGGACGACCTCGCGGAACTTCTTTGGCTCGGTCTTCTCGTCGCGGAGGATCGCGAGCTTGTGGAGGACCGCCGGGTGGTTGGAGACGTGCAGCGTCGCCGGCATCGTCGAGGTGGGCATCGATCGGCATCCTAGCATCGGCGGGAGTACCCTCACGCCGTGCCCGCCCAGCCTCGCCGCATGGCGCCTCCGGTGCTCGTCCGGCAGATGCGCAATGGGGTGGAGGAGAGCATCCACCGCGGCGACATCGTGGAGGTGGACGCCGGCGGGCGGATGATCCGGGCCCTCGGCGATCCCGACCATCTCGTCAATCTCCGCTCGTGCGTGAAGCCGTTCGGCGTTGCCGCGATCCTGGAGGCGGGCGGGCAGAAGGCGTTCTCGCTCGAGCCGCCGGAGCTCGCGATCATGGCCAGCAGCCACTCCGGCGAGGACCTCCACGTCCGCACGCTCCAGGCGATGTACCGGCGCACGGGCGTCAGCCAGGCTGCGCTCGCGACGGGCATCGAGGGCATGCCCCTCGACGCGCTGACGGCCTCGCGACTCGCGCGCGACGGCGAGCGACCCGGAGAGATCCGGCACATGTGCTCCGGCCAGCACTCGGTCTTCCTGCTCCTGTGCCGGCTGAACAGCTGGTCCACGGACGGGTACTGGCTGGACGAGCATCCGGCCCAGGTCGCGTATCGCGAGGCCGTGGCGACGGCGTTCGGGACCACGCCCGCAAAGCTCCGACTGGGCATCGATGGCTGCGGCGTCGCGACCTACGCGTTCCCGTTGCGGGAGATCGCGCGGGCGTACGCGTTCCTCGCGGATCCATCCGCGGTGGCGTCCTCGGATCCGCGGGCGGCGCTCGCCGGCTCGCTGACGCTCGTACGCGACGCGATGCTCGCTCACCCGGACCTGGTCGCCGGCACGCGTGACCGGATCGACACCTCGATCATGAAGGCGCTCCCCGGCCGGATCATCTCCAAGGGCGGGATGGAGGCGCTGCGCGGCCTCGCGATCCTCCCCGGCCCGCGGGCTCGCAGCCAGTCCGCCGCCGCCTCCGGCATGGCCATCAAGATCGAAGACGGCGATGGCTACGACCGGGGCACGTGGGCGGCCTCGATCGAGGCGCTGGCACAGGCCGGCGTGCTCGACGGCCAGCCGCTGCGCGTCCTCGGTCGGTACCACCGCCCGATCACGCCGGATCCGCACGGTCGTGCGGCCGCGGAGGCGGTGGCCGCCTTCGAGCTCGCGCCGGTGGGTGAGCTCGCGCGGTAGGCGCCGCTTCGAGCGCCCCCGAACCCCACGTTGAGCGCCTCTTCGAGCGCGCCGCCACGATCGATGTCTCGGTCGTGATGCAAGTGGGATCATCAAACCCCGCGGTGATTACCCCACGGGCATCACCGGCGAGATAGGTCCACCGCCGGGAAGCGTGGGCGGCGGCCGCATGCGCGACCGGCGCCGCGCTCTCGGCATACGCTTGCGCCATGCGCGGCCAGCCTGATCCGACCGAGGACCCGTATCGAACGCTTGGCCTGGAGCCCGGCGCGTCGGCGGCCGAGGTCAAGCGCGCCTACCGGCTCCTGGCCAAGGCATTCCATCCCGATTCGGCCGGGGAGGCGGCGGTTCCGCGCTTCCTCGCCATCCATGCGGCCTACGAGCAGCTGAAGACCGGCAAGCCGGTCGCCGGCCCGCGGACATCGCGGCCGGCGCCTCCGCCCGCTGCCGAGCCGTGGCGAGCCGATCCATCGAGAGCACGTGCCGCGCGCGAGCGAGCGAGGTCGGCACGGAGCGGACCCACGACCGGCGCGCGGCCGACGGGCGCGACCGGGTCGGCCGGACCGACCGGCCGGACCGGTCGAGCGAACCCGACGGGCACCGGAGCTGCCTCGGGATCCGGCGGCGGGTCCGCGGGCAGCTCGTCGAGCGGGACACGCAAGTCGGGTCGGCGACGCGATACGCGCAAGGCGACGATGGGCTCCACCTCGTACGACGAGGCGCGGGACCCAAGCGACGCGACGTGGAGTGGTGCGTCCTGGTATGGCCCCTCGTCGGGCGAGTACTGGATCGTCAACCCACGGGAGTACGCGGACCCGCGCAAGCACGGGCCCGAGTACCTCCAGCGCGCCCGACGACCGCTCGCAGGCGACGCTCCCGATGAGTCCCACGCCCGGCCCGGAACGGCGCCAGAGTCATTTGCGACGGGCGGGGCGGCGAGTGGCAGCGAATCCGCGCGGTACGCCGGCACAGCACGTCCCGCAGGTGGCGCATGGCGTGCTGGGCCCGTGCCGGCGCCAGGCGTCGGAATCCATCGATCTGTACCGGCCGAGTCGGCAGCCGAGCCGGACCAGGCAGAGGCCCTCGGCGCTGCGTCACGCGCCTGGCTCGGTGGACCGGCAGACGACCCCATCCGACGGCTCGGCCTCGCGCTCGTGGCCTGGCCGCCGATCGGCATCGCGGCCGCCGCGGCAATCGGCGAGGTCACCGGGTGCGCCTCCTTCTCGGCCGTGTGCAGCGGCCCCGAGCCGCTCCTTCCGTGGCTTGCCCAGGCCGCGATCCTCGGCCTGCTCCTGCTCCTCCCGCCGATCGCACGGCTGCTCGCGGGCGGCGCCATCGGCGTCCTGATCGCGCTCGTGCCGATCACCGTGTTCCTGCTGTCCATCGGCGGCGGCTCGGCGCCCCAGGCCGGCGTCGTCCTCGCGGTGCTGCTCGGGGTCGCCTGGTTGGTCGGCATCGGCTGGGCGGCGAGGACCCTTCGATGGCGCCCCGGCGCGGGACCGACCTCGTGAGCCACTCGAGCGGGCACGGGAGCGAGAGCCGGCATCGATCGCCGAGCGACCTCTCCAGCACCGCACAGGAGTACCTGCTCACGCTCCGGATCATGGCCGGGGACGGCTCCCGGATCACCGCGTCGCAGGTCGCGCGGAAGCTCGGCGTGAGCACGCAGGCAGCGAGCGAGATGTTCCGCAGGCTGGCGAACGACGGGCTGGTCGCCCTCGCGGAGGGCCGTGAGCTGCAGCTGACGAAACCCGGTCGCACGGCGGCGGATGGCATCTTCCGCCGGCACGCCCTGTGCGAGTGGCTGCTCGCCGAGATCGTGGGCCTCGGCTGGGCGGAATCGGATGTCGAGGCGGAGCGGCTCCAGGCCGCAATCTCGCCACGCGTCGAGGCGCAGCTCGACGAGCTCCTGGGCCATCCCGAGACGTGCCCGCATGGCAACCCGCTCGATGCCGAGACGGCCAGGCGGAGGCCCGCCGGCGTCCCCCTGGCATCGATCGAGGCCGGCCAGCGTGCGACGATCTACCGGATCACCGAGGCTGCCGAGGAGGATGCGGGGCTGCTGTCGTACCTCGAGGCGCGCGGGCTTCGGCCTGGCGCCCACGTGAACGTCCTCGCACGATCGGAATCGCTGGACTCGCTCACGCTCGATGGCCCGCTCGGTCGCGCCACGTTGGGCCTCCGGCCCGCGGCGCTCGTCCTGGTGCTGCCCGGCGAGGCCGATCCCGCGCTCTTCCACCGCGTTCCGGGCCGCTGACGGGTCGTACCCGCTAGGCTTCCGGCGATGCCAGCACCACGCGTCCGCATCGCGCCCAGCCCCACCGGCCCGCTGCACATCGGAACGGCGCGGACGGCGCTGTTCAACTACCTGTACGCGCGCCGGACCGGTGGCACGTTCGTCCTCCGACTCGAGGACACGGACGTCGTGCGAAGCACCGTCGGGTTCGAGGCCGACATCCTCGACCAGCTCCACTGGCTGGGGCTGACGTGGGACGAAGGCCCGGATGCAGCCGGCGGCGACGACCGCGGCCCGTTCGCGCCGTACCGGCAGATGCAGCGACTGGACAGCTATGCCGCGGCCGCGGCGGACCTGCTCGCCCGCGACCTCGCCTACCCGTGCTTCTGCACGCCCGACGAGCTGGAGGCGGATCGCAAGGCCAGCGAGGCCGCCCACCTGCCGCCCAAGTACATCGGGCGCTGCTCGGCGCTCACCGTGGACGAGCGCGCCGACCGCGTCGCGAAAGGATTGCCCGGCGCGCTCCGCTTCCGCGTCCGCGCGGACAAGATCAGGTTCGACGACCTGGTCCGCGGCGAGGTGGAGATCGATACCGCCAACCTCGGCGGCGACTTCGTGATCGTCCGCGGCAACGGCACGCCGCTGTACCACTTCACGGTGGTGGTCGACGACGCGGCGATGGAGATCACCCACATCATCCGCGGCGAGGACCACCTCTCGAACACGCCGAAGCACATCCTGCTGTTCCAGGCGCTTGGGCACGAGGTGCCGAAGTTCGCCCACCTGCCGCTCATCCTCAACCCGGACCGCACGAAGATGAGCAAGCGCAAGAGCCAGACCGCGATCGCGGACTACCGCGCGCAGGGCTTCGTGCCGGAGGCGATGGTCAACTTCCTGTCGCTGCTGGGCTGGTCCATCGGGACGGAGGAGGAGATCCTCACGCTGGACGAGCTCGCCGGCCGGTTCGACCTGGAGCACGTCCAGAAGGGCGGTGCCGTCTTCGACAAGGACCGCCTGGAGTGGCTGAACGGCCAGTGGATCCGCAAGCTCTCGTCCGAGGAGCTCATCGAGCGGCTCCTGCCCTTCCTCGAGGCCGACCGGCAGGCCGGCCGGATCGACCGCGTGCCGGCCCCCGAGGAGCTTCGCCCGCTGGTCCCGATCATCCAGGAGCGCCTGCCGACGCTCGGCGCGATCGGCGAGCTGATCGGCTTCCTGTGGGTGGACCACGTGACGCTCGATCCGTCGATGCTGGTGCCGAAGCGCTGGGATCGCGCGACGGCGCTCGCGGGGCTCCGTGCCGCGCGGGAGACGATCAACGATTCGGTCGGCGCGGTGACCTTCGAGGCGGACGCGCTGGAGCCGCCGATGCGCGCCCTCGCCGAATCGAGCGGCTGGAAGGCCGGGGACCTGTTCATGGCCATCCGCGTCGCGGTCACCGGTCGAACCGCCACGCCGCCGCTGTTCGACTCGCTCGTCGCGCTCGGGCGCGACCGGGTCCTCGAGCGGCTCGACGCCGCCATCTCGACGCTCGCCGGAGTGGAGGACGCTGCCTGATGTCGCATCACGTGACCCACGCGTCGGTCACCGCGTGGCTGGAGCGCTACATGCACGCCTGGGAGACGTACGACCCGGCGGAGATCGGCGACCTGTTCAGCGAGGACGCCGAGTACCGCTGGCACCCGTGGGACGAGCCGGAGGTCGGCCGAGACGCCATCGTCCATGCCTGGCTCAATCCTGGCGGCAATGCCAGCTCGCGCGACGTGCCCGGCACGTTCGTCGGCGAACTTCACCCATTCGTCGGCAATGGCAACCGCGCGGTCGCGGTCGGAACGTGCACCTACTGGACGGACGCGACCCGCAGCAAGGTCGACAAGGTCTACTACAACAACTGGCTCCTCGAGTTCGACGAGGACGGCAGGTGCAGCTCGTTCACCGAGTACTACATGAAGGCCCGCGTCAGCTGACGCTGCGCCCAGGATGTCCACCGACCGCGACGCGACGGGAACCTGGCATTACGGTCTGATCGCGCGCTGGTGGGCCGAGTTCAACGAGCCCGATCCGATCGAGGTCGAGTATCTCGTCTCGGCCATCCGGCGCTACGGCGAGCCCGCGCTCGATCTCGGCTGCGGCAACGGACGTGTCCTCCTGCCGCTCCTCGAGGCGGGCCTCGACGTCGATGGGGTGGACGTCTCGGAGGACATGATCGACCTCGCCCGTACCGCCGCCGATGGGGCGGGCTTCAAGCCAATGCTCCTCGTCCAGGCCAAGCAGGACCTCGATCTCGACCGGCGCTTTCAGACGATCTTCATGGTCGGCGTGTTCGAGATCGGCGGGACCAGGGCGTGGGACCGCGAAGGCCTCCGTCGAGTCTTCGAGCACCTGCTGCCGGGCGGTACCTTGCTGATCAACCACGAGCTGCCGTACTCGGGCCTCGAGTCGGACCGATGGGCCCGCTGGCTACCAACGCGTCCCGTGCAATTCCCGGAACCGTGGCGCGAGCCAGGCGACCGCCGGCGGCTCGCGGACGGCGACGAGCTGGAGCTGGTGGCCCGGCGGATCTCGTTCGACCCACTTGGGCAGCGCGAGACCCTCGAGATGCGGGCGCGGCTCTGGCACAACGGCGCCGTCGTCCGCGAGGAAACGGCTCGACTCGACGAGAACCTGTACTTCGCCCAGGAGATCGTGGCGCTCCTCGAAACAACCGGCTTCGAAGGCATTGAGGTGCAGTCGGGCTACAGCGGCAGCCCCGCCGGGCCGGACGATCCGATCGTCATGTTCGTCGCCCACCGTCCGCACTGAGCCAACTCGCCGTTAACAATCGTCCTTATGATCGATCGCGATGGCCAAGACGATCCTCGTCGTGGAGGACGAGCCGACACTTCGCGAGACACTCGCTGAATCCCTGGAAGCCGATGGCTATCGGGCCGTCCAGGCCGCGGACGGGCGCGCCGCGCTGGCGAGCTTTCGAGCGGAGAAGCCGGACCTGGTCCTGCTTGACCTGATGCTGCCGGAGCTGTCCGGGCTCGAGGTGACCCGCCAGATCCGTGCCGAATCAACCATCCCCATCGTGATGCTCACCGCGCGCGACAGCGAGGTTGACAAGGTGGTCGGGCTGGAGCTCGGCGCGGACGACTACGTCACCAAGCCGTTCAGCTTCCGTGAGCTGTCCGCCCGGATTCGGGCCGTGCTGAGGAGAGGCGAATCGACGGGCGATCCGCTGCCGCCGCGGGTTCCGCTCGGGCTGGTCCAGGTGGACCTCGCCGGGCATCGGGTGCTGCGCAACGGCGCGGAGATCCCGATCAAGCCCAAGGTGTTCGAGCTCCTGGCGTTCCTCCTGCGCCATCAGGGCCAGGTGATGAGCCGCGACCAGCTGCTGGAGCAGGTCTGGGGCTACGACTACGCCGGCGAGACCCGCACCGTGGACGTGCACGTCCACTGGCTCCGCGCGGCGGTCGAGCCGGACCCGGCGATCCCGACGCTGATCCAGACTGTCCGCGGCGTTGGGTACGTGCTGCGCCGCCCCGCCTGAGCGCCGGCGGGCCGGGTCGGGGGATCGGGAGAGACGTTCACGAAGCGATCACGGCCCGTTGACGGTGCCAGCCGACCATGACGGCATGGCGGCGATGATCTCGACAACCCAAGCTCCAACGGGCGGGGTCGCGCACGCCATGAACCTGCCGGTCGAGGTGCCGACCCGACGTGAGGGTCCAGCCGCGATCGAGCCCGGGGAGCCCGCTCGCGAGCTCGACACCGAGGTGACCCGCCTCCTCCGGGTCCGCGGCGGCGAGCTCGCCGAGCCGCTCCTCTGGCAGCGGCCGAGCCACCGGCGCGAGACGGAGGACGTCGTCGCGCACCTCGCCCCGATCCACTCTCGGCTTGCGCTCCTCTCGTCCTGGGGGCGCGAATCACACCGCAGCTCAGCGGTTCGCCTGGCCTATGCAATCGTCTGGCTGCGCCTCGCCCAGCGTCGAGCCGGTGAGTTCGGGCCGCGGGCGGGTCGCAGCGCGCGCACGAGGGTCCTTAGAGCACGCGGCTGAGGATCTCCCAGGAGAGCCAGGCCACCGCTCCGGACGCAGGGATCGTGAGCACCCAGGCGACGAGGATGTTCCCGGCGACGCCCCAGCGAACCGCCGAGAACCGGTCGCTCGCGCCAACCCCGATGATCGCCGACGAGATCACGTGGGTCGTCGAGACGGGCATGCCGAAGTAGGACGCGCCCACGATGATCGTCGCCGCCGTCGTCTCAGCGGCGAACCCATGCACCGGGTCCAGCTTCACGACACGCTGGCCCATCGTCTTGATGATCCGCCAGCCGCCGGCCGCGGTACCGAACGAGATCGCCGTCGCGGCCAGGAGGATCACCCACAGGGGCACGACCGGCTTCGCGATGACGCCACCCGCCACAAGCGCCAGGGTGATGATGCCCATCGTCTTCTGGCCGTCATTCGAGCCGTGGCTGAAGGCCATGTAGGCGGCGGACAGGAGCTGCAGTCGCCGGAAGCGGTCGTTGATGCGCTTCGGGTGGGCTTTCTTGAAGACGTTGAGCAGCAGGACCATCAGCCCGAAACCGACCATGACGCCCAGGATCGGCGAGGCAACGAGCGGGAAGATGACCTTGTCGTAGATGCCCTGCCCGTTGAGCGACGACAGGCCCGATGACGCGATCGCGGACCCGATCAGGCCGCCGATCAGGGCGTGGCTGGAGGACGAGGGGATGCCGAGCCGCCAGGTGATCAGGTTCCAGGTGATCGCGCCGACGAGCGCTGCCGCCACCACGATCTGGCCGTCGTCGCCGGCCGGCGTCGTGGCGATCCCCGAGGCGATGAACTTGGCCACCGCCGTGCCGCTCAGGGCGCCGACGAAGTTCGCTGCCGCGGACATGAGGATGGCGTGGCTCGGCCGCAGGGCCCTCGTGGACACGGATGTCGCGATCGCGTTCGCGGTGTCGTGGAAGCCGTTGATGTAGTCGAATCCGACCGCGAGCACGACGACCAGAACCAGGAGGAGACTCAAACCTTCGGGCACAGTCCGAGGCTAGCAGCGGCGTCGTTCCGTCGCCGCCCGGTATCCTTCGCATCCCATGCGACTGAGCGAGCTGTTCTTCAGCACCCTTCGGGACGATCCGGGCGAGGCAGAGATGCCATCGCATCGGCTGCTGCTGCGCGCGGGCTATCTCCGCCAGCTCGGGTCGGGGATCTACTCGCTCCTGCCCCTGGGCAAGCGTGTCAGCGACCGGGTTGAGCAGGTCGTCCGCGAGGAGATCAACGCGATCGGCGGGCAGGAGATGGAGATGCCCGTCGTCCATCCGGCGGAGGTCTGGAAGGAGAGCGGGCGCTACTTCAAGATCGGGCCGGAGTTGGTCCGGTTCAAGGATCGCGGCGAGCGCGACATGGTCCTCGCGATGACCCACGAGGAAGTGGTTGCGCTCCTGCTCCGCGACATCGTCCAGAGCTACCGCCAGCTGCCGATGATCGTCTACCACTTCCAGACGAAGTTCCGCGATGAGCCTCGCTCCCGCGGCGGCCTCATCCGCGTGCGCGAGTTCGTGATGAAGGACTCGTATTCGTGCGACCTCGACGACGCCGGCCTCGACGTGAACTACAAGAAGCACTACGTGGCCTACGAGAAGATCTTCAAGCGGCTCGGGCTCGATGCGATCGCCGTCGGCGCCGACGTCGGAATCATGGGCGGCACGGGCGCGCACGAGTTCATGGTCGTCAACGACTTCGGCGAGGACACGCTTGTCCTTTGCGACAGTTGCGGCTACGCGGACAACCAGCAGATCGCGATCGTCGGCAAGCCGGAGCCCGCGGCCGAGGACGCCCTCCCGATGGAGGACGTCGAGACACCCGGCGCCACGACCATCGACGCGCTCGCGACGTTCATGGGCATCCCGAAGTCAAAGACGGCGAAGGCCGCGTTCTTCATGACCGGCGACGACCGGTTCGTCGTCGCGATCGTCCGCGGTGACTACGACGTGAACGAGACCAAGCTCGTCAACACCGTCAAGGCTCGCCGCGGCCTGCGGCCCGCGACGGTCGAGGAGATCAAGGCGCGCGGCATGGAGGCCGGCTACGGCTCACCGATCGGCGCCCGGGATTCCGTGGTTGTCGTGGACGAGCTCGTCATGCGCTCACCGAACCTCGTCGCGGGCGCGAACCGCCTCGGCTGGCACGTGAAGAACGTCAATGTCCCGCGCGACTACACGCCGGACCACGTCGCCGAGATCACGAACGCGCGCGAGGGCGATCCCTGCCCCACCTGCGGGGCGCCCATCAAGCTCCGGCAGGGGATCGAGGTCGGCAACATCTTCAAGCTCGGCACGGACTTCACGAACGCCTTCGGGTCCATGTACCTGGGCGAGGATGGCGAGCGCCACCCGATCGTCATGGGCTCGTACGGGATCGGGCTCGGGCGCAACGTGGCGTGCATCGTGGAGGCCCACCACGACGAGAAGGGCATCGCCTGGCCGGATGAGGTCGCGCCGTTCGCGGCACACCTGGTCACGATCGGTGCGGCGCGCGACCCCAAGGTCCTCGAGACCGCCGAGCGCCTCCACCGGCTGGCGGCGGATGCCGGCCGGGACATCCTCTATGACGACCGCGACGAGTCGCCCGGCGTGAAGTTCACCGACGCCGAGCTCCTCGGGATGCCCTGGATCCTGACGGTGTCGCCGCGTTCCCTCGCCGCGGGCGGCATCGAGCTCACCCGTCGCGCCACTGGCGAGCGCTCTACCCAGCCGATCGAGGCCGTCGAGGGCTACCTGCGCAGCGTGTTCCCCATCCCGATCGCCTAGCGGCCGGTCGTGCACTCGATGCACGATTGCGCGGGCGGGCCCGATACTTCACGGGTTTTCGAGCCGTTTTAGCCGCTGCGGCGGCCCAACCGTACGTCCGGCGCACGATCCAACCGCCGGCGCGCCTCCCTCGTCCAACCGCCCGCGCTATCGAACATCTGCCGCACGATCAGCGGCTGCAACGCGCCTGGGTCGGAGCGCTATTCGTCGTCGTCGAGTGCATCGAGGACGCCGTCCTCCACCTCGGTGCCGTCGAGGCCGACGATCGTTCCGGAGGCAGCGCCGATGTCGCCCTCGCGCTCCTCGATCGCCTTGGCGAGCAGGATGCTGGAGTCGTGGAGCAGCTGCTCCGGGTCGTCCAGGCGCACGATGGAGAACTGGATGCTCGGCGGGAACGACGCGCCGATCGTGATCTCGCCGATCCGATAGGCCGAGTCGCGGGCCTTCAGGCTCGCGTTGGCCTTCTCCTGCAGCGACGTCGCCTTCACCACCACGTCCGCAAGGATCTTGGGGTCGATGCGTTCGAGCGCGGTCGTGAACCCGTGCTTCGCCTTCTTGAGCGCCGCTCGGGCGCGCGCCTTGGTGGCGGGGTCCTTGATGGTTGCGGCAGTGGCAGCCGCCGCACGTCCGCCGATGTCCGCCCCGGCCTTCGCGGCCTGCGACCCGACGTCGACGGAGACCTTGGCGGCGGTGCTCGCCGCCGCGCCCGCAGCCTGCCTCGCCCGCTCGATGAAGGTCATCGGCCGGGGCTGGCCTGTCACCTGGTCGAAGATGTGACCGGGTGGCAGGGGCGCGGTGGCCGTTTCGGGCGTCGGCGATTCGTCGGGCGGTTGCTGGGCCTCGTCAGACATGCGGTCCCCTTCGCGAATCTGGCTGGCCGAGATGATATGCCCACATCTCCGGAGGATTTGCCGAAGCCAACTGCCACGTAAGCCGGTGATAAGCGCCCGTTCTCATCCTTTGCGGAGCAACTTCGCACGGTGGGGAACCGATGAGACGAGCACCTGTTGCGCTCCTCCTGTCCTTGCTCGGGGTCGCCGGCGCGCCGCCAGCCACCGCCGAGGCAGCATCCGCGCCGTTGAAGACCGTCAGCCGGTACATGACCACGCTGAACTCTTCCACACTGTACGACGAGGGATGCGCCCAGGGCACGAAGGCATGGCAGACCTTCGCTGCCCAGAGCCTGGTGGTGGTGCTGGACTTCGGGACCCCGGTCAAGTTCACCGATGGGAGCTGGGGAGCCAGCATGTGGGGCGCTCCGAACCAGAGGACCTCGGCGATCCGCGACGCCGTGAAGTGGTACGCGACCGGGTTCCACCAGTGCTCCGCCGAGGACAACAGCGATCAGCTGCGGCTCGCCGTCGGGACGAGCAACGACGGATCCGCGGTCGCAGCCACCAGCGGTGCGGATGCCCACGGCCGGGCCTGGGCCACGATGATCAACGAGCTGCAGGCATGGGTCGCGGGGCGCTCGGAAGGGCAGACGGTCTCGTTCGCGGGGGCCAACGACATCGAGCCCGGATTCGGCGACCCGGACGACGCGAGGGCCTGGGTCAAGGGGTATGACGCGGTCACCAACTGGCAGCTCTACGACTTCGGCAGCGCGGACGGCTGCTCCTCGACCGCCATCACGAGCTATGAGTGCGGGACCTCGGCGCACCCTGCCTGGTCCGCGGAGGACCTGTGGTTCGTCTCCTGGGGCGCCTCGGTGGCGTGGCCGCTGCCGGAGATCTACGTCAATCCGCCGCCCGGCAACCCGATCCAGGCCAAGCAGTGGTACTGGGTGAGCAAGTACTCGGTGGCGGTCCACGGCAGCAGGCTGCTGTTCAAGGGCGCATTCACCGAATACGCGGCAGACAGTTCCACCAACACTGCGGCGCAGGGCTGGACCCAGCTGTACACGCAGGTCAACGCCGATTCGTCGACCGCGACGACACCGGCGTGGTCGACCGACATCACCTGGGCGAACTGAGGGGGTCGCGACATGCGTTCGAACCACTCCGGTCGGTCCGTCGTCTCGTCGCTCGTGGTGACGCTCGCGCTGCTGGCCGGTGGCGCGGTCGCACTCGCAGCACCCGGGACGTCGCGCGTGAGCTCGCTCGGCTCCGAGAAGGCGGCGATCGAGGCGAGCTACGACGCGCAGCGCCGCGCCGCCCCGACAGGCGGCCCCAAGGCCGCCGGGGCGCAGCGGCCGCCCGCCGCCTCCACGCCGGAGCCATGGCCGGCCGGAATCTTCGATGAGACCGAGGCGCCCTTCCCGGCCGGGCGCTACACGATCGTCAACCGTTGGCAGCAGGACTTCGGCGGCCACCACGTCGTCGTCTACGCCGGCGCCCTCGGCACGGACCCGTCGCAGGGCGTGCTCGTGGTGATGGTCTACGCATTGGACAGCTCGAACGTCTCCATCCGCGAGATCAGGAGCTCGGATCGCCAGGGAGCGCTTCGAATCGGGAGCGCCCTCGGCCGCGTGCTCGCGGTGCGTGTTGCAACAGGCGCCGCCCTCACCTTCGATGCGGAAGCCGGTCGCTTCCTGCCTTGAGGCGGCTCTTGCGACAGGTCAGGCCTGTCCGGTCTCCAGGCCTTCCCACCGGGCGGCGATCTGCGGAGTGATCCATTGTTCCATCGGATCGCCGGCCCACGACCGAAACACCTTGTCGGTGCGCGTGAAGGCATCGCGAGGGAAGCTGCGGCTGCTCGCTTCGCTGCTCGGATCGAGCCCTTCGAGGCTCCAGGAATAGGGCGCCCACGCCGCATCGATCGCGGCGTAGATGGCCGTATCCATCGGCTCGCCGTCGGCACGCCAGTCCGTTGCCTGAATCCGGAACTCCGTCCGGCTCGTGCGAACCCATCCGGCGGCTCCCATGGGCGCCGCCGCATCGTCGCTGTTCTGGATGCTTGCCTCGAGCAGCAGGTCGTGCGGGGAGTATCCATGCCGCTTCCCGGCATCGCGGACCGCCGCGCGCGCAAATGCCCGGATCGCTGCTGCGCTCTCGTCCTGCGTGGCGAACATCGGCCTCGGCGTCCGCCGGTCAACGCCGGACTGAACCGCGAGGAACGGGACGTCGGACAGGAAGCCGAGCTCGGCGCCGAGCGCCTCGGAGCCGACGATCCCGAGAACCGGAACGGTCCCCGTCAGGGCCCACCACTGGCTCTCGTTGAAGAGCTCGCCGTTCAGGCGGAGTCGTAGCCCCGGCAGGATCGTGTGCGAGGCGAAGCTCGGGCTGCCGCCGCGCGCATGGCAGCCGACCTGGAGGACCGCATCCGCGTGGTCTCGTAGTTCCGGCGTGTACCAATCGTCGATCTTGGTCACGCCTGATGGGAGCGAGTCGGTGATGAGGTTGGGCCACTCGATCTCGCCGGCGCCGTGGTGGTTGAGGATCGCGACCTCGGTCGCACCGCCGTCGAGCAGCCCGAGCGCCGCCGCCGTCACGTCGCTCGTCAGCTTCTGGCGGCCCGTGCGCCAATAGTCCTCGTAGATCGGGCAGAGCTCGGCGAAATCGCGGAGCTGCGCCACGCCCTCCATGTCGAAGATGATCGCGACGCGCACGACGGCTCCCTTTTCGCAGGGCCCTCCCTGGGCTGCAGGGGGACCGAAGATACCGGATCCAACCCGCCTCGTGACTCACTGCTGCGCAGGCGTGATCCATGCGCTAGCTGCTGGGAGCTGTCGACCATCGAACGACTGCACGATGATGCGGACGCTCCAGCGATAGACGTCGATGCCGTGCCCGAGCGTCGGTGAGGGGAGGGGAGACACGCCAGGGATGTAGGGCGGCGATGGCGGCCCGGCCACGACATCGAGCTGGATGGGGATGTCGCAGTGCGATCCAGCCGTGCATCGGTTCGAGAGGTCGATGCCGTGCCATCGCGCCGCTCCGCCCAGGTCGAGGGGCATGGTCGAGGTGCCGATCCCCAGCGTGGCGTCGGCTCCCATGCCGGCCTTGTCATCGACGCCGGCGATGCGTGTCTGCAGGATCACGCGCAGGTTTGCATATGGCACCTGAAGGGCCGCAGCGGCGAGGTGGAGCGTGTAGCCGCCATGCCACGTCAGACGGACGTGATCCAGCTCGATCTGCGCCACCTGCGCGCCGGAGTCGGCGAGACCCATCTTCCCCGTGTAGTCGCCAACGCCGTCAGCCTTCAGCGAGAGCAACGAGTCGTCGCGTGCGCTGCCCGTGGTCAAGCGCATGACGAGGAGGGCGACCGTCGCGCTGACGAAGATCCGCGCTCCGCCGATGCAGCCCGCTCGGCAACTGTCGGTCAGGTCCAGCGCCGCCGTGGTGAACTCGTATTCGTTGCCGTCGCGCGTCAAGTCGGACACGAACCGCGGGTCGTCCGGCACGATCCGGATGGGCTCGAACGAATCGGTTTCTGGGCCGCTCCCGTACCGGTTGGTCGACGGCGTGGAATCGGGATTCTTGTCGCTGCCGGCGCGGGTGGATACCTCGAGGCGGAGTCTTGTGAACGGGCTTTCCGGCTTCGTGACCGACCAGGTGAGGTGGCGGACGGCGATCTCGTCCGAAGCCACGCGGATCGGCTCCGAAACGACGACACCTGTCGGCGGCAACGGCGCTGGGGACGTGGCCATCGTCGCGGCCGCCATGAGGGCCCCCATCCCAATGGGCGCGAGCCGGCTGCGAGCGAGACGCGACACCACTCGGCTTTGGGATGCTGAAGGTCGCGGACGGCCGGCGACGGCCACGGCTGCTAGCACGGCTGGAACCGCGAGAAGGTCTGTCGGGTCCATCACCACAACCACCTGCCGGAGGTCTCCGTGCCCGGTCAGCGACAGGGCTGCGATCCACTGCAAGGCGCCGAGTCCCCATGCGTAGGAAGCCGCGCCCGCTGGCGTGAGCTTGACGAGGGCGAAGGCAAGCGCGGTCAGCCCAGCCGCAGCCGGGAGGAGTCGCGCCGCGTCGCGTCGGAGTAGCAGTGCCGCCGACTCGGCCAGCAGCAGCGGAAAGAAGACCACCCCCGCCACATCGGAGAGCTTCCCGGTGGCGAATCCCGGAAAGGCGTCCTTCAGGACATGGTCGTTGAGCAGAAGTGCCACGGCGGCGGCGATCGCAAACCGGATGCAGCAGCATCCTCCCGCGCGCCCGCCGCGGCAGCGTCATCATGTTCGATCCCCCCTCCACGAACATGGCGTGAGTGATGATCCACGGGTCCGCAACGGCCGAAAGGTCCCGATCGCGCGAAGTCGGACACACCATCGCCGCGCTCGTCCCGTCGACATTTCCTCGCGATCTCTTGCGGAGCGAACCGCTCTAGGTCCAGCATTGACTCCATGGGCCAAGCGTCTCGCCCAGCCTGGCTCACTGTCGGCGCCCCGCGCCTCGCCATCGCCGGGGTGGTCATGCCGCTGTGGTTCCTGGGCTTCTCGACGATCCTCGCCCTCACGCGCACCGGCTACGACCTGGTCTGGGACCCGATCAGCAGGCTGGGCGCGAATGGCGCGGCGGATCCGCTGATCTGGCAGGTCGGCGGCTTCCTCGCGGCCGCCGTACACGAGGTCCTCGACCGATCCGGTGGAGTGGTCTTTGGCGAGGGCGATGCAGTCAACGGCGGCTGCGAGCTTGGTGATTCCGGGATCTGGCAGGTCGACCGGAACTAGGCGCTGTCCCGCACCGCGAGCGGCCTCAGGACCTCTCCACTCGAGGATGATCAATGCAGCGCAAGGGCCCATCGGAGTTCACCGACCCTACCGTAGGTGAGCCCGGATGCGCTCGGCGGCTGCAATCATCGCGGCCGGCTCCATCTGCTCGCCGGCCCTGAACATTCGAACCTGAAGCTCCGGACCGTGCGCATCATGCTCAGCCATCAGGGCATCACTTACCGGTTGGACGACGAAGTGGATATGGCCTGGCTTGCGATCGGCGTGTGACCAGAGGGTCGCGTACACCTGCCCGGGACCGTTTCCGACCTCTGATGCCGCGAGCGTGACGGCCTGAGCAACGCGGGCGAGCACGGCGCCAAGCTCGGTCGCCTCGGCGGCATTGAGGTCGGCGAGGTGGACGACGTGTCGGGCCGGCTTGACGATGACGGTTCCAACGCCGAGTGGACCGATGCAATGCTCGACGACCCAATTGCCGAGGGTGGCGATGCGCCCGCCTGCAACCCCTTCAGGCCGCTCGATCAATTCGCAGGCGAAGCAGTCCGCGACCTCACGCATGTGCCGAGGCCAGTCTCCGATGCGGCGCCAGCAGGTCAAGCGCCGATAGCGCGGAGAGTGGAGGTTCGGGCGCCGTCATGGGCTCCGCCGCTCAACGACAGCGAAGGCAAAGGTCAGCGCCGCCATCCCGAGGAGCAGATGGAACAGGGCATACCGGGCGGCCACCTGGGGATAGATCTCGATCGGCACGTAGCGGGCCATCTGGACCACCGCCGGGTCGAGCTCACCGGTCATGGGGTCTCCGAACTCGGCGAACCCTTCGTCCCAACTCACGATCCGTCCGTCGGGCGTGCGAAGCATGAAGTCGATAGCGCGGCCTGCTCCGACGGAGGCGTACTCGGCGACGAGGCTCTCGCCGGCCATAAGGCGCTCATTGCCCTGGCTGACCAGCAGGTTCGCGATGACGACGAGCGCGGCCGCGGCCAAGAGGGCCGGGAGCAGCCTGCCGAGCACTGCGCCGACGACCATGGCAATCCCGAACGCCGACATGCCGGCCGCCATCGGGCCGAACCCCGAGTAGGGAAGCGCCTCGAAGCCGATAGGTTGCGACAGGTCGATGCCGGGGGCTTGCAGGCCCAGCATCGCTTTCATGACCTCGGCGCTGACCACCCCGAGCACGACGATGACGGCGAGCAGCGGGAGCGTCCGCTGCGCGAGCCAATGGCGCCGCGACACGTCGACCGACCAGGCGAGCACAGCGGTTCGCTGGTCGAGCTCCTTCGCAATCGCCACGATCCCGAGGATCAGGCCGGCGACGGCCGGCAGCGCGATTGCGAAGATCCCGACGAGGCCACTCCACTTGCTGGCAAACGACGCGTAGGCCTGCGCATCGAACTGGCGCCCGAAGCAGATCGCCGAGGTTGATTCCGTGTCGAGGCAGGCGATGGGGAGATCGAACGCGAGCAGCCGTACCGCGACCCCGGCGGCCGCGAGCAACAGGAGCGCGGTCACCCCGGCAACACCGAGCAGCTCCGTTCGCATCGGCCGCATCGCCGCGCGTAGGCTCGTCATGCGGCTTGCCGCCCGAGCGCCAAGTAGCCGATCACGACCTCCTCGAGTGAGCTGCGTCGCCCGATCGACTGGTCCGTCGACCGCACGAGGAGGTGGCGCGCGTTGCCCTGGCCCGGGAAGCCAGCGACGACATCGAGGCCAACGACCGGCGCACCGTCCTCGAGGATCCGGTGGTTGCCGAGCGACGACGCGACCGTGTCCTGGAACAGGACGCGGCCGTCGCCCAGGACAAGCAGCCGATCCGCGACCGATTCGATCTCGGAGATCACGTGGGATGACAGCACGATGCTGACGTCGCCGCCCTTCGCCGCGTCCGACGCGACCCCGAGGAACTCCCGTCGCGCCAGGGGATCGAGGCTCGCGAGCGGCTCGTCGAGGAGGAGCAGCGGTGCGCGCGTCCCAAGGGCGATCGCAAGGCTGATCTGGGCCTGTTCGCCACCGCTGAGCTGGCCCGCCCTCGACGCCGGCGAGATGCCGAGCGCGACCAGGCGCTCCCGGGCATGCGCGATGTCGAACGTCGGCCGCAACGCGAGGCACAGTCGAAGGTGATCCTCGACGGGCATGTCCCGGTACAGCGCGGGCGCCTGCGGCACGTAGCCGAGCCTGTGGAGGGCGTCGCCGCGCCGTCGGGCGGGGTCGACCCCGAGGACGCGCAGGCCGCCCTTGGTCGGCCGCTCGAAACCGACGCACATCTTCAGGAGGGTCGACTTGCCCGCGCCGTTCGGGCCAAGCAGGGCCGTGATACCACCCGCGGGAATGGTCACGGTGAGGTCGCTCACCGCCACCGTCCGTCGGTAGCGCTTCGTCAGCGAGTGCGTCTCGAGCACCGGTCCGTCGGACGCGGTTCCGCTCATACAGCGCGGGCGACTGTCACGCGAACGCCTCGCGCCCGGTGACATCGACCTCGGTTGGCCATGCCGTAATCCACGCCTCGCTGAAGGCCCCGTGCTCGAGGTGATAGACGTCGAGCCCGCGCCAGGCGTCGCCGAATGTCGAGCCTCGAGGCACGACGACGAGCGTCTCGTCATGCACCAGGACCTCGTACGGAGGCACCGTGATGGGACCGAGGGCAGCGAGAAATCGCTCGTACAGTGACCGAGCATCCGTGATGCCATGGAATGTCCCATCGAATTGGCCGGCGCTTCGAACGTGAATGACGATCTCCGGCGAGAAGGGTGCAACTATCTCGTCGACCTTCCCCGACTCAAGGCCCTGATACAGGCGTCGCAAGAAGGCGAGGTTCCGAGTTCGCTCCGCGTTCATGTCGTCTTCGCCCCTCCCTCGCCGTGATCTGATCCAGTCGGATCGGGCCGGAAACGCTGACAGCATGTCAGGGTCCCTGTCGATTGGAACGTCTGCCTATCGTGCGCATCGGCTCGGCTGCGGATCACCCCGGTTCGGCCCGTGTTAAGCACGAATCAGGCGTGTTTAATGGTTATCCGCTCGATGATGTTGGCGACGTCCTCGGCCTTGTCGATCGTCTGCTCGAGGAGACCGTAGATCTCCTTCCACTTGATGACCTCGAGCGGATGGCCGCCGCCACTGAAGAGGTCCGCGATCGCCTTGCGGGCGAGCTGGTCACCCTCGTTCTCCAGGCGATGGACCTCGATCCAGTACTTCTCCAGGCCCTTGAAGCCGCGCAGGTTCGTGAGCGCCTCGTGGAGCTGCTCGCATTGCTTGACGATGATCGCGGCCTGCTGGACCGCGACCGCGGTCGGCGCCTCGATGCGATAGAGGATGAACGTGTCCGCCGATTCCTCGATGAAGTCGATCACGTCGTCGAGGGCGCTGATCAGCGCGTGGATCTCCTCGCGGTCGAACGGGGTGACGAACGTCTTCTCCAGCCGCCGGCCGATCTCGTGGCTGATCTCGTCGCCGACGTGCTCGGCGTCGCGGATCTCCCGCGCTCGGTCCTCGGGGTTGTCGTACGTGCGGAGCATCGCCTCGAACAGGCGCGCCGCGCCGAGCACGTTCGCCGCGTCCTCCACGAACATGTCGTAGAAGCGCTCTTCCCGGGGGATCAGGTTCAACCGCATCGACCCAAGGGTAGCGTCCGACGGGGTGAGCGTCCGACGCGCAGCGCCGCGCGCCGGCGGTGTGTGCGATGCTCGCGCCGTGGATGGGCTCGTGCTCGCTTTCGTCGCCGCGCAGGCGATCGTCCTTGCGATCGCGCTCGGGATCGCGTGGTCGCGCGGCCGGACGCTTGAGGCGGTCGAGGAATCGCTGCGCGATGCCGAGCCTGCCGGTGCCACGGCGCCCGCCGACGAGGACGTGACCGATCGACTGCGGCGCCTCCGACGGCGCGCCGAGAACGCAGAGTTCACGCTGGGCCAGCGACTCCGCGACCTCGCCTACCTCGCGGACCTCGTGGGCGTCGGGATCGTGCGGCTGACCGACGAGCTGCGCGTCGAGGTCGCCAACACCGCCGCGCACGTGTTCCTCCGCCGCGCGCCCGGCTCGATGGTCGGGCATACCGCGATCGAGGCACTCGGTGACCATCGGGTCGAGGCGATCGCTCGCGGCGCGCGCGAGGCCGGCTGGTCGAGCGGCGAGGTGGCGCTGGCCGACGAGGCGGGCTCCACCGGCGCGACCCTCGTCGTCCGCGCTCGTCGATCGCCGATCCTCGGCGTATGGCTCGTGCTCGAGGACGTCGCGGAGCTGCGCCGCCTCCAGCGCATCCGCACCGAATTCATCGACAACCTGTCGCACGAGCTGCGCACGCCGATCACGACGATCGGGCTGCTGACGGAATCCCTCGCGCGCGACGCCGAAGGGGCAGAGGCGGCGCTCGCTCCCGTGCCGCCGAAGATGCGCGAGCGCATCGGGAAGCTGGAGGTGGAAACGGGCAACATTGCGCAGATGGTTGCCGAGCTCCTGGACCTCGCGCGGATCGAGAGCGGCGGGCGCCAGCTGTTGCTCGACGACGTGGATCTTGGTCGGATCGCGACGGAATCCGTGGAGCGGCTGCGGACGTTCGCGGACCGTCAGGGCGTCACGCTGCTGGTGGAGGTCGACCCCGGCCTGCCGCCGGTCCGCGGCGAGGCGTCGCGGCTGGGGCAGGTGTTCGCGAACCTCGTCCACAACGCGGTGAAGTTCGGCCCGTCCGGGACCGAGGTTCGGGTCCACGTTGCTCGTGCCGCCGGCAGCCGGCCGGCGATGCTCGTCGCGAGCGTCAGCGACAACGGGCCCGGCGTCTCCGCGGCAGATCAGGCGCGCATCTTCGAGCGCTTCTACAAGGCGGATCGAACCCGCACTGCGGGCGGCGGCACCGGCCTGGGCCTCGCCATCGCGCGCCACATCGTGGAGGGACACGGAGGCGTGATTCGGGTGGAATCCGAGGAGGGCAGGGGAGCCACCTTCGAGTTCACGATCCCGGTCTCGGACGCTCCGGCCGAGCGCGCACCCGCCACGGCCGCAGCGCCGGGAGCCGCCCGTGGCTGACGACCTCCACGTCGCGACGCTCAACCTGCGCAACATCGCGGATCGATGGCCGGAGCGGATTCCGCTGCTCCTGTCGGACATGGCCGCGCTCCAGCCGGACCTGATCGGGCTGCAGGAGTGCGTGTTCTCGGTCGGGCAGGATCGGCTGCTCGGCGCCGCCGGCGAAGGCCACTACGCCTCCCGCCAGGGCTGGGCCGGACGCCCGGAGTACGGCAACGCCGTCCTGGGTCGTGCGCCGCTCACGCTCGGGGACAGCGAGCGCATCGACCTCGGCCGCAATCGCTCCGCGCTCCGGGTCCCGGCCTCGCTCCCGAGTGGCGCGACCCTGAGCTTCGTCGTGACCCACCTCCACCATCTCGTCCCGGACGAGTCGGCTCGCGAGGAGCAGGCTCGCGCGCTGACCGAGTGGCTTGCGCCGGTGGAGGGGCCGCTCGTGGTCGTCGGCGACTTCAACGCGGAGCCCGTGGAGTCCACGTACCGGGTCATGCTCGATGCCGGCTTTCGCTCCTCGTCGGCGGAGGCCAACGGCGCCGAGCCGGCCGTGACGTGGCCGTCCGGCATCCAGGCGCCGGGCATGGACGTGGACGGGGAGCCCGGCTGCCTCGACTACATCTGGGTCCGCGGGCCGATCACCGTCCAGTCCTGCCGCCTCGCGTTCGACCGCCCCGCGGTGAACGACCCGACGCTGTACCCGTCGGACCACCTCGGGCTCAGCGCCCGAATCCGGATCGGCGACCAGGCGACCCGCTGATGCACACCCTCCGCCTGGCTCACCGCGGCGACTGGCGCGTGGCGCCGGAGAACTCGCTGGCCGCGATGGAAGCCGCGCTCAAGGGTCCGATGTGCGACGGCCTGGAGTTCGACGTCCGCAGCTCGTTCGACAACGTCCCGGTGCTCCTCCACGACGAGACCCTGGCCCGCGTCCAGCGCGTCCCGCTGACCTGCTCGACCCTCACCGCAGAACAGCTCGCCGAGCACGGCGTGCCGACGCTGGCGCAGGTGCTTGCCGTCGCCGACTGCGAGTTCTTCCTCGACGTGGAGCTGAAGGAGCCGGTCGCCGCCGCACTCGACGCCCTCGAGCTGGAGCGCGGGAGAGTGGAGAACGACGGCCGGGCGGTGGTCTGCAACGCGGCCGTCTCGTCATTCAAGGCACCGATCCTCGCCTGGCTCTCCGTGCAGCGGCCCACCTGGGTCCGATGGCTGAACGCGCTCGACGTCTCGCCGACGACGATCGAGCTCGCGACGTCGCTCGGTTGCTCGGCGATCTCTGCCGAGTGGCACACGATCGATGCGGAGGCCGTCGCCCGCGCGAGCGCGGCCGGCCTCCAGGTCGCCGCCTGGACCGTCCGCGAGCTCGAGGACTACCGCCGCCTCGAGGCGCTCGGCGTCAGCGCCATCTGCGTCGAGGCCGCCGCGCTCGACGGCTAGTTCGCGGCGACGGCGGGCTTCGTGGCCCGGATGATCGCGGAGTGCATGCCGTCGGTGAGCTGATGCGTGGGCACCACCTCGACGTTCGTAAGGCCGACCGCTCGCAGGCCGTCGCGCATCTCGCGGAACGACAGCGCGCCCGCGATGCAGCCCACGTACGAGCCGCGCTCGGCGCGCTGGGCCGGTGTCAGCAGGTCGTCGGCCACCACGTCGCTGACTCCCACGCGGCCACCGGGCCGCAGGACACGCGCGATCTCGGCGAACACGGCGTCCTTGTCGGACGCGAGGTTGATGACGCAGTTGCTGATCACGACGTCGACGCTCGCGTCGTCCAGCGGCAGGGCCTCGATGGTGCCCTTTCGGAACTCGACGTTGTCGGCGCCCGCCTCGGCGGCGTTGCGCCGGGCCAGGCTGAGCATCTCGTCCGTCATGTCGACGCCGATCGCGCGACCAGTCGGGCCCACGCGGCGCGCGGAGAGGAGGACGTCGATGCCGCCGCCGGAGCCAAGGTCCAGGACGGTCTCGCCCTCGCGCAGCTCGGCGACCGCGATCGGGTTGCCGCACCCGAGCGACGCGAGAACGGCCGCGTTCGGCAGGCCCTCGCGCTCTGCCGCGTCGTACAGCTCCAGGCCGTACGTGGCGGAGGCATCGCTGCAGCACGCGTCGTCGCAGCAGTTGGCGGCGGTTGCCTCCGGCGCGGCCTTGACGATGTCGTGGACCGACGTTGCCGTGGCGGCCGCGATCGCGGCTTCCGCGTAGCGGTCGCGGACGGTCTGCTGGATCTCGTTGAGCTGGAGATTCTGGTCGGTCACGGGAGTGGCTCCTGCTGATGGCGGGACGCGCTGGTCAGTCATGGGGCCCGGGGGCCGAACGGGCTTCGGTCAGGCCGGGCAGTTGCACGCGTCGGTCGCGGCGGGGCCGGCGAACGCGAGGCGGAGGCGGGTCAGGAAGCTCTCGCGGGCTGGCATGGCTGGCTCCGCCTGGCGGTGGTCGGTCGTGATGCGGGCCTCGCGAAGTGCCGTGTCGTGGAAGTGGTTGCGGGTGTCCGGGGTCTCGCCCCCGAACGACCAGTTGGTGAGGTATGCCTCGGACATATCAGATGACTCCTGTCGGTCTGTCGATCGCCTGTCTGTATCGATGGACGTCAATATTGCACCCATATCGACGCTTGTCAATATCGACATTCATCGATACCATGCGGGTCATGGTCAAGTCACTCGACCCGGACATCCAGCTCCTCGCCGCCCTCGCCGACCCGACGCGGATGGAGATCCTGCGCGAGCTCGCGGGCCAGCCCGAGGTCTGCGCCTGCGACTTCACATCGTGCTGCACGGTCTCGCAGCCCACGGTCTCGCACCACCTCAAAGTGCTTCGGGACGCCGGCGCCGTCACCTCGGAGCGACGGGGGAACTGGGTCTTCTACCGGCTTGCCCCGAACCTGAAGGATCGTCTCGGCGCGATTGCCCAGGGCCTTGCGCCCGGCAACGGCCTGATCCAGGTCTCAGGGCTTCGAGGGCGCGCCGCACGAACGCGGCCGACCCCCGTGCCGGCGCCTTCGGCGAGCGCCTGACGCCTTAGGGCGCGGCTCGGGCGCCACCCCTGCTCGCGAGCGCGAGCGGCACGAACGTCCGGATCCGGCCGGAGATCTCCGTCATCGCCTTCTCGAAGGCCTCCAGGCGCTGCGCGTCGGTGCCCTCCGCTTCCACGGGATCATCGATGCCCCAGTGGAGCGTCTCGCTGCCGCCGGGAAATACCGGGCAGGATGCGCGCGCCCGGTCGCAGACCGTGATCACGTAGTCGAACCGCTGGCCCAGGAACCGGCCCACGGACTTCGACTCCGCGCCGGAGATGTCGATGCCGGCCCTCGCGAGCGCCTTGATCGTCAGCGGATGGACGCCCCGGGGATCGACACCCGCGCTCACGACCTCGAACGCGGCGCCTCCGTCGCGACGCAGGATCGCTTCGGCCATCTGGCTCCGGGCGGAGTTCCCCGTGCAGACGAAGATCACGCGAATTGCCGTCACGGGTTGAGGTCCTCGATCTGGCCGGTGGCCAGGTACACGACGTCCTCGGCGATGTTTGTGACCCGATCGCCGATGCGCTCGAAATCATGGGCCGCGAACAGGATTCGCGTGCCGCGTTCCACGTTGGCCGGGTCTGCGCGCATCAGCTCGACGACCTCCGAGAACACGCGGTGATAGAGGTGATCGATCTCGTCGTCGCCGGCGGCTACCGCGCGCGCCTGGTGCTCGTCGACGTCGATGAGCGCGCCGGCGATCGCGCGGACGAGGTTGGCCGCGATCCTGCCCATTGCCGCGAGGTCGGCGTACGGGCGCATCGCGGGCGTTCCGGCGAGCTTGCGGGCCTGCTTCGCGACGTCGCCCGCGTGATCGCCGATCCGCTCGAGTTCGTACGTGACGCGATCCAGTGACAGCAGGAAGCGCAGGTCGCGGGCGACTGGCTGCTGCAGAGCGATCGTCGTCGTGATCAGCGCGGATGCCTCGCGCTGGGCCTCGTCGACGCGCGCGTCTCCGTCGATCACGGCGGTCGCGAGGGTCGCGTCGCGCGCCTCCATGGCCTGGATCGCGGCACGGATCTGCTGCTCCACCAGGGAGGCCATGCGCAGGACCTGGTCCTTGACCTCCCGCTCGCCGCGGTCGAGTGCCTCGCGCCGTGCGGAGAACGCGGCACCCACCGGCTCGGTGGCCATCAGCCGAACCGCCCGGAGATGTAGTCCTCGGTCAGGCGCTCGCGGGGGTTCGTGAAGATCTTCACCGTGTCGTCCACCTCCACCACGTAGCCGGCCCGATCCTCGCCCATGGTGAGGAAGACCGTGCGATCCGAGGCGCGTGCCGCCTGCTGCATGTTGTGGGTCACGATGACGATCGTGTAGTCGCGCTTCAGCTCGGCCATCAGCTCCTCGATCTGGAGCGTGGAGCGGGGATCGAGCGCGGAGCACGGCTCGTCCATGAGGATGACCTCTGGCTCCACGGCGATCGTGCGCGCGATGCACAGACGCTGCTGCTGCCCGCCGGACAACGCCATGCCGTGCTGCTTCAGCTTGTCTTTGACCTCGTTCCAGAGCGCCGCGCGCCGCAGGCTCTGCTCCACCAGTTCGTCCAGGTTGCCCTTGAACCCGTTGATCCGCGGCCCGAACGCGACGTTGTCGTAGATCGACTTCGGAAACGGGTTCGGCTTCTGGAAGACCATGCCGATCCGCCGCCGGACGGCGACCGGATCCACGCCCGGCCCGTACAGATCCTGGCCTCCGAACTGGATATGCCCGTCCGTCCGATACGAGGGGATGAGGTCGTTCATCCGGTTCAGGGTGCGCAAGAGCGTGGTCTTTCCGCAGCCCGACGGGCCGATCAGCGCCGTGACCTCGCGGGCGCCGATGTCGATCGATACGTCCTTCACGGCCCGGAACGAGCCGTACCAGCAGCTGACGCCGTGCATTCGAAGGACGGTCTCGCGCTCCGCTACCGGGAGCGTGGGCGTGATCGGTGGCAGCGGCGCGATCGTGACGCCGATCGCCGGCTGCCGTGGCGCTAACAGGCTGGGCATCGAGCCGGACTCCTCTACCACTGGAGATGCCGCGACAGGCGGGCGCGGACGATGATCGCGAGGCCGTTGAGCAGGAGCATGAGGACCAGGAGGACGAGGATCGCCGCCGCCGCGATGCCGTGGAACGCGTCCTGCGGGCGGCTGGCCCACTGGTAGACCTGGATGGGCAGGACCGTGAAGCCCTCCTGGAATGGGGTCGGGAGGAAGGTCACGAAGCTGGCCGCGCCCACGACGATGATCGGGGCCGCCTCGCCGATCGCCCGCGCCATGGCCAGGATGATCCCGGTCATGATCCCGGGCGCTGCGGCCGGGAGGATGGATCGGCGGACCATCTGCCAGCGCGTCGCCCCGAGCGCGTACGCCCCCTCTCGCTGCGAATCCGGCACGGATCGGAGCGCCTCCATCGTGGCGATGATCACGACGGGCATGATCAGGAGGGCGAGGGTGAGCGCGGCCGCGATCGGCGAGCGGCCGAGCTGGAGTGCCCGCGCGAAGAGCGCAAGCCCGAAGATCCCGTACACGATGGATGGCACGCCGGCGAGATTCGAGATGTTCGTCCGCAGGATCCGGTTGAACAGCGTGTTCGCCGCGTACTCCTCGAGGTAGATGGCCGCAGCCACGCCCAGCGGGAAGCTGATCGCCCCGACCATCAGGCCGATCTCGATCGAACCGACCAGGGCCGGCAGGATGCCCGCCTGCTCCGGGCGCCTCGACGGCGTGCCGGTGATGAAGTCCAGGTCGATGTACGGCAGGCCCTTCGTGATGACGTCGTACAACAGGAGGACGAGGGCGAGCAGCAGGAGCCCGATTGCGGCCATGCACGCGCCGAGGAAGCTGGTCCCGGCGAGCTTGCGCCGGGCAATCTGGGGTTCGAAGCGGGGCCGGGCCCCGACGGCGGGCGGGGAAGCCGTGCTCACGAGTACCGATTCCGGAACCGGGCGACGATCCGGTTGCTGATCAGGTTGAGCCCGAGCGTGATCGCGAAGAGCACGAGCCCCACGGCGAACAGCGACTTGAACTGGAGCGAATCCTGGGGCGTGTCGCCGCTGGTGATCTGGGCGATGAAGCCAGCCATGGTGCCGCCCTGCTCGAGCGGATCGAGCGTCAGGCGTGGGTTGAAGCCCATCGCGAGCACGACGGCCATCGTCTCGCCGACGGCGCGCGACATGGCCAGGATGATCGAGGACATGATCCCCGACAACGCCGCCGGGAAGATCACCTTGCGCGTCACTTCGAAGCGGGTGGCCGCCATGGCAAAGGCACCCTCGCGGAGGCCGCGCGGCACGGCCCGCAGCGCATCCTCGGACAGCGACGCGATGAGCGGCGTCACGAGGAGCCCGACGACGAGGCCCGCCGACAGCATGTTGAACGTCCCGATCTCGGGCAGGATCGGCTTCAGCAGCTCCGGCGTGATGAAGTTGAGGGCGAAGAACCCGAGCACGATCGTCGGGATCCCGGCGAGCGTCTCGAGGACCGGCTTCACGATCGTCCGCGTCCGGTTCGACGCGTATTCGCCGAGGTACACCGCTGCCAGGAGGCCGAGCGGCACCGCCACGACGAGCGCGATGAGGGCGACGCCCAGGGTCCCGGCGACGAGCGGGATGACGCCGAACCTGAACGGCAGGATGGAGGCCGACCAGACGGTCCCGGTCAGAAAGTCGATCGGGTTCACGAAGGCGAAGAACTGGACGGCCTGGAGCAGGAGCACGAGAACGATCCCGGCGGTCGTCACGATGCCCGCGCCCGCGGCGGAGGCGAGGAGCAGCTCGATCACGCGCTCGGTCGCGGATCGCCGCAGGACGAGGGGCCGGCCGTCCGTAGTCATGCCGCGGTGCTGAACCTCCAGGAACGACGGGAACGCACCGACCCGGTTGCCCGGGCCGGTGCGTCAGCGGTGATCGATCGGCCTACTTGAGTGCCGCCTCCAGGGCCGCCTTCGACTTGGCCAGGACATCGGGCTGGGCCTCGATGTACCCGGTCTCGTCGACGAACGTGTTGACGTTGTCGAGGTAGTAGCGAACGAAGGCCGCGACCTCCGGTCGAAGCAGCGCCCTCGTGGATGGGTAGATGAACAGCGGGCGGGCGAGTGGCTTGTAGGTCCCGTTGTTCACGTTTGCGGCGGAAGGCTCAACGCACCCCTTGCCGCTGTCGATCGCGACCGCCTTGATCTTGTCGAGGTTCTCCTCGAGGTAGGCGAAGCCGAAGTAGCCCAGCGCATCCTTGTCACCGGCGACGCCGGTCACCAGGGCGTTGTCGTCCTCCGATGGCGTGTAGTCGGAGCGACTCTGCTTTGCCTTGCCGTTGATGACCTCGGTGAAGTAGTCGAAGGTCCCGGAGTCCGGGCCGGGCCCGAACAGCTTGATCGGCTCGGCCGGGAACATCGGGTCGACCTGGTTCCAGGTGGACACCGTGCTGCCCTGATCCCACATGAGCTTGAGCTGCGCCGTGGTCAGGCAGGTCGCCCACGTGTTGTTCTTGTTGACGACCACCGACAGTGCGTCCGTCGCGATGCCGAGCTCGAGGTAGCTCACCCCGGCGTCCTTGCACAGGGTTGCCTCCGACTTCGCGTCCGCCGTGTCTGCGGTCTTGATCGGGCGCGACGCGTCGTTCATGTCCGTCTCGTTGTTGCAGAAGCGCTTGAACCCGCCGCCCGTGCCCGCGAAGGCGACGGTCACCTTGACCCCGCTGTTCGCCTTCTGGAACTCCTCGGCCACGGCCTCGGTGATCGGGTAGACCGTGCTGGAACCGTCGATGTTCACGGCGCCGGACAGTGGCGCGGCGGCTGTTGCGCCGGGTGTCATTGTGGGGGCCGTGGTCGCTCCGGACGTCGGTGCCGTCGCGGCGCCGCCGCCACACGCGGCGATCACGAACGCCGCGGTCGCGAGCAGCGCGAGACCCCTGGTTCTGGATGTGGTCACTCGATGCGTCCTCCCTGGACATGCACACAGGCGTTGTCGTACGAGGAGATCGTCGAGTTGAGGCGTGAACGGGGTGTCGGCCCCGTGTTAACAGTCGATCAACGGCGCCCTATGCCCAGCGCGGGTTCAGCCCTCGGCGACGTACCGCCGTTCGCCGTTCGCGGGGTCGATGAGCACGCGCATGCGCCGGCCCGTCGTCGGGTCGATGAACAGCTCGGGGGTAGGGCGGAAGCGAGGCTCCAGCTGGGCCCCCGCCGGCTCGCCGCCGCCCGGCCCGGTCGGCCCGTTGGTGATCTCCGCCGAGGCTGACCGGTAGCGATGCCGCTCCACCGCGACGATCACGACCAGGAACGCGCCGAAGCCAGCAAGCTCCAGCCCGGGGATCGCGCCACCGCCGGGCAGCGCCGCGATCACGCCGATGCCCGCGAGCATCAGGAGCAGCCCGAAGACGACGAGGATCCCCCGGATGACGGCGCTCACCCCGCGGCCGCTCTACTCGCTTGCCTGCGTGGCCGAGGCGTCTGGCTCCACGACCACCGCGGTGCCGTACGCGACGATCTCGGACATCGTGCCGGCGAGCCCGCTGCTGTCGAAGCGCATCGAGATGACCGCGTTCGCGCCCATCAGGGTCGCGTTCTTGACGAGGCGGTCCAGCGCCTGTCGGCGGGTGTCCTCGAGAAGCTGGGTGTACTCGTGGATCTCGCCGCCGCCGAGCGAGCGGAGGCCGGCAATCAGGTTGCCGGAGAAGCCGCGGCTGCGGACCACGAGGCCGAACGTCTGGCCCTTCGTCTCGACGACGCGGTGACCGGCGATGAACGGTGCGGTGCTGACGATCACGATCTGACCCCCCTGCATTCGGGACATGAGCAGCGCTCGCGCAGCAGCGCGAACGGGTAGTAGCCGGTGTGATGGCCGTCGCCCCAGGTGGGTGCGAGGGCGTACGAGCCGACGAGGTGCACGTCGACGAGCCGGGTCTGCTCGTCGGTGAGGGTCGGCGATGTGTCCAGCCAGCCCGGCAGGCCGGCCTCGCCGCGACAGAAGGCACATGGGCACAGCCAGCGCAGGTCGTGCGCGCCGTACATGGTCACGTGGCCGTCCGCCCACGCGAGCTCCAGGGTGCCGGCACCCCGGTCCGCGTGGATCTTCGTCGGGGTCGTCCGGTCGCCGGACGGCATGGAGCGCTCGATGGGCGCGCCGCCGGGCATTGCGTGGTTGTCCGCAGTGGTCATGCCGTGGATTCTGCGCCGGAATCGGGACCATCGGCTAACGGACCCCCCGGGGGTCCCGGGCTATGCTCCGGCGCACCATGTCCCTGGCAATTCACGGCCTCGTCAAGCGCTTCGGCGCGATCACGGCACTCGACGGGCTGGAGCTCGAAGTCCCCCAGCAGCACGTCTTCGGATTCCTCGGCTCCAACGGCGCCGGCAAGACGACGACGATGCGGATCGCGCTCGGCGTCCTGCGCGCGGACGGCGGCTCCATCACCTGGCGCGGCGCGGACCACCGAACGCTGCCTCGGCAGACGTGGGGCTACCTGCCGGAGGAGCGTGGCCTCTACCCGAAGATGACGGTGCTCCAGCAGCTCGTGTTCTTCGCCGGCCTCCAGGGCGTCCCTCACGACATCGCCACGCGCGAGGCGCGCTCGTGGCTCGCCCGCTTCCGCGTCCCCGAGTTCGCCGAGCGGCGGGCGGAGGAGCTCTCGAAGGGCAATCAGCAGAAGGTCCAGTTCCTGGCCGCCGTCATGCACGACCCGCAAGTGCTGCTGATGGACGAGCCGTTCACGGGCCTGGATCCCGTGAACATCGTGCTGCTCCGTGAGGCGATCCTGGAGCTGCGCGACCGCGGCAAGACCGTCGTCCTGTCCACCCACCAGATGGAGACGGTCGAGGCGATGTGCGAATCCGTCGCGATCGTCGATCACGGCCGGACCGTCGTCGCGGGGGCGCTCCGTGACGTGAAGCGTTCCACGGGCCGGCGCATGGTCCTGCTGTCCGTCCGCGGCGACCACAAGCTCGCCTGGCTCGCGGGCGTGCCGGGTGCACGGCTCCTGCGGCCGGGCATCGAGCGGGCGGAGATCGAGATCGAGCCGGACGTGGAGCCGGAGACAGTGCTGGCGGCGGCGCTTGCGGCCGGCGCGCGCGTGACCCACTTCGAGGTCGCCGATCCGTCGCTGGAGCAGGTGTTCATCGAGCACGTGGGCCACCCCGCGGACATAGAGCCGGGCACGGAGGCGAGCGCCGGCACTCCGCCGTCGGGGGTCGGGCGGTCTGCGGTCGGTCGCGCCGCGGCGCCGGATGGGGAGGCCGTCGCATGAGCGCGCCCCAGTCGGCCATTCCGGAACGCGTGGAGCCGGGCACGGTGGCGAACTCGTGGCTCGTCGCCCGGCGCGAGTTCCGCGAGCGTGTCCGCAGCCGGCTGTTCTTCGTGTCGACGCTCCTGCTGGCCGGCCTTGCCGTCGCGGTGTCGCTGACACCCGTGCTGGTCCAGTTCGCCGATCGTGGCACGACCACCAAGATCGCCGTGGTCAGCGACGACCCCGCCCTCACGGCCTCGTCCATCCAGATCCTCAACGGGATCCTGAACCCGACGCCCGTACCGGGCAAGGCGGATCTCTACTCCTTCGAATCTGCGACCGCTGGCCAGGCGAACGCCGAGACCGTCGCCGGCGGCGCCTACGATGCGGCGCTCGTCGCGACCCGCCTGCAATCGGGGCAGATCACGTTCCAGCTGCTGACCAGCGAGCGGATCGGCACGGATCGGGTCCAGCTGATCCAGGTCGGCTCACTCGCCATCGGCATCTTCGACTGGATCAAGGTCAACGGCGCCGGGGTGACGGGGCCATTCCTTGCGCCGCGGTTCGACTCCGCCCAGGTCTCGGGTGGGGGCGGCGGAACCGCGGGGCCGGTCGGGGCGAGCGAGTTCGCCGGCCGCCGGATCGTCGGCGTCGTGTTCGTCGTCCTCATCTTCATCACGCTCGTGATCTACGGGATGTGGGTCGCGGCCGGTGTCGTCGCGGAGAAGTCCAGCCGGGTCATGGAGCTCCTCATCAGCGCCGCCACGCCGGCACAGCTGATCACCGGCAAGGTGGTCGGGATCGGGCTTGCCGGGCTCGTCCAGTACGTCGCGATCCTGATCCCGGCGCTGACGACGCTGTTCCTCCAGGACCGCATCGCGGGCGCGTTGCTCGGCGGCTCCAGCGGCGTCCAGCTGTCCCTCTCCGCCCTCAGCCCGGGCCTGCTCGCGGCCTACGGCGGCTTCTGGATCCTGGGATTCATCCTGTACGCGCTGATCTACGCGGCGGCCGGCTCGCTCGTGAGCCGGGCGGAGGATCTCCAGGTCCTCGCGCTGCCGCTCAGCATCATCGCCATCGTCGGCTATCTCATCGCCGTCATGGCCCTGTCAGGTGGGATCAGCGGCGAGGTCCGCTTCGCATCCTGGGTGCCGTTCTGGAGCCCGTTCGTGATGCTCACCCGCCTCACCGTCGCGCACGTGGAGCCGTGGGAGATCGCGCTGTCCTACGGGCTGTTGATCGCCGCGATCCCGCTCGTCGGCATCGTCGCGGTCCGCGTGTACTCCGCCGGCGTGCTCCTGTACGGGCAGCGCCCCGGCGCGCGAGCCATCGTGGGGGCCATCCTCCGACCACCCGTCTGATCCGGCGGCATCTGGGGCGCGCTGCGCCGCGCCGCGCCGCGCCGCGCCGCGCCGCGCCCATGTGCGTCTCTTGTCGGCGCAATTCGATGACCGTCGCTGCATCATGGGCTCGGGCGGCTCCAACGGAGGGGGACGCACCTCCCCCGCACCACCTTGATGCAGCGAATGTCATCAAAATCCGTCGTCGGGGACATCGACGGGCGGTGGCTGACGCCTACTCCTCGTCGAACTCCAATGGAAGGCGGCGGATGAGTGCCAGGACGTGCTCGCTCCGGCCGGTGGCGTAGCCGGCGATGTCCGTTGCCGCGGCCATCGCAGCCGCATCCGCCCGGGCGCTCGTCGCGCCGCCCACCGCCACGCTGCGCCAGAGCCTGCTGCGGACGCCGGGCAGGTATGGGCTGGTCCGCTGCCGAGCTCGGATCCCGAAGAGACCCTGGCCGGTGACGGCCTCGAACAGGGCCTTTCCTTCGGCCGCGATCGACGGAACCGCGACGACCTCGTCGCCGGGTCGGAGGGCCTGGCGGAGGAAGGCGCGCCGCTTATCCAGGGTGAGGTTCAGGAGCGACCGCCCGTCGAGGTCGAGGATGTCGAACGCGAGGTAGGAGAGGGGACGCCCCGGCTCGCCCGCGAACCGCCGCGCGAGCTCCTCGTGATCCAGGCGTCCGGCGTCATCGACGACCACGATCTCGCCGTCGAGGACGGCCGACCGTGCGGCCACGCGTGCGGCGAGCCCAGCCAGATCCAGCGGCGCCGGGCCCCGCGTGCCGTCCTCGGCCACGAGCGCGACGTCGCCCATGCCGGCCTCGGCCGCAGGACCGATCAGCGCCAGTGCGCGTGCGCCGCCCCAGATCGGCTCGAACAGGTGCGCCGACGAGTCGAATGCCTCCGGCAACGGCCGCGCGAGCATCGGTCGCAACCCCGACGGCAGCCTCGGCACCGGCGGGTCGAGCCGCATGGTGAGCTGGTCTGAAACGCCGTCCACGCGGTGTATCCTGCCACTCCCATGGCCGTCCGCCAGCCAGACACCCTCTCCCGCGAGCGCGCCAGCGAGCTCGTCAGCGCGTGGGCGGGCGGGCGCCCCGGGCCGCTCGGGAGCGTGCTCGGGCGCCAGACCGCGGTGGACCAGGTTGGGGTGGAGCTGCGCGTCGAGACGCTCAAGAAGCGCTCGATCAAGAAGGCCTCCAAGCTGTGGGCCCTGGACCTCGCGATCCGGATGATGGATCTGACGACCCTCGAGGGCCGCGACACCCCGGGCAAGGTCCGCGCGCTGTGCGCGAAGGCGATGCACCCCAGGCCCGGCGATCCCACCATCCCGAGTGTCGCCGCGATCTGCCTCTACCCGTCGCTCATCGCCGAGGCGAAGGATGCGCTGCGCGGCTCCACCGTCCGGGTGGCGAGCGTTGCCACCGGCTTCCCGTCCGGCCAGACGTTCCGGGACATCAAGGTCGCCGAGGTCAAGGCTGCCGTTGCCGCGGGCGCAGACGAGGTCGACATGGTCATCGACCGCGGTGCGTTCCTCGCGGGCGACTACGCGACCGTCTACGACGAGATCGTCGAGATCAAGGACGCGTGCGGCGAGGCGCACCTCAAGGTGATCCTGGAAACGGGAGAGCTGGGCACGTTCGACCAGGTCCGGCGCGCGAGCATCCTTGCCATGGCTGCCGGCGCCGATTTCATCAAGACCTCCACGGGCAAGATCCAGCCGGCGGCGACGCTGCCGGTGACGCTCGTCATGCTCGAGGCGATCCGCGACTTCGAGAAGGCGACGGGGCGCGCCGTCGGGATGAAGCCGGCCGGCGGGATCCGGACCGCCAAGGAGGCCGTGCAGTACCTCGTGGTGCTGTACGAGACGCTCGGCCCCCGGTGGATGACGCCGGAGCGGTTCCGCTTCGGTGCCTCGACCCTGCTCAACGACGTGCTGATGCAGATCGAGAAGGAGCGCACGGGCCGCTACCAGGACCCCGACCACTTCACGATCGACTGACCGGCCGGAACCCCACGGGTCTCCCGACCGTCAGCGCATCGATGGCCACCTTCCGATCTGTCCGAGCCGCGACGACGAGACTCGCCGTTTCGCTCCTTGTCGTCCTCGTCGCGGCCGGTTGCGGCGGGGCGGCGAGTGGAACCGCCGGACCCTCGACGGTGCCGGCACCGACGGGCGGCGCCACGCTGACGGCGGGCCAGCTGCGCCTCCTCGTCATCGAGCGGTTCGGCGAGCGCTGGTATTGCGACCCGGACGAGTACCCGATCGCACGCGGCACCGAGCAGCAGCGCGCGATCGAGCGCTACGCGGAGATGGTCGCCGAGGGCGACATCTACAGGGCCGTGGCCGCGAAGCTCGGCATCAACGTCGCCGGCGCCATCACCGATGCGCAGAAGGTCGCGATCTACCATCTCTGGAAGGTCGCCCTGTCCATCCCGTTCGACCCCATCGGGGACGGCCGGTACCGCTTCGACTACCTCGCGGCGCCGAAGGACGGCGGCGTCCAGGGCCTGCGCACCGCGGGCATCGTGAGCGCGGATGGCTCGATGGTGATCGAACAACAGGCGCCCGCCGGCGAGCCGAACTGCCCGATCTGCCTGGCGCGCGAAACCCGCATTGACACGCCCGGCGGGTCCATCGCGGTGCAGGACCTCCGCCTGGGCGACACGATCTGGACCCTCGATCGCGACGGCCACCGCGTCGCGGGCACGGTGATCGCGCTGGGATCCACCACCGCGCCGCCGGACCACCGCGTGATCCGGCTCACCCTCACCGACGGCCGGACCGTCACCGCGTCGCCCGGTCACCCGCTGGCGGATGGGCGCCAGTTCGGTGATCTCGCCGTCGGCGACCCCGTCGACGGGAGCGCGATCGCGAGCCTCGAAACCCTGCCCTATTCGGGCGGAGAGACGTTCGACCTCGTCGCGTCGGGCGCTACGGGGATCTACTTCTCTGACGGCATCCCGCTCGGGAGCACGCTGAACCGCTAGGCGGACGCGGCGGAGCCTGCGGGTTCCGGCGCCGCCCCGGCCTCGCGCGCGGCGACCCCCGCGAGTCGCTCCACCCCGGGCACCGTTCGGGCCAGGAAGTCCATCACCACGCCCAGCTGGCGGATGCGCTCCTCGATGTCGAACGAGGAGTGGCCGGTCGGGAACAGGTACAGCTCGTGCGGGTGATTGCGTGCCTTCAGCCGCTCCACGTAGTTGAGGATCTGCGGCAACGGGCAGCGGCTGTCGTTCTCGCCGGCCGTGATCAGCAGCGGCGAGGTGACCCGGTCCACGTACTCGATCGGGGAGCGCTCCCGCATCAGCTGCGGCACCTCCTTCGGCTCGCCGCCGAGCAGCGCCCGGTCGTACGCCTGGAGCAGCGGCGATTCGTCGCCGTACGCGGAGACGTAGTCGGCCACGGGCACGCCCGCGACGCCGGAGATGAACCGCCCGGGATGCATGCCCTGCGTCAGGAGCGTCAGGTAGCCACCCCACGACCAGCCGGCGATGGCCGAGCGCGCCGGGTCGGCGAGGCCGCTCGCAAGCAGGTCGTCGTGGCCGGCGACGAGATCCTCGACCTCCGGCCAGCCGATGTTGCCGATGAGCGCGTCGCGCCATGCGGCGCCGAAGCCGATCGAGCCGCGGTAGTTGAGCATCGCGACCTGGAAGCCCATGTCCACGATGGCCTGGACGAGCGGGGACCAGGAGTCGAGGTCCACGGCGGTCGGGCCGCCGTGGATGAGCATGAGGGTGGGCCACGGCCTGGCGCCGCCGTCCGGCTCCACGCGCCAGCCCTGCACGCGCTGGCCGTGTGGGTTCTCGTAGGTCCAGGGGATGTACGGCCTGCCCGGTGGCGCCGGCCGCGGTGCGGTGAGGACCGGCTCGTCGCGGCCAGTCTGGAAGATCACGCCGGGATGCTCGCCGCGCTGCAGGCGGTACCAGACCGTGCCATCGGGGCGGACTCGTGCGCCGGTCAGGCTCCCGATCTCGATCGGCAACGGGCTGACCTCATTCGTCGAGAGGTCGAGTCGGTGGAGGTAATGGCGGCCGTCAAGGAGCTCGAACAGCAGCACGGCCGAGGCGTCCGGCCACCAGTCCGCGACCTCCGTGAACCGGTCCCACGGGATCGGCAGGTCCATGACCTCACCGGTCTCGATGTTCCAGATCGCCGGCGCGCGCTCCCCACGTCGCTCGTGGCCGATGGCCAGTCGCTGATCGCCCGGGATCGGCGACCACGCGAATGCGCATAGCGCGAGGCCCTCGTCACGCAGGTCCGCGACCACGGCGCCGGTGCGGGCGTCGAGGATCCGGAGGGACGGGTGGATCTGGTCGCCGTGCTCGGAGTGCTCGATGCAGACGAGGGTCTCGTCCGCCGAGAGCGCGCCCTGATCCGTGCCGGCCATGAGCGCGCCGGACCCGCCGAGCTCGATCGATTCCGGGCTGCTGGCGAGCATCCGCACATCGCCGTTCGCCTCGGCTCCGTACACGGCGAACTTCTCGTGGTCGCTGACGGCCGCGAACGTGCGCTTCCGGCCGATGGCGAGGCCATCGTCCCACCCGCTCGGAAGTCCCTCGAGCAGCGGCTCGGCGTCACCGCCGGCGAACGGGGCGGCGACCCACATTCCCGATTCGTCGCCGGTGAGGTCGCGATGCCACACGACCCACTCGCCGTCCGGCGTGATCTCGCCGGAGATCAGGCCAACAGGCTCCGTCGTGATCTGGCGGCGCTCGCCGGTCGCGCGATCCCACGCGTGGAGCTGGTAGATGCCGCTCTCCGACGACGTGTACACGAGGCGGTCCGGCGCATGGCTGGACCAGATCGGGAAGCCGACGATGGGGGCTCGAAAGCGGCGCTTCCAGAGGGGTTCGGGATCGGGCACGCCGGGCAGCATAGCGCCCGCTCGTGATCCTTCGCGTCGGCAACGGCTGACGCTCTCCGGTACCGTTGCCGGGATGGCAACCGGCATCGGCGGGATCGGTGGGCGCGCGCTCGCGGCACGGCTCGGTCGTGTCGGCGTGTGGAACTTCGCGCTGCAGCGGCTCGGCGCGCGAGATGAGGGCGCCGCGATCCGCGAGTACGAGCGCCTCGGGTACAGGGCCGTCTGGATGCCCGAGAGCCTCGGCAGCAAGGAGGTCTTCGCCCACGCCTCGATCCTGCTTGCCGCGTCGGAGCGCGTCGTCGTGGCGCCGGGCATCGCCAGCATCTACGCCCGCGACCCGATGGCGATGGCCAACGGCGCGCGCGCCGTCGCCGAGGCGTTCCCGGGCCGGTTCGTGCTGGGCATCGGCGTGAGCCACGCGCCATCCGTGGCGATGCGAGGCGGCAGCTACGGCAAGCCCGTCGAGACGATGGCCGCCTACCTCGACGGGATGGCCGCCGCGTCCTACGCGGGCCCCGAGCTGGGCGAGCCCGTGCCGCTGGTCCTTGCGGCGCTGGGGCCCAGGATGCTGGAGCTCGCGGCGACGTGCGCAGACGGGGCGCATCCCTACTTCGTGCCGGTGGAGCACACACCCATCGCCCGCGCGACCCTCGGGGGCGAGCCATGCCTCGCCGTGGAGCAGACCGCGGTGCTGACGACGGACGCCGACGAGGCGAGGCGCATCGGGCGCGCGTTCGCGAAGCACTACCTCGCGCTGCCAAACTACGCCAACAACCTGCGCCGCCTCGGCTGGCCGGACGACGACATCGCCAACGAGGGCAGCGACGCGCTCATCGACGCGGTGATCGCCTGGGGCGACGTCGACGCGATCGTGGCTCGGGTCAAGGCGCACCTCGACGGCGGCGCGGACCATGTCTGCGTCCAGCTCCGCGCCGAATCGTCGTCGGACCCCGCCCTCGCCGGGTACGCGGAGCTCGCTGCGGGGCTGCTGGCGCTCTGACGACGACGCCGGTCCGGCCCGACCCGGCGCGTATCATGCCCGCGTGACCACGGATTCGAAGGCGCTCCGACCCTGGTCGGGGGATCGGGCCCCGGCGGACTGGGGCCTCGGCGATGGGCAGGCGGTGCCCTGGGAGTACGCGCCGGCGCCCGAATCCCGCGATGTCGTGACGCTGAAGCCGCGGTACGGGCTGTTCATCGACGGGCGCGAGGTCCAGGCCTCTGACGGCGGGATCTTCAGGAGCGTCAACCCGGCTACCGAGGAGGTCATCGCGGAGGTCGCGAAGGCGACGACGGCGGACGTCGATCGAGCAGTACGCGCCGCGCGCCGCGCGCAGAAGACGCGCTGGGGCAGCCTGCCCGGCAAGGAGCGCGCGAAGTACCTCTTCCGGATCGCGCGGATCCTCCAGGAGCGGAGCCGCGAGTTCGCGGTCCTCGAGACGATGGACTCCGGCAAGCCGATCAAGGAATCACGCGACGTCGACGTGCCGCTCGCGGCGAACCACTTCTGGTACTACGCGGGCTGGGCGGACAAGCTCGACTACGCGTTCCCAGGGCGGGTCGCGAAGCCACTCGGCGTCGCCGCGCAGGTGATTCCCTGGAACTTCCCGCTGCTGATGCTGGCCTGGAAGATCGCGCCGGCCCTGGCCGCCGGGAACACGGTCGTCCTCAAGCCAGCCTCCACGACGCCGCTGACTGCCCTCCTGTTCGCGGAGGTGTGCCAGCAGGCGGACCTGCCGGCGGGGGTCGTCAACATCGTGCCGGGACCGTCCGACATCGGGATGCACCTCGTGAGCCACCCCGACGTCGACAAGGTCGCGTTCACCGGCTCCACCGGTGTGGGCAAGCTGATCCACAAGGCCATCGCGGGCACCGACAAGGCGCTGACCCTGGAGCTCGGCGGCAAGGCTGCGAACATCGTGTTCGAGGATGCCGCGCTGGACCAGGCGGTCGAGGGCATCGTCAACGGCATCTACTTCAACCAGGGCGAGGTGTGCTGCGCGGGGTCGCGCCTCCTCGTCCAGGAGTCCATCCAGGGCCCGCTCATCGAGAAGCTCAAGGACCGACTGTCCACGATCCGGGTGGGGGACCCGCTGGACAAGAACACGGATGTCGGCGCGATCAACTCGAAGGCGCAGCTGGAGAAGATCACGGAGCTGGTCGCGGCGGGCGTCGCCGAGGGTGCGGAGCTCTATCAGCCTGCCTGCGACCTGCCGGAGCGCGGCTACTTCTTCCGGCCCACGCTGTTCACGAACGTCGCCCAGAGCCATCGGATCGCGCAGGAGGAGATCTTCGGGCCGGTGCTGTCCGTCCTGACGTTCCGAACGCCCGACGAGGCGGTCGAGAAGGCGAACAACACGCCGTACGGGCTGTCCGCGGGCGTGTGGACGGAGAAGGGTTCGCGAATCCTCTGGATGGTCCGCAAGATGAAGGCCGGCGTCGTGTGGGCGAACACGTTCAACCGCTTCGATCCTACCTCGCCCTTCGGCGGCTACAAGGAATCCGGCTTCGGGCGGGAGGGCGGCATGCAGGGCCTCCACGCCTACGTTCGCCTCGAGGACCGCTGATGCCGCTGCGCGCCTTCACCGGGCCGGACGGTCAGTCCTCGTATTGGCTCGCCGGTGACACGAGCGGGCCTCGTGGTCGGTTCCGTGACCGTTTCCTGGGTCCTGGCGCCGCATTCGTGCCTGATTCGAGACTGCCAGTCCTACCTGCAGCACGACCCGCCCGATTCCCGGACCTTCCGTCCCACCTGGACGCGTGCACTTGGTCGCATTCCTTGGGGAAGACGCTCTGATGGCGGTCCCGAAGCGACCGTCCAAGGCGAGCGCCGCCGCGAAGGCTGGTGTCGCGAAGACGGGCGCCGTGGCACGCGCGGTGCGCGCCCGGGTCGAGCCGGCCGCCGCGCGGATCGACGTCCGCAAGACGTGGAAGCTGTATATCGGCGGCGCGTTCCCGCGCAGTGAGTCGGGGCGCTCGTACGTCGTGAGCGCCTCGGACGGGACGCCGTACGCCAACGCGGTCCGGGCCTCGCGCAAGGACCTCCGAGACGCCGTGCGTGCGGCGCGCGGCGCGTTCCATCCGTGGGCCGACCGCACGGCGATGAACCGCGGCCAGATCCTCTACAGAGTCGCCGAGCTCATGGAGGGCCGCCGGGACCAGTTCGAGGCGGAGGTGGCGCTCGCGGAAGGTCTCCGGGCGGACAGGGCGCGGGAGGTCGTCGCCAGGGCCATCGATCGCTGGGTCTGGTACGCGGGCTGGGCGGACAAGATCGCCCAGGTGCTGGGGTCGTCCAACCCGGTCGCATCGGACTACTTCAACTTCACGATCCCGGAGGCGACCGGCGTCGTCGGCATCGTCGCGCCGGAGTCGTCGTCGCTGCTCGGCCTGATTTCGCGCCTGGCGCCACCGCTGGTGGCCGGCAACAGCGTCGTGGTCCTCGCCTCCGAGACGCGGCCGCTTCCCGCGGTCAGCCTGACCGAGGTGCTGGCCACCTCCGACGTGCCCGGCGGCGTCATCAACGTCCTGACCGGCCGAAAGCACGAGCTGGTGCCCGTCCTCGCGGCCCACGAGGATGTCGACGCGCTCGATGTGTGGGGCGTCCCCGACGACCTGCGCACCGCAGTGGAGCTCTCTGCCGCCGACAGCGTCAAGCGGGTTGCCCGCCGCCCCAAGGGCGTCGCGGACGCGAGGTTCGACTGGCTGGACGATCGCGCCAGCGAGCGCCCGGAGTGGATCGCCGCGTACCTGGAGATGAAGACGGTCTGGCACCCGATCGGGGTCTAAGGATTTCCTACATTCGGATCGTTCAGTATTGACTGAACGATCTGAACGGCATACCGTCGGGCACATGACCCCGGGCGAGAGCCGCTTCGTGGAGGAGATGGGCCAGTTCCTGGGCTCGCTGGGGATGACCCCGATGTCGGGCCGGATGTGGGGTTGGCTGCTCATCTGCGAGCCGGCGGAGCAGACCGCCGCGGAGATCGCCGAGGCGCTCCAAGCGAGCCGCGGCGCGATCAGCGGAACGGCCCGCCTCCTGGCGACCAGCGGACTCATCCGTCGCTCGACGCGCGGCGGCGACCGGCGCGAGTACTTCAGCGCCCCGCCCGAGGGCCTGGACTCGCTCCTCGGCAGCGCCGCCGGGATCTATCGGCAGATGCGAACGATCGCCGAACGCGGCCTCGAGGCGGTCTCCGATCGCTCGGTCGAGTCGCGCACCCGGCTCCAGGAGTTCCACGATGTCATGGCGTTCGTCGAGCGGGAGGTCCCGCGAGTGATCGCCACGTACCTGAGCGAACGCTCGGAAGGAAGGCGATGACCGCGATCATCCAGGCAGAGAAGCTCACGAAGTCGTACGGCCCGTTCCGCGGCATCGTCGACGTGGACCTGGAGGTCAACCAGGGCGAGATCTTCGGGTTCCTCGGGCCGAACGGCGCCGGCAAGACCACGACGATCCGGATCCTCCTGGACCTCATCCGGCCCACGTCTGGGCGCGCACGGGTCTTCGGGATCGACGCCGCCGACGACCCGGTCCAGATCCACCGCCGCCTCGGCTACCTGCCGGGGGAGTGGAACCTGTACGACCGGCTCACCGGCATGGAGACCATCACCTACTTCGCGAACCTTCGCGGCGGCGTGGACCGGAAGTACGTGGAGGAGCTCGTCCAGCGCCTGGACCTCGACCCGTCCCGCCGGTTCCGCGAGTATTCGAAGGGCAACAAGCAGAAGGTCGGGCTCATCTGCGCACTCCAGCATCGTCCGGAGCTGCTGATCCTCGACGAGCCGACGTCCGGCCTTGACCCGCTCGTCCAGCAGACGTTCAACGAGCTGCTGTTCGAGGGCCGTGCCGCGGGACGCACTGTGTTCCTCTCCTCGCACATCATCAGCGAGGTCGAACGGACCTGCGACCGTGTCGCGATCATCCGCGAGGGCCGCATCGTCCGGCTGGACACGGTCGAAGGAGTTCGGTCCCTGGCCGCCCACGAGGTGGAGCTGCGCTTCGCCGAGCCCGTGGCCGCGGCGCCGTTTGCGGCGATCGAGGGCGTGACGCACGTCACCGAGGAGGGCCGTACGCTGCGAATGCTCGTGACCGGGCCGATCGCGCCCGTCGTGCGCCTCGCCGGCCAGTACGACCTCGTGGACTTCGTCAGCCGCGAGCCCTCGCTCGAGGAGGTGTTCCTCGCCGAGTACGAGACCGTGCCGGCGACGCCGAGCACTCCTTCGGCTCGATGAGCAGCGCGCTCGCCACGACCGCGGTTCTCGACCGGGTGCCACCGTCCCTGCGCGCCCGCGTCCTCGGACTCGGGTCCGTCTTCGGGAAGGCGTTCCGCGACAGCCGCCGGACCGCCATCGGACTCGGCGTGGTCTTTGCCCTCGTCATGCTCGTGACCGCATCGCAGGTGGCGACCCAGTTCGCCACCATCGAGGAGCGCGTCCAGGTCGCCGTGCAGCTCCAGGCACTGCCGGCCATCTTCCAGGGCATGCTCGGCGAGCCGATCCACATCGAGCTGATGGGCGGCTTCCTGTCCTGGCGGGTCCTGAACTTCCTGCCCGTCATGCTCGGCATCTGGTCGATCGTCGCGCTGTCCGGCACGCTGGCAGGGGAGCTCGGCCGCGGCAGCATGGACATGCTCGCCAGCGCCCCGGTGAGCCGGGCACGCCTTGCCGTGCAGAAGCTGGCCGGCTACCTCGCCGCGCTCGGCGTGACCACGCTGATCCTGGTCCTCGGGCTGGTCGCCGCCTTCGCGGCGTTCTCGGTCCTGCCCGGCGACTCGGTGGGCCTCGGCGCGATCGCCGCCCATGCGGTCTGGATCTACCTCACGATCCTGGTCCCCGGCGCGGTGGCATTTGCCCTCGCGCCGATCACGGGGCGAAACGGGGCTCTTGGCGTCGGCGCGATCGTGCTGTTCGGCAGCTTCGTCATCAACGGCTTCGCGAGCAGCGTGTCGGTCTTCGAGACCCTGCGGCCGCTCTCGTACTTCGGCCTGACCGCCGAGCATCGGCCGCTCGCGGACCGTTACGACTGGGGATCCGTCGGCGCGCTCGCCGTGATCACCGCCGCGCTGCTTGCCCTCGGCGTGCTCGCATTCGCACGCCGCGACCTGCTCCAGCCCTCGAGCGGGCGCCTGCGACTCCCGAGCATCGGTCTGTGGCTCCGCGAGCCCTTTACCCGCGCCTTCGGTGAGCGACTGCCGTCGGCGATCGTGTGGGGCCTCGGCCTCGGCCTGTTCGGCCTGGTCATCGCGACCTCGGCGGACCAGTTCGTCGCGAGCATGGGCGCGATCCCGCAGGTCACTCAGATGATCAAGCAGATCTTCCCGGGCCAGGACATCCTCTCGACGGGCGGCTTCCTGCAGCTCGCCTTCTTCTCCGAGGCGATCATCGTCGTGGGCCTCGCGGCCGGCGGATTCGTCGGGGGCTGGGCCTCGGACGAGGCCGATCGACGCCTGGAGCTGATCCTCGGCGCGCCGGTGTCGCGTGCCCGCTGGGCGCTCCGTAGCGCGACCGCGGTGATGGGTGCGATCGCGGTCATGACGGCCGTCATGGCCGTCGGCGTGGTGATCGGGGCGGCGACCCAGGTCGGCAACGCGCTCAACCTCCTGCCCGGCATGGCGGTGCTCGGCCTGTACGGGATGGCGCTCGCCGGCATCGGCCTCGCCGTCGGCGGACTCATCCGGCCCAGCCTCGCGGCGCCGGTGACGATCATCCTTGGGTTGGCGTTCTACCTCATCGACCTGATCGGCTCGATCCTGGACCTCCCGGATTTCATCGTCGACCTCGCGCTCAACCGGCACCTCGGCCGGCCGATCCTCGGCAGCTACGACGATGTGGGCATCGTGGTGTCCGTGGCGCTCGCCGTCGGCGGCGTGATTCTGTGTGCCGTGGGCGTGCGCCGGCGCGACATCGGGCGCTAGCGGAGCGCGCCGCACGGGCTTCGCGCCGCACACTTAGCGCATGCCAACGCTCGCCATCGCACTCGTCCTCATCGCCGCCGTGCTGCATGCCGGCTGGAACGTCCTGCTCAAGACGTCCGGGGACACGCTCTGGACGGCCGTCCGGCTCCAGGCGATCGGCACGGCGATCCTCCTGCCGGTCGGGATCTGGGCCTGGTTCGCGAACGGGATGCCCGGCGTACCTGCGGAAGCCATCGGCCTCGCGCTGCTGTCCGGCGTGCTCGAGGCCGTCTACTTCGTGTGCCTCTCGTCCGCCTACCAGCGTGGTGCGCTGTCGCTCGTGTATCCGCTGGCGCGCGGCAGCGCCCCGCTGCTGGCGGTGCTCGTGGGGATCCTGCTGCTCGGGGAGCACCTGGTGCCGCTGGCGATCGCGGGGGTTGCGAGCCTGCTCGCCGGGATCCTGCTCGTGTCCAGGCCGTGGCGGGCGCTCCAGGCGGCTGGCGCGGAGCACCGGGGCGCGATCGGGTTCGCGCTGGCGACCGGGGCATCGATCGCCGCGTACTCCGCGGTTGACCGGCTGGGTGTGCGGCTGACCGAGCCGTGGATCTATGGCTCCATGCTCGCGGTGATTGCGACGACGCTCCTTGCCATCGCCGTGATCGGCGGACGACGGCTGGGCGTGCTGGCGCCCGCTCCCGTGCCGGTTCCGGTGCTCGGCGAGCTGCCCGACGATCCGCCGCGGGCCGTCGTGCCGCGCCGCAGCCGTTCGGTGGTCCTTGCGCGCGACGCCGTTGCCGGCGTGCTCTCGCTGGGGGCGTACCTGCTGGTGCTGAGCGCCTACGCGATCGCACCGCTCGCCACCGTTGCCCCGCTGCGTGAATCGGGGATCGTGCTGGCGGCGGCGTGGGGGTCGCTGAAGCTCGGCGAGGCGGCTGGCGGGCGCGAGGCGACGACGCGCATCCTCGCCGCGGGCCTCGTGGTGATCGGTGCGATCACGCTGGCCGTAGCGCGCTGAGCCTGGATCCCGGGCTGCAAAGAGACGCCTTTCCGTTTCATTCGAACGTGACCGGCCAGATCCGCGGTGCTCCCGCCGTCTCAGGGTCGGCCAACCGCCGCTCACCTCCCGAATCAGCCGCAGCTCCCGCTCCAGGGCGCCGAACGAGACCCGTCCGCCCAAAGCGCTCGGCATGTGGCGAGTTGTGACCGATTGAATCCGACCGAGTGGTTCGTTTCAAACGGAATGCTGCGGCGCGGGAACGCGAGGCTCTCGATCGGCACCGCGAGACCGTCCTACGCGGTGGGCTTGGGCTCCGGGGCGCGGCGGCCGTAGAGCTGCCGCTGGAGGAAGCGCCCGTTCACGAGGGCGATGCCGCCCAGGACGAGCGCGGTGCCGGCGAGCACGACCGGGTCGATCTTCTCCTGGAACATGAGCGCGCCCGAGACGATGCCGATCACCGGCAGGAAGTAGGCGAGGATGGACGTCCTCGTCGCGCCGATGCGCGAGAGCAGCCGGAAGTTCAGCAGATAGGCCGCCCCGGACCCGAACACGCCCAGCCACGCCACGGCCAGCAGCGCGTCGCCGTTCCAGGCGACCGCGAATGGATGCTCGTTGATCAGCGCGAGCGCCGACACCATGACGAACGCGAACCCGACCTGGAAGACCGCGGGGATCATCGGGCGCAGGCCGCGCATGTTCCGCCGCGAGTAGACCGCGCCGATGCCGTACGAGATCGTGGAGCCGACGAGCGCGAGCTCGCCGGAGATCTCGCTGCCCGTGCTCGTGGCGAGCCCCGGACTGACGATGATGATCACGCCGGCGTAGCCCACGAGCAGGCCAAGGAGCCGCCCCAGGGTGATCGGCTCGTCGTGGAGGACGAGCGCCGCGACCACGATCACGACCAGCGGCGTGGCCCCGTTGATGATCGCCGCGATGGCGGAGTCGACGGAGCGCTCCGCGGTCGTGATGAGCGTGAACGGGATGACGATGTTCACGACCGCCATCACGAGCAGGTGCATGTAGATGCGCGGGTTCCTGGGCAATGGCTCGCGCGCGACGGCGACCACGGTCGCCAGGAACACGAACCCGATGAACAGCCGCGTCGCGATCAGCGTGAACGTCGGCAGGGTCTGGACGCCGAGCTTGATGAAGGCGTAGCTCGTGCCCCACATCAGGGCAAGGACGAGGAGCGTGAGCCAGTCTCGCTGCGTCGGCCGGGCGATCATCGCGGCAGTGTACCGTGACCTTGGCCTAGCGCATTGGGCCAAGAGCGCGAGCTGCTGCCCGCGCGATGGGAGCGTTTCAGCGCGCCGCCCGGGGCACGCTTGCCGGTTCGGGTCGCGCGTGGGCCGCGGCGCCGCCACCCTCGCGACCATCGCGGCGATCTCGGCGCGGCGCGAGCCACCGAGCTTGGAGAGGATAGTGCTCGATGTGAGCGTTCACGGTCTTCGGCGCCACGAACAGCTCCTCGCCGATCTCTCCGTTTGTCAGCCCTTCCGCAACCATGCGCGCGACCTCGAACTCGCGCACGGTCAACGGAGCCCAGGGCTCCTGCTCGCCGGCCCGGCTCCGTGCCGCTCGCTGGAGCTCCTCGGTCCGCCGCAGCAATGGCAGGCTCTCGAGCCGCCTGGCGGTGGGGAGCACCTCGTCGAGGACGGGAAGCGCCTCCGCGTGCCGGTGCGCGCGAATCAATGCACTCGCCAAGTCCATGCGCGCCAGGCTGGACTCCCAGATCCTGCCGCGGGTGACCATCATCTTCCGCTGACCTCGGCAGCGCCACGACCGAAGCCCGCCGGCGGCCGCGCCCCGGCGGGCTTCTCCCTGCCTGCCCGCGGGACTACCATCCCGCCACCGATGCTCACGCTCGACACGATCCGGCAGGCGCCCAAGGCACTCCTGCACGACCATCTGGACGGCGGCCTGCGCCCGGCGACCGTCGTCGATCTAGCCCGCGAATTCGGCTACCGAGGCCTCCCCACGACCGACGTGGACGACCTCGCGACGTGGTTCCGGCGCGGCGCCGACCGCAAGTCGTTGGAGCTGTACCTGGAGACCTTCGCCCACACCGTTGGCGTGCTCCAGGACCGTGACGCGATCATCCGGGTCGCCGCCGAGTGCGCCGAGGACCTCGCAGCAGACGGCGTCGCGTACGCCGAGGTGCGCTACGCCCCCGAGCTGTCCACGGAGAAGGGCATGACGCTCGACGAGGTCGTCGAGGCGAACCTGGAGGGGTTCCGGATCGGGAGCGTGAAGGCCGCCGAGGCCGGGCACCCGATCGTCATGAAGGTCCTGGTGACCGCGATGCGCCAGGCCGCGCGATCGGTGGAGGTGGCGGAATGCGCCATCCGCTGGCGCGACGCCGGCGTCGTCGGGTTCGACATCGCCGGCCCGGAAGCCGGCTACCGACCCACCCGCCACCTGGAGGCGTTCGACAGGATCCGCCACGAGAACTTCCACATCACGATCCACGCCGGCGAGGGCTTCGGGCTGCCATCCATCTGGGAGGCGCTCCAGTTCTGCGGCGCGGAGCGACTGGGCCACGGCGTGCGGATCGTGGACGACATCAAGGTCCTGGACGACGGCTCGGTGGAGCTGGGCCGCCTTGCGGCGTTCGTCCGCGACCGACGCGTCCCGCTGGAGATGTGCCCGACCTCGAACATCCACTCCGGCGCCGCAACGTCCGTCGAGGAGCACCCGATCGACCTGCTGCGCAGGCTCCGGTTCCGCGTGACGGTCAACACCGACAACCGGCTGATGTCCAATGTCTCGGTCTCGAGCGAGTTCAAGGCGCTGGACGAGGCGTTCGGGATCGGGCTTGGCGAGATGGAATGGCTGACGATCAACGCCATGAAGTCCGCGTTCGCCCCGTTCGACGAGCGCCTCCGGATCATCAACGAGGTCGTGAAGCCGGGCTACGCCCACCTCCGACAGGCGGCGGTCACCGTCCGGCCCTGAGTGCAGCGCCCCGGCGGGGCCTCAGCCGCTCGCGGCGGCCCGGGGCCGCGAGATCATCGGCCGGTCGAGCATGAAGAGGATCAGGACGGGTACGAGGTAGACGAGGTAGCCGATGAGCTCGAGCACCGTCGGCGCGGACCGGTAGCCGAAGAGCCCTTGCAGCACGCTGCCGAGCGGGCTCGTGTCCGAGAGGACAGCGTCCAGGTTGAACGCCTCGCCCGCGTTCGAGATCAGGCCGGACTCCCCGAGCTCGTTGATCGCGAAGGCGACGAGCCCTGCCGCAACGAAGATGAGGATCGCGCCCGTGACCGTGAAGAACCGGCGCAGGTTCACCCGCGCGCCGGCGACGAAGATCGCCCAGCCTACGCCGATCGCCGCGGCGAGGCCCAGCACGCCGCCCAGCACGGTATCGATGCCGCTGCCGTTGAAGGACAGGATCGGGACGAGGAAGAGCACCGTCTCCACGCCCTCGCGGATCACCGAGACGAACGCCAGGGTGACGAGCGCGAGCGTGCCCCCGTCGGAGATCGCGAGATCCACGCCGCGTTCCAGCTCGCCCTTCAGGGCCCGGCCCTGCCGGCGCATCCAGAACAGCATCCACGTCAGGACGACGACCGCGACGACCGCGGCGATCGCCTCGGCGGTGGCCTGGATGATCTCGGGAAGCTCGGAGATCGTGAGCGACACGACGATGCCGATCGCCACCGACAGCGCGACGGCGGCGCCCACGCCGAGGGCGACCTTGCCGAGCGCGTCGCGTCGGCCGATCTTGACGAGGTACGCGGCGACGATGCCGACGATGAGGGCCGCCTCGAGGCCCTCGCGGAGCATCAGGATGAACGTGGCGAGCATGTCGGGGACGCTTCCTCAGTGGTCAAGGTGTCTTGCGCGACAGGGTCAAGGTGCCTTGAGTTCCGAAGGTTAGCATGACCGTTCGGCGTTCGCCAACGCGGCCGGTCCGAGCCCTCCGGACCTATGCGATGACGTCCGGCCTGCGGTACGGGCCGGTGACGACCACTTCGCCCTCGGACTCGAACGGCTCGGGTCCGGTGTTGCGGACCACGTACCGATGGTGCACCTCGGTGGCGCCGGCAGAGAGCATCGCGTTCACGGGGCAGTACTTCGTTGCCGAGAGCTCGATGGCGCGGCGGATGGCGGCCTCCTCGACGACCGGCCCCTCCACCTCGTGCGTCACGATCGCGAGCGTCAGCACCTGCGGGTATTCGTCGCGCTGCGTCGCTTCGACGTGGATGCGATAGGCGCTGATCACCTGGCGCTTCTTGACCGCGATGGCTACCACGTCCATGGCCGAGCAGGCGCCGAGGCTCACGGCCACCGTCTCCATTGGGCTGAGCTCGCCGGCCGTCGGGGTCTCGCCGTACACGATCGTGCGCTTCGAGCCGGTCGTCGCGACGAAGCGCATCCCGCCCTCGTGCTCGATCGTCGCCGAGCGGATCCGGCTCATGCTGCGCCCGCCGTCGCTCCGGCCGATGAGGTGTGCGCGGCTGCCTCCGCCTCCGCGATCTCGAACTGCTCATGGTAGAGGCGGGCGTAGAGGCCGCCCTTCGCGAGCAGCGAGGCATGGGTTCCGCGCTCGACGATGCGACCGCCTTCGTACACCAGGATCAGGTCGGCGCGGAGGATCGTGGACAGGCGGTGGGCGATCGCGATCGTGGTACGGCCACGCTCGAGCTGCTCCAGCGCCCGCTGGATGAGCCGCTCGCTGACGGTGTCGAGCGCCGAGGTCGCCTCGTCGAGGATCAGGATCCGCGGGTCCTTCAGCAGGACGCGCGCGATCGCGACGCGCTGCTTCTCGCCGCCCGAGAGCTTGTAGCCGCGCTCGCCGACGATGGTGTCGTAGCCCTGCGGCAGCTCCATGACGCGGTCGTGGATCGCGGCGGCACGCGCCGCGGCCTCCACCTCGGCCTGGGTCGCCTCCGGCTTCGCGTACATCAGGTTCGCGCGCACCGTGTCGTGGAAGAGGTATGTCTCCTGGGTCACGAAGCCGATCACCCGCCCAAGCGACACGAGGCTGAGCTTGCGAACGTCGATACCGTCGATCTCGACCGCGCCCTGCTCCACGTCGTAGAGCCTCGGGACGAGGTAGGTCGTGGTCGTCTTGCCCGAGCCCGATGGGCCCACGAGCGCCACCAGGTCGCCCGGCCGGGCCTCGAAGTCGATGTCGCGGAGGCCGAACGGCGTGAGGTCGAGCAGCGGAGGGACCACGACCGGCTCGACGGGAAGGGGCGCATCGGCCGCCTCGCCGGCGCCGGCCGCATCGCCCGCGCCGGATCCGTCGGCCGCGGCCGGAACGGGCGGCGGGGTGGGGTACGTGAACGAGACGTCGCGGAAGCGGATGCGGCCCGCGACGGGCTGCGCGGCGAGGTCGATCGCGTCCGGCGCGTCCACGATCTCCGCGTCGAGCTCCAGGTACTCGAAGATCCGGTCGAACAGGGCCAGCGCGCCCTGGATCTCGACCTGCACGTTGAGCAGCTGGCCGAGCGGGAAGAAGAGCCGCGACTGGAGCGTGGTGAACGCGACGATGTCGCCGATGGTCGGCGCCGTTGGGTCGCCCTGCACCGCGAGGTAGCCGGCGAGCCAGTAGACGAATGCCGGCGTGATCGAGAAGACGGTGCCGATGATCATGAAGAACCAGCGCCCCACCATGGCCTGGCGGACCTGGAGCGTGGCCAGCCGGCGATTGAGCTTGCTGAACCTGTCGATGGCCGTCTGCTGCTGGCCGAACGTCTTGCTCAGGAGCATGCCCGACACCGAGAGGGTCTCCTCGGTCGCGGCGGACATCTCGGCGAGCGATCTCTGCGTCTCGCCGCGCACCTCGCGGTTGACCTTCCCGACGCGGAAGGTCAGGTACATGAAGAACGGCAGCATCCCGAGGCTCAGGAGCGTCAGCCGCCAGTCGATGATGAACATCGCGATGACCGTGCTGATCGCGATCGCGACGTTGGAGGTCAGCGAGGCCGCGGTGTCGGTCACCACCGACTGCACGCCGCCGACGTCGTTCGCGAGCCGGCTCTGGATCTCGCCAGTCCTGGTCTCCGTGAAGAACCGCAGCGGCATCTTCTGGAGGTGGGCGTACAGGGCCGTCCGCAGGTCGTGCATGACGTTCTGGCCAATGATGTTGTTGAGGTAGCTCTGGCCCACGCCGATCAGCCCGGACACGATCGGCAGGACGATCATCAGTCCGACGAACAGGTTGAGCAGGCCCCAGTCGCGCTGCGGGATGGCGACGTCGATGAGGAGCTTGAGCAGGATCGGGTTGATGAGCCCGACGAAGCTCGTGAGCAGGATCGCGACGAGGACGACGCCGACCTTGGCCCGGTACGGGCGGAAGAACGCGACGATCCGCCGGACGGTGTGGCCCCGACGCTCCCTCGGAACGGCCGGCTGGTCGCCGGAGCCGCCGCGGAACATCCGGCCCGACGGCCCGCCGCCCGCCTGGGCCCGGCGCTGGAAGCCCATCCCGGACCGGCCTACCAAGCCGTCAGCGTGTTGGCTTCGGTGATGCCCTGCGACTCGAGCCAGCGCTCCGCATCGATCGCCGCCATGCAGCCGTCGCCGGCGGCGGTGACGGCCTGGCGGTAGCGATGGTCGTGGACGTCGCCCGCGATGAACACGCCCTCGATCTCGCTGTTGGTCTTGTCGCGGACCACGAGATAGCCCTTCGCGTCGAGCTCCAGCCACTCGCGGAAGGCCTCCGTGTTGGGCTGGTGGCCGATGGCGATGAACAGCCCGTCGGCCGCCATCTGGCGCTCGACGCCGGTCTCGGTATCCACGAGCCGCAGGCCGGTGACGCGCTCCTCGCCGAGGACCTCCTCCACTTCCGTGTTCGTATGGATCTCGATCTTGGGGTTCTGTCGCGCGCGCTCCACCATGATCCGGCTGGCCCGGAACTCGTCACGCCTGTGGAGCATGTGCACCTTGGACGCGAAGCGCGTGAGGTAGGACGCCTCCTCGAACGCGGTGTCGCCACCGCCGACGACGGCGATCTCCTTGTCGCGGAAGAAGAAGCCGTCGCAGGTCGCGCACGCGGACACGCCGCGGCCGCGCAGCCGCGTCTCGCTGTCGAGACCCAGCCACATCGCTGACGCACCGGTCGCGACGATCACGGCCTGCGCCTTGTACTCGACGCCGCGTGCCCAGATCCGGAACGGCCGGGACGAGAGATCGACCCGGTCGATGTCGACGTCCACGATGTGCGTGCCGAAGCGTTCCGCCTGGGCGCGGAACAGGGCCATGAGGTCTGGACCCTGGATGCCGTCAGGGAAGCCCGGGTAGTTCTCCACGTCGCTCGTGAGCATGAGCTGACCGCCCGGCGTGGACCCGGCAAGCACGATGGGCTCCAGGTTCGCCCGCGCGGCGTAGATCGCCGCCGTCAGGCCCGCCGGCCCCGAGCCGACGATGAGCAGCTTGGTCTCGGTCCGGCCCTCCGATGCCGAGACGAAGCCCGGGCCGCCCGGAGCGGCCGCGACGGCCGGCCCGCCGAAATCGATGGCCAGGTCCGGCAGGGGAGCGGGCGCGTACGGCGCCGCGACGGAGGTGTCCGAGGAGAAGTCGATCGAAAGACCGCCGAAGCTGGGCAGGGTGGTCGGGTTGGCCGGCGCAGGGGGGAGGCCCACCGCGTCGTCCGTTTGCTGTTTGCTCATTGACGCAAGTCTACCATGCGGGATACCCCCAGGGGGTATGGCTAGGAATCGCGCATCTGGGGCAGGAGCGTGCTCCCGAGGAGCTCCAGCGTGTCTGTCCGCCAGACGTCGGCGACGCTGAACAGGATGTGCTGGGCGCCAGCATCGGCCAGCTCGCCGTACCGGTCGATGATCCGTGCCGGCGTCTCCGTGCCGCCGGTCCCGTCGCGACTCACGCGCAGGTTTCCCTGGAGCGTGGATCGCTCGATGTCGTCGTAGGGCCGGCCAACTGCCTCGCAGTGTGCCTTGAGCACCTGCCACTTGTGGTGGATCTTCTCCGGTCCGCCGAAGACGTTCGTGGCGTCGCCGTACTGCGCCACGAGCCGCAGGGTCTTCTGCTCCCCGCCGCCGCCGATCATGATCGGGACGCGCGGCCGCGAGATGGACTGGGGGGAGTTGAGCAGCCGCGTCGGCCGGTAGAGGCGCCCGTGGAGGGCGCGCTGCGAGCCCAGGTCGCCCTCGAACATCGCGTGCGCGATCTGGAGCGTCTCCTCCAGCATCTCGAAGCGGACGCCGAGGGGCGGAAAGTCGAACCCGAGACCCTCCGACTCCTCCTGGTTCCACGCGGCCCCGAGGCCGAGCCAGGCCCGCCCGCCGGACAGCACGTCCAGCGTGGTGGCGGCCTTCACCCAGATGCCGGGGTGGCGGTAGTGGATGCCGCCCACCATCAGCCCGATCCGCGCGCGCTTCGTGTGCGCCGCGATGAATCCGAGCGCGGTCCAGCCCTCCAGCATCGGCTCCTCCGGGCGGCCCACGCCTCGGATCTGGAACAGGTGGTCCATGACCCAGATGGAATCGAAGCCCACCTCGTCGGCCGTCCGGACGATGCGCTCGAGGTGCCCGGCGAGCTCGCGGGCTCCGCCCGGAAAGGTGAACGACGAGACCTGCAGGCCGAACTTCACGAGGGCAGCGTATCCGCGGATGCGCTAGGCGGGATCGCTCGCCGGGAAGCCCGCCGAGAGTCGACGGTCGACGGCCCGGACGATGCGCCATTCGGGCGCGGTCGCGAGGACCGCCACCGCGGGGACCACGAACCAGTTGGCCCACAGCTGGGGCGTCAGGAGCAGGGACGCGCTGACCGCCAGGAGGAAGCCACCGGGCCCATCCAGGCGCCGGACGAGGACGAGCAACGGCACCCCGAGCCCCACCACCCACGACAGCAGCTTCGCGACATCTGGGCCCAGCAAGGGCGCGAGGCGAACCTGGGGCGCGAAGTTCGTGGCACCGGGCCAGGGCACCATGTTGAGCTGGCTCCTGATCATGTCGTAGATCGCTCCAGGGTCCTGGACCAGGACGATCACCGTCAGGACGGCAAGGATCCCCCCGGCAACCACGACCGACTTCCGCGCCGGGCCGGGCCGGTCGCGTGCCGCGAGCAGCCACAGGCCCAGCGTGGCCGCCGGCAGGATCTTGACCGACGCGAGCACGAGCCCGGCGGCCATGAGCGCGGTCGATCCCCGGCGCCGTCCGATCCAGACCAGCGCGACCCCGAGGGCCACGATGGCGTTCGGATTCGCGTAGTGGATCTGGTCGATGAGGCCCAGCCAGGCGCCGTTGATCGGGGGCCGGAGCAGGATCGTCGCGATGAGCAGGCCGGTGCCCCACCACAGCCGTCGCGGCCAGGCCACGGCAACGGCGGCGGCCAGGGTCGCCGCCATGACCGCGGCCCAGGTGACCGCCCGGATGGCCGCGGGCACGAGCATGAACGGCTGGTAGAGCACGGCGCTGTAGGGCGGGTGGAGGGACCACGTGTAGGTGGGGATCTGGGCTCCCACCGCGAACTGTGACCATGGCCCGGTGACGTACTCCGGCCTGGTCAGGGGGAGGCCCGCGGCGAGGCGCTTGAGCCCATCCTCCAGCCACCTCCAGTCAGAACCCCAGTCCGAGGCGGGCAGGAGCACCACGATGCGTTCCACGTAAGGCATGACCGTGATGATGAACAGCACGACGACCGCATTGGCCAGGATCAGCCGTCGGAGCAGGTCCCAGCGTTCGGGCGACACGGTCAGCGAAACAGGTCCATGGATTCCGGCATGAGCACGTCGCGAATGGAGCCTTCGGCGCGGATGAACCGGGCGCCACGGACCAGCGCGACGGGGCGCCCCGACCGCTTCCCGAGCGTCAGCTCCGCCGCCGAGGCGAGCTCGTCCGCAACGCCGCGGACCGTGGACTTCATCACTCGCCCGTCACGGTCAGGCGTGCCGCGGAGGTCCTCTAGAGGTTGCAGGCCCGAGACGCCGATCGCGACGTCGACGATCCCGTAGCGCCACGGGCGCCCGAACGAGTCCGACACGATCACCGGGACATCGACCCCGGTGGCCTCGCGAACGGCGACACGGATTCGGCCGGCCGATGCGTCCGGATCGTCCGGCAGCAGGGTGACGATGGTGCCCCTGTCCGGCCCCACGTTCGAGGCGTCGATACCGCCGTTCGCGCACACGAACCCGTGGGTCGTCTCCGTGATCACGACCCCATTGTCCATTCGCACGACGCGCTTCGCGTGACGGAGCACCAGCTCCACCTGCCGGGCGTCTCGATCCCATCGCTCGGCGAACGCGACGGCCTCCGGGCGCGGCTCGATGGCCGTGAGGTCGGCGATCGCGCCCTCCGCCTTCGAGACGACCTTCTGGGTGACCACGAGCACGTCGTCGCCATGCGCGGGCAGCGCCCCGGGCGTTGCGCGCAGGGCATCGACCACGATCTGGGCGAGGTCGTCGTCCGTCTGGATCTCGGGAATGCCCTCCAGTGCGATGACCTCGAGGTGCGACGGCTCGCGAGGCGGTCTCGACCCTCCCGGCGTGGGGTCAACCATGGATCGCCCCCAGGGCCGCCTCGGCGACCACGAGGTCGTCGGGCGTGTCGACGTCCAGGGCCAGCGGCCCATCGCCCTCGAGGAAGGTCGCCCCGGCTCGAGCGGCGGCGGACCGGTGGACATCGCGGCTGGCCACGCCGAACCGGGGATCGATCACGTTCGGCGGGCTCATGAGCAGGGCATTCGTGCCGCTGCCGTGCTGGTCGGTCACGAGCACCACGAGACCGGCGGTGCGCGGAGCGACTCCGACCGCGGCCGCCTCGACAAGGGCGTCGACCACCGTGGCGCTGATCCCGGGCAGGTCCGCGGGCAGGACGACGACGGCGGTCGCGCCTCTTGCGACGGCAACGGATCGGGCGGCCGCGATGGCGCCGTTCAGCCCGGGCACCCGCTCCACGAGGCCCACGGCCCGGTTGTCGCGCGCGATGCCCGCGGCGTCGGGGTCCATGGTCACGACGATGGTTCCGACGATGCGCCCGGCGTCGCGGGTCGCCACCAGGGTCCGGCGGAGCATGTCCACGACCAGGTCCCGCCGCTCCTCCGCATCGAGGTTGCCGCCGAGTCGTGTCTTGGCGGTCTCGAGTCCCCGGATAGGGACGAGCGCCCACGTGCGCGAGAGATCGGCGCGGGTGCTGGGCTCCACGCCGCCATCCTACCGGCGCGCGGGCCGGTCAGCGATCGAGCGCCGGCTGGAGGATCTCGCCCGCGAGCCGGGCGCGCCCGGGGTCACCGGCCATGATCGTGTCGGTCACGAGGGTGCGCATGCCGAGCGCCTGGATGGGCGCCTCGAGTGCTGCGTCGATCCGGTCGAGCACGAACAGGTCGATCAGGCCGACGTATTGCCGCGCCACGCCCAGGGCGCTCGCCTCGTGTCCCAGCGAGACCAGCATCCGGTCCGCGGGGCCCTTGAGCGCCGCGCCGCCGATGATCCCGGACACGGCGACCACCGGCACTCTTCGCGCGCGCGCGCCCTGGACCGCGGCCGCCACGCCCGCCACGTCGAGGATCGGTCGGATGGAGACGAACGGGTTCGATGGCGCGATCACGATCGCCTCGGCCGCCTGGATCGCCGCCTCGACCTCCGGGGTCGCGCTCGCGTCCTCGATCCCCTGGAACCGAACCTCGTGGACCGTCGGCTCCTGGTGGAGGCGCACGAAGTAGTCCTGGAACGCGAGCCAACCGTCGTCGGTGCGGACCTCGGTCCGGACGGGCGCATCGGACATCGGGAGGATCGTGGCCGCGACGCCGAGCGAGCGCTGCAGGTCGCGCGCGATCACGGTCGGGCGGTCGCCGCGACGCAGGCGCGCGGTTCGGACGATGTGGGTCGCCAGGTCTCGATCACCGAGCCGGAACCACGTCTCCTCGCCGTACCGACCCAGCATGTCCGCCGCGGCGAACGTCTCGCCGGCGAGGCCCCAGCCCCACTCGCGGTTGTCGATGCCGGCGAGCGTGTACATGACCGTGTCGTGGTCCGGCGACACGAGCAGCCCGTGGCGCTCCACGTCGTCAGCGGTGTTGACGATGACCGTGAGCCCCGGGCCCAGGTGGGCCTGGAGCCCGTGCGCCAGGCGCGCGCCGCCGACGCCACCGGCGAGAAGGACGACCTGGCCGTTGCTGCTCATTCAGGGGTAGATGATGAGGCCCGCCGGGAACCGGCGGGCCTCATCGGGTTCGTGACGGACGGTTTGCGTCAGTCGAGCAGCGCCTCGAGGTTGAAGCGCCAGATCCCGCGGCCGTGGGTCGCGGCGTAGAGGTAGCCGTCCGGGCCAACCTCGACGTCCGTCGTCACGGTGACCGGGAGCGCCGTGCCGAGCCGGAACCAGGTCCCCGAGGGACCGGGAGTCCGGTACACGACACCGAGGTCGGTGCCCACGACGAGCCCACCGTTGGACAGCACCTTGATGCTGTTCGCCGGGACATCGGGGAAGTCACCGCCGGCCGTGTTGTCGAGCGAGGTCCAGGTCGCACCGTGATCGGTGGACTTGAACACGTGCCCGACGCCCGCACCCGGGCCCTCGGTGAAGCGGCGGCTGAAGCCGTTCATCACCACGTACAGGTTGCCGGAGCCATCGACGGCGGCGCCGCCGACGTACCGGTTCGGGATGCCGGCAGCCTCGAGATTCGCCGACGACACAGGCTGAGTCCAGGTCCAGACCCCCGCCACGTAGTGCCCGACGGCGATGCCTCGGGTGAAGCCGCTGTTGTTGCACGTGCCGCACCAGCCGGCGATGGCCCATTCGCCGTTGTAGGCCATGGCAGTGGCGACCTTGGTCGGGTCCGCAAAGGTATAGACCTTCGTCCACTCGGAGCCGGACCGGATGGCGAAGCCCTTCTTCTGGAACCAGATGGAGTTGCCGCCGGCAAGCCAGTTGTTGATGTTTCCGGCATCGGCCACGAACGGCGCGATGAACCGGGCATTGATGTCCGGGGGCGCGACCTTGAAGGTCGTCGACTGGGACAGGTCGAGGAAGGCGTTGGGGTTCGTGACCGGGTCCGGGTTGGCGCAGGTCTGCGTCACCGAGAGTGACAGGACCACGTACTCCTGGAGGATGTTGCAGCCGTCGTTCGGGTCGACGAGGACGTCGCCGCCATCGCCGCCGAAGTTGGAGCTCATCTTGGCGCCGCCGATCCGGTAGATCGAGCCGCCGTTGTCCTGCAGTCCACCGCTGATGATCACGCCGCTACCCGCGGGCGTCCGCGGGTTCGCGCCGTTGGCATTTCCGATGCCCACCGCGTAGTACTGGAGGGCGTCGATGGTGCCGTCATTGAGGCTCTGCCAATCGGTGGCGTTGCCGTTCTTGTTGACGGAGCCGTTCAGCGGCCGGCGGTAGACGCCACCGTCGTTGCCGGCGAAGAAGTACTTGACGCCGTTGTACGTGCCGACCGCCGCGGAGTGCTGGTCGGGGTGCGTCGTCTGCGGGCAGCGGTTCGGCGTGCCGGTGTTGGGCGGGTACAGCGAATCGGGTGCCCAGCAGGGGAAGTAGAAGTTCCAGTACGGCCCGACGGTGGTCCAGGTCGAGCCGCCGTTCTTCGTCTCGTAGATCTCCTCGAGCCCGGCGTAGACGTGGTTGGCGTCCGTCGGGTCGACGAGCAGGAACTGGTTGTACCAGCTCTGGATGCCGGGGCCGTAGCCCTTGCCGCCGACGCTCTGCTTGAGCGCGGAGCCGGCGTTCGCGAGCTTCGTGGACTCCGCGATCTTGGTGTACGGCCCGGCGATGGACCCGCTGTTTGAGACATAGATCCCGTCGAGGTAGCTGTTCACAGTTCCGACTGGCTTCTGCAACAGGATCGGGGACTGGTTCATGACGTACAGCTTCTGGCCGTCGGAAGACCAGGCGAAGCTGACGTTGCCGATGTCCTTGGGGTTGATCGCGCCGCCCGGGTTGACCTTGGTCCAGGTCGCGCCCGCGTCCTTCGACTCGTAGAAGCCGTTGTAGGCATCTCCGTTGCGCCAGCCGGCCGCGGCGATGATGTGGGAGGCGTTCGCCGGGTCGACGGCGATGTCGTTCACGATGTTCTTGTACGCCGCGTTGGGGTCGCCCGCGCTCGCGCCGCCCGGCATGAACGCCGGGTTCGGGGCGAAGGCGAGGGTCCAGGGGCCGGCGTTCGTGTTGTCGGCGTGGGACCAGACGCCCCGCAGCGTGGCGGCCCAGACCTTGCCGCGGCCGTCGAAGCGAAGGGCGTTGATGGTCGTGCTCTCGAGCTCCGTTCCGCCGACGCGGTCGCTCGGAGCGAACGTGCCGGAGGTCGGGCTCGCGAGGCGGTAGACGCCGCTGCCCACGTAGCTCGTGCCGCCCGTGTTGGCCTCGCCGGTGGCGTACCAGAGCGCGCCGTCAACGGCCGCGATCTGGAGGTCGCCGGACGAGAGCGAGGGAAGCGAATCCGCGATCGGGGTCCAGTTGCCGCCGCCCTGCGACGAGCGCCAGACGCCGCCGTCGGCGCCGCCGACGTAGACATGGCCGCTGTTGTCGGCCGCGAGGGCGGTAATGCGGCCCGTTACGAGGCCGGAGCCGCCGCTGGAGTTGGAGTAGTAGTCGCGGTACATCGGATCATCCGCGTCGTACCGGACGGCGGTGACGTCCGTCCAGGTGCCGGCGATCGGGGTCAGGGCCGTCAGCTGCGCGAACGCCGTGCTGTACGCGCCGGGGGCGACGATGCCGGGGGCCGTGCGGGCCTCCGCCCACTGGGCGGCGATGGTGGCCGCCTCGGCGGACTCGCTGGCTGCGCCACCCTGGACGGAGCCTGCGACCATCTCCTCGAACGGCTTCGACTCGCCTGCCTTGGCGGCCTCGGCGGCCTCGCCGGCCTCGTCGAGGAAGTCCCGGGCGACACGCGGAAGGCCGTTGTCGCTGGCGGGGGGGTGGATCATGCCGGCCACGGTCAGCGCTGCGCCGACCAGGACCAGCACCGCCGCGAACACGAGGACGCGGCGGAACGTCAGTGAATTGGTCAAAGCCAGGTTTCCTCCACCTGCATGTCGTCGTTCGACGACCTTCCGTGCCTCCTCCGGCACCGGGCGTTGGCCGAGTCTAGTCCTGCAGGCAGATCCGTGGATATCGGTCCGGTGCCGGATCGCACCGCCGATTCGACCGGAGGTCAGCCGAGGAGCGCGCGGACCTCCGGCAGGCGGTCGATGGTCTCGTGATCGAAGGGTGCCGGCATGCGCACGATGACCGTCGAGAAGCCGAGGTCGAGATACGGCTGGAGGGTCGCGGCGATCGTCGCCGGCGAACCGAGCAGCAACGGAACGCCACCACCACCGTCGGTGATGCCGTTGAAGTCGAGCTGTCTGGCGCGTGCGGCCTCGGCGGCCTTGACGGTGTCGCGGATGATGGTGGGGAAGCTGACAGTCAGCTCGATCGTGGACATGTCCCGACCGGCGTCCGCGCAGTGCGCGGCGAGGATGTCGAGATAGCCCTTCAGCGTGTCGATGTCGCCGCTGGTGTTCCACGCATCCGCGTGGCGCGCGACCGTTCGCAGGGTCTTCTTCGGCCCGCTGCCGCCGACCAGGATCGGGAGATGGGCCTGCACGGGGCGCGGCTCGCACAGCGCGTCCTTCAGCGTGTAGAAGCGGCCCTCGTGGCTCACGAGCTCCCCGTCGAAGAGGCGGCGCATCAGCGGCACCGCCTCCTCCAGCTTGTCAAGGCGCTCGCCGACGCTCGCGCCGAAGTCGATGCCGAAGGCCTCGTGCTCGCGCTCGAACCAGGCGCCGCCGATGCCGAGGATGGCCCGCCCGTCCGAGACGTGGTCCAGCGTGACCGCGAGCTTCGTCGTCACGCCCGGATTGCGGAACGTGTTCGCACCGACCATGAGGCCCACTCGGACGCGCTTCGTGATCGCGGCAACGGCGGTCAGGAGCTCCCAGCCCTCGAAGATGGGCTGCTGCCAGGGGCCCTGGATGGCGAGCAGGTGGTCCCACGTCCAGATCGAATCCCAGCCGGCGGCCTCGGCGGCGAGGGCCGAGTCGCGGTACTCCGGCCACGTCGTGGACTGGGGCCACAGCTGCAGCCCGAACTGGACGCGTGCCATGGGACGCCTACTCCTCGAGGTGGTCGTGGACGGCGGTGATGCGCAGCCGGAACGAGATCCGCTCCTGGGTCCGGAAGCTGGCGACGCTCTCGTCATCGTCCTCGTCGTAGCGGACGGCGAGGGACACGATGTCCTCGCGGGCGGTGGCGACGTCGTCGATCACCTGCTCCACGACGACCTGCAGCCCCACCCAGCGCATCGCGTCCTCGGGGTCCGTGACGGCAAGGGACGCCCGACCAGCCGCGCGCAGCTCCGCCGGCCAGCGCCGCGGACTCCGGCTGTTGACCAGGATCCGGTCGTCCGGCTCCAGCCGGAACCAGATCACCGCCTGGTGCGGCGTCCCGTCGGCACCGGCGGTCGCGAGCGTCGGGTAGAGCGGCTTCTCGAGGAACTCGCGGACACGCTCGGACAGGGGTGCCGGAGGTGGGAGGTCCATCGCCCGGATGGTACGGCGGGGAGCCGGCCACTGCGGAGATCGTGCTCGGTGCGTCGAGGTGCAAGCGTGCACCAGAGTTTCGGTAGCACCGGCGAACCCGCCGAGACCCGGCTTCGCATGGCCCTCGACGGCTGGATCGAACCGCAGACGCACGGTGCGATGTCTGCAATGGCCACGTGACGGTCGTGCCGGGTCGACGCACGCCCGCCGCCCGCCCTAGCGTGCCTTCGATGCACGATCGTCCGTTGGCTCCTACGCCAGGCGCTCGCCGGCCTCGATGGGGATGTCCAGGCGGTTCTCCGGTGGCGCGAGCGGACAAGACCATCGCGGGTCGAACGCGCACGACGGGTGGAACGCGAAGTTGAAGTCGAGGATGAGCGAGTCTGGTGCCGTTCCGGCGCCGAGATCCGCGCTCTTCGCGGTGTCCAGCAGGTACCGGCCTGCGCCGTACGTCTCGCGGCCGTTCGTCGCGTCGCGGAACGGGAGGAACAGGCCGCCCGCGTAGCCCGCCATCCAGTAGAGCCCCAGCCTCCGCGCGCCTTCGGGGAACGGCACCGCCACCCGCCCGATCCGTGTGAACGCCTCCTCGCCGCCGGTGCTGATCGGGAGGGCGAGGCTGAAGCCCCCGAATCCGGGAGCCACGGTCTCCACGGGGTCGGACTCCACGGCCACCTCGAATCGCAGCCGCGGATCGTATGGCCAGTGCCGCGCTCGGAAGGACGCGCGATCCGCGACCGGGACCGGCGACTGCGAATGACCGCGGAGGAGCTCCTCGCGCGCCTCGCGCCAAAGCTGCCACGCGGCGGACGGGTCGCGAGCGGCCTGGGCGCGGACGGTCGCGTACAGGTCGGAGACGCGCCGGCGCCACTCGGCCAGCGCAAGCCGCTCGGCCGCCGTCGGCTCGCCGCCGGTCTTGTTCAAGGGTGGCCGGCGGTCAGGCGCGGCGGCGGCCCATCCCGCGTACGACGATGAAGACGCCGAGCAGGATGAGCCCGGGCGGCCAGACGTCGTCCCACGGCACATTCGGCATGTCCACCTTCAACGTCACGTCGGCGAGGAACCACAGCCCGGCCGCAAGGACGATGAGGCCCCACAACCGGACGGCCGTCTCCCCGGCACGCTGGATCGTGGGGTCGTTGGCCAGTCGCTGGCCGGCCGCCTCGGCCTCCCGCCCCAGCCGCTCGCCGGCGGCGCCCATCTCGCGCCCGAAGCCCTCGACGCGCTGCTCGAACGTTGGCTTCGGCGTTATGGTGTCGGCACGACCCGCGCCTGGAGCTGCGTTTGGATCCGGCGTTGCTTCCGTCATCGCGGTCTCCTCCAGCCGATCGGAACGCAGCGATCATCGTATTCCGATCCGCGACTAGAATCCGCGGGCACATCGGCTCGCGGGAGGTAGGCGCATTGGCACACCAGGCCGAGATCGGGGTCTTCGGCGGCTCCGGTTTCTACTCGCTGCTGGAGGACGTCCGCGAGGTCAAGGTGGACACGCCGTACGGCGCGCCATCCGACTCCTTCTTCCTCGCCACCGTCGCGGGTCGTTCCGTGGCGTTCCTCCCGCGCCATGGGCGCAGGCACACGATCCCGCCGCACAAGATCAACTACCGGGCCAATGTCTGGGCGATGCGCTCGCTCGGCGTGAAGGCCGTGATCTCGCCCTGCGCCGCGGGGTCGCTTCAGCTCCACGTCAAGCCGGGTGACTTCGTGGTCTCCGACCAGTTCGTCGATCGAACGCGGAACCGGGTCGACACGTTCTACGACGGCCCGATCGTGACCCACCTGTCGTCCGCGGACGTCTACGACCCGGTGCTGCGCGCGCTGGCGGTCCAGACGATCAAGGATCACGGCATCGAGGTCCATGACGGCGGGACGGTGGTCGTCATCTCCGGCCCGCGGTTCTCGACCAAGGCGGAGTCGAAATGGTTCAGCGACGCCGGCTGGGAGGTCATCAACATGACCCAGTACCCGGAGGCATGGCTGTGCCGCGAGCTCGGGATCGCGGTCGTGAACATCGCGCTCATCACGGACTACGACGCGGGCGTCCACGAGGGCACCGAGGCGGTGGACGCGATGAGCGTCCTCGAGGTCTTCGCCCAGAACGCGGACCGCATCCAGAAGGTGGTGCTGGATCTCATCGGCCGCTTCCCGGCGGATCTCGACGCCCTGGGCGCGGCCGCCGCGCTCGGTCCGACGCGCGGCGACGGGCACACGATCTCGCCCGAGGACATCCGGCTGTTCGAAACGGGGCTGTGACGCTTCCGATCGGTGTCTCGCTCGGGACGATCGGCGCGACGGCGTCGTGGTGGCTCGAGAGTGCACGGCGGCTCGAGGCGGCCGGCTATCGGACGGTCTGGGCGTGGGACCACTTCGTGGGCGGCAAGGACAGGTCCGTGCCGGTGCTGGAGCAGTGGACGATCCTCGCGGCGGCGGCCGGTGCGACCTCCCGGATTGGCATCGGGACGTTCGTCACGAACGTCATGAACCGCCACCCCGCCGTGGTCGCGCGCATGGCGGCGACGCTCCAGGCAGCGAGCGGTGGGCGACTGACGGTTGGCATCGGGATCGGCGGGAACGAGGCGGAGCACCGGGCGTACGGCATCGGGTTCCCCGAGGTCCCCGAGCGCGCGGATCGCCTCGAGGAGGCGGTGCAGGTGATCACGGCGCTCTGGACCGGCGGGCCGGTCACGCGGCCAAGTCCCTTCTACCCGCTCGCGGATGCCCACGCGGTCCCCGTGCCGGAGCCGGCTCCGCGGCTGTTGATCGGCGCGGCGTCGCCTCGGGGCCTGCGAATCGCCGCTGCGCACGCCGACGGCTGGGCCGCCGAGGTCGGGGATTTCGAGCGCCTCATGCCGGTCTACCTGGAGGCCCTGGCGGCTGCGGGCAGGTCGCGCTCGGATGCGTGGATCGCCGTCGGATTCGGGTCCGGGAAGAGCGGTCAGGACGTGCTGACCGACAGCCCGTGGGTCTCGGCGCCGCGCGAGACGTGGCAGCGCTACGCGGACGCCGGCGCGGACGAGGCCGTCGTGCCCGCCCGAACCACGAACGACGTCGACGCGCTCGTCGGCGCGGTCGACCGCTGGTGATCGCGCCATGACGCCCACCCCTGCGGCCCCGGCCGTTCGGCGCGAGCTGGAGCCCACGCATCCGTGCATCCGCTGCGGGCGCCCGGGCGTGCCCGCGGACGCGGGGCTGTGCGAGCTGTGCAATCCGCTCGAGCTGTCGCAGCCATCGGCGACGCAGATGCACGGCATCGCGGTCGTCGGGATCATCGCCTTCATCTTCGTGCTCGCGATCGTGGGCCGGGCCGCGCTCGCGGGCACCGGCCCGTTCGTCGGCGTGATCGGGGCGATTGCGGCCGCGCCGGAGGGCCTCGCGGTCACAATGACCGTGACCAACCATGGCTCGAAGGCCACGGCCACGACCTGCGCGGTCGCCGAGACACCAGCACGACTCGGCGCCCCGACACAGGTGGTGCAGACGCCGCTGATCCAGCCCGGCGCGACGGTCCAGTTCACCGCACTCGTGACCAAGCTCGGCACCACGCCGATCCAGCTGGCCGCCGACTGCTCGTCCCCGTGACGACGGCCACGGCCGATCGAGCGGCAGATCTCGCCTTCACGACCGCCCTCGCGGAGCGCGCCGGGAAGCTGCAGGTGGAGCGCTTCGAGAACGTCGAGCGCATCGACTACAAGAGCGCCAAGGACGTCGTGACCGAGGTCGACCACCTGTCGGAGGCCCTCATCATCGAGGCGATCCGCGCCCGCAATCCGACCGACGGGATCATCGCGGAGGAGAGTGGCGAGCATGCGGACGGCGCCGGCGACGCACCCACGACCGGCACCGGGCGCGCGTGGGTCATCGACCCGCTGGACGGCACCATCAACTACGCGAATGGAATCCCGTTCTTCTGCGTGGCGATCGCGCTGGTCGAGGCGGGCCGGCCTGTCGTCGGCGTGATCCACGACCCCATGCGCGGCGAGACGTTCTCGGCGACCGTCGACGGCCCCGCGACCCTCAATGGCCGCCCCGTCCGGATGTCCACCAAGGAGCACCTTACCGACTACGTGGTCTCGATGGCGCTCTCCGGCCGCGCGCTCATCGGCCGATCGCGGGCCGTGCGCAAGGCCGTCCGCGTGCCACGCGCGATGGGCTCGGCGGCGCTCTCGCTCGCGTACGTCGGCAACGGCCGCTTCGACGCGTTCGTCCAGCAGGGCGGCCTCTCGTCCTGGGACGTGGCGGCAGCAGGCCTGATCGCCGAGCGGGGCGGCGCGCTCGTCACGGACCTCGACGGCGGCTCCTGGTTCGACCTCTCGCGCGCCACGAGGACGATCGGGATCCTTGCGGCGCCCGCCGTCCACCATGCGGAGCTGCTCCGGATCGTGCGGGGCTGATCGGCTAGGACGCGCCCCAGTGGTGAGGCCGCCCCGCGTATTGCGGCAACCCCCGCGCGGCGCAGAAGGCGGCCCATTCGGCGCGCGGCGTGCCGCGCCATCGCAGCTCATCCACTGCCTGCTCCGGGATCTCGACGCCGTCGTCCGTCGTTCGAAGTCGGGCCAGCGACCGGTAGAGAAGCACTTCGTCCCAGCGCTCGCGCAGCGTCTGGGCGAGCACGGGCGCGCCGCGAAGGCTCCTGACGTCCCAGGCTGAGGCCTTCGGCGGGATGCCCTCGAGGGAGCCGTAGCGCGAGAGGACCGCCGCGGCCGACTTGGCGCCCCAGCCGGGCAGGCCCGGATAGCCGTCGGACGAGTCGCCGACGAGCGCGAGCCAGTCCGGGATGGCGGTCGGCGGCACGCCCCATTTCTCCATGACCGCCGGCTCGTCGTAGGTGATGCGCCGCCGCCGGTCCAGCAGCACGACATGCTCGTCCCGGACGAGCTGGGCCATGTCCTTGTCCGGCGTGCAGATCAGCACCTGGTCGACGGACGCATCGTCGGCGAAGCGGACGCACGCCGCCGCGATGGCGTCGTCCGCCTCGAACTCGACCATCGGCCAGAGCACGAGCCCGAGCGCCGCGATCGCCTCCTCGGCGATCGGGAACTGGCGCAGGAGCTCTGGCGGCATCCCGGCGGACGACTTGTAGCCCGGGAACATGTCGTTCCGGAAGGACTCGATGACCCGGTCCGTCGCGCACCCGACGTGGGTAGCGCCCTCCTCGCGGAGCAGGTACAGGAGCTGGTCAATCAGCCCGGCGACGCCGGAGAGGTTGGTGCCGTCCGCGGCGAGCGTCGGCGGACGCGGCGCGTAGTGGGCGCGGAACAGCTCGTACGTCGCGTCGACGAGGTGGACGCGCATGGGCGCTAGGGCAGCGTCCCGAAGCAGTACCCGAGCACGCACCCGGCTGCGGCCATCGCCGCCCGCGCCTTGTCGCCGTCGCCCTCGGCAAGGTCCACCGCGGCGATCGCGTCTTGGAGGACCTCCGTGCCGTAGCCGAGCCGCGCGGCGTCGAGCGCGGTGGCTTTGACGCAGTAGTCGGTGGCCAGGCCAACGACCACGACCCGCCTGATGCCCCTCTCGTGGAGCAGTCCCTCGAGCGCCGTCGGCGTCGTCGCGCCGGTGGTCGGGTCCTTCACGGTGAACCCGGAGTAGCCGTCCTCGCCGTTGGCGCCCTTCTTCACCCAAGGCCCGACGACGCTCAGGTCCGGATGGAACGCCGCACCCCAAGTGTCGGCGACGCAGTGGACCGGCCAGATTCCGCCGTCCTTCGCGAAGTGGGCGGTCGACGCCGGGTGCCAGTCCTGGGTGTAGACGACGAACGCCCCCGCCTCGGTCGCGCGACGGGTCTCGCCGTTGACCATCTTCACGACGTCCGCCGCGCCCTTGACGTACAGCGAGCCGGCCGGGTCGGCGAAGTCGTTCTGGACATCGACGACGATCAGCGCGGTGGTCGGGTCATACCGGTTCGCCATCGGGAGCGAGAGTAGCGCAGGCCGAAATGCCGCTGCGTCGCAACCGAGCCGCGACTCGGCAATTCGCCGACTTCGGCTAAGGTTCCGGTGTGAGGTTTCCGGAGCCCGACCTCGCGGCCCTGGCCGCGGCAGAGGAGATCGACATCGAGACACGCGCAGCCGATGGGACCGTCCACCGCACGATCGTGTGGGTGATGGTCCGCGACGGCGAGGTCTTCCTGCGCTCGTACAAGGGGCCAGCGGGCCGCTGGTATCGCGAGACGCTGGCCGACCCAGCGGTCGCCCTGCACGTGGACGGCCGCCGCCTCGCCGCGAGCGCCCTGCCGGCGACGGACGCGGCCTCGATCGAGGCGTGCAGCGCCGGCCTCCGCGAGAAATACGCCAGCTCGTACTCGCTCCAGGCGATGCTCGCTCCGAGCGTCCTGCCCACGACCCTCCGGCTGGTGCCCGCATGACCGTCAGCGAGCCGCGCACCCCCGCGCCCGGCGCGGAGCTGTACCTCGACGAGTTCAAGCAGCAGCTCCCGGACATCGACGAGCAGGAGACGACAGACTGGGTCCGCTCCCTCGACGACGTCGTGGAACAGGAAGGCGAGACACGCGCGCGGTTCCTGCTGTTCAAGCTGCTCAAGCGGGCACGCCAGCTCCAGGTTGGACTGCCGCCGCTCACGAACACGCGCTACATCAACACGATCAGCCCGGAGCAGGAGCCGGCGTTCCCGGGCGACGAGGGCCTGGAGCGGCGCATCCGCCGGCTGATCCGCTGGAACGCCGTCGCGATGGTCCTCCGCGCGAACACGAAGTACTCGGGCATCGGCGGGCACCTCGCCACGTATGCGAGCGCCGCCACGCTGTACGAGGTCGGCTTCAACTGGTTCTTCAAGGGCCGCGAGAACGGCGGGCCCGGCGACCAGATCTTCTACCAGGGCCACGCCGCTCCGGGCATCTACGCCCGGGCATTCCTCGAGGGCCGCATCAGCGAGGCGCAGCTGGACCACTTCCGGCGAGAGACGCCACCGCAGGCCGGGCTCAGCTCCTACCCGCATCCGCGCCTCATGCCGGACTTCTGGGAGTTCCCCACCGTCTCGATGGGACTCGGCCCGATCGACGCGATCTACCAGGCCCGCTTCAACCGCTACCTGCAGAACCGCGGCCTCGTGGACACGAGCGGCTCACGGGTGTGGGCGTTCCTGGGCGATGGCGAGACCGACGAGCCGGAGGCCCTCGGCGCGCTTCACGTCGCAGCCGACGAGGGGCTGGACAACCTGACCTTCGTCGTCAACTGCAACCTCCAGCGCCTCGATGGCCCGGTCCGCGGCAACGGCAAGATCATCCAGGAGCTGGAGGCGGTCTTCCGCGGCTCCGGCTGGAACGTGATCAAGGTCATCTGGGGCCGCGAGTGGGACGAGCTGCTCGCGCGCGACCGCGACGGCGTCCTGGTCGAGGAGATGAACTCGACGGTCGATGGCGAGTTCCAGAAGTTCTCCGTCATGGGCGGGGCGTACGTCCGCGAGCACTTCTTCGGACCTGATCCGCGGCTCAGGGCGCTCGTGGAGCACCTGACCGACGACGACCTCTCGAAGCTGCGGCGCGGTGGCCACGACTACCGCAAGGTCTTCGCCGCGTACAAGGCGGCCACGGAGCACCGCGGCGCCCCGACGGTGATCCTCGCGAAGACCGTCAAGGGTTGGACGCTGGGCCCCGGGGTCGAGGCGCGGAACATCACCCACCAGGCCAAGAAGCTGTCCGAGCAGGAGCTCCGGGTCTTCCGCGACCGCCTGGAGCTGCCGATTCCGGACGCCGAGCTGAAGGACGCCCCGTACTACCACCCGGGCCCGAGCTCCGAGGAGGTCCAGTACCTCCACGAGCGGCGCGCGGCCCTCGGCGGCCCGATTCCGAAGCGCACGGTCCACCCCGTCGTCCTGCCGACCCCGAAGCCCACCTTCGACGCGGAGTTCGCGGCAGGCTCACCAACGCCCGTGTCCACCACGATGGCGTTCACGCGGATGCTCCGGAACCTGGTTCGCGACCCGGACCTTGGGTCGCGCATCGTGCCCATCATCCCGGACGAGGCACGCACGTTCGGCATGGACCCGCTCTTCAACGAGGTCGGGATCTACTCCGCGACCGGCCAGCGCTACGAGCCGGTGGACAGCGAGCTCGTCCTCAAGTACCGCGAGGCGATCGACGGCCAGGTGCTGGAGGAGGGGATCACCGAGGCCGGCTCCGCCGCGGGCTTCCAGGCCGCCGGAACGTCCTATGCCACGCACGGCTACCCGGTCATCCCGTTCTACATCTTCTACTCCATGTTCGGCTTCCAGCGCACCGGCGACCAGCTCTGGGCGGCCGGCGACGCGCGCGCCCGCGGGTTCCTCATGGCCGCGACCGCCGGCCGGACGACGCTCACCGGCGAGGGCCTCCAGCACGACGACGGTCACAGCCACGTGCTGGCGATGACCAATCCGGCGACCCGCGGCTACGACCCGACGTTCGCCTACGAGCTGGCCGCGATCATCCGCGACGGCATCGAGCGGATGCACGTCAAGGGCGAGGACCTCATCTACTACATCTCGCTCTACAACGAGAACTACCCCATGGCCGCCAAGCCCGCGGGCGTCGACGAGGGCATCCTCCGCGGCATCTATCCGTTCGCGGCTGCACCGAAGCTCGCCAAGGGCGCCCCGACGATCCGGCTGGTCGGCTCGGGCTCAATCCTGCTCCAGGTCATCGCCGCGCAGGCGCTCCTCGCCGAGCAGTTCGGCGTGGCCGCGGAGGTCTACTCGGCGCCGTCGTTCCCGATGCTCCGCCGCGAGGCGCTCCAGGTGGACCGCTGGAATCGCCTCCACCCCGCCGAGCCGCCGCGGACGCCGTTCGTCTCGACGGTCCTGGGAGCGAAGGGCGGCCCGATCGTCGCCGCGAGCGACTGGATGAAGGCCCTGCCGGATCTCGTTCGGCCGTGGATCGACGCCCCGTTCGTCACGCTCGGCACCGACGGCTTCGGGCGCAGCGACACCCGCGACTCGCTCCGCGCCTATTTCGAGATCGACTCGGCGAGCATCGCCGCCGCCGCGCTCGCCGCGCTGGCACGGGCCGGCTCCATCCCGCCGGCTGCCGCCGCCGCGGCGCTCGAGAAGCTCGGGATCGATCCCGAGAAGGTCGATCCGCTCGACGCCTGAGCCCCGAACGCCTAGCGCGCCGCGCCGACCACCCGCCACAGGCGCCCGTCGAGCGTCGTGACGTACAACTCACCGTTGGGGTCCTCGCCGAACGCCGAGATCTGGCCGGGCTCGCCGGCGCCGACCTGTACGGGCGTCGCGAGTCCGGTCGTCGCCGCGTCGAGCGCGAAGATCGTGCCCGCGCAGTAGTCGGCGAAGAGGTAGGCGCCGGTCAGCATCGCGTACGCCTTGCCGCGGTACACGTAGCCACCGATGACGGTGCAGCCCTTGTCGCGGCCGTACTCGGACACCGGGAAGGTCAGGCCCGTGGTCGCGCAGGTCCGCTGGTTGAAGCAATGCGTCCCTTCCATGATGTTCCAGCCGAAGTTCAGGTTGCTGATCCCCTGGCGCGCGACGTCGACCTCCTCGTAGGCGTCCTGCCCGACGTCACCGATCCACAGGTCGCCGGTTGCGCGGTCGAAGGACATCCGCCACGGGTTGCGGAGACCCCAGTGCCAGATCTCCGGGAGCGCACTGTCACCGGCCTTCGCATAGGGGTTGTCGGATGGGATGACGTACGGCCCGGCGGCGGGATCGCCGTCGATGTCGATCCGCAGGATCTTCCCGAGCAGGCGCTTCAGGTTCTGGCCGTTCCCCATCGGATCCCCGGCGCTGCCACCGTCGCCGAAGGACAGGTACAGCTTGCCGTCGGGCCCGAACTGGACGCTGCCGCCGTTGTGGTTCTCGTACGGCTGGTCGACGAACAGGAGCTTCGTGAGCGTCGCGGGATCCAGCACGTTCGGATCATCGGGACTCACGGCCGCGCTCGCGACGATGGAATCGCCCTCCAGGTCCGTGTAGTTGATGAAGATCCGCGGATCGGTGGGGAAGGTCGGGTGGATCGCGATCCCGAGCAGCCCCTGCTCGCCGCCCTTGCTGACGAGGTTCCCGATGTCCAGCATCGGGTCCGTGAGGACCGACCCGTCCTTCTGCACGACCCAGATCCTGCCGTCCTGCGACGCCACGAACAGGCGACCGGTGCCGTCGTCCGGTGCCGCGACGGCGAGCGGCCCGCCGGGAACCTTCGCGAACGGCTGGAGGGTGACGGAGATCTGCGAAAGCCGTGGCGCGGGGCTCGCCGGGGGTGGCGTCCGATCCGGCCCGAAGCTCGGCACCTCGAACGGGGTCGGGGTCGGGCTCGCCGCCGCCGGCGTCGGAGTCGGCAGGACCGCCGTGGCCGACGGGGCAGCCGTCGGCGTCGAGGCCTGGCAGGCGCCGACGGCAAGCGCCGTGACAGCCGCGAGAAGGGCGAACGTGTGGACAGGTCGGTGGGTCATGGCCGGACTGTACGCCGAGCGTGGCGCGCCGTGCGCTCCCGCACCATTTCGGCGGTGCTAGCCTCGGGAGCCATGGATGCCTTCGAGCTGGGTGACCTCCGCGCGACGCTCGCCGCATCCGGCCGGCTCTACCACGAGTTCATCCGCACGCACGACCTGTCGGTGGGCCTGTACGTCCTGCCGGCCGGCGGCACCGACCCGCAGAGCCCGCACACCGAGGACGAGGTCTACCACGTGGTCTCGGGCCGGGCGCAGATCAAGGTCGGGTCAGAGGATCGGCCGGTGCAGGCGGGGTCCGTCGTGTTCGTCGGTGCGGACGCGGAGCACCGCTTTCACCATATCGAGGAAGACCTCGTGGTGCTGGTGATGTTCGGCCCAGCGGAATACACCCACCGCGCCGATCACCAGGGCGGCCGCCCCCATGGAGCCGCCGCCGGCTGAGCCGTCGCGCAGGTCAGTCGCGCTCGAATCGGGCGAGCATCTCCCGCGCCAGCTCGGCGGCACGCCCAACCGGGTCGTGGCGGAAGAAGACGAACACGTCGTCGCCGGCCGCGAGGAACGGTTCGATCCGCGCGGCCCACGCGTCCAGGGCGGTCGCGTCGTAGTCGTGGCGACGCAGCCGCAGGTACAGGAACGAGCCGGTCCGCCGGATGAACGGCGGCTCCCGATCGGCCACGGCGGGTTCCGCGTCGCCGCCCGGCGTCGTCCCGCCGGCACCCTCGTCGCCCTCGGGCGGGAGGTCCGTGGTGCACAGGACGGCGCCGGTCCCGCGCATCGCCGCGAAGGTCTCGTCCACGTGCCACGACGGATCCTGGAGCTCGACGACGAGCGGGATCTCGCGCGGCCACGACGCGAGCAGCGTCGCGAGGCGCGCATCCGCGAGCGCGGTGTCGCCGCTCACCCACGGGCCGTCGCGCCGCACCTCGGCCGGGACGCGGATGAGCACGGCCCCCAGCCGCTCACCGAACGCGGGCAGCGGCTCCGTGAGCCAGGCCACGCTCTCGTCCGGCGATCCCGACAGCGCGCGAAATGCCGAGCCGCGCTGGGCCTTGACCGCGAACCGGAAGTCCGGCGGCGTGGCTCGCAGCCACCCGGCGATCGCGGCGGCGGTGGGCCGGCGACGGAACGTGGCGTTGAGCTCCAGGGCCGGAAGGCGGCCTGCGTACACGGCCAGGCGATCGGCAGGTCGAGTCCCGGCGGGGTAGAAGCGAGGCGTCCAGTCGGGGTACGAGAACCCCGAGGTTCCGACGAGGAGGCGGCCGGTCAGTCTCGATCTCGCGAGCCGCACGCGCGGTCTGCGACGGACCTCATCGTCCGCTCCACCGTCTGGAGGTCGTCGCCGTCGATGGCGGACAGGAAGTACTCGGCGATCCCACGGAGGTGGGTCGGCGCCGCGGTACGGAGGCGGTTGACCCCGGCCTCGGTGAGCGCGGCCTCGGCGCCCCGGAGGTCGCTGGAGCAGGTGACGCGGGCGACGAGCCCGTCGTCCACGAGCCGGTCGATGAGCCTGGTCGCCCCGCTCTTCGAGAGCGTCAGGGCGTCCGCCAGCCGGCCCATGCGCAGCCGGCGCTCGGGCGACTCCACGAGGATCAGGAGTGCCACGTACTCCTGGAGCGACAGGCCGTGCTCGGCTCGCAGGTCCTCGTCCAGCCGGCGCGACACGTGCGCCTGCGCGGTCACGAACGCGCGCCACGGCGCGAGCCGCTCGTCGCCGGGCGTGAGCGGCTGGATCTGGGTCGCGGTGGGCGAGGGCATGACCGGGCAATCGTACGGCCCAAGTCGTTGCACGGTCAACGAGGACCGGAACGGCTAGCATCCCGAGCGACATGACCACCTTTGACGTCGATGCGATTCGAGCGCGCTTTCCGGCCCTCTCGCTCACCCACGAGGGCCGGCCGATGGTCTTCTTCGACGGCCCTGGCGGGACGCAGGTCCCCTCGACGGTCATCGACGCTGTCGTCAGGTACTACCGCGAGTCGAACGCGAATCACTGTGGTGCCTTCCTCACGTCGGAGCGCTCGGACGCGATCGTCGACGACGCGCATGCCGCGCTCGCCGACCTCCTGGGCGTGGACGCGGACGAGATCACGCTCGGCCCGAACATGACCACCCTCACGTTCCACATCTCCCGCTCCATTGCCGCGACGATGCGGCCGGGTGACGAGATCGTGGTCTCCGGGCTGGACCACCAGGCGAACGTGGATCCGTGGATCGCCGCGGCCCGCGACTCGGAGGTGATCGTCCGGACCTGGGAGCCCCGCCTGGAGGACTGCACCCTTCGGCTGGAGGGCCTCGACGCCGTGCTCAACGAGCGCACGAAGCTGGTCGCCGTGGGCTGGGCCTCGAACGCGGTCGGCACGATCAACCCGATCGCCGAGGTCGTGGCGCGCGCGCACAGGGTCGGCGCCTGGGTCTTCGTGGATGCCGTCCACGCGGCCCCGCACCTCGCCCTCGACGCGCGCGCGGTCGGCGCGGACTTCGTCGCCTGCTCCGCCTACAAGTTCTTCGGCCCGCACGTCGGGGCGGTCTACGGGCGGCGCGAGATCGCCGAGAAGCTCCCGACGTACAAGGTCCGTCCTGCCTCGCATCACTTCGAGACCGGCACCGGCAACTTCGAGGGGTATGCCGGCGCCGTCGCCGCCATCGAGTACCTGGCGGACATCGGGCGGCGATACGGCGGCGCCGCCGCGGACAGCGCGCGGCGCGCGGCCCTCCGCGCCGGGATGCGCGCGATTCGCGCCTACGAGCTGGACCTCTATCGGTATCTCGCGACGAGGCTGACCGCGATCGAGGGCGTGGAGATCGTCGGGCTCACCGCGGAAGCGGACATGGACCGCCGGACCCCGACGGCCGCGATCAGGATCGCGGGCGTCACGCCGCGGGCCGCGGCGGAACGGCTGGGCGCGCGCGGCATCGCCGTGTGGGACGGCGACTTCTACGCCACCGGGCTCATCGAGCGGCTCGGCCTTGCGCCGGACGGCGTCGTCCGCATCGGCCTCACCCACTACAACACGCGCGCCGAGGTCGACCGGCTGGCCGAGGAGCTCGCGAACATCGCGGGGCACTCGGCAGCTTGACCCAGGCGTACGGCGGCCAGAGCAACGTCGCGCCGCTTCGCGAGGCCCTCCTGAAGGCGCCGGGCGAGGCCTTCAGGAGGGCGTTCGACAACCCCGCCTACGGGTTCCTCCACGCGTGCGACCTCGAGGTCGCCAAGCGCGAGCATGCCGCGTTCGCCGACCTCCTTGCGTCGCTCGGCACGCGGGTCCACCTGCTGGACGTCGAGATCGACAGCCCGGACCTGCTGTACGCCTACGACCCCCTGATCGTCACGGACAGGGGCGCGATCCCGCTTCGGCCGGGCAAGCCGAACCGCGTGCCGGAGGCAGCGGCGGTCGAGGGCTGGACGAGCGCCCACGGTATCCCTACGGCGGGCCGGATCGAGGCGCCGGGCACGATCGAGGGCGGCGACACGTTCTGGCTCCGGCCGGACCTGTTCTGCATCGGGCGGACGCTGCGGACGAATCAGGCGGGCGCGGACCAGCTCGCCGCGCTCGTCGGCGGCGACGTGCGGATCTTCGACGTGCCGTACTGGAAGGGCCCGGCGGAGCTCGTGCACCTGATGTCCGTCATCAGCCCCATCGCGGATGACCTCGCAGTCGTGTTCACGCCGCTGTTGCCCGCGGGCCTGTGGCAGCTCCTCGGCGACCTCGGCTATCGCCTGATCGACGTGCCGGAGGAGGAGTACCCCACGCTCGGCGTCAACGTGCTGGCGGTACGTCCGGGCGTCGTGATCGCCGCGGAGGGCAATCCCCTGACCGCGGCCGCGATGGCCGCCCACGGCGTGGAAGTCCACACGTACCCGGCATTCGAGATCGGCATGAACGGGTCCGGCGGCCCCACCTGCATGACCCGGCCGATCCTCCGGGGATGACCGCCGACTCCGGGTTGCGCGAGGTCGAGCGGCGGGCCGCCGATTCGGTCGACGCCGCGTGGACCGCCGATGCCGTCACGCGCCTCGTCCGCATCCCGAGCGTCACCGGCGACGAGGGCGCGGTCCAGGATCTCGTCGCGGCCCTGCTCGCGGAAGCCGGCGCCCGGGTCGAGCGGGTCGAGGTGGATCCCACGGTCGCGCGGGCAGACCCTGACTGGCCCGGCGACGAGATGCCGCGCGACCGGCTTCCGATCGTGCTGGGCCGACTCGGACGGCCGGGCGGGCGGCGGATCGTGCTCGTCGGACACGTGGATGTCGTGCCGACCGGGGATCCGGCGACGTGGACGCACGATCCCTGGGCGGGGGAGCGCGACGGCGCTCGCGTCTATGGGCGCGGCGCGGTGGACATGAAGGGCGGGGTCGCCTCGATCCTCGGCGCGGTCCGGGCGCTCGTCTCGGCCGGGCTTGCGGACCGGCTCGGTGGCGAGATCCTCGTCGCAAGCGTGCCGTCGGAGGAGGATGGCGGACAGGGGATGCTGGCCGCGATCCGCGCGGGCGTGACCGGCGACATGGCCGTCATCACCGAGCCCACCGACCTCGAGATCGTGATCGCCCACGCCGGCGCGATCACGTTCAAGCTCACCGTGCCCGGGCGCGCCGCGCACGCCTCGGTGCGCCGGGAGGGCATCTCTGCGCTGGACAACCTGCAGACGCTGGTCCGCGCGCTCGAGGCGGACGAGACCGCGCGCAACGGCGCCGAGACGGACCCGCTCATGACCGTCCACGGCCTGCCCTACGCGACGATCATCGGCAAGGTCGCCGGCGGCGCGTGGGCGTCCAGCGTCATCGACCGGATCGAAGCCGAGGGCCGGTATGGCGTCAAGCTCGGCCAGACGTGGCGCGATGCGGATCGGGACCTCCAGCGGTGCATCGACGACGCGAACGAATCGGACCCCTTCCTGCGCGATCACCCCGCGACGGTGGAGCTGACCGGTGGCAGGTTCTCGTCGGCGCGGATGCCGGCGGATCACCCGCTGCCCGTCGGGCTTGCCGCCGTCGCGGGTGCCGTCCTTGGCCACGTTCCCCCGATGACCGGCGAGCCATACGGAGCGGACATGCGGCTGCTCGTCCACGAGGGCAACACGCCCACCGTGATCTTCGGGCCGGGCGACAAGCGCGTGGCGCACTCCGCGGACGAGTGGGTCTCCGTGGACGACGTCGCGACGTGCGCGCGGACGCTCGCGGCGTGGCTGGTGCGCGAGCTGGTCGCGTAGGGCCCGAGCTACGAGGGCGTCCCGGGCGAGATCGCCTGGCGCCGGCTGAAGAGGAGCAGTGCCGGGCCGGCGACGATCCCGACGCCGAGGAGCCCGAGCATCGTGTAGCCCGCAGCCGCGACGACCAGACCCGAGCCCACGCTGGCGAGCGCCGACGTCGACCAGATCACAGCGTCGGCTGCACCCTGGACCCGGGCGCGCTCCGCGAGGGATACCCCGGACGAGAGCAGGCTGCTGCCCGCGACGAACCCCAGGTTCCAGCCCCAGCCGAGCAGGAACAAGGCGACGAACAGGAGCTCGTCACGCTGCGGCGGCGCGATGGCGGCAAGCAGGGACGAGCCGATGAGCACGGCGGAGCCCAGGAAGATGGTGCCGACCGCGCCCGCCCGCTGCGTGATCCAGCCGGACAGGGGCGCGAGCGCGAACATTCCGGCGACGTGGCCGCTGATCACCAGGCCCACGACCTCAAGGCCATGGCCATTCGCCGTCAGGTGGAGTGGCGTCATGGTCATGATCAGCGTCATCGTCGCCTGGCCGCCGACGAGCGCCGCGATGGCCGTGAGCACGATCGGGCGCATCAGGATCGTCCGGATCGGGACCTTCAGGTCCGGCGATTCGTCGTGCTTCGCCGACTCGTCCGCCAGCGCGAATGGATCGGGTCGGAGCAGGAGGAACGAAAGCGCCGCCGCGATCGCCACGAAGACGACGGGCACGAGGTAGGGCCCGGCGAGCGGCGGCAGGTTGAGCTTGGGCGCAAGGTCCTTCGCGAGCGGTACGAGCCACGGCCCCACGATGCCGCCGATCGTCGCCGCCCACACGACGAGACCGATCGCGACCGGCCTGCGCTTCGATGGGACCATGTCTGCGGCGGCATACCTGGACAGGTTGTTCGAGGAGTTGCCGAAGCCGATCAGGAACGTGCCGACGACGAGAATCGGGAACGACCGCGTGACGATTGCGAGCGTGGCAATCAGCGCACCGAGCACCGCGAGGATGTAGCCGACGGTCAGGCCCAGGCGGCGCCCACGTCTGGCCATGATCCCGGACAGGTAGATCGCGCCCGCCGCGGCGCCGAGCACGACCGTCGCACCGGGCAGCCCGGCGAGCGTTGCGCTCCCGAGCAGGTCCTGGCCGACGATCGCGGCGACGGTGACCGCCGCGATATGGCCGGTGCTCCCGAACGCGACGCCGACGAACAGCGCAATGCGCGAACGCAATCGCGCCGCGTCGAGGGCGCGGGCGTCGAGGTGGGCTGCCTCGTGTGCCAGGGGAGTCATCGACCCGATGCTAGGCGAACTGGCGGCGAGGGCCGCGTCGAACGCAGACGTGCGCCGACCGAGGTCCACCTCCGTCGCCACCCGCGGCGACGGCCGGGCCGTCAGCCGGTCAGGCGCTCAGTCGAGCTGACGCGTGTAGCCGCATACGGGGCACACGGCGAGGGCGGTCTCGGGCTGCAGCTCCAGGAAGCTCGTGCAGCCATTGGTGCGGCAGTAGAGCCTGGTTGCCATCGAGCGCCGGCGCATCCGGCGAATCGAGGCGGATCGTCCGACGACGGACGAATGGTAGGTACGGGTAAGCATCTGGTTCTCTGGTCCTCGCGGCCGGTGTTCCGGGCGGTGTGGGCCCCGAACGTCGGTCCTGTGGCTCGTCGCGGGTTGGGCGGTTCGAGCGGGTTGTTCGTGCCTGCTGGACGCGGGAGCGAGTCGCACCGGTTCCTTGACTCGGTCGATGCTCAGACCTGCTGTCCGTTCATGGCCTTCTGTTTGACGCTGTCGAGGATGCGGGCAAACCCCCGACCTGTCAAATGGTCGCCGATCGACGGAGGCCGCGAACAGGGCCCAAATGGCTCGTGCGAGCCGCCGAACGTCACCCGGAAGGGACCGATTCAGGAGTCATAACAGACCCTCATCCGCGGCTTTGTTGCAGGAATGTGCAGTTGTTGCAAGATTCGTCGCCGCAGACCTTGCCCGGGCGCGACCTTTCGGCGTGCCCACCGCGCGGGGACCCGGCCCCGCGATGGGTTGCTCGCGACGGACATCACAGTTGGAGGCTTGACGACCTTGTTCTCACGAAGGCTTCGGGGACTGCTATCGATCGCGTTCGCGCTGGGAACCCTGCCGTTGGGCGTCTCGGGCGCGCTGGCCGCGAATGGCCTGACGCTGACGACGCCGTACCCGGCGATCACCGTGAGCCCCGGGACACAGGTGGCCTTCGACCTGTCGCTGCAGACCACCGACCCGGCGCGCATCGACCTCGCGGTCAGCGGCGCCCCTGCGTCGTGGAAGGCTGTGCTGCGCGGCGGTGGCCGCGTGGTTGCGGCCGTGCAGACCGACGGCGACAAGGCCACGACCGTCCGCCTGGACGTGGACGTGCCCACGGACGCCACGGGCCCTGCCAGGATCGTCGTCACCGCGACGAGCAGCGGCACCACGGTGACGCTGCCGCTCGACATCAACGTGCAGGCGGACGCCGGCGGCGTGGTCACGGTCAAGCCGGACTACACGGCCCTCAAGGGCTCGTCCAACCAGAGCTACACGTTCAACCTCACCATCTCGAATCAGACCCCCGCGGACGTCAGCTACACGGCGACGGGTGAGGGGCCAACGGGCTGGACCGTCGACGTGACGCTCACCGGCCAGGAGCAGGCGGTCAGTGGCACGGCCAAGGCCGGCGGCACCAACAACGTCGCCGTCAAGGTCACGCCGGCCTCCAATGCCGACGCCGGCACGTACAAGGTCGCGGTCGTCGCGACCGTCGGCGGGAAGCAGTTCCCGATCGAGCTTGGCCTCGAGATCACCGGCAGCTATGCGCTGACGCTCTCCACGCCGACCCAGGTGCTGTCGGCGAACGGACCGGCCGGCAACGCCACGGACGAGACGTTCACCATCACCAACAACGGCACCGCGCCGGTCACGAACGTCGTGGTGTCCGGCTCGCTGCCGACGAACTGGAAGGCGACCTACGACCCGCCGACCATTGCGTCCATCGCGGCCGGCCAGGCGGTGAACGTCACGGCCAAGATCACGCCCTCCGCCGACGCGATCGCGGGCGACTATTCCCTGACCTTCACGGCGAAGGGCCAGGAGGCCAACGACTCCGCCGAGATCCGGTTCACCGTCGAGGCGTCCCTCGTCGGCGCGCTCATCGCCGTCGGCCTGATCGTGATCATCATCGGCGGCCTGCTGTGGGTCTTCCGGCGCTACGGGCGGCGCTAGGCCATGACGGCATCAGCCACGCCCCCCGCCGAGCGGCGCCTGCCGCGAAAGGGCCGGTCGCGCCAGCGTGATCGGGCGCCCATCGAGGACATGACCGCGCCGATCATCACGCGCCGGCTCTCCAAGCGCTACGGCGACCTCGTCGCCGTCGAGGCGCTGGACCTCGAGGTCCATGCCGGCGAGATCTTCGGCCTCCTGGGCCAGAACGGCGCCGGCAAGACGACCACCATCCTGATGCTCCTCGGGCTCACGGAGCCCACGAGCGGCGGGGCGCGGGTCGTCGGCCTCGATCCGCGGCGATACCCGCTGGAGGTGAAGCGCCACGTGGGCTACCTCCCGGACAACGTCGGCTTCTACGACGGCATGACCGGCCGGGAGAACCTCCGCTACACCGCTCGCCTGAACGGCCTCTACGGTCGCGAGGCGGACACCAAGATCGGCGAGGTGTTGGACCAGGTCGGGATGACCGATCGCGCCGACACCCGCGTCGACACCTATTCGCGCGGCATGCTCCAGCGTCTCGGCATCGCCGATGCGCTGGTCAAGGGCCCGTCCGTCCTCATCCTCGACGAGCCCACCACGGCGATCGACCCCATTGGCGTCGTCGAGATCCTGGACATGCTCCGTGGCCTTGTCCGCGAGCACGGCCTCGCGGTCCTGCTGTCCAGCCACCTGCTGGTCCAGGTTCAGTCGGTCTGCGATCGCGTGGGCATCTTCGCCGCCGGCAGGCTGATCGGCGTCGGGACCGTTCCGGAGCTCGCCGAGCGGTTCGGCGACGGGGCGGCGACTATCGAGGTCGGGTTCGAGGGGCTCGACAGGGCGGGGCTCGCCACCACCGCTGCAGCCCTCGAGTCGGTCAAGGGCGTGATCGAGGTGCACGCCCCGGCCAAGGCGCATGATCCGTTCGTCGTGCTTGCCAAGCCCGCGAACGAGGCAACCGCGGTGCGGGAGGCGATCCTCGCGCTCGCGTCGTCGAAGGGGCTCCGCCTGAGCTCCATCCGCGAGGCCCAGGCCTCGCTGGACGAGATCTACCGGCAGGCGGTCAGTACCCGCCTGCAGACAGGCGTGGAGAGCGCGGCATGACGGCACGATCGGCAACCGCTGACCTCAGGGAGGCCCGGCTTCGCCCGGGCTGGATCACGATCGCGGCCAAGGAGTTCACCGACCACCTGCTGAGCGCGCGGCTGTACGTGTTGCTCATCGTGCTCGGCATTGCCGCATTGATCCCCCTGTACTTCGCCGCGGACCAGATCCGGTCCGTCGCGGCGAGCGCGAGCATCACGCCCGCCATCTTCCTGTTCCTGTTCCGGCTGGCCCCGGAGGGCGTGCCGATCCTGCGCGTCGACTTCTGGATCAGCATCGCGGCGCCGCTGCTCGGTGTCGCGTTCGCCTTCGACGCGATCAACGGCGAGCGGCACGAGGGCACGTTGCCCCGGTTGCTCTCGCAGCCCATCCACCGCGACGACGTCATCAACGGCAAGTTCGTGGCCGGTCTCGCGATCATCTCCACGGTGCTCGTGGGCGTCGTGCTGCTGATCGCGGCCTTCGGCCTCTTCCGACTGGGGATCGCCCCCGCCGCGTCGGAGATCGCGCGGGTCGTCCTCTGGCTGCTCGTGACGATCCTGTACGTGGCGTTCTGGCTGGCCTTCGGGCTGCTGCTGTCGGTCGTGATCCGACGGGCCGCCACCTCCGCGCTGGTTGCCTTCGGTACGTGGCTGTTCGTCGCGGTGCCGTTCTTCGGCCCGTTCCTGATCGGGTTCGTCGCGAGCGTGATCGCCCCGGACGACCCGAACGCTCGGCACTTCATCGGGCAGTTCCTGCCGAGCACGCTCTACGGCGACATCACGAACGTGATCCTGAACCCGACCGTGCAGACGACATCGCGGACGATCACGCAGAGCCAGTACCTCCAGGCGCAGAACTTCTTCCCGGACTCCTCGCTGTCCGTGATCCAGAGCCTGGTCCTGATCTGGCCGGCCGTCGTGACGCTGTTCGCCCTGACGATCGGCTGCTTCGCGCTCGCCTACGTCCGGTTCATGCGCCAGGAAGTCCGGGCCTGAGCAGCACCCGGGTCGCTGACAGCCACGACCTGATCCGTGTCCACGGCGCGCGGGTCAACAACCTGAAGGACGTCAGCGTCGAGATCCCGAAGCGCCGATTGACGGCGTTCACGGGTGTCTCGGGCTCGGGCAAGAGCTCGCTGGTCTTCGACACGATCGCGGCAGAGTCGCGACGGCTGATCGACGAGACCTACTCGACGTTCGTCCAGGTCTTCATGCCGACGCTGGCGCGTCCGGACGTCGACCTGCTCGAAGGGCTGACGACCGCGATCATCGTCGACCAGGAGCGGCTCGGGGCGAACCCGCGCTCGACGCTCGGCACCGTCACCGACGCCAACGCGATGCTGCGCAGCCTGTTCAGCCGCCTCGGCCAGCCGTACATCGGCGGCCCGACGGCGTTCTCCTTCAACATCCCAACCACCCGCGCGAGCGGCGTCATGACCGGCCCCAGGGGTGAGCAGAAGATCGTCCAGGGCGCGATCTATCTCGGCGGGATGTGCGCCGAGTGCGAGGGACGCGGCACGGTGTCCGACCTCGACCTGTCCGTGATCCTCGACGAGTCGAAGTCGCTCCTCGACGGCGCGATCCTCGTGCCGGGGTACACCGCGGACGGCTGGATGGTCACCCAGTACGCCGAATCCGGCTTCTTCGACCCGACGAAGCCGATCAGGGACTACACCGACAGGGAGCGCCGCGACCTCCTGTACAAGCAGACGACGAAGGTGAAGGCCCGGGGGATCAACGTCACGTACGACGGCCTGATCCCGAAGCTTCGCAAGTCGATGTTCAGCAAGGACGTCGACTCGCTCCAGCCCCACATCAGGGCGTTCGTGGAGCGCGCCGCCGTGTTCAAGACCTGCCCGGTGTGCGACGGCACCCGGCTCAACGAGGTGGCGCGATCGTCGAAGATCAAGGGCATCTCCATCGCCGACGTCTGTTCGATGCAGGTCACCGACGCGGCCGAGTGGCTCCGCGGCATCGACGACAAGGGCGTGGCGCCGCTGGTCGCGAGCCTGCTCCACCTCTTCGACTCGTTCGTCGAGATCGGTCTCGGCTACCTCTCGCTCGACCGCCCGTCCGGGACGCTGTCGGGCGGCGAGTCGCAGCGGACCAAGATGGTCCGCCACATCGGGTCCGCGCTGACCGACGTCACCTACGTCTTCGACGAGCCGACGATCGGGCTGCACCCGCACGACATCGAGCGGATGAACCGCCTGCTGCTCGAGCTGCGGGACAAGGGCAACACCGTGCTCGTCGTCGAGCACAAGCCCGAGACGATCGTGATCGCCGACCACGTCGTCGACCTCGGGCCAGGAGCGGGCACCGGCGGCGGAACCATCTGCTTCGAGGGGACCGTGGACGGGCTGAAGGCGTCCGACACGCTCACCGGCCGGCATCTCGACCACCGGACGGCGCTCAAGGAGACAGTCCGGAAGCCGAGCGGCAAGCTCCAGATTCGTGGCGCGGACGCCCACAACCTTCGGGACGTCGACGTCGACATCCCGCTCGGCGTGCTGTGCGTCGTGACCGGCGTGGCCGGCTCCGGGAAGTCGTCGCTCATCCACGGCTCCATCCCGGCCTCCGCAGGCGTCGTGTCGATCGACCAGGGCGCGATCCAGGGCTCGCGCCGGAGCACCCCCGCGACGTACACCGGCCTGCTCGATCCGATTCGCGCCGCGTTCGCGAAGGCCAACGACGTCAAGCCGGCGCTGTTCTCCTCGAACTCCGAGGGCGCCTGCCCCACGTGCAACGGCAACGGGATGATCTACACCGAGCTCAGCTTCATGGAGACCGTGGCGACTCCCTGCGAGGACTGTGGTGGCAGGCGATTCCAGGCCTCGGTCCTGGAGCTACGGCTCGGCGGGCTGAACATTGCCGAGGTCCTCGACCTGCCGGTCGCCGAGGCGCGCACGTTCTTCTCGGACGGCGACGCGAAGACGCCGGCGGCCGCGGCCATCCTGGTGCGCCTCGAGGACGTCGGGCTCGGCTACCTGAAGCTCGGCCAACCGCTGCCCTCCCTGTCGGGCGGAGAGCGACAGCGCCTCAGGCTCGCCACCCGGATGGCGGAGAAGGGCGGGATCTACGTCCTCGACGAGCCCACGACGGGCCTGCACCTCGCCGACGTAGAGCAGCTCCTGGGCCTGCTGGACCGGCTCGTGGATTCGGGCAAGTCGGTCATCGTCATCGCCCACCACCAGGCGGTCATGGCGCACGGCGACTGGATCATCGACCTTGGCCCGGGCGCCGGTCATGACGGCGGCCGGATCGTCTTCGAGGGCACGCCCGCCGACCTCGTGGCCGCCCGCTCCACGCTCACCGGCGAGCACCTTGCGGACTACGTCGGCGGGTAGCCCGTGATGCGGCGGATCTCGCGGTAGAGCGGCTTCAGGCGGTCGTACATCGGCAGGTAGACCGAGCGGTAGAGATCCTCGTAGGTGCGATTCGCCGCTGGGTCGGGCTCGAACCGGTCCAGCATGCGGACCATGGCCGCCACGGCGTCCACCGGGTCGGCGTGGATCCCGAGCCCGAGCATCACGTCGATCGCCGCACCGAGGCCCGCGGCCTCGTGGGTATGGGGGCGTGACGCCGGGAGCCCGAACACGTCCGCGAACAGCTGCACCGCCGCCCGCGACTGCGAGCCGCCGCCGGAGATCCGGAGCTCGCGGATCGGCACCTTGCTCCGCCTGACCGTCCGCTCGGCGCCCTCGCGCAGCGCGTAGGCAAGGCCCTCGAGGATCGCCCGGTAGACGTGCGCCCGCCCGTGCGCGTCGCCGAAGCCGATGACCGCGCCCTTCGCCTCCGGTCCCGGATAGCGGACGCCGGGCATCCAGTACGGCTGGAGCATGAGCCCCATCGAGCCGGGCGGGGAGGCGAGCAGCAGCTCCTCGAAGAGCGCCTCCGGCGGGACGTCGAGGCCCGCCGCCCGCGTGATCTCCGCTGTCCCGAACTCGCGCTTGAACCACTCCACCATCCAGAATCCGCGGAGCACCTGGAGCTCCACGAACCACGAGCCCGGGATCGCCGCCGGGTACGGCGGGACGAGCGGGATGGCCTCGACGTACCGGCGATGCGTCGTACCGAGCGAGGCCGTCGTCCCGAACGACAGCGCCGCGACGTCCGGCTCCACGGCGCCCGAGCCGAGGGCCTCGCACTGTTTGTCGCCGGCAGCCGCGATCAGCGGCGTGCCTTCCGCGACCCCGAGGTGCGCGGCAGCGTCGGCGGTAAGGCCACCGAGGAGTCCGGTCGGAGGCACAAGGCGTGGCAGCGTCGCCTTGTCGAACGGTGCGACCTGCCACTTCCAGTCGAGCCGGCTGACCCACTGGCCGCGCTTGAAGTCGAACGGTAGGTAGCCCACCTGGCTCGCGGTCGAATCGACCCATTCGCCCGTCAGGCGCGCTGTCAGCCAGGACGACAGCACGCCGTATCGACGGATCCGCTTCCAGACCGCCGGCTCGTAGCGCTCGATCCAGTTCGCCTCCGCGTCCGCCTGGAAGCGGGCCAGGGTGTCGCGCACGCCGAGGGCCCGGAATGCGGCGCCCCAGAACCCGCCGAGCGGCTTCAGCCCCTCGGTCCGGCGCTGGTCAAGCCAGACGATCGCCGGTCGCAGCGGCGCGCCGTTCTCGTCGGCGGCGACGATCGTCACGCGCTGCGTGGTCAGTGCGACGCCGGCGACCCGATCCGGCCCCACCGGTCCATCGGGCAGAGCGCCCGCGGCCATCCAGAGCTTCCGGCAGGCCTCGCCGATCGCGATCCACCAGACCTCCGGGTCCTGCTCCGCCCAGCCCGGCTGCGGCGAGACATACGGCTCGATGGGCACGCGGCCCATCGCCACGAGACTGCCCGCCGGGTCGAACAGGATCGCGCGGACGCTCTGGGTTCCGACGTCGATCGCGAGCGCGTGATCCGCCACGCGCGTAATGGTGCCTCAGCGCGTGGTCAGTACGGAGGCCAGGGGATCGCGGGCCATTCGGGGCTGGGGCTCGGGAAGCGGCCGGTCGCGAGCAGCGCGGCGACCCGCGCTCGCGTGGCCTCGATCTCGTCGATGACCAGCAGCTCGGCGAGCGCGCCGGCGAGCGGCCCGGGCACGGCCGCGGTACCCAGGGCATCGCGCACGCGGGCGAGGCCGGCCAGCTCGTCGGCGTCGAACGGCGCGCCCGCCCAGGCCCAGAGCACGGTGCGCAGCTTCGGCACGCTCGAGAAGGTCACGCCGTGGTCCACCGCGTACAGGTGCCCACCCGGCACCGGCAGCAGGTGGCCGGCCTTCCGGTCGGTGTTGTTGACGATGGCGTCGAACACGGCGATCCGACGGAGCCGCGGGTCGTCGCCATTGACCATGTCGATGACGTCGGCGGTCTCGTCGATCTCGATCCACTGCTGGACCATGCCCTCGCCGTGCGGGCCGTCCCGGAGCAGCGTCGGCGGGACGATGCCCCAGCCGATCGCCTCGGACACGAGGTGGGCTGCGACCTCGCGCCGGGTCAGGGTCCCGAGCGGGAAGTCGAACAGTGGCCGCTCGCCCGCCGTCGGCTTCCACACGGCGAGCAGGTCGCCGGGTGCGACCCGGACGACCATCGCGTTGTTCGACGAGCCGACGAGCCAGCCGATGGGCTCCAGCGCGCCCTCGCGCAGGACCTCGACGATCGACGACCCGGTCAGCTCAGTTGACGTAGTGGCCGTTCTTGCGCGGGCAGATGTGGCCGGCCGCGTCGAGCGGGTTGCCACACAGCGGGCAGGGCGGCCGGCCCGCACGGATCACGCGGAACGCGCGCTCCACGAACGTGCGCGCAGCGTCCGCGGTCAGCCGGACCCGGAGCAGGTCCGGACCGTCCTCGTCGTCATCGTCCAGCTCCACGACGTCCTCGGCCTCGACCTCCTCGTCGTCGTTCTCGCCCGGCGCGCGCGCCTCGATCAGGATCTGCTCCGCATCCACGTCCCAGCCCAGGGTGAGCGTGGTCGCGTGGAAGGCCTCGTTCAGCGGCTCGTCCAGGGGCCGTTCGTCGGGCGTGATCGGCGCCGGCGGGTCCTCGGCGATGCCTCGCTTGTCCAGCTCCACGAGGAGGCGGCCGAGGCGCTCCGCGAGCACCGCGACCTGCGCCTTCTCCAGGCCCACGCTGACGACCCGACGGCCCTCGCGCGCCTGCAGGAAGAACGAGCGGTTGCCCGGCTCACCGATGGTGCCGGTGGCGAAGCGGTCCGGGAGGTCGAAGACGAAGAGGCGTCGTGGCATGGGTCGAGGGTACCGCGCCGGGTCCGAAAGGCGGGTCAGCGAACCGTCACCTGGACCCTGTCGTGGCCGCGCGCCCCGTCCGGTGCGGGCGACGAGATGGATTCCGTCTGGACCTCGCCGGTCCCGTCGGTGGCACGCACCTCGATGGCGTGGGCGCCGACGGTTGCATCCCACGGGTACAGCCACTGGACCCAGGTCGCCTTCGAGATCGGCGTGGACAGCTTCGCCTGCGTCCAGCCGGTGCCATCGATGTTCACCTCGACGGCGCGAATCCCTCGGTCCGGGGCCCATGCCACGCCCGCGATCGCGGTTCGGCCAGCCGGGACCGACGCGCCGCGCGCCGGCACGTCGATGCGGGATTGGGTGAGGATCGGCGCCTTCGCGGACCAGCCGCGGGGGACCCAGAACGCCTGGAATGCGTCGAACCGGGTGAGCTCGAGCTCTGCGAGCCATTTGGTCGCGCTCACGTAGCCGTACAGCCCTGGGATGATCAGCCGGGCCGGGTAGCCGTGGGCACGCGGCAGCGGCTCGTCGTTCATGCCCACCGCGATCATCGGCACGCGGGACCTGTCCATGACCCACTCGACCGGCATCCCTGCGGTGAAGCCGTCCACGGAGCGCCCGACGAGCTGGTCCGCGTTCGACTGGACACCTGCAATGTCGAGGACCGCCCGCAGCGGGACGCCCGTCCACTTCGCGTTGCCCACGAGATCGCCGCCGACCTCGTTGGAGACGCAGGCGATCGTCACGAACTGCTCGACGATCGGCAGCGCGACCAGCTCGTCGTAGGTCAGCTCCACCGGGTGATCCACGAGGCCGGTCACCTTGAGGCGCCACGTCGCCCGGTCCACGGTTGGTGGGATGAACGCGGTGTCGATGCGGTAGAAGCTGGCGTTCGGCACGACGATCGGCGAGAGGCCGGCGGCCGAGAGATCGGTCGTCGCAAGGTCCGCGCCGGATGGGAGCAGGGCCGGGACCGGGACGCTCGGAATGGCCGTGACCGGAACGGCGGGCGCCCGCTGCCTCTCGAGCAGGATGCGGCCCAGCGTGCCCGCGGCCACGGATCCCACCGCGAGCGTGCCGCCCACCTGCAGGAGCGTGCGCCGGCTCCAGTCGGGCATCGACGAGCCCTCCGGTCGTCGCGTTGCCGAGCCGGCGCGCACGACGCCCGGCTTGACCGAGGCGGCAACGCCGGTGCCCGGCGGGGGCGCCAGCGCGACCAGCCGGCGCAGCAGATAGATGCCGACGAGCGCCTCCACGGCGGCCGCGGCGACGCTGAGGGTCGCGGCCACGCCTGGCTCCCGCAGCGAGGCGAGGAAGCCCGCGAAGGTGAAGACCACGAGCGCCGCCGCGGCGGCGTCCGGGCGCTTTGCCGACAGTCGGCCGAGGGCGGCCCCGACCAGCGCCGCCACGAGCACGATGAAGACCTGGAACGCGACCTTGTCGGCCGTGCCGAAGAGCCCGACGACGATCTCCTTCGCGCCCGGCGGCTGGATGTCGACGATGAATCGCGCGACCGCGAGGAGCGGCGACGGAACGCCGGGAACGAGCCCGGCGATCAGCTCGCCGACGGCGAGCGCGGCCCCGATCGCGACCGAGCCGGCAAACGCGAGGCGTCGTCCGGAAGGCATGGTGTTCACGCAGGGAAGCCTAGGGCCGGGATCATGACGGGACGCTGACTGGGCCGGTTCGGCCGTCCGGGCTCAAGCGCTGGGCGCGTTCCCGTTGCCGAGGCGGGCGAGGATGTTCTTCTCGAGATCCAGGATGCGCTGCTCCAGCGCCTCCACCTGCTTGAGGATCTCCTGGTTCCCCTGGCTCAGGGCCTTGTTGCCCTCGAGGAGCTCCACGTTCTGCTTCTCCTCGATGTCCGCCTCCGACGCGGCGTGCTCCAGGGTCATCCGGTCCCGCAACGCCTGGCGGTTGCCGGCCAGCAGGATGAGTGGCGCCGCATAGGCAGCCTGCGTGGAGAACGCCAGGTTCAGGAGGATGAACGGGTACGGGTCGAAGTGGAACAGCAGCCAGATGTTCCCGCCGATCCAGATGACGACGATGACGGTCTGGACGATGATGAACTTCCAGCTGCCCATGAAGCCCGTGACCCGGTCCGCGATCCGGGCACCCAGCGGCGCCTCCTCCACCATGGCCCGGTTGACCGGGTGGCGCATGCCCCCTGGATGGGTTCGTGTTCCGGCCATGCCCGTACCTCCGCCGCTCGCCCCGTGATCGACAGCCGCCATCATGCGCGTCCGCTCCGGATTCATCCGGCTCGCAGAGGGCGCCCCGGCGCGAGTAACCTTCGCGGATGATCGACGTGCCGCTCCAGCTGGACCTCTCGGTGCGCCTCATCGTCGCGTCCATCCTCGGGCTCGCGATCGGGTTCGAGCGCGAGATCCACGGCCACCCGGCGGGCCTGCGGACCCACATGCTGGTCGCGGTCGGCTCCGGCCTGTTCACGGTGCTGTCCATCTACGGCTTCATCGGTGAGCCGTCGGCAGGTGCCGCGGCCGGCCGGGTCGCGGCGGTGGACCCCACCCGTATCGCCGCGCAGATCGTGTCCGGCATCGGCTTTCTCGGCGCCGGCGCGATCCTCAAGGACGGCATCGTCATCCGCGGCCTCACCACGGCGGCGAGCCTGTGGGCCACGTCGGCCGTGGGGATGGCCGCCGGCGCCGGCGAATACCTGATCGCCGCGGTCGCGGCGGCCGTGATCCTCGTCAGCCTCTGGCCGATCAACGCGATCGCGGACCGGCTGCACGGCTCCAACCTCCCCGAGACGCAGGTTCGGCTCACGATGAAGCGGGTCGACTCCCTTGGGCAGGTGTCCGAGATCCTCATCCTCAACAAGCTGGAAATCGGCCAGATCGCGACGCAGCGCCTGGGCAAGGACAGCTACCAGGCCGACGTGGCGATCCGCGGCCGGAACTCGGCCGCCATCTCCGCCGCGTTCGAGCAGATCGCCGGCATCCCTGGCGTCGACATCGTCTCGACGTCGCAGGCAGATTGAGCGGCGCGATCCGCGCCCGCGATCTCGGCATTGCGATCGGGGAGGGGACGCCCGGACCGCTGAACGCCATCACCGACGTAGCAGGCGTTCGCGTCGGTCACAGCACCATCGTCTCGGGCGAAGGCCCGCTCGTCGTCGGGGACGGCCCGGTGCGAACCGGCGTGACGGTGATCGACCCGCACGACGGTGACACCTGGACCGAGCCGGTGTTCGCGGGCTGCCACACGCTCAACGGCAATGGCGACGTGACCGGCCTCGAGTGGATCCGCGAGGCCGGGCTCCTGCACGGCTCCATCGCGATCACGAACACGCATTCCGTCGGAACGGTGCGCGATGCGCTCGTCGCCCATGCCGTCCGCACCCGGAAGCCCGGCTCGGCGTACTGGTCGCTCCCGGTGGTGGGCGAGACCTGGGACGGCCGGTTGTCCGACATCGCCGGGCAGCACGTCCGGCCAGAGCACCTGGATGCGGCCATCGCGGACCTCCGTGGCGGACCCGTGACCGAGGGCAATGTTGGCGGCGGGACGGGGATGCTCTGCCACGAATTCAAGGGCGGGATCGGAACGTCCTCGCGGGTCGTCCCTGCGGCCGTCGGAGGGTGGACCGTGGGCGTGCTCGTCCAGGCGAACTACGGACGCCGCGGCCTGCTCCGAATTGACGGTGTCCCGGTCGGGGCCGCAATTCCAACGACCGAGGTGCCGTCTCCATGGGCGCGTCCTCGGCGTGGCATCGCCTGGGACGATCAGCTCGTCGCCGGTTTCGATGACCCCGACGACGAGTGGCACGACCCGACGCCCCGTCTTGGGCGCGATGGCTCGATCATCATCGTGGTCGCGACGGACGCTCCGCTGCTGCCGGGCCAGTGCGCCCGGCTGGCCCAGCGAGCAGGGCTCGGCCTGGCTCGCACCGGTGGGCTTGGATCGACGTCCTCCGGCGACCTGTTCATCGCGTTCGCCACCGGGAATCGCGGGCTGCCACCCGGCGAGGCGCCGGCCGGCTCCACGGGCGTGATCGAGATCAGGGCGCTCGTCGATACGGCGCTGGATCCGCTGTTCGAAGCCACGGTCGAGGCGACCGAGGAGGCCATCGCCAACGCGCTCGTCGCGGCGGAGACCATGACGGGCCGCGACGGGGTGACCGCCCACCGCCTTCCGCACGACCGGCTGGTCGGGGTCATGCGCCGCTACGGCCGCCTGGGCGGCTGACCGCATCCGGGTGGGACGGGACGCCCGAGCGCAGCCGCAGGCATAGCATCCACTCGTGCAAGCGCTGAGCGCGTCGCTGCGAACGCGGTTTCCCGGACTCGCCCTCGGCAGCGTGGGACGGCTCCTCCTGGTCGCGGTCCCGGCGCTCACCGCGGCATCCGCGCTCGTGTGGCTGCTGGAGGAGCGGTTCGGAATCCCGGACGCGTCGCCCGTGTACCTGCTGGCCGTGGTCGTCACGGCGCTCGTGTCGGGGACCGCGGGCGCGCTCGGAGCCGCCGTCATCGGGATCCTCCTGTACGACTACCTGTTCACCAAGCCCTTCGCCACGCTGGAGATCAGCGACCCGGGCGAGTGGCTGAGCCTTGTCCTGCTGCTGTTCGTGGGCCTCGTCGTGGGCCAGCTCACCGCACTCGAGCGTTCGCGGACGCTGACCGCGGAGGCCCGCGAACGTGAGGCGCGCGAGCTGTTCCTGGTGAGCCGCGCCCTTGCCACGCGGTCGTCGATGGTCGCGGTGCTCCAGGAGATCGCCGAGCTGCTGCTCCGGGCCGGCGGGATGAGCGGGCTCTGGATCTCGCTCGGCGCCGACGAGGCATCCGAGCGGGTTGCCGCGGAAGCGGGCACCCGGGTCCAGCCGGGTGGCCTGTACTGGCAGCTGCGTCGCTTCCCAGGCGAGCAGCCGGCGGAGTGGGTGCGCATCCACCAGCCCTCGGCCGGTCGGGCGCGCGCCGCGCACGAGACGTTCCGGGTTCGGATCGAGGCGGGCGGCCGGCCGCTGGGATCGATCTGGGCGGTGCGGGAGCGCGGTGGCGCGAACCCCGACAGGTCGGCGACGCGACTGATCTCGGCGGGCGCAGACCAGGTCGGGCAGGCGCTCGCCCAGGATCGCCTCGCATCGGAGGCGCAGGCCGCCGACGTCGCGCGCCAGAGCGATGCGCTCAAGTCCGCGCTGCTGCAGTCCGTGTCGCACGACCTGCGGACCCCGCTCGCAACCATTCGGGCGGCGGCCGGGACGCTCCAGCCGGACAGCGACCTGGACCACGACGGGCGGCGCGCCAGCGCCGCCGCGATCGAGCGTGAGGTGGAGCGGCTGGATCGGCTGGTTGCCAACCTGCTGGATCTCAGCCGGATCGAGGCCGGCGAGCTCCGGGCGAACCTCGACGTGTACGAGCTGGACGACCTGGCGAGCAGGACGATCGACCGCTTCGCGCCCCGGCTTGCCGGCCACGACGTCCGGGTGGACGTGCCGGCGATCCCGGTGCTCGTGGACCCGGTCTTCCTCGACGAGGCGCTGACCAACCTTCTCGACAACGCCCTCAAGTTCACCGGACCGGCCTCGGCGATCCGCATCGGCGCCGCTGCACCCGGCGACCAGGTGGTGAGCCTCGTCGTGGAGGACGACGGCGCGGGCGTGCCCGACGAGCTGCTCGCGCGGGTCTTCGAGAAGTTCTTCCGTGCGCCCGGCAGCGGCGTTCGGGGTCGCCCCGGAACCGGGATCGGGCTTGCAGTGGTGTACGGCCTCGTTCGGGCGATGGGTGGGGACGCCCGCGCCCGGCGGAGCGAGCTGGGCGGGCTGGCGGTCGAGATCGACCTGCCCCGAGCGAAGCTGCCGGCCGAGCTGGACCCGACGCCCGCATGAGCAACCCGTGACCGCCCCGGGCGCGACCGTTCTCGTCGTCGAGGACGACGACGAGACACGCGCCGTGCTGGTCCGCGAGCTCGGCTCGCGCGGCTACCGGATCCAGGAGGCAGCGGACGGGCAATCCGCGCTCGAACGCTGGGAATCCAGTCGACCGGACGTCGTCCTGCTCGACCTGGGCCTCCCGGACATGGATGGCCTGGAGGTGATCCGCCGCATCCGGCGCGAGGCAATGACGCCCATCGTGATCCTGTCCGGGCGCTATGCGGAGCGCGAGAAGGTGGAGGCACTGGAGCGCGGCGCCGACGACTACGTCACGAAGCCGTTCGGGCTGGAGGAGCTCCATGCCCGCCTGCGGGTGGCGCTGCGCCGCGCTGCCGGCCCGGGCGGCGACGTCGGCGCGCGAATCACCGTGGGGCCGCTGGTCTTCGACGTGAGCCGGCACGAGGTCGCCATCGACGGGCGAGCCGTGGACCTGACGCCGCGCGAGTTCGAGCTCCTACGCGTCCTCCTCGGCGAGCAGGGCCGCGTCGTGACCAAGGGCAAGCTGCTGCGCGCCGTGTGGGGCCAGGCCTACCAGGGCGAGGACAGCTACGTGTACGTCCATGTCAGCCAGCTCCGCCACAAGCTCGCCGCCGCAGATCCCGACGGGGCCCTCCGCGACCTCATCGTGACGGAGCCGGGCGTCGGCTACCGCGTCCGCGCGCCTGATGGCGGGGAGCCGGCGGCCCAAACCTGAGAAGAACTTAAGCCTCCGGCGGCCGCACGGCGCCCGTTCCTCTTGGGCCTCGCGAGCACGCTTGGTACATGAACACGAAGACCAGCCGGAGCGGCACGAAACGCCCTGGGCGACCCGCGGGTCGGCGTGGCGTGAAGCTGGCGGATCGTCGCGTCCGGGTAGAGCGGCCGCACGCGCCGTATTTCCGGTACGCGGACGAGGGCCAGCTCATTGCGCGCCAGGCGGCGTCGGCGCCGCGAACCGCAGCCGGGCGCCAGCTCGCGCGTGTGCGCTCCGTCCTGTTCGGGCGGCCGCTGTCCATCCACGACGAGATCGGGGAGCGGCTGTCAAAGGTCAAGGCGCTCGCGATCTTCAGCTCCGACGCGATCAGCTCGTCCGCATACGCCACCGAGGAGATCCTCCGCGTCCTGGTCCTGGCCGGCGCCGTCGCGCTGTCGTCGTCGATCGAGATCTCCGTGGCGATCGCCGCCCTGCTTGCGATCGTCGCGCTGAGCTACCGCCAGGTCTGCACGGCGTTCCCGAACGGTGGCGGCGCCTATGCGGTCGCCAAGTCCGAGCTCACGCCACTCCTTGGCCTCGTCGCCGCCGCCGCGCTCCTGATCGACTACGTGATGACGGTCGCCGTCTCGACATCGTCAGCCCTGGACCAGCTCGCCTCGCTGGTGCCCGCGGCGGGCGACTACAAGGTGCTGATCGCGGTCTCGGTCATCACCCTCATGACGATCGCGAACCTGCGAGGCCTCCGGGAGTCCGGGAACATCTTCGCGGTCCCGACCTACGTGTTCGTCGTGCTCGCGCTCGGCATCGTCGTCATCGGCATCGTGAACGTGGTGACCGGTGCGGCACACCCGTTGCCGCGCCAGGCGAACGCGGAGAGCTTCGGCCTGGAGCCGCTGGTCATCCTCCTGATCCTGAAGGCCTTCGCGAGCGGGTCCGTCGCCCTGACCGGCGTCGAGGCGATCGCGAACGGCGTGCCCGCGTTCAAGCCGCCGGAAGCGAAGAACGCCTCGAACACGATGGCCGCGATGGCCATCCTCCTCGGCGTGATCTTCATCGGCGTGTCGATCGTGGCGTACGCGTACGCGGTCGTCCCGTCCATCGGCGGCTTCCCGTCGGTCATCTCGCTGGTCTCGGGCGCGGTCTACGGCGACGGCTCCATCCTCCAGGGGCTGTTCCTCGTGGCCACGATGCTGATCCTGTTCCTGGCCGCGAACACCTCGTACAACGCCTTCCCGCGACTCGCCGCCCTGCTCGCGATCGACGGCTACATGCCGCGCCAGTTCAGCTTCCGCGGCGACCGGCTTGCCTATTCGTGGGGCATCGTGCTCCTCGCGGGCGTCGCGGCTGCCCTCGTCGCGGCCTTCGGCGGAACGACCACATTGCTCATCCCGCTGTACGCGGTGGGCGTGTTCGTGTGCTTCTCGCTCTCGCAGGCGGGTATGGTCCGGCATTGGCTACGGGTCCGCGGCCAGAGCTGGCGGCGTCGCCTCGCCATCAACGGCCTCGGCGCGATCGTCACCACCGTGGTGCTCGCCATCGTGGTCTACGAGAAGTTCTTCGGCGGCGCGTACCTCGTCGTCATCCTCATCCCGCTACTGGTCGGCGGGATGCTGTTCATCCATCGCCAGTACAAGGCGTCGGCTGCGCAGCTGGCCATCGGGCCGGACGCAGTCATCCCGACACCGCACCGGGAGGACCGGATCGTCGTGCCAGTCGCGGGCATCGATCGTGCAGTCGTCCAGGCGGTCAATGTCGGGCGGTCGATCGGCGCGGGCGTTCGAGCGGTGATCATCTCCGACCGGCCGGAGCAGGCGCTCGCCCTTCGAGACGAGTGGGATCCGCGCTTCGAGGACGTCCCGCTGGACATCGTCGAGTCGCCGTACCGCGCGCTCGCGGGCCCCATGCTCGCCTACCTCGACTGGCTGGACGAGGCGTGGCCCTGGGAGGGCGAGCAACCCATCACGTTCGTCATCGTCCCCGAGTTCGTGCCCCGCCACTGGTGGGAGCGCCCCCTGTACAACCAGGCGGCCAAGTCGCTCCGAGCCGCGCTCATCGGGCGCCCGCACACGGTCGTCGTGGACATGCCGTACCAGCGCCGCGAGACCGCCTCCCGCGCACGCGCCGGAACCGCACACACGGCACCGCCGACCCCGGCGTAGCGGCGCCACCCGATGGACCTCGACCAGCGTTCCGATTCGGCGCGCGCCACGCGGCGCCCGGTCACCCCCGGACCGACTCAGCGCGGGCGGAAGCCCGGCGACCGGCGGCTCCGCGTGGCTCGCGCCCACGAGCCGTTCTTCCGGTACTCCGGCGAGGGCTCCCTCGTCGCGAAACCGGCTGCCTCCGCACCCCGGACCCGGTCCGGCAGGATGGTGGGGCGCGTCAGGACGGCGTTGTTCGGCCGGCCGCTATCCATCTACGACGAGGTCAAGGAGCGGCTCGGCGTCATCCCGGGCCTGTCCATCTTCGCCTCGGACAACATCTCGTCCTCGGCCTACGCGACCGAGGAGATCATGCGGGTCCTCGTGCTGGCGGGCGCAGGAACGCTGAGCCTGACCATGCCGATCACGATCGGGATCGTCATCGTTCTTGCGATCGTCGTGACCAGCTATCGGCAGACGATCGCGGCCTACCCCAGCGGCGGTGGCTCGTACATCGTCGCGAGCGACAACCTTGGGACGCTGCCCGGGCTCACGGCGGCCGCCGCGCTCCTGACGGACTACGTCCTGACGGTCGCGGTCTCGGTCGCGGCGGGCGTCGCGGCGCTGACCTCCATCGTGCCGGAGCTGTTCGACGCGCGCGTGGGGCTGTCCGTCGGGATCACCATTGCGATTGCCCTCATCAACCTGCGCGGAGTTCGCGAGAGTGGGCTCGTGTTCAGCGTCCCCACGTACGTCTACCTGGTGTCGATCGTCGGGCTGCTCGCGTTCGGGCTCTGGCGCTACGCCACCGGCACGATGCCCGAGTACCACGCACCCGACGCGTGGCTCACGAATTCCGTCGCGGAGCCGCTCGGGCTCCTGTTGCTCCTGCGAGCGTTTGCATCCGGCTCGGTCGCGCTGACCGGCGTGGAGGCGGTGTCCAACGGCGTCCCGGCATTCCGGCCGCCGGAGGCGCGCAATGCCGCCCGGGTGATCGTGTTCATGGGCCTCTTCTTCGGCGTCATCTTCCTGGGCATGAGCTTCCTGGTGGGCCAGCTCGGAATCCTGCCCGACCCGACCGAGCAGGAGACGGTGCTCAGCCAGCTCACCCGCACCTTCGTCGGCGCCGGCACCCCATTCCACCTCCTGGTCCAGGGATCCACTGCGATCCTGCTCATCCTCGCTGCGAACACCGCGTTCGCCGACTTCCCTCGCCTGTCCAGCATCCTGGCACGGGACTCCTTCCTGCCGCGGATGTTCCAGTTCCGCGGGGACCGGCTCGCGTTCAACGGCGGGATCGTCGTCCTCGCGCTCGTGGCGGTCGCCCTCATCGTGGCGTTCGGCGGGAGCGTGTCCGCGCTCATCCCGCTGTACACGGTCGGGGTCTTCATCGCGTTCACCCTGAGCCAGTCCGGGATGGTCCGGAAGTGGTGGCGCAGTCGTCGCGAGGTCCCCGGCTGGATTCGCAGGGCGGTCGTCAACGGGATCGGAGCGATCACGACCGGTGTGGTCGCGATCGAAGTCGCCGTCTCCAAGTTCGCGCTCGGAGCGTGGGTGGTCCTGGTGCTCATCCCGATCCTGATCGGCGTGATGCTGTTCATCCGCCACCAGTACCGCTCCACCGCCACGCAGCTCGCGGTGCGGGACGACATCGTCGTTCGCGGGCTGAGGCGCGACGAACGGGTCGTCGTCCCCGTGGCCGGCATCAACCGCGCGGTCATCCAGGCGGTGAACGTCGGGTGCTCCATCGCGAAGCACGTCGAGGCAGTGCTCGTCTCGGACGACCCGGCCGCGGCGGCCGCCGTTCGGGCACGCTGGGATCGACAGCTGCCGAAGGTACCGCTCGTGATCGTGGAGTCGCCATACCGCGCGCTGGTCGGACCGCTGCTCGCGTACCTGGACGTACTGGACCGCACCTGGCCGCCGGATCGTGAAGCGCCGATTACGTTCGTTGTGGTCCCGGAGTTCGTGGCCCGCCACTGGTGGGAGCAGCTGCTCTACAACCAGTCCGCGAGGCGCCTGCGGAAGGCGCTGCTCGGCCGGCCCCACACGGTGGTCGTGGACGTCCCGTATCGACGGGAAGAACCCGCCTAGTTCCACGTCGCGACGGTCGTTGCTGCAACATGTTGCGATAACAGCCATCATCCGCGGGTGGCAGACGCCGGCGCCCTCGGGCTCATCACGACCGCGCTCGTCCTCGGGATCCGGCATGGGTTCGACTGGGATCACCTCGCGGCGATCACCGACGTCACCTCGACCACCGCGACCGCGGACGCGGCCGAGCTGGACCACGAGGCTGTCCACGAGCACACCGCAGAGCACTCGCTTGCGCACCAGCACGTCCACGGAGGGCCCGCCGAGATCCAGGCGCACCAGGCCCGGCCCGAGGGGGCGACCCACCCACACGCGCTCGACCCGGGCGAGGCTCACGCCGCACCGCCGAAGTTCCTGACCGAGCAGCGGCGCGCGCTGCTGCTCGGCTCCATGTACGCGCTGGGCCATGCCTCGGTCGTCGCGCTCCTCGGAACGCTCGCGCTCCTGTTCGGGGCCGTGCTCCCGCCTTGGGTGGACGACGTCATGGGGCCGGTCGTTGGCGCAACGCTGCTGTTCCTGGGGATCTGGGTGTTCGTCTCGCTGTACCAGTACGCCCGCCACGGGCGCGAGTTCCGGCTGCGGAGCCGGTGGATGCTCGTCTTCGATTCCGCCCGGTACGCCTGGCGTCGGTTCCAGGCGCGGCTCCACGGCCACGAACACGTCGACCCGATGGAGATGAGCTCCTACGGCGTCCGGACGGCGTACGGAGTGGGCCTGATCCACGGGATCGGGGCGGAGACGGGCACGCAGGTGCTGCTGATCGCGGCGATCGGCGGGGCGGCGTCCCAGGGCCTGGGCTTGCCGATGATGGCCGCGTTCATCGTCGGCCTCCTGATCTCGAACTCGATCGTGGTGTTCATCACCGCGACGAGCTTCATCGCCAGCCGCGTCCGCGAGCGCCTGTACGTCGTGATCGGCGTCGTGGCGGGCTCGTTCAGCCTCGTGATCGGCGCGATCTTCCTCCTGGGCCTGGAGACGAAGCTGCCGTCCATCGAGACGTGGCTCTTCGGCGGCGGGTCATGACGGGCCAACGGCCGGCGGCCGAGCGGGCGACCGATCGATGGGCGGACGTTCGCCGCCGCCTGCGCGCGCGGGGCCTGCGCTGGACCCCGCAGCGGCGGGTCCTGCTGGAGGTCCTCGCCGGCGTGGATGGACACGTCACCGGCGCGGAGCTCGTGGAGCGGACGCGCAGGATCGACCCGACGACGACTCCATCCACCGTCTACCGGACCCTGGACGTCCTCGAGGGTCTTGGCCTGGTGAGTCACAGCCACGGTCTCGAGGGCCGGCAGGAGTTCCACGTCAACCCCCGCGCCGATCACGGCCACCTCGTATGCCCGGGCTGCGGGGGCAGTTGGGAGCTCGCCCCCGACGAGGTCGCCGAGCTCGTCGCCGGGCTTCGCGACGGCCGCGGGTTCGAGGTCGCCGTGGACCACCTGACGATCGAGGGCCGCTGCGCCGATTGCGCGAGGGCCGGCATGGCGCGGGCGTAGGCTCGGACAGGCCCCAGCATGGGCCTCCGGCGCGTGCGATCCTTCCGCGGATGAAAGACGGGCCAAAGTCGCTCAAGGGGCGCAAGCTCGGCGACCGGCGAGTCCGCATCGAGCGGCCGCACGCCGCCTATTTCCGGTACACGCCGCAGGGCAACCTCGTCGCCAAGGAGGCGGCATCGAGGCCCCGCACGCCCGCCGGCCGTCTCGTTGCGCGCATCCGCGGCGTCATGTTCGGCCGGCCGCTGTCCATCCACGACGAGATCACGGAGCGCCTCAACAAGAAGAAGGCGCTCGCGATCTTCAGCTCGGACGCGATCAGCTCATCCGCGTACGCGACCGAGGAGATCCTGCGGGTCCTCGTCCTCGCCGGCGCTGGCGCGTTGATGGCCGGGCTGCCGATCGCCATCGCGATCGCGCTCCTGCTCGCCGTCGTCTCCACGAGCTACCGCCAGGAGGTGCACGCGTACCCCTCGGGCGGCGGTGACTACGCGGTCGCGCGCGCGAACCTGCCGGGCATCTTCTCGCTCGTCGTCGCCGGCGCGCTGCTCGTCGACTACGTGATGACGGTCGCGGTCTCGACGTCCTCGGCGGTGGAGCAGGTCATCTCCGCGCTCCCGACCCTCCAGGACCTCCGCGTCGAGATCGGCGTCGCGGCGATCGTGCTGATCATGCTCGGCAACCTTCGTGGCCTGCGCGAGTCGGGCAACATCTTTGCGATCCCGACGTACCTGTTCGCCGGCTCGACCCTGCTGATGATCGGTATCGGCCTGTTCCGGATCATCGTCCTGGGCGAGCACCGCGCGCCGCCGGATCCGCTCCCGGGCGCGCCGAGCCCGGTGCAGGCGCTCGGCTGGCTGCTGATCATCCGCGCCTTTGCGTCCGGTTCGGTCGCCCTGACCGGCACGGAAGCGATCGCCAACGGCGTGCCCGCGTTCAAGCCGCCGGAGCCCAAGAACGCGGCGACGACCCTCACCGCCGTCGCGATCCTGCTCGCGGTGCTGTTCATCGGGATCACGTTCGTCGCCTACAACTTCGGCGTCGTCGCGGTCGACGAGCCGGCGGTGAAGACCGTGATCAGCCAGGTCGCGGCGATCGCGTTCGGCGACAGCTCGATCGGCTTCTACCTGTTCCAGGCGTTCACGGCATTGATCCTGTTCCTGGCCGCGAACACCTCGTTCAACGCGTTCCCACGGCTTGCGGCCATCCTGGCGCTCGACGGCTACATGCCTCGCCAGTTCAGCTTCCGCGGCGACCGGCTCGCGTTCACCTCCGGGATCGTGATGCTCAGCGTCGCGGCGATCGCGCTCCTCGTCGCGTTTGGCGGCATCACCACGGCGCTGATCCCGATGTATGCGGTCGGCGTGTTCGTTGCGTTCACGATCGGGCAGGTGGGAATGGTCCGCCACTGGCTCGCGGCACGATCCGGCGGCTGGCGCTGGAAGCTGGCGATCAACGGGTTCGGCGCCGCCCTGACCGGCGTCGTCTTCGTCGTCGTGCTGATCGCGAAGGCGCCGGTCTCGCTCCTGGTGGCGGTGATCATCCCGATCCTCATGTTCGTCATGCTGTTCATCAACCGGCAGTACCGGGCCTCCAAGTCGGAGCTGGCCGTGCGGCCGGACGCGGTCATCCGCGGGCCGCACCGCGAGGAGCGCGTGATCGTGCCGGTCCCGGGCATCAACCGCGCGGTCGTGCACGCGATCAACGTCGGCCTGTCCATCGATCCGAACGTCCAGGCCGTCCTCATCTCCGACGACCCCGAGGACGCCGCGCTCATCCGATCCCGCTGGGAGCGGCAGATGCCCACCGTGCCGCTCGTCATCGTCGAGTCGCCGTATCGCGCGCTGGTCGCGCCGCTGGTGTCCTATCTCGACGTCCTCGATCGTGGCTGGCCCGCCGACAAGGAGGCGCCGATCACGTTCGTCGTCATTCCCGAGTACGTGGCCAAGAACTGGTGGGAGCGGATCCTCTACAACCAGTCCGCGAAGCGGCTCCGCGCCGCCCTGCTCGGGCGAGCGCACACGGTCGTGGTCAACGTGCCCTACCGGCGCGAGACCGCCGACCCGACCGAGGTGTCCCCCGGGCCACCGCCGCCGGCGTGACCGCGCCCCCGCCCGTCCGCATCCCGCCGGGTCCGGGCCAGGAATCTGTCTGGGACTACCCGCGCCCGCCGCGGACCGAGGCCGTGCCGGAGCGCATCCGCGTCGTCGTCGACGGCCTGGAGATCGCCTCGTCGATGGCGGCCCTCCGCGTGCTGGAGACCGCCGGCGCGCCCGTGTACTACGTGCCGCCGAACGACGTCCGGACGGACATGCTCGTGGCCACCCGTCACACGTCGGTGTGCGAGTGGAAGGGCGCGGCCAGCTACTGGACGATCGTGACGCCCGGCGGCCGCATCGTCCCGAACGCGGCCTGGTCGTACGCGGATCCGCTACCGGCGTTCACGGCGATCACCGGCTACCTCGCGTTCTACGCCTGGGCTGTCGACGAGGCGTGGGTCGCGGATGAGCGCGCCACCCCGCAGCCCGGGCACTTCTACGGCGGCTGGGTCACGTCGCGCGTCGTCGGCCCGTTCAAGGGCGAGCCCGGCTCCTTCGGCTGGTAGCCGCCCGGCTGACCGCGGATCCTGTCACTCACCATCCCGGGTGGTGGTATCCATCCCGCGAGGCACCGCAACCGGCGCGGTGAGCGTGGGCCTCCCTGTCAGAACTTGCCCCGGCGCCTAAATGACAGGAATCAGCCCCGAAACGCGGGATATCACCACGCCGGTTGCTATTTGACAGGAAGGCCGCCCGCCCACGGCCTCGATGATCGTGGGAGCGGTGGCCGATCGCCTCGCGGGCCGCTGCGGCCCCTCAGCCGCGCTCGATGACGAGGTACGCGGCACCGCGGGCGTCGATCATCGTGCCGCGCGGCGTCTGGACGATGCGGAGGACCACCTCGGCGCAGGCCGGGCAGCGCAGGACCACGCCGGGACCGCGCATGTAGACGCGCATCGCGCCGACCACGGACACGGTGTGACAGTGCGCGCACTGGCCCGGCGCGGCGGTCATCTCGACGCCGAATGCGGCCGCGAGCATCCCGCCCACCGCGCTCCCGTCGACCGTCAGGTCCACCGCCGGGTCGTCGTGCATCATCGCGATCCGATCTTCCATCGATGCGTCCTCGTCTCGCTGCGGTGCTTCAGGTGCCGGTCGGGCCGAAGCGCTCGGTCCGGATTCGATCGGGCGGGAGGCCAAGACGGACCAGGGCGTTCGCGACGGTCTCGACGAGTGCCGTGGGCCCGCAGGCGTAGGCGCGGACGCCCGCGCCCAACGGCTCGATGACCTCGGCGAGCATCTGCTCATCGACGCGGCGCGCGTACCCCGTCCAGCCGGGCGGCTGCTGTCTCGTGAGCGTGTGCGCGACCGCGAAGCCGTCGCCCGCGGCTGCCAGCCGATCCAGCTCGTCGCGGTAGATGATCTCGTCCGGGCCGCGCGAGCTGAACAGGAGCCGGGCGGGGATCCGCGAACCCGCCCGCGCCCGATGCCGCGCCATCGCCATCAGCGGCACGACGCCGGACCCACCCGCGATCAACAGCAGCGGCCCGCCGAGCCCCGCCTCCCACACGAAGTAGCCGCCGATCGGGCCGCGCACCTCCAGCCGGTCACCGGGCACGACGACCTCGTGGAGGAACGGCGAGACCTCGCCGCCGGGGATCCGCTCCACGGTGATGTCAACCTCGCCCGCTCGCTCCGGCTCGGACGCGATCGAATACGACCGTTCCACGCTGTAGCCGTCCGCGGCGGTGAGCCGCAGGTCGATGTGCTGGCCGGGTCGATGTCCGGCCCAGCCAGGCAGCCCGAGCGTGAACGACCGGACCGTCGGTGTCTCGTCGCGAACGGCTGTGACCATCGCAAGCTGCCAGTCGATCGACATCAGTCGTCGGTGTAGCGCTCTTCGCGCCATTGGTCGCCGCGGTTGTTGTACCCGAGCGACTCCCAGAAGCCGGGCTCGTCGGTGGCCTGGATGCGGAGGCCACGGACCCACTTCGCGCTCTTCCAGAAGTAGCGCGCCGGGACGACGAGGCGCGCCGGCCCGCCGTGCTCTGGTGCGAGTGGCTTGCCGTCGTACTCGTAGGCCACGAATGCCTGGCTGTTGAGGATGTCCGCGAGCGGCAGGTTGGTGGTGTAGCCGCCGTCCGACCAGGCGATCGCGAACGCCGCCTTCGGGTCCAGGTCCAGGCCCTCCAGGAGCGTGTCGACGCTCACGCCCCTCCAGCGCATGTCCAGGTGCGTCCACTTGGTCACGCAGCTGATGTCGACCACCCAGTCGCGGGCCGGGAGCGCGAGAAACTCCGCCCAGCTCCAGCTGACCGGTTTCGACACGAGCCCTTCGATCGAGAGGGACCAGCGGTCGAGCGGAGTCCGAGGTGTTGGCCCGGCCGACAGTACGGGGAAATCCGTGGTCAGGTACTGGCCCGGCGGCGTGCGTCGCCGGCGCTCGTCGCCGCCCATCGGCCCCGAGGTTGCGTCCTCGCGCCGTCCGACGAAGCCTCGCGTGACAAACCGTTCGCCCATCGCCACCTCCGGCCGCCGATTGTGGCACCCCGCGATGTCCGATCCGTGACTCCGGCGCGGGTGGAATGGAACCGAAAGGGTCCCGCAATCCCGCCGCGCGTCGCGACGAGGACTTCGCCTCGCCATCGGTCACATGGTTGCTCCACGAAAGGAGGCAGGAGGATCGTGGGTGCAGCGAAGCGCCACGGTATCGAGGTCGGGGAGGGCGATAACGTCGCCAAGCTCGGCGCTGACGCGCGGGCCGGCGGGCTGGGCCGAGCCCCGCGGTGCCAATTCGCACCGGGGCCCTAACGAGACGTCCAGCCATTCGTTATTCCCAGTTGCAAGCCTCGAGGTTGCGATGTCGTTCCCCCGGCGACAGGCGCGACCCCGGGGCTGCCCCTTTTTTCAGGCCGTGGCCGTTGGCCCGGTCGCGGATGATCGCGCGCTGATCAGGATCACGCGAACCCGACGGCGGTCATGACCCAGCCGTATGGCGATGCTGCCTCCTGCCCGAACGGCCCCCGTGGGCTGCCCGAACGGGCAGACGAAGGGGCTAGACTCGGGCTGCCGTCGGAGGGCAGCCGGATGCGTCAACGTGTTGGATCGATGTGGGCGCCGCGGCAGGCGGGCGTGCCTGTCCGCATGGATCGGACCGCTGGGGGCGCCCCTCGCCACCACCCGCGCTCGCGCCACGGCCTGTCGGCGGAGCAGGAATCGGTGCTCGAGCTCCAGCGCTTGGCGGGCAACTCGGCCGTGACGCGCGCCCTAGAAGCGGGCCGAAGCTCCGGGCGGGTGACGAGCGTCGATGCCGTCGAGATCACCCGGCAGGGGATGGCGCCGGAGATGGGCCTGCAGCAGCTCCGCGAGCACGCCACCAACAAGCAGTCGCTCGCGCTGACCCGTCGGAGCATCCTCGACGAGCCGCCGATGATGCGGCCAGAGCCGGCAGATAAGGTGAAGGACGGCTACCGGACGAAGGCCCAGAAGGTCCGCTCGATCCCCGAGCCGGAGATCGAGGAATGGTGGCCGAAGGAGGGATTCCACAAGCTCCTCGACGGCTCCTATCTCGAGGTCGATCACGACTGGGAGGAGAGGCTCGAGAAGGGCGAGGACGAGCATCGCGACGACGCGAGGCTCGCGTGGGAGAAGACCTGGAAGAAGGTCCAGGAGACCATCAACCAGTTCGCCGACAAGCCCGGACCGCCCGAGGCGACGCCCGAAGCCGCCAAGAAGGCGCTCTGGAAGCGCTACGTCAAGGCGCTCCCGAAGGACCTGCAACCTGAAGGTGACACGCCGAGCGACTCGAAGCAGCGAGACGTCCTGTCAGTCCGGCCGGGCACGTTCATGGGCTGGATGTGGGAGATCACGGTGGTGCGGGACACCCGCAACTACCACGAGACGACGACCGTGGCCCGCTCGCTGTCATCGACGAAGACGCCACCCAGGGACGCCAGCGTCGTCGGCATCGGCAAGCACAAGGACTTCCAGATCAAGGGTCCGGAATCGGAGGCCCTGATCGAGGAGGTCCGCAAGAACTACACGCCCGGAAGGAGCATCATCGGGTCGAAGCTCAAGGACGACGGCACCGCGGGGAACGCCACGAAATGAGCCGGAGCCCGGCTCAGGCCTGGACGTCGCCTCCCGGCCAGGTGTCCGATAGGAGGTAGCCCTCGGGGAAGGGGTCCGTGGGGTCCACGAGGACCCGGGTCACGCCGGTGATCCAGGCGGTCCCGCGGATCGCGGGCACGACGGCAGGAGTCCCGGCAAGGTCCACCTCGCGGACGATCCGGCCGTCGAACGTGGAGCCGATGACCGACGCGTGCGTCATCCAATCGCCGACGTGCATCAGGCCCCGTGCATGGAGCGCGGCGATCCGGGCAGACAGTCCGGTGCCCGTCGCAGACCGATCCAGGCGGCCCGGCGCCACGACCACCGCATTCCTCGACACGGCGCCCACGCCCCGCCACGGCTCGGCGATCTGGACGATGCTCACGCCGGCGATGCCGGGGTTGGCCGGATGGACGCACGGCAGCTGCTCGCGGGCGGCGACGCGGATGAGCTCGCCGACCCGCGACAGGTCGCCCGCCTCGGACGGCTCCAGCGCGAAGCCGAGCGCCCGCGCGTCGGCGATCGCGTACCACATGCCCCCGAACGCGACGTCGACGACGAGCGTGCCGAGGCCCGGCACCTCGAGCGAGGCGTCGATCATGGCGGCGAAGCAGGGCACGTTCTCGAACTCGACCCATTCGACCTTGCCGGCCCGGCAGCCGGCGGTGACGTCGATCGGCCCGGCGGGCGCCTCGAGGCGGACCTTCGTGACCGGCTCCACCATCGGCACCATGCGCGTCTCGAGCAGGACCGTGACGACGCAGATCGTGTTCGAGCCCGACATCGCCGGGTACTCGGTGGGCTCCATGATCACGTAGCCGAACGCGCAGTCCGCGCGCTTCGACGGCAGGACGATGTTCGAGTGGACGGCCACGCTGCCGCGTGGCTCGTGGAGGAGCAGCTTCCGGATCGAGTCGTCCGTCCGGATGGCCTCCATCTGCGCGAAGACCGTCTCGCCCGGCGGCGGCTCGACGCCGGCGATGACGACGTTCCCGACCTCTCCTCCGGCATGGCAGCCGACGACGGTCAGGACGGGGCGCGCCGGACGCCACGCAATCGAGGCCAGGGGATCGTCACCAGTCGTCATGCTCGGTGGATCATGCCATCGGCGGTCAGGTCCCGAACGAAGGGTCCTTGGCCGTCATCGTCGGCGGCGGGAGGCGCCAGATCTTTCGCGTGAGGCTGGGCGCTGCCACGAACAGCATGGCGAAGCCGATGATCACCACGAGGAGGGCCAGCGGAATCCCGGTCGCGATGACCATGTTCTTCGCGCCGGTGTTCAACGCTCCGAAGAACAGCGCCATGAGGACGACGCCGCTCGGCCGCAGGCCCGCGATGAGGGCGAGGGCGAGGGCAACGTACCCCATGTTGGCAGTCGGTGCTCCACCCAGCCCGCTGGCCGGACCGAGCTGGAAGAACGCACTCCCGAGGCCGACGAGACCCCCGGACAGGGCCATGGCAAGCATCGTGGCTGCGCCCGTCCGCATGCCCGCGCCACGGGCGGCCGATGGACTGAAGCCGACTGCCCGGAGCTCGAATCCGAGCGTCGTCCGGAACAGCACGTATGACACCGCAACGGCGACGACAAGGGCGGCGACGAGCCCGTAGTCGACGCGGACCGTCGGCAGGTCGAAGATCAACGGCACCTTGGGGATCGCCGACCCGCTCCCGTCGAAGATGCCCGAACGAACGATCAGGATCACGAGGTTCGGCGCGATGACGTTGAGCATGAGCGTCGTGATGACCTCATGGGCGCCGGTGCGCGCCTTCAGCAGGCCGGGCACGTAGCCATACGCCGCTCCGGCCAGCGCCCCGCCGGCCAGGGCGATGACCAGGACGAGGACGGGTGGGAGGTTCCCGCCGATGACGATCGCCGTGATCCCCGCTCCAAGGGCACCGATGGCGAACTGCCCGTCAGCGCCAAGGTTGATCAGGCCTGCGCGGAACGAGACCGTCAGCCCGAGACCCACGAAGATGAACGGGGTGGTGATCAGTAGCGTTTCGGAGATCGGCCGAATGGCGGCGCCGATGTGATCGGCATCACCGCTTTGGATGGCAGCGACGATCTTGCCGGGGTCTCCGATCGCGCCGGAGAACAGGGCGCCATAGCCCTCGACCACGCGACCCACGGCCGCGCCGAGCGCCCCAACTGGGTCGCTCCCGAGGTGCTGGAGGTTGTCGAAGTCGGTCAGGACGATGAGGATCGCGCCGGCCAGAAACGCGGTGATCAGCGCAAGCGCCGGGACGACCCCGCGACGCAGCAGTTCGCCGAATCGCCTCAACTCGGAGCTCCCCACACTGCGCCACCCTGGCCCTGTGGTGGGCCAGGGGGCGACGGTCGGGATTATGGGCGTTGGGCCCGAGCGGCGAACCTACAGCCGGTACGTCCCGTTCCAGAAGAACAGGCTGAAATCAGCATTGGCCGACACGGTCACCTGGGCGCGGAATCCGGCGAGCGATCCGGTGCCCTGCGCGAACGTGCAGATCCCCGTGGCGGTTCGCAACGGCCAGGTGCACACGCCGGTCGCCGTTCCGCCGCCCGCGTACGGGCTGGCGATGACGACGCGGCTGCTCAGGACGGGATCACCGAACTGAGGTCCGAGGTAGGTCTCGGTGGTGCCCGCGGGGAGCGCGGCGGCATTCGACGCCACGACCGTACAGGTGCCGAGGCCGTCGCACGTCTTCGACAGGCTGAACGACGACCCCGATGACGCGGCGGCCCCCGGGGCGAGCGCTGCAAAGGCGAGGATCGCCCCAAGGACGAGAGAGCTCCGGACTGAGCGCATTTGGTTCTCCAGCGGCGGGCTTTGACACCTGACAGACGCTGGGGCTCCTCGGAACGTACAAGCCGAACGTTCAGGTCCCCTCGGGCGGATCGATCGCGGCGGCCGGATCGAGATGAATGGTCGCCAGGAGCGCCTCGAAATAGGCGCGGTCGACGGCGCCGTCGAGGGCGATCTCGTAGACCCGACCGCCGGTGAACACGACGAGGTCGAATCGGAGGTCCGGCGTCGAGAACCCGGTGCCGGCCGGCAGCGGGCAGCCCTCGACGTCGAGGTAGCCGGACTGCCCGTCGACCGTCAACTGGGGCCACGACGCCCGATCGAGAGTGCAGGCGCCGAGGTCGTACGGTTGGATGAACGATGCGATCCGCGACGCCTCGGTCTCACCGAGCGCGAGTCGCTGCGAGGCGACCACCAGTCGTGCCTCGCCTTCCCGCTTGAGCTCGTCGAGCGCAGAGTTCCCGATCGGGACGTAGGTCTGAGGACGCCAGCTCGTCGTCGCGGCCTTCACGGACCAGCCCGCCGGGTACAGCACCGAGAACCCGTTCCGGGTCGAGACGAACGTCTCCGTCAGTGCCGGAACCGGGATCGGCGAAGCGGACGGCCCAGGACTCGGCGTCGCGAATGGCCGTGGCGATTGACCGGAGCCGACCTCGCTCATTCGCTGGACGACCGCGAATCCGACGATCGCGAGCACCAGCAGGACCACGATCGAGTCCGCGTACGAGAACAGCGGGCTCCTCGACCGGCGACGGGGCACGGAGCCCACCGAGCCCTGCCCCGCACGGATGCGCTCCCGCGACCGACCGTCGGCGTCGGTGCCGAAGTCGATCGCCGCGGCGCGATAGCCGGCCTCGTCGGCGGGACCCTGGCGGAGGGATCGCTCGAGGGCCATGCTCTGCTTGCCCATCGACTCGCGATCGGTCATCGGAGCCCACCCTCGATCAGCAGCCGGCGCCGAAGGGACGCCGTCGCGACGCTGGCGTCGTTGCGGGCGCCGTTGGCCGTGATCCCCATCACCGCCCCGATCCGGTCGTATGAGAGGTCTGCGCGGTAGCGGAGGTAGAGGACCGCTCGCTGGCGGGGCGGCAGGCGATCCACCGCCGCCCAGACCGAGAGTCGATCGGCGGCGTCAACCTCCTCGGGAGGGCTCGTCGTCGTGGCAATCCGATCGACAACCGAGCGCACGAGCCGCCCCAGTCGATGGTGGTCCATTGCCAGCCGATAAGCGACGCGGAACGCCCAGCTGTCGGGATCCAGGATGACGACCCCCCGCGAGGATTCGTGCCACATCCGGAGGAATGTCTCCTGGACGGCATCATTGGCCTCGTCGTCATCGAGCCCGAGGCGCCGGCAGAGGCCGAAGAGCTCCCGGCCGCGCCGGTCGTGGACGTCGGCCACCGCCGCCGCGACCATCGGTCGGCCGGCTTGCGACGATGGATCGTCCAGGCTCGCCAGCGCGCCTGGGAACGCCATCTGGTCGGTCGTGCCTCAGGACGGTCCGGGGCTGGCCGGGTTGCCGTAGTACTCGCCGTCGAGGTGCCATTCCCCCTGCGCGTCGATCGTGACCTTGAGGATCGCGGTGAATCCCTTGAGCGTGCCGGTGCCACCCGAGAACGCGCAGAACCCGCGGTCCTCGGCCGGCCGTCCGTCGAAGATGCAGTAGCCGGTTGCCGTATTCCCCTTGGCGTCGTCGATCCGGACATTGCTGCTCAGGAAGTACGGATTGTCGAGCAGGGGACCGAGGTAGTTGACCTTCGCGCCGACCGGGATCGACGCGAGGTCCGAGGCGGTGACCACGCAGTAGGTCGGAATTTCCGCCGTGAACGTGCGGCAGTTCTTGGCGATGTGGATCGCCGTCCCCGTCGGGCTCCCTGCCGTGGCTGCCGGAACGGTTGGGGCAGGAGTGACCGGGGTTGCAGTCGATGGCGCGACGGTGGGCGTGGCGCCCGCCGGCGGCGTGCCGGACGGAGCGGCGCCGGCGCCGCCGCAGGCCGAGACAACGAAGATGGCCGCCACGAGCGCGATCGCGCCAGCAGAACGAGGCGAACGCATGAGAGCTCCTTCGCGCGTGCACGGCATCGCCAGACAGACGCGGGCCGAAGCCAGAACGTACAACACGAATTGGAGCTGGAGCGGAGGATTGGCTGGCGAGAAGGATCCAGGCCCTCCGGACCAGATACGGCGCGTCCGCCGCAACTCCGCCGACCCGCCTCGCCCGCGGGGTAGGCTCACGACGTGGCTGCCAGCGTTGACGCCCTGCTCCTCCGTGTGGTCGTGTCCCTCGGCGCGCTCGCCGACACGGCGGCTCCCGTCGACGACGAGTGGCAGTACGTCGCCGACCTCGTGACCGTGTGGGGCGCTGCCCTCCGGGCGGCCGCCGGCGCTCGGGCGGGGCAGGAGGCACCGCCAGGCGCCGGGGCCGCGATCGATCGTCTCGTCGCGGAGGCGGCGTCGATCGTCGACCCGCACCGTGCCATCGACTGGCTCTCGACCCTGCCGCAGGTTGCGCTGCTCGCCGCCGGCGAGGGACCCCGATGAGGTTCCAGAACGCGGCGAAGGACGGTCGCGCGATCGTCTACGCGGCGATCCAGGCCGACCCTCTCGTCGCGCGGGCTGCCGGGCTGCTCGCGGGCGCCGGCTACCCAGAGCGGCTCCTGGCGCGCGCCGCGATGAACGGCGAGACGCTCGATCCGGAGGCGTGGCGAACGATGTTCCCGACGCTCTTCGGGCCGGACTCGGACGACGCGACCCGGGCCCGGGCCGAGGCCGTCCTCGCCGTGAGCCTCGACGTCGCCGGCCGCGGAGAGGAGGCCCGCAGCCAGTTCCGGGGGGCCATCGTGGAGGCGCTCACCGAGCGGTTGCTCGCGCGGCGGGTGCCCGCGACCGCCATCCATCGCGAACGGCGGATCCTCTTCGACGGGGTCGCGACGGAGATCCACCCGTACGACGTGACCGTCGAGATTCCGGGCGCCGCGGAGGCGTACGACTGCAAGTGGGGCGCGCGTGGGATCGGGCCTGACGTCCTGCATCAGCTCGACGACGCGCGCCGGCACGCCGCGGACGAGGGCGAGCGTCTGGTTGCCGTCCTCGTCGTCTTTGACGCAGTCCGCACGTGCCAGACCCGGCTCGCGCGCCAGACCGCGCCCCGCCAGGGGCTCCGGATGGTGACCCTCGAGACCTTCGATCGGATGGCCGGAACGAAGGGTGCCGCCTCGTGAAGGAGGGAGTTGGCTGGCGAGGAAGGATTCGAACCTTCAATCCCCTGATCCAGAGTCAGGTGCCTTACCGTTTGGCCACTCGCCAGCGGCGCCCGCGGATTTTACCCCACGCCGGTCTCAGCCCACGAAGATCAGCTTGAGCCCGGCGATGACCAGGACGACGCTCAGCAATTCGCGGAGACGGAACGTCGGTGCCTTGCGCGTGCCGATCTCCGAACCGATCAGCGCGCCGATGACCACGACCCCGATCCACAGCGGCAGCGCCGGCGGGAGCGCGGCGAGCCGTGAGAGGTTGCCTACCAGGCCGGCGACCGAGTTGGCGAGGATGAAGCCCGCGGCCATGCCCGAGGCGGCGCGCGTCTCGGCCCAACCGGCGATCAGCAGGACCGGGCTGAGGAAGATGCCGCCGCCGGTGCCCGTCAGGCCGGAGAGGAACCCGATCCCGCCACCGATCCCCACGGCCGGAATGGCCGGCGCGTGCGGTTCGGCATGCCCGGTGTCTGCCTGGGCAGCTCGCCGCGCCGTCCTCGCGAGCTGGATCGCCGCCACGATCAGCACGATGCCCACGAGCTGCTTGTACAGCGCTCCCGAGATGGGCAGCGACCCGCCGATGAAGGCGAACGGCACCGAACCGACCAGGAACGGCAGCAGCGCGCGCCACGAGATGTACCCGCGCCGCCAGAAGCGGAACGTGACGAAGCTGGCGACGACGATGTTGAGCGCGAGCGCCGTCGGGCGGGCGACATCGGGCGCCACCCCAAGCAGCCCCATCGCGGCGAGGTACGCGGACGCTCCGGCGTGTCCCACCGAGGAGTAGAGGACCGCGGCGCCGAAGAACAGCGCCGCGAGCAGCAGGGGGTCGACCACGGACGGCAGGGTAGATGACCCGGCATCGATCGCCGCCCGAGGCTCTCGGCAGACCTCGGTGCGTTCCGCTATGGGTCTACGATGACCGCCTGCACGCTCTGCCATCCGGTGGGGCACGGTGAATGGAGGGACACACCGTGGTCGGAGAGTTCCGCGAATTCCTGCTGAAGACCAACGCCCTGGCCCTCGCGGTCGGCGTGATCATCGGTACCGCGCTCGGCACCGTCGTCAACTCGCTCGTCAACGACATCATCATGCCGCCGGTCAGCCTGATCCTGGGCGGGGTCGACTTCTCGCAGGCTAAGCTGGTCCTCAAGGCGGCTGTCGGTGGCGACCCGGCCACCGAGGTCGCGATCCGCTGGGGCCTGTTCATCAACGCGATCATCGCGTTCGTCGTGATCGCATTCGTCGTCTGGCGCATCTCCAAGATGTTCATCAAGGAAGAGGCGGCGGCCGCCACGAAGACCTGCCCCTTCTGCATGGAAGCGAACGCGGTCGGCGCGACCAAGTGCAGGGCCTGCGCCAGCGCGATCTGAACCCGAGGCGGGCGCCTCGCGACCCGCGAATCACCGTGCAACAGGCGCCGGGCGGACTATCCGCCCGGCGCTTCGATTGCTACGATGGCTGCGTCCCGGAATCGGTGACACGTACGGGGCCCGTCGACGGCGCGATTCAGTCGTGTCGAGATGCAAGGGCCCGCGATGTCGTCGCACACCGGGCGGGAGACGTGTCATGGCCACCGTGACGTTCGAGCACGTCTGGAAGAAGTTCGGCGACTTCGCCGCCGTCAAGGACCTCAACCTCGAGATCCAGGACGGGGAGTTCATGGTCCTGGTGGGACCCTCCGGCTGCGGGAAGACGACCAGCCTGCGCATGATCGCCGGCCTGGAAGAGGTCAGCGACGGGGCCCTCAAGATCGGTGAACGCGTCGTCAACGACGTGCCCCCGAAGGATCGCGACATCGCGATGGTCTTCCAGAGCTACGCCCTCTATCCGCACATGTCGGTCTACGACAACATGGCGTTCGGGCTGAAGCTGCGAAAGGTCCCCAAGGCGCAGATTGACGAGCGGGTCAAGGAAGCGGCCCGCATCCTGGGCCTGGAGAACCTCCAGAAGAAGCCCCGCGAGCTGTCCGGCGGCCAGCGCCAGCGCGTCGCGCTTGGCCGGGCGATCGTCCGCGAGCCCGCGGTCTTCCTGATGGACGAGCCGCTGTCCAACCTCGACGCGAAGCTGCGCGTGCAGACCCGCGCCGAGATTGCCCGCCTCCACCAGCGCCTCGGGACCACGACCGTGTACGTCACCCACGACCAGGTCGAGGCCATGACGATGGGCACGCGGATCGCCGTCATGGACAAGGGCGAGCTGATGCAGGTCGGCGCGCCGCAGGACCTGTACGACAGCCCCAGGAAGCTCTTCGTCGCCGGCTTTATCGGCAGCCCGTCGATGAACTTCATGAACGTCGTCCGCAACGGCGACGAGCTCAAGGGCAACGGCTTCTTCTGCCCGATCCCGGTTCGCTACAAGGCGGGCGTCGAGGCCGCGGCGGGTCCGTTCGTGGCCGGCTTCCGGCCGGAGCACTTCCTGCTCGGCGACGTGCCGAACTCCGTGACCGTTCGCGCAAAGGCGGACGTGGTGGAGTTCCTCGGCGACGAGGAGCTGCTCCACGTCACCGTGGCCGGGCACGATGGCGACATCGTCGCGGTCGTGAGCTCCGAGCACCGCGTCAAGCCGGGCGACATCCTGGACCTCAAGCTCCCGCTGGAGAAGCTCCACCTGTTCGATGCCGCCACCGGCGACTCGCTGGCGAAGTCCGTCGCCTAGTGGCGTAGGCTCTGGCGGATGACGCAGGCCGCCAGCATCGAGCACGTCAGCACGAAGGACGGCACGTCCCTGCTCGTCCGGCACTGGCCGGTCGCGAGCGGAGAGCCGTGGGCGTCGATCCTGCTGGTGCACGGGCTCGCCGAGCACTGCGGGCGGTACGAGCACGTCGGTGCCCAGTTCGCGGGCGCGGGCATCGACGCCCACGCCTTCGACTCGCGCGGGTTCGGCGGGTCGGGCGGGCCACGGGCATCGATCGACCGCTGGTCGCAGCTGCACGACGACCTCGAGGAGCGCCTCGTCGCCGTGCGCTCGATCTCGCCGGCCCGGCCGCTCGTCCTCTACGGCCACTCGCTGGGTGGGCTGATCGCGCTGGGCTACGTGCTCGATGGGCGTGCGCGACCGGACCTGCTCGTCCTGTCGGCGCCGGCGATCAAGGCGGACCTGCCGCTCATCCCGCGTCTCGCCGTCAGCGGGCTGCGGCGCGTCGCGCCCGGGATGATGCTCAAGAACCCGTTCGATGCCGAAGTCCTTTCCTGCGACCCGGAGGTAGGCGCGCGGTACGTCTCGGATCCGCTGAACCAGCACAAGTCGACCGTCCGGTTCGCCCACGCGGCGCTCACCGAGCAGGGACGCGTGTCCGCCGGTCTCGATCGGCTGTCGATCCAGACGCTCGTCGTCCACGGTGGCGACGACCGCCTCGTCCCGACCGCATCGAGTGCCGTCTTCGAGGGCATGACCGGCGTGACCCGGCGCGTCTACCCGGTCCTGCGCCACGAGATCCACAACGAGCCCACTGGCGCGATGGTCGTGAAGGACATCGTGACCTGGATCCGCTAACGTGTGAGCCGAATGCACGCATCCGCACTCTCTTGAGGGGAGTCTCGCGGGCCTGCGATACCATCGCGGCAATTGAAGACCGCCTCCGGGGAGCGCTCACGCGCTGAGAGTGTGGCCAGACCACAGACCCGCGGAACCTGATCCGGCTCATACCGGCGAAGGAAGCAGGCCCAGGCTCGATGCACGCCGTTCTCCGTTCCCGGGGGACGGCGTCCACGTACCTGGGAGGAATCGACGACCGATGAGCACCGCCGCAGGGGCGCAGCCCGCCGCATCACCCAGCCGCTTCGCAGCGTGGCGCACGCGCGACATCCTCGTCACCGCCGTCATCGGCGTCGTGTTCGGCGTCGTGTTCTGGGTGTGGAACAACGTCTGGGCGGCGTTCGCCTTCCTCCAGCCGTCCGTCCTCCAGGACTGGGTCTACGGGATGTGGCTGGTGCCGGCCGTCCTCGCCCCGCTGATCATCCGGAAGCCGGGAGCCGCGCTCTTCGCCGAGATGGTGGCCGCCAGCATCTCCGCGCTCCTCGGCAGCCAGTGGGGGCCGGACACCCTGTTGTCCGGCTTCATCCAGGGCATGGCCGCCGAGCTGGTGTTTGCCGCGACCGGCTATCGCCGCTGGTCCATCGGTGTCCTGGGCGCAGCCGCCGTCGCGTCCGCGGTGGGCGCGTGGGCCCACGACTGGTGGCTGTACTACGCCGACGTCTCGGTGGAGCTCCAGGCGCTCCGGCTGGTCGTGATGGGCCTCTCCGCCGTCGGGTTCGCGGCGTTCGGTTCGGTCGCGCTGGTCCGGTCGCTTCGGAAGGCCGGCGTGCTCGAGGGCTTCGCCGCCTGAGCGGGCCCGTCGACGCGCGGCTGGCCGTGGGCCTGGCCGAGGGTTCGGGGTCCGCGTCGCCCCGATCGATCCGCGCGGACGGCGCGGCCTTTACCTACGCGGGGAGCGCGCGACCGGCATTCCGGGATCTGGAGCTCCGCGTGGAACCCGGGCAGCTGCTGCTCGTCGTCGGGCCGTCGGGGTCCGGGAAGAGCACGGTCGCGAGGGCGCTGGCGGGCCTCCTGCCGGCCCAGTTTCCGGGGGAGTGGGCCGGCTCGCTTCGCGTCGGCGACGTTGAGGTCGCGCGGGGCGAGGGCGAGGGTGTCGCGCCGATCACGACCGCCGCCCTCGGCGCGGGGATCGTGCTCCAGGACCCGGCGAGCCAGCTGGTGATGGAGCGGGTCGGCGACGACGTCGCGTTCGGGCTCGAGAACGCGGCGTGGGCGATGGCCGCGATGCGGGAACGGGTGCCGGAGGTGCTCGCGCAGGTCGGGCTCGCGGGGTTCGAAGGCCGCCGATCGACGCGTCTCTCCGGCGGTGAGCAGCAGCGCGTCGCGATCGCGGGTGTGCTCGCCGTCGCGCCGGGGCTGCTCGTCCTCGACGAGCCGACGGCGAACCTCGATCCCGATGGCGCGACCGCGGTCTTCGAGATCCTCACGGAGCTCCGGTCGCGCCGGGCCGCGACGATCGTCCTGGTGGAGCATCGAGCCGCGCTTGCGTGGCCGATCGCCGATCTGGTCCTGGCCCTCGACGACGACGGGCGCCCGATCGATGCCGGCCCGCCCGCGGACGTCCTCGCTCGATCGGGATCGCGGCTCGAGCGGGCCGGCGTGTGGCTGCCCGGGGCTCGGCCGGGTCCGCGCCGGCGGCGGCACGCGGCTGTGGCGGCCGGTTCGTCGCCGATCCTCGAGATGGAAGACGTTCGGTTCGCCTTCGAGCCGGGCCACCCCGTGCTCCGCGCCGTGAAGCTGAGCGTGGGGCAAGGGGAGCGGGTCGCGCTCGTGGGGCCGAACGGGAGCGGGAAGTCGACGCTCCTTCGACTCGCGCTGGGCCTGCTCCGGCCGACGGCCGGCGAGGTGCGGCTCGGCGGGCGCGACCCGCGTCGGATCACCGGGACGCACCTTGCGAAGCTTGCCGGCTACGTGGTCCAGGATCCGGAGCTGGGATTCCTCGCCGACACCGTCCGCGAGGAGGTGGAGCTGGGGCTGGATGCAGACCAGGTTCGGCATGCCCACGAGCTGTGCGATCGGCTGCGAATCCCGCTGACGGACTTCGGCGATCGGAGCCCGTACCGGCTCTCCGGCGGCGAGCAGCGGCGGCTCTCGCTTGTCACCGGGCTCGCGCGCCGGCCACTCCTGCTCGCCCTCGACGAGCCGACATACGGCCAGGATCGCCGTGGACACGAGGCGCTCGTTGCCGCGCTCGACGAGCTGGTGGACCAGGGAAGCGCGATGCTCGCGGCGACCCACGACGAGCGGTTCGTGCACGACGCGACGGATCGGCGGATCGAGCTTGCCGATGGCTGGGTCGCGGGCGACTCACCCGTCTCCGAGGAGGTGCGCGCTCCCGGGCGCCCCCGCGCTCCGAGGAGAGCCCGCGCATGAGCGCCGCGATGCTCGTCCCGGACGTCGGTCCGGCGCAGCGCGACAGCCTGCTGGGCCGCACCAACCCGCTGGTGAAGCTCGGAATCGCGCTTGCGTGGCTCATTGGGCTCGGCCTGACGCTCGACGTTCGACCGCCGCTGGTCCTCGCGATCGTGGCGCTCGTCTCCGGCCTGCTGGCCGGGTCGATCAGGCCACGGGTCCTGCTCTGGCGCCTGGCGCCGTTGGGGCTCGCGGCGTTGGGAATCGCGCTCACGAACCTGCTCTTCTCCACCCACAACCCCGATCCGCTGGCGGCGGAGCTGTTCCGTGTCGGCCCGCTGCGCGTGACCGCGGAGGCGGTCGCCGCCGCGGCCGGCCTTGGCGCCCGCATCATCGCGATCGTCAGTGTCGGCGGGGTGTTCGCGCTCACGAGCGACGCGACGCGCCTGATCGACTCGCTCGTCCAGCTCGCCCACGTCTCGCCACGCTTCGCCTACGGCACGCTCGCGGCATACCAGGCCGTGCCGCGCCTCGCCGATGACCTCGCGACCCTGCGCGGCGCGCGCCGCCTGCGCGGCCTGCGCGAGTGGCACCCGCGGCTCCTCGTGGGCATGCTCGTGCGCGCAATCCGGCACGCCGAGCAGCTCTCCATCGCGATGGATGCCCGCGGCTTCGGGAGCGGCCCGCGCAGCACCTGCCGGCCCGTCGCCTGGACGCCGCTCGACGCCGCGGTCGGCGCCATCGCCCTCGTGATCCTCGTCGCGGCACTGCTCCTCGGCCGTTGACCGGGGATCGTTCAGACGAGTCCGACAAGATCCTCGAGCGTCGCCACGACGAGCGAGGCGCCCTCATCGATGAGGGCCTCGGCGCTGACCGCCGAGCCGGCCGTTACGCCTATCGCGACGATTCCGCCCGCCACGGCGGCGCGCATGTCCCAGGTGGAGTCGCCAATTGCCCAGCACGACCCGGGCTCCACGCCGAGCCGTGACGCGGCGAGGAGCAGCAGGTCGGGCGCGGGCTTGGCGTGCCGGACGTGGCTCCCATCCACGATCACCGGCGGCACCGCGAGCCCCAGCGACGCGACGGAGACGGTGACCTGCTCGGCGCGGCTGGACGTCGCGATGACCCATGGCAGCCCTGCCGCCTCGACGGCGGCGAGCAGCCCGGCAACTCCCGGCAGCGGCCGCGGTGCACGGTTCAGTCGGTCGAAGGCCGTGCCGGCCGCCTTGTCGATCGACTCGACCTCCGACTCGGACAGCGTTCGCCCGGTGGAGCCCGCCACCTGACGCGCAAGCCGCTTCCCATCCATCCCGATCATCGGCGCGATCTCCGGTGCCGCGGCCGCGATCCCGGCCGCGGACAGCGCCTCAACCCAGCCAGCGATGCGCGAGGAGACCGTGTCCACCAGCGTCCCATCCAGATCGAAGATCAGGCCGCCCGGCCGGGCGAGCGGGCGCGAACGCGACCGCTGGAGCGACTGCGCCAAGGGAGAGCCTCCGTGCACGCGAGCATGGTGCCCGCTCGCGGGGTTGCCGACATACTGGCGCGGGCGAAGCCCTCGAATACGTGAGCGAGATGGGAACGCCAGACCGAGAATCCGCGCTCATCGTCCCGATCCGTCTGCCGCCCGCGCTTGCCCAGGTACGGCTGCGCGAGACGCGTGACGGGCCCGCCGGCGTGCCCGGCCACGTCACCGTGCTCTATCCGTTCGTGCCGCCGGACTCGATCGATCGCGCCGTGCTCGCGGCAGTCGCCCAGGTCATCGGCACGGCGCCCGCATTCGATGTTCGATTTTGCGACGTCCGGCGCTGGGAGCCAGGCGAGGGCGATCCGGGGGGCGTCGTCTGGCTGGAGCCTGTTCCGTCAGAGCCGTTCAACGAGCTGACGCGAGCATTGTTCGCGGCGTTTCCCGCGTACCCACCGTACGGCGGCATCCACGACGAGACGATCGCGCACGTGTCACTCGCCGCCGTCGATTGGCGACATCGGCAGGCCGTCGAGGCCGAGGCGCGCCGCTGGCTGCCGTTTCGACGCCGAGTCAGCGCCGCGACGCTCATCGTCGAAGGCGCGAACGGAAGGTGGCGAACTCGTGCCAGGTTCCCGTTCGGAGCCGATCCGCCGTGACACCCTCCGTCGCGGCCGAACGAATTGCCGTGGCCGAGGCGGCGGTCCTGGACTGGTATGCCGCCAACGGCCGTGACCTCGCGTTCCGCCACACCACCGATCCGTGGGCCATCCTGGTCTCCGAGGTGTTGGCGCAGCAGACGCAGGCCGCTCGCGCCGCCGAGGCGTGGACACGGTTCATGGCCGAGTTCCCGACGCCGGCCGCGGTCGCGGCCGCATCGCCCGCGACCGTGATCCGCGCCTGGCGCGGCCTCGGCTACAACCGCCGCGCAGTCGCTCTCCGCAACGCGGCGATCTTGATCGTCCAAGAGCACGGCGGGCGCGTACCGGACACGCTGGATGCGCTCGTGGCGCTGCCCGGGATCGGGCCATACACCGCCCGCGCCGTGCTCGCGATCGCATTCAACCGGCCCGTGGCCGCGCTCGACGTGAACATCCGCCGGGTGATCGGCCGCGCGCTTCTGGCTTCGAACGTGAAGCCCCTCGAGCTCCAGGCCCTTGCGGATGGGCTCGTGCCGGACGGCCAGGCCGCGGCCTGGACCCACGCGCTCATGGACGTCGGCGCCGCGTTCTGTCGGCCGCACGATCCGCGCTGCGGCGAGTGCCCGCTCAGGACCTCGTGCCGCTACGCGGCAACCCCGGAGCCCAAGGCAGGTCTCGCGACGAACCCCGGCGCGAAACCCTCCGCGAAGTTCGCGTCGACGACCCGCTGGCTGCGCGGCCGCATCCTCGACCGGCTCCGGGACGCACCGGGCTGGCTGAACTTCGACGACGGGATCGGATCGCACAGCCGTGCCGACGTGCATGCCTCCTTGTCGCGCCTCGCCATCGAAGGCATGATCGAGCTCGACCATTCACGCGCCCGCCTTGTCGGCTCGTGAGGTCACGCTGACCGAGGGCGATCTATGGCTGACGACGCCTGGGTCCTTCGCATTCCGAAGCCGCGAAGGCGGGTTATGAGCGTCGCCGTGGGGATCGTCGTCGTGTTGCTACTCGCGACCACGGCGTTGCTCAACGGTACGAAGCGAGTACAGCTCAACGGCATCTCCTTCGATGTTCCATTTGCCTGGACCGTGCACACCGACATTCCGCCGACGACGGGTCCGGGCAACGCGGTCGCACTGATCGGAACGTTGCCATGGGGACCATGCGATCCATACGACATCAACTGCCACTACCGCGAGCGCCTGTCGTCGGGGCAGATCGAGGTCGAAGTCAGTGTCAACAGCCTGCTCGGACGTGACATGTGCTCGTTTGCGCTCGATCGACCGGACTTGGCGCCACGAACCGATGGCATTCGCGTCACGGAGACGCATTACTTCCGGGCCGACCGCCGGCCGGCGATCGTGACGCTCTTTTCGTTCGACGGCGCGACGGACTACTACGGCTCGGACGGGTGGCGAACATGGATGTTCGCGCCCGCGAACAGCGTCGACCAGGTCTACGAAATTTCCGCGAAGTGGCGCGGTCCCGGCGACGATGACTTCATCGCGGCACTCGATCGGCTGGTCTCGAGCATCAGGCTCCCCACGACGAACCCGAACTCCCCGGTTCCCGATTGCGGTGACCCGTTTCCGTCGGTTGGCGCGGCGTGACATTCGGCGACGCTGACTGATCACGGTCGAGGACTGCGAATTCAGCTTCCGAGCGTGAGGGCGAGCTTGCCGGCCACGTGGCGATTCTGGACGCGCTGCATGGCCTCCTCGATCTCCTCCCACGGCATGGCCCCCGCGAGCTGCGGATCGAGCTTGCCCTCGCCAACCAGCCGCGCGAGGTATCGAAGATCGGGACCGAACGGCCCGCCCCCGTAGAACAGCTCGAACCCTTGAAGGCGAACAAGGCCATCGTTGAAGATGTCCCGTACGTCGAAGGTCGTCGGTTCAACAGAGCTGTTGCCGAACATCACGAGCGTCCCGTCAGGGTCGACCATCGTGACGAGTCGACCGAGCGTCGCGCCACCCACGGACTCCAGGATCAGGTCGAATCGGCCACGAAGCTGCGCAATGTCTGACACGACGTCGTCGGCACCGAGCTCACGAAGGCCAGCCGACCGGGCCGAACCCTCGCTGACGAATGCCGTGACCTCCGCACCACCCAGGTGCGCAAGCTGGATCGCGAACCGCCCGACACCGCCGGAGGCGCCTGTGATGAGCACGCGGCGACCAAGGATGGCAGGCCCCAGCCTGAGCATGCGTAATGCGGCGAGCCCGGCAGTCGGAAGTGCGGCCGCTTGGGCGAAGGAAACGGCTTCGGGCAGCTCCGCGATCGAGCTCGGTGCCACCGCCACGCGCTCCGCCCATGTCCCGCCTTACCGGATCCCGACCACCCTCGAGCCGGCCTTCAGACCCCCCTCGATGTCGGCGTGCAGGTTGCCCGCGAAGTCCCAACCCGGGCGCCATCCGTCCGGCTTTCTCCGGAGCAGGCCAAGCTCGCCCCGATTGATCGAGAACGCGCGTACCGCCACCTCGACCTCGCCGGTCGCCGCCACCGGCTCGGGAACCTCGTGGAATGCGATCCTGTTCGGAGCCGAGCTGTCTGCCACGAGTGCACGCATCAGCCGGGCCTCCAGTCGGTTCTCACCACATTCGGCGATCCTACGTCCCAGCAGTGTGAGTCATAGGTGAACATGTGAGGCAGCTGGAGTTCTGGCCGGACTACGGGGGCGCACTCCTCCACGAGGACGGCGCGGCCGTGCCGCTCGACGTGCTCGGCCTACCGCCGGACCTCATCGAGGCCGCGACGGACTGGCTCGCGCGCTACGACGACGCCAGGCTGGAGCCCGAGACACGCGACGACGCCTGGATCGCCGAGGGGCGCGCCATCTTTGAGCGGCTGCGGCACGCGCTGAACGAGCAGGCGACCGAGCTGGTCGACTGGGAGGGCTACTGGGAGCCCCCGGCGTCGGAAGCTACGTGACGGGGACGAACTTGTCGGCCTCGTCGGCGTCAGCTTCGGCCTTCGTCTTGTGGATGGTGCCCTGTGCGTGCTGCGGCGGTGCGTACACCGTGTAGAGGCGCAGCGGGAACGAGCCGCGATTGACCACGTTGTGGCGCGTCCCGGCAGGCACGTGCACGAGGTGATCCGGCCCGACGTGGCTCTCCTCTCCCTCGAGGATCGCGACGCCCTCGCCGGCGACGAACGTCAGGACCTGGTCCACGTTCTCGTGGACTTCCTCGCCGATCTCGCCGCACGGCGGGATGCTCATGACGACGACCTGGGCGTGCCGCCCGGTCGAGAGGACCTGCCGGAAGAATTCGTTCTTCCTCGCTGCCTCGACGATGTCGATGTTCAAGGCCATGCTCGACTCCTTTTCCGGGCGCGATCCGCCCACGGACCAGCATGGCCACCCGACGCAACCGGGGCGAGGGCCAGATGGCCTCAACCACGCGGATCGCGACCCGACATCCGCCCTCCGGCGCTAGCGGGAGCGCCCCGGTCCTGCCGTAACGCTCGCACGGGAAGCGGGCACTCCGCGGGGACGCCGAGCAGCCGGCCGATCACCCGGCGATGCGAGGCGATCTCGCGGTAGACCGGCTCGAGCAGGCGGTGGCCGAGCGGGCGATCGAGGAGGGCCGCGTACCAACCGAGGACCGGGACGAGGCGGCCGGCGGCGAGCCCCGCCCGGGCACCCGTGAGGACCATGCCGTCCGCGCGAACGAAATGCAGCCGCTCCGCGAGCGCTCGGCCCTCGACGCGGGCGGCGATGTAGGGGACCGTCGCCACCTCCTGGAGTGGCAGCAGCCCCAGGCGGTTCGCCGGAACCCATCGACCAAGCCACGTCGTGGTTGCGACGCACATCCCGCAGTCGGCGTCGTACAGGAGCGTGCCGGACCGGTCCACCGGGTGAGTGTAGTTTCCCCGTCGGGAGCCCCTCGGCTACGCTTCAGGCCGTGACCACGACGCCTGCCCCGGCTGCGGCCGAGCCGATGGAGCACCTGCCCGCGGACGACCCGGACCTGTTCGAGCTGGACCTGCGCGGCCTGCGCCGCCGCTGGGCGGGCGCGGCGGCGCGAGCGCCGTTCGGGTCCGAGGCCATGGCCGGTGCCGACAAGCGCGCGCAGGCGATGGGCGTGCCCGGCCAGCGTCTCATGGAGAACGCGGGCGTCGCGGTGGCCGCGGCCGTCAAGGCGATCGCCGAGGCGACCGATCGATGGCTCAGGGGCCCGATCCTCATCCTCTGCGGCCCCGGCAACAACGGTGGCGACGGGTTCGTCGCGGCTCGCCATCTCGCGCGTGCCGGTGCGGAGGTCGCGGCCGTGCTCGTCTCGGCGGCGGCGCGACCGTCGACGGCCGATGCCGGCCGGAACTGGGATCGGCTGGACAAGGAGCGGCGGATCACGCGCATCCAGGTGGCGTCGGCCGCGGACCTGCGGATTCTCGCGAAGGACGTCGAGAAGGCGTCGATCGTGGTCGATGCGCTGCTGGGTTCGGGCGTGCGCGGCGAGCTCCGCGACCCCATCCGCTCTGCGGTCGAGGTCATCCTCAAGGCGCGTGCCGCAAAGGTGCCCATCGTCGCCATCGACACGCCCACGGCGGTCGATCTGACATCCGGTGACGCCTCGGTGCCGGTCGTCCGAGCGGACCTGACGGTGACCTTCCATCGACCGAAGACGGGGCTGCTCGCGACGCGCGGGGCCCGGCTGGCCGGCAAGGTCCTCGTGGCGCCGATCGGGATCCCGGCAGGGGCGGACCGTGGCTGAACGCGCGCGAAGCGCGGGTTGGCGCGAGGTCCTGATCGTCGCGGCGGTCGCCGTGGGGGTCGTGCTCGGAGTGGCGATTCTCACCGCCGTGCTGCCGACGGACCTCCAGCGCGTCGTGTTCCACACGCCGCTGCTGATCGTCCTGCTCGTCGTCGGCACGGGGTTCGTCCTGTGGCGGATCGCGGCGTGCCGGCCGCCGGAATCCTGAGGTGACGACCGCCACCACCGCCACTCCTGCCTGGCGCGCTGATGCCCTCGAGGCGCTCGCCGGCGAGCGGTACGACGTCCTCATCGTCGGCGGCGGGATCGTCGGCGCGGGCGCCCTGCTGGACGCGACGAGCCGCGGGCTGCGCGCCGCGCTCGTGGAGCAGCGGGACATCGCAAGCGGCACGTCCGGGCGGTCATCGCGCCTCATCCACGGGGGACTCCGCTACCTGGAGCAGCTGCACTTCGGCCTCGTGTACGAGGCGCTGGAGGAGCGAGCGCGGCTGCTCCGCCTCGCGCCGCACCTCGTGACCCTGGAGCCCTTCCTGTTCCCGATCTACGGCATCCCGCTGTTCCATCAGGGCTTCTACGGGAGCGGCATCTTCCTGTACGACCTGCTCGGCGCGCGGCGGGACGGCGGCTTCGCGAAGCACCTCAGACCGTCCAGTGCCATCGACTACGCGCCGGACCTGCGTCGCAAGGCCCTGACCGGCGGGATCATCTACCACGACGGGGTGGAGGACGACGCAAGGCTCGCCCTCGCGGTCCTCCGCACGGCGCTCGCCGGTGGCGCCGTGGCGGCCACTCGCGTCCGGGCGGAGAAGCCGCTGCTCGACGGCGAGAAGCTGATCGGGGCGTCCGTGCAGGACCTCGTGACCGGGAACCGGTTCGAGATCCGCGCGGAGCGCGTCATCGACGCGACCGGCGTCTGGGCGGCGAACGCGGAAGCGAGATTCGCCACGCTCGAGGGCGGCGACACGTTCGTCCCGAGCCGGGGCTCCCACATCGTGATCCGGCGCGACCGGCTGCCGGCCCAGGGCGGGCTGACGCTCCGTATCCCGGGTCGCGTCGTGTTCATCATCCCGTGGCCCGGCCACTGGATCATTGGCACCACGGACCACTCGGACGCCCGCACCCCGGAGAACGTCTCCGCGCCGGAGGCGGACGTGGACGAGCTCCTCGAGACGGTGAACGCCCAGCTGGACATCGACCTGTCGAAGGGCGACATCGTCGGGACGTACGCGGGCATGCGCCCGCTCGTCGGCGACCCGGGTGGTTCCACGGTGAAGGCCTCGCGGGAGCATCGCGTCGCCGCAGACGCGAGCGGGTTGGTCCGAATCTCGGGCGGCAAGTACACGACGTACCGGGTCATGGCCCGCGACGTGCTCGACGCGTCACTCGGGAAGGCGGAGGCGCGCCGGCGCAGGTCCGCGACCGCGGAGCTGCCGCTCGTTGGTGCGGCGCCGCGCGACGAGCTCGCGCAGGTCGCGGCCAGCCTGGAACGGCCGCTCCGCGATGCCGCGGCCGCGCTCGGCGAGGCCACGGCCTCCTGGCCCGCCCGGATCGCTCGGCGGCTCGCGGATCGCTACGGGCGCGAGGCGCCGGAAGTGATGGCCCTCGCCCGCGAGCTGGATCTCGCGATGCCCATCGGCGGCGGCGTGGACCACCTCCAGGCCGAGGTGGCGTGGGCCGCCCGCCACGAGCTCGCGCTGTCGATCGACGACGTCCTCGCCCGGCGGATGCGCCTCGCCCAGGAGTTGCCGGACCGGGGCGCCTCGATCGCGCCGCGCGTCGCCGCCGTGCTCGGGGCGGAGCTGGGATGGGATGCGGAGCGCCAGTCGACCGAGGTCGACGCCTATCTCGAGAGCGCCCGGCGCGAGTACGGCCTGCCGTGGGCGACGACCGGCTGATCCTCGCCCTGGACCAGGGCACCACTTCCTCGCGCTCGATCGCGTTCGGGCGCGACGGGCGCCCGGTCGCCAGCGCCCAGCTCCCCTTCGAGCAGCAGTTTCCGTCGCCCGGCCACGTCACCCACGACCCCGAGGCGATCTGGGGCAGCCAGCTCGCGGTGGCGCAGGAGGTCGTTCGCCAGGTCGGTGGCGCCGAGCGCATCGCTGCGATCGGGATCGCCAACCAGCGCGAGACGGCGATCGTCTGGGATCGCTCGACGGGCGAACCGATCGCCGACGCGATCGTCTGGCAGTCGCGGATCACGGCGCCCGCCTGCGAGCGGCTGCGAGCCGCCGGCCACGAGGCCCTGTTCCGCGAGCGAACCGGCCTGCCGCTCGATGCCTACTTCTCCGGCCCCAAGATCGCGCACATCCTCGACGCCGTGCCCGGCGCTCGCTCCCGTGCCGAGCGCGGCCAGCTCGCCTTCGGGACCGTGGACTCCTTCCTGCTGTGGCGCCTGACCGGCGGCACGGCGGCCGGCGGCGCCGTCCACGCGACGGATGTCTCGAACGCCAGCCGGACCCTGCTGTTCGACATCCACCGGCTCGCGTGGGACGAGGAGCTCCTGGATCTCGTCCGCGTGCCGGCTGCGCTGCTCCCCGAGGTCCGCCCTTCGTCCTGGGCCTTCGGCGAGACCGCGGCCGAGATCTTCGGCCGCCCCATCCCGATCACTGCGCTCGCGGGCGACCAGCAGGCGGCGACCTTCGGCCAGGCGTGCTTCCAGCCGGGCCAGGCGAAGAACACGTACGGGACCGGCGCGTTCCTGCTCCTCAACACCGGTGCCGTGCCGCGTGCCTCCGCGAACGGCCTGCTCACGACCGTCGGCTGGCAGCTCGCCTCCGGCGGACCGGCGACCTACGCGCTCGAGGGCTCGGTGTTCTCCGCCGGCTCGGCGGTCCAGTGGCTTCGCGATGGCCTTCACGCCGTCGAGCGGGCCGGCGACGTCGAGGCATTGGCCGGTTCCGTCCCCGACACCGGCGGCGTCTTCCTCGTGCCCGCGTTCACGGGCCTGGGTGCGCCCTACTGGGACCCGAATGCGCGCGGCACGATCACGGGGATCACGCGGGGCACGGGCCTCGCGGAGATCGCCCGGGCCACCCTCGAGTCGATCGCGTTCCAGGTCGCGGACGTCCTCGACGCCATGGCCGCGGACTCCGGGGAGCGCCTCGCCGTGCTCCGCGTGGACGGGGGAGCGGCGACGAACAACCTGCTCATCCAGCTCCAGGCGGACGTCCTCGGCGTTCCGGTGGAGCGGCCGGTCGTCGCCGAGACGACCGCCCTCGGGGCGGCCTACCTCGCCGGCCTCGCGATCGGCTACTGGAACGGCCTCGACGACATCGCCGCGAACTGGGCGCTCGATCGCCGCTTCGAACCGTCGATATCCGCCGACCGCCGAGCCGCGCTCCTCCACGGCTGGCGCCGCGCCGTGCACCGATCCCGAGGCTGGATCGAGCCTGCGTAAGGCACCACCCTCCGAGGGCTGCCAAACAACGGTCGACGTCCGATCTCCGCCCTGCCAGGTGCGAAACCGACGCAGCCAGCCGCCTCGGGCGGCACATCGGAGCCCGATCTACGGTGAAATCGCATCCAACAGGGCTGCGAACGCCCGAATGCGGCAAGGATTCAGCCCTGTCAGGTCCACGGTGGGGCAGCCGCGTCAATGCGGTCAAGCCGAGTGTGATTGAGCGTGTTCGAATTCGGGGCTAGGCAGGTTCCTGAGAATGACCTATCCTGCGGTTCGCCCAAAGTCACGGCACGGCCGTGACGGCACATATTCGACGACCACCTCGAACCGGACTCCTCTCACGGCTGACGCGAGACCCGAGTGGGGATCGTGGATGGTCGAACCGAGAGGAGTTCTTTTGTACAGCGACAAGACCCTGACGTGTGCGGATTGCGGACAGCAGTTCGTGTTCACCGCATCCGAGCAGGATTTCTACGCCCAGCGTGGCTTCACCGAGCCCCGACGTTGCCCGACTGACCGAGCCGCCCGCAAGGCAGCCCGCCAGTCCAGCGGCGCCGGCTACTCGTCGGGCTACGGCGATGCCGGCAGCTACGGCGGGGGCGGTGGCTCCGGTGGCTACAGCTCAGGCGGTGGCTACAGCTCCGGCGGGGGCGGCGGCGGCTACGACCGCGGCCCGCGCGAGATGTTCAGCGCCACCTGCTCCAACTGCGGCAACGAGGCCAAGGTCCCGTTCCGCCCGACGAGCGGCAAGCCCGTCTATTGCTCCGACTGCTTCCGCACGATGCGGGGCTAGTCAGAACCTCAACAACTCTCAGTACTCCTCTCGGCACGCGGGTCGCGCAAAGATCCGCGGAACCAGAGTCGTAAACCTGTCCGACCCGGGTGTCAGCCACCCGGGTCGTTCGATTCCTGGCGAGCCAAGCGGTCAGCCTTCCATCCCGACCGGGCGGCAATCAACCCACAGCACCCGACCGAAGCCGACGTTGTCGTGCCAGACGGTTGCCGCTCCGAAGCGGACAAGCTCGACCGTCTGCAGCTTCGGCAGGCAATCCGGCCATCCGGAGCTCCACTCGGTCCCCGACCGATCGGTCCACGCGACACTCGTCTCGAAACTGTAGCTGGTGCCGCCAACCTCGAATGTCGCCTGGTCTGCGCCGACGACTGCTCGGCTCGTATAGATCACCAGGTCGATGCGGCCCGTATTGCGGACGAGGTAGCCGGCTCCGTACGCGACGAGGAGCAGGAGCACGCCGACCACCGCGCCTCGACCCTTCAGCTCGCTCAAGCCGAGCGCCTTCAGCATCGGTCAGACCTCCTGCTACGAGCTTTACGCGATGAGGGTGGCGACGGGAGGCCGGTCCCGCCACTCGACGATCAACCACGCAATGTCAGCCGGGATCAACCACCACCCACCCTCCCACGCGAGGAGGAAGAGCATGGGCAGGAACGCGATCCCGAACAGGACGCGCAGTGCCCGGTCGCGCGGTCCGAGCACTCGACCCACGAGCCAGACGGCGGTGAGCACCAGGAGCCACAGACCCACGAGCTGCCAGAGCGCGAAGTTGGTTCCGACAAGGGGGATGCCGAGACCAGCGAGCGCGACCAGCCATGGCACGACGCGAACGCTCAGGCGCATCCGATCAGGGACAGCTGCGTAAGGCTGAGGTCAACCGCTTGCCAAGGCGATCAGGCGCCGCCCTGGCGGCGGCCGCCGAGCAACCCGAGGTCGAACTTGCGCTCGGTGCCGTGGATGAGGCGGTCGATGTTGTCGGCGTGGGCGAGCCAGATGAGGACGGGGCCGACCGCAGCCCAGACCAGATAGGCGGGCGCGACCCAGCCGGATGCGACGGCCCAGATCAGGAGCATCGCCGGGAACATCGCAGCCGAGCCGAGCAGGGAGCCCATCGAAACGTAGCGCGTGACGATGACGGCGAGGATGAACACGGGTGCTGCAAGGACGACCGCCAGCGGCTGGATCACCAGCATGGTCCCAACGCCCGCGCCCACGCCGCGGCCTCCCGCGAACTTCAGGAAGACGGAGCGCACGGAGCCCGCGACCGCGGCGGCAGCCACGAGCACCTCCGCGGTGGAGTCGCCGTTCGTGACGAGACGAGTCACGAGCACGGGCACCGCGCCCTTGGCGAGATCGCCGGCGACGACGACGGCCGCCCACTTGCGCCCAAGCGCTCGCAGCGCGTTCGTGCCACCCGTCCGGCCGGAGCCGATGGTTCGGGGATCGGGGCCGCCACTGGCGCGCGCGACCAGCACGCCCACCGGCACGGAGCCGGCGATGTACCCGAGGAAGGCGAGGAGCGCCCGGAGCAGGATGGCTTCGGTCGTCATCGCGTGAGGCGCACGAAAGCGTCGGCGCGGGCGAGGACTGCGGCGGGCCGGAAGGGACGCACCAAGGGCGAGGATACATCGCTCCCGTGCGCACTACGAGGTCACGGCCGTACCATCCGGTGCGATGGCCGTCGGCTCCTCCAACGACTTCGATCTCGTCGTCCTCGGCGCCGGAACAGGCGGCTACACCGCCGCATTCCGCGCAGCCCAGCTCGGGCTCAAGGTCGCCCTCGTGGACCAGGCGAAGATCGGCGGCACGTGCCTCCACGTCGGCTGCATCCCGACGAAGGCCCTCCTCGAATCGGCCTCCTTCGCGGAGCGCATCCGGCACGCGAAGGACTACGGCATCGAGGTCGGCGACCCCGTGCTCGACTACGCGCGGATGGCCGAGCGGCGTGACCAGGTCGTGAAGCGCCTGTGGACCGGCCTCAAGAGCCTCGTCGACAAGAACAAGGTCACCTGGATCCAGGGGACCGGCAAGCTGGACGGCCCCACCGTCGTGCGCGTCGCGATGACGCCCAACGCGGACAACCCCGGCGGCGAGCGCGTGCTCCAGGGCACGGACGTGATCCTCGCCACAGGTTCGCGCGTCAAGTCGCTCCCGGGCCTTGAGCCAGACGGGAAGCGGATCGTGACCTCCGACGACGTCCTGACCACCAACACGCTGCCGAAGGACGTGATCGTCGTCGGCGCGGGCGCGGTCGGCGTCGAGTTCGCGTCGATGTACCACGACCTCGGCGTGAAGGTCACGCTGCTGGAGTACCTGCCGGGTCTCGTTCCGCTGGAGGATCGCGAGGTCAGCCAGGCGCTGGAGCGGAGCTTCACGCGCCGCGGGATGACCGTCATGACCAACGCCCGGTTCGACCCGAAGGCGGTCAAGGTCACGAAGGCCGGCGTGTCGATGGAGGTCGGACCCGAGGGCAAGGAAGCGGCGAATCTCACGGCCGAGCTGATGCTCGTCGCCACCGGCAGGGCGGCGAACACGGAGAACGTGGGGCTCGAAACGACCCGCGCCGAGATCGACCGCGGGTTCGTGAAGGTGGACCTGAAGTCCATGCGGACGCGCGAGCCGCACCTGTACGCGATCGGCGACGTGGTCGGCGGGCTGATGCTCGCCCACACGGCGGGCCACGAGGGGCTGCTTGCTGCACACACGATCGCGGGCGACAAGGACACCCACCCGATGGACTACGTCCAGCAGCCGCGCGCGACCTACTGCCGGCCGGAGATCGCATCCGTCGGACTCACCGAGGAACAGTGCAAGGCGCAGGGCCTGCCGTACAAGGTCGGCAAGGTGCCGTTCCAGGCGATCGCCAAGGCGATCATCGGCGGCGAGTACGAGGGCTTCGCGAAGGTCATCGGGAACACGGAGACGGGCGACACGCTGGGCGTGCACGTCATCGGACCTCACGCGACGGACCTCATCGCCGAGGCGACCCTCGCATTCAGCCTCGACGCGACGCCGTGGGAGATCGGCGCCTCCACGCATCCGCACCCGACGCTGACCGAGGTCATCGGCGAGGCCGCGATGGCCGTCGACGGCCGGTCGATCAACTTCTGATGGCCCCCGACGCGCTGATCCGGCCCCGGCGCTTCGTTGGTCGCTGCGCGCGGCCGCTCACGCACGATTCGCGTGCGCTCGCGGCCGTGCTCGCTCCCGCCTTGCGCCGCGACCGGCTGAGCGCGTCGGGATCCCGTTGAAGGCAAGCGAGCGCGTCTCGGAGCTCGCGGCTTCGGTCGGGCTGACAGACGCCGATCTCATCGGCATGTACCGCGTGATCTCCCTCGCGCGGACGGTCGATGAGCGGATGTGGATCCTCAACCGCGCCGGCCGGATCCCGTTCGTGATCAGCGGGCAGGGCCACGAGGGTGCACAGGCGGCGATCGCGTGGCCGCTCAAGAAGCACCACGACTGGATCGCGCCGTTCTACCGGTCCATCGCGACGTGCCTCACGTTCGGGATGACCGCCCGCGACATCCTCACGGCGCAGTACGCGAAGGCGATCGATGCGTCGTCCGGCGGGCGCCAGATGCCCGGCCACTACGGCAACGTCGCGAACAACCTTGTCTCCCTCTCGTCGCCGGTCGCGACGCAGATGCTCCATGCGGTCGGGATCGCGCTCGCGGCGAAGATCCGCAAGACCGGCCAGGTCGCGATGACCTCGATGGGCGAGGGGTCGTCCAACCAGGGTGACTTCCACGAGGGCCTGAACTTCGCGGGCATCCACAAGCTGCCGTTCATCCTCGTCGTCGAGAACAACGGCTACGCGATCTCCGTGCCGTCCTCGATGGAGCTGGCGGTCGAGGACGTGGCGGTTCGCGCCGCCGGCTACGGCATGCCGGGCGTGATCGTCGACGGCTCCAACGTGCTGGAGTGCTACGTCGCCGCCAAGGCGGCGGTGGACCGGGCGAGGGCGGGCGATGGCCCCACGCTGATCGAGGCGAAGGTCATCCGGCTCACCGCCCACTCGTCCGACGACCAGCAGACGAAGTATCGATCGGCTGAGGAGCTCGCCGACCTGGCCGCGAAGGATCCGCTGCCACGCTTCCGCGCGCAGCTGAAGGACGCCGGCGTGCTCACCGACGAGCTGGAGGCCTCCATTGCCGCAGAGCTGAAGGCCGAGGTGGACGAGGCCACGGACTACTCCGAATCAGCCGCCGAGCCGGATCCCGCCACCGCGATGAAGTGGGTCTTCGCCGAGGACTGGCCGGGCGAGACCCCGCCACCGTGGGGCTTTACGCTCCGCGGCTCGTCGGGGCATTGATGGCGCGGGTCGCCGCCGCTGGGTGCGAGGTCGCGCCGTGGCGCTGAAGACGTTCATCGAGGCCATCCGCGACACGATGGCCGAGGAGATGCGCCGTGACCCCTCGATCATCCTCATGGGCGAGGACGTGGGCAAGAAGGGCGGCGTCTTCCTCGCGACCGACGGCCTGTGGGCCGAGTTCGGCGACGACCGCGTCATCGATACGCCGCTGACCGAGTCGATGATCATCGGGACGTCCATCGGTGCCGCGATGAACGGCCTGCGCCCGATCGCGGAGATCCAGTTCGCGGACTTCATCTTCCCGGCGTTCAACCAGCTCGTGTCCGAGGCGGCGCGGATGCGCTACCGCTCGAACAATGGGTTCGGCGTGCCGATGACCGTGCGGGCACCATACGGCGGCGGGGTGCACGGGGCGCTCTACCACTCGCAGTCGGTCGAGGCGTTCTTCGCCCACGTGCCGGGCCTGAAGGTCGTCATCCCGTCGACGCCGTACGACGCCGCGGGCCTCCTGCGCTCGTCGATCCGCGACGACGATCCGGTGCTCTACTTCGAGCACAAGAAGATGTACCGCTCCGTTCGAGGCGACGTCCCCGCGGGCGACTACATCGTGCCGCTCGGGAAGGCCGCGATCACGCACCCGGGCACGCAGATCACGATCCTCGCCTACGGCCTGATGGCCCACTACGCCCTTGAGGCGGCCGACGTCGTGGCGGAGGATGGGATCAGCGTGGAGGTCGTGGACCTGCGCACGCTTCGCCCGCTCGACAAGGAGACGATCCTCTCATCGGTGAAGAAGACCGGCAAGTGCCTGATCGTCTACGAGGACAACCGGTTCCTGGGCTACGGCGCGGAGCTCGCCGCGATCGTCGCGGAGGAGGCGTTCGACTACCTGGACGGGCCCGTCTCGCGCGTCGCCGGCCCCGACGTACCCGGCGTCCCCTACAACCACATCCTCGAGGACTGGTTCATGGTCAATCCGACGAAGATCGCGGACGGCATCCGCAAGCTCGCCGCGTACTGACCTTCCGTGGATGCCGGTCAGCTCCAGGCCGAGCTGCGCGCCATCCTCGTCCCTTACGAGGACGAGCTGGAGGCCGCGGAGTTCTACGGCATCGAGGTCCTGCACCGCCCCGGTTCGCGGGCGCACGACTGGTTCGCCGGCGTACGACCGGGAAAGGGAGCCGCGAAGCTGATGCTGCTGCCGATCAAGACGCACCCCGAGCTGATCGCAGGCATCTCACCCGCGCTCAACAAGCGTCGCTCCGGCGACGCCCTGTTCACCCTCAAGCCGGGCGACGAAGGGCTGCTGCCGGAGCTCGCGGAGCTGGTCGCGCGCTGCTTCGACGCGTACATGGCCGCGGAAACAACGGACGACTAGCCGCCCGCCGCCCGCCGCCCGCTTTCCCGGGCCCCCCGGGCCCGGCCCAACCCTCCTTCTGCCCCGACCTTCCTGTCACTCAGTAACCCGGGTGGTGGTATCCAGTCAGGATGGTCCGGGGAGGTCTCCCCGGATACGTCGTCATGCTCGAAATCATCCCGACCCACGCTCATGGCGGTACGTTTTGGCAGAGCGGTCGCTCGACGAAGGCGATGGCGACCGCCTCCGCGCTGGATTGCACCACCCCCATTACTGACTGACAGGAAGAGGCGGGCCGAGACGGCTCCAGACGGATGCGCCAGCCAGTGGCGGACGCCTCGACCGTCCAGGGGCACGGCGGCCTCGAACAGCGCCTCCGCGCTGCGTACCCGTCGACGGTTCGTGGATGTGTCCTCGACGGCAAGCAGGCGGGCGACGTTCGCCGCCGCCCAGCCGAAGCGGGCGCGAGCGATCTCGGCCGCCAGTCGAACCTTCTCATCCAGCTTCCGGAGCGTGGCCTCGGCAGAGGTGATCTCGGTCTTCACCTCGATGACGAGGAGCGTCCGGGTGGCCAGATGCCAGGCAAGAACGTCGATGGAGCCGGTGTTCCGGGTCGTGGCATAGGTCACCTCGACCCGCGCCTCCCAGCCGTCCTCCTGCAGCAGCTGCACGATCTCGCCCGAAACGAGCGCGTGGTCGGCGTCCAGGAGACGGTCGAGGTCGCCCGCGCGCCACCGCAACTGAACGGCCAACCTCGCATCGAGCGCACCCGCTGCGGCGGCGAGGACGTGTAACGAGATGCGGTCCGCGTGTCCCCGTTCGATGAGTGAGACCAGCTCCTGCGACACGCCCGCGGCCGAGGCCAGGTCCTTCTGGCGCCAGCCGCGGCGGCGGCGGAGCGCGCGGATGCCGAGACCGAGGCGAACGAGGTCCACGCGCCAACGATGGCGCGCGGCGCTTACCAGCCGGTTATCGGCGGGTCGAGGATCCGCCGGCCGGTGGTCTGCCGGCCGGCTTAGATGTCAGGGTGGCCGGCCCCGCGCTACGGAGCGGTGGCCTGGCCAAGGAGGCCCTTGAGGTCGAAGATCGTCTGGTTGCCGGACGGCAGGAGCATGACCGTGATCTTGTCGGTCAGCTTCTGGATGTACTGGTACTGGAGGATCTGGTCGCTCAGGGACGCGGCAAGGGCCTTGTTGGCCTCGGCCTGACCGTTCGCGAGAGCGACCGTCGCCTTCGCCTGGCCCTCGGCGAGGGTGACGTTGGAGTCGGCCTGGCCCTTGGCCTGCGCGACGGCCTGCTGGGCCTGGATCTCCTTCTGGGCGAGGATCTGCTGCTCGGTCTGGACCTGCTGCTGGGCGACCTGCTTGGCCTCGATCGCCTGCTGGAAGCCGTCGGAGAACGCGATGTTCGCGATGTAGATGTCGTCCACGATGATGTGGTACTGGGCCAGGTTGGCCGCGAGCTGCGTCTTGGCCAGCGATCGAATCTCGTCGCGCTTCGCAAGGATGTCGTTGACCGAGTAGTCGGGCACGACGGTCTTGATGAAGTCGTTGAACGCGGGATCGATGATCTTGGCCGCGAAGTCCGTGCCAACGCGCTGGAACAGGTCGGACGCGAACACGCCATCGATGTGGTAGTTCATGACGCCGGTCAGCTTGACCGTCTGGAGCTCCTTCGATGCGGCGTCGATCTCCTCGAAGGCATGCGGCTGGACGCGGGTGTCGACGTTGGTGACGCGCTGGTAGATCGGGATGACGAGGTGCAGGCCGGGCTCCAGGGTCACGTTCTGGACCTGGCCAAAGTTCGTGACGACGCCCACGTTGCCGGCGGGGACTTCGACAAACGGCCCCGCGAGACCGATGATCATGACGATCGCGCCGATCGTCCCGAAGATGAGGCCGCGAAGGATGTGCACCTTCGGGGCCGGAACGATCCGCTGTCCGCTGACCGTTGTCGTTCCGCGGCTCAGCGGGAGGAAGACGCCGAACAGGGCCGACGCGATCAGGATCACGAGTCCGGCCAGGACGACGAAGAGGTTGAGCATGTTCGATCGGCTCCTCGGGGTTGCGCCCAGACCTTCGCTGGGCGCTCACGATGAGCCTAGATCGTTCCCGCAAGATCGATCTGCGCGGACAGGCCCGGGATGCGCGACACTACCCGCCGATACCGCCCCGCGAATCCGGCGTCCCCGGCGATCTCATCGGAGGAACTGATGCAGTGGCCAAGGTGACGATGCCCCAGCTCGGCGAGAGCGTCGCCGAGGGCACCATCGGCAAGTGGCTCAAGCAGCCGGGCGACCACGTCGCCAAGTACGAGCCGCTGCTCGAGGTCATCACCGACAAGGTCAACGCCGAGGTGCCGTCGCCATTCGAGGGCATCCTCAGGGAGATCCTCGTCGAAGAGGGGGCTACCGTCCCGAACAACGCCGAGATCGCGGTGATCGAGGAGGCAGGCGCGCCCGCAACGGCGGCGGCATCGAACGGAGCGTCCGCAACGGTGGCTGCCTCGACTCCGGCGCCCGCCACGGCGGCACCGGCTCCCGCGGCGGCCGCTGCGGCTCCTGCTGCCGCGCCGGCCGCCCCGGCTCCGGCGCCCCAGGCGCCTGCACCTCCTCCGCCCGCGGCTGCCGCCGCACCAATGGCAGCAGCCGCCCCCGTCGCGCACGGGCCCGCAGGCTCCGACGAGCGCGGGCCGGTGGAGCTGCCAGGCAGCGCCGATGCTCGCATGACCCCCGCGGTCCGGCGCCTGCTCCGCGAGCACGGCTTGACCGCCGCGATGATCGCCGGTACTGGCGGTGGCGGCCGGATCACCCGTGAGGACGTCACCGACTACGTCGAGAGCCAGCGCACCGGTCAGCCGATCGGGCGCCAGGACGCAGCAGCGGCACCGGCGGCCGCGGCACCGGCCGCAGCGGCTCCCGCGGGAGTACCGGCGCCGGCAGCTTCGCCCGCCCCGGCAGCCCCGCGGCCCGCCGCTCCTGCACCGGCCACCCAGGCCAGCGCCACGATCGCCTTCCCGGAGGGCGCGGACGAAGTCCTCGTGCCCATGACCCAGATGCGCAAGGGAATCGCCGCGCAGATGACACGGGCGCTGCAGGTGCCGCATGCGTACGTCCAGATGGAGGTGGACGTCACGAGCCTGGTCAAGCTGCGTGACAGGCAAAAGCGCGACTACCAGGCCCGCGAGGGGCTGTCACTCAGCTTCGTGCCGTTCGTCGTGAAGGCGTCGGCGGAGGCGCTCAAGCGCAACCCGACCTTCAACGCCCACTGGACCGAGGGCGGGCTGCTCGCGAAGCGGCGGATCAACATCGGCATCGCGGTCGCGGTCGAGGGCGGGCTGATCGTGCCCGTGATCCGCGACGTCGACAACCTGTCGATCAACGGCCTGAACAAGGCGATCGCCGAGGTCTCCGATCGGGCGCGGGCGAACAAACTGCGCATCGACGACTTCGGCGGCGGCACGTTCACCGTCGACAACACGGGCTGGCTGGGCACGAACATGGTCATGCCGATCATCAACGTGCCCGAGGTCGGCATCGTCACGATGGACCGGATCACGAAGCGGCCGGTCGTCGTCGAGACGCCCGACGGCGACGTCATCGCCATCCGCCCGATCATGAACATGGTCCTGGGCGTGGACCACCGCGCCAACGACGGCGCCGGCGGCGCCGCACTCCTGCGCGACATCAAGGCCTGGCTCGAGGCCGTCGGCCCGGACACCGCGCTCTACTAGGCCGAGCGCGAGACCGCCGAGCAGACCGAGCCCACCGATGAATCGCGAGCTCCCGATGTTCAACCCGCCCGGCGCGGGCGGTCACGACCACGCAGCTGCCGAGCCGATCACGATCGCGATGGGCGGCGGTGCGTACGGCACGGCGGTGGACGGCTCGACGGCCCTCAAGCGCCACCCCGACTGGATCCGCGCCCGGATGCCATCGGGCGAGAACTACCACGATCTCAAGCGGCTGCTTCGCGGCCTGAACCTCAACACGGTCTGCGAAGAGGCGCACTGCCCGAACATCGGCGAGTGCTGGGACCAGCGCACCGCGACGATCATGATCCTCGGCGACACCTGCACCCGCGCCTGCGGCTTCTGCAACGTGAAGACAGGCCGGCCCACCTGGTTCGACGAGGACGAGCCGCGCCGCGTCGCCGAGGCGCTCGCGGACCTCGGGCTGGAGCACGTGGTCGTCACCTCGGTCGCCCGTGACGACCTCCCCGATGGGGGCGCGCACGTGTTCGCCAACACCATCCGCGAGCTGCGCAGCCGGATCCCGGGCATGGGCGTCGAGGTCCTGATCCCGGATTTCAACGGCGAGGAGGCGCCGCTTCGCGACGTCATGGCAGCGGCGCCGGACATCCTCAACCACAACCTGGAGACCGTGCGCCGGCTCCAGAAGCCGGTCCGGAAGCGCGCTCGCTGGGATCGGACGCTGAGCGTCCTCGAGCAGGCGAAGACCTATGCCAAGGAATACGGCAACCCGGTGCACACCAAGAGCTCGCTGATGGTCGGGCTCGGCGAGACGCGCGACGAGCTGACGGAGGCGTTCGACGCGCTCCGCGAGGTCGACACGGACATCCTCACGATCGGTCAATACCTGCGCCCGTCGCTGAACCACCTCCCGGTGGAGCGCTTCTACCACCCCGACGAGTTCGCCGAGATGAAGTCAGCGGCGCTCGAGAAGGGCTTCAAGCACGTGGAGTCAGGCCCGCTCGTCCGCTCCAGCTACCACGCTCGCGACCAGGTTCCCGGCGCGGAGCTGAAGGCACTCCGTCGCCGCCAGGCGACGCTCGACGCCGACGGCCGCGTCATCCCCCTCGCCGGGTAGGCAACGCCGGTCGCAGACGGTGCCTCACCGGCGGCCGATGAACCGGACACGAGCGGGTTCGATCTCCGCCCAGATCAGCGCGGCCCCGGGCCACGGAGCGGTGCCCATGAGGGCTGCGAGCGCGTCGGCAGGATGGGCCGGGTATGCGGCGGCGAGCTGTCTGGCGAACTCTCGGCCGATCGATCGCGTCGCCTTCGTCGATCGCACGATGAGCAGCCTCGACGGCGGACCGACGTCCCCGAGCTGCGCCCACCCTTCCCACGACGGCAGCGACCCGACCTTGTCCGTGAACCACCGAAGCTGCTGCTCGATCCTCCGCAGGTCCGACTCAATCTCCGTGCACACGCAGGTGCCCTCGCGCGGCGCATGGAGAACGACATCAATCCAGCCGCGGGCCGGCTGACGCACGCCGACCTCCGGGTGCGGCCGCCATCTCGGATGCACCTCGCGAAGCAGGGCTTCGAGGATCCGTGCCTGATGCCGGTCATGTATCGCCGGGCCGGTGTTGGGGTAGAGGCGGCACGACAGGTCAGCGCCCATCGCGAGCGCCAACTTGGCGTACATGTCGATGGACGGTCGCTCTCGCCCGTCCTCGATCCGGCATATGTAGCCGAGATCAACGCCCGCCGCCACGGCAAGCTGGGAGCGACCCACGCTCGCATCGAGCCGTAGGCGCCTGAAGTCCTCGGCGAGGCCGCGATGGATGCGCGTCGCCTGCCGTCGGGCTTCGGTTGCCTGTCGGTCAGTCATCTGTCGCGATTGAAGCGGACGCCGCTTATCCGGCGGTTGCGTGGCGTTCGTCGTTCGCCGGGCCTCGTTTGCCGCAGGCCCGCTTGGGTCCCACGCTACCGACTGGACCGAGAATCCAGTGCCGCGCGGTATCTCCGGTCGCCGCTGGACCGTGAGTCCACTGCGCGACCAAATCCAGCCCCGAGTCGCATGCGACGGGGGTCGAATCTGGGCCCGCAGTCAAAGCATTGCGGGATATGGGTGCGCGGACTTGCCTGACATTCCAGCGGACGGTCCTGGGGCAAGGCCGAGCGCCGGCATGCTCCCCGGGTATCCTTCGCGGACATGGTTCGCCATCTCTCCAGGTCGATCCCGCTCGCGGAG
>JACPOS010000030.1 GCA_016191395.1 Chloroflexota bacterium
AAGCATTGCGGGATATGGGTGCGCGGACTTGCCTGACATTCCAGCGGACGGTCCTGGGGCAAGGCCGAGCGCCGGCATGCTCCCCGGGTATCCTTCGCGGACATGGTTCGCCATCTCTCCAGGTCGATCCCGCTCGCGGAGCTGCACTGCCACCTTGGCGCGGCGGTCACGCCGGCGATCATGTGGGGCATCGCGCACGCCCAGGGCATCAAGCTCCCCACCAAGGACTACTGGGAGTTCCGGGACCTGATCACGGTCCCGCCGAAGGGCTCCAAGAGCTTCGACGGCTACCTGCAGCTGTTCCACTGGACCGAGCTGATCCAGAGCTCGCCGCTCGCCGTGGAGCGGAGCGTCTACGAGGTCGTGGGCGGCGCGTACCGTAAGAACAACATCACCACGATGGAGCTCCGCTTCAACCCGATGAAGCGGAACCGGGGCGGCGAGCAGGACCTCGACCACATCATCGCCGCTGCGACCCGGGGCATGGACCGGGCGAGCCTGGAGTACCCGGTGAAGCCGGGGCTGATCTTCTGCCTGGATCGTGCCTTCCCGTACGAGCTCAACGAGATCCTCGTCGAGAAGGCGATCTCGTGGCGAGATCGGGGCGTCGTGGGCGTGGACATCGCCGGGCCCGAATCCGCGACCTTCCGCGTCGCCGACTACCGCCGGCTGATGCGCCGCGCTCGCCAGTTTGGGCTCGGCATCACGATCCACACGGGTGAGGCCGGCCCGGTCGAGGAGATCGCCCGCGTCATCGAGCTCCTGGAGCCGGACCGCATCGGGCACGGGGTGAAGGCCGCCTATGACCCGCGGGCGATGGCGATGCTCAACGAGCGGGGCATCGTGCTGGAGGTCTGCCCGACGTCGAACCTGAACACGCGCGTCGTGTCCGGCTGGGAGGAGGTCCGCTGGATCTTCGACACGTTCCGGCGCACCGGGGTGCGATTCATCATCAGCACGGACGGCCCGGAGATGCTCCAGACATACATCCGCGACGAGTTCGCGACGCTGGGCCGCCTCGGGATCCTCTCGGTGGAGGAGCAGGAACAGCTCGCGGCAGCCGCGATGGCCGCATCCTTCGTTCCGAACGTGTCCGATGTGTCGCTCACCCAGCGCCGTCCGGAGCGCCGCAAGGTCGTGGAGCGCGAGGAGGCCTAGGTGTAGTTCCCGGGGTTAGTGAGACACGGACGGGCGGCTCCTCTTAGCGTTGGTGCATGGATGAGCCGCCGATCCGGAACCGCGCTGAGCCGCATCGTCGGCTGCTCAGGCACACGTACCAGGAAGGGCCGGGCTTCCTCTTCCTGGCGACCCGCGGCGGTCGGCCAGCCGAGCATGCGCAGCGCCCCGATCTGGCCGGCCTGTGCTTCCGCGCTCGTTGCGTCCGGGTCGCGCGAGAGGAGGGGCATCGCCGCCGCCCTGGCGCTGGGGGTCAGCCGGGCGAGTCTGCATCGCTGGCGTGCCCGCCACGGGGCCGGCGGTCTCGAGGCCCTCGTCGATCGACCGCGAGGCCCGCACCCGGAGCGGCTGCCGGCATGGGTCGAGCAGGCGGTGATCGTCGTCCGTCTCCTGACCTACTGGAACTCGAAGCGCTTGGCCGCCGAGTTCACCCGGCGCGAGATCTACCCGCTCGACCACCACGCCATCGACGGTCTGCTGAGCGACCACGGCACCGCCCGACCATCGGTCCGGCGGGAACGTGGCCCAGCGTACGAGCGAGGTCGCCCTAACGAGCTGTGGCACATCGACATCAAGGGCCCGTTCTTCCTGCGCCGCTCGGTGCGCGAGTACGAGAAGGTCTGGATCGTGGGCCTCGTCGACGATCAGTCCCGCTTCCTCATCGGCCTGCGCGTCCTGCCCCAGCCGCGGGCCGCGCCGATCCTCGCCTGGCTCGACGACTGCGTCGAGCTGTGTGGCACGCCGCTCGAGCTCATGAGCGACAACGGCAGCCCGTTCGCGGTCTGGATGCCGGGGGTTCTGACCCTCTTCGGCAAGACCCTGGAGCAACTGCACATCCGGCACCTGCGAACCCAGGTGAACTCGCCCTGGACGAACGGCAAGATCGAGCGCTTCTGGGGGATCCTCCAGTCGGAGCTGCTCGACCGCCAGATCTTCCGGTCGCTCGACGCCGCCGACGACGGACTCACCCGCTACGCGACCTACTACAACTACGACCGGCTCCATGGCGAGCTCGAATGGCACACGCCGGCCGAGCGCTACGACGGCACGCCGTTCACCGCGCGCGGCTTCGAGCGCGTCCCCGCCCTTGGTCACCTCCGGGGCTGGCTCAGCGAATTGATGCCGGTCGCGAGCTCCGGCGTGTCTCACTAACCCCGGGAACTACACCTAGGGCTTGCAGTTCCACGCGGCCGGGACAGGATCTTGCCGGGACAAAATACGGCCGACAGGAACAGGATGCACGCGGAATGGAAGGTTCCTCACGGTCACCTCGACTGGTCAGTCTCACGGGGGATAGAGGCAATGCACGTGGTGGGAGATAAGTGACAGATAAGTGGTGGTCCATAGCCTTCCGGCAGATCCGACTCGTTAAGTTAAGGGGTCAGGACATGCAACGGGAGGTGACATGAGCACCCAATTTGAGGGCATGTCGGAATGAGCGAGGTGAAGGACTGCAGATGACCACTCATCGCGCAGCCGCGCATGGCCGCCGACTCGCCGTAGCCATGCTCGGCGTGCTGGTCTCAGGGATCGTTTCGGTGGGTGCGGTAAGCGCTTTGCAGTACGACGACACGAGCCCTGTCGGAACTGGCTGCACGAGCTACCAGCAATGGACACTTGGAACCCGGCCTCCGGGCACCGCCGGTGACGAGGGAGTGCCTACGCCGATCCTTTACAACGGCCTCGTGATCGCGACCGTCGAGATCCGTCACTCGCGCCAATGCGCGACTGTGTGGTCACGCGTTCGCAACTATACCGGCGCCACAGCGCAGATCAAAGAAGCACTCGTGACCTATACCGACAGCAACGGTTCCGGGCGAGTCGAGCATTGGTACCCGACGATCGACAACATTCCGGCTGGTGGCGTCGGTATCAGCAACCAATACCGCGACCGCGCCAGCTTCTCGGCCAAAGGTGGCATCTTCTACGCGGGTGCTTGGCGGTATGCAGAGACTGCTCGCTCCGTCGCGTGGGTTCAATACACCTCGAACTTTCCGAGTAACCCGTACGCTTGCCAGCACACGCTGAATTGGCCATGCAAGCGCTGGCCGATCCTCTCGAACGGCTTGAGCGTGACTCGACATTATTACATCGCTTCGGGCGTGTACTCGATGCCGAACGGCAGCGGTGGAACCCTGGACGTGTCCGGCGACGTTACGTACATGTTCGGCCAGTTCAACAATGTCGCAGCGCCAAATCCTTTCTTCTACAGCACTACTATCGGCGGCGAGGTTCAGGTCTTCTCGTACTTCGAAAGTGATATTGTTGCCCGGGGTGGCAGCTATGACAGCAATGACGACGGCCTCTACGAGACGGGCGTGCTCCAGTTGAGTACTGCTGCTGCTTGGAATACTCACAGCTCTGCACGTGGAACGTTGTGTCAAGAGATCGATCATCTGATGGGCCTGAATCATGTCTGGTACGGCAATGCGTCTATCGACAACGTTGGATCGAAGGCTACGTGCATCGGGATGGGCTCGGATACCGGCCCGCGGATCGACGACGTGAGCGCCCTTGTCGCGGTCTATAGCGGGGTAGCGCCATGAGAACTCGATTTCGGCTGCAATTCCGCACGCCCGCCGCGTTGGGAATTGCAGCGCTCTTCGTGGTCGCCGCGTGCTACTCGGGATCGTTGGCATCCGCGCTGCCTACAGAACCCGCGGGTCCGTCGCCCTCGTCGGCGCCGAAAGACACCGGGTCGGCGACGCCAGAACCTCTGAATGGCTGCGGATCAGCGGACCTCTGGATCGAGTATATGCCGTATACGACGGAATCTCTCGCAGGCCACGGCTCGGACTTCGTGGTGGTTGATGTGGTGAGCTTCGAACCCGCGATTTTCAACACGCCGGACGGCAAGGCTCCTCCTGACTTTCTCAAGCAGCCGAGTAGCCTCCCCCCCAATCCGACCGCCCAAACCCTGATCTATACGCCGGTGAACGTTGTGATCGACGATGTGGTCAACGGTGCTTGGAGCGACGGTCCAGTTCAGTTCCTGATCGAGGGCGGCACCGTGCCTATCGAGGACAGCACCGTCGACTGCTTTACGGCGCGAGTCTACGGAGCGCCTCGGGTGGAGCTGGGATCACGCTACGTGTTCGTCGTGAGCGAAGCGCTGGACTCCGAAGGGCAGAAGCCGCTGCTCCTGAGCAAGGCGAGGTTCGCGTGGCCAGTCGACTCGAAAGGCATAGTCACGACGGTCGACGGGCCGATGTCCATCGACCAACTTACGGAGGTCGTCGCGGCTGCGGCCTCCTCGCCTGATCCGAAGGCCACCATGGCTGGCAACTAGGGCTACGACCTAGGCGGCGAGCGGGGAAGACGCACGGGGGCTCTTCGACGTCCTAGTCGCTGAAATCTGGGCGCCCGGGCTCCACGCGGTAGGTGCAGCAGCGATCCCCGGCCGCGATGTGCGTTTCGCGCTCGACGCCCGGACCGAGGAGCTCTCGGAACAGGTCCAGCTCCGCGTCACACGCGGCGGTGGTTCGGCGGGAGATCTGGTCGATCGCGCAGTTGTGCTCGCGCAGGCGGATCGCGCCGTCGTCGGCGATCAGCGCCTCGGCCAGGTAGCCGGCCTCGTCCTGGAGCACGGCGAGGAAGCGGACGCGATCCGCGAGCCCTGCGTCCTCGGGCAGCCGATCTGCCATCCGACGGCGGATCCGGTCGCCCACCTGTCGCCGCCGGGCGGCGAACACCTGCTCCACGAGATCGTCGCCGCCGACGGCCTCGATCGCCTTCACGAGACCCGACGCGAAGCCGCCGTAGTCGGTCGGGAAGAGGCCCTGTGCATCGGCGGTGACGTCGTACAGATGGCGGGGCCGCCCGACGCCATGCTTCTCGGCGGCGTGGCTCACGAGGCCCGCATCCTCCAGCGCATAGAGCTGCTGCAGCACGCCCGTGCGGCTCGCGGTGAGGGCGGCGGCGAGGCCGTCGGGCGAGGTTGGGCCCGCCTGCCGAAGGTGCACGAGGATGTCGTGCCGAAGGGCGGACGGGGGAGGCGCGCCGTTGGTGGCTCGGGGCTGCGAAGGCACCCCGGCGGGCTGTGCCATCCCCGGACACTAGCAGGAAACCAGCTCGCCCGAGGCGGCCCGCTGGCGGCGTCGGCTTCGCTGCGCTCTCGCTCACGCACGTCGGAGTGCGCTCGCTCAATGCTCGCTCGCCTCCTTGCCATCGGGCCGCCTCGGGCGAGCTCGGATTCGGGCTGGCGGCGGCCGATGGTACGCTCGGTTCGATGGACTTCGACCTCTCCACGGAGCACGCGCTGCTCCGCTCAACGATCCGTGACTTCATGGAGAGCGAGGTTGCGCCGGTCGTCGAGGAGCACGAGCGGGAGCACAGGTTCCCGGTGGAGGTGGTCCGGCGCCTGGGCGAGATGGGCTGGCTCGGCATCCCGATCCCCGAGGACGAGGGCGGGGCGGGGATGGACACCCTCTCGTACGCCATCGCGATCGAGGAGATCGGGCGGGTGTGGGGCTCGCTGGGCCTCATCGTCGCCGCCCACACGTCCCTCGGCTGCGGGCCGCTGCACCTCGCCGGCACGAAGGAGCAGAAGGACCGCTACCTCATCCCGATGGCCAGCGGCAAGGTGATCGGGGCCTACGGGCTGACGGAGCCGGGCGCTGGCTCGGACGCCGGCGGGACGCGCACCACCGCGCGACTCGAGAGCGACACCAACGGCGCCGGTGGCGAGTGGGTCATCGACGGCAGCAAGCGGTTCATCACGAACGCGGGCCAGGCCGGCACCTACATCATCACGGCACGGACCGGCACGAAGGAGGGCGGCGGCGCGGAGATCTCCGCGTTCATCCTGCCCGCGGACACGCCGGGCTTCCGCGTGGTGCGGATCGAGGACAAGCTGGGGCTCCACGCCTCTGCAACCGGCGAGCTCGCGTTCGACCGCTGCCGCGTCCCGGCCGAGAACCTGCTCGGCGAGCGCGGCGATGGCTTCCGGACCTTCCTCAAGATCCTCGACGGCGGGCGGATCAGCATCGCCGCCCTCGCCCTGGGCCTCGCGCAGGCCGCGTATGACGCGGCCGTGCCCTACGCGCAGACCCGCGAGCAGTTCGGCAAGCCGATCGGCAGCTTCCAGGGGGTCGCGTTCATGATCGCGGACATGGCCACGGAGATCGAGGCGGCGCGGGCGCTGGTCTGGAAATCCGCGTGGCTCAAGGACCAGGGCCGCGACTATTCGCTGGTCGCCGCACAGGCCAAGCTGTTCGCGTCCGAGGTCAGCTCACGGGTGACGAATGCCGCGATCCAGGTCCACGGCGGCTATGGCTACGTGACGGAGTACCCGGTGGAGCGCTTCCTCCGCGACGCGAAGCTGACGGAGATCGGCGAGGGGACCAGCCAGGTCCAGCGCCTCGTGATCGCGAGGAAGATCCTCGGCCTGCGCATCGGCTGACCGCCGGCGCCGGCCCCGGCGCTGTGGGGCCCCGGTGACGTCGGACCTCAGTCGACCGCCACCAGCCGGACGTTCAGCCGCAAGCTCCCATTGGGCCCCACGCACGTCTGCAGCGTCATGCTCGGGACCGGCTGGCTGGCCTTCGCCCAGGCCGCGTCGACAGGATCGACGACGCGCCACTCCGTGACCCGATACGACCGGATGCGGCCGTTGCCGTCCGCGTAGATGGCGATCATCCCAAGCCGCAACCGGCCCGATGTGTAGGCGTCGTGGAGCGGCTTCATCACGCCCCACGCGTGACCCAGCAGGTACAAGTTGTTCCGACCTGCGCAGCCCCAGCGGTACATGAGGTTGTCCGGCGGGCGGCTGCGGGTGCACGGGAAGAGGTAGACCGGGCGCGAGATCCCGAGCGACGGGATCCAGACGTGGTTCGTGCCGGAATACGCGCGGACGGTCGCCTTCACGACCGCGCGCGCCTTGACGACCGGCGCCGGCGCGGGCGCCGCGACTCGAGCCGGCTCGGGCAGTCGTACGGCGAGCTGCCTCGCCTGGAGCAGCGGCCGCGCGCCGACGATCAGCGCCGCCTCCGCCGACCGGTCCGAGACGAGATGCTTCCAGCCGGGCGCCTCGCGAATCCCGGCCTTGTCCGCCGCGAGGGCAATGTCGGCGCCCCGCGTGGCTTCCAGGCTTCGCGCCGGCACGGGTTCGAAGCGGGACGCGGCTTGGACCCAGCCCGTGGTGATCGCGAGCACCGTGATCAACGCTGCGGCGCTCCGCACGGGGCGGCGGCGCAGCCTCGATTCGGGCATGGGTGCAGCGTCGTCGAGGCATGCCCGCTTGGCCCCTACCCGCTGGTCCCGGGCGGCATGCGGCATAGGAACGGTCCCGGTCCCGTCCGGTCATACGACCGTGACGGGACATAGGTCCGGAGCACGGGCGCACCGGTTGCACGATCAGCCGCCGGTGCCAGCGGCCTCCTTGAGCCCCTTCCGGAGGGCGGCATCGAACTGGGGCGGCCATGGGCCCTGGCCGGCCACGACGTATGGCGAGACCTGCACGATGACGAACGTGGCCGGGTCGTCCGCCCACGCGGCGACGCAGGCATCGACGTCGGCGAGCCGCCGCTCCCAGGCGTCGCGGTCGCGGAAGATGTAGATCCGGAGGTGGACCGGCGTCGCCTGGTCCAGGCCCGCCGCATCGAACCGGATCGCGGTGGGGCTCAGGGTCGGATCGTCGCAGCCCTCGTCTCCAGACGTCCAGCTCGCCACGTCGACACCGAACCGGCCGAGCTGCCCCGCGATCCCCGGGAACGGCTCCGGGTCGGGGACAGGCGGAGACTGCAGGATGCCGGCGCACGCAGACAGGGTCATCGCCAGCAGCAGGCAAGTGGCGGCGAGCCGCCGTGGGATGCGGGTCACGGCCGGATACCTCCAGGCCGCGCCCGCTCGCGTGCAAGCGCCTCGAACGGGACGAGCGAGCCAGGATCCGCGAGGGCGTCCTTCGACGCGGCTACGTCCGGCGGGGCGCCGAGAAGGATCCGCTTCACGGGCACCTCCAGCTTCTTGCCCGACAGGGTCCTGGGCACGACCGGGACGCCGATGATCGCGTCCGGGACATGGCGGGGGGACAGCTCGTCACGGAGCGCGGCACCGATTCGACGCCGGAGCACCTCGTCCAAGGCCACGCCCTCGCGCGGCACGACGAACAGGAGCAGCTCGCCCGGCCCGTCGCCGGCCGAGTCCTCCAGGTGCACGACGAGGCTGTCCGCGATCTCGGGGAGCCCCTCCACGATCCCATAGAACTCCGACGTCCCGATGCGGACGCCGCCGCGCTTGAGCGTCGCGTCGCTGCGCCCGGTGACGACGCACGAGCCGCGCTCGGTGATCGTCAGCCAGTCGCCATGCCGCCAGACGCCCGGATACGTCGCGAAGTAGGCGTCACGTAGTCGGGACCCGTCGGCGTCGCCCCACAGCCCGACCGGCATCGACGGCATGGGCGCGGTGATCACGAGCTCGCCCTCCCGCCCGATGACCGAGTGGCCGCCCTCGTCGAACGCCTCCACCCGGGCCCCGAGCATCCGGCAGCTGATCTCGCCCGACCACACCGGCACGAGCGGGCTGGGCCCCAGGAAGCCGGTGCACACGTCCGTGCCGCCGCTCAGCGAGCCCACGGGGATGGACGCGGAGACCGCGTCGCGGAGCCACTCGAAGCCGGTCGCCGGCAGCGGCGCACCCGTGGAGCCGACACCGCGCAGCCCGGCGAGATCCAGGTCACGGCCCGGCGTCAGCTCCGCCTTCCGACAGGCCATCAGATACGGCGCGCTGGTCCCGAGGTACGTCGTCCCGGTTTCTGCCGCGAGGCGCCACAGGCCGGAAAGGTCCGGCCAGGCCGGGTTGCCGTCGAACGTGACCACGGTCGAGCCCACGAGGAGCCCGGAGACCAGGTAGTTCCACATCATCCAGCCGGTCGTCGTGAACCAGCAGAAGCGATCGCCGGGTCCCAGGTCCGTGTGCAGGCCGAGCGCCTTGAGGTGCTCCAGGGTGATGCCGCCGTGGCCGTGCACGATCGGCTTGGGAAGGCCGGTGGTGCCGGACGAATACAGGATGTACAGCGGGTGATCGAACGGGACGGCCTCGAAGGCGAGCGACCCCGGCTCCGAGAGCAGGTCAGTCCAGGAGACCGCACCCGGGATCATTTGCGTACCCGCGGGATCGAGGTATGGCAGCACGACCGTGGCCTCGAGCGAGGGCAGTGCCGCCCGGATCTCCTGGACCTCGGCCCGCCGGTCGACCGCCTTGTCGCCGTACCGGTAGCCGTCGATGACCAGCAGGACCCGTGGCTCGATCTGCCCGAACCGGTCGATCACGGCGCGGATCCCGAACTCCGGCGCGCACGACGACCAGATCGCGCCAAGGCTCGCGGTGGCGAGGAGCGCGACGATCGCCTCCGGGACGTTCGGCAGGAACGCGGCCACGCGATCGCCTCGGCGGACGCCCAGCCGCAGCAGGCCCGTGCGGCACCGAGCGACCGCATCTCGCAGCTCATCGGACGTGAGCCTCGACGGCGCGCGCGTCTGGGATCGCCCGATCACGACGACGTCGCCCGGCCCGCGCCCGGGCAGCCGGAGCGCGTGCTCCGCGTAGTTCAGGGTCGCTCCGGGAAACCACTCGGCCCCCGGCATCGTGGCGCTGGCGAGCGCGCCGGTTGGCTGCACGAGCGCCCTGACCTCGAAGAAGTCCCAGATCGACTGCCAGAACGCGCCCGGCTCGTCCACCGACCAGCGCCAAAGTGCGTCGTAGCCGTCGAACTGAAGGCCGCGCTCGGATGCCAGCCAGGCAACGTAGCGGCCCATCCGCGAGGCGGCGATGGCGTCCGGCGATGGCGACCACAGGACCGCGGGTGCGGTGCCGCCGATGTCCGTGCTCGTCACGGGAGCACGGTAGCGCAACCCCCTCGATCAGCCCTGCGCGCGCGACACCTGCGCGTACACGACCGCCACCGCGACCTTCGTCTCGTAACCGCTGCCGTCGTTGCCGAACATCGCCCCGGCGTGCCGCAGCGCCATGGAGGTCATCGACACGATGCGGAGGCCGTTCTCGGCTCGCACGGCCGCGTCCGCCGCCACCTCGCCGAAGATCTCGAGCGGGTTCAGCTCCGCGCCGATGTCGCCGGGCGTGTAGACGACGAGGGTCTGATCCGGTCCCGCCTCGAACTCGCCACCGATCATCGCCGGTCCTCCATCGTCACCGCTCCCGCCTGCGCCGCTGCGCCTCGCGCAGCCTGGCCAGCGTATCGGGCTCCTCCGCCTTCGGTTCGGGCGCCTTCGGGGCCGGCGTTGCTGCCACCCTGATCTCGGGCACCGTTCGCCCGGCGGTCCCCTGGAAGTTGCACAACGTGGGGCTATCGTACGATTCCCGCCCGTGCCCACGATCCGCCCGTTCCGCGCGCTCCGCTACTCCCGCGAGCAGGTCGCAGACCTCTCGGCCGTGGTCGCGCCCCCGTACGACGTCATCGGGCCGGAGCGGCACGGGCGACTCCTGGCGCGCGACCCCCGCAACGTGGTCCGGCTGGACCTGCCCGAGGAGGTCGCCGGCGACCCACCGGACGAGCGGTATCGGCGCGCCGCCCGCACGCTGTCCACGTGGCGGACCGACGGGACCCTGCACCGCGACCCGCGCCTCGCGCTGTACCCGTACGAGCAGGCATACCGCGTCCCGGGCACGGACCGGATGGCGACGCGTCGGGGCGTGTTCGCCCGAGTGGTGCTGGAGCCATTCGGTCCCGACGCCGGCATCCGCGCCCACGAGCGGACGCTCGCAGAGCCTCGTGAGGATCGCTACCGGCTGCTGCGGGCGACTGGCGTTAACACGAGCCCGGTCGTTGGGATCGGCCAGGACGCGATCGGGCGCGTGGCAGCGTGGCTGCGCGAGATCTCCGCGACGGCGCCGGTCGCGGAGCTCGTGGATGACGACGAGGTCCAGCACCGGCTGTGGATTGCGCCCGTCGGCGAGGACGAGGCCGGCGACGTGACGGTGCGGGACGTCTGCGAGCGAATCGGGGCCGCGCCGATCACCCTCGCTGATGGGCACCACCGCTACGAGACGGCGCTGCGGTACGCCGACGAGCGGCGCCGTGGGCCGGTCCTCGAGGAGGCGCCCGCGTGGGCGGAGATCCTGATGCTGATCCTGGAGCCGATCGAGGGCGCGCTCACCGTCCTGCCGACGCACCGTGTGCTGCTCGGCCTGGAGCCGGCCGCGGTGACGAACCTGGTCGCCCGGCTGCCGGAGCTGTTCGACGTGGAGCAGCCGGTGAGCGCGGACGCGCTGCGCGCGGCGTTCGGAGCGGGTGCCGAGGCGCCCGGTGGCGAGGGCCGGTTCGGTCTTTGGACGCGCGACGGTGGCGCGATCCTGCGGGCCCGGCGCGGCGCATTCGCGCCGTGGCTGCCGGCCGGCGGCTCGGCCGTCCGGCGCCTGGACGTGACGCTCGCTTCGGTCGCGATCGAGCGGCTGGCGGGCATCGATCCAGGTGCCGTGGCCGAGGGGCGGATCGCGTTTACGATGTCCGCGGCCGAGGCGATCGCGTGGGTCGACGAGGGATCGGCCCCGACGGGCTCGCAGCCCGCCGCCGTTGCGCTCCTCCTGGACCCGACACCCGCCGCCGAGATCGTCGCCGTCGCCGCCGAGGGCGACGTAATGCCGCAGAAGAGCACGTACATCTATCCGAAGGCCCTGACGGGCCTCGTCATCAACCCCCTCGAATAGCCGCCCCGGAGGACCGATGCCCCCGTCGCCAGACGCCACGCTGCCGCCGCCGGCCAGCCGGCCCATCCGCAAGGACGAGATCGAGCTGCACGAGCGCGGCCTGTACATCGAGTCGTGGCTGCCGGAGCGGCGGTCGCGCCGGAAGCCCCTCCTGTTCGTGCACGGCGAGCTCGGCGGGTCGTGGGCCTGGGAACGCTACCTGGGCTACTTCGCCGGCCGCGGCTGGGAGGGCCACGCCCTCAACCTGCGCAATCACCACTGGAGCCAGACCGCCGATCCCGCGGAGCTCTCGTTCGAGTCGTTCGTGGAGGACGTTGGGGCCGCGATCGAACGGCTCGGGCCGTCGGTCGTCGTCGTGGGTCACGGCATGGGCGGGCTGCTCGCGCTGAAGGCCGCCGAGCGCCGCCCGGTCAGCGGCCTGGTCCTCGTCGCGCCGGAGCTGCCCGGCGACGTCCGCGAGCCGACGGAGCCGCATGCGATCCGCGAGGTGCCGGAGCTGTTCGGTCCATCGCTGCTCGGCTGGGCGACGCTGCCCGAGAAGCTCCAGCGCGATCGCCCCGACCTGACGCTCGCCGACGTGCTCCGTGTCCAGCACCTCATGGGCCAGAAGCCGCACGAATCGGGCCGCGCCCGCCGGACGATGCTCCGCGGCGTGAAGGTCGATCCGGCCAAGCTTGCCGAGGTGCCGAAGCTGGTGATCGGCGGCGGCATCGACCGGGTCGTGTCGCTCGCGGCGACGGAGCGGCTCGCGACCTGGCTCGGCGCAGAGTTCGAGCCGTTCGGCGCGCATTCGCACTACGGCCTCATTCTCGGCGAGGAGGGCTACACGCAGGTCGCCGACGCCATCCGTGGCTTCCTGGAGGCCCATCGGCTGTAATCGGCTGTCGCCGTGCGTGCTGGTAGAATTCCGGCCGGCCCGGAGGTCACCCCTTCGCGCGTCGCCCGTGCCGCATTCGTCTAGAGGCCCAGGACACCGCCCTCTCAAGGCGGAGATCATCGGTTCGAATCCGATATGCGGTACCACTCCAACCCGGCCATGCACGGCCATTGCGGCGTTGGCCGCCTGTGCGCGGTCGCTCACGCACGTTCGAGTGCGCTCGCGACCGTGCTCGGCGGCCGCCTGGCACTGGCCGCACCTGGCCGTGTTGGAGGTCCTCTCGCTCGTGCCCAGAGCTGCCTTGGCCTGCGGACGGCATGCCTATACCGGGCAGGGATAGGAAATTCACGACGAGCGTCGTCCGAATACCGGGCAGGTATAGGGATAGCGGCAGACACGCCCGGATCCGCTCCGAGTCGGGTGAAACGTTGTCGCGCGTATCCCTGAGAGGCATAGCGCCGCCCGGCTGTGGGCGGAAGCTATACCGGACAGGTATAGGGTCCCGCCCAGCGGCGACCGGGAACGCAACGTGACCGCTGGTGGCTACCCCGCGGCGAGGACGATGACCTTGTCGTCGGGGGAGAAGGTGACCGTCGCGCTCTTCCGCGGGTTCACGTGCACGCCGTACGCCAGCCCGGCGTCGTTCGACTCAGTTCGAACGCGGTAGCCGATGGCGACCTCCTCCAGGCGGCGCGCCGCCTCGACGATGGTTGCGACCGTGACCGGCCGGCCCGTCGCCACGTAGTCCGCGACGGGGCGCAGGTAGACCTCGGAGCCGTCCGCGTCGAACAGGTCGGCGAAGACCGCGTTCAGCTGCTTGTTCTCGGAGACCTGGGTAAGCAGCAGGCTGATCAACCGGTCCGACACGATGAAGTCGTCGGCACGCGTCACCTCCGCGAGCGTTCGATTGCGGACGTCCGCCATCTCCGAGGTGATCGAGAACGGGTGGCCAATGGCTGTCGCGATGTCGCGCAGGTGCAGCAGCGTCACGAGCGTCCGAGCGTCCGCGCGCTGGGCGTCGTAGCGATCGATGGGGCTGATGACGAGGACGTGCTGGTAGCTCGCGACGTCGAGCTCGTCGAGCACGGCGCGATTGGACGATGACTTGTGGACGAACTGGAGCGCCTGGTTCTCGAGCTCGGAGCGCAGGAGCTCCAGGCCGCCGACCGCCACGGGGTCGTCGGTGACCACCGTGATCGTCGAGCCCTTGGCGACATACGCGTCCAGCTCGCGCGCGATCTGGAGCACGCGATGGTTCCAGCCAAGCACGAGCGTCCGCTCCCGAGCGACCGGCGTGGGGACGCACACGATGATCGACTGATCGTCGATCGAGGGTGGCTCACCGTCGCGCAGGTGGATCGCGTCGTCGTCCGCGGCGATGAGGATCAGCCGGTCGTCCGCGCCGATCACGGTCGCGGGCGGCGGATTGAGGCGAACGCCGCCCTCGACCGTCGACAGGCCGATGAGCGTCGAATCCTCGAACGCGTGCTGGGCGTCACCGAAGGTCCGGCCCTCGAGCGCGGGCTGCCGGCTGAAGTAGATCTCGTCGCCGGCGAAGTCGAGGAGCTCGCCGTAGACGATGGACAGCCCTGCCTGGCGACAGGTCTGGGCGATGATCCGGGAGACCACGTCGCCGACCGCGATGAGCTCCACCTCGTCGCGGCCGACGAGCCGCGCGGCCTCGAGATTGGCCGGGTCGTGGATCTCGGCGACCACGTGGTATGGCTCCGGTCGCCGGTTCGGGTCATTCGTGATGGCGAGGATCGTCTTGATGACCTCGATGTCGGGCTCGTCGACGTCCGGCGCGAGCACGATGATGGCGCGCGAGCCTTGGATCCCTGCGATGTCGATCTCGTCGAGGTCCACCGGGCTGCCGGAGCGGCACACGATCTTGGTGCCGCGGGTGTCCGCGATGCGGGCCCGGATCTCGTCGTCCATCGCAACTTTGTCCCGGTCCGCAAGGACCACGATGTTCCGGCCTCGCTGGTTCGCGTTCGCGCCCACGAGCTCGGTGATGATGGTGAAGACCTGCTGGTTCCAGCCCAGGATGACGGTGTGGTTGGACTCGATCACCCTCGAGCGGCCCTTGCGCAGCTCATCGAGACGGTTCTGGATGCCGGAGTTGATGATGCCGATCAGGGCGCTGATCACGAAGATGCCGCCGAGTGTCACGAGCAGCATTGCCCCCAGGAACGTCGCAGAGCCCGTGTCACTGCCCATGGTCCCCGAGTCGAGCGTTCGCATCAGGCCCATCCAGATGAGGTCGAAGACACTCGGGTTGTCGCCCGCGCTCGATCCCTGGCTCGCACCGGTTGCCACGACAACCAACGCCACGATCACGAGGAGCAGCGCGGAGAGGAGGAACAGGCCCAGGATCAGGGCGATCGTGCCGCGCGCGAAGAACTCGTCGACCCGGTAGCGGAGGCGGTCTCGCCAGCTCGTGGCCACGGCGATGGGGCTGCCCCCGTGTGGCGCCATCTCACGATTTCCGGGCCGTTCGGGGCCAGCGCCGCCGCCCGTCGGGCGGGCCATGCGGCCCCGCATGATCCGGGCTCGCGCCATTCGCGAGCGGGTCATGCGAGCCCTCGCGCCCTGTCGTAGGCATTTGCGGCCACGTCGAACATCGTCCCCGAACTGTAGCGGTGCGTACAGCCCCGCCGCGTTCCGCCATCGAGAAGCCGCGCCGGTAGGCTGCACGACGTGACCCGACCCGGACTCCTCGGCTTCCGCGTCTCGCCGACGTCCACGCAGGGCATCGACTGGGCGGCGCTCGACGCGATCTGGGCGGCCGGTGGCTCGCTCGACGTCTTCTCGGCGGGCTGGCTCAGCGACCACCTCAGCGACGCGAGCATGGAGCGTGGCGGCACGGGCTTCGAGTCGCTGACGACCGCGGCAGCGCTCGCGCATCGCGTCCAGGGCAAGTGGATCGGGATCGCCGTGCTCGCGAACACGTTCCGGCACCCGGCACTCGTCGCGAAGGCCGCCACCGCGATCGACAACGCGACCGGCGGGCGGTTCGTCGTGGGCCTCGGCGCAGGCTGGCACGGGGGTGAGCACGCGGCGTTCGGGATCCGGCTGCCACCGATGGAAGAGCGATTCGCGCGCTACGAGAGCGCGGTCGCGACGCTCCGTGCGCTGTTCTCGGACGCGGCTCGCGAGGCACCCGGCGTGACGCGCCCGGACCCGTTCTACCCGCTCGATGGCGCGACGCTGGCGCCTGCGCCGATCCGTCCCGGAGGCCCGGCGCTGTGGCTCGGCGGGCAGCGGCGTCGAGGGATCAGCCTCGCGGCTCGCTACGCCGACGGGTGGATCATGCCCGGCACGCTGGCGGGCGCCGTGGCGTACTTCGGCGAGCGTCGAGAGGAGCTGCTCCGCACGCTCCAGGCAGCCGGACGCGATCCGGCGGCCTTCGCGCTCGCGGGCCAGGTCGAGGTCGTCCTGGATGCCGCGGGGATGCGAGTCGCCCGAGAGACGGCGCTCGGCTTCATCCGGGCCGGCGCCGACCACGTGACGCTCGGGATCCCGGGTCGCGCGGGCCCCGCCGGACTGGAGCTGATGGCCCGGGAGGTTGCGGAGCCGATCCGGCAGGCGGCAGGCGGGGGCTGAGCCTGGCGACCAGGGGCCTGAGCGCGGAGGCCGCGCCACCGTACACTCCGGCCATGTCGACGACCCGCCGCCTCGTGATCCTGACCGAGGGCCAGTTCGGGGCCCACCACGCGAAGACCGCCATGGGCGTGATCCGCTACGCGACGGACCGGACCGTCGCGGTGCTCGATTCCTCGATCGCGGGCCGGAACGTGTCGGAGTGGCTGCCCGGCCACGACATCCCGGCGGTCGCCACGCTCGCCGAGGCGCTCGCGCTGCCGGAGCCGCCGGACACCTTGCTGATCGGCATCGCCCCGACGGGTGGCAAGCTCCCGGCCGAGTGGCGCGCGACGATCCTGGAGGCGATCGACAAGGGCCTCGAGGTGCACTCGGGCCTGCACACCTTCCTCGGCGACGACCCCGAGTTCTCGGCGGAGGCGGCCGCCAAGGGCGTCCGGATCGTCGACTACCGGCGGCCGCCGGAGCGGCACGAGACCGCAATCGGGCGCCCGCACGCCCCTGGCAAGCGGGTGATCCTGACGGTCGGGACGGACTGCGCGATCGGCAAGATGTCGGTGGCCTTGGAGCTCAGGAAGTCGGCCCTCCGGCAGGGCGACAAGGCCGTGTTCGTGCCCACCGGCCAGACCGGGATGATGATCGATGGCTGGGGCGTCGCGGTGGACCGGGTGATCAGCGACTTCGTGCAGGGCACGGTGGAATGGATGATCGAGGAGGCAGAGGGCCGGGGCGACTGGATCATCGTCGAGGGCCAGGGCTCCCTGGACCACCCGGCGTACTCGTCCGTCACCCTGGGCCTGATCCACGGCGCGACGCCGCATGCGATGGTCATGGTCCACAAGCCGGGCCTCGCCGAGCACGACTGGGACCACATCGCGGGCCACGCGTTCCCGATCGCGAAGCTGCCCGGGTTCATCCGGCTCCACGAGACCGTCGCGGGCCTGGTCGCTCCGTCGAAGGTCGTCGGGATCGCGCTCAACACCATGCTCTACCCCGACGAGGCAGAGGCCCGCGAGGTCGTCGCCCGAATTGCCGAGGAGACGGGCCTCCCCGCCGCCGATCCAGTGCGCTTCGGCGGCGACGGCCTGTGGGCGGCGGTGCACAAGGCCGTGGACGAGCTGCCCTGGGTCGCGCGGGCCCTGCCGGTCGTGCCCTCGACGTGACGCTCTCCCTCCGGCACGAGGTCCTGCACCTCGCCCTGCGCGATCCGTTCCGCATCGCGCGTTCCGACCACGACGCCGGGCACGCCGTCACGACGCTCGTCATCGAGCTTCGCGACCCGCGCTTTCCGGGCCTCGTGGGCCTCGGCGAGGGGTACCCGGACCGGTTCTACGGCGAGACGATCGACACGATGGTCGCGGTCTTCCCCATGCTGCTCGCCGCGGTGGAGGGCTTCGAGCCGACCGCGGCAGGCGTGCGCGCCGCCACCGCTCGCCTGCAGGCCGCCATCCGCTGGAACGGCGGCGCGAAGTGCGCCATCGACACGGCGATGCACGACCTGGCGGGCAAGGTGTCCGGCCTGCCGGTGCATCGACTCCTGGGGCTCTCGACCGACATCCCGCCGACGGACTTCACGCTGGGTCTCGATGAGCCCTCGATCGTCGCGGAGCGGGCCCGGCGAGCGAGCGGCTTTCCGGCCCTCAAGATCAAGTGCGGCGGCCCCGCGGACATCGCGACGCTGGAGGCGGTCCGCGCCGTGTACGACCACCCGCTGCGGGTCGACGCCAACACGGGCTGGACGCCCGACATCGCCCGGCAGCTGCTGCCCGCGCTCGTGGACCTTGGCGTGGAGCTGATCGAGCAGCCGTTCCCAGCGGGCCGGCTGGACTGGCTCCGCGACCTCCAGGCGACGTCACCCCTGCCGATCGTGGCCGATGAATCCTGCGTGACGATCGGCGACCTCGATGCGCTCGTGGGCGTCACTGCCGGCGTCAACGTCAAGCTCGCCAAGTGCGGTGGTCCGGGGGCTGCGGCGCTCATGCTCGCGCGCGCACACGAGCTCGGGTTCCGCACGTTCCTGGGCTGCATGGAGGAGACCTCCGTGGCCATCGCCGCCTCCGCGGCGGTGGCGTCACTCGCGGACTGGGTGGACCTCGATGGCAACCTCCTCCTCGCCGACGAGCCCTTCGAGGGCCTCGTCCTGGGCGAGGATCACCGCTGGCAGCTCTCCGATCGGGCCGGCCTGGGGGTCTCGCGTCGGGCCTGAGCAGGCCGCGAACGGGCTGTGGATAAGTTGGTGGACGAAAAGGTGGACATCCCCTCTTCCGGGGAATCCGCCCTCCGCCGTACCATTCTCGGCACTGGAGGGACCCCGCCGGGAAGCGGGTCGCCGGTCACCTGAAAGCCCAACCGCGGGCCACGGTCCATCACGCCGTGGACCCTAGGTCAGCCCCGCTGCGCCCCACCGGGGACGAGGAGGTTCGTATTGATGGTCGCGCGCCCCGCGACCCCGCACGCGATCACGGCCGAGGCCGTGGAGTTCATCCGGTTCTGCTATGCCCGGCGCCGGGTGGGCTGGCCGGAGCTGTACGACGAGATGTGCGCCGTCGCCAGCCGGGGCCTGTTCCGGGGGTGGGGCCCGGATGACCTCGCGGAGCACGGCATCGGCTTCGGGCTGTTCGAGATGCCCCGCCTCGCATCGCGGGTGTGCGAGATCGTCGCCGAGGACCGCGCGCGCGCCAAGGCCGCGACGACTGCCGCGGCTCCCGAGGTCACGACCGTGCCCGCGACGGTGACCGCGGTCGCGTGATCCCGGGCGCCGCCCGGTGGCGGCGCTGTTCGGCTAGGCCCGGATCCGGCGCCTCGCCATCTCGCCCTCGATCTGGCGCTCGGCCTCGACGTAGCCATCGATCTGCTCGCGCAGCTGGTTCGCCTCCGGCGTGTACAGGTGCACCTGCTGCTGGAGGATGTAGCTGAGCCTCCGGCTCGTCATCCGGACGTGATCCAGATTCTTCATCAGGACCAGCGGATCCATCGCCGCGAGATCGGACGGGTGGTACATCTGCTTCAACGTCAGCCGCCCGCCTTCAGGCCGGCAAGGCGAGCGCTGACCTCTGCCTCGTCCTCGTCCGCCTCGAGCCCGGCGAACTGCTGGTCGAGCGACGATGCTGCGACCTCGTCCATGCCGCGGACCTGGGCCTCCTGGCGGCGGACTCGGTCCTCGAAGCGGTTGAGCTCGCTCGTCGGATCCATGATCGATGCGCTCTTCATCGCCTGCTGGACCTGGCCCTGAGCCTGCGCCATCTTCGCCCGGCTCACGAGCTCGTTGCGCTTCTGGACCAGCTCCTCGCGGCGGGCGCGCAGCTTGTTCAACCCGTCCTTGAGCTTGTCGGCGAGCTCGGTCTGGCCGGCCGCCTGCGTCTCGAGGGTCTTCGCCTGGCTCTCGTAGCCGATCTGGCGCCGAAGCGCGACCTTGGCGAGGTCGTCGAACTTGTCCGCCTCCGCTGCGTTGCCGGCGGCCCGCAGGTCGTCGGCGCGACGGGAAGCGGCCTTGGCCTTGCCACCCCACTCGTCGACCGCGGCGCGCGCCTCGCGAGCGTCGTCCTCCACCATCCGAAGGTTGCCGATGGTCTGCGCGACGGCCTCCTCGGCCTCCGCGATGTTGTTCGTGAAGTCGCGGACGAGCTGGTCGAGCATCTTCTCGGGATCCTCGGCGCTGTCCAGCATCGCGTTGATGTTCGCGCGGACGAGCTGCCCGATCCTCCCCAGGATCGACGTCTGAGCCATGGAGTGCCTCCTTCGATGTGTCTGCGCACAGCCTACTCAGCCGGGCGCAACGATGCCGTGTGGAATACCTACCAATGACCGCCCGCGGAATGGCCGCCGCCACCTCCGCCACCGAAGCCCCCGAAGCTGCCGCCAGAGCTGTGGCCGCCGCCCCAGCCACCGCCACTGCCGCCGAAGAGCCCGCCGCCGCGCGGCGCGGATGACCCGGGGCTGCCCCACGAGGAGCCGCCCCAGCCGGCGCCGCGACCACCGCCGCTGAGAATTCCGCCGATGATGCCGCCCAGGATCGCGCCGGCGAAGTCGCCGCCGCCACTTGCCGCGGACCCGCGGCCAGTCCGGTCCCATTGCGTGAAGTCGAGGGTCGCGAGCGAGTAGGCCTCGCCGGCGAGCTTGTCCGCTCGCTGCGCGTCGGCCATCGCCTGCTTCGGGTCCGTGGCGCGCTCGGCCTCCGCGACGCCGAGCATGCGTTCCGCCTCGGCGAGGCGCGTGCGTGCCCGCCGGCCGACGCCGCCGCGGCGGGTCGCGACGAAGTCGCTCGCGCGGTCCATCTCGGCGCGAGCTGCGGCTATGGACGCCTCCAGGGCAGCGGCGAATCTCGCTGACTGCTCCGCATCAGCGCGGACCGCCGCGAGCAGCTCGCCGGCGAGTCGCTGGGCGGTCGCCGCGCTCCTGGCTGCGCCGATCGGCTCGGCTGGCCTCGCGGCTGCGGCAGCCCTCGCGGACCGCAGCGCGGCCCTGGCGGCCTCGACGTCTGCGGCGTGGGAGGGCATGCCGTCGGGTCCATCCCTCGGCGTGGCGGCGAGCGCGGCATCAAGGTCGGCCTCGGCGGCGTCCAGCTGGGCGCCGAGGCCGGCCTCGGTCTCGCGGATCGTCCGCGCGGCGACGTCGATGGCGTCGAGCAGTCGCGCTGCGCCGGCGATGCCCTGCTGGGCGGTGACGATCTCGTGGGCGACGCCCGTGCCAGTCGCTGTCACCGCGGCAGTGCCGCGATCGATGGCGGCACGCGCGCCCGCGATGCCCTTGGTCGCCTCGGCAACGTTGCCCTTCACGGCCGCCCACGCGGGCTCGGCGTAGGCGGCGCTCAGCTGATCCAGCGTGGCCGTGGCCGCCGGGAGACGTGCCGCGAGGGCGTCCACCTGCGCGGGGAGCGACGCGAGGACCGCCGGCGCCTGCCGCTCGAGGTTGCGCAGCTCCTCGATCCGCGCCGTCTGGGCGTCGAGGGCGGCCGCGGCGCGCCCGAGCCGCTCGAGGATGTCGTTCAGCATCGCCTCCCGCGTCGGTGCGTCCTCCGGCTGGTCGTCGTCGAGGCGCTGGCGGATCTCGAACGCCCCACCGAGCTCGGTCTTCGCCTGCGCGACAGCTGCCCTGAACGGAGCCGCCTCGTCAGCCTCGAACTGTGCCTCGACGAAGCCGGCCTCCTGGTCGGATGAGCGAATCCGATCGTCGATCGCGATGAGCTGCGCGTTCGCTGCGCGAGCGAGCTTGCCGGTCCGGCGGTCGCGCTCCTCCGTCTCGCGCCACGACGAGACCCGGGAGGCGAGCCACACGAGGAGGATCGCGAGCCCGACGCCGAGGAGCACGATGCCGACGAGCCCGATGAGCACCCCGTCGACCGACTCCATGATGCCTCCGCTCGGCGGTGGCGTGACGCCGCCGCCTGGTGGTCCGGTCTCGCCGATACCCGGGTTGGGTTGCGTCGTGGAGGCCGCTGCGCCGAGGGCTCGGGCTGCCTCGATCACGGCGATGTCGAAGGTGCCCGTGCGAAGCGCGGGCTCCAGCGTGTCCGAGATGACCCGGTTGAGCTCGTCGTTGGTGATGGCGAGCGAATCCGACACCCAGATTGCGTCGGTCCGGTCATCGACCGCGACGAGGAGGAGCACGTCGTCGCCGCCGAGCGAATTGATCCGCGCCGTCTCGTCGACGAATTCGGTGGAGGTCAACGCACCAGTCGAGCCGACGAACAGGACGAACACCTGGACACGCTGCTTGGCGAGCAGATCGTCGAGGGACGCCTTGATGGCGTCGGTGGAACTCGCGAGCACGCCCGTCTGATCCGTGATGGCGCCCTCGAGCCGCGGCGGGTCGGCCGCGAGCGCGGTCGTGGCGACCGAGAGGGCGAGGAAGACCGCGGCAACCGCGGATCGACGAGCGATCGAACGCCTCCGGAGAGCGGGCGCGCCGTCATGGCGGCCTCGGCCATCGTAGTGCCAGCGGCCGATTTGGGCAGGAGCCGCGCGACCCGTCCGACCGGTCCGGATGGACGGGGGGGGTCAGGAGCGCGCAGCTCGTCAGACGGAGCGAAGGCCTCGCGGCGGCCAGGTCCAGTCGACCGGCAGGTGGGCGGCCGCAAGCGCGCGCCGGCGGCCTGCCTCGCCCGCGCCGAGAATCACGATTCGATCCACCTGGGTGGCGCGCCCAGCCTCCGCGCCCCACAGCCTGGTCATCTTGCGGTGGGCGTGGACGTCGTCGGCCGCGATCCCGGCGAGGCGGAACCCTGCCGGCGCCGCGGCCGCCTCCCACACCCGCTCTGCCAGGTCGTGGCCGTCGGTCACGTCCCGGCCGCGGTCCGTGGTGACGTCGCCGATCACGAGCACCACGATGCCGTCATCGGTCATCGCCGGCCGCAGGTCGGCCAGGACCGTCTTCATGAAGTCGAGGTACGGCGCGCGCCGGTGCGCGTCATCGAGCGACGCGTCGATGGCCCGCGAGTCGAAGCCGAGGAACCACGTCCGAAGCCAGTTGTAGTACCCGTACTTGACGACGCGCAGGTACGGCGGCGACGTCACCACCAGCCGCGCGCGGTCCGGCAGGCCTCGCCCGCGGAGCGCCTGCGCGGCGCGCGTCCCGGCGTCGCGCGCGTCGCCGAGCAGGGCAAGGCCGGCGGCGCGGGGCAGGGGATCGCGGTAGAGCCGCGTCAGCTTGGCGTCCAGGCCATCGAACGCGTCGCGCTGCGGTGATTGGAATTCCGTCCGGGCGGCAAAGTCGCGGACGTAGCGCGGGGCCATGCTGAACGTGTTGGGCATGAGCGTTGACAGGTAGGACGGGCTCTTCCCGTGGAGGATGCCCACGGTCGCGGCGGCGAGGAATCGATCCACCGGGACGCGGAGGTCCAGCGCGTCCCGCAGGAACAGCAGCTGCGCGAAGGTCCGCGGGTGGAACGCGAGGATGACCTCGTCCGGAACGGGCTCGGGGCCGCCGGTCGCCGGTGACTCGCGGATCGCGTCGGCGAGGTCCCGCCACCGGTTGCCGGCCGATGCCCAGGCAAGCCGGAGTGCCGTCGCACGCGTCCGGGCCTGTGCGGCGGTCGGCGCGTCCACCTTGGCGGCGGTCAGCAGGTGCGCAAACGGGTTGAGGTCGTTGCCGACGCCGATCCGACCCTCCGCGGATGCCTGGAGGGGCGCGGTACCCCGGCCTGAGAAGGGATCCAGGACGACGTCACCGGGGCGGCTGTAGCGGGCGATGAACGCGTGCGTGAGTGCGGCCGGGAAGCTCGCGAGATACGAGCACATCGGGTGGAGCGAGTGGCCCCATAGCCGGGGCTGCGCCTTCCACTCCGGCTCCAGGGCAAGGCGCGGGATGCCGAGGCCAAGCTCGAGCTGAAGGGTGCTGCCGCTGGTTGGGCCCGCGGTCATCGAGCGATCTGCACTCCGATCGGGGCCCGTTCGGGCCACCGGGCGGCGGAGCATAGCACCAGCGGTTCGTGGCTCCGGGCGCCCCGGGGAGGCCGGCCGGTACTGGGCTAGGGCTGGATGAAGATGAAGTTCTGGAGGTCCAGGCCGCCGATCTGGCGGTCATAGATGCTGTCCAGGAAGATCGTGCCGCCGCCGGCGTCCGGTGGCGGGGTGGGCTGTGGTGCGAGGATCGCCCCGTCGTAGAGCTGCCGGAACAGCGCCTCCGCGTCTGCCTTGGCGATCACGAAGGTGAAGCGTGCCCCGCTCGCGTCCTGGACCAGCGCGTACGACGGCGCGCCGACGAGCAGCGGCGCAAGATCGATGGAGACCTGGGTCAGGTCGCCCTTCGTTCCGTCAGCCGCGCTGTACGGGTAGTGCCAGGTCTTCCAGGTGGCCGTGATGGGCAGGGTGCCGCTCGGCGTGCTCGTGAACGAGATCAGGCGAGCGCCCTGGGCCTTCCCCTGCAGGCCGGCCAGCATCGTGATGATCCGATCCTTCACCCCGTCGCGACACGGATCCTTGGGCGGGCAGACGAAGCTCATCATCGGTGTCTCGAACCCGTTCTTGTCGCCCGCGGCCACGAGCAGATCCGGTGGCCCGAGCTTCGGCGTGGGGGTGGGTCCGGCGGTGGGCGGCGGACCGGTGGGCGCGACCGTTGGTGCCAGGGTGACGACCGGGGTCGCCGTGGCGACCGCCGCGGCCGTTGGGGTCGGCTTCGCATCGAGGCCAAGCATGCGCGGCAGGACCAGGACCGCAGCGATGGCCGCGATGAGCAGGCCACCGGCCGGCTTGATCCAGCCGGGGATGATCGCGCGCTGCTCGAGGGTAGCGGGGACCTGGAAGGAGCCCGCCGTCGGCTCGTCGATCTGGACGGCGAATGGAACGCGCTTCGGCGAGCCCAGCCAGAACGTCGTCTTCGGCTTGACCCGGGTGCGAATCGTCGCCGAGCCGCCCGGGCGAAGACCGGCGCGGTCCGGGATGACCTCGAAGTTGAGCAGGCGGTCCGGATCGCTCGCCTTGACCGAGACCTCCGCGACCGAGTTGCCGACGTTCTGGATCGTGACGTCGTGCGAGCCCGAGCGGCTGCCGCGCGACGTCTGCGGCACGATCTCCGAGGCCAGCTGGACGAACGGCGCGACGACGATGTGCCCTTCCTCGACGGTGGACGCGCTCGCGTCCGATGCGGCACGGACGGCGATGCCGAAGGGGTAGGTGTCGGCCGCCGGATCCGGCGCTCGATGCGGAGCGAAGGTGACCCGAGCCTCACCCTCCTTGTCCGGGAAGAGGCGCAACGACGGGGGGTCGACGGTCGCCCACGGCGCGGTGGGCCCGACCACGGTGATGTCGAACTGGTCGACGATCGTGCCGCGGTTCCTGACCCGGACGACGAGGGAGGTGGCGGCGCCGGCTTCGACCTGGAGGTTGGCCGGGTCAATGGTCGCGAGGACGCTCATGGCCCGAGTCTACACCGGGGTTTCGGCGGACTACACTGCCCCGGTCGGCGGCTCGTCATGAGACAAAGGGGATCCCCAGGTCGTGATCAAATGCGGCGTTTGCGGCTCGGAGAACGAGGCAGCGGCCCTGTTCTGCGGCACGTGCGGGAGCCCGCTTGCGCCCGCCGAGGCGACGGCCATCGCCGACGACGCCACCAGGACGGTCGAAGCCACGACTCCCGAGCCGGACGAGGCCGTGGTGCCCGGCAAGGGTGGCGCCCGGCGCGACCTCGGGACCGGTGGCGAGAGCACCACCGTGCCCGATGCCACGACGGTCACGCCGACGCCGGAGCCAATCGCCGACGTGGAGACCGCGCCCGGCGGCCCGACCATCACGTGCGGCGTGTGCGGCACGATCAACGACGCGTCGCGGACCTACTGCCGCAAGTGCGCGAGCGAGCTCAGGCCCGCGCCGCCCCCGCCCCCGCCGCCGCCGCCTCCGCCACCTGCCAGGCGGATCTCGCCCCTCGCCCTGGGCCTCGGCGCCGGTGCGATCGTCGTGGCGATCGCCCTCGTTGCCGTCCTCGTGCTTGGTGGGGGCAAGCCCGGCGCGACGCTCGCTCCAACGGCCCAGGCGACCACGCCGGCGCCCACGGGTACACAGGCCGCCGTGGTGCCAACGACCGGGCCGACCGTCGCCCCGACGGCGACCGCCAGGACCTTCACCGAAGGCGCCCTGTCCGGCCAGATCGCGTTCTCTCGCTGCGTGGCCGGCACCAAGTGCGCCATCTTCCTGCGCCCGGCCGACTCCTCCGCGAAGCCGCGCCGAATCATCGGCGTGAACAACGCCGACGCTCTTGACCCGGCGATCTCTCCGGATGGCAAGACGATCGTGTACGTCACCGAGCCCGGACTGGACATCGTGACCATCGCGAGCCGCCAGGTTGTGCAGCACTCCACGGGCGCCGGCGACACGACTCCGGCCTGGTCGCCGGACGGCACGCAGATCACCTTCGCCGGCCACCGAGATCGAGACAAGAACGGCACCGACCTGGAGATTCGGATCGACGGCCTTGCCGCCTCCAGCTCGTCGCGGGCACTGACGGTCAACGACGTTGCCGATCACGACCCGGTCTTCACCCCTGACGGCCTGTCCATCATCTTCGTCCAGGGCTCGGGGGACGAGCGCGAGCTGAAGATGCTCACGATCGCCACCGGCGAGATCAAGGCCCTCACCACGGATGCGTTCGCGGACGAGGACCCGGCCGTCTCGCCCGACGGAACGTTGCTCGCCTTCGCCAGCAAGCGCGGTGACGGCAGCACGTTCGACCTGTTCCTGATGGACCTCAAGACGCTCCAGATCACCCCGCTGCCGGCGAGGGACGGGAACGACAACGATCCGGCGTGGTCGCCCGGCGGTCGCTACATCGTCTTCTCCGGCGGCCCCGACGGCGCCAAGGACCTGTTCATCCTGGACCTGTCAACGATGAAGACGTCGACGTTCACCAAGGACGCAGGGAGCGACATCCAACCGTCCTGGCGCTGATCAGAGCCGTCATCGCCTGCCGAAAAAGGCTGGACCCGGCAGGAACCACAATGGCACCATACGAAACCCTTCCCATCGACCCATCGACACTCCAGGGGGCCTGACGTTGCCAGAGGAGCGGCACGATGCTCGGGCCCGACGCCCGTCGCCTGCGGGTGCCCAGCCGCCCTCGGTGGTCCCGGCGAAGGTTCGCGTCCCCACGGCCGAGGCACTCCCGCGGGAGCGCCTGGAAGGACAGCTCGCCGCAGCGGTGGAGCGGCATCGGCTGACCCTCGTCATCGCTCCCGCCGGCGCCGGCAAGACGACGCTCCTGGCCCGCTTCGCCGCGTCGACGCGCCTGCCCGTGGCCTGGTACCGGGCGGAGACCTGGGACGACGATCCGTCGCGCATGCTCCGGCATCTGGAGGCGGCGCTCGGCGCGGCGCTGCCGGGACTGCCATCGGGCTGGTCCGACGTCGAGGACGCGGCCCGGTCGTTGGAGCGGTGGACCGGCGGGCCCGCCGCGCTCGTCATCGACGACCTTCACGCCCTCGAGGGCACGGCGGCCGAGGCGGTCCTGAGCCGGCTGGTGGACTACGCGCCGCCATGGCTCCGGATCCTCGCAGCGTCGCGTGTCAGGCCCGACTTCAACCTGCCGCGCCTCCGCGTGTCGGGTGACCTCCTGCAGATCGAGGGCGACGACCTCCGCTTCCGGTCATGGGAGGTGGAGCGGCTGTTCCGGGACTTCTACCGCGATCCCGTGCCCCCGAGCGAGCTGGCCGTCCTCGCCCGACGCACGGAGGGCTGGGCCGCGGGCCTGCAGCTGTTCCACCTCGCCACGCGGGGCAAGTCTGCCGACGAGCGACGCCGGATCCTGGGCGGGGTGGGCTCCAGCACGCGACTGCTGCGCGACTACCTGGCCCGCAACGTTCTCTCCGAGCTGCCCGACGACCTCCGCCGATTCCTCGTGGACACGTGCGTCCTCGTTCGCCTCACGGGTGACCTCTGCGACGAGCTGCTCGACCGGCGGGGGAGCGCGCTCCTGCTCGAGGAGCTTGCCCGCCGGCAGCTGTTCACGGTGGTCGTCGACGAGAGCGAGGGCTCGTATCGGTACCACGAGGTGCTCCGCTCGCACCTCGACCGGATGCTGGTAGAGGAGGTCGGCGAGGCGGAGGCGCGCCGGCGCCACCAGCGCGCCGCGAGCCTCCTGGAGCGCAGCGGCGCGCTGTCCGAGGCGCTCGTCGGGTACTGCCGGGCGGAGGACTGGCCGGCGGTGTCCAGCCTTGTCGGCAATCGGGGCGAGCAGGTCGCCGGCGGAGCCGGCCTGCGCCTGGAGCTGCTGCCCCCGGCGCTCGTCCGCGACAGCCCATGGCTCGCCCTCGCCTCGGCTCGCCGAGCCCGGGCCGAAGGCCGCTGGGGGGCCGCCCTGGAGTCGTACGCCCGCGCCGAGGCCGCGTTTGGGGCCTCGACGGCCGGCTCCACCTGCCGCGGTGAGCGCCTCGCCCTGTCCGCCTGGCTTGACCCGGTTGCGATCCCGCCCGCGGACTGGACCGGGGTCCTTCGCGCAGGCCTCGTCCGCGAGCCGCTGGCCGCGGCGCGCGATTCGCGCCTGGACCCGGAGCACCGCGACCTGGTGCGAGGGCTTCTCCTCCTCGCCGCCGGCGAGGTTGCCGAGGCGCGTCGCGCGCTGACGGAGGCCAGCCAGCTCGAGGAGCTGGACCCGTCGCTTGGCGCGGCCGCGGCGGTTGGTGCGGCGGTTGCCGCCCTCCTCGCGGGGGAGCCCGGGGCGGTTCGCCAGCTCGCCGACGCGATCGACATCGCCGAGCGCACGGGCCTGCCATGGCTCGCTCGAATGGGCCGCCTGGCGGCGAGCATCGGCAACGCGGAGCTGGACCGGAGCTCGTCGGACGAGCCCGTTCACCCCGATGCGATCAGTGCGGAGACGGACCCGTGGGGCGCGCTGCTCGCCGCCCTGGTCGAGGCGTGGGTCGCCGAGTCGACGGCCACCGAGGTCGTGGGCGAGATTCGAATCGCGGCCGCGGAGCGTGCCGCAGCCCTCGCGCGCCGGCTCGGCGCGGGCGTCCTCGAGGCGCTGGCCCGCGGCCTGGCCGCGTACGGGATGGCCGAGACGAATGCGCCGGAGGTACGCGAGACCGCGCTCGCGGTCGAGAGCCTGGCGCGTGCAACCGGCACGTCCGCGCCGCGCCTCCTCGCCTACGCCGCGCTCGCCGACGCGAGCCCGGCTCGCAGGGAGGAGTACGAGCTGCTCGCGGACAACGTCCGCCGCGAGACCGGCCTTCGCCTGCCAGTCCGGCATGACGCCGCGCCAACTCCCGGCGCGGTCGAGCCGCAAAGCGGCTCCGTGTTGCAGGACAGCCGGGTCGTGCTGCCGCCCCTGGCGCGCGGGCACGGCATCGACATCCGAGCATTCGGTGGCTTCGCGGTGGAGGTCGAAGGCCGCGCCGTCCCACTGGACGGGGTCAAGCCGCGCGCCCGCGCCGTCCTTCGATTCCTCGCCGTACGCCCGGGTGTGGCGATCCACCGGGAGGTGATCCAGGAAGCCCTCTGGCCGGACGTGGACTCGCCCACGGGCGCCCGAAGCCTCCACGTCGCCGTATCGGCGCTGCGTGGGCTCTTCGCGGAGGCCCTCGCCGCGGACGCGACCCGGCTCATTGCCCGCGAGGGTGACGCGTACCGGCTCGCGGTGGATCCGACCTCCGTCGACGTGGGGCGGTTCGAGCGCGAGATGGCCCGAGCGCGGGCCTCGCGGAACGGCGCCGGCAAGGTCGGCACCGGAACGGCGGAGTTCGCGGCCGCGCTCGCCCTGTACCGGGGCGACCTCCTGCCCCAGGACGGACCGGCCGAGTGGGCCGTGGAGCGTCGGGAGCACTTCCGCCGCGAGGCCGTCGAGGCCGCGACGATCGTGGCCGAGGATGCCCTCGCATCGGGCGATCTCGAGGAGGCGATCCGCGTCTGCCGCCGCGGGCTTGAGCTGGACCGGTTCCACGATCCACTGTGGCGCGTGCTCATCGCGGCTCGCGACCAGGCTGGGGACGCCGGTGCAGCGAGTCGCGATCGCCGGGAGTACGCCTCCATCCTGGAGGGCTTGGGCCTCAGCCCGGAGCTGGCCGCGAACTCGGCCTGAGCGTTCGCGTCGGCCGCGTCAGGGCCGGCGCCACCATGGATTCTTCGGGTCCGGCTCCGACGGCGGCTCGATCAGCGCCGTGCCGCACTTCATGCAGAACCGCCGGGCGGGATTGTTCGGCGTCGAGCAGTTGGGGCAGATCCGGGGCGGGATGACCTCGCCCTCCGGCATCTTCTGCCCGCACTTCATGCAGAAGCGCCGCTCGGCGTGGTTGGGCGTCCCGCAGTTGGCGCAGATCCGCATCAGCTCTGGCTTGGGCTCGGGGACCGGCTCGGGCTGCGGTGTGCCGGGAATCACGGTGCCGTCCGTCCTGTCGTCGACGGTGGCGGGCTCCGCCGTCGCATCGGGCTGCGCGGGGGTTGCAGCGACGCCCCGACCAGCCGCTCGCAGCGCTGCCCGATAGGCGTCGCGCGCGGCCTTCGCGGCCGCCGCGCGCTCCGCTTCATGGGCGGCCCGCCGCGCCTCGATGCGGGCCTGGCGCATTGACTCCTCGTCCGCGGCGGCCTTCTCCGCTGCGAGCCGATCCGCTTCCGCCTGCCTGGCCGCCGCCTGCTCGTCCGCCGCCGCCTTCTCGGCGGCCAGGCGATCCGCCTCCGCCTTCTCGGCAGCACGTTGTTCGGTTGCTGCCGCCTCAGCCGCAGCCTCCTCGCGTTCCGCCTTCTCCGCGGCGGCCTGCACTGCCGCCGCCTCCTCCTCGGCCGCCTTCTCCGCCGCGATTCGGTCCGCCTCGGCGTGTTCTGCGGCGGCCTTCTCTGCGGCCACTCGTTCTGCTTCAGCGGCCTCGATGGCGGCAAGCTCGTTGGCGATCCGATCGGCTTCCGCCTTCTCGGCCGCGGCCTTCTCTACCGCTGCCTTCTCTGCCGCTGCTCGGTCGGCCTCGGCCTTTTCGGCTGCCGCCTTCTCCGCGGCGACTCGTTCCGCCTCGGCTCGTGCATCGGCGGCTTCCTTGGCTGCCTGTTCCGCCGCGGCCTTCTCCGCCGCTGCCTGCTTTGCCGCGGCCTGGTCCGCGGCGGCCTTCTCCGCCGCGGCTTGTGCTGCGGCTGCCGCGGCCGCGCGCTCGGCTGCCTCCTCTTCCTCGGCCGCCCGCTTCGCGGCCGCCGCTGCCTCCGCTGCGGCCCGGTCCGCGGCGGCCTTCTCGGCCGCTGCCTTTTCTTCAGCCTCGGCCATGTCCGCGGCGGCTTTCTCCGCGGCGGCTTTCTCGGCAGCGACCCGGTCTGCTTCGGCACGCTCGCGAGCGGTCTGTTCCGCTGCCTCGCGCTCCGCCCTGGCCTTCTCGGCAGCAACCCGATCCGCAACGGCCTTCTCCGCTGCCTTCCGTTCGGCCTTCGCGGCCTCTGCGTCGCCCTTCGCCGCCGCGGCCTTCTCGGCCGCGATATGCGCGGCTTGCTCATCGGCAAGGCGCGCCGCCTCGGCTTGTTCGGCGGCGACCCGAGCGGCCCTCTCGGCGGCCGCCTGCTCCTTCGCCACGCGCTCTGCTTCGGCCTTGTCAGCGGCCGCCTTCTCCGCTGCGATGCGCTCCGCCTCGGCCTTCGCCGCCGCAGCGGCCTTGTCCGCCGCGACCTTCTCTGCCGCCATGCGGTCGGCCTCGGCCTTTGCGGCGGCCGCCGCTTCCGCGGCGAGGCGCTCAGCCTCTGCCTTCTCAGCCTCTGCCTTCGCCGCTGCCTCGCGATCTGCGGCGGCCTTCTCCGCTGCGATGCGGTCGGCCTCGGCCTGATCGGCGGCAGCCTGTTCGGCGGTAGCCTTCGCCGCGGCGAGGCGCTCAGCCTCTGCCTTCTCAGCCTCTGCCTTCGCCGCGGCCGCCTTCTCCGCCGCGATCCGATCTGCCTCGGCCTTCTCGGCCGCCCTCCGGTCCGCCTCCGCCTGTTCCGAGGCGGCCTTCTCCGCGGCCGCCTTGTCTGCGGCCGCCTTGGCGACCGCTGCGGCGGCATCGGCCTTCGCTGCCTCGGCCTTCGCCTTCTCGGCGGCCTCGTCGTACGGCTCGCCGGTGTCGGGCAGGAAGTTGCCGCATCCGCCGCAGAAGACGACAGACGCTTCATTGATCGTGCCGCAGACCTTGCAGCGGATCACTCAGGTCCCTCCCGGCACCATGCTACCGGGCCGGACGCGGACCGCGAGGCAGCGCGATCACCCGTTCCCGCGGCGATCAGGTCGCCGGCGCCTCAGGCTCCGCCGGCGCCTCAGGCTCCGCCGGTTTCTCTGCCGCCGGGGTCTTCTTCGCCGCCTCGTCCGGCGCCGGTGTTGCGGCCTTGGCCTTGCGACTGGCTCGCTGCTCCGTGCCCACGATCTCCACGCGATGGACGACGTGCGCGGGCTTCGAGGCATGGACCATCGCCTCGAGCTTCGTGCGATCGATCGAATCCGGGTCGTCCACGGTCACGCGGACCACGACGACCGGTTCCGGGCTGCCGGGCAGCTTGCCCTCCGGCTTCGGGGACCAGCTGCTCGCCCCGTTCTCGACGATCTCGACGATTCCGCCGGTGTGGATCTGGACGTGGTCACGCAGGCCCGCCGCGGTCCCGCGCCGGCGGTACAGCTCCGCCGCCTGGCCCACGAATGCACGTCGCCGATCCTCCGGCCAGCCGTCATCGACCGACGCCGCGACCCACTCGCCGAGCCAGGCCAGGAAGTCCTCCGGCGTCGTGTCGGCGTCGAAGTACGCGGGAAGGTTGTCCAGGGTGGCGAGGACCGGTGCGAGCACCGTGTCGAGCGCCGAGATGAAGCGCGTGCCGAACGGCTCCCGCGCCGTCCGCCGCCGCTCGTCGATCCAGGCGTCGCGATAGACGCCCGGCAGGCTCTCGGCGAGCGGGTGGGGGTTGATGAGCTCGAACTCGGACCCGGTGGCGAGGGCGGTCTCGCCGTCCGTCCGTGCGAGTGCCACCACGGCGGCTCGCATCAGGCGACCGACGCCGCGGCGCCCGGGACGGTGACCACGTGCCCAACGCTGAAGACGAGCACGTTCGGCTTCAGCTCGAGTCGCGGCGTCGCCTCGCGGCCCTCGCACGTCTCGGCGTTCGTGCCGAACAGGTTCACCGAGTCCACCACCTCCGACCCGGGCACACGCTGCAGCACGGAGTAGATCTCGCCGATGGTGACCGGCCGGCCGAACGGCCAGCCCTTCCCGTCCGGGCCCCCGGTGATCGGATGCAGGTATTCGTACAGGGCACGCTCGGCGTCGGCCTTCAGTCGGTTCGGGTTCGCGCCGGCAGCCGGCTTGACGGTCGCCTCGACGGTGACGCCCCGATACCCCGGCGGCTCCACGCTGATGCGCGTCCCGATGACCCGGCATTCCTCGAGCCGCTGGGTGATGGCCTCGAGGAGGGTTGGATCGGGGACCAGCTGGTCGAAGCGGATGCGGCCGTCGATGCTCGGCAGCGAGGGCACCACGAGCAGGCGAACGGCGCCTGCGAGCGCACCGTCGCCCGCCGCGATCGCGCGGACGCGGCCCACGTTGGGGGCGGCTTCGCGCGCGAGGTGCTCGAAGTCCTCCGTCGTGACCGCCCGGCCGCGCGTGCGCAGCCGGATCGGCCCGCGGACCTTCGCGTTCTCGATGTCCTCGCCGTCGACGCCGCCCCGCGCGTCGCGCCGGTTCTCCACCCGGGAGACGAACGGGTTCGCCGACTTCACGACCTTGATGGAGCCCGTCGCCGCGTTGCCGCGCTGGCCGCCGCCGGTGTGGTACTCCAGCATCCGGATGTAGCGGTCCTTCTCGGGCGTCGCGCCGTACTGGCGAAGCGAGCCGTCCGGCTGCCGGATCGCGGGGCCAAACCGGACCTCGCCGGTCGCGCCGTCGATCACGAAGTGGCGGTCGGTGGGGCCGCTGGCCGCGAAGTCCTCCACCTGGTCCCATGTCTGCCAGGTCGGGCTGCCGTCGGCGTCCGAGCCCGTGGACACGGCGAGCGTGGCCGCCTCGTCCGTGGACAGGACGGGCTTGCGCCGGAGCTCGAAGCGCTGGCCCGGCACACCCTCGGAGACGCCGAGGTCCTCGTCGCGAACCACCGAGGCGTTGACCGCCGCGACCGTGCCGCCGACGGTGATGGAGCTCGCCGCGTTGACCGTGGGCGAGGCCTCGTACCCGGACATGCCCGGGATGGGCTCCACGACCCGCGCCCGGACCCAGGCGGCGTGCCTGGTGCCGATGGTGTGCGCGGCATGGCCGCGGGGGACGTGGATCACGACGTCGCCGTCCCGGTTGAGACCGCCGGTGGAATCAGAGTCCTGCTCGCACGGGATCCAGTCCTCGCCGTTCCACGCCTCCCAGAGAAGTGGCGGGTGGTCCGGGTTGACGCCGACGCCCTCGATGTCGCACTTGAAGCGGAGCTGGATCGCGTTCGACGGCACCGCCTGCGACAGGCCGATGAGCAGCGCATCGCCGAGGGCGGGCTTCTCCTGGAAGCAGTACGCATCCTTGCCCAGCTCCACGAGCGGCAGGAGGTCGCGGTAGGCCGATTTGCCCTTCGCCATCGAGCCGAGCTCGATCAGCGTCGCCGGGATGATCGGGAGCTCCTCGGTGGTCGCGAAGATGATGGCCTCGTCCGTCTCGGTGCGGACCGTCGCTACCTGCGTCGCCGGCGGGATGCGGACGACGTCCGGCTGCGGCCCGGCGAGCCAGAACGTGACGTCCGTCCGTGCCGCGGTCGGCGGGAACAGGGTCACGCCGATCAGCTCCAGGAACTTGATGTAGTTCCGGTCCGGGACGCGGTTCAGCCGGTAGATCAGCTGGTCCGTCATCCACGCGAACGTCTCGATGAGCGTCACGCCCGGGTCCGACACGTTGTGGTCGGTCCACTCCGGGCAGCGCTGCTGGACGAGCCGCTTGGCCTCGTCGACGAGGTCCTGGAAGCGACGATCGTCAAGGTTGGGGACGGGTAGCGCCATCGTCAGCTCCTCACTCGCCGGGAATCACGTAGAACGGGAAGACCAGGTTGTGGCGGTCGTTGGTTCGCTTCATGCGGTACTGGATGTCGATGTAGAACACGGTCGGGTCCTCCGCCGTGAACAGCACCACGACGTCCCCGACGTCGATCCGGTGCTCCCAGCGGGTGAGCGCGCTCTTGACCTCGGCGGAGATCGCGGCGGCGGTCGTGCTGTCCGCAGGGCTGAACACGAAGTCGTGGATCCGGCAGCCGAACTCCGGGCGCATGGGGCGCTCGCCCGGCGAGGTGGACACGATCACCCGGATCGCCTCCTGGATCTCGCGCTCGCTCGACACCAGGGCGATGCCACCGTTGGCATCCGTCCGGATCGGGAAGGCCCAGCCGCGGCCGATGAAGTCCGTCATCAGTTGATCCCCACCGTCTGGCCCTTGATGGTCATGGCCTGGGTGGCCTTCACGTCGAGCGTCTTGCCGGCCGAGATCTTCATCGCCCCCTCGGCCTTCAGCTCGAGGTCGCCCTTGGCGAGGATGCTGATGGCGCTCTCCGAGGTGATGGACAGCTCCTTGTCACCCTGGCCGAGCGAGATCTGGATCTTGTTGTCGGCGGTGATCAACATGATCCCGGCGTCGTCGTCCTTGTCGTAGAACATGATCTTGTGGCCCGCCGGCGAGACGATGCCGTGGACCTTGACCTTGCCATTGCTGATGCTGTCCATGAGCTTGTCGGGCATCTTGGCCTGGCCGTTCCAGAGCGAGCCGAGGATGAGCGGGTGGGCGAGGTCACCCTGCTCGAAGCCGACGACGACCTCCTCGTTGATGTCAGGGATCCACAGGAACCCCGCGTCCGTGCCGGCCGCCGGGCGGGAGATCCGTGCCCAGAACGACTCCGCCTTGTCGTCCATCCACGGGTACTTGACCTTCACCCGCCCCAGCTTGTCGGGGTCGTCGTTCTTCGTGACGACGGCGATGACGATGCCCGGGATCGGCGTACGCGCGGCGGGGACGGACAGCCCGCCGGACACGAGGCCGTGGAGCGATCGATCCTGCCGGCCGCTGAACTCCAGGTGCGTGCGGTAGGCCCCGGCGCCGAACTCGTGGCGCGCCGTGGAGATGACCCAGTTGCCTTCCAGTGCCGGGTCGACGTTGGACACCGGCACGGCCACGCCGGCCTTCAGCTCCGGCGCGCCGATCGCGACAGCGGTCGCCTCATAGGCAGCGCTCGCCACCTGGTCGGCGATCGCCTTCGCCATGTCGCCGGCGGCGCCCTGCTCGCCGACCGGCCGGTCGACCACGACCAGCGTCTCGCCGCCGACCGCATTGGCGAGGTCCGCCGGGCTCATCTTAAGCTTCGTGCTGTCCGTCTCTGCCGACGCCTCGCCGATCACGGCCTCGCGGTTCTTCACGTTCCAGCCGCGGACCTTCACGTCCGTGACCTGGGCAACCGCGCTCATCCGCGCTCGGAACTCCAGGAGTCGCTTGCCCCAGCGCAGCTGGGTCGGCTTGTCGATGTCGGCGTCGCCCGGGGCGGCCGGCGCCGTGCTCGCCTTCGTCGGCTTCTTGAAGTGGAGCGTCTTGTCCTCGATGGTGATGTCGAAGCCGACGCGCTGGGAGATCTGGTACAGGAAGTCCAGGTCGGACACGTTGCCCTGGATGACGTGGTCCAGCGTGCCGCCGGAGCTCTCCATCTGGGCGTCCAGGTGGGCCGCCGAGACGATCTCCTGGACGACGTCCGCGTACGTGACGTTCGTCCACGTCTTGGTCCGGCGCCCGGACGAGAGCCGGTGCAGGAAGTCGTAGCCGCGAACGACGGCCTTGGCGCCGAGCAGGTCGTACTCGGCCTCGATGGAGGTGACCTCACCAGAGATGAGCTCCTTCGGGGAGTCGCCGCCGGGCATGCTCGCCTTGATCTTCACCTTTGCCCCGACCTTGAAGCCCCCGGTCTCCAGCGTGGTGTGCGTCTCGTCCCGGAACACGATCACGAACGCGTCCGGCATCCGCAGTCGATCGATCACGACCACGTTGATCAGGAGCTTCTCGATGGCCTCGTCGAGCTTCTTGCCACCCACCTCGATGACGCTGGTGGTGACGGGTGGGAGCTTGGACTCGGTCCCGCCGCCCGCGGCTCCGCCGCCGGTGGCGAGGTCCACGAGTCCGCCGATGCCCATGCCGCCCGCGCCTCAGGACCGCTGCGCCGCGTCGGCGGCGCTCGGGATGAGGAGGAACTGCCCGGGCTTGATGCGCAGCGGATCGTCGATGCCGTTCGCCTCGGCGATGGCGCGCCAGTAGCCGCTGCGGCCGAGCTCGACGAAGGCGATCATCGCGATCGTCTCGCCCTCGACCACGCTGTGCACCCGGCGCATGTCCGTGGCATGCGAGGTCGGGTTGGTGCCCGGCGGCGGGTCGATCTTGCCGTCCAGCGTCAGGTCGACCTTGGCCTGGATCGGTGTCCCGTTCTTGCTGAACACCGTGTAGTTGACGTTCACGGACGTGATCACGCCCTTGAAGTTCTTGAGCTGGTCGTTGCCCCATTCGAACTTCACGAACGGCGGGCCGACCTTCTTCTTCGGATCGGCGTACTGCCACGACAGGAGCTTCGTGATCTTGGGCGTGACGTCGCCCTTCATCGACGCGAAGTCGTCGAAGAACAGCTGCATCTGGACGGTCATGCCGGACGTGCCCGTGTACTCGATGTGGCCGCCCGGATCGAACACGCTCTGGCTGTGGGTGATGTTCGCGGTCTGCGAGATCCGGTATTCCGTGGGGTTGAACATGAACGTGATCTCGGAGTCCTTGTCCTCCGCACCCAGGCCGGGGATCGGCAGCGCTGACGCGACCGCCGAGCCCACGGCGGACAGGGCCCCACCGAGGCCGCCGCCGTCGTCCCCACCGGCGGGCGCGTCGAGGCGGATCAGCTTGGCCTTGCCGTGCAGCAAGATCCCGGCGACGGCTCCGACGGCTCCGACGGCGAGGTCCATCTCCGTCCCCTAGAAGCTGACGCTGCCGGAGAGGCTGCCGCCGATGCTCATCGCGCCCGCGAGCGCGGCCCCGACCATGCCGCCGAGGCCGATCATCTCGTCGTAGGCGATCTCCAGCGTCTCCATCGCGACCTGGTTGCCGTTGATGTCCAGCGACGGCCCGCTCCACTTCACGGGCACCACGCCCGCGAGGTTCCAGGTCGTGACCTCCTGGCCCTCGGAGTCCAGGGCGGTGATGGCCATGGTCTGGGGCACGATCTTGATGAGGTTCGCGGCCAGCCAGATGTAGATCAGCTCGGAGTCGGAATCCACCGGGCGCGACAGGCGGACGTTCTCGAACCGCGCCGGCCCGATGATCTTGCGCATGTAGGTGTTGAGCCCGCCCTCGCGGTACTCGGTCACCTGGAACGAGAACCCGAGGCCCTCGATCTTGCTCCACGTCCCGAGCGGGATGATCCCGTCGATCGTGCACTTGTAGGTCAGGGTCAGCGCCGGCTCGCCCATCAGGTCTCCTTAGACGTTGTCGAAGGTGAGGCCCTTGGCCTCACGGTCATAGATGAGGTCGCTTCGCAGTCGTCCCCGGATGCGCCCGAACAGGGCCTGCGCGAGCTCGTCGAGGTCGCGCTCCGAGTGGGAACCCGAGCCCGACCCCGACCCGGCGCTCGCCGGACCGGCCGGGCTCGCGGGCGTCCCCTGGCCTGCAGGTGGGACCGGCGTCGGTGCGGAGAGCGCGGCGGTGGTGCCCTCCCGCTGGACCGTGGGCCCGGTCGGGGCGCCGAGGTGCGGGCCGGAGAATGCCGCCGAGGCGGGCGCGGAGCTGGTCTGGACCATCGCTCCACCAGGCGAACGGGCGGGGAACGAGATCGTGGGTGGAGTGGTCTCGGCGGGCGCGGCGCTGGCGCTCGACGCGCGCTGGACGGGCGCGTGCGGCAGCGTCAATGATGCCGGGCTCGGTCGGGCGGCCGGCGCCGCGACGCGCTGGATGGGCGCACGACCGGCCGCAGATCCCTGCGAGGGAGCGGTGGAGCCGGCCGGGGCAGGGGATGACGATCGGGTCAGGCCACCGTCGGGGACCGAGCGCTGGATGGACGTCAGGCCGCCGTCGGTCATGGACTGGCTGCCCGGGCCCGCCGCGGCATGCGAGCCGCCGTCCGGCGCCCACCAGGGGCTTGGGAGCCCGCCCTCGTCGCCGTCGTCCTCGAGGTCGTCGGCCTCGTCCCGCTGGATCGCGAGCGAGGTCCGGATGGGGTTGGCGCCGGCCGTCGGCCGGTACTCGCGGGCGACCGTCGGGACGGGCGCGCTCGCGGGTGCAGCCGTGGCGCTGGCCGTCGGGGCGCTCGCCGTGGCGGACGAGCGCGCGACCGGCAGGTGCGGGAGGTCAGGCAGGCGTGCCGGGGCTGCCTGTGGTGCCGCGGTGGCGGGGGACCCGGAGGGCAGGACCGGCCGGGCGCCGGCGGATGCGTCGCCGGCCGCGGAGCGCTGGATGGGGGAGCGAAGGCTCGACGCGGCGATGGGCATGGGGCCGGCGGTCGTGGACCGCGAGACGACGGGTCCCGGGGCGGTGACGGGCCGCGCGGACGCGGGCACGGCGGTCATCGGCTCGCCGATGCCCGAGCGAGTCGTGGCCGCCGGGATGGCATGCGCGGGGTGGTCCGCGTGCGAGGAGCTCGCCTGGCGGCTCACGGTCGGCTGGCTCGCCGGCGCCGCCGCCGGGACGCGGCGCATGCCGCCCGACGACGGTGGCGGCAACGCACCGGATGGCGCGCTGGTAGCCGCAGCGGCGGCTGCCGCGGCGCGCTGGACGGCGGCCGGCCGGGCGGCGCTCGCCGCCGAGGTGAGCGGCCTGTCGGGCACGCGAACCGCCTCCCTCGAGACGGTGGGCATGGTTCGGATCGGGGCAGCCGGCGCGGGAGCCGGTGTCGCCACTGCCGGCGCGGCGTGCTCGGCGACCTCGGCCTCCGGGGCGAATGCGGGCGTGGCGGCCGGCGTCGGCCGGGCCGCACCGCGCGCTGTGCGGCGCTGCACCGGGGCCGGGACGGCGCCGGCCGCCGCGGCCTGCACCGGTCTCACGCGCGCGACGACGAGGCCCGGGGTGGCCAGCGCGCTCACCTCGTGGCCCAGCGGCTGGACGATGGGCGGCAGCGGCTGCGAACCCGGAAGCTCACCCGCGAACGACCCCGGCGCCGCCACGAGCGGCATCGCGCCGGCGGTCCGCTGGATCGGCGGGAGGCTCGCCCAGGCACGCGACGGCGCCGCCGCCGCGGGGGCGGCAGTCGCCACGGATCCCGTGCCGGAGCCGCCGCTCGACGCCCCGTCCCCGGAGCTCGAGCGGCGCCCGAGACCGAACGGCAGGCGCACGGCGGGTCAGCCCTCCTCGGAGATCCGGCGGTTGATCTTCCCGATCTCCTCGACGAACCGCTGCCGGAGCGGATGCTCGAGATCGAGGATCACGTCCATCGGCCAGTGGAAGTGGAAGGCCACGTACGCGACTTCCTCGAAGAGTCGGTCGGTCGCGTACGTCACGATTCCCCCAGGCGCTGCTCACCCGCCACGTCGACGGTGAAGGCGTGGCTGCACGAGGGGCAGGTCACCGCGGCGGCGGTGTGGCCTTCCTGGTTGATGCGGCGGTACAGGTCCTGCAGGAACGCCAGGTCGGAGGCGAAGAGGCCTTCGATGACGCCGGTATGGACCTGCGTGAGCGTCCCGAGCCTGGTGACGACCCGCGAGAGGAGCAGCACCGTGAGGTACGACTCGTTCTCGCGGACCCTCGGATCGCGCTGCGGCGTGATCTCGTCCCGCGCGGTCGCGAGGCGCATGACGCCGTCCCGATGGACGGTGCCGCTCGCATCGACGTAGCCGCGCGGCAGGACGAACGCGTACTCGGTCTGGAGGCCACCCGGCTGGGAGCCGGGCGCGCCTGGTGCGCCGAAGCCGGGCTGGGGGAGACCCCCGAGCTCCCGTTGGAGCTCGGGCGCCATCACGGTTGTCACCGCCCTAGCCCTTGACGAGCGTCTCGCAGGCGAGCGTCGCTTCCTCGATCTGCACGCCGCTGGCGGTCGCGCCGCCCTCGGACAGGCTGATCTTGCTGACCATGGCGTTGGTGAAGTTGTAGCGAAGGACCTCTTCGCCCATCGTGTTCATGAGGATGACCGAGCCGTTCCTGCGGTCCGGCGTGCCCTGCATGATCGTGGTGTGCCAGTCCCAGATCTCCGTGGCGCCGGTGAGGCCGCGCTTGAGCGTGACCGTGGGCGTCTTCGGCTTGCCGGGCAGCTTGGCGATCGTGACCTTGCCCTGCTCGTTGACGTACGGGTTATCGACGATCTCGATCTCGCTCGAGACGCCCGACACCGAGGTGAAGTTGGCGACGACGCCGACACCATCGATGTCGAGCAGTACGTTGCCTTGAAGAAGCGGATCGGTCGTGGGCATGGGGTGCTCCCTTTCGCGTCTGGTGCGTCAGTGGTTGCCGGCTACTCGGACAGGTCGGCGCCGCCCGAGAACTGGGCGATCCGGAAGACGACGAACTCGGCGGGCTTCACGGGTGCGATGCCGATGTCCACGATGAGCTGGCCCGCGTCCCGAACCTCCGGCGGGTTGTTCTCCTCGTCGCACTTGACGAAGAACGCCTGGTCGGGCGTCGCGCCGAAGAGCGCACCGTCGCGCCAGACCCGGAGGAGGAAGGAGTTGATGGTCCGCTTGACGCGGCCCCACAGGCGCTGGTCGTTCGGCTCGAAGACGACCCACTGGGTGCCCTCGAAGATGGACTCCTCGACGAAGTTGAAGAGCCGCCGGACGTTCAGGTAGCGCCACGACGGGTCGCTGGAGATGGTCCGTGCGCCCCAGATCCGGATGCCCCGGCCCGGGAATGCGCGGATGCAGTTGATGCCCACGGGGTTGAGCTGGTCGTGCTCGCCCTTCGTCAGGTTGAGCTCGAGGGAGATGGCACCGCGGACGACCTCGTTGCCCGGCGCCTTGTGGACGCCGCGCGTGTCGTCGCTCCGCGCCCACACGCCGGCGACGTGGCCGGACGGCGGAACGTGGATGGCCTGGCCGGAGAGCGGATCGAAGACCTTGATCCACGGCCAGTACAGGGTCGCGTACTTGGAGTCGTAGCCGGCCTTGTCGACCCGCCACTCCTTGATCTGCTGCGCGTTGAGCGACGGCGGCGCGTCCAGGATGGCGACGCGGTCGCCCATGAGCTCGGCGTGCGCGATCATCGCGAGCTGGACGGCCTGGAGGCCTTCCAGGTCGATGACCCCCTGCTGGTACACGGCCATCAGGTCGGGCACGCTCAGCATCGTGACCTCGTCCACGGCCTCCAGGCCGGCGAAGCCGGTCCGGTCAGCCGAGTTGCCGACGTAGTCGTCGGGCGTGACGCGGACGGGGGCGCTCGTGCCACCACCGGACAGGGTCATGGAGCCCATCGCCGGCACGCGCTCGACGGCGCTGGCGGTCCCGACCTCTTCCAGGCGGATGAGCTTCGACTGCGCCTTGACCTGGGTCACGACGTTGTTCTTGCCCTTCGCCGAGGTGACGTTGTCGAACACCTCGATGGGCTTGCCACCCTGGTTGACGACGAGCTTGAAGCTGCTCTCGGAGGTCTCCGAGGACGGCTGGATGTCGATCGTCAGGTCGTTGCCGCCCGGGCCGGCCTCGAGGGCCGTGGCGCGGTACGAGGCCGTTGCCTTGTCCTTCGCGCTGCCGAGCTGGGCCTGCGCGGCGGGCATCGCGCCGTCGGCGCCGACGCGCACGACGTAGGCGACGCCCCCGCCGTTCAGGAAGTAGCCATACACGGCGTGCGCCAGGTACGAGCCCTCCATGAACTCGCCGAACGTGGAGGTGAACTGGCTCCAGTTGGTGACGAGCGTCGGCTGGTTTGCCGGCCCGCGGGCGGCGAGGCCGACGAACGCGGCGACCGCCGTGCCCACGCCCTCGATCGGCTTGGAACCGGACTCGACTTCCTCGACGTAGACGCCGGGCGACAGGTATTGCGGCATGCGTTGGCCCCTTCGGTGCGGGATTACCGGACATGGCGACGCTGGCAGTGCGCGGGGGAGGCAACAAGGCCCGAGTGGACACGCGCTCGGGCGAGTCGGGTTGCCCGAACGGGCGACGGACCTGCCCTGAACGGTGCCCCCGAGCGGCTCCACGCGCGAGGGCGCCCGCCCCGACGATCCCCGGGATGATCCATGAGGTGGATGAGCTCCTCGAGAAGCTCGTCAAGCGCGATGCCCTGAACGGCTCGTCGGTGGAGCTGGTGTTCGACGCGCCCACGAAGGACTGGGTCGCGCGCCGCAACGGCCCCGCGGTGGACCTGTACCTGTACGACATCCGCGAGGACCTCCAGCGCCGGGTGCCCGCCTGGGAGGATCAGCACGGCGCGGACGGCAAGGTCAACGCGCGGACGCTGCCGCCGCGGCGGTTCAAGCTGTCCTACCTGGTCACGGCATGGACCCAGCGACCGGAGGATGAGCACCGCCTGCTCTCGGCGCTGCTGTCCGCGTTCATCCGCAACCCGATGATCAAGGCGGACCTCCTCGAAGGCACGCTTGCCGAGCCGGACCTGCCGGTCTACATCGACGTTGGCCAGCCGCCCTCGCAGGACCGCTCCCTCGCGGATGTCTGGTCCGCCCTCGGCGGCGAGCTGAAGCCGTCGCTGGACGTCGTCGTGACCGCACCCATCATGGTCAACCGCCAGGCGCCGATCGGGCCGCTCGTGCTCGCCGGGCCGTCGCTCGGGCTGACATCCGGCGGCGCCACGGAGGTCGTCGCCAAGCGCGCCCCGGCGGCGATGACCGGCGATACCGCCGAGGAGGGCCAGCCGATCGAGCTGGTGCCGGTGGGCGCCGCCGGCAAGAAGCCGACGCCGGGCATGGCGATCCGGGTGCGCGGCCTCCGAACGCGATGACCCGCGCGCCTGCCGCGCCGGCGGCGCCTGCCGCGGCGGGTGCCATCGAGGCTGATCCGTCGCTCGCGTACCTGTTCGGACGCCTCTCGATCGTCGAGGCGCGGGTCCGGGCCGCGGTCGAACGGCGTCGCGCGGACGACCCGGATCCAGGCGATCGCTTCCGGGGCCTGTACATCTCCGACGCGCAGGTTGATGGCCTGCTCGCGGGCGCGGGGGCGAGCCTCGCGGAGGAGGCGTGGACCACCGCTGCCATCGACGCGCTCGCGACGCTCGACCGGGCGGCCGACGCGGCCGAGGCGGCCGGCCGGGACGTCCGCCTGCGACGTCTCGCGCGCGCGTTCGACCTCGCGCCCGACGACATTGAGCTGCTCCTGATCGCGCTCGCGCCGGATCTCGACCCCAGGTTCGAGCGGCTGTACGGCTACCTCCACGACGACGTGTCGCGCCGGCGCGCGAGCGCGGGCCTCGCCCTGGAGCTGGCCGGCGCCGGGTCCGGCGTGGCGAGCGGCGTGGAGCGTGTCCGGCTCGGGCCACACGGGCCGCTGGTTGCGGCGGGGATCGTGCTGGTGGAGGACCCGGACCGGCCCTTCCTGACGCGCTCCCTCCGGGTCGCGGATCGCGTGACCGCGCACCTGCTCGGCGACGACAAGCCGGACGCGGCGATCGCGGACCTGCTCATCGAATCCGTCCCGGCGCCCATCGGCGACGTGGACCTGCTTGCGCGCGCGATCGGCGCGGGCATCCCCCTCGTCTACATCCACGAGCGGCCGGGCTCGTCGGGGCGCTCGCTGGCCGCGGCCGCGCTCGACGCTCTGGGCCGTCCCGTGCTGCAGCTGGACCTGGCGCGCCTCGGGCCCAACGACAACCCTCGCGACGTGGCCGCGGCGACGTCGCGCGAGGCCGGGCTGCGCGGGGCGGGCATCGTCGCCGGACCGATCGAGACGGTCGCGGAACGCGGCGCCGGAGCCGTGCGCGCGTTCGCGGAGTGCCGCGCGCCGGTCGTGCTCATCGGCAACCGACCGTGGGATCCCACGTGGGCGCGCGAGGCGGCGCTCCTGCTCGACGCGCCGGTCCCGACGATCGCCCAGCGCCACGAGCTGTGGCTCGGCTCGCTGAATGGTGAGCGGCCGGTCGACTTCGACCCGGCCGTGGTCACGCTGGCGTTCCGCCTCGCGCCAGACCAGATCGTGCGGGCGGCCCAGGCAGCGCGCCGCGTCACCGTCGCGGCCGACCGACCCATGACGGTCGCGGACATCTCCAGCGGCGCGCGCGCCCAGAACGCCGCGGGCCTGGAGCGGCTCGCGCGGCGGATCGAGCCGGCCGTGCAGTGGGACGACCTCGTCCTGCCCGAGGAGTCCGCGGCCCAGATCCACGAGCTGACCGCCCGCGCGCGCCACCGCGACAAGGTGATCGGGGAGTGGGGGATGGGCGGCGGCAACAGCCGGCGCCTGGGCATCACCGCCCTGTTCGCAGGCGATTCGGGCACCGGCAAGACGATGTCGGCGGAGGTGCTCGCCGGCGACCTCGGCTTCGACCTGTACGTGATCGACCTGTCGACCGTCGTCGACAAGTACATCGGCGAGACGGAGAAGAACCTCGACCGGATCTTCACCGAGGCGGACCGCGTCAACGGCGTGCTGCTGTTCGACGAGGCCGACGCCCTGTTCGGGAAGCGGAGCGAGGTCAAGGACGCGCGGGACCGCTACGCCAACGTGGAGGTCGCCTACCTCCTCCAGCGCATGGAATCGTTCGCCGGCCTTGCCATCCTCACGACCAACCTCCGCGCGAACGTGGACGAGGCGTTCATCCGCCGGCTCGATGCGATCGTGGACTTCGCCCTGCCCGAGGAGGAGCACCGTCGCGTGCTCTGGGAGCGCAACCTCCCGCCCGCCGTCCCGAAGACGGACGACATCGACCTGGACTTCCTCGCGCGCCGCTTCAAGCTGTCGGGCGGCGACATCCGCAACATCTGCGTCGCGGCTGCCTACCTCGCCGCGGACGACGGCCGGCCCGTCTCGATGGGCGATCTCATCCGGGCGACGGAGCGCGAGTACCAGAAGCTCGGCAGGCTCACCGTCGAGGCCGAGTTCGGGAAGTACATGGCCATGACGAGGTCGGGCGGGTGAGCGGCGCCACGGGTCGAATTGCCCGATCGGGCAAAAGCCGGGTGCGTCACGCGCCCAGGGCTTGCCGGGGCGCCGCCGGTGGTCGATGCTCCGGCCAGCAACGGAGGACGTGATGCACGAGTTCGACGCCGAGCTCCTTGGCCCGATCCAGCGCCCCGCGGTCACCACGGGTGAGCCGGGTGTCGCCGCGCCAATGGCGGACGTCTCGCCTCGTCACGCGCCTCGCGCGGTCCACACCGAGGCGTCGCTGCTCCATCTGCAGCGGACGGCCGGGAACGCCGGCGTGGTGCAGATGCTCACCGACGAGGCGGCGCAGGAGCAGGAGGGGCCGTCGCCCGTCCACGACGTGATCGGCAAGGGCGGCGGTGCGCCGCTGGACGAGTCGACCCGCTCGTCGATGGAATCGCGCTTCGGTCAGGACTTCAGCGATGTCCGCGTCCATACGGACTCGCGGGCATCCGAATCGGCGGAGGCCGTCGGCGCGAACGCGTACACCGTCGGCAACGACGTCGTCTTCCGCAGCGGCCACTTCGATTCGTCGTCGCCGACGGGCGAGCGGACGATCGCCCACGAGCTGAGCCATGTCGTGCAGCAGCGCAGCGGGCCGGTCGATGGCACCGACGCACCGGGCGGCATCCGCCTGTCCGACCCCGGTGACCGGTTCGAGCAGGCGGCGGACGCCACCGCGGACCAGGTCATGAACAGCTCCAGCCAGTCCGCCGCGCCGGCCTCCGGCGCGCCCGTCCAGATGGAGGAGGCCGAGGATCTCGGAGCGGCGATGCCGGTCCAGCGGGAGATGGGCGCCGAGGACGACGAGGACGACATGACGGGCGGCATGTAGGTGCGCGATCCCGTGCCCTCGACGCCCGACCTCACCGACGCCATCGCGGACGCCCGCGCGGAGGTGGTGGCTGCGAGCCGGCAGCTGACCGATCGCGCGAACGACGTCTTCCGAGCCACCGTGTCGGTGATCGTCGAGACGGTCGAGCAGCGGCTCGAGGCCGTCGTGCTGGGCCAGGCGGAGCGCACCCAGAAGCTGGGCAAGTCCGGTGTGGACCGGCTTCGCGCCGACCTCGTCGCGGCGACCGCCAAGCTTCCCGGCGAGAGCGCGAAGCGCCTCGTGGGCGCCTTCTCGTGGACGTTCCCGCAGGAGGCCGCGTGGATCGGGGACAGCGACCGGACGCCGCTGTACCAGGGCGGCGCCGACCTGCCGTGGATGATCGACGACGCCATCCGCACCTCGGCCGCCATCGCCGGCCGCCTTGCCCTGGACGCGGGCTACGAGATCACGCCGCGGAGCCAGTGGGAGATCTCCTCGGACGGCACCGTCCAGCGCTACCTCGGCCCGTTCGCGGTCCCGTCCAAGCTTGTCGTGGCGCTCCGGAGCTACTCCGATGCGCGGCTGCGCTACTTCCGCAAGCTGCGGGCACTTCGTCGCCTGGAGGCGGAGAAGAGCGCACGGGACGCGCGCATCGAGTCGGAGGTGGTGCGCGACGCGGCGCTGTTGCCCGCGACCGTGCTCTGGTCCAACTCGGCCAAGCCGAGCGCGTGACCCCGGCGCTCGACCGCTAGATCAGGCCCTCGCGGATCGCATACGCGACGGCGTGCGCGCGGTTGCGCAGGTCCAGGCGGGACGTGACGTCGTGGATGATGTTCTTGACCGTGCGCTCGGAGTAGAACAGGCGCCGGCCGACCTCGGCCGTGTCGTAGCCCTCGGCCAGGAGGCGGAGGACCGCCGTCTCGCGCTCGGTCAGGCCTGAGAACGTCAGGCCGCGCGGCGACAGGACCTGGCGCTGGAGCTCGCCGACCTGGCGGAGGAGCCGACCGAGCAGGTCCGGAGGGAGCGTGCCCTCGCCGGCTGCAGCGGACCGGATCGCCAGCGCGAGGTTGTGCGCCGTGGCCTCGCTTCGCCGGATGACGCCGGAGACGCCGGCCTCGGCGGCCGCGAGCAGGCCCTTGTCGTTGACCCAGGTGACGAGCAGGACCACCTTGGAGACGCCGCGCGCGCGGAGCGATCGGATCTCCGTCGTGATCGCATCGGTGACGTCGTCTGCCACGACCAGGGACACGCCGTCGACGTGCGGGGTGTCGCCGGAGCTGACGATGAAGCCCTGCGCGCTGCGCAGCTGGCTCACGATCCCGGCCTTGGTGAGCGGGTCCGCCGCGGACACGTGGACCCCGATCGACGGGTTGAAGGGAACCGGCTCGGCAACCATCGGACGCTCTCCCCTGACCGCTCGGCCGCCCCCGATTGCCCTGGTGGACGCTGGCTGGCCGCCCGTTCTGCGACCCTAGCGGGCAGCCCTTTCCGGTCGCTGAACGCCGGCTTAACGGGCACCGATCCGGCGGCGATTCGGCTGCCCCTTCGGGCAAAGGCGTCGCCGCGCGATCAGGCGGAGCCCGACTCCAGGCTCGCCATCAGGTCCGCGATCGCGACGGAGACGCGGTGGCCCGCGCCGGCGACCGGCGCGTCCAGCTTCGGGCTGCGAAGCCGAACCACCCAGCCCACGCGCGGGACCTCTTCGTCCGGGGGCTCGATCTGCACGTCGTCCAGCTGCGGCGCCGCCCGCGCGACGAGGCGCCTCACGACGTCGACCGTATCGTCCGGCTCCCACTGGCCGCGCCAGTACTCCTCGCGCAATGCGCGCTCGATGCAGGCCGCGTGGGGATCGTCCGGGTGGAACGTGTGCGACGGCCACTCTTCCCATGGATCGTCGACCGACAGCACGGTCCCGCACGTGCAGGCCAGGGTGCCTCGTTCGGAGCCGCCCTCGAACTCGATCGGGCTCATTCGATGCCAGGGCTCGCCTTCGCGGGCCCGGATCCAGACGCTCACGCCGTGGATTCTACGGCGGGCACGATTTCGACCCGATGCGCGAGACTTCGGTCCGTGAACGTTCTGTCCGCTCGTGCGTCGACCGTAGCTCGCTCGCTCGCGCTCGCCGGGCTCGCCATGGGCGCCTTCGGCTGCGGCTCGCTGGCGCCACAGGCGTCTACGCCGCCGGTGCTCGGCATCGACTGGGGCCGCGCCGCATCGGTGGAGCGGCCGGCCAACTACGAGGAGACGGTGTCGCCCACCTACCAGGCGAAGCACCCGATCCTGCGCATCCAGGGCCAGGCGACGATGGCCGACCTCATCGGGCTGCCGAAGGGCGGGTTTGTCTCCGTTGGGTACGCACCGCCGGACTGGGTGCCGGTCGCATGGACCTCGGCGGACGGCAACAGGTGGGCGTTCCACGCGACGCTGGACGAGACGGACTTCACCTTTCCGCTATCGCTCGCGGTCGGCGGCGATGGCACGGTCGTGGCCGTCGGTCGGTCGGGCAGGGAGCCGATCGCCTGGACGACGAAGGACGGCATCGATTGGCAACGTCACACCGTGGCCATCCTTGGCGGCGACGGCACCGCGGAACGGATGACGGCCGTCGTCGGCGGACCGAGCGGGTTCGTCGCCGGCGGCTCCGTCGGGCCGGAGCTGTTCGAGCGGCATGCGCGTTTCTGGCGGTCCGCCGACGGCATCGACTGGACCCCCGTCGCGGACGATCGTGTCGCCTTTGCCAATGCCGAGGTTCGGGCGATCACCCGACTCGGGAACGGCTTTGTCGCTGTGGGCGTGGTGGGCACCGCCCAGGAGCACACCGGCGCCGTGGCATGGACCTCGCCGGACGGCGCGACCTGGACCCGGGTGGACGACCACGCGCTCGACGGCGGCGAGGCGGTCGCGGTCGCGCCCGCGCCGTGGGGCGGCGTCATCGCCGTGGGCGCCACGGTCGGACGGCAGAATGCCGCTGCATGGATCTCCCCCGATGGTCGCAGCTGGACACGCGCGCCGGACGAGGCGTCGCGCCAGCACAGCGGCGGGTTCGCATGGATGACCGATGTCGTCGCGATCGGCGACCAGGTGATCGGCGTCGGAGACGTCCAGGGGCTGCAGCGCGGCACTGCGGTCTCCTGGGTCACTCGCGACGGGCTCACCTGGGCGATGTCGCTCGAGGCGCCTGTCCAGGAGGGGGCCGAGTTCTATGCGATCACCCCTGGCGGAGCAGGGGCCTTCGCGGTTGGCGCATTCGGAGCGCCCGACTCGTACGTTCCGGAGGTCTGGGTGACCCCCGGCCGCTGATTCTGGGGGGAGCGCCCGGCATCGTCGGGATTGGCGTGAAAACCTGTCCGCGTAAACTCAAACCGAGTCCCCGGAGCTCAGTGGACAGAGCGGCTGCCTTCTAAGCAGCGGGTCGCAGGTTCAAATCCTGCCGGGGACGCCAACCTCCAGCACCGCCAGAAGGGCTGGCGGGCCCGGTAGCCCGGGCGATGCCTGATGGGTGTGGGGCCGAAGCTAGCTCGCCGGCTCTGCCTCCACCGCCCCCACGCGCGCCACCAGCCGCTCGGCCGTGGTGCCCTGCACGAACAGCGTGAACAGGACGACCCCGAAGGTGATCTCCTGGAGCAGGGCTCGCTGCGGGAAGTCCGAGGGGAGCGAGAGCGCCATCGCGACGGCAACGGCGCCGCGCAGGCCCGCCCAGAACATGACGTGCAGCCAGCTGAGGGGCACGTGGGTCCGCGGCCGTCGATTGCGCACGAGGCGCGCCGCGCCGCCAAGCAGGCCGTACACGACGACCGCGCGACCCGCGAGGATCGCGACCAGCCCCCACAGGATCGACGGCGCGGCGGCGACCAGGTCGCTGAACGAGATCGCCAGGCCGACGAGCAGGAACGCGAAGGCCGTGAGCAGGAAGGCGATGAACTCCCAGACGACGTCGAGGGTTTCCAGGGCGCGGGCGCTGAGGCCCACCGCGCGCCCGTACGTCCCGATGACCACGCCCGCCACGACCGTCGCGATGATCCCGGACTGGTGGAGCCCATCGGTCAGCAGGTACGTGCCGTACGCGGTCGCGAGCGAGATCGTCAGCTCGATCGAGTGGTCGTCGATGAGCTTGATGAGCCGTGACGCGAGCCAGCCCGCAGCCAGGCCGATCGCGATGCTGCTCACGACCGTCACGATGACCGTGCCCGCGGTCTCGCCGATCGTGACGCTGCCCGTGACCGAGTTGACCGTCACCACGAACAGCACGAGCGCGGTGCCGTCGTTGAACAGGCTCTCGCCCTCCACCAGCGTCGCGAGCCGCCGCGGCGCCCCCAGGTTCCGGAACGTGGAGATGACCGCCACCGGATCCGTCGCCGCGACCATCGCCCCCACCACCATCCCGAGCTGAAGCGGCAGGGCCGTGGCGAGATTCAGCACGACCGCGACGATCGCCGCCGAGACGAGGACGCCGGGCGCGGCGAGCAGGACCATCCAGCCGAACGTCTGGCGGAGCTCCGCGAGCTCCAGGCGCAGGGCCGCCTCGAAGACGAGCCCCGGCACGAGCACGAGCAGCACGAGCTCCGGCGTCACGGTGATCGCGCCGGCCGGCAGGAGCGCTCCCGCCACGAGCCCGAGCACCACGAGGGCCACGCTGTAGGGGATGCGCAGCCGCCGGACGACCACCGCGGTCACCGCCGCGACCGCCGCGAGCGCGACGAAGACCCGGATCGCCTCCAGCGTCGCCGCGCCGCTTGCCTCGGTCACCCGTCCTCCCGCAAACCCACCTCACTCGCCCACGCCGGAGGGTACTGCCCCGAACCGGACCGAAGTACGGCTTGGAAGCCCGCACGGTCATTCGTATGGTCCGGTCGACGACGAGTCATGGGCGCAGCCAATCGTCGCGGGGACACATCTGCGCCGGACTCATCGATCATCGTCTCGAGAGGCTTATACGGATGGGCTCGATGGCACTGAACGAGCTGGGAAAGATGCTCACCGCCGCCGAAGTCGCGGAGATGCTCCATCTCCACGTCAACACGGTGAAGCGGCTGGGTGATCGCGGCGAGCTGAAGTACTACCGCGTGTGCAAGCGCGGCGACCGACGCTTCCTGCTCGAAGACGTCCGCCGCTTCCTCGACAACAACCGCTAACTCCGGCGGCCCGAGGCCGCCCAGCCGCATCGCGCAATTCGAAGCGCCGGCGACCCTCGCCGGCGCTTCGTGGCGTGTCGGGGCCGCTGCACCATGTCTCGTTTCGGCACCCGATGATGAAATTCGTTGCATCAAATTGAACGCGGGCCGGGACGCCGCACCGGTTGATGCAGTGAATCTCATCAAATTCCGCCGAAACGGGACATCGCCCCGAAGCCGGACACGCCGCATATCATCCCGGCGTGATCGACTTCCGCCCGACCGAGGAGAACCGACTCGTCCAGCAGTCCGTGCGCGAGTTCGCCGAGGCGGAGATCAACCCGCACATCCGCGAGTGGGATGCGAAGGGCGAGGTCCACCGCGAGATCTTCAACCGCATGGCCGACCTGGGGCTGCTCGGGGCGCCGGTACATACCCGTTGGGGCGGCTCGGGGATGGACTACGTCAGCTTCGCCATGATCTGCGAGGAGCTGGAGCGCGCGGACACGGCATTCCGCGTCGTCCAGAGCGTCCACGTCGGGCTCAACTCGCTGACACTGATGCAGTGGGGGACCGACGAGCAGAAGACGCGCTGGCTCATCCCCCAGGCGAAGGGCGAGAAGCTCGCGACCTTTGGGCTGACGGAGCCCGGCGTGGGCACGGACGCGGGGAACCTCGCGTCCACGGCACGCCGCGACGGCGATTCCTACGTGCTCAACGGCCAGAAGATCTGGATCAGCCTCGCGGACATCGCGGACCAGTTCCTCGTCTTCGCGTCCGTCGACCGCTCCAAGGGTCACCGCGGCGTCACGGCGTTCGTGCTGGAGCGGGGCATGAAGGGCCTGTCCACCGGCACGCTCCACGGCAAGCTCGGCATCCGTGCCGGCAACACCGGCCTGATCAACATGGACGACGTCCGCGTGCCGATGGAGAACCGGATCGGCGAGGAGGGCGAGGGCTTCCTCATCGCGATGAGCGCCATCGACCAGGGGCGGTTCACGGTCGCGGCGGGCAACGTGGGCCTCGCGCAGGCGTGCCTGGACGCCTCGCTCAAGTACGCCCACGAGCGCAGGACGTTCGGGGACGAGATCGGCAAGCACCAGCTCGTCAAGCAGATGCTGGCCAAGATGGTCGCCGGCATCGAGGCGGGCCGGCTCCTGGTGTGGCGTGCAGGCTTCCTCAAGAATCACGGGGTCCGGAACACCCGCGAGACGTCGCTCGCCAAGTGGCACGCGACCGATCACGCCGTCGCCAGTGCGCTCGACGCGATCCAGATTCACGGCGCGAACGGCTACTCCAACGAGTTCCCGCTGGAGCGCTACCTGCGCAACTCGAAGGCCGCCGTGATCTACGAGGGCACGAGCCAGCTGCACACGCTGATCCAGGCGGACTTCGCGCTCGGCTATCGCGAGGATCGGCCTCTCCGCTGCGAGCCCCTGCCGGCGGAGGGATTCGAGCGACTGCCCGCATCGACGGCCGCCGCCGCCGGCCGGGCCTAGCCTCTCCGGCGCACGGCGCCGCGACCAGGCGTGAGCGCGTTCAGCCAGTCCGAGCTCGCGACCCTTCGGGCGCTGTCGTCCACGTTCGTTCCCGCAGCGGATGCCGCCCGGGTGGCCTCGATCGCCGCCGACGCGCTCGTTCGTGCCGTGGATCCATCGCAGCTGGTCCAGCTTCGCCTGGTCCTCCGGGTGCTCGAGCAGCCCATCGCGAATCTCGCCACCGGCGGTGGCTTCGCTGCGTTCCGCGACATGGACGCGCCGACGCGCGAGGGCCTCCTCCTGCGCTGGGCCAACTCGCCGCTGCTGCTGCGCCGCTCCGGCGTCCACGCGTTCCGGAAGCTCCTGACCTTCATTGCCTACGCTGACCCGGGACCGCCGGAGGCCCCGAACCCGCTCCCGCAGGCGCTCGGCTACGTCCGGGACGACCCGCCGCTCCCGGGCGTGCTCGCGCAGATCCGGCCGCTCGAGGTGGAGCGATCCGCCCCTGGGCCGCGCGACGCGCCGATCGAGCTGACGGCGGACGTGATCGTCGTCGGTTCCGGAGCGGGAGCGGGCGTCATCACGGCCGAGCTGGCCCGCGCCGGCCGACGGGTCCTCGTCATCGAGGCCGGACCGTTCGTCGACGAATCCACGATGCCGCGGGACGAGCTCGACGCGTACGGGCGCCTGTACCTGAACTATGGCCTGCTCTCGACCTGGGACGGGGCGGTCACGATGCTCGCCGGCTCGGGGGTGGGAGGCGGGACGCTCGTCAACTGGATGACCTGCCTCGACGCCCCGGAGGCGGTCCGCGCCGAGTGGGCACATGAGCACGGCCTCGACGGGCTCGACGGTGCCGAGTGGTCAGCCGATGTCTCGGCGATCGAGGAGGAGATCGGGGTGGCACCGTCCGCCGTCGTGCCGGCGAAGGACGAGCTGATCCGGCGGGGAGCGACGGCGCTCGGGTGGGAGTCCGCCGTCATCCGGCGCAACGCCACGGCCTGCGGCGACTGCGGCTCGTGCCCGTTCGGCTGCCGGCGCGGCGCCAAGCAGTCCGGGATCCGGGCGCACCTCTCGGAGGCGGCCGGGCTCGGCGCGGTCGTGCTCGATCGGGCCCGCGTTCGCACGCTGATCCGGGATGGGGCGGACGGCCACGTGGTTGGCGTATCCGGCTCGCTCGCACCCGCGGACCTCAACGCGCCGGCGAACGCCATGACGCGACCCTTCGAGGCGCGTGCCGGCCAGGTGGTGCTCGCTGCGGGGGCGCTCCGGAGCCCGGCGATCCTGCAGGCGTCCGGGTTCGGGCACCCGGCGATCGGGCGCTACCTGCGCATCCACCCGGTCCCGGTCATCGGCGCGCTCATGCCGGAGCCCGTGGACATGTGGCGGGGCACGATGCAGGCGGTTCGATCGATGGAGTTCGGGCAGGACGAGCCCGGGCATCGAAGGTACGCGATCGAGTCCGCTCCCGGGCACCTTGGGCTGCTGTCCCTGGTGCTGCCCTGGGAGGGCGCCGCCGCCCACGCGGAGCTCATGGCCCGAGCACGCCACTTCGCGCCGCTCGTGGCGATCACCCGCGATGGCGGCGAGGGCCGCGTTCGACTGACAGGCGCAGGTCGCGTGCGGATCGACTATCGGCTGGACGACGCGGGTCGCGCGACCGCACGGCACGCCCTCGTCTCGATGGCGCGTCTCGCCCGAGCGGCCGGGGCGGCCGAGATCCTCGCGGTCGCGATGCCGATCGTCCGCCATCGCGTCGACGGAGCCGGCGACGAGGGGCGGCGCTTCGCCGCGTTCGAGCGGACCCTGGCCGCGACCGACTTCTCGCCGCATCGCGGGACGATCGCGTCGGCCCACCAGATGGGCACGCTGCGGATGGGCGCCGACCCTGCGCTGCACCCAGCCGACCCCCGCGGCAGGCTCCGCAGCGATTCACGCGGGAGCGTCGTCCCGGGGCTCTACGTCGCCGACACGTCGACGTTCCCGACGGCGATCGGCGTGAACCCGATGATCACCGTGATGGCGATGGCGCGGCGGGTCAGCCGGACGGTGATCGCGGAGGGGCAGCCGGTCTGAGCGTGGCGGCGTCGCCGCCGGGAACCGCCTCGAACTCGTCCTCGGGATTGCCGGCACCCACCTCGTCGCTCGCATCGACGCCGGCGAGGCGGCCGCGGGCGGTCACGATGATCGCGACCGCCGTGATGATCACGGCAGAGGCGATGAGCGTGCGGACGCTGATCGCCTCGTGCAGGAAGATCGTCCCGAGGCCCACCGCCACCACTGGGTTCACGTACGCGTAGGTACCGACGAGCGACAGCGGCGCGTTGCGCAGGAGCCAGGCGTACGCCGTGTACGCGAGCATGGAGCCGAACAGGATCAGGTAGATGACAGCGATGATCGACGCGGTGGAGACGGTGCCGGGGTTGAACGTGGCCGGCTCGCCGACGATCAGCGACTCGATCCCGGTGACTGCCGCACCAGCCAGCATCTGGAGGCCCGACGCGGTGAGCGGGCTGGGCGGCAGCTTCGCGCGCTGCACCGAGTAGATGGATCCATGCGCCCAGCCGAGCGGCGCGAGGAACAGGATGAAGATCCCGAGCGGGTCGAAGTGATTCGCGCCGTCGCCCGACGGCCAGATCAGCAGCGCCACGCCGCCGAACCCGATCGCGATCGCGGCCACCACGATCCGCGGGAGCCGCTGGCGGAGGTACAGCCAGCCCAGCAGGGCGAACCACAGCGGCATCATCCCGATGAGGATCGCGGCGATCCCCGACGGCACGGTCTTCTCGCCGAACACGACGAAGCCGTTGCCGATGCCGAGCAGCAGCCCGCCGACGATCGCGGAGTCGATGACCTCGCGGCGGGTGGGCAGGCGCCGCGCCTCGGGGTGCCGGAGGAGATCCCAGGCCAGGAGGATCAGGCCCGCGATCGCGAACCGGATCGCGGCCATGAGGAACGGCGGGATCGTCTCGATGGAGATCGCGATGCCGAAGTACGTCGAGCCCCAGATGACGTAGACGATCCCGAGGTTCCCCCAGAGGGCGAGCGAGCTCGGCCCGGACTTCGCGGCCCTGGTGGCCTTCGCGGGGGAACTTGGCATAGTCTGATGGTCCAAGGTTCGGATACTAGCGCAGATCCGGCCCGGGCGGCAGCCCCGCCGGAGGGCCTCAGGCGAGGGCCTCAGGCCACTCCCGCGAGGGAGACCGGCCGGCAATGCTTGCACGGCCGGTAACCGGCACTCGCCGCCGCGGCCAGGCTCGGGAAGTGCACCCGGTGCCGGTCCGTGACGCGCCGCGCGTCGCGGCATGTCGTGTGGCAGACGATGTGGGTCGTGTCGGAGCCCGTGTAGCGGTTGCCGCGCGCCGCCTCCGCCTCCAGCCAGCGCGTGTCCAGGCCCTCCGCCGCAAGGATCCGGCGCTTCGCGTCCGGCCCGCCCATGGAGTACTGGCCGATCATCCCGTCGCTGCGGACCACGCGGTGGCACGGCACGACGAGGGGGACGGGGTTGTGGGCGAGCGCCGTCCCGACGGCACGGACGGCCTTCGGCTTGCCGATCTCCGCGGCGATCCAGCCGTACGGCCGCACCTCGCCGCGCGGGATCTCCAGCGCCTTGGTCCAGACGGCGACCTCGAACGGCGTGCGGCCGCGAAGGTCGAGGGGGATCCGGACCCGGCGGTCGCCGGCGAGCCGGCGGGTGATGGCCTGCCCGAGGTCATTCGGCAGCGCCTCGGCGGGCTGGATCTCGCGACCGACGGCCACCCGGAAGCGCAGCTCGAAGTCGTCGCGCTCGCCCGCTTTCGTGACCCACGAGACACCGCGGCCGTTCCACGCCACGAAGACCGCACCGAGCTCGGTCGGGATCGTCGCGTACCGGTCGGCGAGTCCGGCCTCGACCAGCGCGCCGTATCCGATGGATGCGGGGGCGGCGGACCGGAGGTCGCGGAGCGACGCGGCGAGGGCGTCATCGGAGAGGGGGAGCGTGGTGGTCATCGAACGGCCTCCAGGGCGCGGAGCGGCTGGCCGGCGGAGGCCGGCGCGTGGATGGGGACGAGTGGCTCGGGCGCAACCTCGAGCATGGCGCGAAGCTCGCGAAGCCCGCGAAACACCTGCGCCTTGATCGTGCCCTCGGGCCGGCCGAGGGCCTGGGCGGTCTCCGCAAGGCTCAGGCCATCGATATGCCGGAGCACGATCGCGGTACGGACTGCCGGCGTGAGCCGCAGGAGCAGCGCCGCCAGCTCGCGTTGCGTCTCCCGCCGGGCTGCCGTGACGGCGGGCGCCGCGGCACCGTCGGACGGTGGGTCATACCCCGCGTCGAGCATCGGCTCGAGCGAGCTGGGCGGCTGTCGGTCATCGATGCGACGCCGGCGATTGCGCGCGAGGTTGACCGTGATGGACGCCAGCCACGGCCGGAGCCTGAGCTCGGCGATCCGCTCGTGCGGGTACTCGTGCATGGCTCGGAACGCACGCACGAGCGCGTCCTGGGCGACCTCCTCCGCGTCGCGCCCATCGCCGAGGAGGCGGAGCGCGATCGTGTACAGGCGGTCCGAGTGTTCTGCGACGAGCGTCGGGAACGCCGCGTCGACGTCCCCGGCGAGCCGGATCGCGAGCGCGACGTCGGTGTCCATCGAGTCGTTCAACACGGCGACCCGGGATTCGGTTTCGTGGGCGAACCCCGGGTCCCGCGCGCGGCGCCTACGAGGCCGTGATCGTGATCGTGCCCTTCATGCTCGGGTGAACGGAGCAATGGAAGGGATACGTGCCCGCCTTCGTGAACACGAGGCTCTTGGAGCCGCCGCCCGGGATGTTGTCCTTCATCCCGCACGACGAGTCGTCGAGCACGACCTTGTGTGGGACGCCGTCGTTGTTCGTCCAGGTGATGACGTCGTTGACCCTGGCGTTCACGGGCTGCGACCAGGTGTTGTCCTTGACGCTCGCCGCGACGACGGTCGTGCCGGTGGAGTCGTCGCATGGCTTGGCGGCGGCGGTCCCGCCGGGCGCCGAGGTCTGGGCGCTGCTTCCACCCGAGCACGCCGCAAGGAGCAGGGCTGCCGACAGGGCGGCGAGTCTGTGCATGGGGCGCATGGGGCGCATGGGTGTCCTCCTGGGGCAGATCGTGTGCGCGCCACGATAGCGCGGCGGTCGCTGCTTCCTCGTATGGTTCGCCCGTGGGCGGCGTTCGGATCTTCGACACCGACCTTGCGCGCCGCCTCGTGCTCCACGAGGCTCGCGCCCAGCAGACGCCGGCACGCGAGCTGCGCGACCTCGGGGACGGCTGGCTGTTCCACGACCCCAACGATGCGGAGCCCTTCTGGAACCGGCTGATCGCGCCCTCGTGGCCTGCCGGCTACGCCGCGTTCGATCGGCGCCTGGACGAGGTCATCACCCTCTTCGCGACCCTCGGGCGACTGCCGCATATTCGCCCGCTGCCACTCGGCGGCACGCCGTCGGACATGGCCCAGCGCCTCTCGTCCGCGGGCTTCGAGACCCTGGGAGCGGACCGCCGCATGGTGCTGGTGCAGCACGGTGACGGGGACGCCCTGGTGGCTGCGATGACCTCGCGCGTGGAGCACGCGTTCGGCGGCGGCACGAAGGTGACCGTGAGCCGGCGCGAAACCCGGCGCGAGCCCGGCTCCCGCGGACCCGGTGCGGGTGGCAGGACGTGGGCGGAGCGCCGGCGATGGGCGGTCGACGCGTCGCTCGTCCTGGCGGACGCGTTCGGCGTTGATGCGGATAGGCGCGTGGCGCTGGAGAACGACGTCCTCGCTTGCGTATCACGACCGGGCTGCTCTGTCCTGCTCGTGTCGGTGGCCGGTGTCCCGGCGGCCATCGCACGACGGGCATCGACGGACGACGGCAGCTACCTCTCGTCCATCGGCACCAGGCCGGCGTTCCGCGGACGCGGTCTCGGCACGCTGGCGACGGCGCTCGCGGTCCGCGACGCGCTCCACGCCGGCAGCCCCGTCGTGCACCTTGCCGTGGAGGAGGACAACGATTCCGCGCTTCGCCTGTACGAGCGGCTGGGTTTCGCGACCGTTGGCGAGGCGGCGCCGGACCTGCTTCTCCGATGACCCTGGACGAGCTCCTTGCCGATGCGGCCCGAATTCGGGACGCGGTCGTTCGCGAGGACGCCACGCTCGCGGCCCTGCCGCTCGCGGCGATCGGTTGGGCGACGGTTGAGCACGAACGCGCCGAGCGAGAGCTCGAGGCCGCGCTTGGACCGGGGGCGCCCTGGCTGCCGCTGGATCGCGACCCCGCGCTTGGCGCCAGGCGGTGGGCACGCGCCGCTGTGGGCAGGTCCCCGGCCGTCGTCATCCTCGAGCCGGACACGGAGGGCCGCCTCGCCGCGTCCCTCGCCCGATTCGGCGAGGCGGTCGCGACGGTCTATCTCGGAACCGGTCCGGTGGGTCAGGGTCGGCTCATCCGTGGCGGCCATGCGTGGGGTCCGCACGTCGTGGTGCTCGCCCCATGACCGATCCGTCCTTCCCGGTCCTGCGGCTGCGCCGCGCCGAGGGGCTCCTGGACCTGCCGTGGGAGCTGCCGCTCGCGGACTGGCCGGACGACCTCGCGTTCCGGCAGCTCGACGTGGGACCGTCCCGCCACCTGGTTCGCTTCCTCGTCGTGGATGGCGCCCTCGTCGCGCTGAAGGAGGAGCCGATCGACGTCGCGCGGCGCGAGTACGCGGTGCTGGGCCACCTGGAGCGCGTCGGGCTGCCGGCCGTCCTCCCGATCGGCATCGCGGAGCACGTGGCGCTCGGCAGCGCAATCCTCGTGACCGAGTACCTCGCGCATTCGCTCCAGTTCCGACGCCTCCTGGCCCGCTTCCCGCTTGGGCCCGGGCCATACCGCTCGCGCCTGCTCGATGCGATGGCGTGGCTGCTCGTGGACCTCCACCGCGGCGGCGTGTTCTGGGGTGACTGCTCGCTCGCCAACACCCTGTTCCGGCGGGACGGCGACCGGATCCAGGCGTTCCTCGTGGACGCGGAGACGAGCGAGATCCACCCGGAGCTGTCCGACGGCCAGCGCGCGTTCGATCTCGAGATCCTCGTCGAGAACGTGGGCTACGGCCTCGCGGACGTCGCCGCGCTGCAGGGCCGGCCGGAGGACTTCGACAACGCCGTCGACGCCGCGGAGGCCGTCCGCGAGCGGTATCGGGCGATCTGGCATGAGCTCCACCTGGAGCCGGCGCTGCCGGCCGGAGACCGGCACGCCATCCGGAGCCGGCTGCGGCACCTCAACGAGCTCGGGTTCGCGGTGGACGAGATCGAGGTCACGCCGCAGGACGCACGGTCGGAGGTCCGGCTCCGCGTGACGACCTCCAACCGTGCCTTCCACGCGCACGAGCTGGAGCGGCTGACCGGCGTCGTCGCGCTGGAGGGCCAGGCGCGACTCCTGCTGAATGACCTCCGCGAGCACGTGGCCTGGCTTCGCTACACGAGCGGCGAGCAGATCCCGGAGGAGCTCGGCGCGCGGCGATGGCGGCGCGAGGTCTTCGAGCCCGCGATCGCGCGACTCAGGCCCGCGATCGGGCAGCGGGATCCGCTCCAGGCGTACTCCGACGTCCTTGAGCACAAGTGGCTGCTGTCCGAGCGCGAGGGCCGCGACGTTGGCCTGGAACGGGCGATCGCCGCCTACCTGGAGGTCGGCGCGCCGGCGCCGGAGCCGCCGACTCTCTAGCAGTCGTTGCCGTGGTTGCGGCTACCAGCGCTCGCGGTGGAGGACGTCGGCGAGCGGTCGACGCCCGCCTGCCTTGGGCGGCCGTGTGAGGTCCTCGGGATCCGCCGGATAGCCGAACGAGAGGACGTAGCCGCACCAGCGGTCCTCCGGGTACCCGAGGATCTCCCGCGCCAGCGGCTGCTCGTAGACGGTTGCCGGGCAGCTGCCCACGCCGAGCTCCCAGGCCGCCAGCATCATGTTCTCGGCGGCGAGGCCGGCGTCCCAGACCAGCGACAGCGAGGCGCGGGGCGCCCTTGGATCCGGAGTTACGAGACCGACGGCAGCCGCCGCGCCCGCGACATGGCTGGCGAACGGCCCGACTGACGCCAGGCGCTGCAGCGTCGCCCGCTCCTCGACGACCACGAAGTCCCAGCGCTGCGTGTTCTTGGAGCTGCCGGCGTGGCGGCCCGCATCCACGATCTGCGACACGTGCTCCGGCGCGAGCGGACGGTCCGCGAAGACGCGGACCATGCGCTTTGTCCTGATCGCCGTCCAGACGGCGGTCACGCGGGCACCTCGGGCGCTGCCGCCCCACCCGTCTCCACCTGCTCCACCTTGGCGCCGCCGGCCATGCGGATGGCCTTCGCCAGGGTCCTGAGCCCGCCCTCGTCGGGCGTGATCGACGAGAACGGATGCTCCCGCTGCGGCAGCCGCGTCGCGGGCGTCGCGCGCGCGATCGTCTCCGCCTCGTCGGGAGCCAGGGGTCCCCCGAACGCCTCGGTGAGGAACCGCGCGACCGCGCCGCGGTAGGCGGCGAACTCGTACAGCCAGCTGTGCTGGCCCCCGGGAACGGCAAGGACCTCGACGTCGGGCGCCGCGGGGTCGTCCTCACGGGCGCGCTGCGCCGCGTCCTCGAGCGTCGCGAGGTGGCTGAACGGCACCACCCGGTCGTCGGCGCCATGGATGAGCAGCACCGGGCCTGCGTACTCGCCGATCGCGTGCGTCGCGGACACGGAGCGCACGGTGTGCCCGCGCGGAAGCAGGAAGACGTGGGTGGTCAGCCACGCGAGCGGCCATGCGAACGGACCGGGCAGCGGCAGCTTCGCGAGCCGGAACGTCTGGCGCGTGAGCCGATATGGATCCGCCGGCGTGGACGCGGCGACGACCGCGGCAACGCGAGGCTCGGAGGCCGCCGCCAGCAGCGCCCCGATCGCCCCCATCGAATGCCCCAGGATTCCGACCGCCGTCACGTCCGGCCGGGCCAGCAGCGCGCGCACGCCGGCGAGGGCGTCCTCGCCGAACTCGCCAGCCGTGAGCGGCAGCTCCTCCGGCGGATTCGCACCGTGGCCCCGGACGTCGAGCGTGAGGACGTGCACGCCGATCGCGTGGAGGATCAGCGCGTTCGGCAGCGTGCGGTCGCGAGCCGATTCCCAGCCATGGATCAGCAGGACCGCCGGTCCCGGCGCCCCGCCACGAGCCGGAATCCACCAAGCGGGCAGGTCCACGCCGGCGGACGGGATCAGGAGCTCCTCGAAGGCGAGACCGAGCGCGCTCGGGTCGTCGGCCGGGGGATGGCGGTGCGGGTAGCCCGCGCGTGCCTTGTACGCCTGCGCGAACCGCCACGCGGCGATGGGCCCCACGGTCAGCGCGGCGGTGAGGCCGACCTTCCGACTCGTCATCGAGGCAGATGGTACCGGGAGGGCCCCGCGGCGCCCCTCGATACACTGGCGACGTGCCCAAACGGAACCCTCATGATGTGCTCGGCGTGCCCCGCGATGCCGGGCAGGCGACGATCAAGGCGGCATGGCGCAAGCTCGCTCGCGAGCACCACCCGGATCTGACCCCTGGTGATCCCGCGGCCACCGAGAAGGCCACCCGGCGCATGGTGGAGATCAACCGCGCGTACGCGGAGCTCCGGGCCGGCTTCCCGGCCGGGGCCGACGGGGACGGCAAGCCCAAGGGACGCGGGACGTGGCCGCCGGAGCCGCCACCGACGCGCCCGGTGACCGGCCGGGTGGACACGACCGCGACGTTCCGGCCGCGCAACACCACCACGGGTCCGCGAATCCGCCACGAGCCACAGCCGCCGGCGCCGTCGGATCGCCTGCGCCGCGAGCCACTCCGCGCCTCGCAGCCGAACGGGCCCCTGAGCCGCGGACGGCAGCGCGGGTTCCGACCGCCCGTGCCGCCCACCCTGGAGGAGGCACGCGCCTGGCCGATCGAGTTCGGCAAGTTCCACGGCCACTCGCTGGGCCAGGTCGCCGACTTCGAGCCCACGTACATCGACTGGCTGGCGCGCACGATCTCTCGTGACCCGGACCTCGTCGCCGCGGCGCGCGTCCTCCAGGACGACCTGGACGTCCGCGGGATCCTGCGGCAGCCGCGGCCGGCGCCCTCTTGATCCTGCCCGGCGCCAGGAGGGCTGCGACGACCCTCGTCTTCGGCGTCCTCCTGGCGATCGTCGGCGCGGGCTGTGGCGCCCTTGGATCGGCGGCGACGCCGAACCCCTCCTGTCCCGCCGGTGATGTCCGCGCTCCGGGCACGCTGCCGGGCCTCGAGGCGCTCCTGCCACGGGTCATGATCCAGCGAGCGCCGGACACCGTCGACTCGGGCTGGAACTGCACGGCGACGGCGCTCGGCTCGTACGTCGCCCATGGCGTGACGAAGCTGCAGTTCGCGGGCGCGACATGGGAGCAGCCCAACGGCGGCGGGATCGTCACCGCGATCCTTTCCCTCCCGTCCGGCCCCCTCGATGCCGCATGGGTCGAGGAGTTCTACACGGCCGGCGCGGTCGCGGGCAAGCAGACCGGCGCCGTCAAGACCGACCGGCCCACCTACCAGGTGGCGGGCCAGGTGTTCCGGCTGGAGACGATCAACGACCTCTCGCTCCAGACCGTGGTCATCTGGCCGGCCGGACCGTACGTCCACGTCGTGATCGTCGCGACACAGGTCTCGCCCGATGCCGTCCGTGCGGACCACGACGATCGCGTCCGGATCGCCGTCGAGGTCGCGGCCGGCGTGCCGGTGAGGTAGGCGGTGCTACTGTCCCGCCCATGACCGACCCGATCGACTGGCAGGCTCGCAGGCGGGCGTGGAAGGTCGACCGACTGGACCCGGCCCTCGAGCGCGCGCCGGAGCGCCAGTCGGGCTTCCGGACCCTCGGCGAGATCGACCTGGCGCCCGTCTACGGCCCGTGGGATCCGCGCGACGACGATCGGATCGGGCTGCCCGGCGAGGCGCCGTTCACCCGCGGCATCCACCCGTCCGGCTACCGCTCGCGCCTGTGGACGATGCGCATGTTCGCGGGCTTCGGGGCCGCGGAGGACACGAACCGGCGGTTCAAGGACCTGCTCGCCGCGGGCCAGACCGGCCTGTCGATCGCGTACGACATGCCAACCCTGTACGGCTACGACACGGACGACCCCGAGGCGGAGGGGGAGTTCGGGACGTGCGGCGTCGGGGTCAGCTCCCTTGCCGACATGGAGGTCCTGCTCTCGGGCCTGCCGCTCGACAAGGTCTCGACGTCGATGACGATCAACTCGCCGGCCGCCCCGATCTGGGCGATGTACATCGTCGCGGCGGAGAAGGCCGGCTTCCCGCGGGCGGCACTCGAGGGCACCACCCAGAACGACATCCTCAAGGAGTTCATCGCCCAGAAGGAGTTCCTGTTCCCGCCGGAGCCGTCCATGCGCCTCGTGACCGACACGATCGAGTTCGGGACGAAGGAGATGCCGCGCTGGAACACGATCTCCATCTCCGGCTACCACATCCGCGAGGCCGGCTCCACCGCGGTCCAGGAGCTCGCGTTCACGATCGCCGACGGGATGGCCTACGTGGAGGCCGCGATCGAGCGCGGGCTGCGTGTCGACGACTTCGCGCCGCGCCTGTCCTTCTTCTTCAACAGCCACAGCGACTTCTTCGAGGAGATCGCCAAGTTCCGCGCCTCGCGCCGGATCTGGCATCGCCTCATGACGGAGCGGTATCACGCCGAGAACGAGCGCTCCAGCTGGATGCGCTTCCACACGCAGACCGCAGGCGTCTCGCTCACGCCGCAGCAGCCGCTCAACAACCTGACCCGCGTCGCGATCCAGGCGCTCGCCGCGGTCCTCGGCGGGACGCAGTCCCTGCATACCGACGCGTACGACGAGGCCCTGGCGGTCCCCACGGCCGAGGCCGCTCTCCTCGCGCTCCGCCAGCAGCAGGTCATCGCGGAGGAGACCGGCGTCACGGGCACCATCGACCCGCTCGGCGGCTCGTGGTTCGTGGAATCGCTCACCGACGAGGTGGAGCGCCAGGTCTGGGTGTACCTCGACGAGATCGACCGGCGTGGCGGCATGGTCGCGTCGGTGGTGGACGGCTACCCCCAGCGCGAGATCGCCGAGGCCGCGTACCGCTTCCAGCGTGAGTTCGACCTGCGCGAGCGCCGGATCGTGGGCGTGAACGCCTACGTCGACGACCGCGAGGTCACCACCGTGCCGGTGCTCCAGGTGCCGGCGGGCTCGCTCGAGGCGCACATGGCGCGCCTCGAACGCACGCGCAGGGAGCGGGACGGGAGCGCGGTGGAGGCGGCGCTCCGTGGACTGCGCGAGGCGGCCGCTCGATCCGGCTCGTCGGACTCGAACCTGATGCCGCACTTCATCCGCTGCGCGGCGGCCTACGCGACGCTCGGTGACATGTGCAACGTCCTCCGCGGCGTGTTCGGCGAGTACCGCGAGCCGGTGGGGGTGTAGGGCCGTGTATCTCAACGCCCTTGAGTTCCTCGAGGAAGAGCGCGAGGCATTCCGCCCGTTCGAGGCGCTGGGCGCGCTGTCCGACGAGCACCTCTCCCGCCCCATCTCCGAGGCCCACGACTGGTCCGGGCGCGACCTGATTGCCCACGTCGTCGCCTGGCTGGACGACGCCCTTGCCGCGGCACAGGAGCTCGCGGTCGGGGAGCGGGCCGAAGCGATCGAGCGCTCGCAGCGGGAGTTCGCCACGCGCGGCGACGAGATCAACGCCGAGATCCAGACGACCTGGCGCGGCCTGCCGATGGCCGAAGTCCGGCGACGCTTCCGGGAGACACCGGGCGAGCTCAGGGGCCACCTGACGGTCGTGCCCGAGTCACGCTGGGTCAAGCACGCCGATCATCTGCGGTTCTTCCACATCTACACGATCGAGCACTACGAGGAACACCTCGCCGACCTCGAGGCGATCCTCGACGGGGCGTCGTGAGCCGATCGACCCCGTCGCTCGGCGCGCTCGTCAAGGAGCTCGCCGCTCAGCTCCCCGAGGTCGTGGGCTCGGCGGGCCCCGGTGCCCCGGGCGCGGCCCGTCCCGCGGGCGCGACCACGCTGTCGTTCCGCGGGAAGCCCTTCGCCGTGCTCAGCCCAACGGGCATAGAGCTCAGGCTGGATCCTCCGATCGCCGCCGCGGCGACGCGCACCCCGGACACCGCGCCCTCACCGCGCGGGAAGGAATGGGTCCGCTTCAGCCCGCGCGAGCTGGACGGCCACGCGGTCGATCGCCTCGAGGCCTGGTTCGAGCTCGCCTATCGCCGCGCCGGCGCCTGACCTGAGGGCCGCGCACTGCGGCGTCGCGCGCCAACCATCCGCGACAGGCACCGAATGCTCGCGAGGTGGTCCAACTTGACGAGACCACGCGGCGACTCGCGCTTCCGGGACCGGATCCGTACGAATTGACCGCGTGAAGTGCAATCGCGACCAACTGTTGGTCCAAAGCGGTCAATCTCCTCGGTCCACCGGATCCGACCGCGCACTTCTGGTTCGGATTGCTCGTCGAGCGGTCATGACCGACGGGCGTTGGCATAAGACCGGCGATTTCGCGACCGACCGTGTCGAAGTTGCGCGCCCAGCGGTCATCCCGACGAGGAGGTCCCAGCCAGGGCACCGCGGGATCCCACGGCACCGCGGGATCCTTGAATCGAAGAGCCCGCCCCGGGCGGGACGGGCTCGACGACGTTGGAGGAGCGGAGGAGCTAGGCGGCGTCGCTCGCGCTGGTGGGCGCCGCGGCCGCGTCGGCGGCTGCTGGGGCGGCCACCTTGGGATAGCCGGCGAGGCCGAACTGGACCTCGAGCTGCTCGGCGGGCCGGAACCCGACGACGCCCATCGGCTGCTTGCCCGGGGCGAAGAAGGCGATGGTGGGGATGCTCATGATGTTGAACGCGCGGGACAGGCCCGGGTTCGCGTCGACGTCAACCTTGACGATGTCGATCGCGCCCTCGTACTTGGCGGCGAGCTTCTCCATCTCGGGCGCGACGAGCTTGCAGGGCCCGCACCAGGCGGCCCAGAAGTCGACGACCACGGGCTTGTCGTTCTGGAGAACCTCGGCCTCGAAGGTCGCGTCGGTCGCGGTCTTGATCATCGAAATGGATCCTTTCTCCCGCCTCAGCGGGCGATGGACTGGAGCAGCTGGTAGGCCTCCAGGACACGCGGGTCCGTGAGGCGGTAGAACACGGTGCTGCCCTCGCGCCGCGTGGTCACCAGACCTGCGGAGCGGAGCACGGCCAGGTGCTGGCTCATGTTCGGGACCTGGCAGGCGACGCGACCGGCGAGGTCGCTGACCGAGAGCTCGCCCGCGGCGAGCGATTCGAGCACGCACAGCCGCTTGGGATCAGCGAGGGCGCGACCGACGACGGCCGTCCGTTCGTAATCCTTCTCGCGGCTGTCGACCGCGGGGGACGTGGTGAGCTCGATTGCCATCGCGGTGAATCATGTCACAACTTGCGCAATCGCGCAAACTGCTGGCACGGGATGCGGCGGCGCGGCACGCCGGGCCGGGCCCCGCGCGCCCTATGCTCGGCCCGATGAGCACCTTCCGGAACGTCCCCCTGTCGGAGATCGAGGCAGCCCGGGGCGTGATCAGCGGCGCCGTCCACCGGACGCCGATGCTGTCGAGCAGGACGGCCGCCGGGATCGTGGAGGCCGCAACGGGCTCGAAGCCCGCCGACGGCCGCGTGTTCCTCAAGGCGGAGCACCTCCAGAAGACGGGCTCGTTCAAGCCTCGCGGCATGGTGGCGAAGGTCGCGTCGCTGACGGACGCGGAGCGGCGCGCAGGGATCATCACGATCTCCGCCGGCAACGCGGCGCAGGGCTACGCGTATGCGGGGGCGGCCGTCGGCGTGCCGGTGACCGTCGTGATGCCCGCGGCGGCCAACCCGCTCAAGGCTGCCGCGGCGGCGGGCTACGGTGCGGAGGTCGTGCTCGAGGGCGCGGATACCGGCGAGGCCTTCGCGGCCGTTGAGCGAATTCGCTCCGAGCGCGGACTCACCTTCTGCCACCCGTTCGACGACCCGCTCGTCATCGCCGGCCATGGCTCGGTCGGGATCGAGATCATCGAGGACCTGCCGGACGTGGACGTCGTGATCGTCCCCATCGGAGGCGGCGGCCTCATCTCCGGCGTCGCCGGCGCGGTCCGGCAGTCGCGTCGCAGCGTTCGTGTCTACGGCGTCGAGCCGGCCGGCTCCAACGCGATGACGCTGGCTCTCGCCGCGGGATCGCCCGTCGCGATCGTTCCCCGGAGCGTTGCCGACGGGCTCAACGCCCCGTTCGCCGGTGCCTGGACGCTGGACATGGTTCGCCGCTACGTCGACGACGTGATCACCCTCGACGAGGCCGTGATCCTCGCCGGCCTCCGCTTCGCGCTCGAACGCCTCAAGCAGGTCCTGGAGCCCGCAGGCGCGGCCGGGCTCGCGGCGCTGCTCGCCGGGCGAATCCCGATCCGCCAGGGCGAACGCGTCTGCGTGGTGCTGTCTGGCGGCAACGTCGACGTGGGCCGGCTCGGCGAGTTCGTCGCCGGCGCGGCGCCGCTCCCAGGGTGACCACCGGTCTGCTGGGTCGATGACGGACGATCCGAACGCGCCCGCGGCGCAGCCTGCGCCCACATGGACCAGGGCGTACGAGACGCCCACCGCGCGCAAGGTGGTCAGCGCCGGACTTCAGCTCGCGGTGGATGCCACTGCCTCCATCCGGCGCGCCTCGATCTACATCGGGCTGCTCGCGCTGGGTGCGTTCGGGCCGGCGGTCCTGCTGCTGCTGCTCGCGATCGGGCGCCTCCTGGGCAACCCCGACACCGCGGCGCTCATCGTGAGCGACCCGTCGCGGCTCTTCTACGAGCACCCCGGGATCGCGGAGCCGTTCCTGTACATCTACGTGCTCCTCATCACCGGGATCATCCTGCTCGGGGCCATCTCGATCGACGCGCAGGCGATGGCGATCGCGATCCTCGGCGGCCAGGCAGCGGACCGGCCTCTCGGGATCCGCGAGGCGATCACCCGCGCGCGCCAGGTCTTCTGGCGCCTGGCGGGCGCCGGCTTCCTCGTCGGGCTCGCGTCGACGGTCGTCGCGCTCGTCGTGACCCTGCCGTTCGCGAAGCCGTTCGAGACGAACACCGGCCTCAGCTTCCTTGGGTCGATGATCGGGGCGCTGGTGCTCACGCCGTTCGCGTTCGCGGCCACCGGCATCGTCCTGGGCGACGTGGGCGTGACCGAGACGCTCCGGCGCTCCATGACCCTGTTCCGCGCGCGGCCGCGCATCGCGCTCGTGGTGACGCTCTTCACGCTGGTCACGTCCGCGATCCAGTCGTTCGCGATCGGTGCCGGGGCCGACATTGCCCAGCGTGTCGGCGAGCTGCTGCACCTAGGGCTGGACCAGGGCGGGGTCCAGGTGTTCCTGACGGCCTTGATCGTGCTGGCCTTCATCGTGGCGTTCGGGAGCCTGACGTTCACGATCGCGGCCATCGTCGCAGCGCCGCAGGTGACGGGGTTCCTCGGGTTGACGTACTACTCCGGCGGGCTGGATCGCGCGCGAACGGTCGAGGGTGCGCCGCCTCGGCGATTCCTCTGGGTGAGCGTACCCATGCTGGTCACGATGGCGGGCCTGCTGATACTCGCGATCCTGGGCCTTCCGACGATCATCGCCGTCCAGCTCTGATCAGCCGGCGCCGAGCTCCTCGAGACGGTCGTCGTCGATCCCCAGGTGGTGGGCGAGCTCGTGGAGCACCGTCCGCCTGACCTCCGCCTCGAGCTCGCGGGCGTCGGGGAAGTCCGCCTCGAGGGGGAGCCGGAAGAGCGAGATCCGGTTCGGTTCGGCCGCCCAGTCGGCGGCGTAGTCGGCGCGCGAGACGCCCTCGTACAGCCCGTACAGCGAATCGCCCGGGTCGATGCCGTTCTCGCGCAGCTGCTCCATCGACGGCTCGTCCTCGATGACGATCGCGACCTCGCGCAGCGCGACGCGATAAGGGTCGGGAATGCTCGCGATGGCGCGATCGACCAGCCGCTCGAAGGCGAGCGCGCGGGCGTTCGAGCGAGCGATGCCACGAGGTGAGCCGCGCGGGCGCTTTGCCATGACCATCGGATCGTAGCCCGGGGTGCCCGTTGCGGGCCGCCGAACCCGTACGATCCCCGCATGCAATTCGTCCACACGGAGCGCCACCGCGCCCACGACCCGAAGGTGGAGACCTACCTGGGCTTGCCGATTCCGGCCAACGAGGTCCCGGCACGCGCCGACGCGATCGTCGCGGCGCTTGCCGCCGATGGCGGATTCGAGCTGACGCCCCCGACCGACCACGGCACCGCCCCGATCCTCGCCGTCCACGACGCAGGCCTGCTGCGCTTCCTCGAGGCGGCGTGGCCGGAGGTTGAGCGCCAGCGCCTGAGCCGCGAGTTCCTCGTCGCGGACACGTACCCCACGCGATCCATGTTCGCGGGCATGAGCGACGCGCTCGTGGCGGCCCGGCCGGAGCCGGTCGCGATCGGCGGGCGGGTGGGCTGGTGGGGCCTGGATTCGTCGAACCCACTCGTAGCCGGGAGCTACGACGCGGCTCGCGGCGCCGTGGACGTGGCGCTCACCGCGGCGGACCTCGTCCTCGGGGGCGAGACGGTGACGTATGGGCTGTGTCGCCCGCCCGGCCACCATGCAGCGGCGGCGATGGCCGGGGGCTACTGCTTCTTCAACAACGCCGCCATCGCGGCGCATGCGATCGCCGAGTCGACGGGCGAGCGCGTCGCGATCCTCGACGTGGACGTCCACCACGGCAACGGCACGCAGCAGATCTTCTGGCGTCGGTCGGACGTGCTGTACGCATCGCTTCATGCCGACCCGCGCCGCCTCTACCCGTTCTTCCTGGGCCACGCCGACGAAGTGGGGGAGGGCCCCGGCGCCGGCACGAACCTCAACCTGCCGCAGCCACTGCGCGCCGACGATGCGACCTACCTCGCCGACCTCGACCGCGCGCTCGAGTGGATCGACGCCTCGGCGGGCTCCATCGTCGTCGTCTCGCTCGGCTTCGACACATACGAGCGAGACCCCATCGGCGACCTCGCGCTCACGACCGCCGGCTATCACGAGATGGGTCGGCGGGTCGGTGCCCTCGGCCGCCGCCTCGTCATCCTCCAGGAGGGCGGCTACTTCGTGCCCGACCTCGGTGCGAACTGCGTCGCGTGGTTGCGCGGGGCGGCTGGACAGCCGCCGGCCTGAGGCTGCAATCCGGGCCTCTGGCGACGAGGGGTACCATCCCCGGGCCATGACGATGCTGCCCGAGCATGTGCGCAAGCTTGTCGCCGAGATCGAGACGGAGATCGGCGAGGAGCACGGCACGAACGGCCACGCCGCCGAAGAAGAGCGCCAGCGCCCGATCGTCGGGACGCCGTCGCTCGCAACACCGACCGGCCGCGTTGAGGAGGCCGTGCGCGAGATCCTGCTGGAGATCGGCGAGGATCCCGACCGCCAGGGCCTGATGGGCACCCCGGATCGCGTGCATCGGATGTACGCGGAGCTGACCGCCGGCTACCACGTCGACCCGGACCGGCTGATCAACGGTGCCGTGTTCGATGTCGACTACTCCGAGATGGTCGTCGTCAAGGACATCCCGTTCTACTCGCTCTGCGAGCACCACCTGCTGCCGTTCTTCGGCACTGCCTCGGTGGCGTACATCCCGCGTGGCCGCGTGATCGGGCTCTCGAAGATCCCGCGGATCGTGGAGATGTATGCGCGGCGGCTGCAGGTCCAGGAGCGCATGACCCAGCAGATCGCGGACTTCCTCAACGAGCGCCTCTCACCGCAGGGCGTGGGCGTCGTGGTCGAGGCGAACCACCTCTGCGCGATCATGCGCGGCATCCGCAAGCCCGGCACGATCATGACCACCTCGGCCGTCCTGGGCCTCTTCCGCTCCCGCGACCGTACCCGCGCCGAGTTCTTCAGCCACCTCGCCCGCCGCGCCCCCGGGGACTGACCTCGGCGGCACCCGGAACGCGCCGGCGCCACCGGCCCGCCCTGCGCTGCGGCCCGCCACGCCGTCGCGCGCGCGTCGGAGCGGCGACTCCTTCCGGCGCAGACCGCCCAGCGTCCGATTGCCCACGTGATCGCCACGTCGTACGACCGACCAAGGAGCGACGGCATCAACCCCTCCCCAGGCCGCCTCGGAGCTGGTCAGGTGTCGAACGCTCGCGCGGGCAAGCAGCCGACGGCTGCGAGCCGGTCCTGGCCGTCGGTCGCTGCGGACGGGTGACCCTCCTTCGCCGGACGCGCGATCTGTCGTACGTAATCAGCGGATGAGGGGCCGTGAAGGACGATGCGAGACCATCGCGCCGTGGCAACCCGTGACTCGGCCGCGGCGCGCGGGGTCCGCCGAAGCCGGCTGTTGCGCGATCGGACGGCGGACGGGCTCGGCAACGCGCGACGAGGAGCGGGCCTGAGCATCCGCGAGGTTGCGAGGCGCGTCGGCGTGAGCGCGGACACCATCAGGCGCCTCGAGCTTGCCGACCCACATGCGATGACGATCGATCTGGTCGGCCGGGTCGCTCCGATCCTCGGGATGGAGCTTGCCGCGTCGCTCTACCCGGCCGGGGACCCAGTCCGCGATCGAGGCCACCTTGCGCTGCTCGCGCGACTTCGCGCGCGGGTCCCAAGTGCGCTGCGCTGGCGAGTGGAGGTTCCGGTGCCGATCACCGGAGACCTGCGGAGCGGTGATGCGATGGTCACTCTGGATACCGGCGACATCGTGATCGAAGCCGAAACTCGGCTGGATGACCTGCAGGCGGTCGAGCGGAAGGGGGCTGCGAAGGCTCGCGACCTGGGCGCCATCCGGCTGGTGCTCCTGGTCGCCGACACGCGGCACAACCGGCGGGTGATCCGGGACCACCCGGAGCTGCGTGAACGGTTTCCTGTCGACACCAGGGCGTGTCTCGCGAGGCTTGCCAAGGGGCAGGATCCCGGGGGCGATGCGCTCGTGATCCTGTGAGAGCGGGGATCGCGGCGAGCCTACAATCCGGGCGATGGCAGATCGACCGCTGAAGGTGCTCATCGCGAAGCCGGGCCTCGATGGCCATGATCGTGGTGCGAAGGTGCTGGCGCGGGGCCTGCGCGACGAGGGGTTCGAGGTCGTGTACACGGGCCTGCGCCAGACGCCGGACATGGTCGTGACCGCGGCGCTGCAGGAGGACGCGGACGTCGTGGGGCTGTCCATCCTGTCGGGCGCGCACATGACGCTCGTCCCGAAGGTGACGGCGAAGCTGAAGGAAGCCGGCATGGACGACGTGCTGGTGGTGGTCGGCGGGATCATCCCGGACGACGACGTGAAGGCGCTGAAGGACGCGGGCGTGGCGGCATCCTTCGGGCCCGGCACCACGATCGCGGAGGTCGCCGAGTACCTCAGGGCCAACGCCCGACCGCGCGACTGAGGTGGCGGCCGACCCGAAGGGGGCAGCGGACGCGGGCCCTCGAGGCGCGGACGCGCTGGTCGAAGCGGCCCTCGGCGGGGATCGTCGGGCGCTCGCCCGGATCCTGACGGCAGTGGAGAATCGCACCTCAGTGGCGGAGATCGCGCTCCGGCGGATGTACCCGCTCGCGGGACGCGCACACCTCGTGGGCATCACCGGACCACCCGGCTCGGGCAAATCCACGCTCGTGTCCGCGCTGATCGGCGCGGCGCGCGAGGCGGGGCGCGCGGTGGGCGTGGTCGCGGTCGATCCCTCGAGCCCCATCACGGGCGGCGCGCTGCTCGGCGATCGAGTGCGGATGCAGCACTACGCCACCGATCGCGACGTGTTCATCCGATCGATGGCGGCGCGCGGGCATGCGGGCGGGCTGGCCTCGACCTCGACGGCCGCCGCGGCCGTCCTCGACGCGGCCGGGTTCGACCTGATCCTGCTCGAGACCGTCGGCACGGGCCAGTCCGAGGTGGAGGTCGCCGCCGCGGCCGACACGACGGTCGTTCTCGAGGCGCCCGAGATGGGCGACGAGGTGCAGGCGATCAAGGCGGGGCTGCTCGAGGTCGCGGACATCGTGGTGGTGAACAAGGGCGATCGACCGGGGGCGCAGCGAACCGCGTCCCAGCTGCGGGCGATGCTCGTGGCGACCGGTCGGGCCGGTGGCGGGATCCGAGATGGCGCGGCGAAACCGCGCCCTCGCCCGAAGGAGCCGGAGGTGCTCCTGACGACCGCGACGACCGGCGATGGGATCCCGGAGCTGCTCGCATCGCTGGACCGGCATCGCGCGCGCGGTCGCGACGCGGGCGACACCCCGGCCCGGCTCGCGCGCGCGGAGGCGCAGGTGTGGTCCATCCTGGCCGATCGCCTCCGGGCGGAGCTGCACGCACCGGCGAACCGTGACGCGACCGACGCCACGATGCGAAAGGTCGCCGGGCACGAGCTCGATCCCTTCGCCGCGGCGGACGAGCTGCTCAGGTCCACCAGGCATTCGGGCTAGGCTTCCATGAGTGTCACCCTGTCGTGGTCCGGCGGCTTGGCTCATAGGCTCGGTGCCCACCCGACGGGGTGTGGCGATCATGGGATCTGCCGGTCGTCGGACATGGATCGGACCGACCGGTGTGACTTCATAGGAGCGTGGCTTCGC
>JACPOS010000025.1 GCA_016191395.1 Chloroflexota bacterium
AGCACGGCCATTCTGTCCTCGGCCATCGCTGTCTTCACTCCCTCGCTTCGTCGGTTCTCACTCCAACGACGCGAGGATGACGCGGTGGCCGCTTCAGTTCTCGGCCAGCTCGCTGTTACACCAAGTCTCGGGACTCAACCCGCGCCCCGCCCCTACTTGACCTGGAACGTGGCTCGGAGCGAGCTCCCGTCGGCGGTCCCCAGCGAGACCAGCCAGCACGTTCCCGCCGCGCTGGGCACGTCCCACTTCGCGAGGTACTGGCCCACGCTCGTGTCGTATCGAAGGCTCGAGCCCTTCGTCGACAGTGCGATCGTCGGCAGCGCGAGCGGGACGAAGGTGCCGCAGGCGACGGAGGTCTGGAGCAGCATGGACACGGCATCCAGCGAGGTGAGCTCGGTCGCCCCTGCGAAGACCTCGAACTTGAGGTTCACGCTGGACCCGCCCTTGACCAGGTTCGGCGTCGTCATCGAGACCGGGTTTGCGAAGCCGGCCAGCGTCCACGGCAGGACCGTGTACGTGAGCCCGATGGAGCTCGAGTTGCCGGCGTTGTCGGTCGCCGCACCCGTGACGGTGTGCACGCCGACGAGCGTCGAGTAGCCACTCACCGCGCACCCGGCCAGGCCGGAGGTGCCGCCACTCCCGGTGCAGCCGGTGGGCCCGGCGGGCACGGAGCCGAACAGGTACGAGGCGCCGTCCGCCAGCGCCCCGCCGACGAAGGCGAGGCCGGTGGGAGCCGCCAGGTCGACGTCGACGTTCGAGACGGACGCCGTACTCGTATTGCCCGCGACATCGACCGCGGTGCCGGTGTCCGCCTGGTCGGCGCCCTCGCCGAACGGGTGAGCGGCCGAGCAGCTCGCGACCCCGGAGCCGTCATCGGAGCACGTGTACGTCACGGTCGGGGCGCCGGTGGCGAGGTTCCACCAGCCGGTGTCGGCGGCGGCGGGCGCGACCGATGCCGAGATCGACGGCGCGGTCAGGTCGACATCCACCCCGGTCACGCCGGCGGTCGCCTCGTTCCCGGCGACATCGAACACGGTCCGGTCCCAGGACTGGCCGGCGCCCTCACCGAATACGTGGGAGTCCGGGCAGCCCGGCGCGGCCAGGCCGGAGCCGGCGTCGGAGCAGTCGAACGAGATGGTCGGGGCGCCGGTCGAGGCGTTCCACCAGCCGGTGGCGCCGTCGGCGTCAGGCGTCAGCGAGGCAGTGATCGACGGCGGCGTCAGGTCGACGTCGATGCCGCTCACCGAGGCGGTCGCGATGTTGCCGGCCACGTCCATCGCGGTCCCGGTGTCCGACTGGCCCGCGCCTTCGCCGAACGGATGGGCGTCGCCACACGACGCGATGCCGGAGGTGTCGTCGCCGCACGTATAGGTCACGGTGGGTGCGCCGGTCGCCGCGTTCCACCAGCCGGTGGCCGCGTCGGGATCCGTCGACAGCGAGGCAACGATCGAGGGCGGCGTCTGGTCGACGTCGAACGCCGCGCTGTCGGATGCGTGGTTGCCGGCACCGTCGGTCGCCGTGCAGGTGATCGCGTGCGAGCCGTCGCCGATCACGAACGAATCGCCCGTCGCGCTCAGCGCGCCGACGTCGGACCCGTTGTCCGTGCACGTGAGGCTTGCGACGTTCACGAGGTCGGAGGTCGAGACGTCAATCGTCACGCCGGCGGTGCCATCGTTCGAGGCCGCGTTGTACCAGCCCGCGCCCTTGTCGCCTTCGGCGGTCGAGATGGACACGCCAGGGTCGGTCGTGTCGACGACGCGGACCGTGAAGGAGTCCGAGTCGGACAGCCCACCGGAATCGGTGACCGAGCAGCTGACTGTCGTGTCACCCAGCGCGAAGGCGCTGCCGGACGCGGGGGCGCACGAAGGCGTCGGGTCCGGGTTGTCCTCGGCGTCGGTCGCGGTGGCGGTGAACGCCACGTGCGCGCCCAAGGGCGACGTTGCCTCGGCGACGACCGGACCCGCCGGCACGGTGATTACCGGCGGCGTGTTCGATGGCGTGACCGAGATGGTGTCGAGGTCGTAACTCGTCGTGTAGAAGTCGTTGCCGACGAAGATCGTGCGGAGCTTGAACGTCCCGCCCGAGGCGGGCAGCGGAAGCGTCGGCGTGCCGGTCGTGGTTCCACCACCGGCGAGGAACGCGCTGGTCGGGCCCGAGACGCTCGTGGTGTTCGTCGAGTCGAAGAGCTCGAACGTCACGAGGTCGGCGCCGGACAGGTTCGCGTCCGGGAAGTAGATGCCGGTGCCCGACAGCTGGCCGAGGTCCTGGTCGATCGCGGTGGCGGACATCGCCAGCGAGGTGTTGCCCATGCCCGAGGTGAGGCCGCCGTAGGTCGTGGTGGTCGACTCCGGGACGACCGTGATCGCGCCGAGGCTGACGAGCTGGCCGGCGGAGATGGTCGAGGTCAGGCCGAGGTCGTACACGCCCGGCGGCATGGTCGTCGTGAGCGCGCGGCCGGCCTTCCAGGTGAGCGAGAAGTTGACCGAGCACGTCGTCGGACAGCCGCCGGCGCTCCCGGTAAAGAAGAACGACGTCGATACGGTCCCGACGTTGCTGAACGTGCTGCCCCCCGACGGTCGGATGGAAAACGTCGCCGACTTGCTCTGCGAGGTGTTCGGGCAGACCGAGACGCCGTCGTTGATGCACGTGTACGAGCCGCGCAGGACCACGAAGTCGCTGTACGCAACAGTGGAGAGCGAAGGAGCGCCAAGCGTGAAGGCGAGGGTCGCCGCGGCGGCGGCGGATGGGACGGCAAGGGCTCCGGCGAGCAGGAAGGCCTGCGCCGTCGCGGCAATCCGCGCGAGGGTTCGACCGCGCATCGGGCTGCGCCTCCTGATGGCCCTGGCCCTGTGGCCGGGTCCTGCCCGAATTGGGCCATGACGAAGGAGTCCGGCCTATGGTGCGGATGTACGCGGCGGTCCTTTGCACGCATGCACCGCCCCGATCAGGTACGCGCCTGTTGCGTTCGGTACTACTCCCGCAACGGCCCATTCGGCGCCGCGTGACGCCGCACGGGTCATCGTCGGCGGCGAGCGGGCCTCGTGCCCTGGCGCTTCCGGATGTTCGGGGTCACGGTCCGATCCCAGGTGGGCCGGTCCAGCCAGCGCGCCTGCCAGCCGGTGGGGTCCTCGTGCTCGTCGCGAATGCCCGGGAGCCAGTCCGAGGGTGTGCCCTCCGCGGAGTCCGCCTCGGCCCCGGGCGCCGTTGTGGGCTCCGAGCCGGCCGGCATGACGGTCACGGACGCCACCTCGAGCACGGGGGTCGGCGGCTCCGGGGCCCCGTCGGTCCCGTTGCGGCCGCCGCGCGCGCCACGTCCACGGCCACCGGACCGGGACGGCGTTCGCTGCGCCGCGAGCTCCGCGGAGCGGGCGATGATCGCGGACTGGTCCTCGTCCAGGACGCGCAGGCGGATCTGCTGGATCTCGTCGCGCAGTGCGGCGGCGCGCTCGAACTCCAGCTCCTTCGCCGCCGCGCGCATCTCCGTCTCCATGCGCGTGACCAGCTCCTCGACCTTCTTCGTGTCCAGCTCGGCGAGCCGGGCATTTCGCGCCTCGCGCTCCGACGCGTACACGACCGTCCCCTCGGCCACCGATCGCAGCTGGTCGTTGAGGTCGCGGATTCCCTTGACGATCGTCGTGGGCTCGATGCCGTGGTCCAGGTTGTACTTCTCCTGGATCGTTCGGCGACGGTTCGTCTCGTCGATCGCGACGCGCATGGACTCGGTCACCCGGTCCGCGTACATCACGACCTCGCCGCCGATGTTGCGCGCCGCCCGCCCGATCATCTGGACCAGCGACCAGGCCGACCGCAGGAAGCCCTCCTTGTCCGCGTCGAGGATCGCTACCAGCGTGACCTCGGGCAGGTCGATGCCCTCGCGCAGCAGGTTGATGCCGACGACGACGTCGAACACGCCGAGGCGCAGGTCGCGCAGGATCGCAACGCGCTCCAGCGTGTCCACCTCCGAGTGCAGGTACTGGACCTTGACGCCGAGCTCCCGCAGGTAGTCGGTGAGGTCCTCTGCCATCCGCTTGGTGAGCGTGGTGACGATCGCGCGCTCGCCCCGATCGACGCGCTGCTTGATCTCCTCCATGAGGTCATCGATCTGGCCCTCGGTCGGGCGGACGCTGATCGGCGGGTCGATGATCCCGGTCGGCCGGACGAGCTGCTCCGCGACCCGCTGCGCCCGCTCCAGCTCGTACGGGCCGGGCGTCGCCGACATGTACACCGTCTGGCCGACGGTCGACTCGAACTCCTCGAACGTCAGCGGCCGGTTATCGAGGGCGGACGGCAGCCGGAACCCGAAGTCGACCAGGATCTCCTTGCGCGTGCGGTCGTTCTTGTACATGCCCACGACCTGGGGGATGGTCATGTGCGACTCGTCGACGACGAGCAGGAAGTCCGGCGGGAAGTAGTCGAGCAGGGTCCACGGGCGCGAGCCCGCCTCGCGCCGCGAGAGATGGCGGGAGTAGTTCTCCACCCCGGAGCAGAACCCGACCTCGCGCAGCATCTCCATGTCGAACGTCGTGCGCTGCCGCAGCCGCGCGCCCTCCAGATCGCGGCCCTCGCTCTCGAGCTGGCCGACGCGCTCCTCCATCTCCGCCTCGATGTCCACGATCGCGGCCTTGAGCTTGTCCGCCGGAGTCACGTAGTGGGTCGCGGGATAGACGTTGATGTCCTTGCGCTCCGCGAGGAGCTCGCCGGTGAGCGGGTCGATCTCGGTGATCCGCTCGACCTCGTCCCCGAAGAACTCCACCCGGACGATCCGCTCCTCGCTCGCCGGCCGGAACTCCAGGGTGTCGCCGCGGACGCGGAACCGCGCGCGCGCGAGATCCGCATCGTTGCGCTGGTACTGGAGGTCCACCAGGTGCCGAAGCACGGCGTCGCGCCGGTACGTGCCGCCGGTCCTGAGTTTGAGCACGGTCGCGCCGTAGTCCACCGGCGCGCCGATGCCGTAGATGCAGCTGACGGACGCCACGACGATCACGTCCCGCCGCTCGAACAGCGCGTGCGTCGCGGCGTGCCGCAGCCGGTCGATCTCGTCGTTCCGGCTCGAATCCTTCTCGATGTATGTGTCGCTCCGGGGCAGGTACGCCTCGGGCTGGTAGTAGTCGAAGTAGCTCACGAAGTACTCGACCGCGTTGTCCGGGAAGAAGTCGCGGAACTCCGCGTACAGCTGCGCGGCGAGCGTCTTGTTGTGGGCGAGGACCAGCGTGGGCCGGTTCATCGCCTCGATCGTCTTGGCGATCGTCAGGGTCTTGCCGGTCCCCGTCGCGCCCAGCAGGACCTGGTGCTGGAAGCCCTTGGTCAGCCCGTCGGTCAGGCGTTCGATCGCCTGGGGCTGGTCACCGGTGGGCTCGAATGGCGCGACGAATCGGAAATCGGGCACACGCCGAATCTACCACCTCGCGATCGAAATCGAACGCGCGTTCGCAGGCTTACGCGCTCCGATCGTGCGTGGGGCCGGACCGATGGCGGTGCGTCTTGGTACCACCCGCCCATATCGACCCCCGTACCCCCTCGGGAGACTGACCAACGCCACCAGACCGTGGCCCACGGGCAACAGTGCCCGCGCTCCGACCCTGATCCACCCACGCGTCACTTAGCCCCGGGAGGCACGCTCGACCTCGATGGAGATGGAGTACAAGGACAACAATCGCCGGGGCAAGTTCGTGATCATCGCAGGCGTCGTGCTGGCGGTCGTCGCCGGCGCCACGTCGTTCTACCTGATCAACCAGGCGCAGCAGCAAGGCGGCAAGGGCGAGATCCAGAAGGTCTCCGTCGTCGTGGCCGCGCAGGTCATCCCCGCCCGCACCCCGATCCAGCCCGGCGCGCTCGTCGTCGTCCAGGTCCCCCTGGATGCCGCCACGCAAGTGGGAATCATCACGGACCCGAAGCAGCTCGCGGGCAAGGTGCTGGCCATCCCCGTGGCCATCGGCCAGCCGATCTACGCGAACATGATCTCGTCCGCCGCCGGCCAGTCCGGCTTCTCCATCCTGGGCCCCAATGAGACGGTCGGCCCGGATTCGGAGGCCTGGCGCGCCATCTCCATCACGATCCCCGACGACCGTGCGGTCGCGGGCCTGCTCGTCGCGGGCCAGACGATCGACATCTTCATGACCGCCACCATCACCGTGCCGCTGACCGCGCAACCGGCCGGCGTCTACTACTCCGACCTCGTCACGAAGATCTCGTACCAGGACATGGTGATCCTTGCCCGCGCCGGCTCCCAGTACATCCTCAAGACGACGCTCGCGGTCGCCGAGGAGATCAACCACATGCTGGCGGCCGGAACGGTCACGTTTTCCGCGGCGCTGCGCCCCGACCAGGACGTCCGCTACGCCGACGTCACCAAGCTCGGCGCCACCACGAACCGCATCCTGGAGAAGTACGGCCTGCCCTTCCCGGCGATCTACCCCGCACCCTCCGCCACGATCCCCCCGCAGCCGCCGATCCAGTTCCCCACCCCGCCGCCGACGCCCGCCCCCGCAACACCCGCACCCTCCCCCGGAGCATCACCCGCCGCCTCCTAGTTCCCGGGGCACCGGCCCGCTCGGCGGCCGCCACCCCAGCGTCGCGTTCGCCAGCACCCCCTCGGGCTGCGTGTCGGCTGCCGTACGACGAGATGTTCAGTACGGCTACGAACTCGACGAGTTCTCCCCAGCGGCGACCCTCGACGTCCGGAATCGCGTCGATTACGTTCACCCGGGCTACACGATCGACCGAATCGCCGCTGAAACGGGCCCTGGCGGTATCGATGGCGTCGATTGAGACCCGACTCTCGTCACGTTCGTAGCCCAGCTGAACAAGTCGACATAAGCGGCAGGCAAGCGGCGGGTGGGATCGTGCGTCCATGCCAGCCGCGAGCCGAACGCTTGATCGCGGGATCCGCCTGGGTCAACGCGCCTTGCTCGCAATCGGATCGGAGTTCGAGACCGCGCGACGGAGCATCGGCGTAAGCCAGGAGCACGTCGCGACGGCAAGCCGCGTATCGCGGCCTCGCTATTCAAGGATCGAGAACGGGAAGTTGTCGACCCTGCAGGTCCTCGAGGTGGCGAGGATCGCGAGCGTCCTTGGACTGGAGCCCTCATTCCGCCTGTTCCCTGCAGGACCGCCGATCCGTGATGCCGGCCAGGCACGCCGACTGGGCGCATTTCTGGCGAACGCGTCGGGCCCGCTGATGGCGCGCACCGAGGTCCCGCTACCGGCGCTGCCGGATCGTCGCGAGCTGCGCGCGTGGGATGCGTGCCTCCAGAGCCCGGGCGCCAGGACCGCGATCGAATTCGAGATGCGATTGCACGACGCGCAAGCCGTCGAGCGCCGCCTCGGCCTGAAGCGTCGGGACGACCCTGTCGACCACTTCATCCTCTTGATCGCCGACACCCGAACGAACCGGCGCGTCCTCGCCGAGCTACCCGGACTCTTCGCCGATCTTCCACGGCTCTCGAAGGCGCGCGTACTCGCCACCCTGAGGGCCGGCCGACACCCGGGGACGGGCCTCGTGCTCGTCTAGGGCCGGGTGCGTTTGGCGCCGGTGAGTGCGGCTTCGAACGCGCTTGAGACGCGGGAGCGAGATTCGGCGATGGAGCCGGACGTGTCGAGCACGCGGGTCGCGAAGGGCGTCAGGCGGGCGACGAGGTCGCCCTGAGCGGCGATTCGCGCTTGCGTGTCGGCGGGATCGGCCGGGCGGCCGGTTGCGGCGGCGCGGCCCTCGAGGCGTGCGAGCTGGACGGCCGGGTCGCAGGTGACGAGCCAGACCTCATTGCAGAGCGAGGCGAGGCCCCCTTCGACGAGCTTGATCGCCTCGATCACGACGGCCGGCGCGCCCGAGCCGTCGGCCGCTGCGATCAGGGCGAGGATGGGTGCGCGGACGGCCGGGTGGATGATCGATTCGAGGCGTCGGAGCGCCTCGGGATCCGCGAACACGATGCGTCCGAGTGCGGCGCGATCAAGCGTGCCGTCAGCCCGAAGGACGCCGGGGCCGAACGCACCAACGACTGCCGCCAGCGCCGCGCTGCCCGGTGGCGTCACGCCTCGCGCCACCTGGTCGGCATCGATGACGACAGCGCCGAGCTCCGCGAGCCAGCCAGCGACGGTCGACTTGCCGCAGCCGATCGGCCCGGTGATCCCGATTCGGAGGGGCCGAGACGCCGTCACGGTGCCCGCTCCTCGAGGGCGAGCCAGGCGTCCTCGGCGGAGGCGAGAGCGACGTTGACGTCGGCGAGCTCGCTCGTGACCCGACGGAGCTCGATGAAGTTCGACTGGACCGCCGGCCGCGAGAGCTCCAGCTCGAGGTGGTTCCTGCGCAGGTTGAGCCGGGTGAGCTCCGCGTCGGCGAGCTCTCGCTGCCGGCGATACGCGTCCTTGGAGAGCTTCGGACCGCGAGGCGGGCGGGCGAGCCGGGGCGAAGCCTCCGGCGCGGCGCCATTGCCGCTGCTTCCCGCAGCAGCGCCGGCAGCCCCGGCGGTGACGGCCGGGTGGGTGGCGGAACGTCCGCCCTTCGAGCGGGCCGCGCCTGCGGCAGGAAGGCCGCTGGCCTTGCCATCGACCGACGCCGACCGCGCCGCCCGAGCGCCGCCGTGGAGGCGCCTCGCCTCCTGCTCGAGCGCGGACGCGACCGTCCAGCCGTCCGCGACGGCGGCTCGCCAGGCGCGATAGCCGCCGTCGAACGGGGCGACGGCGCCGCCGTCGACGACCCAGAGGCGCTCGCAGACCGTGTCGAGGAAGCGCCGATCGTGCGAGACCACCAGCATCGTCGCCGGCGTCTCGAGCAGGAACGTCTCGATCGCCTCGCGGGCGACGACGTCCAGGTGGTTGGTGGGCTCGTCGAGCAGGTACACGTTCGAGGGCATGACCCCGAGCAGCGCGAGCTCCAGTCGCGAGCGCTCGCCCCCGGAGAGGAGCCGGACCTCCTTGAACACGTCCTCGCCTCGGAACAGGAACCGGGCAAGGTAGCCGCGCGCCTCGCCGGGCGTGACCGGCACGGATTCCAAGAGGGCGTCCAGAACAGTCGCGCCAGGGATCGCCGCCGCCCGGAGCTGCGCCAGGTACCCGAGCTGCACGCCGTGACCGAAGGAGATTGCGCCGTCCAGCGGCGGCAGCTCGCCCGCGATGGTGCGCAGGAGCGTCGTCTTCCCGGCCCCGTTCGGGCCGACGATCCCGATCCTGTCCCCGCGCCGTGCCGCGAGGAACGGCGCGTTCGCCACGAGCACGGGGTCGCCGTGCGCCCCGAGCGCGCGCAGGTACCCGACCGACAGGTCCTCGATCCGGATGACGATCTCGCCCGACCGGACCGGCCCGCCGCCGACCAGCCCCGACCCGGGCAACCGCAGCTTGCGGGAGGACTTCGGCGCGTCCTGCTTTCCCGCGAGCAGCCGCTCCAGCCGGGCCTCGTGCTCGTGCATCTTCGCCATCTTTCGATGGCTTCGGTACGTCTGGACCAGCTCGCGCTCCCGCGCGATCTGCTGCTCCTGCGTGTCCGCGGACTTCGCCGCGAACGCGTCGCGCTCCTCGCGCTGGCGGTGGTAGGACGAGTAGTCGCCGCGGAACACCGTCAGCTTGCGATCCCGCAGCTCCCAGATCCGGTTGACGGTCGCGTCGAGGAAGGCACGGTCGTGCGAGGCAACCAGGAGCGATCCATGGCGCCGGCGCAGGTGATCCTCCAGCCACTCGAGCGCCCCGAGGTCGAGGTGGTTCGTTGGCTCGTCGAGGAACAGCAGGTCCGGCGCGGCGATCACGAGGCGCGCGAGCGTCGCCCGCGTCTGCTCCCCGCCCGACAGCGACGACGGCGGCCGGGACATGTCCGCGACGCTGAACCCGAGCCCGCCCAGCGCCTCGTCGACGCGCTGGTCCAGCGTGTATCCGCCCAGGCCCTCGAACCGGTGTTGGAGCGCTTCATAGGCCGGCTCGGTCGAGAGGTGGGCGCGCTCCAGCGCCTCCAGCTCGACTGCCATCGCCTCGAGGTGCGATGCGCCGTGGCGCACGGCGGCTCGGACGTCCGGCGCGACCATGAACTTCGCGTCCAGGTGCGCCTCCTGGGCGAGCATGCCGATCGTCAGGTCGCGCTTGCGGGAGACCGTCCCCGCGTCCGGCTCGTCCAGCCCGGCCGCGATGCGCAGGAGCGTGGTCTTTCCGGCGCCGTTCGGCCCGACGAGGCCGACCCGATCGCCGAGCGCGATCGACGCCGTGATCGAGTCGAGGATGACGAACGTGCCCACCTCGCGGTGGACGCCCTCCAGTCGAAGGATCGACATCAGTCGCCCCCGCGAGTTGCGGCGCGCGCCGCGGCTCGCCGAGTGGCCGCCGCGCGCTTCGTGCGTTCCGCTCGCGAGCCCGCAGCCCCCGCCGCGCGCCGAGTCGACCCGGTCGGCGTGCCGAGCGAGCCATCGGCGCCTCCGATCTCCGTCCAACGCGGGCCGGTTCGGATTGCGCCCTCGGGCGTCGAGGAACTCGAGCCCGCCCGCGGCTCCATCCCCCGCAGGATCGTGGCCGCGCCCGGCTTGTCCCCGGCCGGCAGGCGCTGGCACCACGAGCAGAAGTGCGTGGAGCGTGCCCCGATGACAACGCGGCGGATCGGCCGCCCGCAGCGGAAGCACGGCTCGCCGGCTCGCTGGTAGACCTGCAGCTGCTCCTGCATGGAGCCATCGCCCTCGGGCGCCGTGTAGTCGTCCACCGACGACCCGCGCCGCTCCACCGCCTCCGCGAGGATGCGGCGAATCTCGCGGTAGAGGCGACCCTCGTCGGCGGGTAGGAGCGAGGCGGCGGAGCGCAGCGGATGCAGTCGCGCGGCCCACAGCGCCTCGTCGGCGTAGATGTTGCCCACGCCCGCGAGGAACGCCTGGTCCAGCAGCAGCGGCTTGAGCCGCCCCTTTCGCCCGCGGATCCGCCGCCGGAACACCCGAGCCGTGAACTGCGGGTCCAGCGGCTCGGGCCCGAAGCCCTTGAACCCCTTCGGACCACCCAGCTCCCCTTCGAGATCACCCGTCACCGGCGACCGGCGCGCCACGCCAACCCGCCCGAACTTCCGGATGTCGCGGAACCACAGCTCGCGCCCATCCGCGAACGCGAGCACGAGCCGGATGTACGGATCTTCCAGCACCCCGGCCTGCACGACGAACAGCTGCCCGGTCATCTTCAGGTGGATCGTGATCGCAGAGTCGTCGTCGAGGTCAAGCACCACCAGCTTCGCGCGCCTCGACGTCCCGACGATCGTCCGGCCGACCACGGCCGCCTCGAACGCGGCAACGTCCCCGGACCGCAGCGTCTTGAGCCACGAGACGCGGACCCCCGTGATCCGCGCACCCACGACCAGCCCGCGCAGGTCACGGGCAACGGTTTCGACCTCGGGCAGCTCCGGCACGGACCTAGGCCTCGGCCTCGGCGAGCGCCGCGTCCACGCGCGAGACCGGCTTCATGGACTCCCAGTCCGTCCCGACCTTGACATCGACCGTCAGCGGGACCGACAGCGGCAGCGCGCCCTCCATCGTCTCGCGCAGGACGGGGATCAGTCGATCGACCTCCTCGCGCGGCACCTCGAGCAGGAGCTCGTCGTGGACCTGCAGGAGCATCCGGGCGCCGAAGCCGCCCTCCCGAAGACGGTCCGCGAGCCGGATCATCGCGATCTTCACGATGTCCGCCGCGGTCCCTTGGATCGGCATGTTGATCGCCATGCGCTCGCCGGCACCGCGCAGCGCGCCATTCGCGGCGTGGAGCTCCGGGATGGACCGCTTCCGGCCCAACAGGGTCGTGACGTAGCCCTGGCGGCGCGCGGTGTCCTTGATGTGGAGCATGTAGTAGCTGATGCCGGAGTACGCGGCGAAGTACGCGCTGATGAACTCCTGCGCCGCCTGGCGGCTGATCCCGGCCCGAGTCGAGAGCCCGAAGTCGCTCATCCCGTACGCGAGCCCGAAGTTGACCATCTTGGCCATCGACCGCTCGTCCGCGGTGACGTCCTCGGGCGCCTTGCCCAGCACCGTGGCCGCGGTCTCGCGGTGGATGTCCGCCTTGCGTTCGAACGCCGCCTTGAGGTGCACGTCGTCCGCGACGTGGGCGATGATCCGAAGCTCGATCTGCGAATAGTCCGCGGCCACCAGCACCGTCCCGGGCGTGCCGGCGATGAACGCGCGCCGGATCCGACGCCCGAGCGGCGTCCGGATCGGGATGTTCTGGAGGTTCGGGTCTGACGATGACAGGCGTCCGGTCGCGGCCACCGCCTGGTGGAACGTGGTGTGCAGCCGGCCGTCGTCGGCGATCAGCGTCGGCAGCGCCTCGACATACGTCGATCGGAGCTTCGTGTAGATCCGCCAGTCGAGGACCGGCTGGACCACCGGGTGCACGCCCACGAGCTCCTCGAGCACGGTCGCGTCCGTGGAGTAGCCGGTCTTGGTCTTGCGGCCCTTCGGCAGCTTCAGCTCCTCGAACAGGATCTCGCCCAGCTGCTTGGGCGAGCCGATCGTGAACTGGTGCCCGACCGCGGCGTAGATCTCCTCCTCCAGCCGCGTGATCTCCGTGTTGAACTCGCGATCCAGCACGGCCAGCGCGTTGGGGTCCACCCCGACCCCGTCCGCCTCCATGCGCGCCAGCACGGGGATGAGCGGCAGCTCGATCTCCCGGAACAGCCGCTCCAGGCCCTCCTCCTGGAGCGCCCGCGCGAGCGGATCACGCACGGCAAGCGCCGATAGCGCCTCGAGGCCCGCCTGGTGGACCGGGGGCAGCTCCTTGGGCGGCGGCAGCACGAGGTCCAGCCGCTCCGCGACCACGTCGGCGATCGACTGCGACCGAAGGGCGGCATTCAGGATGTACGCCGCGATCTGCGTGTCGAAGTCCACGGGCGCGGCGGTGGCGGTGGGATCCGCCGCGAACCGCGGGACGAGGATCGGCTTCACCTCGTGCGCGACGATCGGGATGCTCCGCGCCTCGACCAGGTGCCGGAGGCCGTCGGCGGCCTCCGCCCCCATGCCCACGATGACCCGGCCGTCCCGCCCGGCGACCGCGAACGCCTGCCCGACACCGCGCCGGGGACGCGGATCGTCGAGCACGATCGACGCGCCGACGACGGTCTGCTCTGCGAGCCAGCCCTCGATGCCGGGCAGGTCCGCGACGTCGAGCACGCCGATGAGCGACGGGTTGTTGATCGTTGCCGCGAGGGCAGTCGGCAGGTCGTCGAAGCGCTCGGGGGCTCCTGAAGCCGCTGAGCCGCCCGTTCCCTCCCCGCGCTCGGCGCCCTCCGCCGCGGCGTGGCCGCCCTGGGCGCCACCGGACGCGTCGGCGCCGCGCGCGTGCCCACCCTGCGAGACCGTGTCGAAGTCGAGCGACAGCTGCAACCCCTCGCCCCCGAGCGAGCCCGCCCGGATCGGCCGGCCGGAGCCCCAGCCCGCGGGCCGATCGGTCCCGACGCGCGCCGCGCCGACGGAGCCGCCGGCGACCACCTCGCGCAGGGCCTGGACCTTGTCGACGGCGCTCTCGCCGGTCATCGCCGGCAGCCGTTCGATCAGCGTCCGGAACTCGTACTCGCGGAACAGCCGGATGACGGTCTCGCGGTCGTAGTCGGCGAGGCGCGCGGCCTCCAGGTCCAGCGTGATGCCCGGGATGTCGCGGACGATCGTCGAGAGGTCCTGGCCCTGGTAGACCGCGTCGCGGTGCTCGATGAGCTTCTCCCGGAGCTTGTCCGGCTTCACTTCGGCGATGCGCGCGTACAGCGCATCGAGGCCGCCGTACTCCGCGATGAGCTTCGCGGCCGTCTTCTCCCCCACCCCGGGCACGCCCGGGATGTTGTCCGTGGGGTCGCCCTTGAGCGACTTGTAGTCGATCATCTGGTCCGGCCGCAGGCCGTAGCGCTCCCAGATCCGCGCCGGGTCGTAGATGATCGTGTTCTCGACGCCGGATCGGGTGGTCATCACCCGGGTTCGATCGGTGACGAGCTGGAGCATGTCCAGGTCCACCGTGACGATCGTGGTCTCGACGTCCTTCGCCTCCGCCTGGCGGGTCAGCGCACCGATGACGTCGTCTGCCTCGAAGCCCTGCCGCTCGTACACGGGGATGCGCAGGGCCTTGACCACCTCGCGCACCTTCGGGAACTGGGCGGCGAGGTCGTCCGGCATCCGCGACCGGGTGGCCTTGTACTCGGCGTACTGCTCGTGCCGGAACGTGGGGCCTGACAGGTCGAACGCGACCGCGACGTAGTCCGGCTTCAGGTCGGCGATGCCGCGCAGGACGATGCTGCAGAACCCGAAGACGCCGTTGACGAGCTCACCCTTCGACGTGGTGAGCGGTGGCAGCGCGTAGTAACCCCGGTACACGAGCCCGAAGCCGTCGAGCAGCATCAGGCGTTCCATGGAGGCCTCGCGGGCTGGCGTCGGGCCCGATTGGGCGAGCCTCGACGTGGGGCTGGACGATCAGCCCGAAGTGTACCGGCGGGGTCAGCGAAGGCGGCGGCCGGCGAGCTGCAGCCCGTACAGGACGATGCCGGCTGCCAGCAGCGCGACCGAGCCGATCAGCAGCGGGTTCGGCGAGCTCGTCGAGAGGCGATCGTCCGGGGCGTCGACGGGAACAGCCGTGGGGCCGTTCGGGCCGGGGCTCCTGGCACCGCCGTTGGCGATCTCCGGGGCGCCTGACGGGCTCGTGCCGTCCTTGGTTCCGAACTCGCTGTCGGGACTGCCCGCGCTGGCGGCAGGGGCGGGTTGGCCACCACCGTTCACGGGACCGGCCGGAGCCGCGGTGGCGCCGGCGGCGGTCGTCGTCTGATCGCGCGCCGGCCCGGCGAGGCTCGCCGCGCCGCCGGCGAACCCCGCAAGGCCCGGGAGCATCGTGGCGACCAGGAGCCCGGCGATGCCGAGCGTTGTGAACGCCGCGGCCATGGGGCGTGCGGCGGACTTCGCGCCGATGAGCGGCGCGAGGATCGTCCGAAGCCAGCCGGTGCGGCGCAGGCCGGCAGCCTGCTCCGGCGTCAGCCGGAAGTCGCGCGGCGCGGTGGCGAGATTCGGGAGGGAGCGGGTCGCGGCGGTGATCGCGATCAGGTCGCGATGGAGGTCCGTGCATTGCGCGCAGGTGTCGAGGAGGGACTGGGCGCGGGGGCTCTCGGATTCAGCGAGATCGCCGGCGGCGTGGCCGGCGATGAGGAGGAGGTCGTGCTCGGGATGGTTCGGGTTCAGGGTTGGGTTCGCGTGCCGCATCTTGGCCGTCGGACGACGAGCGGCCCGGATTGGTTCCCCGCTACGTCCGTCGGCCTCGGCGGAACGCGATGAACAGCAGCACGAACCCGCCGAACAGCAGCACGACGGACCCGCCGAGCAGCCACGCCGTTGGACTCACCCCTGGTGCCGTTGCGGCGTCGCGAGGCGTGGCAGTGTCCGTCTCGACCGCAAAGGCCGTCGATGCAGGGCCGGCAGCCTCGGACAGGTCCGACGTCGCCTTGGGTCCCGTCACCTCGGCGCCCGGCCGGACGCCCGCGGGAGCGTTGGTGGCCTCGGACTGGCCGGTGCCTGCCGCTTTCGGGACCGCGGCCGCTCCCCCGCCCAGCGACATTGCGCCGAGCGACACGGAGCCCACGAGCAGCCCGACGATGCCGATGGCCGCCATGGACGCGCCTACTGGTGCAGCAAAGCTCGCGAAGGCGCGCCGGAACGCGGCGGCGAACCCACCGACCCTGACCGGGCCGCCGAGGCGACGCGCATCCTCGACCGTCAGCCGGAAGTCGCGCGGGGCGGCCATCGTGCCGCGGGCGTCCTGTCGAAGCGCACCCCCGATGGCCGCGATGTCGCGATGAAGATCGCGGCACGCCGAGCACCGATCCACGAAGCCCTGCGCGCGCTGGATCTCCGACTCGTCGTCGAGGCTGCCGGTCGCCAGTGCCGCGACGAGCTCCTCGTCATGGAGTGCGTGGCGCGCGACCACGGCGAGGGCCGCCTCGTCGGGCGTGGCTTCGTCCGGGGGCAGGTGGTCGTCAGCCACGGAAGATGTCCATTCGATCGAGGAGCAGGACGCGGAGCGCGAGCCTGCCGCGATGGATGCGTGACTTGACGGTGCCCACCGAGACGCCAGTCATCTCGGCGATCTCCGCGTAGTCGAAGCCCTCGACGTCGTACAGCACGATTGCCGTGCGCTGGTCGTTCGTGATCTGGGCCATGGCTCGGTTCAGCGTGCGGTGGCGCTCGGCGGTGAGGGCGGTGGTCACCGGGTCCGCCGATGCGTCGGCCGGCGGTTGCCACGTGTCGTCCTCGAGCTCCGGGTACGGGTCGGCCGGGCGGCGCTTCTTCAGCCGCTGCGCGTCCATCGCCGCGTTGATCGCGATCCGGCTGAGCCACGACTTGACGGAACCGCCACGGAAGCCAGCCATGTTCCGATAGGCGCTGAAGAACGCCTCCTGGACGGCGTCGGACGCGGAATCGCGGTCCGGGACCATGCGCACGACCAGCGCGAAGAGCATGTCCTGGTACGCGACGACCAGGTCGTTGAACGCGGCGAGATCTCCCTCCCGGGCGCGCTCGAGCAGGATCAGATCTCTGCGCTGGACGGGGTCGTCGATGACCGCCGTCGCGCGAAGGTCCTCCACGGTCGGGGGTGTCCTCCGGACGGCGAGTGGCAGACGGCGGGAGTCTAGCATCGGTCCCGCGCCAGACGACAGTCGGCTGTCCTGAGTTCCTTGCGGAAACGCCGCCAAGCCCCTTGGGCCAGATCGCGAACGGAGGACCGCTAGCTCTTTGGCCCGATGAACGCATCGAGAGCTTCGACGCTTGAGCGTCGCGCCACCGAGATCACACGCTCGGTCATGACACGCCAGTCGACATCGACCAAGTCACAGGCGGAGGCAAACAACCCGCGTATCTCGGGCGATGCGTTCGTGAAGTAGTAGCGGGCGTATTGGTATTCCTTGATCCCATCCCTCGTCGGGCGACGAACCCGGTTGATCGACCGACAGCCGTCTGATTGGATGAGGCCACGCAGCAGTTCCCGCGGATGACGACGTACGAGCTCCAGCTGCCACGTTCGGAGTTCGATGCGACGACGGTGCTTGGGCCCCGCGCCGTGCTGCGGAAACAGGCACAGCCAATGCTTCCAGTTGCTGTAGATCTCGACGCACCCCAGCTTCCCAACCGTTCCGGCATCCCGCTGCGTAATCGACCGGATGGCTTCGCGGCATTGCCCGACGAGTGACGTATAGCGCTTGTCCTGGAAGATGCGCAGTCTCCAGACGTGTCGTGCCGCCAACGTCAAGTAGCCGTCACCGAGGTAGAGGCCCAGCAGATACACGTAGACGCCATCGAGCTGACCCGGGATAGCGCACGCGATCACATCGGGCGGAACGGCCCGACACTCGTAGTCCGCCCACGAGTCCGTCTCGAATGCCCGCTCGGGACGCATGTTCCTCCCGTGCTCAGAGCAGCTTCGCCCACGCACGGTTACAGTATAGAACAGATGTTCTGTCATCCTGCGTTGGGAGTTCGATCCGCTGCGTTAGGATTCCCTCCACGCCGGGGTGGCGTAACGGCAGCCGCGATCGACTCAAACTCGATTGGGGGCAACCCCGTGAGGGTTCGATTCCCTCCCCCGGCACCATAGACTCAGCGCATGGACGCTCGCTCGCTCCAGGAACGGTTCGCGCCGAAGGGGCGGTGCTTCGGGTGCGGGCCGGCGAACGAGCTGGGCCTGCGGATCCAGAGCCGCGAGGCGGACGACGGGACGGTCGTCGCGGAATGGCGCGCGCGGCCGGAGCACGAGGCGTTCGACGGGTTCGTGAACGGCGGCATCCTGGGCACCCTGATCGACTGCCACTCCAACTGGACCGCGGTCGCGGCACTCATGGCGAAGGACGGCCGCGACGTTGCGCCGTCGAGCGTCACGTCGGAGTTCTCCGTTCGGTTCCGCCGACCCACGCCGTCGGATCGGCCCTTGCGGCTCGTTGGGCGGGCGATCGACGTCGCGTTCGACCGGGTGACGGTCGAGACGACGATCGAGTCCGACGGTGTGACCACGGCGATCGGCCGCGCGACGTTCGTGAGCGTGAAGCCGGGGCATCCCGCTTTCGGGCGCTGGTAGCTCGGCAGCTGAGCTTGGCCGGGGGTCGCAGGGCGGGGCGGCGCGGCGGGGTTCGTTTCCCCCAAGTATGAGTTTGACCACCTTGCCTGCGTGGACCTCCGATGACGTCGATTCCATGCGCCCCGTGTAAGGAATCGACCGGGAAACGGGCGGACTGGTCGGTTCGTTACCCATAGCGTCGGAATCCGACGGCGGAGGTGCCCGACCTGTCGAACTCATGTCCACGAGGTAAGGACGGGCGATCTGCCGCAGGGCAGGTATGAATCCGACCACCAGGCCCGATCTGGCGGTCGCAGTGGTGGATGGCAGCGGGCGGGCCGTGATGCCGGAGCGCGGCGCCCGGCCCTGGTCTGGACGGCCCGGCCTGCCAGGTCGCTCGGCTAGCCGACGGGCGGCGTCACCGAGACCTGCGCCACCGAGTCACCCAGGCGGCGGCGGACCTCTGCGAGGAGCTCGGCGTCGTAGGCGATGCCGCTGCGGAGCTCCATGGGGAGCGCGGAACCGCCCTGGGCGGGCACGTGCACGACGACGCGTGTGTCTCCGGGTCGCTCGCGGGCGAGCTGGCGGAACGCCTCCATCGCCGAGACGAGCTGCGGGGCTGGCACACCGGCGAAGCGGACGTGCAGGACGCTGCCGGCGGGCGCCGTGTCGACGGGATCCGTTGCCGCCGCTCCCTCAGCCGCCACGCGGGCGCGGGCCTCGTCCGGCAGGGCGGGTTCCACGTCGCGATCGCTTGTCGCCGGGGCGCCCGGCGCCTCCTGGTAGGTCGCGACGGGCTCCGCCGGCGCGATCGACGGGAGCGTCGCCACCGCCACGCCCGCGGCGCCCTTGCGCTCGAGCGGGCCGCCCTCCGGCATGACCCCGCCACGAAGCGGCGACACGTACTCGATGTCCGGCCGGCGTCCGAGGCCGCCGGCGCGCGGATCGGGCGCCGGCGGAGCGCCACTTGCGGCAGCACCGGACCCGCCACCGTTGGCGCGGCCCGCGTAGCCGCCATTCGCGCCATACCCGTTCCCGTTCCCATGGCCGTTGCCGTTGCCATTCCCATTCCCGTTCCCGTAGCCACTCGCAACCGGGGATCCGCCGGGGCCCACGGCAACGGGTTGACGTCGTCGGGGCGTCCCCCGCTCCCCCGCCGCGACCTCGCGCGCGAATGCCTCGGCGCCCTTGGCGACCGCGTCGTCCCAGGGCACCACCACGTCGGCCAGCAGCGAGACCTCCTCGCCACGGTGGTCCACACGACCGGCGACAAGGAGGATCGCGCCCTCCTGCCAGATCGGCCCGGTGGTCTCGTACAGGCGCGGGAACACGACGACCTCGATCGAGCCCTGGAGGTCCTCCAGCGTCACCACGGACATCGTCGATCGCGTTCGGGTGACGACGGTGCGAGCGGCGACGACGATGCCGCCGACGACCAGCCGCTGCCCGTCGAGCGTCTCGTCCGACTTCAGGTCGCCGGAGTACGCCGTCACGTAGTCGCCCACCTGGTCGGCGACCTCGCCCATCGGGTGCTCGGACAGGTACAGCCCGAGCAGCTCCTTCTCCCAGCGCAGGCGCTCGCGGACCGGAACCTCCACCGCCTTCGGCAGGGGCCGTTCCAGCACCATCGATTCCGTCGCCCCGACGTCGAACAGCGACGTCTGCCCGGTGGCGAGGTCGCGCTGCGTGGCGGCACCGGCGGCCATGGCGTCGTCCAGGCCCTCCAGGATCTGCGCCGCGTGCCCGAACGCGGACATCGCACCGACTTTCGCCAGCGACTCGAGCACCTTCCGGTTCGCGAGCCGCAGGTCGATCCGCCGGCACAGGTCGCCGAGCGACTTGAACGGGCCCTCGGCCTCGCGCGCGGCGATGATCGACTCGATCGCACCCTGGCCGACGTTCTTGACCGCGAGCAGCCCGAACCGGATCCCCCCGTCCTCGACCGTGAACTCCACCGCGCTCCGGCCGACGTCCGGCGGCCGAACCTCGATGCCGAGGCGCCGACACTCGGCGACCGCCGCGGCGACCTTCTCCTCGGAGCTGCGGAACGCGGACAGGACGCTTGCCATGTAGTCGACCGTATAGTTCGCCTTGAGATACGCGGTCTGGTACGCGATCAGGCCGTAGCACGTGGCGTGTGCCTTGTTGAACCCGTAGCGCTCGAACGGCTCGAACGCCTTGAATACGGCGTCGATCGTCTGGGGCGGCACCCCGCGCTCCGCGGCCTGGGTGACGAACCGCTCCTTCTGGGCGCGCAGGACGGACGACTTCTTCTTGCGGATCGCGTAGCCCAGCGTGTCCGCCTCGGGTCCCGTGAAGCCGCCCAAGGCGATGGCCGCGGCCATGATGTCTTCCTGATAGACGAAGATCCCGTACGTCCGATTGAGGAACGGCTCCAGCAGCGGGTGGAGGTACGTCACCGCCTCCTGGCCGTGCTTGCGCCGGATGTACGCCGGGATGTTGTCCATGGGGCCCGGGCGGTAGAGGGCGACCATCGCCGCCAGGTCGAAGACGGACGTCGGACGGAGCTCGCGGACGTACCGCCGCATGCCCGCGGACTCCAGCTGGAAGATGCCGGTGGTCTCGCCGGTGCTCAGCAGGTCGAACGTCTTCGTGTCGTCGAGCGGGATGTTGTCGAGGTCGATGTCGATGCCGCGGTGCGCCTTGATCAGGTCCACCGCGTTCTTGAGGATCGTGAGGTTGGACAGGCCCAGGAAGTCGAACTTGAGCAGGCCCAGCGCCTCGATGGCGTGCATCTCGTACTGGGTCATGAGCGAGTCGGAGTTCGTGGCCTTCTGGAGCGGCATGAGCTCCGTCAGGGGCTCGCGCGAGATGACCACTCCGGCGGCGTGGGTGGAGGCGTTGCGCGCGACGCCCTCCAGCTGCTTCGCGAAGTCGATGACGCGCTTGACCGCGGGATCGGCGTCGTACTGCTCGCGGAGGGCTGGCGCCGACTCCAGTGCGTCCTCGAGCTTGATCCCGAGCTGGTTCGGAACGGCCTTGGCGATGCGATCCACCTCGCCGTAGGAGTTGCCCAACACGCGCCCGACGTCTCGGATCGCTGCCCGGGCGAGCATCGTGCCGAAGGTGATGATCTGGGCGACGTGGTCCTGGCCGTACTTGCGCGAGACATACGCGATGACCTCGTCGCGTCGGTCGTCCTGGAAGTCCACGTCGATGTCCGGCATCGTCACGCGGTCAGGGTTCAGGAACCGCTCGAACGGGAGGCCATAGGCGATCGGGTCGACCGGCGTGATGCCCAGCGTGTAGGTCACGATGGAGCCCGGGGCGCTGCCGCGGCAGGTGGTCTGGATGCCCTGCTCGCGCGCGTAGCGGATGAAGTCCGCGACGATCAGGAAGTAGCCCGCGTAGCCCATCGTCGTGATCACGCCGAGCTCGTAGTCGAGGCGGTGCTGGAGGACCTCGGTGACGGACCCGTAGCGGCGCGCCAGGCCTCGCTGGCATTCGGCCGCCAGCCACGACTCCGCGGTCTCGCCGTCCGGCACGGGGAAGTGCGGGATGCGCGTCTGGCCAAGGGGCAGCTTGACGCCGCACATCTCGGCGATGCGACGGGTGTTCGTGATCGCCTCGAGGTTGTCCGGGAAGAGCGCGGCCATCTCGGCGGCCGACTTGAGGAAGAAGTCGTCCGTCTCGAACTTGAGCCGGCCGGGCGTGTCCAGGTTGGACGCCGTGCCCACGCACAGCAGCACGTCGTGCGCGGGCGCCTGCTCGCGGCGGACGTAGTGCAGGTCGTTCGTGACGACGAGCGGCAGGCCTGCCTCGGGGGCGAGACGGAGCAGCTGCTCGTTGAGCCGCCGCTGCTCGGCGAGTCCGTGGTCCTGCAGCTCCAGGAAGAAGCGGCCCTTGCCGAAGATGTCGCCGTACTCGCCGGCGACCGTCCGGGCGAGGTCCCAGTCGTCGACCTCCAGTGCCCGTGAGACCTCGCCGTTGAGGCAAGCCGACAGCCCGATGAGCCCCTCGCTGTACTTCCCGAGGTGCTCGCGGTCGATGCGCGGCTTGTAGTAGTAGCCGTCGATGTGGGCGTCGGTGACGAGCCGGCACAGGTTCCGGTAGCCGGTCAGATCGCTCGCGAGCAGGATCAGGTGGTAGGGCTGGCTGTCTGCCTTGCCCTCCTTGTCCGTCATCGACCGGCGGGCGACATACGTCTCCACGCCGATGATCGGCTTGATGCCCTTGTTCGTCGCCGCCTGGTAGAACGCGACCGCGCCGTACAGCGCGCCGTGATCCGTGATCGCGAGGCTGTCGAAGCCCTTCGCCTGCGCCTCGTCGACGAGGTCCGTGATGCGCCCCAGCCCGTCGAGGAGGCTGAACTCCGAATGGGTGTGAAGGTGCGTGAAGTCGTTCGAAGCGAGGGTCGTCACGGGGCGTCAATGGTAGCCCGGTGGGGCCGGCCGGCTCGACGCCGAGCCGGCCCGACCTGGCTCTCCAGCTACCACATCTTCGCTACGACTTGCAGTTGGCGGTTTCCCAGGCGAAGACGTCGCTGAGCGCCTTGATGCGCTCCCTTGACTGCCCCTGGCTGATGAGCTCAGGTGGGGGGTTGCCGGCGAGGATGGACAGCCCGACCTCGTCGATCACGTCGGCAGCTAGCCCGACCGCGGCCTTGATCTCCGCCGGCGCGAACGTTCTCAGGTCGGTGGCGGCTGCCCGGAACCCGCCGCCCTCGGCTGCCGCCGTGTCCTCCTGGATCGCCGACCGGTACTCCTTGAGCGCCGCGCAGAAGTCCTTTGCCCCGCCGCCGGCGGCGGGTGGCAGCGCAGCTGTTCCCGCCGGCGCCGAGGTGGCCGGCGCGCCCGATGTCGAGCCTGGGCCCGTGGTCGGCGGCGTCGTGGTCGCGGCAGGCGAGCCCGAGCCACAGCCTCCCAGGAGCGCGACGGCGAGCACCGTCAAGGACAACCGTCTGATCGACACTTGAACCCCCTTCGACGCCCGCGGGACGACCAGCGGAATGCGTCAGATGGTAGCCCGGCTCGGCGGTCAGAGTCCTAACCGGCCCGCGCGATGATCCCGTCGCGTCCGTTGTCCATCCGCGCGACCGCCGTGGGGATTCCTCAGCAGACCTCGAGCGGAAGTGTTTCGAAGCGCATCGGAACGTCATCCGCAGCCAGAGGCAGTGATTCAAGGACGACGCCCTCCCCGAGCCGCCAGTCGGGCACGACGGCCAGGAGGGCCTCCATGAAGCACAGAACCTCGAGGCGGGCGAGGTGGATGCCGATGCACGTGTGCGGCCCGCTGCCGAAGGCGAGGTGCGGATTGGGGCGGCGATCCAGGCGGATCTCCCCCGGCGCATCGAACGCGGCGGGGTCGTGGTTGGCGGGTCCCCAGCCCAGGATGACGATGTCGCCGTCCCCGGCCCTCCCCCAGTTGCCCCGGACCTCCGTCGTCGCCCGGCGTTCCATGCCCGGGTTCGGGCTGAAGTACCGCAGGTACTCCTCGATGGCGAGCGGCAGCCGTTGCGATTCCCCGCGCAGGCGGGTTCGCGCCGTCGCATCGCCGGCCAGATGCCACACCGCGCCGCAGAGCGTGTGGATCACGGTATCGCGACCGCCTGCGAGGACGAGGCTCGCGAGCCCGACCTGCTCGCGCCTGGTCAGCGGACGACCGTCGACCTGGGCGGCGGCGAATCGCGAGAACGCATCGTCGCCGGGCGCCCTGGCGCCCTCGTCCAGGACGCGCACCACGTACTCGTGCAGACGGGCCCCGCTCCGCGTGCCGTCGGGTCTGACCTCCCAGCTCGTCATCCCCCAGGACCTGATCTCCGCGGCATCGCCCGGACGGCCGAGCACGTGGGCGATCGTCGTGGCCACCATCGGGATCGCCAGATCGTGGACGGCCTCCGCCCTGCCACGCGCCGCGAACTCGCTGACCAGCCCATCGGCGATCGAGCGGATGGCCGGCTCCAGGGACTCGACCGCCTGACGCCCAAGGAACGGTCCGAGCAGCGCCCGAAATGCGCCGTGCTCGGGCGGGTCAACCTCCAGGGGAAGCTGCGGGTAGTCGCGAACATCGGGGTCGCCCATCACCCTGGAGGAGAAGCTCGTCCAGTCCTTCGCCGCTGCCCGGACCTCACGGAGCTCCGTGATCTGGGCCGCGCCGGCAAGCCCGCGAACGCCGACCGGGCGGTTCAACGCCCGACCATCGACTGCACGCTCGGGATGATCCGCTCAACCCACGACGCGTACTGGGCGCCGCTCGGGTGAAGCCCGTCGCCGGCGACGAGCGAACGGTCGTCCGCCGCGAGGAGCGACAGGTCGAAGATGTCCACGACGGCGATGGACCGGGCGGCGGCAAGCTCAGTGCTGATAGCGTTGCTGCGCCGGATCGCCGCGGACTGCCGCACCGGGTTGCCGAAGTCGGCACCGGCCGGCGTCGCGGTGTAGTCCGGCGTCGTCACGACGAGGGAGCGTGCGGCGCCCACCGTCCCAGCGATCTCGTCCAGGATCAGCGCCACGTTCGCGCGGTACGTGGCTTCCGGCACCGCCTGCACCACATCGTTGACGCCGATGAGCACGGTCAGGAAGTCCGGCCGGAGCGCCGGAAGTCGCGGCAGCTCGTCGCGGATCAGGTCGCCGGAGGTATAGCCATTCACGCCGAGGTTGGCGACGAGCTCCAGGGCCGGCACGCAGGCGACCAGCTGGTTCGGCCAGCGGTCCGCGACGCCGACGGACGTCCCGATCGTGTACGAATCGCCGAGGGCGACATAGCGGAGGCTCGGCGCTGGTCCCACCGGCCGTGAACCGCCCGCTACGGGAGCCGGGCGTAGGCGTCGACCAGGACGTCCTCGAACCGCTTGGGGTCCAGGTGGATGCCGACCTGGGCGTTGACCACCTGCCCGGAGCGCGCGAGCCGCCGCGGATAGCCCTCGCAGACCGTGCGGCCGCGGGCCGGTCCGTGGGTAACGTCGACCTCCACGTGGTACTCGGCGACCGAGACCAGGTCCCCGATGGCCAGGTGGGCCACGGCGACCGCGTCGTGGATGGCGGCGGCCGGCGCGTCGTACCAGGCCCGCTCGCGGGCGAGGGCGAAGTCGACGAGGTCGGCTGCGACGCCGCCCGATGCGGTATCGGTCTTTCGCAGCCGCTCCACGGCCGCTCCGTCCAGCAACGCCTGGTGGGTCACGTCCAGGCCCATCATCGTGATCTGGATACCGGATCGGAAGACCACGTCGGCGGCCTCGGGGTCCGCGTAGATGTTGAACTCGGCGGAGACCGTCTTGTTCCCCTCCCCGATCGAGCCGCCCATGATCGAGAGATGGGCGATCCGGTCCACGAGCTCCGGGTGGAGCCGGATCAGCAGCGCGATGTTGGTGAGGGGACCGACGGGGGCGATGGCGACCTTCTCCGGGTGCGACCGGAGGATCGACGCGATGAGCTCGACCGCCCCCTCCGCTCGCGCGGCATTCGGTGACGGGTCCAGCACCGTGTTGCCGATGCCGCTGACCCCGTGGATCTCCGGCGCACGGATCACCTCGCCGAGGATGGCGCCGGCCGCGCCCTCGGCCACGGGCACGTCGTCGCGGCCGTAGCGGTGGAGCAGGCGCAGCGCGTTCTCGGTGCAGTGGCGAACGTCCGCGTTGCCGCCGACCGTCGTGACCGCGAGCAGGTCCAGCTCCGGCCGGGCGCAGGCCAGGCCGATCGCCAGCGCGTCGTCGAGGCCCGGGTCGCTGTCGATGATGAGCGGCAGCGGCTTCTTCGTCGCGCCCAGCGGCGCCGTGCGGGCGACGGCCGGCGCGGGGAACCACGTGGGCCGTGCACTGATGCCGGGCACGCCGTAGCGGACCGTCACCGGCGGATCAGCCCTGCTCGTACGGCAGGCCGGCCGATGCGGGACCTCGGACGCGCCCGACCACGCCCGCCACGACCACGATCGTCACGACGTACGGCACGCTGGCCAGCAGCTGCGGGGCCACGCCGACGCCGAGGATGGACAGCAGCGACTGGGTGGTGTCGGCAAAGCCGAAGACAAGCGATGCGAAGAACGCGCCGACCGGATGCCAGCCGCCGAAGATCATCGCCGCGAGCCCGATGAAGCCCTTGCCGGCCGTCATCTCCATCTGGAAGCTGCCCCCGGCCGCAAGCGACAGGTACGAGCCGGCGAGGCCGGAGATCAGCCCGGCGAGGATGAGTGCGCGGTATCGGATCGCGATGACGTTGATACCGACGGTGCCGGCCGCCGCCGGCTTCTCGCCCGATGCGCGGAGGCGGAGGCCCCAGCGCGTGCGGTAGATCATGTACGTGAGCACGATCACCATGATGTAGCCGACGTACACGTACGGCTTGGCCGAGAACAGGATCGGGCCGAGCACGGGCAGGTCGGACAAGAACGGCAGCTTGAAGGGCTGCACGGACGGCGGGGCGTTGTACTGGGTGTTGTGCTGCAGGAGCCGCAGGAAGATGAAGTTGGTGATGCCCACGGCGCCGATGTTGATGACCGTGCCGGCAATGATCTGATTCATCTTGTGGCGGATGCCAAGCCAGGCGAGCAACAGGCCCGTCAGGCCCGTCGCGGCCATCGCGGCGGCAATGCCGACGAGGGTTGCGAGCAGCACGTTGCCGGTCGCAATGTACACGAGGCTCGAGGTCATCGACGCGGTGAATGCGCCGATCAGCATCTTGCCCTCGAGCGCGATGTTGAACATCCCGCTCCGCTCGGACAGGATGCCGGCCATGGCGGCCATGGCGATGGGCGTCGCCTGCTCGAAGCTGCCGGCGAGGACGTTGGTCAGGATCGCCGGCTTGCCCGCGAGCAGGTCCGCCAGGAGCGCGACGATCCACGGGGCGATGAGCACGAGGAGCCAGCGCCGCCAGCGCAGGCCCGCGCCGCGCAGCAGCTGCAGCCCGGCAACCACCGCGGACGCGATCGCTGCGACGATCCAGAGGAGCCCGACCTTGGTCTCCAGGACGGCCGAATCACCACCCTGCTCGTGGATCCACAACGAGAACTTCGCGGGGACGTCGAAGTTGGCGCTTGCGAAGTAGATCGCCAGAAGGCCGAGCATCGCGAACGCCACGCCACGGACTCGCGCGGCGCGGAGCGCGCGTCGGGCAGCAAGGCCCCCACCGGAGATCTGAGCGGTGGCGGCTGTCGCGGTCATGCGGGCGTCGCCTTGGAGGCGGGCGTTGCCTCGATCTCCGCCGCGGGTTTGCTCTTGATCCGCCACATGCCCCGGATGAGCCCCGGCGCAGCCACGAACATGATGACGAGGGCCATGATGAAGAACAGGAGGTCGAATGGGATCCCGGACTCGACGCCCATGAGCTTGCCGCCCTGCGTGAGCGCGCCGAAGAGGAGGGCCGCGAGCACCACGCCGCTCGGCCGCAGGCCGGCGAGCAGGGCCAGGGCGATCGCGTTGAAGCCGATGCCGTTCGACAGGTCGAGCGACAGCTGGCCGACGGTCCCGATCACCATGAGGCCGCCACCCATCCCCGCGAGTGCGCCGGACAGGGTCATCGCGACGATCATCGAGCCGCCGGCGCTCATGCCCGCGTAGCGCGCGGCCGAGAGGCTGAAGCCCGCGGCCCGCAGCTCGAAGCCCTTCGTCGTCTTGAACAGCAGCCACGAGACCGCAACCGCCATCAGGAGCGCCACGACAAAGCCGTAATCCAACCGGAGACCGGGCAGGTTGATGATGTTGGGCACGTCCACGATCGGGGTGAGGTCCTTGGAGATCGGCGAGGTGCTGCCGGCCGCGCGGAGGTACGGCGAACGCAGCGCAAAGAACACGAGCAGCTTCGCGACGTAGGTCAGCATGATCGTGGTGATGACCTCGTGCGCACCGGTGCGCGCCTTGAGGAAGCCCGGCAGGAAGCCCCAGGCGCCGCCCACGACCGTGGCCGCGCCGATCGACGCCACGAGGATGACCGGCGCCGGCACCTTGTCCGCAAGCACGATCGCGGTGATCGTGGCGCCGAGCGCGCCGAGCAGCAGCTGGCCGTCTGCACCGATGTTGAACATGCCGGCGCGGAAGGAGATCGCAACAGCGAGACCGGCGAAGATCAGCGGCATCGCCGCGACGAGCGTCTCCGTGATGGGCCGGATGGCCTTCGCGATGTCCGCCCCGTCGCCGGTTTGGAGGGCGGTGAGAATGCGGGTGGGATCGCCGAACGCGCCGGACAGCATCGCGCCGTAGGCATCGACCACCCCGCCGATCGCGCCGCCGATGGCGCCGACCGGATCCGTGCCGATCTGCGAGAGGTGGTCGAAGTCCGTCAGGACGATGACGATCCCGCCGAACAGCAGACCGGTGACCACCGAGAGGACCGGGATCGCGGCCCGGCGGAACAGGGAGGTCACGCGACTCATGCCGCGAGCCCTCCGCCGAACGACGCGCCGCCCATCAGCAGGCCAAGATTCTCGTACGTCGCATCCTCGCCGGCGAGGATGCCGACGATCTTGCCGTCGAACATCACCGCGATGCGGTCGCCGACCGCGAGCACCTCGTCGAGCTCCGTGCTGACGAGCAGGATGGCTGCGCCCCCGTCGCGCTGCTCGATGAGCCGCCGATGGATGTACTCGATGGAGCCGACGTCAAGACCGCGCGTCGGTTGCGCCGCGAGCACGAGCTGGACCGGTACGGAGAACTCGCGCGCCACGACCACCTTCTGCTGGTTCCCGCCCGACAGCGAGCCCGCGTACGTGTCGATGGACGGCGTGCGGATGTCGAAGTCCTTGACCCCCTGGGCGGCGCGCTCGCGCACGGCCTTGAGGTCGAAGATGCCGTTCCTGCTGTACGGTGCCTTGTGGTAGCTGTCGAGGATGTAGTTCTCGGCCACGGTCATGTAGTCGATCAGCCCATCGCGGCCGCGGTCCTCCGGGATGTGGGCGACGCCGAGATCCGATACGTGCCGCGGGCTCGACTTCTCGGTGTGGTGGCCACCGATCGTGATCTGGCCGGAATCGATGGGCCGGAGGCCGGTGATGGCCTCAACGAGCTCCGTCTGCCCGTTACCCTGGACGCCCGCGATGACCACGATCTCGCCGGCGCGGACCTCCAGGTCCACGCCTTTGACCGCCATCTCCAGGCGGTCGTCCCGGACCTGCAGGTTCTCGACGTGTAGGACGACGTCACCGGGTTTCGCCGGCCCCTTCGGCACGATCAGCTCCACGTCGCGCCCGACCATGAGGTTGGCCAGCTGCTGGCGCGTTGCGCTCTTGGGGTCTGCCGTACCGGCCACGCGCCCGCGGCGGAGCACGACGATGTCGTCCGCGACCTCGAGGACCTCGTTGAGCTTGTGGGTGATGAAGATCACCGTGGTCCCGCCCGCCGCGAGCGATCGGATGATCGCGAAGAGCTCCTCAGTCTCGTACGGCGTCAGCACCGCGCTGGGCTCGTCCAGCACGAGGATGTCGCTGTGGCGGTACAGCGCCTTCAGGATCTCGACGCGCTGGCGGACGCCAACCGGCAGGTTCTCGATCTTCGCGTCCGGATCGACCTCCAGCTTGTACTGCTCCGAGAGCTCGACGATGCGCTTGCGCGCCGCGGCTCGATCAAAGGTGCCGAGGAACCCCGTGACGGTCTCTGCGCCGAGGGCGACCGCCTCGACGACGTCGAACACGGGCACGAGCATGAAGTGCTGGTGGACCATCCCGACGCCCGCGCGGATCGCGGCCACCGGGTCGTCGAAGGTGCGCTCCTCGCCGTCGATGAAGATCTGGCCCGAATCCGGCTTGTAGAGGCCGGACAGGATGTTCATGAGCGTGGTCTTGCCCGCGCCGTTCTCGCCGAGCATGCCGAGCACCTTGCCCCGGTCGGCAGAGATGGAGATCCTGTCGTTCGCGAGCACGCCGGGGAACTGCTTGGTGATATCGCGAAGCTCGAGCCGCATTGGGGTTATGCCTCGAGGGGGACGTTCGTTGGGGAATGTTGACTGCCCCCGGTCCGCGATGCGGGCCGGGGGCAGTCCAATGCTGGGTCCTGGACTGTCTCGAGCGAGCTAGCAGCCGCGCCCGAGGAAGGTGCAGACCTTGACGGTCCCGAGGCCCAACGCCGACTTGAGGTCGGCAAGCTCGGCCTTGAGCTCCGCTGAGAGCTGCGTGTCGTAATCGTGGAACGGGGAGAGCAGCACGCCGTTGTTGGCGATGGTGCCAGAGTAATCCTTGCCGCCGAGATAGCCGGTATTGGCCTGGTTGAAGAAGTCGAGGACGGAGACGTCGATCGCCTTCTGGGCCGAGGTCAGGATGGCCTTGTTGGTCGGCGGGCCGATACTGAGGTACTGGTCGGTGTCCACGCCGATGGCCCACTTGCCGGCCTCGGACATGGCCTTGATGGAGCCGTTGCCGGTGCCGCCCGCGACGGGATGGACGATGTCCACGCCCTGGTCGAGGAACGTCTTGGCGAGCTCCTCACCCTTGGTCGGGTTGACCCAGGTGTCGTTGCCGCCGCTGCCGCCGACAAACGTGCCACTGGTGGAAGGATCCTTGAGAGAGCCGTCCCAGCCGAGCAGCTTGACGGTGGTGCCCTTCTGCTGGTTGTGGTACTGGATGCCGGCGTACAGGCCGTCCATGAAGCGGGTGACGCCCGGGAAGGCGAGGCCGCCGTACGTGCCGACTTTGCCGCTCTTGGTCCAGCCGGCGGCGAGGTAGCCCGCGAGCATCGCGGCCTGGTCGACCTGGTAGTCGAGGCCCGTGAAGTTCGCCGGCTGCGGGGTGTCATCCGCGTTACCACAGGTGAAGTCCGGTCCGCAGGCGTTCCAAGCCGTGTCGACCTGGGCAAACGCGATCTTCGGGTTGGCCTTCGCGGCATCGGCGGTGGCCTTCGACTGCAGGAAGCCGACCGTCACGATGGCCTGGCAGCCCTTGTCGATCAGGGTCTGGATGTTGTTGGTGTAGTCCGTGGCGCCCTGCGCCTCGCTGAAGAAGGTCGTGTAGCCCGCCGCCTTGGCGTCTTCGAGGCCCTTCTTGGCAAGGTCGTTGAAGCCCTTGTCGCCGAGGCCGCCGGTGTCAAACGCCACGCAGGCGACGATCTTCGCCTTCCCGGTTGGACCTGCCGTGCCCGGCGCAGTCGTGGGGCCCGAGGTCGCGGTGCCACCGGTTCCCGGCGCGGTGGTCGGCGCGCCCGAGCTGCACGCCGCGAAAATCAGGGCCGCCGAGGCGCCAAGCCCAAGCAGCCTCCTGGAAATCGTCAACTGTTGCTCCTCCTCTGTACGCCGGCCCTCCAAGGAATCGCCGGTCGTTCGAGGCAGGATACGCTAGCCCAATGGCCCGCGTCGATGGTCTCCGCATGCTCGAATCGGACTCGGAGGCGCGCCGTCGCGAGCGCCGGGACTGGACGGCCGAGCTGCTCGACCTGGAGGCGGGTCGCATCGGGGTTCCGGTGCTCGACCGGGATGGAATCCGGGCCCTCCTCGGCATGAAGCCGCGCATCGCGATCGTGGGTGCGTCGCCCAACCCGACCCGGCCGTCGTACGGCGTCCTCGTGGACCTCCAGGGGCTCGGCTACGACGTCGTTCCGGTGAACCCGTCGGCAGAAGAGGTCGCCGGACTGCGCTGTTACGCGTCGCTTCGCGAGGCGGTCGACGCGACGGGGCCGGTCGACATCGTGGACGTGTTCCGGCTGCCACCTGCCTGCCCGGAGCACGCTCGCGAGGCCGTCGCGGTGGGCGCGCACTGCCTCTGGCTCCAGCTCGGCATCGCCAGCCGCGAGGCAGGCCGGATCGCGCACGAGGGCGGCCTCAGCGTCGTGATGAACCGGTGCCTGGCGGTCGAGGCAGCCCGGCTGTGATCGAGGCGGCCGCCAGACCGGCCCTCCTACGCGAGATCGAGGCGATCGCTGCGCGCCCCGGCGGCGACAGCACGATCTCCCGATCCGTCGCCGAGGAGCTGGTGGCGAGGCACGGGCTCGGGTCTACCGTCCAGCTGGCGCTGCTCGCCCTCCCGGTCGCCGGGGCCATGGCCCGCTGCGAGATCTCCGGCTTCCGGGTTGCCGCGGTTGGCATCGAGGCAGAGACGGGCGCCTTCTTGCTCGGCGGAAACCTGGAGTTCCCGGGCACCGACCTCGGCACGACCGTCCATGCGGAGGGATTCGTCGCGCTCCGCGCCCGCGCTCGCGGGAACACCCTCGCCACCCTCGCGGTCCGCGAGGCGCATCCGTGTGCCCACTGCCGCCAGACGCTGTCGGAGTCTGCGTCCGCTGACGGCCTGCGGCTCGTGGACCTCGCGGGCTCGGACCTGACCCTCGCGGACCTGTACCCGTGGCCGTTCCGACCGAGCGCCCTCGGGATCGCGGGCGACGCCGGCGGGCGGACGAACTGGCCGAACCTCGAAGGCCTGGACGCCCGGCACCGTGGCGATGGCGACATTCCGCCCGACGTCGCAGCTGGCCTGCTCGACGCTGGCCGGCGCGCCCATGCCCCCTACTCCGGCGCTCCGAGCGCCGTGGCGCTCCGAACGGCGGCCGGACGGCTGCTCGCCGCTGGCTGCGTGGAGAGCGTGTCGTTCAACCCGACCACCACCGCGCTCCAGGCAGCGCTCGTGGAGGCCGTGGCCACCCGCGCGGATCTCGCCGCGATCACCGACGCATGGCTTGCCTCCACGGCCGGCGGCCCGGTGGATCCGGAGCCTGCGTTTCGGGCGCTGCTCGCGGCCGTCGCGCCAGGCGCGAGCGCCCGCGTCGTCCATTGGCGCAGTCACTAGGCAGCGGGAGCCAGCCGGTGGTGGATCGCTCGAACTGGTGGACGGCCCTGCCGCCGAGCGCCGCTGCGAACCTCGCCCAGGTCTGGATTCCGGTGGGGTTGCCGGGCTTCACCGGCGACCAGAAGGCGCGGCGGGTCGCGCTGCTCGACGGGCGCTTCGGCGCGGATGGCTGGCGGCAGGGCCACATCGTTCGCGGCCGCGTGCTGACGCCTGCCGAGGCGATCCTCGAGTACGAGGCCTCGTATCGGGCCTTCCTCCGTGCGAATCGACCGCTCGTGGCGTTTCTCGCGGATGTGTGCGGCAACGTCTACGACAACGCGGTCGAGAACGTGCGCGACGATGACTACCTGCAGCCGCACACCACGTCCAACCACTACCAGGACATCTCTGTGCGCCGGGTGATCGCGGAGCTCGTGGACGATCCGGCATGGCCGGAGGTCAGAGCGACCGAGCCGGGCGAGGCAGACCTGCTGGACCTCGGGACCGGGCGGCGGGAGCGCGTGCCGCGTGCGTCGGGGATGCGCGGCGACGGCCTGCTGCAGATCCGCGAGCCGGACTCGCCGGGCTACATGCTGAGTCCCGCCGTCGTGCCGGTCCACGATCCCGCCCTGATCACGGCGCTCCCGAGCCGGATCGAGTGGTACCACCTCGAGGGCTGCGGCCATCTCTCGGTCGAGGCGTTCTGGCAGATGAGCAAGGTCGTGGAAGTGCGCTATGACCGGTTCCTCGCCTCGGGCGCGCACCGGGCGGACCCGCTCGCGGGCTCGTGAGCGGCGCAGGCAGGTGAGCCGTTCCGGCACGCTCCTCCTCGGCACGATCAGCCTGGATCACTACCTCTCGAGCGGCGAGGTCCTGCCCGGCGGCGGCGTGCTGAACATGGCGTGGCACTGGCGGCGACTCGGGCGCGGGTTCGAGCTCCTGACGCGCGTGGGCGCCGTCGACGGCGGCCCGATCAAGGCGTTCCTGGATCGCCACGGCATCCGCACGGTCTCGCGGGTCGATCTCGCCGCACCCGGCGTCTCCAGCGCGATCGACATCGAGATCCTTCCCGACCGGCAGCCACACATGGACAACTTCGTCCCGGGCGTCTGGGAGGACTACCGGCTCACGGCACGGGAGCGGGATTCGCTGCGGACCGCGAAGCGGCTGCACGTCGTGCTCGTCGAGGGCGCGATCGCGGAGCTGGCGCGGCTCGCCGCCAACGGAGCGCTCGCCGGGATCGCGGTCTCGGCGGACTTCCTCGGCTTCCGCCACTACACGGTTGAGCGGCTCGCGGAGACCATGCGCCACGTCGACCTCGGGTTCATCGGCTGGCCCGGCGCCGAGGACGACCCCACGGTCGCGGGCATGCGTGCGGTCGCGTTCGATCTCGGTCGCGTCCTCGTCGTGACGATGGGCGCGCGTTCGGTCCTGGTCTTCGACGGCCGGCCGTCGACCCCCGCGGGCGACCGCGAACGCCGGTACCCGGTTCAGTCGGTCGAGGTCGCCGGGACGACGCTGGGTTGCGGCGACGCGTTCATCGCCTGGTTCCTCGACGAGCTGTGGCGCGGGAACGACCTCGCCGCCGCCGTTGCGCGCGGCATGATTGGCGGCGCACAGGCCACGGCGTGGCCGCGTCCGCTCCCCGACGACGCGTACTGAGGAGACCCGATGCCCCAGATCCACCTGCACGCCGAACCCGGCGACTACGCGCCGACCGTGATCCTGCCCGGCGACCCGATCCGTGCGACGAAGATCGCGGCTCGCTTCGACGGCGGCCTCGAGAACACTCGCCAGGTGAACGCCAATCGCGGGCTCGTGGGCTATACGGGCACCGTGCAGGGGGTCCCGGTCTCCGTCCAGGTGACGATGATGGGCTCGCCCACGACGGGCATCGTCGTGGAGGAGCTGCTGATGCTCGGCGTGACGACGCTCATCCGGGTCGGCACGACGGGAGCGTTCGGCAAGGCGCAGATCGGCGATGTCATCGTGGCGATGGCCTCCGTTGGGTGGACGGGCCACGCGAACGTCATCGGCGCCGGCGAGCCCACGGCGCCGACCGCCGACCTCGATGTCGTGCTCGCCCTTCGCGACGCCGCCCGGGCGACGGGGCTCACCACGCACGTCGGCCCGATCGTCACCGGCGACGTGTTCTACGGCGACCCGAAGCCGGTCTACCGATGGGGTCGGCGGGGCTACCTCTCGGTGGAGATGGAGACCGCGACGCTGTACCTGCTGGCGATGCGCGAGCGCGCGAAGGGCCGCCCGATCCGGGCTGGCTCCATCCTGACCGTGTCCGACGTCCTGTTCGACCCGGACGATCCGGACGCCGCCGAGCGCTCCGGCGGCAAGGCCTTCTATCGGCCGCCCGAGGACGAGGTGAACCGCCGCGTCGACCTCACGATCGGCGCCGCCCTCGCCGCCGCCGCGGCACTCGGTCGCGGCTGAACGGCGCCCCTACGGGACGAACGAGAGGCCGAGCTCGAAGTCCGCGATCAGGTCGTCGATGTCCTCGCAGCCGACGGACACCCGGATCAGGCCGCCGCGCTTGGGCTGCGGATAGACCAGCGTGAAGATGTCGCCGAGGCTGACGCCGATGTCGCACAGGGCGAGGTGATCGGTGAACGCGGCCATGCCCTCGACGCCGCCCCGGGGCTGGAACGCGAGCATCCCGCCCCCACGGCCCTCGATGAGCCGAGCGGCAACCCCGGCATCCGGGTGGGACGCGAGCCCGGGGTAGCGAACCCACTCGACCTTTGGGCTTGCCTCGAGGAAGACCGCAAGCCGGAAGGCGTTCTCCGACGCGGCCTTCGAACGAAGCGGGAGCGAGCGGACGCCACGGAGCACGAGCCAGCTCGCGAACGGGCTCGCGGCCTGGCCGAGCGTGTCGACCTGCTTGCGGATGGGATCGAGGAGTGCGCGCCTGCCCGTGACCGCGCCGGACACCGCGTCGCCGTGGCCCGAGAGCCACTTCGTCGCGGCGTGGACGACGAGATCGGCGCCATGCTCGATCGGGCGAAGGAGGGCCGGCGCGAGGAACGTGTTGTCGGCCACGACGATCAGCCCGTGCCGGTGGCCGAGGGCCGCCAGGGCATCGATATCGGCGACGCGGAGGCGAGGGTTCGTGGCCGTCTCGAAGAAGAGCACCTTCGTCGCGGGCGTGATCGCGGCCTCCACGGCCGCCAGGTCCGTCATGTCGACCGGCGTCACGCCGATGCCGCGGCGCGGGAAGTCGTCCTCCAGCAGCACGCGCGTGATCACGAACAGCTCGTCGCCGACGACGACGTGGTCCCCGCTCCCGAGATGCGCCAGCAGCGTGGACGAGACGCACGCCATGCCCGACGACGCCACGACGCAGTCCTCCGCGCCGTCGATCGAGGCGAGCTTCTCCTCGAGGGCGCGCGTCGTCGGGTTGCCGGTGCGCGAGTAGAAATACGAGGTGGGATCCCACGCCATCGCCGCGTCCACCGCGGCCTCCTTCTCCGCCGCCGAGTCGAAGGCGAACGTGGCCGTGGCGTAGATCGGGGTGTTGTGCGCGTGCGTCACCGGGTCCGGGCGCTCGCCTGCGTGGATCGCGCGCGTCGCAAAGCCGCGCCCGTGCGTCCGCTTCCTTGCCACGGCCACCCCTTCGTGCCTACCGGACCAGCAGGCCGACGATCGCGACGACGATGCCCGCCCCCGCGATGAGCGCCCCGTCGCGGACCTGCTTGCGCAGGACCGCCATCGCCACGGAGGCACCGGTCGTGCCGGTGTCGCGGAGGCCGCCTCGCCATGATTCGTAGCGTGCGATGTTCGCGTCCTGCTCCTTGAGCGCCTGGTAGCGCGCCCACGGCGCACGCGCCCGGCCATACCCGAAGGCCATCAGCGCGACGCCGATGACGAGCAGGGCCAGGTTGAGCAGGCCCATCAGGACTCCGCCACGCCGATCCGGTCGCGGATCGCCGCGGCGACCACCGCGGCGTTCGCCTGACCACGGGTCGCCTTCATGACCTGACCCACGAGGAACCCGATCGCCTGGGGCTTGCCCGTACGAACGTCCGCCACCGCTGCGGGGTTGGCGGCAAGGATCTCGTCGATGACGGGCCCGAGGGACGCGGTGTCCGAGATCTGGGCGAGGCCCAGCCGCTGCACGATCGCCTCGATCGTGTCGCCGTTCGCGACGTGCGCCTCCAGCACCGCCCTGCCGGACGAGCGGTTGATCGAGCCGTCCGCGACGCGCCGCACGAGGTCGGCGAGCGCGGCGGGATCCACCGTGACCGTGTCGCTGGACGCGTTCCGGATCCGGAGGTAGTCGCCGGTCACCCAGTTCGCGACCGGCTTCGCCTCCAGGCCCGGTGCCGCGGCGAGGGTCGCCTCGAACACGCGGCCGGCGTCGGCATCGGCGACCAGCACGGCTGCGTCGTACGCGGAGAGACCAAGCACGTCCCGGTAGCGCGCACGGCGTGCAGCGGGCAGCTCCGCGAGGCCCACGCGGATGCCGGCCAGCCAGACGGCGTCGACGCGCAACGGCGGGAGGTCCGGCTCCGGGAAGTAGCGATAGTCGTCAGAGGTCTCCTTGCTGCGCATGTGGTAGGTCTCGCCGCGCTCGTCGGACCAGCCGCGTGTCTCCATCCGCAGCGGCTCGCCGGCGTCCAGGGCGGCCGCCTGCCGCTCGATCTAGAACTCGATCGCCCGTTCCACCGAGCGGAACGAGTTCATGTTCTTGACCTCGACGCGCGTCCCGAACGCCTCGGTGCCGCGCTTCCGCAGCGAGACGTTCGCCTCCACCCGCAGCTGGCCGCGCTCCATGTCCGCGTCCGACGCGCCGATGGTCCGAAGGAGCAGCTGCAGCTCCTCCGCGTAGCGCCTGGCCTGCTCCGCGGTCCGGATGTCCGGGTCCGTGACGATCTCCATGAGCGGCGCACCGGACCGGTTGAAGTCCACGAGGCTCAGGCGCTCCCCCGCCGGGCCTTCGCCATGGACGAGCTTCGCCGTGTCCTCCTCGAGGTGCGCCCGCGTGATCCCCGTCGTGAACGGGCCGTCGGAGGTGTCGAACGTCAGCGTGCCCGCCGACGCGAGGGGGAGGTCGTACTGGCTGATCTGGTAGCCCTTGGGCAGGTCCGGGTAGAAGTAGTTCTTGCGATCCCAGCGGGTCGCCTCCGGCGTCGACGCGCCGATGGCCGCCCCGGTCGCGAGGACCAGCTCCACCGCGCGCCTGTTGATCACGGGCAGGGCGCCGGGGAGCCCCAGGCAGACCGGGCAGACGTGGCTGTTCGGGCGGTGTCCGTCGTAGGCCGTGGAGCACGCGCAGAACATCTTCGAGGCCGTCTTCAGCTGGCAGTGGACCTCGATGCCGATGACGGCCTCGTAGCGATCCAGCGCGGTCGACAGGGCACTCGCAGGCATGCCCCGAGTGTCGCACACGCGGCAGTCAGCCCGGGATGAGCCCCGGATCGGCGCTCGCGACGCCGTGCAGGAACGCGGTCACCGGGCCGGGACGGGCATCTCGTGGATCGCGCGCGCGGCGTCGAGGCCGGATTCGAGGGCGCCCTGGATCCAGGCGTGGTACAGCGAGCAGTGCTCGCCGGCGAAGTAGATCCGGCCCTCCGGCCTGACGATGTCCGCCTGGAGCTGCGTCTGCTGGCCCGCCTCGAACATCGCGAACGCCCCGTTCGCGAAGCGGTCGTTGTACCAGGCGTGCGACGCCCCGACCTCGTACACGTCGCGGATCCGCGGGTGAATGCGGGCCACGTCGTCGAGGGCCTCCTCCAGCCGGGTCTCCTCGTCCATCGCGCCCCAGCGCGCCGCGTCCTGGTCCCACGTGTAGCTCGCCAGCAGGATGCCGCGCGGGCTGCTCGGGTCCGGCGTGGGGTAGTTCATCCGCCGGATCGGCAGGTCGGTCACGGTCGCGCCGCCGTAGATCCCGTCGTCGGCCTCCCAGATCCGCTCGCGGACCTGGAACAGGACCTTGGTGGAGGCCGCGTAGTTCAGCTGGCGGATCGCGCGCTGCTTCTCGTGCGAGAACGGCGTGAGGATCTCCACCTGCCGGAGCACCGAGAATGGCAGCGTGACGATCGCGTAGTCGCCGCGCTCGGCGTACCGGCCGGCCTCCGTCTTGAAGTGGACCGTGACGCCGTCGGGATCCTGGTCGATGGCGTGGACCTCCGCGCCGAACCGCACCCGGTCCGGGATCTCGCGGTAGAAGGCGTTCGGCAGGTTGTCCGACCCGCCGACGATCTCCTGCATGTCCTCATAGGCCTTGCCGAAGTCCTCGCGGAACTCCTCCATCACCGCGTTGTTGATCCCGGATTCCACGAAGTTCATGACGCCGTACATCTCGATGGCGCCCTCGGAGAAGCCGCGGACCTCCAGGAACTCGCGGATCGTGTAGCCGTCGTACTCCTGCCGGATCCGCTCCCAGCCCGCGTCCTCGTCGGCCTCGATCCAGGCGCGCAGCTCGCGCGTCGCGTCGTCCCACAGGGCGCTGTGCGAGCGTCCGCGCTCGTGGGGGGCAACCGGGAAGCCCAGCTCGTCCGGGGCGACGCCGGCCTGCTCGGCGGTGAGCCGCCTGCCGCCCACGTAGACGAGGCCCCTGGGATTGCCCATCACGAACGGACGCAGCGGCAGCCCGAAGTGGTCGATGTAGCCGAGCGTCAGGTCGTGGACGCGCGGGATGCGCATCGCGCCCGCCTCGGCGTACAGGCCCGGGGCGAACGTCCGCAGGGTGTATACCCGGCCGCCGACGCGGTTCTGCGCCTCCAGGATGAGCGGGTCGTGGCCCGCCCGCGCGAGCTCGTAGCCGGCGACGAGGCCGGCCATGCCCCCACCGATGATGATGACCCGCTTGCCGGGCTGGTCGCGCCGCTCGAACCCGTCCATGTGGCAATCGCTCCCCGTTGGATCGGCAGGCCAGGATTCGATCGCCAGTGTGCCCGACTCGGCCGGGCGTCCGCAGGTCAGGTGCGGTAGGTGCCGCTCGCCCCGACGGTCACCTTGCCGTCGTCGCTCCTGAGCGCCTTGCACGTGAACGAGCCCGACACCGCGCTCGGCAGGACGCCCATCCCGATCGTGCACTCCCCCGCCTTCGAGGTGAAGGTGCGCACGGTGCCGTCGGCGGCGACGAGGCTCAGGCGCAGGACCAGCGTCGCGTCCGTGGTGCGGGTCCCGCGATCCACCGTGGCGTCGAGCGCGACCGTGTTCGAAGCGGCGTCCTTCCACGACGCGGTGAACGAGTTTGCCTTCGCTGCGTCGCTGGCGCCGCCGGCCAGGGTGAAGGTCCCCTGGATCGGGCCGGTCAGGACGAGCGTCGCGTTGCCGGTCGGCGCTGCGACGACGGCGATCGGCGGGAAGGTCGGGCTGGCGAGGGCACCGGCGGCGCTCGGGCTGGGACCGCCGCCACTCAGGAGCACGAGCCCGACCAGGATCATTGCCACGAACAGGCCGCCGGCCGCCAGTCTCGGATTGCGCCTCGCGAACGTTCGGGCGCGCGCCAGCGCGATCGCGCCGACGGCGGGCGTTGGCTCGCCCTCGGGGACCGGCATGGCCGCGGCCTCGTCGACGGCGCGGCGCGCAGTTGCCGGCGGCGCGGCGGCGCTCGCCACCATGGCGGCAGCCGCGGCTGTGGGCGGGGCCGTGGCGTCCTCGCGAACGATGTCCGGCTCCGTCTCCGGATCGACTCCCGTGGAGTAGGCGGCGAGCGGCAGATCGTCGACCGATCGGCCCGGTATCGGCATGCGGTTCATCCCCCTGGGCGTGCGCCATGCGTGGGCGCACCGGAGATCGTCCGGGCGCGGCGGTGCCCGGTCAATCCGCCAAGCGTCCTGCCTCGTTTGGCGGGTGTGGGCTACTCGGCGACGGCGAGCGCCACCGCGTCGGCCATGGACATCGAGCGGCCTGCTGCCCACCACGCGTCGATGCCGTGGTCCTCGGCCAGCGTCCGCAGCTGCTCGACGTTGGCCGCCATCTCGGGCAGCTCGTCGAACGCCATCCGTGCGTCGACGGCGTCGCGCATGGCCTCCGCGGCGCCGAGCAGTCGGGCGGCGCGCTCCGGCCGTCGCCGGGCGATCGCGAGGAAGGCGATGTTCTCGAGCTGGTTGGCGACCGCACCGCGGTGGCCGAGGCGGACCCAGCCGCCGATCGTCTCGCGGTACAGGGCCTCGGCTTCGTCCAGGCGCCCGCCACGGCGCAGCGCATGCGTCATGTCGCTCCGGGCTGCGAGGACGAACCGCTCGTCGCCGATCTCGCCGAACCGGTCGATCGCGACGCCGAACGCGGCCACCGCGTCGTCGAGCCGGCCGGCCTTGCCGAGCATTCGCCCGTGCGCGAGCGCCGCCGAGCCGATCGCGTAGGGGCTGCCAGAGCGCCGCGCCGCCTCGTCAGCGCGGAGGAGCAGCGCCTCGCTCATCTCGTGATCGAGATCCCACAGCGTCGCCCCCGAGAATCCCGCGGACATTGCCAGCATCCACCACGTTCCCGACTTCTCGGCCAGCTCGGTGGCCTGTTGGAACATGGGGCGCAGGTCCTCGTCCGTCCCGCTGAAGACGGTCGAGATCGCCAATCCACTGAGGGCCGCAAGCAGCGCGACCTCGTCGCCGCTCGCCCGCGCGACCGCGACCGCGTCCTTGGCCCACGCGAGCCCGACCGAGGCCCGACCGGACATCCCCCACAGCCGCGCGGCCTCGCCGAGCAGCCAGGCCGCGGTCACCTGCATGGCTCGATCGGCGTCGGCCTGGGCGATGACGCGGGCCCGCGCGATCTCGACCGCCGCGACGATCCGCGAATCGTTGTCGGCCGATGCGACGCGAACGGCCCAGTAGGCCAGCATCGCGGCGGCCATCTGCACCGCGGCCCACGGCTGGGCCTCGAGTCCCCACTCCAGCGCGGCGCCGAGGTTCTCCGCATCCGCGTCGAGCCGGTCGAGCCAGTCGACCGTCTGGGGACCACGGAGCATCGGCTCCGCATCGGCCGCCAGGGCCGCGAACGCCTCGAAGTGTCGATCGCCCACGGCGGCGACCTCGCCCGCCTCGATGAGCTTCTCGCGCGCGTACTGGCGGATTGTCTCGAGCATCCGGTAGCGGGTCGTCGGACCACGGTCGATGATGACGAGCGATCGGTCGACCAGCCGGGTGAGTCCGTCGACCAGCTCGATCTCGTCCACCGCCTCGACGTCGCCGACGATCCTGGCCGCGGCCTGAGCGGTCCATCCGCCCGAGAAGATCGACAGGCGCCGCAGCAGGCGCCGGTCGTCGTCGTTGAGCAGGTCCCAGCTCCAGTCGATCAGGGCGTGGAGCGTCTGCTGGCGCGGCACCGCCGTGCGCCGGCCACCGGCGAGGAGCCGGAACCGGTCGCCGAGCCGCAGCGCGATGTCATCCGCGGACATGGCTGAGACCCGGGCCGCCGCAAGCTCGATTGCCAGCGGGATGCCGTCGAGGCGACGGCAGATCTCCGAGACGGCCGCGACGTTCGCCGCACCGAGCGTGAACGTCGGATCGACGGCCGTCGCCCGCTCCATGAACAGCTGCACGGCCTCGGTGCCTGCCGCACCGGCCAGATCGGGCGCCGAGGTGGAGATGCCTCCGAGGCGACCGCCGACACCGGGGCACGACAGTGACTGCAGCTGCAGGACCGCCTCGCCGGGCACGGCGAGCGCCTCGCGGCTCGTCGTGACGATCCGCAGGCGCGGTGCCGCCGCGAGCAGGCGCCCGGCGACTCCCGCAACGCCGTCGACGAGATGCTCGGCATTGTCGAGCAGGAGCAGGAGCTCCTTCTCGGCGAGGAAGGACGTCACGACCGCCATCGCCGGCACGCCCGGAACCTCCGGGGCGCCAAGCGCTCGCGCGACCTCGGACGCGACCTGCGACGGGTCGCCGAGCGGCGCGAGCTCGGCAAGCCACGTGCCATCCGGGAAGCGGTCACCGAGCCTCCCGGCGGCCTCGAGCATCAGCCGAGTCTTCCCGGTCCCGCCCGTCCCGATCAGGGTCACCAGGCGGTGCCGGGCGAGGAGCGTGGCGACCTCCGCGAGCTCGCGCTCCCGGCCGACGAACGAGGTCAGCTGGGCCGGCAGGTTCGTGCGCCGGTTGTTCAACGAGCGGAGCGGCGGGAAGTCCCTGGCCAGGTCCGGCGCCACGAGCTGGAACAGCTGCTCCGGCCGATCGAGGTCGCGCAGTCGATGCGTGCCGAGGTCCACCAGCTCACAGCGTTCCGGCAGGCGGTCCCGCACCAGCAGCGCTGCCGATGCCGAGAGCAGCACCTGGCCGCCGTGCCCGGTTGCGAGGATCCGGGCGACCCGGTTGATCGACGGCCCGAAGACGTCCCCGTCGCGGACTTCCGCCGCGCCGGCGTGGAGGGCCATCCGAACCCGGAGCACGCTCGTCACCGCCAGCCCGAGCGCCCGCTGGCCCGAGAGCGCGGCCGCGACAGCGGCCCGCGGGTCCTCGAACGTTGCCAGCATCCCGTCGCCGGTCATCTTCACGACGGATCCGCCGGCCTCCTCGACCGAGCTCCGGAGGATTCGGTCATGCGCGGCCAGCGCGGGGCCCATGACCTCCGAGTGCTCCTCCCACAGCCGCGTGCTGCCCTCGATGTCCGTGAACAGGAACGTCAGGAACGGTGCCGAGGCGGGAGCGGGAGCGGCCGGCGCGATCAAGGCCGGGACCACCGAGGAATTGAGCGAGTCGAGCACCGGCGCTATGCGATCCGGTCGACGAACCGCCTGATCCGGACGAGGGCCTCCTCGAGCCGCTCGTACGAGGTTGCGTAACAGGCGCGAACGTGCGCGGCGCCGGACGGTCCGAATGCGCTGCCGGGGATGACAGCGACGTGCTCCTCCTCGAGCAGCCGCTGCGCGAAGGTGTCGGCGTCCAGCCCGGTGGAGCTGACCCGGGGGAAGGCATAGAAGGCGCCGCGTGGCTCGAAGGTCTCGAGGCCCATCGAGTTGAAGCCGTCGACGACCAGCCGGCGACGACGGTCGTACTCCGCGCGCATGCGCTCGACGTCGGGCTCGCCGTCGACGAGGGCCGCGAGGGCCGCATCCTGGGCGACCGTGGGCGCGGTCATGATCACGTACTGGTGGATCTTCAGGATCCCCTCCATGACCGGCGCCGGCGCGGCCACCCAGCCGATGCGCCAGCCGGTCATCGCGTACGCCTTCGAGAAGCCACCCATCAGGATGGTCCGCTCGCGCATGCCGGGCAGCGCGGAGAACGCCCGATGTCGGTACGACCCGTACGCCAGCCGATCGTAGATCTCGTCGCTGTAGACGAGGAGGTCGTGCCGTTCCGCGATCCGAGCCAGCTCGTCCTGCGCCGCGTCGGGCAGCACCGCGCCCGTCGGGTTGCAGGGGTAGCCGAGGAAGAGGCCCTTGGTCCGTGGCGTGATCGCCGCCTCCACCGCGGCCGGGTCCAGCGCGAAGTCGTCCTCGAAGCGCGTGGCGACGTGCACGGCGGTACCGCCGGCGAACACGACGGCCGGCACGTAGGCGACGTACGAGGGTTCGTGCAGGATCACCTCGTCGCCGGCATCGATGGTCGCGCGCATCGCGAGGTCCAGCGCCTCCGACGCGCCGACCGTGATCAGCAGCTCCGTCCTCGGGTCGTACGACACCCCGTACAGGCGCTCCAGGTGCGCGGCGAGCGCGCGCCGGAGCTCGATGGTGCCGGAGTTCGAGGTGTAGTGGGTCCGGCCCTCGCGAAGGGACTCCACGCCTGCTTCGATGATGGACCGCGGCGTGTCGAAGTCCGGCTCGCCGATGCCGAGGCTGATCACGTCGGTCATCGTGGCCGCGATGTCGAAGAACCTGCGGATGCCGGACGGCGGGACGGCTCGAACCCGCTCCGCGAGGACACGGCCTGCAAGGGGCACGCGGGGGTTCGTGGTGACCATGCGCGAACTCTACTGCGCCGGGCCAGCGCCGAACCGGGCGGCCAGTGCCTCCGCGCGCGGTCGGACGGCCGCCGGATCGGGCGCCTGCAGCGCCTTGTCGATCAGCGCGGCGATCTCGGTCATCTCGGAAGGGCCCATCCCGCGCTGCGCCGGGCTCGTGGTGCCGAACCGGAGGCCGCTCGGGCGATCCGGCGTGCCCGGGTCGAACGGAATGACGTTGCGATTGCAGAGGATCGCCGCGGTCTCCAGCGCGACCTCCGCCACATCGCCCGTCACGCCGCGATGGCGCAGGTCCACGAGGACCATGTGGTTGTCCGTGCCGCCGCTCACGAGTCGGTCGCCGTAGCCCGCGAGTGCCGTGGCGAGGGCCGTCGCGTTGGCGCGGATGCGGCGCTGGGTCTCGCGGAACCCATCGGACGCGGCGATGCCCAGGCACACCGCCTTGGCGGTGATCCGCCCGAAGTCGGGGGCACCCTGCGTGCCCGGGAAGATCGCGCGATCGATCTTCCGAGCGAGGTCAGCGGTCGACAGGATCACGCCGCCATGGGGACCGAGCATCGTCTTGTAGGTCGTGAACGTCACCGCGTCCGCATGCGGCACGGGGCTCGGCAGCTCGCCTGCGGCGACGAGGCCGGCGACGTGGGCCATGTCCACGAGCAGCTTTGACTCGACCTCTGCCGCGATCGCGGCGAACGCCGCGTAGTCGATCGCCCGCGGGTAGGAGCTGCCGCCGGTCACGATCAGGCGCGGCCGATGCCGGAGCGCCAGGTCCCGGACCTCGTCGAGGTCGATCGTCTCCGTGTCCGCGCGGACGCCGTAGTGCTCGAAGCGGTAGACCGCGCCGGTGATCGACGCCGGATCGCCGTGCGAGAGGTGGCCGCCGTGCGCGAGCTGGAGGGCCAGGACGGCATCGCCGGGCTTCAGGAGCGCCCGGTAGACGGCGAGATTCGCGTTGACGCCGGAGCTCGGCTGGACGTTCGCGTGGCCGGCGCCGAACAGCGCCTTCGCCCGGTCGATCGCGAGCTGTTCGACTTCGTCGGCGAACTCGGTGCCCCGGTGGTAGCGCCGTCCCGGATAGCCCTCGGCGGTCTTGGCTGCGAAGACGGAGCCCAGGGCCTCCAGCACCGGGGCCGACGGCTCGCTCTCCGACGCGATCAGGTCGATGGTGCGCGCGCGGCGATCCGCCTCCTGGGCGACGAGGCGCGCGACGTCGGGGTCGACCGCGCCAAGATCGTTCGGCGCGCGCACGTTCACGCGGCCACGAGGGCGGCAGCGCGCTCCACGGGCGTGGGGCCGGCTGGATCGTCGGCGAGGGCCAGCTGGGCCGGCTCCATCGTCCGCCAGGGCGCGTCGGCGGTGATGGCCTCGTAGCCGCGCCCGAAGCGCAGCAGCTCCAGCTCCGACCATGGAGCACCGATGAACTGGAGGCCCACCGGCAGGCCCTCGGAAAGCCCGCAGGGCACGGATACCCCCGCGATCCCGGCCATGTTCGCGGGCAGCGTGCACGCATCCGAGAGGTACATCGCGACCGGGTCGGCCGTCCTCGCGCCGAACTTGAACGCCACCGACGGGGACGTCGGGGCGACCAGCGCGTCGATCCCCGACCCGAAGACCTCGTCGAAGTCGCGCTTGATGAGCGTCCGGACCTTCTGCGCCTTCAGGTAGAAGGCGTCGTAGTAGCCGGCGGACAGCGCATACGTCCCGAGCATGATCCGTCGTTTCACCTCGGGCCCGAAGCCTTCGCCGCGGGTCGCCAGGTAGTCCGCGATGAAGTCGCCGCCCGGCAGGCGCACGGAGTGGCCGTAGCGCACGCCGTCGTATCGGGCCAGGTTCGCGGATGCCTCCGCCGGCACCACGATGTAGTAGGTGGCGAGGCCGTAGTCCGTGTGTGCGAGCGAGACCTCCTCGATCGTTGCCCCGGCGGCTTCCAGGTTGGCAACGGCCTCGCGGATGCGCGCCTCGACGCCCGGCTCCATGCCCTTCACGAAGTACTCGCGCGGCAGGCCCAGGCGCTTTCCGCGCAGCCAGCCTGCGGCCTCGTCGTCCGATCCCGGCAGGTGCAGAAGCCCGTCCGGGACCGGCACCGGCGCGGAGGTGGAGTCGCGATCGTCGCGGCCCGCGACTGCGTGCAGGAGGGCGGCGGCGTCGCGCGAGTCGCGCGCGAGCGGCCCGATCTGATCGAGGGACGAGGCGAAGGCCACGATCCCGTACCGACTCACGCGCCCGTACGTCGGCTTCAACCCCACGATCCCGGAGAGGGCCGCCGGCTGGCGAATGGAGCCGCCGGTGTCCGTCCCGATCCCGAACGGCGCATGGAACGCGGCGACGGCCGCCGCCGACCCGCCGCTGCTGCCGCCGGGAACCATGTCCAGGTTCCATGGATTGCTCACTGGCCCGTAGGCCGACCACTCGTTGGACGAGCCCATCGCGAACTCGTCCATGTTGGTCTTGCCGAGGATGACGGCGCCGGCGTCGCGCAGCCGCTCGGTGACGTGCGCGTCGTACGGCGCGACGTAGCCCTCGAGGATCCGGGATCCCGCTGTGCACTGGCCGCCGGCCACGGACACCAGGTCCTTGAGCGCGATCGGCAGGCCGAGCAACGGGTGGAGGGCATCCAGGGCCCCCCGACCCTCGGCCCGTGCGGCGGCGAGCCGCGCGTCGGCGGCGTCCGCCTCCGCGAGCGCCTTCTCCCGCTCGATCACGAGCCAGGCGTTCAGCGCGTGGTTCTGACGCTCCGCGACCTCGAGGTGCGCGAGGGTCAGGTCCCGCGAGGAGACCTCGCCCGTCCGCAGGCGCCCGGCCAGCTCGTGCCCGAGCAGGCGCGTGAGGTCCGCGGCCATCACGCGTCGCCGCCGAGGATCGGCGGCACGACGATGAAATCGCCCTCGGTGAGCTTCGCGTTGCGCAGGACGGCCTCGACCGGGAGGGATGCGGCAGCGACGTCCTCGCGCAGGATGTTCTCGATCTCGATCGTCTGGGCGGTGGGCGGGATCGCCGACGTGTCCAGCTCGGCGAGCTTCGCGTACTGGTCCAGGATGTGGTTGAGCTGGCCCTCGAGCCGGACGAGCTCCTCGTCGGTCAGTCGAAGGCGGGCGAGATACGCGACGTGCTCCACGTCCGAGCGGGTGAGTCCGGCCACCGGCGGATGATACTTGGCGCCATGCCCGTGCTCCGCCCGATGCTCCCGAGCGACGTCGATGCCGCCACCGAGATGATCCTGTCCAACGACTGGGGCGTCCGCCGCGACTTCCTCGCCTTCGCCACCAGCCAGCCGGCCTGCACGCCGATGGTCGCGGAATCGGACGGGGCCATCGTGGGGACGGGCGTCGGAACGTTGAACGGCGCCGTTGGCTGGATCGGGACGATCTTCGTGGACCCGGGATGGCGCGGCCAGGGCCTGGGCCGGGCGATCACGCAATCGATCATCGATCGCCTCGATTCGGGTGGCGCGCGAACCCTCGTGCTGGTCGCGACCGCGGACGGGCGACGGCTGTACTCGACGATGGGCTTCGAGGTGCAGACGCGCTACCGGATCCTCGAGGCGCCGGGGTTCGCCACGTTGCCCGCCGGCGCTCCGAACGCGGTTCGGGCGTTCAGGCCTGACGACGTCGATGGGATGGTCGCGCTCGATCGGATCGGCAGCGGCGAGGAGCGCGGGCACCTCATCCGCCGATTCGCAACGCCCGACACCGCCAAGGTGCTGCCGGGACCCGACGGCTCCGTGGATGGCTTCGTCATTCGCGCGCCGTGGGGCGGAGGCGCGACCGTGGCACGTTCATTCGATGCGGCGACGGCCATCATCGACGAACGCCGCGTGAAGGCCGGCCCGGAGGGGCGCGTGCGCGTCGGGCTGCTGCAGGAGAACGAGGACGGCCTGGCGCGGCTGGAGGCGGCCGGGTTCACGCCCCAGTGGGCGGCGCCGCGGATGGTCCGCGGCGAGCCCATGGCATGGCATCCCGAATGGATCTGGGGCCAGTTCAACCACGCGATCGGCTGACGCGGGTCACGTCCCGCTTCGGGACCCCCCATGGACCGCCGCCAGCGCGCGTCGCGCCTGCGCGAGGTGGACGCGGTCGTGGCCGGCGAGCATCCGGAACATCAGATCGAAGCTCTCCTCCCCGCGCTCGCGATGGACGCCGACCCTCGCTCGCTGCGCCGGGCTGGAGGCGCGCCAGAGCCTGACGTTCGCGGCCCGGAGGGAGGCGTACTGGGCCAGCAGGTCCTCGGGGTCCTCGTCGTCGCGGTGGAGGTTGTCCACCCACAGGTCCTGGTCGTAGCCGATCAGCTCGGGCCGATCGTGCGCGAGCACCCAGCGATACCGGCCGCTCATGACCAGCTCGCCGTCAGCGATGTGCGCCAGGCACAGCAGGACGGACCACTCGCGCGGCGCGGGCCGCGTCCGCAAGTCCGCGCCCGCCTCGAGGACGAGGGCGCGGGCGTCCGCCGGCCCTCGCGACTGCACCTCGACTGGATCGTCCGCGCCGAGCGCGGCAAGGAGCAGCTGCTGGTACGCGGCGGCCTGGGCGATGGGATCAGGTGGTGTCTGCATGGCGCTCATTCTCGCTCGCGGATCAGCGCGCGGAAGCCCTCGGCGTCGAGGACGGGTACGCCGAGCTCCTCCGCCTTGGCGAGCTTGGAGCCCGCACCCGGGCCGGCAACGACATAGTCCGTCTTCTTCGACACCGAGCCGCCCGGCTTGCCGCCGGCCTCACGGACTGCTGCTTCCGCCTCCTCGCGGCTGAAGCCCTCGATCGTGCCCGTGACCACGACGGTCTTGCCCGCGAGCGGGCCCACGACGACCGCCGCGCGCGGCGCCGGCAGCTCGGCCTCCACCCCGGCGGCCGCGAGGTCCTCCAGCACGCCCTCGCCAGGCCCGCCCGGTCCGAAATAGCCGGCGAGGGATGCCGCAAGGGTCGGCCCGATCCCTTCGAGCTCCTTGAATACCTCCGGGCGGTCGGTCGCGGTGGTTTCGAGCAGCGCCGCAGCCCTCGCCAGCCACGCCCCGGGCCCGTCCGGGACCTCCGCGGCCAGCCAGTGCGCGAGCTCGATGGCGGTCGTCCAACCCACCTGCGGAATGCCTAGCGACGCGATGATCCGCTCGAGCGGCCGGCGCCGGACCTTCTGGATCGCGCTGTAGAGGTTCTCGGCGCTCTTGCGCGCGAACCGGTCCAGGGATTCGAGATCCTCGACCGTCAGCCGGAAGAAGTCGCCGCGGCGCTTGACCATGCCCCGTTCCAGCAGCTGTGAGAGCACCGCCCAGCCGAGGCCGTCGATGTCCATGCCGCCGGCGAAGTAGCCGAACTCCTGCCCCACCCGCGCCGGGCACGCGGCGTTCGCGCAGTAGTGGCGGACCGCACCCTCGTCGCGGACCACGGGCTGCCCGCAGACCGGGCACGCGGCGGGCATGTCCCACTCGCGCTCCTCGCCCGTGCGCTTCTCCACGATCGGGCGGACGACCTCGGGAATCACGTCGCCCGCCTTCTGGAGGATGACGTGATCTCCGACGCGAATGTCCTTCCGTCGAAGCTCGTCGAGGTTGTGCAGCGTCGCGCGGGCGACCGTGGAGCCCGCGACCTTCGTCGGCCGAAGATGGGCCACAGGGGTGAGCGTCCCCGTGCGCCCGACATACGCGACGATGTCCTCGACGACCGTCTCCACCTGCTCGGGCGGGTACTTGTAGGCAATTGCCCAGCGCGGCGCCCGGCTCACCATGCCGAGCCGCTCCTGCTGCTCGAAGGCGTCGACCTTCACCACGACCCCGTCGGTCTCGTACGGCAGCCCGTGGCGTTTCTCGCGCCAGGCCTCGGTGAACGCGATCACGCCCTCGATGTCCAGGCCGGACTCGCGGTTCGGGTTCACCGCGAAGCCGAGCGCCTGCAGTCGATCCAGTGCGCCGGACTGGCTCGCCAGCCCGAGCGGGGTCGCCTCGTCCTCGATCACCTGGTACGACCACGTGCTCAGCTGGCGCGCCGCGGTCACCGCCGGGTCCTTCTGGCGAAGCGACCCTGCACCGGAGTTCCGCGGGTTCGCATAGAGCGGCAGGCCCTGCTCCTCGCGCTCGGCGTTGATGCGCGCGAACTCCCCCTTGGGCATGTAGACCTCGCCGCGCGCATCGAGCGAGACGGCCTCACTGAGGCGCGCCGGCACGGTCCCGATCGTGCGCAGGTTCGCGGTCACGTCCTCGCCGGTGGTGCCGTCGCCGCGCGTTGCCCCCTGCACGAACCGGCCGCGCTCGTACCGAAGCGAGATCGCGAGGCCGTCGATCTTGAGCTCGGCAACGTACCGGAGCTCCGGCGCTGGCTCCGGCGCGGCCGGCAGGCCGAGCCCCTTGCGGACCCTGCCGTCGAACGCCCGCAGCTCGTCATGGCTGAACGCGTTCGAGAGGGACAGCATCATCCGCCGATGCCGGACCTCGTCGAAGGTGCCGGCGAGCTGCGCGCCGACCCGCTGCGTCGGTGAATCGGGCGTCACCAGCGCCGGGAACGCAGCCTCGAGGGCGACCAGGCGCCGGAAGTGCTGGTCGTACTCGGCGTCGGTCAGGATCGGCGCATCGGACTCGTAATAGGCCTTGTTCGCGGCCTCGATCTGTGCCACGAGATTGGCGTGGCGCGCCGCTGCGTCATCCTCTGGCAGCGCAGCCGCCTCCGCTATCAGTGCTGGGTCGACTGGCAAGCCGTCGAGTCCAAGCGCCTCGCCCGCGTTCGCAACATCCGTCATCGGGGCCAAGGATACGGAAGGGCCAACGAGCGGTGACTCAGCGCGGCCGGTGCAGCAGGTCTCGCCGGACTTCCCCCATCGAGGTGCAGCCGAGGAGCGCGAGTGCCAGGTCCAGCTCGGTCCGGAGGATCGACGCCGCGTGCTCCACTCCGGCGGCGCCTGCCGCGGCGAGCGCCCAGTAGAACGGCCGCCCGACGAGCACCCCGGTCGCGCCGAGCGCGAATGCGGCCACGATGTCCAGCCCGCGTCGGATGCCTCCGTCGGCCCACACCTCGCACCGCCCGTCGACTGCGCCCACGATCTCGGCGAGGACATCGGCGCTGGAGACGGATCGATCGAGCTGCCGACCGCCATGCGTCGAGACGATGATCCCGTCCACTCCCGCGCCGGCCGCGATCCGGGCGTCATCGGCCGAGAGGACGCCCTTGAGCACGAGCGGCAGCGAGCTCCACGACCGGATCTCCGCGATCGTGTCCCACGTCAGCCCGATGCCCCGGTCGTGCTCGAGGGCTCCGTACCGGGTCGGCGGAGCGTCGGGCTGCGCGTCCATGTGGGGCATCGCGGGGAGGGCGAACCCGGACCGCCGGTCGCGCTCGCGAAAGCCGAGCACCGGCAGGTCCACCGTCAGCACGATGGCCCGGTAGCCGGCCGCCTCCGCCCGCTGGACCAGCGTCCGGCTGTAGGCGAGATCGCGGATCGCGTACAGCTGGAACCAGCGATCCGCCTCCGGCGCGGCGGCCGCGACGTCCTCCATCGTCATCGACGACGAGGTGGACAGGCAGAACGGGATCCCGGCTGCGGCTCCACCCCGCAGCATCTCGGCCTCGGCGCCGGGGTGGGCCATCGCCTGGGCGGCCATGGGCGCGATCGCGATCGGCAGGCTCGACGGCCGTCCGAGGAAGCGGCCGGACAGGTCCACGTGCTGGACGTCGCGCAGCACGCGCGGCACGAAGCGGTAACGCCGCCAGGCCTCCTCGCTCTCCCGGAGGGTGATCTCGTCCCACGCCGCGCCGGCGACGTAGTCGAACGACGGGCCCGCCATTCGCGTGCGCGCCAGCGGCTCGAGGTCGGCGAGGTTGATGACGCCGCGAAGGTCAGCGGGCGACAAGGTCTCGGTCATCGCCGGCCAGCGTATCGCGCAGATTGCGAGATTTCGGGTCCGATCGACCCCATACCTGGTATCGGCCGGCGTTCGCCGGCCTCGGGTCATCGGAGGGAGCACAACCATGCGGCGTCTCGGCCTCGCGATCGCCATGATCGCCCTGTTCAGCGTGCTCGTTGCACCGTCGGCGTCCGCCGCGCCGCGATCGGCGTTCGAAGGCGCCTGGTCGAGCACGGACCCGGTCGACGGCAGCACCCAGCACCTGTACGTCACCGGCGGCACCAATGTGTCGATGACCTACGTTGACGAGTACGGCACCACCTGCGTGGAGATCGCGGCACCGACGGTCGCCTTCACCGGCAACCTCACCGGGCGCGTCCAGGGCGACGACCTGTTCGCCTGGTTCAAGCAGGGTGGCTGCGGACCTCTCCTCGTGATCAGTGCGAGCATCAAGTTCGCCTGGACATTCCATTACGACCAGGCCACCGACACGCTGTTCGGCGCGATCGAGGACGGTCCCGCGACCTGGTACCGCGACTGAGCGCGCGGCCGGCCTGGCTCGCGGCTAGCCCGTGAGCTCCAGGCCGGCCAGCGAGGCGAGCAGTGTCTTGCGCCCGATCTGGGGATCGCGGAAGGCGATCGTGACCTCCTCGTCGCTCCTCGTGAGCTTCGAGCTGACGACGATGCCGTCGCCCCATCGGGCGTGGCGGACGCGATCGCCGTCGCGGTAGCGGCGCTCGCCCGGGATCACCGGGCGATCGATCGGCCTCGGCGCAGGCCTGGCGCCGCCGCCGAGCGGGCGCACGACCTGGTCCGAGTCAGGAGTGGAGCTGTCCTCCCATGCCTCGACCGGGCGCCGGCCAAACGTGCCAGATCTCGCCCCGCCGGCAAACGCCTCGCGCCGGGCCGCGAGGTCACGCGACGGCTGGAACGTCTCGCCCGGGCGGGGCGCGCCCGGGCGCCCGCTCCCCTCGCGGAATGCCCCGGCTCCGGGCCGGATCGGGCGTCCGAAGCGCGTTGCGCCACGCCCGAACACGAGATTGAGGTCGTCCGGCGCATCGTGGTCCGCGCCGTCCTCCGTCCTGGCACCCAGGCGGGGTCCGCTCATCAGCTCGGCCGGGATCTCGATGAGGAATCGCGACGGTTCGGCCATCCAGCTCGTGCCCGGACCGCGCCGGGTCGCGCGCTGCCAGGCGTGTGACAGGTACAGGCGCTCGCGGGCGCGGGTCATGCCCACGTACGCGAGCCGCCGCTCCTCCTCCATGGGCCGCGGGTCCGGGTTGAAGCCGCGTTCGGCCTCAACTGCGCGGCCGGTCGGGAAGAGGCTCTCCTCCAGGCCGGCGATGAACACGACCGAGAACTCCAGACCCTTGGCCGCGTGCAGCGTGATCAGCGAGAGCATGTCCGCGTCGGACTGATAGCTGTCCTGGTCGGCGACGAGCGCCGTCTCCTCGAGCAGCCGGTCCAGGGCGTCGTCGGCCGACAGGTCGTCGTAGCGCGTCGTCACCTCGCGCAGCTCCAGGAGGTTGGCCCAGCGCTCTTCGCCCCCCTCGGTCCCGTCGGCGAGCATCGCGCGGTAGCCGGAGCGCTCCAGGACGTTGTCGAGGAGCTCCGGCAGCGGGAGCATCCCCACGCGCGAGCGCAGGCGCCGGATCAGCCCGACGAACTCGGTGATCGCGGTCCGGGCCCGGCCCGTCAGGTCCGGCAGCTCGCCCTCCGCGGCCTTCTCCAGGCCGAGCCAGTACGGGACGCCCTCGCGGGCGACGAACTCGCGCACGACGCCGATCGACTTGTCGCCGATCGCACGCGCCGGGACGTTGATGACCCGCTCGAAGCTGACGGCGTCGGCGTCCGAGCGGAGGATCCGGAGGTACGCCAGCGCGTCCTTGACCTCGCGCCGCGAGTAGAACCGGGTCCCGCCGACGACCTGGTAGCGGATCCCGTAGCGGAGGCACGCCTCCTCGATCGCCCTGGACTGCGCGTTCGTCCGGTACAGGACCGCGATGTCCCGCAGCTTCACGGTCCCGCCGTCGTCAGCGCGTCTCGTCAGCGCAGAGCCGCGGGTGCCGGTCAGCTCCTCGACGCGGCGCGCGATCCACTCGGCCTCCTCCTCCTCGTTGTACGCCTCGAAGCGCTCGATGAGCCGGCCGCGATCGTTCTTCGTCCAGAGCTTCTTGTCGGTCCGCGCCTGGTTCTTCGACACGACGGCGTGCGCCGCGTCGAGGATCAGCTGGGTGGAGCGGTAGTTCTGCTCCAGCTTGATCACCGCGGCGTCGGGCCAGTCGCGCTCGAAGTCGAGGATGTTCCGGATGTCCGCGCCGCGCCAGCCGTAGATCGACTGGTCGTCGTCGCCCACGACCGCGAGGTTGCGGTGCTTCGCGGCCAGCGCCTTGATCCACAGGTATTGCGGCCGGTTGGTGTCCTGGTACTCGTCCACGTGGAGGTAGCGCCAGCGCTCCTGGTACCGAGCAAGGGTCGCGGGCGACTCCTCGAACAGGCGGACGGCGTCGAGCAGCAGGTCGTCGAAGTCGAGCGCGCTGGCCTTCTTCAGTGCCGCGGTGTACAGCCGGGCGAGGCGCGCGACCTGGACCGTCGCGCCGGTGGCCAGGCGCATCGGCGGGATCTCGCCGGGATCCACCATGTCGTTCTTGGCCCGGCTGATGGCGCCGAGGATCGCCTGCGGCCGGGTCTCGCCCTTCGCCTCCAGGCCCTCGTCGCGCAGGATCTGCTTCATCAGCTGCTGCTGGTCCTCGGTGTCGTAGATCACGAACCGACGATCCAGGCCGATCGCCTCGCCGTCCTTGCGCAGCACCCGCGCGCAGATGGAGTGGAAGGTCCCCGCCTGGACCTCCTTGCCCGGCTCGCCGACGAGCCGGATGATCCGCTCGCGCAGCTCCGCGGCCGCGCGATTCGTGAACGTGACCGCCAGGATCCGCCACGGCGCCACGTTCTGGACGCCAACGAGATACGCGATCCGGTGCGCCAGCACGCGCGTCTTGCCGGAGCCCGCTCCCGCGAGGATCAGCACAGGGCCCTCGGTGGTCGTGACCGCGCGTGCCTGCTCCGGGTTCAGCCTGCCGAGGATCTCCCGCCGTCGCGAATCCGCGACCTCCGCCTGGTAGCGCTCGCGATCGGCCTTCGCCTTGGGGTCGCGCCAGGCCTCCGGATCGGGTCCATCGGCACCACCCGCGTCGCGCAGCCACTCCGGCTCATCCGGGGCGGCCGTGGCGCCGTCCGCGAGCTCCGCGAACTGAGTTCCTTCGACCGGCGCGTCCTCGTCCGAGGCAGCCTTGCGCCGTCGCGACGGGTCCGCGGGAGTCACCGCGAGATTGTATTCGCCGGGCCTTCGCGCCCGGTCACCAGGGGCTATGCGCGAAGCCCCGTGATCAGAGCCAGCGTCGCCAGCGCGCGAACGCCACGACCATGACCTCGAAGGCGAGGACGACGCCGAGGATGAGCCAGAACGACACCGGGTCGTCGTTCGAGACGGGCACGATGACGTTCATGCCCAGGAACCCGGCCGTGATGGTCGCCGGCAGGGCCATCACGGTCGCAAGGGTCAGCACCCGCATGACGTCGTTCGTCCGCTGCGCCGTCCGGGTCATGAGGATGTCGAACGAGCCGAGGACGACCTCGCGCGTCGCCTCGAGCGACTGGATTGCGCCCTCGAAGCGCGCGGCGACTGACAGGAACACGTCCGGGTCCACCGAAGCCACACCGCGTCCGAAGTCGGGACGACCGAGGGCTGCGAACAGCTCCCGGTGCGCCGCGAGCAGTCGGCGCAGTCGCCCAATGCGCCGCCGAATGGCAACCAGCTGCGCGAACAGCTCACCCGTGCCCGGACGGGCCAGGGCGCGGGCATCGATCTCGTCCAGCTCGACCTCGAGCCCGTCGATGGCGGTGTGGTAGGTCGTGACGATCGCATCAAGCAGAGACGCCACGAACTCCGCCGAATCGAGCTGGCCGATCGACGCGTCGGCCGCGATCCGCTCGTTGGTCACAGCGAGGAAGTCGAGGGCCCCGGAGTGGCTCGTGATCACCACGTTCGGCGCGGCGACGATGTCGAGCCAATCGAGGTCCCCGGGGTGGCTCGGATCCGGCTCCGCGGCGACGCGCAGGTGGAAGTGCTGGCCGTGCAGCTCGACCTTCGGTCGTCCTCCGGGTGTCGCCAGCGCCCGGGCGGTCGAGACATCGAGGTCGAACCGTGCGACGAGCGCCCGAACGTCCTCGGACTCGGTCTCGCCGGTGAGGTCCACCCACAGCAGCTGCCGCGCCGACACCTTCGCTGCCAGCGCCTCTTCGAGCGTGAGCTCTCGGTCCGTGCGATCCGCGTCGAACAGCCGAATCCGAGCGGCGCTCGGCGAGTGGTCCTGCGTCACGAGGGAATCCTCGCGATCGTGTGCGCACGGACCATCAACGAATGTCCCCGTCGCACGGTGCAAAGCGCTACAGCCGGGAATCGAAGAGCCCGGGCCGTCGGCCCGGGCTCCTGAGCTGCTAGGTCTTGGATCGCGTATGCCCGTTCAGGCGAAGGCGGTGCGAGCACTGCAGGCGAGCGCACTTGAAGGTGCGTGAGCCGAAGCGCGCAGCGCCAACGCCCGCATGGGCGGGCAGGCGCGATCTAGAAGTCCATGTCGCCGGGGCCGCCACCGTGGCCGTGCCCACCGCCGGCGCCGGCGGCCTGCTTCTCGGGGATGTCCGTGACGAGCGTCTCGGTGGTGAGCACCATCGCGGCGATCGATGCGGCGTTCTGGAGGGCGGAGCGGGTCACCTTGGCGGCGTCCACGATGCCCTTCTTGAACATGTCCCCGTACTCGTTGGCCAGGGCGTCGTAGCCCTCGCCGGTCTTGAGCGAGCGGACCTTGGAGACCACGACCTCGCCGGACTGGCCGGCGTTGTCGGCGATCTGGCGGGCCGGGGCCTCGAGGGCCTTGCGCACGATGTCGACGCCGACCTGGGCGTCGCCCTCGAGCTTGACCTTGTCGAGGGCCGGGATGGCCTGCAGGAGGGTGGTGCCGCCGCCGGCGACGATGCCCTCCTCGACGGCCGCGCGGGTCGTCGAGAGTGCGTCCTCGATGCGGTGCTTCTTCTCCTTGAGCTCGACCTCGGTCGCAGCGCCGACCTTGATCACGGCCACGCCGCCCGCCAGCTTCGCGAGTCGCTCCTGGAGCTTCTCGCGGTCGTAGTCGGAGGTCGTGTCCTCGATCTGCGCCTTGATCTGGGTCATGCGCGCCTTGATCGCGTCGGGCGAGCCCTCGCCGTCCACGATCGTGGTGTCGTCCTTGGTGGCGACGACGCGGCGGGCCTTGCCGAAGTCATCCGCGGTGACGGAGTCCAGCTTGCGGCCGATCTCCTCGCTGATGACGGTGCCGCCGGTGAGGGTGGCGATGTCGCGGAGCATCTCCTTGCGGCGATCGCCGAAGCCCGGGGCCTTCACGGCGATGACCTGGATGGTGCCCTTGAGCTTGTTCACGACGAGCGTGGCGAGCGCCTCGCCGTCCACGTCCTCGGCGATGATCACGACCGGCTTGCCCAGCTGGACCGCCTTCTCGAGCGCCGGGAGCATGTCCTGGATGCTGGAGATCTTCTTGTCCGTGATCAGGATGAAGGCGTTCTCGAGGACGGCCTCCATGCGATCCGGGTTGGTCACGAAGTACGCCGAGATGTAGCCCCGGTCGAACTGCATGCCCTCGGTGTATTCCTTCTCGAGGCCCAGGCTCTGGCCCTCTTCGACGGTGATGACGCCATCCTTGCCGACCTTGTCCATGACCTCGGCGATGATCTCGCCGACCTCCGGATCCGCGGCGGAGATGGCGGCCACGGCCGCGATCTGCTCACGATTGTCGACCGGGCGGGCGACGCGCTTGATCTCCTCGACGATCACCTCGACCGCCTTCTCGATCCCGCGCTTGACGACCATCGGGTTGGCGCCGGAGCTGACGACCCGGAGGCCCTCGGCAACCATCGCCTGACCGAGCACGACCGCGGTGGTGGTGCCGTCGCCGGCGACGTCGTCGGTCTTGGTCGCGACCTCCTTGAGGAGCTGCGCGCCCATGTTCTCGAACGGGTCCTCGAGCTCGATGTCGCGAGCGATCGTGACGCCGTCGTTGGTGATGGTCGGCGACCCGAACTTCTTGTCGAGGACGACGTTGCGGCCCTTGGGGCCGATCGTCACCCGCACCGCGTCGGCGAGGCGGTCGATGCCCCGCTTGAGCGAGCGACGGGCGTTCTCATCGAAGTACAGCTGCTTGGCCAAGGTGATCCCTCCAGGGGTGTCGTGCGGTTGGTGGTTGGAAGTGCCGTAGGAGCCGGTTCGGCCGACGGTCAGTCGGCGACGACGGCGAGGATGTCCTTCTGGCTGACGATGAGGAGCTCCTCACCCTCGAGCTTGAACTCGGTGCCGGCGTACTTGCCGTAGAGCACCTTCTGTCCGACCTTGACGTCCATCGCGGTCCGCTTGCCCTCGGTGTCGAAGGCGCCCGGCCCGACGGCGAGGATCATCCCCTCCTGGGGCTTCTCCTTGGCGGTGTCCGGCAGGACGATGCCGCTCTTGGTCATCTCCTCGCGGGCCATCGGCTTGATGACGACGCGGTCGCCCAGCGGCTGGAGCTTGGTCTTGGACTTCGTGGCACTGGCCAAGGTGTTTCCTCCTGGGGACGGCCGGGGCCGTCCGAACCTTCGATCGGGGCGCGGCGCGCCCATGTCATGTGCAGCGGAGCGGACTCCGCAGTGGTGCCTTTGCGGTGGGTCCCGTCCGCGCCTCCGGCCATCTCCTGCCGGGCCAGCGGACCATCGGAACCGAACCGTTTAGCACTCTCGGGGTGAGAGTGCTAGCAATAGTAGGAGCGGTGCTCGTGGGGTGTCAACCGGTGCCGGCCGACCGCGCGGGAAAGAGGCGCTGGAGCCGGGCGAGGGCTTCGTCGATGCGCGCCTCCGGAACGGTCCCCTGCCCAACCAAGCGCTCGACGACGTCGATGACGCGCGTCGCAAGCGCCGGGTCGTACTCGTGCTGGTTCGCGAACAGCAGGAGGTCGTTGCCCGCGTTCAGGGCCAGCCCGATCGCGTCCTCGAAGCCGAACGCCGTGGTGATCGCTGCGGCACCCAGGTCGTCGGTGACGACCACGCCCTCCCAGCCCAGTTGCGCTCGGAGGAGGTCGGTGACGGTCTTGCGTGAGAGCGACGCCGGTGCCGACGGGTCGATCTGCCCGTTGACGACGTGTGCCGCCATCACGAGGTCCACGAGCCCGCCGCCAAGGAGGTCGCGGTACGGATCGAGCTCCACGTCGTGCCATGTCGCGGTGACGTCGGCGACGCCGAAGTCCGTGTTCGTCGAGGCGCTGCCCAGGCCCGGGAAGTGCTTCAGGGCCGTCCTGACGCCGCGCACCCGGTGGGCCGTCATCTCGATCGCTGCGTCGCGCGCGACGACCTTGGGGTCCGCCGAGAAGGCGCGGTGCAGGGCCCCGATCGCGGGGTTGGTCGGGTTCACGTTCAGGTCCACGACGGGCGCGAAGTTGAGGTTGATCTTCGCGTCGGCGAGCGTCCCGGCGATCGTGTCTGCCCACGCCTTCACGGCTGTGGCGCTCTTCGCGCCGATCGACGCCTGCGACTCCACTGCCGGGTAGCCGTACTTCGGCGACAGGCGCGTGACGAGCCCGCCCTCCTGGTCGATTGCGACGATCAGCTCACGCTCCGGGGCGAGCGCACGCAGGTCGGCGACGAGCCGGCGAACCTGGGTGGGCGACTCGACGTTGCGCGTACCGACCACCTCGTCGCGATCGAACAGGATCACGCCGCCGAGCCCGTCCAGGGCGATCGCTCTTGCGATCGGGTCCGTCGCGGCGACCTCCAGTCCGCGGAACCCCACGACGAGCAGCCGCGCGATCCGCTGGCGGAGCGGGAGCGGCGGCGCCGTGGGGCTGGACTCCGATGTCGGGGCGGACGTCGTGCCCGGTGTGGCTTGGCTCGGCGTTCCCGTCACCGCCGGTGACGCCGATGGAGGTGCCGTCGTCGCCGGCGACGGCGCGCATGCAGCAAGCGCGAGGCTTCCTGCACCGAGCGCCGCGGCGCGCACGAACGCACGGCGCGTGAGCGGTCGATCCGAGCTCACGCCGGCGCGCGCCCCACGAAGGTGTCGTATGCGCCCACCAGCCCGTCGCCGGCGGCGTCCGGCGCGACCGCGCGTTGGGCGGCCACCCAGTCCGCGGTGATCCGCACCCACTCGGGCTCGTTGCGGCCGCGCGGGCCGCCCGGCGGCGAGAGGAAGGGCGAATCCGTCTCGACCAGCAACCGGTCGGCAGGCACGAGCGGGACCACCTCGGCGGTCGATTCCTCACCGGCTCGAAACGCCAGGCCGGAGATCGAGATCGCGAGGCCGAGGTCCAGCACCTCGCGGGCGTAGTCCGCGGAGCCCGAGAACGAGTGGATGACCGCGGGCGCGCGCCCGGCCCCGAAGACGCCCACGCTCGCCTGGGCACCGAATCCGGCGATCCGGAGCTCCGCCAGGATCGCGTCCTGGGCGTCGCTGCGACCGGTCGCCGATCGGACGTGGAGGATCGCCGGCTTGCCCGTCTCGAGTGCCAGCGCGAGGTTCCGCCGGAGGTTCGCCAGCTGGTCCTCGATCGGCGAGAAGACGCGGTCGTAGTCCAGCCCGGTCTCGCCGATCGCGACGACCCGCGCATCGCCGGCGAGCTCCACGATCCGGCGCCAGCCGGCGTCGTCAATGCGGGCGGCATCGTGCGGGTGCACGCCGACCGACGCATCGAGCCCTTCGAACCGCGCCGCGAGCTCAACGGCTCGCTCGCACGAGGCCCCGTTCCAGCCAGGCACGAGGATCCGCTCCACGCCGGCGGCGCTCGCGCGCTCCAGGACGGCCGCCTCGTCGCCCGCGAATCGCTCCGCGTTGAGGTGGCAGTGGCTGTCGATCAGGCGCACCGGCGCATCGTAGCCGCAGGCAGGTGAGTGGCCGATAAGCCGTGGCTGCGATGCTGCGGCTTGATGACGACCCGCGAACGCCCCAGGGATCGAGCGATGGAGCTCAGCCATCGCCTGACGGGTCTTGTCGGAGCTGACGTTCGCGGTGCCAGACGAGGCGCCGGACTGAGCCTGCGCGCCGCCGCCGCCTCCGTTGGCCTAGATCACGCGACATTCGCGCGGATAGAGCGGAACCACATCGAGAACCTCTCCGTTCGCAACCTGGCCCTCGCCTGCGCCGCAGTCGGCCTCGTCCTGTCGGCTCGCGCCTACCCGGCCGCCGACCCGGCGCGGGATGCGCCCCAACTGCGCCTTCTTGCTCGATTCCGGGCGCGGCTACCCGACTCGGCGCCGTGGCAGACCGAGGTACCGCTCCCATTGCCGGGTGACCTTCGAGCCCTCGACGGCCACACGAGGCTGCGCGGATATTCGATCGGCGTTGAGGCGGAGACCCGACTGACCGATGTGCAGGTTGTCGCCCGCAAGGTTCAGCTGAAGAAGCGAGATGCCCGGATCGACGTGATGGTCCTCCTGATCTCCGACACGCAGGCAAACCGATCCGCGCTGGCGCTCCACCGAGAAGCGCTTCGCGGCGCGTTCCCGCTCGACACCCGCGCGGTCATGGCGGCACTTGCTGCCGGCGAACCCCCGCCGGGTGACGGCATCGCGGTCCTGTGATCTACGCGCTCAGGCCGTGAGGCCACGCGAGAGCGGGAGGCTGCACCTGACGACCAACTGTGGGTCGTCAAGAGACAACCGGCGGAGGGGACGGTTCCTCCGACATTCGCCTTCGATCTCTGCCGCGGAATGGTGGATGCCAATCACCAAACCGCGGAGCACAGGGCGAATCCCGTGCCGTTCCGGCCCGCGGCCCGGCGATGTTCGCCGGTTGTCGATCGCCGACCAACAGCGGAAGGGTCCCCCCGCTGTACGTAGATCTGGCGCCTACAAGGGGTATGTGGCCCTCGTACCAGCACTGCGACGCCGGCACCGGCGGCGCGAGGACCGGTCTGAATGCAGGGCTGGAACGGTCAGCGGGCGCCGGATCCCTGGAAGAGGCCCACCTCGCTGCCCTCGGGGTCGGTCACGACCGCGAACCAGCCCATGCCCGGGATCTCCGTCTTGGGCTCCTTGGTCGTGCCACCCGTGCGGGACGATGCGGCGAGCGCGTCGTCGATGGAGTCGACCTCGATGTAGATCCGGAGGTTGTGGCCGGTGGACACGTCGCGCTTGCCGATGGCGCCGCCGTATCCCGCGGACGTCCGGAACATGTAGTAGTCCGGGAAGCCTTCCATCTCGCCGAACTCCCAGCCCGCGACGGCCCCGTAGAACGCCTTTGCGCGCTCGGGATCGTCTGCCGGGAACTCGATGTGGTTCATCTCGCCGTGCGCCATGTCGAAACCTCCAGGGTCTTCGATGTGTTGCCGCGGAGCCGGCGACCGGCCGCTTCATCGAGAACGACGATCAGGCGCCCGCGATTTCGACATCCAGGCGCGGGAACAGGGGTGTCGCGGTACCGAGCGCGGCTGCGGCGGCGCCGGGCGGCGTTGCCGCTCCCCATGCGAGTGCCTCGAGGACGGGCGGGCCGCCGTTGCCGTCGGCCGCATACGGATAGGCGTGGCCCAGCTGCTCGAGCGCCCGCGGCGCGATCGAGGGCATGAACGGCGCCGACGCGAGCGAGATCAGCCGCACGGCCTCCACCAGGTCGCCGAGCACGGAGGCGAGACGCGCCTCGGCAGCCGGCGCGCCGGCATCGCCCGCCTTCGCGGCCTTGGCGATGGCCCACGGCTGCTCCGTCTCGACGAACCGGTTCGCCTCGCCGACGAAGTCCCACAGGGCCGCCAGCGCGTCGTGGAGCAGGAGCGCATCGAGCTTCGCGGTGTACGCCGCGAGCGTTCGAGCCCAGGCGGCGGCCAGGGGCGCATCCGCGGCCGGCCGCGGGTCCGGGCGAGGACCGCCGAGGTACCGGCCGGCCATCGTCACGGTGCGGTTCACGAGGTTGCCGAAGTCGTTCGCGAGGTCCGCGTTGTAGCGACGGACGAAGCTGTCCCAGGTGACCTCGGTGTCGCGGTCGAACGCGACCTCGCGGAGCGTCACGTAACGCGCCCCGTCCGGCCCGAACGCCGCGACGCTGTCCTGCGGATCGAGGAAGTTGCCGCGGCTCTTGCTCATCCGCTCGCCGCCCCCGGTCAGGAGCCAGCCGTGGACCCAGACCTTCCGGGGCAGCGCGATCCCCGCGCTCATCAGCATCGCCGGCCAGATGATCGTGTGGAACCGGTTGATGTCCTTGCCGATGACGTGCAGGTCGGCCGGCCACCACTTCGCGAACGCCTCCGGGTCGTCCGGGAAGCCCGCGCCCGTGATGTAGTTGATCAGCGCGTCGAACCAGACGTAGATCACGCCCGCCTCGGGATCCCACGAGCCGTCCTCGCGCTGGGCCGTCTCGCCGTTCTCCGCGATCGGGAACGGGATGCCCCAGTGGAAGGTCTCCCGCGAGATGGAGATGTCCTCCAGGCCGCCGCGCAGGAACGCGAGCATCTCGTTCTTGCGGTACTCCGGCTGGACCCACTCGGGGTTCGCCTCGAAATGCTCCACGAGCCGGTCGCGATATGCCGAGAGGCGGAAGAACCAGTTGCGCTCGGTGAGCCACTGGAGCGTGATCGTCGGGTGGTTCGGGCAGCGCATGCCGTCGGGCGTCTCGTGCAGGTCGGACGGGGCCTTGAACCCCTCGTTCGGGCAGTACCAGCCCTCGTACTTGCCGAGGTACACGTCGCCGTTCGCGAACGCGCGGCGGACCATCTCCTGGCTCGCGCGGCGGTGGTCGGGGTCGGTCGTCCGGATGAACCGGTCCGGCGCGATCAGGAGCGCGTCCTCGGCGTCGGTGAACAGCTTGACCATGCTGTCCACGAACTCACGCGTGTCCCGGCCCTGCTGCGCCGCGCTCTCGGCGATGTTGACCGAGTGCTCGTCGGTGCCGGTCAGGAAGCGCGTGTCATCGCCCTTCATCCGATGCCAGCGCGCGATCACGTCCGCCCCGATCACCTCGTACAGGGTGTGCAGGCCGGGCTTGTTGTTCGGATAGGCGATCGCGGTCGTCAGGTAGTAGCGCGGACGGTCGGGCATTCGATCCTCGAGGGGTGGGTCGATCGACGGGCGAGCTGGGTGGCGGCGCCGCACCGGCGGCGCGCGCAGTGGAGCCGGCGGTCGGTCGCCGCCGGGTCCTCGATCAGGCCCGCGTGCGACTCGACCGCCGCGGCATCGCCATGTGGCTCCCGCGGCGGGTCATGGCGCGATGATCGCGGCGATCGGCAACCGGGTCAAGCCGATCAGCCTTCGCGTTCCACCCAGGGCGCGCGCCAGGCCGGCGCCTCGAACGGCGCGGCCCAGTACATCGTCTCGCGGTACACGAGCCCGTCGCGCAGCTCGATGAGATCCACGACGACGTATTCCTCGCCGTCCGGGTAGAGGACCCGCCACTCCGACCACCAGAAGTCGCCGCTGCCGGCGACCCGCATCATCGTGTTGCCCGCGGTGAGGACCCACCGGTCCTCCGCGCCCACGGTCCGCGTGATCTCGATCTTCGGGGCGCCGCCCGGGTAGTTGGCGATGATCTCGGCGAACGCCTCGTTGGAGTGGACGCGCTCGCCGGACTGGGGCCAGAACACGCTCCACTCGGGATGGCGGAGGGTTGCCTGGGTGGTCATGTCGTGGGCGGCCGTCGCGGCGCCGTAGCGCGACACGCATTCCTCGTTCGTCAGCCGGGTCATGGCAACAGTATGCGCACCCGCGGTCAGTGCCGGAAGTGGCGGCGAGCGGTGATCTGCATCGCCGCGCCGCGGGACTCCGCCGCGGCAAGGACCTCCGCATCGCGCAGCGAGCCGCCTGGCTGGACGATCGCGGTCACGCCGGCATCCATGAGGACCTCCGGGCCGTCCGCGAACGGGAAGAAGGCGTCCGATGCCGCAACGGCGCCCCGCGCCCCCGCCGGCGCGTGCAGCCGCTCCGCCTTGGCGACGGCCTGGCGGCAGGCATCGACGCGGCTGACCTGGCCGGAGCCGAGGCCGACGAGCTGCAGGTCGCGCACCAGGACGATCGCATTCGAGACGACGCCGCGGGCGAGGCGCCACGCGAAGTCGAGATCGGCGGCCTCGCGAAGGGTCGGCTCTCGCGAGGTCAGCGTCGCCCACTCGGTCGCATCGTCGATCGAGTCATCCGGCGCGCCGACGAGCACCGCACCACCAGCCGTCCGGACCGACCCGAGGTAGTCCACGCGCACGCGGCCATCCGGCAGGGCCGCGTCGCCCGCGCCGGTCAGGGTCTCGTCGACGACCAGGCGCACGTTCGGCTTCTTCGCGAGGATCTTCAGCGCGTCCGGCTCGAAGGCGGGAGCGACCACGACCTCGAGGAAGATCGCCGTCAGGGCCGTGGCGACCACCGACGTCACCGGCCGCGTCAGCGCGACGACGCCGCCGAACGCGGCGTCCGGGTCGCCCGCGAGGGCCGCCGTCCACGCGTCCAGGATCGTGCCCCGCTCCGCGGCGCCGCACGGGTTCGTGTGCTTGACGATCACGCAGGCGGGGCCCCGCAGGCGGCGCGCGATGGCAGCCGCACCGGATGCATCGAGCACGTTGTTGTACGAGAGCGCCTTGCCCTGGATCGGCGGCGTGCCGGTTGCGAACGGCCCGTCGGCGGGTCGCGCCCGGCGGTCGGTCCGCCGGTAGCGGGCGGCGGGCTGGTGCGGGTTCTCGCCGTAGCGGAGCGTCTCCACCTTCTCCAGCGGCAGGACGAGGACGGGCGGGAACGGGTCCTCCGAGTGCGGCAGGCCGGGCTCGGCGGGCAGCTCCACGCCTGCCTCGTCCATCCGGCACGGGAGCTCGGCGGCGATGCGGGCGTCGTACGCGGCGGTGTGCCGGAACGCCTCGACCGCGAGCGCGGACCGGAGCCCGAGCGAGATGCCCGCGGGCTCGCGGAGGGCGGCCAGGATCGCGGGGTACCGCGACGGGCTCGTGACGACCGCCACGGAGGCGTGATTCTTGGCTGCCGCCCGGATCAGGGCGGGGCCGCCGATGTCGATCTCCTCGACCAGCTCGTCGAAGGTGGCGCCCTCGCGATCGGCCGCGGCCGCGAACGGGTACAGGTTGACGACGACCAGCTCGAACGGGGCGATGCCGGCCGCGAGCAGCGCCTCGCGGTGCTCCGCGCGCCGACGATCGGCGAGGACGCCGGCATGCACGGACGGATGGAGCGTCTTGACGCGACCGTCGAGGACCTCCGCGAAGCCCGTGACGGCGCTCACGTCGCTCACGGGCAGGCCCGCATCGCGAAGTGCCCGAGCAGTGCCGCCGGTGGAGACGAGCTCGAACCGTCGCGCCACGAGGCCTCGCCCGAGCTCGGCGAGGCCGGTCTTGTCGCTGGCGGAGAGCAGGGCTCGGCGCGGCGCCTGGAGTGCGCCATCCGCCGCGTGAAGGTCCACGCGGACGAGGCGTCCGTCCACCGAGACGACATCCGCGCCGGCGAGGAGGAGCGCAACGGCCCGCGGCAGCAATCGGTGCTCCGCGGCCCGGATCCGATCGTGGAGCATCACCTCGTCGTCGCCCTCCGCGATCGTCACTGCCTCCTGGAGCACGATCGGCCCATCGTCGAGAGTGGCATCGACGATGTGGACCGTGCAGCCGGTGACCTTCGCGCCGTGCGCCAGCGCGTCGCGGACCGCATGGCCGCCCGGGAAGGCCGGCAGGAGCGCGGGATGCGTGTTCAGGATCCGCCCGGGGAATGCCTCGAGCACGGCCGGGCCGACGATGCGCATGTACCCGGCGAGCGCGACGACGTCGATCTCCGCGGCATGCAGCGTCGCCGCGAGCGCGGCATCCGCCGCGGCTCGATCGGCTGGATCAGCAGCTGCGAGACCCGGCAGGAGCGCGGTCTCGATCCCCTGCTCCGTCGCCCAGGCAAGGGCCGGACAGTCGCGGTCCGCGAACACCAGGCCGATCTCGCCGCCGAGCTCACCGCGCGCCGCCGCCGCGGCGAGTGCCCGCAGGTTGCTCCCGGCGCCGGAGACGCCCACGGCGACCCGGCCGCTCATCGGAGACCGACCGGGGCAGCCTCCGGCCACGTGCCCCGGAGCCGGCCCTCCGCGTACCGGCCGCCCAGCACGTCCGCCGCCACGACCTCGCCGACCAGGATCGCGTCGGGCAGCGCCTCGCGCAGGGCCGCGACCGCCTCGGGCGCGACGACGATCACCATCCCGATCCCGCCGTTGAACGTGGCACGAAGCTCGGCGTCCTCGATGCCGCCGAGGGCACCGAGCAGGGCCATGATCGAGGGCATCGGCCAGCGCCACGGGTCCAGGCGTGCGCCGAGGTCGCGCGGGAGCGCCCGGGGCACGTTGCCGGGCAGCCCGCCACCGGTGACGTGGGCGACGCCCCGCAGGTCGTGGCCGGCGGCACGGAGGGCCGCGCGAGCGGCCAGGATGCCGCGCGCGTAGATCCGCGTCGGGGTGAGGAGCACGTCGCCGACGGTCGCGAGCGCGAGCTCGGGCTCACCCGAGACGGCCGCGTCCCGGCCGACATCCCCCAGCGTGAGCCGCAGCTGCTCCTGGTACGGGCGCTGGAGCGGGATGTCCCACTTGGCGACGAGCGCCCGAACCAGCGCGAAGCCATTGGCATGCAGCCCGGACGACGGCAACCCCAGGATGGCGTCGCCAGCCCTGGCGGCCGTGGCGTCGAGAAGGTCTTCGCGCTCAACGATCCCGATGCACGTCCCGGCAAGGTCGAACGTCCCTACCTCCATGAGGCCCGGGTGCTCGGCGGTCTCACCACCGACGAGCGCGCAGCCTGCCTCGCGACAGCCGGCGGCCACGCCGCCGACGAGGCCGGCCACCGTCTCGGGATCCAGCCGCCCGACGGCCACGTAGTCGAGGAACGCGAGCGGCTCCGCGCCGCTGCACACCACGTCGTCGGCGCACATCGCCACGAGGTCCACCCCGATCGTGTCCCAGCGACCGAGGGCCGCGGCGATCGCGGTCTTCGTGCCGACGCCGTCCGTCGAGGACACGATCAGCGGCTCCCGGTAGCCGGCCGGGATGGAGATCGCGCCGCCGAAGCCGCCCAGGCCGCCGATCACCTCGGGGCGCCGGGTGGACTCGACCGCCTCGCGCATCAGCTCGACGGCCCGCTCCCCCGCCGCGACATCCACGCCGGAGCGTGCGTACGCGATTCGCGCGTGCGTGGGGCCTTCACCCACCGCGGTCAGCCATGGGCCGGCACCGGCTCTTCCAGCATGAACTTGCGTCGATTCGAGTCGTACGGCACGGGCTCCGGGTAGCGCCCGTCGAAGCAGGCGAAGCAGAACCGGTCGTACGGCAGGTCCAGCGCCGCGAGGACGCCCTTGATCGAGAGGTAGCCGAGCGAGTCCGCCCCGATGAAGTCGCGGATCTCGTCGATGGAGCTGGTGGCCGCGATCAGCTCGGTCGCGATCTGCGTGTCGATGCCGTAGAAGCACGGGTGGAAGATGGGCGGCGCGCTGATCCGGACATGCACCTCCGCGGCTCCCGCCTTGCGCAGCAGCGCGACGATCTGCTTGGTGGTGGTCCCGCGCACGATCGAGTCGTCGACGACCGTCAGGCGTTTCCCGCGCACGACCTCGCGCAGCGGGTTGAGCTTCATCGTCACGCCTCGATGCCGCAGCGTCTGGGACGGCTGGATGAACGTCCGGCCGGTGTACCGGTTGCGGACGAGGCCCTCGCGGAACGGGATGCCGGACGCCTCCGCGTAGCCGGCCGCCGCGGGCGCCCCGGTGTCGGGGACGGGCATCACGAGGTCCGTGTCGGCAGGATGCTCCGCGGCGAGCTGCTCGCCCATTCGCCGGCGGACCTCGTAGAGGTTGCGGCCCTCCATGTACGAGTCCGGGCGGGCGAAGTAGATCATCTCGAACACGCACAACGCCGGGTCGGCGGCGGCGAAGCGCACGGAGCGCGGCTCACGGCCGGATTCCAGGATCACCATCTCGCCGGGCTCCACGTCGCGCACGTACTCGGCGCCGATGATGTCCAGTCCCGTGGTCTCCGAGGACAGGACCCAGCCGTCTCGCGCGCCCTCGGTCGCCCACAGCGCCGCGTCGGTTGCGGCGGCGACCTCCGCGATCCGACCCAGCACCAGGGGCCGGAACCCGTGCGGGTCGCGGAGGCCGATGATCCGGCTCTTGTCCAGGATCACCAGGGCGAACGCGCCGCGAACCCGCGGCAGGAGCTGGAGCAGCGCCTCCACGGTGTCGGTGGCCTGCTCGTCGGCGAGGAGCGTCGTCAGGAGCTCCGTGTCCGTCGTCGCGGCGAGGCGGGCGCGGCCACCCTCCAGCTGCGAGAGCAGCTCGCGGGTGTTGACGAGGTTGCCGTTGTGCCCGATCGCGACCGCTCGCCGGGGCCCGAGCCGGAACGTTGGCTGGGCGTTCTCCCAGATCGTCGAGCCGGTGGTGGAGTAGCGGCAATGGGCGATCGCGAGGTCGCCGTGGAAGCTCGGGAGCCTGCGGTCATCGAGGACCTGGGCGATCATCCCGAGGTCCTTGTACAGGAAGATCTCGGCGCCGTCGCTCACGGCGAGGCCCGCCGATTCCTGGCCCCGGTGCTGCAGCCCGAACAGGCCCGTGGACGCGACCGCGGCGGCCTCCGTCCCGGAGCCCGGTGGCAGCGAGACGCCGAACACGCCACACACGACTAGCGCGCCCCTTCCTGCTCGAGCTCGGTCCAGCCCAGCGCCCTTGGCAGGCCGTGCTGCCAGGCGCGCTGCAGATCCGCGAGTGGGATGTCCAGCGAGTCCGCGACGCGCGAGCCACGCTCCTCGGCGGCGCCGGTGGCGCCGGCCCCCGCAAGCTCGACCACGAGCCGATCGCCGCCGACCGACCCGATCGCCTCGACCGGGAGACCGTGCTGGCGCGCGAGCAGCTCCACGGCGGGGACGTGCCGCGGCGTGGCGGACACGACCAGGCGACTCGGGCTCTCTCCGAACAGGTCAACCGCCGGCGAGCTCGACACGTGGAGCCGAACGTGCGCGCCCAAGCCCGCCCACATGGAGCACTCGGCGAGGGCCGTCGCGAAGCCGCCGCTCGAGACGTCCTGGGCGGATTCGAGGAGCCCGCGCTCGGCAGCCTCCCGGACGAACGCCTGGAGCTGGCGCTCCAGCGCGAGATCCAGGGCAGGCGGCCCGTCCTCCGGCGCGACGCCGGCGATGCGCGCGTACTCGCTGCCTTCGAGGCCCGGCCCGGCCTCGCCGACGAGCAGGATCGCGTCGCCCGACGCTCGGAACGCGGGCCGGAGCGCCTTCGAGACGTCCTCGAGGAGGCCCACGACCCCGATCTGGGGCGTCGGCGCGATCCGCCCCCGCGCGGATTCGTTGAACAGCGACACGTTCCCGCCGGTGACCGGAAGCCCGAGCGCCCGGCACGCGTCCCCGAGGCCGCGCACCGCCTCGGACAGCTGCCAGAACGCGTCCGGCTTCGTGGGGTCGCCGTAGTTGAGGCAATTGGTCACGCCGAGGGGCCGCGCACCCGTGATCGACACGTTCCGGGTCGCCTCGGCAACGCTCATCGCCGCGCCGAGCCAGGGATCGGCGGCGCTCATGCCCGCGTTGCCGTCGGTCGCGGCGACTAGGGCCTTCCGGGTGCCGATGACGCGGATGATCGCGGCGCCGCCGCTCGTCGGGCCGGCGGCGGTCGCCGCCTGCACCGTGCTGTCGTACTGCTCGAAGACCGCCCGGCGCGACGCGAGATTCGCCGATCCCAGCAGGGCCTGGAGGACCGCGCCCGGATCCATTCCCCGCTCGGGCAGCTGGTCGCTGGCCGCGAGCGGCGCACCCGGAGCCGGCGCGAGCCGGCGGCGCTCGGGCGGGGCGGCGAGCCGGTCGTGCACGATCGCGTCGGAGGTCAGGGCCGCGGCCGGCACACGGGCGATCTCCCGGGCGCCCGGACGCGGCTGGCCGTCGGCATCGAGCCCGCCCTCGATCACCGTGATGTCCCCGTCGCCGGTGACGACCCCGATCACCGCGCACGGCAGGTTCCACTTCGCGCACACCGCCGCGACAGCATCGAGCCGATCCGGCCGGACGATCGCGAGCATCCGCTCCTGGCTCTCGCTGATCATGACCTCGAAGGGCGCCATGCCGGGCTCGCGCCGCGGCACCGCGTCCAGGTCCACGCGGATCCCGGTCCCGGCGCGATCGGCGGTCTCCGACGTGGCGCAGGTGATCCCCGCCGCTCCGAGGTCCTGGAGTCCCTCCACGAGGCCGGCCTGGATCAGCTCCAGCGAAGCCTCGATGAGCAGCTTCTCCGCGAACGGATCTCCAACTTGAACGGATGGCCGCTTCGAGGGATCGTCGTCCGCGAAGGTCGCGGAGGCCAGCACCGACGCGCCCCCGATTCCGTCGCGGCCGGTCGCGCTCCCGAACAGCACGGCAAGGTTGCCGGGCCCCGGCGCGGCGGCGCGCGTCAGGTGGCGCTCGTCGAGCAGCCCGATCGCCATGACGTTGACGAGCGGGTTGTCCGCATACGAGGGGTCGAACACCAGCTCGCCGCCGACCGTTGGCACGCCCACGCAATTCCCGTAGCCGCCGACGCCGCGGATTACGCCATCGACGAGGTGGCGCGTGCGAGCGTCCGAGGGGTCGCCGAAGCGCAGGGCGTCCAGCACCGCGATCGGGCGCGCGCCCATCGTGAAGATGTCGCGCAGGATCCCGCCGACGCCGGTCGCCGCGCCCTGGTACGGCTCCACGGCGGACGGGTGGTTGTGCGATTCGATCTTGAACGCGACGGCGAGCCCGTCGCCGATCGACACGACGCCGGCGTTCTCGCCGGGACCCGCGACCACGCCTTCGCCACGAGTCGGGAGCGTGCGCAGCAACGGCCGCGAGCTCTTGTACGAGCAATGCTCGCTCCACATCACGCTGAACATGGCGAGCTCGAGGTCATTGGGGTTGCGCCCAAGGCGCGCGCGGATCGCGTCCAGCTCCTCGTCGGTCACGCCCAGTGCGCGGTGCAGCGGCACGGCCGGGGCCACGGGCGGCTCCGCGGCGATCATCGCACCGCAGCCAGCGCCGGCTCGCGCTCGGCGCGCGCGGCCGCGTCCACCAGCGATCGAAGGATCGGCAGCCCGTCGTCGGATCCGAGCAGTCGATCCGAGGCGCGCTCCGGGTGCGGCATGAGCCCGGCCACGTTGCCGCGTGCGTTGCGAACGCCGGCGATGGCGCGAAGGCTCCCGTTGGGATTCGCCGGGTCGCCCTCGGCGCCCGCGGGAGTGCCGTCGGCGTGGACGTACCGGAACAGCACCTGGCCGTCGCGCTCCAGCTGGTCCAGCGTCGCGTCGTCGGCGAAGTAGCAGCCCTCACCGTGGGCGATCGGCATCCGGAGCGGGCGACCGTCCCCGACCAGGCTCGTGAACGGCGTGTCGAGCTGCTCCGCCGAGATCCACACGTCGCGACCGAGGAACCGGAGCCCGCGGTTCCGGAGCAGGGCGCCCGGCACCAGGCCGGCCTCCGCGATGACCTGGAAGCCGTTGCAGATCCCGAGCACCAGGCCGCCCTCGGCGGCGAACGCCGACACGGCGCGCATGACCGGGCTGAACCGCGCGATCACTCCGGCGCGGAGGTAGTCGCCGTACGCGAAGCCTCCCGGCAGGACGACCGCCGCGCTCCCCTCGAGGCTCCCCTGCTCGTGCCAGAGCGGCACCGCCTCGGCGCCCGCCAGCTCGAGGCCGCGCAGCGTGTCGAGGTCGCAGTTGGAGCCGGGGAAGACGACGACACCGATCCGGGTCACGGGTCCAGCCGCTCCACGGCGAACGCCTCGATCAGCGGGTTCGAGAACAGCTCTCGCGCGAGCCGCTCCACGACCGCTCGGGCGGCCTCCTCGCCGGCCGCCTCGACCGTGAGCTCCACTCGCCGCCCGACCCGGACGGCCGACACGCCCGACACCCCGAGATGCCCGAGGCTGCCTTCCACCGCCCGGCCCTGCGGGTCCAGGATGCCGGGCTTCGGCGCGACGTTGACGGCGAACCGGAACGAGCTCAACGGGTGCCCTCCAGGGGTGCGATGACGTCCTCGTCGAGGTAGCGCTGGAAGCTCGCGCCCGTGATCCGCTCGAACGCCTCGACGTAGCGGGCGCGCGTGCCGGCCACGACGTCGGCGGGAAGTGCAGGTCCCGGCGCGGTCTTGTCCCAGGGCTGCGCCCCCAGCCAGTCGCGGACGTACTGCTTGTCGAAGCTCGCCTGCGCTCGGCCGGGCTCGTACGCCGCCGCGTCCCAGAACCGCGACGAGTCGGGTGTCATGACCTCGTCGACGAGGATCAGCTCACCGTGCACGAGGCCCATCTCGAACTTCGTGTCGGCCAGGATGATGCCGGCCGCCGCCGCCCGGGCCGCGCCCGCCTCGTACAGGCGGATGGCCACGTCGCGGACACGCGCCCCAAGCGCGCGGGCGGCGTCCTCCCCCAGCCAGTCGTCGCCGTTGGGCGGCCAGTCCTCGAAGATCTGGACCATCGAGTCGTAGTCGATGTTGATGTCGTGCTGGCCCATCCCGGCCTTGGTGGCCGGGGTGAGGATCGGCTCGGGCAGCCGGTCGCTCTCGCGCAGGCCGCCCGGCAGCTGCACGCCGCAGGCGCTGCCGTGCTGCTGGTACTCGCGCCAGCCTGACCCGGACAGGTACCCGCGCACCACGATCTCGATCGGGAGGACCGACGCTCGCCGGCAGACCAGCATCCGGCCCCTGAGCTCGGCCGGGTCGAGGGCGTCCGTCACATCGGACGGAAGGCTCGCGGGGTCCGTCGCGAGCACGTGGTTGGGGACGACGTCGCGGGTCTCGTCGAACCAGAACCGGGACAGGCCCGTCAGCACGCGGCCCTTGTCCGGGATGTCGTTCGGCAGGACGACGTCGAACGCGGAGATCCGATCCGATGCGACGAGCAGCAGCCGCTCGTCGTCGATCGCATACAGGTCCCGAACCTTGCCGGAGCGGATGAACCGGTCAGCGGCGAGCATCGGCGGTCACCTTTGCTGCAGTCAGCGTCTCGAGTCGCGCGATCACCTCGGGGACGTGCGCCAGGTGGCGCGCGTCGTCGAAGCAGGCATCGAGGTCCGCGAGGCTCAACGATCGCGCGACCGCCGGCTCCAGCGCGAGCAGCTCGCGCAGCGGGCGCCGCTCGTCCGCCGCCGCCAACGATGCGCGCTGGACGATCTCGTAGGCGAGCTCCCGCGAGAGGCCGGCGTGCTCCACGAGCGCAAGGAGCACGCGCGACGAGGCATGGAGCCCAAGTCCGCGCTCGATGTTCTCGAGCATCCGCTCCGGCCGGACCACGAGGTCGCGGACCAGCCCCGTGACCTTCTGGAGCAGGTAGTCCAGCAGGATCGTGGCGTCGGGCAGGATCACGCGCTCCGCCGAGGAGTGGCTGATGTCCCGCTCGTGCCACAGCGGCTGGTTCTCCAGCGCGGTGGCTGCATAGCCGCGGAGCACGCGGGCGAGACCCGCCACGCGCTCCGACAGGATCGGGTTGCGCTTGTGAGGCATCGCGGACGAGCCCTTCTGGCCCGCCTTGAACGGCTCCATGACCTCACCGATCTCGGTGTGCTGAAGGTTGCGGATCTCCGTCGCGAACCGCTCCAGGCTGCCGCCGAGGATCGCGATCGCGGTGAGCAGGGCCGCGTGACGGTCGCGCTGGACGATCTGCGTGCTCGCCTGGTCGACGCGAAGCTCCAGCTCCGCCATGACCTCGGTCTCGACCTCCGGCTCCAGGTGGCTGTAGGTGCCCACCGGCCCGGACAGCTTGCCCGTGGCGATCTCGTCGATCGCGTCCGCGAGCCGTCGCCGTCCTCGGTCAACCTCGAACGCCCAGCCCGCGAGCTTCAGCCCGAAGGTGGTCGGCTCCGCGTGCACCGAGTGCGTCCTGCCCATCATCACGGTGCCGGCCTCGGTCCTCGCGCGGCTCACGAGGACCTCGATGAGCCTCTCGGCGTCGCGCAGCAGAAGCTCGCCCGCCGCCCGGAGCTGGAGCGCGAGCGCGGTGTCGACGACGTCCGACGACGTCAGCCCCAGGTGCAGGTAGCGGCCCTCCGGCCCGATCGACTCGGCCACCTGCGAAACGAACGCGATCACGTCGTGGTCCGTCGTCCGCTCCAGCTCCTCGATGCGGTCGACGTCGATCGTGGCTCGGGCCTCCATCGAGGCGATGGCGTCCTGCGGGACGCGCCCGCGCCGAGCCTGCGCCCGGCTCACGGCGAGCTCGACGCGGAGCATGTGCTCGAAGCGCGCCTCCTCGGACCAGATGGCGCCCATCTCCGGCAGCGTGTAGCGCCTGATCACGAGGCGGCTCCCACCACAACGGCGGCGCCCGGCGGCAGCGCGGCCGCGATGTCGTGCCGGCGCTGCATTCCGTCCCACGAGATGCGGTCCGCCGCCCGCTCCGCGGCCGCCCTTGCGGCGGGCAGGTCCGCACCGCGACCCACGACGGTCAGCACCCGGCCGCCGTTGGTCCCGTAGCCGCCGCCCGGCCGGCCGATGGAGCCGCCGTGGAAGACGAGCGCACCCTCGGCCTCGGCCGCCTCGAGGCCGGCGATCGGCAGCCCGCGCTTCGGCGTGTTCGGGTAGCCCTCCGAGGCGAGGACGATCCCGACGGCTGCGCCGGGCAGGACGGCGAGCGGCGCGATCGCCGCCAGGCCGCGCGCCGCAGCGGCCGCGAGCACGGGACCGAGGGCGCCCGCGAGCCTCGGCAGGATGACCTGTGCCTCCGGGTCGCCGAGCCGGGCGTTGCACTCCAGGAGCGCAGGCCCGTCCTCCGTCAGCATCAGCCCGGCGTACAGGAACCCGATGAACGGGCTGCCGCGGCGGGCCAGCTCGGCGAGGATGGGTCGGTGGACCGTCGCGAGGATCCGCTCCACGGCGTCGTCGCCAAGGTCCGGGAGCGGCGAGTACGCGCCCATGCCGCCCGTGTTGGGCCCAAGGTCGCCGTCGCACAGGCGCTTGTGGTCGCGCGATGCCGGCAGCGCGATCGCCTCGCGGCCGTCGCAGATCGCGATGACGCTCGCCTCGCGACCCCGAAGCCGTTCCTCGACGACGAGCGCCGGCCCCGGCCCGCGACCATCCAGGTACGACCCCACGTGCTCGACGGCGAGGCCGGCGTCGTCGTACACCGCCACGCCCTTGGCGGCCGCCAGGCCGTCCTGCTTCAGGACGACTCCGCCACCGGCGGCGCCCAGCTCCGCCACGTAGGCGCGCGCCGCCGCTCCCTCGTTCGCCTCGAACGCCCGTGCGCGGGCCATCCGCACGCCCGCTGCCTCCGCGACGTCGTGGCAGAACGCCTTGGACGATTCCAGTCGCGCGGCGGCCTGTGTCGGGCCGAACGCCTGGATCCCCGTCGCGCGGAGCGCGTCCACGACCCCGGCCGCGAGCGGCGCCTCGGGCCCGATCACGACGAGCTCCGCTGCGGCTTCGCGCGCGGCCCCGACCACGGCGCCCGGGTCCAGGGGGTCCACGCCGGGCACGCATCGAACGCGCGGCTCGGCACCGATCGCTGCGCTCCCCGGCGCGACGACGACCTCATCCACACCTGGCTCGCCGGCGAGCTTCCAGGCGAGTGCGTGCTCGCGGGCGCCCGAGCCGACGACCAGGATGCGCGCCGGGGCCTGCGTCACACGAGCCCCGCGGCCTGTCGCCGGCGCATCGGCCGCCAGGCGCGCTCGATGGTCTGGGTCCGCTCCGGCCCCACCGACACCAGCACGATCGGCACGCCAGCGAGCTCCTCGACGGCCGTCACGTACCGCCGCGCATTCTCCGGGAGTCCGGCGAGTGACCGCACGTCGTGGATCGGCTCGGCCCACCCATCGAACCACTCGTACACCGGCTTGGCGCGGCCCAGCACCTCGGCCGACGACGGCCACCGCTCGACACGCGCCCCATCCACCTCGTACGCGACGCAGAGCGGGATCGACTCCAGGCCGGACAGGATGTCCAGCTTGTTGAGCATGATGCTGCTCACGGAGTTGACCGCGACCGCGTACCGGATCGGCACCGCGTCGAACCAGCCGACGCGCCGCGGACGGCCCGTGGTCGTGCCCACCTCGTGCCCGCGCTCGCGGATCCCCTCGCCGATCTCGTCGAGCAGCTCCGTTGGGAACGGCCCCGAGCCCACGCGCGTGGCGTAGGCCTTCATCACGCCCATGACCTCGTCGACCTGGAGCGGCCCGATGCCGCCGCCGGTCGTCGCGCCGCCCGCGACCGCGTTCGAGGAGGTCACGAACGGGTACGAGCCGTGATCGAGGTCCAGCAGGGTGCCCTGCGCGCCTTCGAGCAGCACGTGCTCGCCGCGCGCGAGCGCAGCCTGGACGAGCCACGTCGTATCGTCGAGGTGGTCGGCCAGTCGCACACCCCAGCCCGCCGCCTTCTCGACGAGGGCCTCGACCTCGAACGGCTCGGCGCCCATCGATCCGAGGAGCAGGTTCTTGTCCGGGAGCAGCCGCGCGAGTCGCGTGCGCAGGACGGCCTTGTCGAGCAGGTCCTCCATGCGCAGCCCCACGCGCCACGCCCGGTCGCCGTACGTCGGCCCGATCCCCCGCCCCGTCGTGCCGACCTTCGCACCGTCCAGGCGCGCCTCGTTCGCCCGGTCCAGAGCAACGTGGTACGGCATGATCACGTGCGCCGCCCGGCTGACGCGGACGCGGGAGACGTCGATCCCGCGGGACATCAGCATGTCCAGCTCGCCGATGAGCGTCTCGGGATTCACCACGACGCCGTTGCCGATCACCGAGGTGATGTGCGGGTACAGCACGCCCGACGGCACGAGGTGCAGCTTCAGGACCTCGTCACCCTTGACCACCGTGTGGCCGGCGTTGTCGCCGCCCTGGTAGCGGACGACCATGGCGACCTGCTCGGCGAGGAAGTCCGTCGTCTTGCCCTTGCCTTCGTCGCCCCATTGGAGCCCGACCACGATCGAGGCCGGCATCAGAGTGCGCCCGCCGTCCGGGCAGCAGGAATCAAAATGTCCCGGGCCTCTCGGCTCGGGACTTGGTTGCAAATCTCCCGCGGGGCGCCGCTGGCGTTGCGGCGCTTGGTCTGCCGGCTGGTCGGCCGCCTCACGGGACGGACGACGCGCCCTGATCGCGCGATCGCATGACCTCCCCTGTTCGGGCCGCCTCGACGTCGGCCCGGGACGAGGGCGAGTATACCCGGCGGCGCCGGGAGCCCGGTCCCGGACGCGACGATCGCCCCCCGCTGCGTCGGGAGGCGATCGGTGGTGGCGCTGCTGTGGCGATAAGTCCGCGCCGGACGCGTATTACGGCTCGAGGCCGATCACTCATGGTTGCTCGACTCGTGACCTCGAACGGGATCTCCGACGTGGACCCCTCGCCCGCTCCGGCGTCCGTTCGATCGTCCGTGGCCGACGCCCCGAGTTGTTCCCCCGGTTTGCCGCGTCTCGGCGTACTTCGAACGATGCGCCTCGGGCATCGCTGAGGCAATGAGTCAATGGTCGATGGCGTCCGCGCACCGCCCGGGGACGAAGGTACCCGTTAAGGATTCATTGCAGCGGACGAGCGTCGGCGAGCTGGCGACAGGGCCGATCGCCTGTGCATCGAGCGGTGAGCGGGAGATGACCCACGGGTGATCGACCGCCGGTAAGGTCCCGACACCGCCGCACGCAGGGTCGGCCCGTGTCCCGTCGGTCGACCGAAGAAGGAGAGCAGGACCGTGAACAAGGTCCTCCTGGCCGGCCGCCTGACGCGCGATCCCGAGATGCGCGCGCTGGCGAGTGGCAAGCACGTCACGCAGTTCAGCGTGGCAACAACGGAGTACGCCGGCAACGGCAAGGAACGGCCGGAATTCCATAACGTGGTCACGTGGGACCGCCTCGCGGAGGTGTGCGGGCGCTACCTCGGGAAGGGCCAGCAGGTCGCCCTCGAGGGCCGGCTGCAGACCCGGACCTGGGACGACGACAAGGGCAACCGGCACTGGAAGACGGAGATCGTCGCGATCTCGGTCGAGATGCTCTCCGGGCGCAAGAAGAAGGACTACGCCGCCGAGTCGTCCGCCGACGCCATCGAGGCGGCGGCTACCGCCGACGGAAACGCCGAGGCTGCCGAGCTGCCGTCGATCCCTGCCGATGAGCCGATCCCCGAGGAGCTTGCCGCCTGACCGACGACTCCACCGCGCACCGCCCGGGTGGCATCGGCCCCTCCCTCGAGGCCGCCCGGGCGGCTTGTCCTCAGGCCCGATCGGACTCGCGATACAGGTCGCGTCGCGAGTGGCCCGTGGTGGCCGCGACATGGCGCGCGGCATCCGTCCGGCTCGTGCCGATCCGCACGAGCTCGGCAACCTGGGCGCGGGCATCCTCGATGGACGTCGACGCCCGTTCGGTATCTTGGCCACCGGTCGCGCCGGCGACCACGACCACGACCTCGCCGCGCGCGGGGATCGAGCCCGCGCCCACCGCCGTGGCGAGCTCTGCGAGCGTTCCGCGCGCGATCTGCTCGTGCAGCTTCGTCAGCTCGCGGCAGACCTCGGCGGGCCGATCCTCGCCGCACGCCGCCGCGAGGTCACGCAGCGTGGCCGCGAGCCGCGGCGGCGCCTCGAACAGCACCGTCGCGCGATCGTCGGCCGCGAGTCGCGCCAACCGCTCCCTCCGCTCGCGCCCCGAGCGCGGCAGGAATCCTTCGAACCCCCACCGCGGTCCGGCGATCGCGCTCGCGCCGACGGCGGCGAGCACCGCCGACGCACCGGGAATGGGCACGACCGTTCCGCCTTCCGCCGCCCATGCGGCAACCAACTCGGAGCCCGGGTCGCTGACCGCGGGCGTGCCTGCATCGGTCACGAGCGCGAGATCGGCGCCGCCTCGGAGGTGGACCAGCAGCTCCGCCAGGCGATACGGCCCGCTCTGCGCGTGGAAGCTCGTTGTCCTCGTCTCGATCTCGTAGCGCGCGAGGAGGCGCCGCGAGATCCGCGTGTCCTCGGCGGCGATCAGCGGCACCGCGCGCAGCACCTCGAGTGCCCGCATCGTGACGTCGCTCAGGTTGCCGATCGGCGTGGCGACGACGTACAGCGTTCCGCCGACCGCCGCGGCCCCCTCGACGGGCACGCCGCTCAGGAGCGTGCCGAGCCGGGACGCCGCCGCGGGTACAGGTAGTCCACGCCGGCCGTGCGCGGGCCGAGCTTGGCGATCGGCGGCACCTGGCGCTTGAACTCGGACCTCGCGACGAGCCCCTCGACCCGTCCCACGAGCGCCCGCTCGAAGCCCATCCCGACGAGCTCGTCGGTCGATCGTCGGCGGTCGATCCGCCAGTACAGGATCCGATCCAGCAGCGGATAGCTGAACGAGCCCTCGCCCTCGTCCGTCTGGTTCGGCCACAGGTCGGCGCTCGGCGCCTTCGCGATGACCGCCTTCGGCACGCCGATCGCCGCCGCGAGCTGCCGCACCTGGCTCTTGTACAGGTCGCCGATCGGGTTGAACGCGCACGCGTTGTCACCGAACAGCGTGGTGTACCCGATCAGGGACTCGGTCTTGTTGCCCGTCCCGACCACGAGCCCCGTGAACGCCACGGACCGGTCGTACAGCACGGACATGCGCATCCGCGCCATGAAGTTGCCGCGTCGGAGCGCTGATGCGTCACGCACGCCGTCCCCGCCCGCTCCGGTCCCGCCGTCCGCACCGAAATAGCCATCGACCATCGCCGTGATCTCGACGAGCTCGCTGCGGCAGCCGAGGTCGGCGGCGATCGTCTCGGCGTCGGCGCGAGACGCCGGCGAGGAGGTCCGATACGGCATCAGGATGCACAGCAGGTTCTCTGCTCCGATCGCCTCCGCAACGAGGTAGGCGACGAGCCCGGAGTCGATGCCGCCAGATAGCCCGAGAACGAGTCGCTCGAAGCCGGCCTGCTCCAGCTGGCCCCGGATGAACCCGGAGATCACCCGGCGCGCGACGTCCGTGTCGATCGCGAGCTCGTCGGGCAGCTCGAACAGCGGTCGCCCCGCGTCGTCCGTCGGGACCGCCTGGACCGCGCTCATCGCCGCCGCGACCGCAGCCGGATCGGCTCGCCGGGTGCCTCGGGCGCCTCCGCGGCATCGCGGGCGGTGGGGCGCTTCCGAGACGGGGCGACGTCGAGCCCCGGTCCCGCGCCGGGCTCGGCGGTCGTGTCGACGGCGAGGCCCGCCCGCTCGGCGATGATCCGGCCAAGCTCGCGGGCCTGGAGCTCGAGGCGCTCGTCGCGCAGGAGCGGGAGCGCGATACGCTCGCGCCGGACCTCGTCGAGGTTGACGTCCACGAGGTACAGGTCGTCGTCGAAGAACGGCGCCGAGAAGACCGGCGCACCCGACGGCCCGATGACCTCGGAGCCGCCCCAGAACGTCATTGACTCATCGACGCCGACCCGGTTCACGAACACCACGAACGATCCCGTGAGCTGGGCGTAGGTGCGCATCAACGTGCGCCACGAGCTCGCGGTCCCCAGTCCCACCTCGTTGCTCGCGGCGAGGTCCCGACCCGGTGACGACGAGACGTTCAGGAGGATCTGGGCGCCATCGAGCGCGAGCAGCTGCGGCGTCTGGAGGTGCCAGAAGTCCTCGCACACCGCAATCCCCACGCCGACCCCGAGCCGCGACGGCGTCGCGCGCACGATGTCACCCGGAGCGAAGAAGCGGCGCTCGTCGAACTGGCCGTACGTGGGCAGGAACACCTTCCGGTGGACGTGGCGGACCTCGCCATCCTCCATGAGCGCCGCGGCGATGAACAGCCGGTGATCGGAGGACTCTTCCACGAACGAGACGACCGCGGAGAGCTCCCCCGCGGTCTCCGCCGCCAGGGCTGCGAGGCGCGGGTCGTCGAGGCGCATCGCGACCTCGGCGGCGAGGTCGGACAGGAGGTACCCGGTGAGTCCAAGCTCCGGGAAGACCACGAGTCCCGCCCCGCCGGCGCGCGCCTCGCGGATGAGCCCGCGGTGGCGTTCCAGGTTCGCGTCGAGCGCGCCAAGGCGGGGTGCGACCTGGGCGAGCGCGATTCGCAGTGGCTGCACGTGCTGATCCTACGTCGTTCCGAGCCGCTGGAGCCGGAAGGCGCCCTGAAGGCGGCCGTCAGTGCGGTGAGGCGATGCCCGCGCTGGGATCGGCCACCGGCGCGACCACTGCGGTCGCCGATTCCTCGCCGCTCGCGCTTGCCTGCACCTGGACTCGCTTCGGCAGGTCGGCGACCTGGATCGGGAAGTGACACGCCACCTGATGGCCGGGCGCGACCTCCACGAGCGGCGGTACCTCGACGGCACAGCGCTCCTGGGCCTGGAAGCAGCGTGTCCGGAAGACGCAGCCGGATGGCGGGTCGATCGGGCTGGGCAGGTCACCCTGGAGCAGGATCCGCGAGCGCTGGCGCTGGCGCTTGGGATCCGGGATCGGCACGGCCGAGAGCAGCGAGTGCGTGTAGGGGTGGAGCGGCGCCGAGTAGATCACGTGGCGCGGCGCGCTCTCCATGATGTGCCCGAGGTACATGACCGCGACGCGATGCGAGATCTGCCGGACCACGGCCAGATCGTGGGCAACGAACAGGTACGCGACCCCGAACTCCTCCTGCAGGTCGCGCAGCAGGTTCAGGATCTGCGCCTGGATCGACACGTCGAGCGCAGACACGGGCTCGTCGCAGACGATGAACTTGGGCCGCAGCGCGATCGCCCGGGCGATCCCGATGCGCTGCCGCTGGCCGCCGGAGAACTCGTTCGGATAGCGGTTGTAGTGCTCCGGGTTGAGCCCGACGCGCTCCATGAGCTCGTAGACGGCGTTCTTGACGCCGCCGGCCGGCTTGACGCCCTGGATGGTGAACGGCGCACTGATGATGGTGCCGACCGTGTGGCGCGGGTTCAGGGCGTTGTACGGGTCCTGGAAGATGATCTGCGCCTTCCGGCGAAACGGGATGAGCGAGTTGCTGGACAGCTTGGTGATGTCCTCGCCATCCACGACGATCTTGCCCGCGGTGGGCGTCAGCAGGCGCAGGATGGTCCGGCCGGCGGTCGACTTCCCGCAGCCGCTCTCGCCGACGAGGCCGAGCGTCTCACCCTGGTTGAGGTTCAGGCTGATCCCGTCGACGGCCTTCACCTGCGCGATCGTTCGCGGCAGGATGCCGAAGCCGCGCCCCTTCACGGGGAAGTACTTCTGCAGGTCCGTGACCCGCAGGATCTCCTTCGTCTCGACGGTCACAGGTCAGCTCCCGCGACGGCAGCCTTCGCCGACAGGGCGTCGAGGGCCTCCGTGGCGATCTCGTGGCGCTCCGGGCTGGGGATGTGGCAGCGGACGAGGTGGTCCGGCTCGCTCAACAGGAGCTCGGGCCGAATCTCCATGCACGCGCCGTTCGGCACCCGGTCCGTGTACTTGCAGCGTGGGTGGAAGACGCAGCCCGACGGGTGCTTGAGTGGCGACGGCGGGTTGCCCTTGATCGGGTCCAGCCGGTCCGTCCGGCGGTCCATTCGCGGGATGGAGGCGAGCAGGCCGAGCGTGTAGGGCATCTCCGGCGACGCATACAGACGCTCGGTCGGGGCAGCCTCCACGACGCGGGCCGCGTACATCACCGCCACGTCGTCGGCCACGTCCGCGACGATGCCGAGGTCGTGCGTGATCAGGATGACCGCGGTGTTGAACTCGTCCTGGAGCTTCGCGATGAGGTCGAGGATCTGCGCCTGGACCGTGACGTCGAGGGCCGTCGTGGGCTCGTCCGCGATGAGCAGCGCCGGCGAGTTGATGAGGGCCATCGCGATCATGACGCGCTGGCGCATGCCGCCCGACAGCTGATGCGGGTAGTCGTCCACGCGCCGCTTCGGGGCCGGGATGCCGACCCGGTGGAGCATCTCGATCGCCTCGGCGCGCGCCGCCGCCTTGCTGATTCGGCGGTGGACGCGGGCGGCCTCGCTGAGCTGCGCGCCGACCCGGTAGAACGGGTGCAGGCTGGACATCGGGTCCTGGAAGATCATGGCCATCTTGGAGCCGCGCAGCTTCCGGACGGACGAGTCGTTCATCCCGACGAGCTCCTCGCCGTCGAGCCAGACCTCACCGGTGACGGTGGCGGACTTCCGGTTGATGAGGCCCATGACCGCGAGCGCGGTCACGCTCTTGCCGGACCCGGACTCGCCGACGACCGCGAGCGTCTTGCCGCGTACGACCGACAGGCTGACCCCGTCCACGGCATGGACGACGCCGTCCTCGCTCGGGAACGAGACGCTCAGGTTGTTGACCGCGAGATAGGGCTCCGGTACGACCGTTTCGGTTTGGCGCAGGCTGTCCGGCTGTCTCATACCAGGCGCACGCGCGGATCGACGACCGCGTACAGCAGGTCGACGATGAAGTTGGCGACGATGATCAACGACGCCGTGAGCAACGTGATCCCGGTGATCAGGGGCAGGTCGGAGTTCGTGATCGACTCCACCGACAGCGCTCCCAGGCCGGGGAGGTTGAAGATGTTCTCGGAGATGATCGCGCCCCCGAGCAGGCCGGCAAGGTCCAGGCCCGCGGCCGTGACGATCGGGGTCAGGCCTGCCCGAAGCGCGTGCTTCACCACCACGGTGCGCTCCGGCAATCCCTTGGCTCGGGCGGTGCGCACGAAGTCATCGTTGAAGACCTCGAGCACCTGGTTCCGGGTGAGCCGCATGTAGAACGCGGCATACAGGATGGCGAGCACGATCCACGGCAGGATCATCGTCTGCAGGAATCCGACCGGGTCCTCGAATGGCGAGACATAGCTGGGGTACGGCAGCCATTGCCATTGGATGACCACGAAGAACATCAGCAATAAGCCGAAGAAGAACGAGGGCAGGGAGTAGCCGATCAGCGATACGCCCAGGACGAGCCGGTCCGGCCATCGCCCCCGGCGCAGTGCGGCAAAGATGCCCAGCGACACGCCGACGGCAATCCAGATGATGAACGCCCCGATCGCAAGCCAGAAGGTCACCGGCGCCGCGCGCACGATCAGCGACAGCACCTGTTCGTGCCGGTTGAACGAGTAGCCGAGGCACGGGGCCGCACAGACGATGGGCTCGGGGGATTCGGGAGAGAAGACACGCCCTGTGAAGATCCCCGACATGAACTTGACGTACTGCGTCAGCGGGGGATCGTCGTATCCAAGGCGCTGGCGGTTCTGCTCGATGACGGCCTCAGTGCAGGACTTGCCACACGTGAGCCGGGCGGGGTCGCCCGGAAGCATGTTGAAGAGCAGGAAGACAGCGACGCTCAAGATCAACAGGAGCGAGATCATCAACAGGACCCGGCGAACGAGATACGCCGCCACGCTGCTTGCCCTCCGGTTGGTGGGTGGACCGTGAATGGTGGTCCCCGGGAGAGGAGGGCGGAGCCGCCCTCTCCCGGGGACCTGGACCCTGGGTCCTAGCTACTTGGTGACGTACATCTCGCCATATGGCCAGGAGCCGTAGGCAGCCCACCGATAGAGGGGGCCGACCTTGGTTCCGCCAATGGTCTGACTGAGCCCGAAGAAGGTCGGGATCGTGTACATGTTCTCGGCAGCAGACTTGTTGATCTCCTGCCACTTCGCCATCTGCTTCGTGCGGTCGAGCTCGGTGAGCCCGGCCTCGATCGCGGCGTTGACGGCAGGATCGTCGAGCTGGGAGAGATCCCAGCCACCGGCCTGCGTGAGCAGCGGCGGGAGGACGGTCGAAGCGTTCGGCCAGTCCGCGCCCCAGCCACCGGTGCCGAAGTCACCAGAGGCCGCCGGGTCGAAGACGATGCTGTAGTACTTGCCGGGCTCCAGCGGAGCCGGCGTGACCGTGATCCCGGCCTTGCCGAGCGAGGCGATGACGATCGCCGCGGTCTTCTGGTTGACCGGGGTATCGGCGAAGTTGAACACGAGCTTGGGGGCGGGAACGCCCGACTCGTTGATCAGCTTCTTGGCGAGCTCAGGGTCGCCGCCATCCGGAACCGGCTTTCCGAAGAAGTCCGTCCAGAGGCCAGTGGCCTTGTAGTCGCCACCGATGTTCGGCTTCACGAGGCCATCGGCGAAGGCGCCCGCGAAGGCGCCACCGATGTTCAGCCGGATCGCGGCCCGGTCAAGAGCCACGGCCATGGCCTGGCGGATCTTGACGTTCGGGACCTTGTTGACGTTGATCCAGTAGTAGCGGGAGTACGGGTCGAACCCGGAGATCGCGCGACCCTTGTACTTGGCGGTCGTGTTGTCCGGGTCGGTGAAGATCACGCCGAGGTTCTCGGGCTGGATCTGGCCGTACTGGATGGCAGTGGCGTCGTTGCCGGCAGAGGCCATGATCCGCTGGTCGAGGACCTTGGGATCAACGCCGAAGTCGACTTCCCACTTGTCGGGGTACGCCTTGCGGTACGGGTCGCTCTCGGGCTTCCAATTCTCGTTGCGGACGAGGACCATCTTGCCGCCGTTGCCGGTGGTGTAGCTCTCGACCTTGTACGGGCCATTGGAGATCGTGAACGGGGCGACGGTGCCGTACGTCTCGCCAGTGTCGTCCTTCTCGCGAACCGCACCGAACCCGAGGGTGACGGTGTAGTTGAAGTCCGCGATGGGCTTGTTCAGGTGGAACGTGATCGTCTTGCCGTCGCAGGTGACTGCCTTGTCGTAGGTGGACGGATCGTTCGGGATGGGCTTGGTGAGCGCCTCATCCGAGAAGATCTTGAGGTTCTTGTTGTACTTGAGCGGGCCGTAGAAGGCCAGGGCGGACGTCGGCTTGACCGAGCCGTCCTTCTTCTTGGCGAAGCCTTGAACGGTCGGGATGTCAAGGTAGACGCTTGCGTACGTCGGGCCCTGGTTGATGACGTTATCCGCGAACGTTCGCGAGACACCGTACTTGATGTCTGCGCACGTCACGTCCGTGCCGTCCTGCCAGGTGACGCCGTCACGCAGGGTGAAGGCCCACGTCTTGCCGCCGTCCGTGGCCTTGCCGAGGTCGGTGGCCATGTCCGGGACGAGCGAGGTGCCCTCGGCCGCGTCGGGCGAGAACTTGTAGGCCGTGAGCCCGCGCATGATCGTGCCACCGAAGAACGCGAGGTCCTCGCCGGTGTAGATGCGCTGCGGGTCGACCTGATTCCATACCTTCGCCTGGGTCAGGACGTAGATGGTCCCGCCCTTCTTGGCGGCTGAAGTGTCGACGGTGGCCGCCGGGCCAGTCGAGGCTGGGCCGCTGCCGGCCGGAGTCGGGGTGGTCGTCGCGCCGCCGCACGCTGTGATCAGCGTCGCCGTGACGCTGAGCGCGAAGGCGCGGTACAACCACGTCTGGGTTTTCGCCATGTTCATCCTCCAACGAGTTCCCCGGGACGGTCCCGGAGCAACCTTGTGACCGATCATACACGCCGGTCGAGGCGAATCTCTCCCTGCCGGTGGCCTCCAACCCGCCGGCGCGGTGCTTCGACGCTCTCTAGTGGATGGCCTTCGGGTCCAGCGCGTCGCGGACCGCGTCGCCAAAGAGGTTGAACGACACGACGAGCACGACGAGCACCGTCCCTGGGATGAACAGGTACGTCGGCACGACGTTCATGTAGTTCACGGAATTCGCGAGCATGGCCCCGAACGTCGTCTCGGGCGGCAGCACGCCGACGCCGAGGAACGAGACCGCGGCCTCGAGCCCGATGTACGCCGGCAGGGTGAGCGTGGCGTACACGAGGATCGGGGCCCACAGGTTCGGAAGGATCTCCGAGAAGAGGATCCGACGGCGCCGTGCGCCCATCGCGACAGCGGCCTCCACGAACTCGCGCTCGCGAAGGCTGAGCACCTGGCCACGCACGATGCGGGCAAGGTACGGCCAGCCGAACACGCTGAAGACGAGGATCAGGTAAAGGATTCTTGATGGGTTGCCTTCCGGGACCCCGAGGTTCGTGAGGCGCTGCGTGAGCACGCCCGAGAGGGCCAGGATGATCAGCAGGAACGGGAACGCGAGGATGAGGTCCATCAGGCGCCCCATCAGCGTGTCGGTCAGGCCGCCGGTGTAGCCGGCGACGATCCCGATGACCGTGCCAAGCACCACCGTGATGAACGTGGCGCTCGTCGCGATGACGAGCGAGATGCGCAGTCCGAAGATGAGCTGGGCGAAGATGTCGCGCCCGGTGCCCCACTCGACGCCGAGGGGGTGCTGGGGGCTGATCCCGCCGTTCGGCAGGACCGGGCGGCCGCCGAGGTCGCTGATCGTCGCGGTGTCCAGCTTGTACGGGTCGAGGCCGAAGAAGCCGCCGATGAACGGCCCGAAGATGGCGACCGCGTACATGAACGTGACGATGAACAGGCACAGCATCGCGACCTTGTCGCGGCGAAGCCGCGCCCAGACGATCTGTCGGAGGCTACGACCGACCATACGGCCGGAGAATAGCGGTTGCCGAACCCCTGTCAAACCATCCGGGCGCGCGGGTCAGTCCGGACATGGCGTCCAGTCCCCGACCGCGGGTCGCCAGCGGAGGTTGGGATTGCGCGCCGCACCCGCCTCGTCGAGGCGTCGGACCGCCGCGGTGTGCGGCGCGGTCTTGATCGTCTCCGGGTCCGTCGCCGCCTCGCGTGCGATCTCGACGAGTGCGTTCGCGAACGCGTCCAGTGTCTCGATCGACTCGGTCTCCGTCGGCTCGATGAGCATCGCTTCGTCGACCGTCAGCGGGAAGTACACGGTGGGTGCGTGGAAGCCGTGGTCCAGGAGGCGCTTCGCGATGTCCAGCGTGCGCACGCCGGTCTGCTTCTTGATCGACGTCGCCGAAGCGATGAACTCGTGCTTGCACACGCCCGGGAAGGGGATGTCGTAGACGCCCGAGGCGGCGAGCAGGCTCTTGAGGTAGTTCGCGGCGAGGACCGCGTCGTCGGTGATCTCGGCGAGCCCGCTCGCGCCGTGCGTCCGCAGGTAGGCGTACGCGCGCACCAGCACGCCGGTGCTGCCGACGAACGAGCGCATCCGGCCGATCGAGGTGGGGCGCTCCCCCACTCGCTCCAGCCGGAAGCTCCCGTCCGCCTCGCGCACGACCCGCGGCGCGGGCAGGTACGGGGCCAGCTTGTCGCCGACCGCGACGGGCCCCGCACCGGGGCCGCCGCCGCCGTGCGGGGTCGAGAACGTCTTGTGGGTGTTGATGTGCATGACGTCGAAGCCGGCCTCGCCGGGCTTGAACCGGCCGAGGATCGCGTTGAGGTTCGCGCCGTCCATATAGGCCAGCGCACCGACCGCGTGGACCGCTTCGATGAGCTCGCCGACGCGCGACTCGAACAGGCCCATCGTCGAGGGATTCGTGATCATCACCGCCGCGGTGGTTGGACTCAGGGCGGCACGGAAGGCGTCGAGGTCGATGCCACCGTCGGCGGCGGCCTTTATGGACACGGTGCGCAGGCCGGCCATCGTCGCGGTGGCAGGGTTGGTGCCGTGCGCCGAGTCGGGCACCAGGACGTCCGTCCGACCGGTGTCGCCGCGCGCCTCGTGGTATGCACGGATCATCAGGACGCCGGTCAGCTCGCCGTGTGCGCCGGCCGCCGGCTGGAGCGTGACCGCGCGCATCCCGCTGATCTCGATGAGCATCTGCTCCAGCTCCCAGAGCAGCTGGAGCGTGCCCTGGGCGACGTCGTCCGGGGCCATCGGGTGGAGCTGGGCGAATCCCGGTAGGCGGGCGGCCCACTCGTTGACCTTGGGATTCCACTTCATCGTGCACGAGCCGAGCGGGTAGAACCCGGTGTCCACGGCGTGGTTGAGCTGCGACAGGTTCACGTAGTGGCGGACGACGTCCGGCTCGTTGAGCTCCGGGAGGCCCGGCGGGTGCGCGCGCCGGTGCTCCGCGGGCAGGCGATCCAGGGCGCCCTTCGGCGCGTGCGGGATCTTGTCGCCGCCCCGGCCCGGCTTGGACAGCTCGAACAGGGTGGGCTGGAGGCGCGGTCCGCTTGCGCTCACGCGAGCACCGCCTCGAGCTCGCGGGCGAAGGCCGCGATGTCGTCGCTGGTCGTGACCTCCGTCGTGCAGACCAGCAGGGCGTCCGCGACGCTCGGCTCGTCCGGAACTGCGTCCTCGATGACGAGACCGGCGAGCACACCGCGTGCCAGCAGGGTGTGGTGCACGGCGGCGGCGTTCGGAACCCGGATCGCGAACTCGTTGAGATATGCGCCGGGGTGCACGCGCTCGATGCCGATCGCCGCGAGCGCGGCCTCCAGCTCCGCGGCCCGCGACGCGCCATGGGCGGCCACGTCGCGGAGCCCATGTGGGCCGAGCGATGCGAGCCAGACGCTCGCGGCGAGGGCGAGCAGGGTCTGGTTCGTGCAGATGTTGCTCGCCGCCTTCTCGCGGCGGATGTGCTGCTCGCGCGCCTGGAGCGTCATGACGTACGCCCGCTTCCCGTCCACGTCCGTCGTCATCCCGACGAGGCGTCCCGGGATCTGGCGGACCAGCGGCTCGGTGCACGCGAGGATGCCGAGGTACGGGCCGCCGTACTGCGCCGGGATGCCGAGCGCCTGGCCCTCGCCGGCGGCGATGTCCGCCCCGTAGGCACCGGGCGGTGCCAGTACGGCCAGGGACACCGGCTCCACGACGGCGACGAACAGGGCGCCTGCCGCGTGGGCGCGCGAGCCGGCTTCCGCCATCGGCTCCAGGAGCCCGTAGAACGACGGCTGCGCGAGGATCACGCCGGCGGTGGGGTGATCGGCATCTGCCAGGAGCCGGTCGAGCGCCGCGAGATCGGTCGTGCCGGCAAGCGGGCCGTCGGCGACGAGCGGGATGTCCTCGAGGTCCAGGCCTGCACCGTCGACGTACGTCCGCACGACCGCGCGGTAGTGCGGATGCACCGCGCGGCTCACGAGGACCCGGCGGCGCCCGGTTGCTCGACACGTCATGAGCGCCGCCTCGGCCGTCGCGGCGGCGCCGTCGTAGTGCGACGCGGACACGATGTCGAGCCCCGTGAGCTCGGCCATCAGGGATTCGTACTCGTAGATGCTCTGGAGCGTGCCCTGGCTGACCTCAGGCTGGTACGGGGTGTATGCCGTGTACCACTCGCCGCGCAGGAGGATCTGGTCCACGAGGGGCGGCGAGAAGTGGCGGTATGCGCCGGCGCCGAGGAACGACGCGAGGTCGACGCGGTTGCGGCCGGCCATGTGCGCGAGCCGGCCCATGAGCAGCTGCTCGGGCTCGGGCGGGTCGAGGCGCAGGGGCGTCGAGCGCAGCGCGGGCGGGATGTCTGCGAACAGCTCGTCCGCGCTCTGCATGCCGAGCGCAGTGAGCATCCGCCGGCGGTCGGCCGGCGTGTGCGGGCCGTAGGCCAAGGTCGGTCAGGCCTCCGAGGTGAGGCGCTCGTACGCCGCGGCGTCGAGCAGGCCATCGACCTGGGCGGCGTCCGACACGCGAACGCGGATCATCCAGCCACCGCCGAACGGGTCGCTGTTGACCAGCTCCGGCGCACCCCCGAGGTCGCCGTTGACCTCGACGACCTCGCCCGAGAGCGGCGCGTACAGGTCGCTCACGGCCTTCACCGATTCCACGACGCCGAACGTCGCGAACTGGTCGACGCTCTTCCCGACCGATGGCAGGTCGACGAACACGACGTCGCCGAGCTGGTTCGCCGCGAAGTCGGTGACACCGATCGTGGCGGTGTCGCCATCGACCCGGACCCACTCGTGATCCTTCGTGTAGCGCAGGTCCGCGGGGACCATTCGGGCATGCCTCCTACGTGGCTGGGGTGGCTCTCTTGTAGAAGGGCAGCGGCACGACCTCCGCGGAGACCGGCTGCTCGCGAACCTCGACGGCCAGTATCGTACCCGGCTCGGCATCGCCCGGCGCGACGTACGCCATCGCGATGGGCCGCCCGAGGGTCGGCGAATGCGTCCCGCTGGTCACGATGCCCGTGCGCCGCTCCCCGGCCAGCACGGGGTAGCCGTGGCGCGCGATGCCCCGACCCGTGATCGTCAGTCCAACGAGCCTCTTGGCGGGACCGTCGCGAGCGACGCGCGCGAGCGCCTCGCGCCCGACGAAGTCGCCGGGCTTCTCCAGCTTGACCACGCGGCCGAGGCCGGCGTCGAACGGGTTCGTCGCGCGGTCCAGCTCGTTGCCGTACAGCGGCATGCCCGCCTCCAGGCGGAGGGTGTCACGGGCGCCGAGGCCGCAGGCGATCACGTTCGCGGACTTGCCTGCCTCCGCGAGGGCGGTCCAGATCTCCGGGCCACGGGCCCAGTCGACGAACACCTCGAAGCCGTCCTCGCCCGTGTAGCCGGTCCGTGCGACGAGGGCCGGGATCCCTGCCACGTGCCCCTCGGCGATGGCGTAGTAGCGGAGGCCCGCGAGGTCCACGTCCGTGAGGGGCCCAAGGACGCCCGCGGCCGCCGGCCCCTGAATCGCGACGAGCGACGTCGCCAGCGACCGATCGTCGAGGACCGCTCGCCAGCCGGCGAGACGCCGCGCGAGCTCCTCCGAGACGACGGGAGCGTTGCTGGCGTTCGCGACGACGAGGAACCGCTCCGGCCCCAGCCGGTACACGATCAGGTCGTCGATGACGCCACCATCCGGGGCGCAGATCATGGAGTACTGGGCCCGACCGACGGCCAGGGTGCGCGGGTCGGTGATGAGCGCAGCGGCGAGCGCGTCGCCGGCGTCGTCGCCCTCCACGAACAGCTCGCCCATGTGCGAGAGGTCGAACAGCCCCGCGCGCTCCCGGACGGCACGGTGCTCCTCGAGGATGCTCGTGTACTGGACGGGCATCTGCCAGCCACCGAAGTCGATCAGGCGGGCACCGAGGGCGCGGTGGATGTCGATCAGCGCGGTGTCGTGCAGGATCTCGCTCATATCGATGCCCCTGCGCGAGCGGTCGCCTGGAGGCGCTCGGCGGCATCGGCGACGAGCTCGCGCTCCGTGGCGAAGCTCAGCAGCGACCCGGCCTCGTCGAACGGCACCCAGCGCACGCGCTCGAACTCGGCATCGTGGCGGGAGAGGTCGCCGCCGGTCGGCTCCATCAGGTAGTAGTGGACGGTCTTGTGGATCCGCGTCCCATCCTGCACGAAGTCGTACTCGATGGACCGGAGCGGCTCCACGATGCGAACCTCCAGCCCGGTCTCCTCCCCGACCTCGCGCAAGGCGGTCTCCTCGAGCGTCTCGCCCGGGTCAGGGGTGCCCTTTGGCAGTGTCCACGTCACGGAATCGCGGGCGCGGCGGCGCATGCCGACGACGAGCGATGCTCGAGTGCCTTCCGCGCTGACGACGACGCCGCCGGCTGAAGTCGCGAGCGCGGCCCTCAGGCGCGCCACGGCGCCGCGTGGGCGCTCGGGTGGCGCGAGGCCAGGGACCGTCCCCAGGTCAGCGTGAACGCCGGCCGAAGGCGCCCGTCCGCGTGGCGGACCGGTCGCGTGGCGGCGATGGAGCGTGCGTCGCGGCGGAGATGGGCCAGCGGCGATGGCTGGTCACGCAGGAGCACGGTCAGGCGCGTGGTCGCCGGGCTGAATGCGCGCCCCGCACCCAGGCCGAGGCGGCGCTGGCGATTCCCGCTGGATGCCCGCGGGAAGCTCGCCGCCGGACGGGTCGCGTAGCGGGCCGTGATGCTGTGCTCCATCGGGGTCATGGTAGCGCGTCAAACCGGCATCGCAAGCAAACGGCGCATCGATTCGGCAGCAGCCGGGGCCAGCGAGCCACGCGATTCCGCGAGCGCGATCTCCCGCTCGGCGGCAGCCCGGTAGAGGGGCAGCGCGGCGGGTGCGAGCCGCGCGAGCGCCTCCAGGTGCCGTGCGAGCGTCCCGACGTCGCCGCGGGTCATCGGCCCGGTCAAAGCCGCACGGATGCCGAGCGCCCTGGCATTGCCGAGCGTCTGCTCGATCAGGCCCCCGTAGACGGCGAGAGAGCCCTGCTCGTCCAAGCCGGCCGCCGCACCCAGCTCGGCGATCGCGTCCAGCAGGGCGACGAAGCCACCGGCCGCGAGCACCGCCGCCGCGTGGTAGGCCGCCTTGCTGCCGGGTGCGAGCCGGACCGCGGTCGCCCCGAGCGCCTCGGCCATGTCCGCGAGGTGCGTGATCAGCTGGTCGTCGCCCTCGACGGCGATCGTCGCGCCGTGGAAGGCCGCGATCGCGCGCTCCGTGTCCGCGAAGGCGACAAGCGGGTGAAACGCACCGATCTGCGTCCCGGCCGCCCGTGCCGGCTCGAGGACCTCGGCGCCAAGGACCCCCGAGGTATGCACGAGTGCCTGCCCGCCATACAGGCGCAGCTCGCCGGCCAGCCGCTCGATCGCGTCGTCCGGCACGGCCAGGATGATCAGCTCGGCCTCGTCGAGGATCGCGGGGGCCTCGGCAAAGCCGCGCGCGCCCGGCACCAGGCTCCGGAATCGCTCCCGGCGGGCGGCATTACGCGATGCCACCGCGACCACCGGCCAGCCCGCCCGATGGAGTGCCGCGCCGAGGGCGGTCCCGACCGCGCCGGCGCCCACGATGCCGATGAGCGGCGCCTCGCCGGGCTCCGAGCGCCGATGCGGGTGCGCGTGCGGGTGATCGGCGTGGCCTTCGTGGTCGTGCGGCGACTCGGGGTACGATTCCACGTGTCGAGTCTATCCAGCGCCGAGGTTCGCGAGCGTGCCACGCCCTGACCCATTCGGAGCCCGTGCCTCGCTCGGAGCGGGGCTGCCGGACTACTGGCGCCTCTCGGCGCTCGCCGGCCTGATCGACGTCGAGCACGCGCCCGTCACGGTCAAGATCCTGCTCGAGAATGCCCTGCGCAACGCCGGAGGCGGCGTCGTGACCACCCGCGACGTGGAGACCCTCGCCTCGTGGCGGCCCGGGTCCACCACCGAGGCGGAGATCCCGTTCATGCCCTCGCGCGTCCTGCTCCAGGACTTCACCGGGGTGCCCGCGATCGTGGACCTCGCGGCGATGCGTGACGCCATGGCGGAGCTCGGCGGCGATCCCGCGCGCGTGAATCCCCTTGTTCCCGCGGACCTCGTCATCGACCACTCGGTCCAGGTGGACCAGTTCGGGACCGCCGGGGCGTTCGCGTTCAACGTCGCGCGCGAGTACGAGCGCAACGGCGAGCGCTACCAGCTCCTTCGCTGGGCGCAGACGGCCTTCCGCGACCTGCGTGTCGTCCCGCCCGGCACGGGCATCGTCCACCAGGTCAACCTGGAGTACCTCGCGTCGGTCGTCACGGACCGCGAGCTCGACGGCACGCGGGTCGCCTTCCCGGACACGGTCGTCGGGACGGACTCGCACACCACGATGATCAACGGCCTCGGCGTGCTCGCGTGGGGCGTGGGCGGCATCGAGGCGGAGGCGGCGTTGCTGGGCCAGCCGATCTACATGCCCATGCCCCGCGTCGTCGGGGTGCGGCTCTCTGGCGAGCTGCCTCGCGGCTCCACCGCCACGGACCTCGTGCTCGTCGTGACCCAGATGCTGCGCGGCTTCGGGGTCGTGGGCGCGTTCGTCGAGTTCACGGGCGACGGCCTCGCCAGCCTCGGCCTCGCCGATCGCGCGACGATCGCCAACATGAGCCCGGAGTTCGGTGCCACGTCCACCTTGTTCCCGATCGACGAGGAGACGATCGCGTACCTGCGCCTGACCGGCCGGCCGCGGGAGCGCGTCGCGCTCGTCGAGGCGTACGCGCGGGCGCAGGGCATGTGGCGCCTGCCGGGTGCGGTGCCGGCGTTCGACGAGCTGCTGACCCTCGACCTCGCCAGTGTGGAGCCGTCGGTCGCGGGTCCGCGCAGGCCGCAGGATCGGGTGCCGCTCACGGGCCTGCGCGAGAACTTCCACGCGGCCTTTCCCGCGGGGCTGACCGTCGCGGCGGGCGCAGTCGGCAGTGGCTATGCCGCCGTCCCGGTCGAGGTCGGTGGCGAGCGGGTGGAGATCGCGACGGGCTCGGTGGCGATCGCGGCCATCACCTCGTGCACGAACACCTCCAACCCGACGGTGATGGTCGGCGCCGCGCTGCTCGCGCGAAACGCGATCCGCCGCGGGCTGCGGGTCCCACCGACCGTCAAGACCTCGCTCGCGCCGGGCTCCAAGGCGGTCACTTCGTACCTCGCGAAGGCCGGCCTCATGGAGCCCCTCGAGACGCTCGGCTTCGCGCTGGCCGGCTACGGCTGCACGACGTGCATCGGCAACTCCGGCCCGCTCGACGAGCCGGTCGCGCAGGCGATCGAGGTGAACGAGCTCGTCGCCGCCGCCGTCCTCTCCGGCAACCGGAACTTCGAGGGCCGGATCCATCCGCTCGCGCGCGCGAGCTACCTCGCGTCGCCTCCGCTCGTGGTGGCGTTCGCCCTGGCCGGGCGCGTGGACATCGACCTCACGACGGAGCCGCTCGGGATCGACGACGACGGCAGGCCGGTGTTCCTCGCCGACGTCTGGCCCTCGCCGGACGAGATCCGCTCGGTCATCCACGACGCGATCGACCCGGCGCTGTTCCAGGCGACCTACGCCAGCGTCTTCGAGGGCGACGATCGCTGGCGCGCGCTGCCGATCCCCGACGGCGACCGGTACGACTGGGATCCTCGCTCCACGTACGTCGCGCGACCGCCGTACTTCGACGGCATGTCCATGGCGCTGCCGCCCGGGTCGGACATCGTCGACGCGCGCTCGCTTGCGATCCTGGGCGACTCGGTGACGACCGATCACATCTCGCCCGCCGGCTCCATCGCGCCGTGGTCCCCCGCCGGCGAGTGGCTCCAGGAGCGCAACGTCAGCCCGCTGGAGTTCAACTCGTACGGCGCGCGGCGCGGCCACCACGAGGTCCTCGTTCGCGGGACGTTCGGCAACATCCGCCTCCGCAACGCACTCGCGGGTGACCGCGAGGGCCCGTATGGCGTCCACCTGCCGAGCGGCGAGGCCGGCTTCATCTACGACATCGCGAGCCGCTACCGCCGCGAGGGCGTGCCGCTGATCGTTGTGGCGGGCCGGGAGTACGGCTCCGGCTCGTCCCGCGACTGGGCGGCCAAGGGCCCGCTCCTCCTCGGAGTGCGGGCGGTGATCGCGGAGTCCTTCGAGCGCATCCACCGCACGAACCTCGTGGGCATGGGCATCCTGCCGCTGCAGTTCCTCCCGGGCGAGAACCTCGCCGCCCTTGGCCTGACCGGGCGCGAGTCGTTCACGATCCGGGGGGTCGCCGAGGGTCTCGTGGCCCGCTCGCGCCTGCAGGTGGTGGCCCGCGCCGACGACGGAACCACGCTGGCCTTCGACGTCATCTGCCGCATCGACGGCCCCATCGAGCTGGACTACTACCGCAACGGTGGCATCCTGCCCGCGGTCCTGCGCCGGCTCGCCCGCGAGGGTGCCGCGGAGGCCGCGGGCAGCTAGGTCGCCTCCGACGCCTCCGGAAGCTCGCGCAGGCGCACGATCGGCGTCCCGATCAGCCAGAGCGCCCCGGCGAGCGACAGGAACGTCATCACGAAGAGCGTCTCGCGCACGCCCAGGGCCGCGCCAACGAGCCCGCCGATGACCGCCCCGACCGGCCGAACGCCGTTGTTCACGAACCCGAACGCACCCATGGCCCGACCGCGGATGCGATCAGGCGTCCGCGCGAAGAGCATCGCGCCGGCGTTGATGTCCAGGATCATCACGCCGAACCCGGAGACGAACTCGGCGAGGAACGTGCCGCAGCGCGCCGCCGTGAACCGGTCAGGAATTCTTGGCGTCGTGCCGCGACGGGGTACGCCCGAGGAGCTCGTCCAACGGCTTGCGGTTCGGGGCTTCGTCACCTCGTCGCGCGGCGGCTACGTGCGTATCGCGCCGCATTACTTCATCACCGACGAGGAGATCGAGCGCCTGGCCCGAGTGATGAACGAACTCGGTTACGGCTAGTACGCGACCTACGAAGCGATGGCGACAACGCCGCGATGGCGGCCGATCACCGGACGAGTGATGGTGGGCGATACTGGATTCGAACCAGTGACCCCGCGGATGTGAACCGCGTGCTCTAACCACTGAGCCAATCGCCCCGAGGGCCGCTCGCTCACGGGGAGCGACGGGCCGAGATCATACATCGAGGCCCGGCCACCGAGACCGGAGCGTCGCCGCGTCGAGCCCGTCGACCTCGATCAGCTTGCGGCGATTCGACGCGCCGGTGACGAGGCGGACGCGGCTGGCGGCGAGATCCAGCGCGTCGGCGATGAGGCGGATCAGGGCGTCGTTGGCGGCGCCATCGACCGGCGGAGCGGACACCCGCGCCCTGAGCACCCCGTCGAGGACGCCCTCGATGCGGTCGGCACCCCCGCGCGGCACGAGCCCCACCGCGAACCTGATGGAGGCCGACGCCGGGACGTCGCCCGCGCGCCGGCTCAGGCGACCGCGCGCATGAGCGCGCCAAGGACGAGCAGCACGATCAGCGGCGACAGGTCGAACATGCCCGTCTTCGGGAGCAGCCTGCGGACCGGCGCGAGCAGCGGCTCCGTGGTCTGGATCACGAACGCGGAGATCGGACCGCGGCCGGTCGGGTCGATCCACGAGAGGATCACCCGGGCGAGGATCAGGAGCCACAGCCCGACGACGAGGAAGCGGAGGAAGTTGGCCAGGAACGCGGCACCCACGAGCCGAGTCTAAACGACGCTCGGGCGCGCTCCGAAGATGGCGCGGCCGATCCGCACCATCGTCGCCCCCTCCTCGACCGCGATCGGGTAGTCCTCGCTCATGCCCATCGACAGCGCGGGGCCGAGGCCCGGGTGGCTGGTGCGCAGCCGTTCGGCCAGAGTCCGAAGCGCGACGAACGTGGGGCGTGCGAGCTCCGGCGTCTCGACCAGCCGCCCGACGGTCATCAGGCCGTCGACCGCGAGGCCCGGGAGATCCAGGATGGCGGGCAGATCGCGTTCCAGCGCCGCGGGATCGAAGCCCGCCTTCGCCGCGTCCTCGTCGACGTTGACCTGGAGCAGCACCGAGAGCCGGTTACCTGGCCGGAGCTCGCCCGCGATCCGGCCCAGCCGCTCGGCCAGCTCGAGCGAGTCAACCGTCTCGATGACGTCGAACAGCTCCACGGCCCGTCGCGCCTTGTTCGACTGGAGGGGCCCGATGAGATGCCAGGACGCGGCCACGGCCGCCGTCGCCTCGGTCTTCGCCTGCCGCTCCTGGACGCGGTTCTCGCCGAACGCGTTGAACCCGGCCGCAGCGGCCGCGAGAATCCGATCCGGCGCGACAGTCTTCGAGACGGCGATCACGCGGACCGAGGCCGGGTCACGGCCCACGCGTCGCGCAGCGTCCTCGATGGCACGGGTCACGGCCACGCGCGCAGAAACGAGATCAGTCACGCGGGTACTCGGAGGCGCGCAGCCGACAACGCGGCCAGGCGCCAGGATGAGCCGGGGCCATCCGGTCGCGCTCAGCCTGATGCATGGCAAGGCGGAGGCGAGCACCGGAGCGAGCGCACCCCAGGGTGCGTGAGCGAGGCGCGCAGCCGACAACGCGGCCAGGCGCCAGGATCAGCGCGACCGGCGGAGGAAGCTCGGGATCTCCAGATCGTCGGCGTCGTAGGCCGGGCGGCGGGCGGGGACCGGCTCAACCGTCGCACCGGAGCGGACCGTGTAGGCGGAGTCGTCTGCGCGGGCAGCGGGCGCATCCGGGACGCCCGTTTCGTTCATCGAGCTGCGCTGGCGCTCCAGCTCCTCGAGGAAGTCGCGTGGGGCCTTCGCCGTCGCGTCCGTTCCGGCGCCGGCCGAGGCGCGAGCGCCCGAGCCGTGCCGCTTGCCGTCGAAGCCGGTCGCGATGACGGTGATCGCCACCTCCTCGCCGAGCCGCTCGTTGAAGCTCGTGCCGAAGATGATGTTCGCCTCCGGATCTGCCGCGGCGCGGATCTCCTCCGCCGCCTCGGTGACCTCGTACAGCGACAGGTTCGAGCCGCCGGTGACGTTGAACAGGATCCCCTGCGCGCCGGCGATGTCGACCTCGAGCAGCGGGCTGGCGATGGCCTGACGAGCGGCCTCCACGGCGCGATTCTCGCCGGATGCGCGGCCGATGCCCATCAGGGCCGAGCCGGCGTCCTTCATGATCGCGCGCACGTCGGCGAAGTCGAGGTTGATCAGGCCCGGCACCGTGATGATGTCGCTGATCCCCTGGACACCCTGGCGCAGGACGTCGTCCACGACGCGGAATGCGTCCAGGATCGAGGTGTTCTTCTGGACGACGTCGCGGAGCCGGTCGTTCGGGATCGTGATGAGGGTGTCGACGTTCGCCTTGAGCGACTCCCCCGCCTTCTCGGCCGTGAGGCGGCGCTTGGCGCCCTCGAACGTGAACGGCTTGGTGACGACCGCGATCGTGAGCGCGCCGAGCTCCTTGGCGATCTGGGCCACGACCGGGGCCGCGCCGGAGCCGGTGCCGCCGCCGAGGCCGGAGGTGATGAACACCATGTCCGAGCCCTCGAGGGCCTGCGCGATCTTGTCGCTGTCCTCCTCGGCCGCGCGCTCCCCGATGGAGGGGTCGCCGCCGGCGCCGAGGCCGCGCGTGATCTTGTCGCCGATGCGCAGCTTGTGCGGCGCATCCGACTGCAGGAGTGCCTGCGCATCCGTGTTGAGGGCGATGAACTCCACGCCCATCATCTCCGCCCGGATCATCCGATTGACGGCGTTGCTGCCGCCACCGCCCACGCCGATCACCCTGATCAGGGCGAAGTTCTCAGAGTCCGAGCGCAGGCCCATGGCTACTCCTCCAGCGTCCTTGCGGTCGCGGTATTGGGGCGGAATTGAAGTGGAACACCGGCGCGCTCGCTCGCCGCATCTCCCTCTCGCAGGTTGTCGCCGAGTCTAGCATCGGCCCCTGTTCCAGCGCGCATCGATTCCTTACGCGAAGCCCGAAAAGCCTCGGTGCACAGGAGCTACGGGAGCATGCTCTTGATGGCGCTCCGAAGGCGGCCCAGTGCGCCCGCCGCGGGAGCCGATTCGTAGCGAGCCGGCTCGCCCTCGTCGAGCATGGACGCGCCCCACTGGAGCAGTCCGATGCTGGTCGCGTAGGCGGGGGTCAGGATGGAGTCGGTCAGGCCGCCGACGCCCGAGGGGCCGACGACGCGGACCGGCATCTGGAGCACCTCGCGCCCGAGCTCGGCGATGCCCGCGAGCTGTGCGCCGCCGCCGGTGAGGATGAGCCCCGCGGGGAGCATGCCGGCGCCGCCGGCGTGGATCTCCGCGCCGATGAGCTCGAACGTCTCGCGCATGCGCGATTCGATGATCCGGCAGAGCTCGATCCGGCTGATCGTGCGGCCAGCCTCCTCGCCGAGCACGGAGACCGCGATCTCCTCGTCGTCCGCGATGCCGCGCAGGTCGCAGGTACCGTGGCGGACCTTGAGCTCCTCCGCGGCCGGGAGCGAGGTCTTGATCCCGATGGCGATGTCGTTGGTGACGAAGTTGCCGCCGACCGGCAGGACGCTCGTTCGGAACGGCGAGCCCTCGTTGAACATCGCGAGATCGATGGTGCCGGCGCCCACGTCCGCGACCGCCACGCCGAGCTCGCGCTCCGTCTCGTTGGCGACCGCCTCCGCCGACGCGAGGGCATTGACGACCAGCTCGTCGATCTTGACCCCGGCCTGGGCGACGCACTTCATGAGGTTCTGGACCGCCGTCTGGGGTGCCGTCACGATGTGCGTCTCCACCTCCAGGCGGATGGCGCTCATGCCCAGCGGGTCCTTCACGCCCTCCTGGCCGTCGACGGTGAACCCACGCCGCTCCACGTGGAGGACCTCGCGGGTGGACGGGATCGGGATCGTCCGGGCCTGCTCCACGGCGCGCCGGATGTCGTCGCGGGCGACCTCCTTGGTGTGGGCCGCGACGGACACCTGGCCGGTGGAGTTCAGGCTCTCCACCTGCGCGCCGCCGACGCCGACGAACGCCTTGTCGATCTTCCAGCCGGACAGCCGCTCGGCGCGCTCGACCGCGTCGCGGATCGAGCGGACCGTCTGCTCGATGTTGACGACGGCGCCGCGCTTCAGCCCGGCGGACGGCACGGTGCCGTGACCGATGACCGTGAGCCGGCCGTCGCGCCCGATCTCGCCGATCAGCGCGCAGACCTTGCTCGTCCCGACGTCGAGTGCGACCAGGACCCCTTCTACCACGCCCTACCTCAGATGAAGTGCCGCCGGATGAGAGCGACGTTGTTGAAGATCCGCAACCCGAACGTGATCAGCGCCACCAGGTACAGGTCCAGACCGAGCCGGTCCCCGATGAAGGTCAGGATCACCGCCACGATCGCGTTCGTGACGAAGCCGGAGATGAAGATTCGATTGTTGTAGACGCCATCGAGCTCTGCCCGCACCGCCCCGAGCACCGAATCGAGCGCGGCGAGGATCGCCACGGCCGAGTAGCGGCTGAGCTCGAAGCCGACGTTGACGTTGAGGACGAGCCCGAGCAGGACGCCCACCAGCAGGCCTGCCAGGGGGAGGAGCAACAGGACCGTCCTCGCTGCGGTGCGTTCGCGGGAAGGCTATCACCGCACGGTGGCCTTCGGGGTGGCCTTCGGAACGTACGTGCCGTCGGTCGCCGAGGCGAGGATGATTCGGAGCAGGTCCGGCTCCCGGCCGTAGAGCAGGCTCTTGAGCAGCCGGACCTGGCCCGCGATCATGTCCGTGGAGCGCGTGGCCGGGCTGTAGAAGCCGAAGACGGCGGTCCAGCCCCCGTTCGAGCTCAGGACGAACCCGTCGAGGTCGGTGATCGCCACCCGCAGGCTCGTGGCCGCGCTGCCGATGTCGGCGGGCGTGACGCTGCCGAGCCGGGTCGCGACATCGAAGTCCACGGCGTCGACCAGGCCGCCTACCTGCGGCGGCTCCTCGCCCCCGCGCCCGTCCACGACGACGACCACTCCCGCGGGAAGCGCCGCGGCCGTGCTCGTCGTCGCGAAGATCGTGCCGCCCCGATCGGCCATGTAGCGGGTGTCGCCGACCTGCCAGGCCAGGACCGGCTGGCGCTCCTCGATCTGGACGACCACGACCGCGTCCGGGAGGCCCACGGACACGTCGGCTGTCGCGACGGCCGGCAGGCCGCGGAGCGCGGCCTCGAGCGGCGTCGTATCCAGCCGGAACACGTTGGTCCCGGCAGGCAGGGCGAGGGTGGCGCGAACCACGGCCGGGTCCGTCCAGGTCAGCGATGGAAGGTCCGTGCGGGTGAGCGCGAACGCGGTCGGGCCGGTGACGAACGTGAACGCGAAGCCACAGGCGAGCATGCCCAGCAGGCCAGCCGCCCGCGTCGCCGTGACGATCCGGGTGGGCCTGCGCAGCCGGCCGAGCGCCGCACGGGCGGGTACCCCACTGCGACGGCCGGCCGGGCCAACCAGGCCGCGCGTCTGGCGACCGAGCGCCGCGTCTGGCGGGCGCGTCGGGACCGTGGCACGCGTGCTCTTCATCGGACGGGCACCCGACGCCCGACGCGAACCCGAGCCGAACCGCCTCATCGTGGCAAATCGAGCGGAGTGAGCGCCGGTCGATCGCGCGCCGCGGCCCGCTCCAGCGCGAGGTCGATGATCCGCAGGCACACCGCGACGAAGTCAAGGCCGGCCTCGGCCGGCATGGTCGGGAACAGGCTGATCGGCGTGAAGCCCGGGATCGTGTTGATCTCCGACAGGTAGATCGAGTCGCCCTGGACGAGGAAGTCGATGCGCGCGAACCCCTCGGTGCCGAGCGCGCGGTAGGCATCGCGGGCGAGCTTGCGCATCAGCTCGCGGGTCGCGTCCGACACCTCCGCCCGCGTCGAGGTCTCGGACAGGCCCGGCGTGTACTTCGCGGCATAGTCGTAGAACTCGTGGCCCGCCACGATCTCGCCCGGCCCGTACACGCCGAGTGGCGCCTCGGTGCCGATGACGGAGATCTCCAGGTCGCGGGCGCCGGCGAGGTAGCGCTCGACGATCGCCAGGTCGTCGTACCGGAACGCCAGGTCGAGCGCCGCCCCTCGCTCGCCAGCCGTATGTGCGAGCGTCATCCCGACCGACGACCCGAGACGGGCCGGCTTGACCATCAGCCGCGGGTCGGCACGCGGCGATCCGGAGGCGAAGGCGTCCAGCTGGGTGAGCACGCCGGCGCGATTCGAGGTCCAGCTCGCAGCCCGGACCTCCAGCCAGTCGATCACCGGCAGGCCGAGGCCGCGCCAGATCCGCTTCTGCTCGATCTTGTCCATGCCCAGGGCGGAGGCCATGACGCCGGCGCCCGTGTACGCGAGACCGGCGGCCTCGAGCAGCGCCTGGACCGTGCCGTCCTCGCCGAACGGACCGTGCAGCGCGATGAAGACCACCGGAGAAGGGCGCGCCGCGGCGAGCCGGTCGATCGCCGCGCCCACGATGACCGGCCCGTCCGCGCCGAGCGCGCGGGGGTTGTCGTAGTCGGCCTGCGGGCGCCCGTCCCGGCGGTGACCGGCGGGCAGCCACCACCACCCGCCGTCGAGGTCGATCAGCACCTGGCGGACGTCGATGCCCTCGCCGGCAAGCGCGTCGGCGATGGCCGTGCCGGACACGACGGAGACGTCGTGCTCGGCCGACGGGCCGCCGAGCAGCACGACGACCGGCGGATACGCCGTTCGATCGGGGGTCATGCGTCGGCCGCCCACGGCCAGCCGGCCCAGTCACCGACGAACACGATCTCCGGCTGGAGGTCCACGCCGGTCGACGCCAGGACGGTCGCGCGAACGCGGTCCATGAGCCGGCGCACGTCCGCGGCCGTCCCCTTGCGGTCGTTGACGATGAAGTTCGCGTGCTTGGGCGAGACGGTCGCGCCGCCCTCCTGGCTCCCCTTGAGGCCGAGCCCGTCGATCAGGGCTCCGGCGGATGGACCATCCGGCGGGTTCCGGAACACGCTGCCCGCCGACGGGATCCCGAGCGGCTGGTGTGCCTGGCGCCAGCGGCGGATGTCGTCGAGCCGGGCCTTGATCTCGCTCTCGGAGGCCGGCTCGAGGCGGAACCGGCCGCCGATGACGACCTCGGCCGGCGAATCGCCCGGCTGGTGCTTGAAGCGGCTCTCGCGATATGCCAGGCCGAGCTCCGCCGCGGGGAGGCGCGCCTCGCTGCCATCGGCGAGGACCACGTCCGCCGACTCCAGGATCGACTTGACGTCAGAGCCGTGCGCGCCGGCATTGGCCCAGATCGCACCGCCGACGCTGCCGGGGATCGCGAGCCCGAACTCCAGCCCGCTCAAGCCCGCCTTCTGGGTCTCCGTGGCGGCGCGCGCCATCGGGACGCCGGCCTCGGCGACGTATTCGTTGCCCTCCACCCGCGATCCTTCCGCGCGGACGTGGACCACCAGGCCGCGAACCCCACGGTCGGAGACGACGACGTTGCTCCCGCGGGCGAGCAGGAGCAGCGGCAGGTCGCGTGAGCGCGCGAACCGGACCAGCCCGCGCAGCTCGAACGCGTTGTGGGCCGTGGCGAACAGGTCGGCGGGCCCGCCGACGCGCATGGTGGTCTGCTTGCCGAGCGGCATGCCCCGCTCCGCCTTCACGCCCACCCGGCGGGCGATGTCGCCGGCCAGCGCGACGAGATCGAGCGGCGATGCCGCCGCGGGGCTCATCAGGACCCCGCCGCGCCGGCGGCCAGGCGGGTGACCGCTGCCTGGTCCGGGAGGACGCGCCGCTCCGCCAGCGCGAGGAGGAGCGTGGCCACGGCATCCGCGGCACCGGGACGGCCCAGCGAGCGCGCCGCCACCACCATTGCTGCGTGGCGCGCCGGATCCTGAAGGATGTCGACGGCCGCGAGCAGCGCTCCGGCGTCGAAGGCCTCGTCGGCCACGAGCTCCGCCGCCCCGGCGTTCGCGAGCACGGCCGCGTTGGCGCGCTGGTGCGCACCGGCATGGGGATACGGGACGACGATCATGGGCAGCCCGAACGCGGTCACCTCGGCGAGGGTGGACGAGCCTGCCCGCCCAACGACCAGGTCGGCGGCAGCAAGCGCGTCGAGCAGCTCCTCGCCGAGGAAGGCCTCGGGGCGATAGCGCCCGCGAAGCTCCTCGGGCAGCCGGGCACGGACGGCCGTCGCGGCGTCCAGCCCATCCGCCCCGGCGACGTGGATGACGTGGACCCGCTCGACGAGCCGCGGGAGGGCGGCGGCAACCGCGTCGTTGAGGCGGCGCACCGCCTGCGAGCCGCCGAAGATCACGACGAGGCGGGCGTCCGCGGGAATGCCAAGCCGCTCCCGTGCCGCGACCCGATCGATGCCGGCGACGTCACGGATCGGGGTGCCGGTGACGAGGCATCCGGCGCGCGCCGGCAGGGCGGCACACGTGGCCTGGAACGAGACTGCGAGGGCGGATGCGAGCCGCGCGGTGGCGCGGACGCTCTTCCCGGGGATCACGTTGCCCTCCCACAGGAGCGCCGGGATGCCCAGCGCGCGGGCGGCGAGCAGCACCGGGATCGCCACGTAGCCGCCGGTCGTGAAGATCGCCGCCGGTCGCCGACGGATGAGCCACCACAGCGCCTGGGGCACGGACAGCCCGAGGCGTACCGGGTCGAGGACGAGATGGACGTCGCGGCCGACGGAACGCAGCGATCGTAGGACGAGCCGCTGCAGGGGGATGCCCGCCGGCGGGACGAGCCGGCCCTCCAGCCCGCGGCGGCCACCGACCCACGCCAGCTCAGGGGCGCCTGGTCGGCGACGCAGCGCGCTCGCGACGGCCAGCGCCGGGTAGATATGACCCCCGGTGCCCCCGCCCGCGATCAGCAGCCTCATCGGTCCTCCGCAGCTCCGCCGTTCGTGTCTCGGACTTGCGAGCCTCCGGCTTTGCGCCGCGACCCTTGGGCTCCAGCGTCTCCCTGGAGATGGACAGGAGCACGCCTGCCGCGGCGAAGCTCACGAGCAGCGACGAGCCACCGGCGCTGATGAACGGCAGCGTGATGCCCGTCACCGGCAGCAGCGCCACCACGACGGCGATGTTGATGAACGCCTGATAGCACAGCCAGGCGGTGATCCCTGCTGCAAGCAGCGCGCCGAACGTATCGGGCGCGCGAAGGGCGGTCCGTACGCCCGCGTACGCCAGGAGCAGGAAGAGGACGATCACGAGGCCCGCGCCGATGAACCCGAACTCCTCGCCGATGATTGCGAAGATGAAGTCGTTCCAGGCGTTTGGCAGGTACAGGCCACCGGCGAGCTTGCTCTCCCCGAGGCCGGTGCCGAGGATCCCGCCCAATCCGAGCGCGAGCAGGCCCTGGATCGTGTGGAAGCCCGCCCCGAGCGGGTCCGCCCACGGGTTGATGAATGTCTGGATGCGCTCGAGCTGGTAGTCCTTCAGGCCGATCAGCAGCACGCCGACGACACCGATCCCGCCCATCGCGCCGAGCTGCAGCAGGCTCGCCCCGGCGACGAAGAACATGGTGAACGCGGTGAGCGTGATGACGACCGTCGTCCCGAGGTCCGGCTCCTTGAACACCAGGGCGATCACCGGCACGGCGATCAGGAGGAACGGCAGCATGCCCGCCTTGAACCGGGCGACCTGGTTGCCCTTGTTCGCGAGCCAGTGGGCGAGGTAGACGATCAGGGCGAGCTTTGCGACCTCGGCCGGATGGACCGCCGGCAGCGGCCCGAGCACCAGCCACCGCGCCGAGCCGCCGACCACGCGGCCGAGCGAGGGCACGAACACGAGCACCAGCAGGACGATCGCGATCAGGTACGCGGGCACCGACACGAGCCGGAGCCAGCGGTAGTCGATCCGCATGACGCCGACCATGACCAGCAGCCCCAGCGCGCCCCAGAAGATCTGCGGGCCCACGATCGCGAGGGTGTCGTCGCGTGACGTGTACGCGAACATCGCGGACGACGAGTAGACCATCAGGATGCCGATCGCCGAGAGTGCGACGACCGCCAGCAGGATGGAGTAGTCCGCCTGGTGGCGCTCGCGCCGGAGGACGTCCGATGTCGCGCGCGCCGGTGGCCGCTCGGAGACGACCGGTCGGGCGGAGCCGCGCCTCGGGACGGCGAGGCGGCCTGCGATGTCCATCAGCGGCGCTCCTCGGCGAGTCGGGCAACGGCGGCCTTGAACGCCCGCCCCCGGGCTTCGTAGTCCTCGAACATGTCGAAGCTCGCGGCGGCCGGGCTCAGCAGGATGGTCGCCGGCGCGGGGTTGGACCCTCCCCCGCCGCCGCGCGTCGCGAGCGCCGCTCGCGCCGCACGCGCCAGCCGGTCCGCAACCCCGACGGCGGCCTCCAGGGTCGTCGCCCGTTCGGTCACCGCCAGTCCGGCCTCCCGGAACAGGCGCTCCAGGTCCGGCCCGCTCTCGCCGATCAGCACGGCGGCGGCGGCGCGACGGCCGACGACCGTGGCGAGCTCGGCGAGGTCCACGCCCTTGTCGCGTCCGCCCGCGATGAGCACGATCGGTCCATCAAAGGCCCGCAGCGCCGCGATGACGGCGTCCGGCTGCGTGCCCTGCGAGTCATTCACGAATCGAACGCCGTCGATCTCGGCGACGCGTTCCAGGCGGTGCTCCACGCCCGTGAAGGCGGCCGCGCCGCGACGGATCGCCGCGGGGCTGACGCCGAACAGGAGCGCGACCGCGACCGCAGCCAGCGAGTTCGAGACGTTGTGCGCACCCGGAACGCCGAGCTCAGCAAGCGGCAGGATCCGGCCCCCGACGAATTGCGCTTCGGCCGCCTCGCCGAGCCCGGGGAGCGGGGCGATCCCGTCCGTGACGATCCAGCCGTGCTCAACGCCGAGGCCGCCGTCCGGCGCATCGCTGCGTCGGTATGGCACGACGCGCGCCGCCGTCGCGGAGCCGTAGGTGAGGACGACCGGGTCGTCGAGGTTGATGACCAGTGCGCCGGCCGGATCGACCAGCTCCGCGAGGCGGCGCTTGACCCGGCGGTACGCCTCCAGGCTGCCGTGGCGGTCCAGGTGGTCCGCGGTCACGTTCGTGTACGCGGCGACGGTCGTGCCGCGCGACAGGGTTGGCAGCTGCAGCTCGGAGAGCTCCAGGACGACGCTGTTCCGGGTCGTCAGGCTCGGCAGCCGCTCGATCAGCGGGATGCCCATGTTCCCGCCCAGGACGACGCGATCGCCCATCGCGGTGGCGAGCAGGGCATGGGTGAGGGCGGACGTCGTGGTCTTGCCCTTGGTGCCCGTGATGCCGATCGTGGGCGCGGGGCAGAGGCGCAGGAACAGGTCCACCTCGGACACGATCGCGGGGGCGGTCGCGTCGCCGGCCGCGCGCCGTGCGAGCAGGCTGGCGAGCGCCCCGCGGAGCCGCGGCTCGGTGGTCGGGTAGTCGGCGTTGATCGACGGCGACGAGGTCACCAGGGCAGCCCCATCGAGCGCGCCGGCCGGGTCCACGTCCGGGCCGAGCAGGAGCCGCACGTCACGGCCGTCGAGGGCGGCGATGGCCCGCCCCAGCTCCCCCGCCGGGCGCGCGTCATACACGGTCACGCGGGCGCCCGCGTCCACCAGGAAGCGCGCCAGGGCGATCCCGGATCGGGCGAAGCCCAGCACGCTCACCGCCCGGTCCCGGAGGACGCCGGCGGCGAGGGCGCCGGGTGCGAGGGCGGCGAGGTCGATCACGGCGTCGGCGGTCATGACGCTCACAGCTTGTCGATCGACGCGAGGAAGAGCGTGACGCCAACGAGCCCGGCGATGATGCCCACGATCCAGAACCGGAGCGTGATCTTCTCCTCGTCCCAGCCCTGCAGCTCGTAGTGGTAGTGGAGCGGGCTCATCCGGAAGATGCGCTTGCCGCGCGTCAGCTTGAAATAGCCCACCTGGATCAGGACGGACGCGGTCTCGATCACGAACACGAGCCCGATGACCGGCAGGATCAGGATCTGGCTCGTGATGAGGGCGGTCACGGCAAGCGTGGCCCCGAGGGCGAGCGAGCCGGAATCGCCCATGAAGATCTGCGCCGGGTGGACGTTGAACCAGAGGAACCCGAGGAGCCCTCCGACGAGCAGCCCGCACAGCACCGCAAGGTTCGGTTGCGTCGGCTCGTTGAGGAGGGCGATCATCGCGAACGCCACGAACGCAAAGACGAGCGTCCCGCCCGCGAGGCCGTCGAGCCCGTCGGTGAGGTTCACGCCGTTCGCGGCGGCGATGATCGCGAACGCGGCGAAGGCGATGTAGACCCACGGGTCGATCATCACGAAGCCCACGAACGGGACCGCGATCCGGTCGATCGCGTACGTGCTCTGGATCTGGTACGCCGCCGCGACGGCCACCACCACCAGCCAGAGCATCTTCTGGCGGGCACTGATGCCCTCGCCGGTCTTTGCGTTGAGGTAGTCGTCGAACGCGCCGAGCCCGCCCACCAGGACCAGCGTCGCGAGCGGCGCGATGATGCCGCCGGGGGGAAGGATGAAGTCGTTCAGGAAGAAGAACAGGACGACGACCACGCCGATGATGAGCAGCCCGCCCATCGTCGGGGTGCCTTCCTTCGTGTAGTGCGACTCCGGTCCCTCGACCAGGATGCGCTTGCCCATGCCGAGGTAGCGCAGGGAGCGGATGTACGCGGGCATGAGGATGACCACGACCGCGAAGGCCAGCAGGACGGCCTGGATCAGCTCGACGTTGCTCATCAGCGCGGGTTCCTGGCCAGCTCGGCGCGGAGGGTCTCGACGAGCTTGTCCAGCTCGACGCCGCGCGACGCCTTGACGAGCACGACGTCATCGTCACGAAGCCGCGACCGCAGCAGGTCCAGGGCCACGTCCGCATCGCGCGCCTCGATGATTCGCGATGGGTCCAGCCCGGCCGCCTTCGCGCCGGAGGCGATGCCGCTCGCTCCGGCCCCCACGACGAGGAGGAGGTCGCACGTCGCTGCGGCGGCGGTGCCCACCTCGCGGTGCCCCGTCGTGGACCCCTTGCCAAGCTCCAGCATCTCGCCGAGGACCGCGATGCGGCGCCCGGGCAATCCGGCGAGCAGGTCCAGGGCGGCCGTGACCGACGGCGGCGAGGCGTTATAGGAATCGTCGATCACGGTCACCCTGCCGAGCCGCAGGACCTGGCCGCGGTGCGTCGCCGACCAGCCGCCGGCGAGGGCGTGGATGATCATCGCCGGCTCGATGCCCGCGGCATGGCCCACGGCGGCGCCCGCCAGTGCGTTGTGGACCGACAGCTTGCCAAGCCCCGGGATCCTCGCAGGGAGGCGCGTCGGGCGCCCGCCGCGCATCGCTGGAAGTCGGAGGGTGAAGCGCATGCCATCGAGGCCCGCCGACGCGACATCCTCTGCGCTCACCTCGGCGTCCGCGGAGAGCCCGTAGCCAAGCACGCGGGCTGCGGTTCGATCGGCCATCCTGCGCACGCGGCGGTCGTCCTGGTTGAGGACGGCAACGCCGTCCGAGGGCAGCGCCTCGACCAGCTCGCCCTTGGCCTGCTCGATTGCGGCGAGGGTGCCCATCCGGCTCAGGTGGACGCCGTGCACGCTCGTGACCACGCCGATCCTGGGCCGCGCCAGCCGCGCGAGGTCGGCGATCTCGCCGCCGGCGTACATGCCCATCTCCAGGACAGCGGCTCGATGGTCGCGACCGAGGCGCAGGAGGGTCAGCGGCAGGCCGATTTCGTTGTTCTGGTTGCCCTCGCTGCGCAGCGTCCGGAACGTCGTGCCGAGGACTGCCGCGATGGCCTCCTTCGTCGACGTCTTGGCGATGCTGCCGGTCACGCCGACGACCAGCGGGTCGAAGCGCGCGCGCCAGCCGGCGGCCAGCGCGCCAAGGGCGACCACGCCGTCCGGCACCGCCAGGACCGTGACGTCCCCGAGCGCATCGAGCATCGCATCGGCTATCGGTCGCGACACGACCAGGGCGGCGGCGCCGGCCACCGCGGCATCGGCGAGGAAGCGGTGGCCGTCCGTCCGCTCTCCCGGTAGCGCGACGAACAGCATGCCCGGGCCGACGAGCCGCGAATCCACCGCCGCGCCCCGGATCGGACGCCCGCTGGTGCGCAGGAGGCGGCCGCCCGTGAGACGTCGAAGGTCCTCGGCGGTGAAGGCGGAAGCGTCTGATTCGGAGGGTTGGGCGCCGGCGCGCGGCGGCTGCGGGCCCTCGACGGTCACGCGGGAAAGTGTGGCACAGGCGGCGGTGCTCACTGGTCCCCGAGCGCCGCGGTGGAGCCGCTGGGATCCAGGGCGGGCAGCAGCCCGGGCGTCGTGACGGCATCGGTGGCGACCCGGCGGAAGAGCTCCGTGGCGTTGATGGGCAGGATCAGCTGGCCCAGCGGGTTCCGAAGCGGCCGGGTCTCGCCGATCCGGACGGCGATGATCAGGTCCGGGCGGCCCGCCTGGCGCCCGATGAACCCGATGGACGAGAAGTTGTAGGTGTTCGACAGCCAGCGGTTGTTCACCGCGTCCCAGACCTGCGCCGTGCCGGTCTTGCCGCCATACCAGTAGCCGGGGATGCGTGCCTTCTCCGCGTACCAGGGGTTCTGTAGCACGTGCTCCATCAGCGCCGCGAGCTGCGGGCTGAGCTTCGGATCGAGGACGGGCGCGCTCTTTGGGAACTCGACGGTCTTTGGGCCAACGCCCGCGACGACGTGCGGACGGACGAGCTGGCCGCCGTTCACCAGCGCCGCGTAGGCCGCGGTGAGCTGGATCTGGGTGACGGCGACGCCCTGCCCGAATGACCCATTCGCGAGATCGATCTCGCGCCAGGGCGTGGTCGCGGGATCGTTGACCAGGCCGCGCACCTCGCCGGAGACGTCGATACCGGTCGGCTGGCCGAAGCCCAGGCGGACCCAGACGTCGTGGAGGATCGTCGAGGCCTCGGCCCTCGTGGGCGCGAGCCCGAACGCCACCTTTGCCGCGATGATGTTGCGCGAGTAGGCGATGCCGTCCTCGAGCTTCAGGTCGCCCATCGCCTTGTTGTCCGAGTCGGAGATCAGGGTCTTGCCGTTGTCGAGCTTCATCCGACCCGTGTCCTTGTAGACGGTCTGCATCGTCGTCGTGCCTTGCTCGAGCGCAGCGAGGACGGTCAGCATCTTGAACACGGAACCGGGCTCGTAGACCTGCGAGACGACAGGGTCGAGAAATCGAGAGGAGTCCGCCCCGGCGACGGCGGCGTAGTTGTTCGCGTCGTAGGAGGGGTACGTCGCCTCGGCGTAGATCTCGCCCGTCCAGGGGTCCATCACGACCGCCGAGACGGACTTCGCGCTGTCGGCGATGTGTGCCGCCATCACCTCCTGCTCCAGCGCGAGCTGGAGGCCGGCGTCGATCGTCAGGCGTATGTCCACGCCGGGAACGCCCGGGTTGATGGTCCGCTCGGTCTCGGCGAGGGGCTTGCCGGAGGCGTCCCGGTCCGCCTCCACGACCTTGGGCTCGCCGGCGAGCACGTCCTGGTAGTACTGCTCGACGCCGTACTGGCCCTGGCCATCGCGATTGACGAACCCGATGAGGTTGGCGGCCAGCGTGCTGTTCGGACCGCCGCCAGCCTGCGGGTAGCTGCGGATCGAGTCCGACTCGAAGCTGATTCCGTCGATGCCGGCGTCGCGGGCGGCTGCCTCGATGGCCTGCGACTGCTCCGGCGCGAGATCCTTCGCCAGCACGAGGTACGGCTTGCCCGTCTCGAGGCGCGCCTGGATGGTCGCCGCGGCGACCGGGTCGAGCGCCAGCTGGGCCGTCAGGAAGTCGACCATTCGCGACCGGTCCGCCGCGCTCATGCGCTCCGCCGACACGATGAGGCGGTCGCGCATCACGCTGGCGGCGAGGACCACCGTGCCGCTCCGGTCGTAGATCTGGCCCCGCCGGCTGGGCACGGTGTCCTGGGAGTAGATCTGGCGCCGCGCGCTGGCGACCAGCTGGTCGTGCTGGGCGAGCTGCCAGTAGCCCAGGCGCGCCACGAGCGCGCTCGCGCCCACGACGAACACGACCAGGACCACGAGGAGGCGACGCCCCGAATCGGTTCGACCGAGCATGGTGGGTTCGCTCGCTAGCGGGCTTGGATGACGAGCGGCGCGCCGAGCTGTCCCAGGCCCGCATCGAGTGCCTGCTTCCGGATCGCCGGCTCGCTGCGAAGGCGCTCCACGTCGGAGGTAAGGTCCTGCCGGATCGCCTGGAGCCGGTCCTGCTCGGACACCAGGCGGACGATGTCGTACCCGGTGGCGGCGACGCGGACGCTCTGGCTCAGCGACAGGAACGCCGCGCTGAACACGATGACGATCGCGGCGAGGGCCACGCCGATCGACGACGGGCGCGTTCGACCGCGGCCCGCGGCGGCCGTGCGGCGAGATCCGGCGGCGTGGGTCCCGCGTGCCGCAGAGGGCCGGGGACGGGCCACGACCCGCTCGGCGTCGCGACGCGCGCCGCGGTCGCGGTTCGGGTTGAGTGCGTCGAGGCCCAGCGGCAACGGACCGCGACGTCGGGCGCCCTGGTAGACGGCCATCAGTCGGCGTAGCCGTAGGGCGAATCGGTCGAGGGAGTGTCGAGATAGGAGACCGGATCGAGCCCGAACTCGCTCCCGCCGCGCCAGGCGCGGTCGGTCCGGGTGCGCTCGGCGCGGCGATCCATGCGCTCGTGCAGCTCGTGCTGCCGGCGACCGTAGGTTCGGCGACGACTGGCGGAGTGGCGCTTGCTCATCGGGGGCTCCTCCTTCCTCGATCCCGGTCGGGGCTTCTCCTCTCCCCGTCCGTGCGGTTGCGGGCGGCGACAGGTCGACTAGGCGGCCATCCGTTCGGCCGCGCGCAGCCGCGCGCTCCTTGCGCGCGGGTTCGCGGTGACCTCGGCCTCGCTGGGCACCAGGCCCTTCGGCGACAGCAGGCGCAGGCGCGGCTGGCGCCCACAGACGCAGACCGGCACCTCCGGCGGGCACGTGCAGCCACGCCGCTCCGCCTGGAGGAAGCGCTTGACGATCCGGTCCTCGAGGGAGTGGTAGCTGAGGACGACGAGGCGGCCGCCGGGTCGGAGCAGGTCCAGGGCGGACGCGAGGCCGGCCTGGAGCGCGTCCAGCTCATCGTTCACGGCGATCCGCAGGGCCTGAAAGACGCGGGTCGCCGGGTGGATCCGCCGGCGTCCAGGAGCGTGGGACGGCGTCACCCTGGCGACGAGTCCAGCGAGCTCGTCGGCGGTGTGGATCGGCGCGGCGCGACGGGTCTCGACGATGGCGCGCGCGATGCGACCCGCGAACGGCTCCTCGCCGTAGCGCCGGAAGAGCGCCGTCAGCTCGGCCGCGTCGAGGGTGGCGATGAGCTCGGCGGCCGGCACGCCGCGGTTCGTGTCGAAGCGCATGTCCAGCGGGCCGCCGGTCCGGAAGCCGAACCCGCGGTCGGCGTCGGCCAGCTGAAAGCTCGAGAGCCCCAGGTCGAACAGGCAGCCGTCGATCGCGGCGAAGCCCTCCTCGGGTGCCACGCTCCCGACATCGCGGAAGTTGGCCTGGCGGAGCTGCAGGCGAGCGCCGAACCGCGGCCCGAGCCGGGCTCGGACTCTGGCGATGGCCGCCCCATCGGCGTCGAGACCGAGGAGGCGGCCATCAGGGTCGCTGGCGGACAGGATTCGTTCGGCGTGGCCACCGCCGCCGAGGGTCGCGTCGACGTGCCGGCCGCCCGATGCGGGGGCCAGCATCTCGACGACCTCGTCGGCCAGGACCGGAAGGTGCTCGGTGGTCATTCCCTAGATCCCGAGCCCTCGGATCGCGTCGGCGAACTTCGCCGGGTCGTCCATGGCCCGGCGGTAGGTCTGCCAGCGGTCCGGCGCCCAGATCTCCCCGTGGTCGCGGACGCCGATCACGAGCGCGTCCGTCTTGATGCCCATCTCGTCGCGCAGGTAGGCGGGAACGAGGACCCTGCCCTGCTTGTCGAGCTCCGCCTCGAGGGCGCCGGCAAAGATCGCGCGCTCGAACAGCCGCCCTGCGGGATCGGTCAGCGCAACGCCCGAGACCTTGGCAGAGAGCGCATCCCAGCCGGCGCGGGTATGGATCGCCAGGCAGCCGTCGATCCAGCGCGACAGGACGGCGCCGGCCTCGAGCTGCGCCCGAAAGCGCGCCGGGATGGCCAGTCGCCCCTTGTCGTCCACCGTGTGCCGGTACTCGCCGGTGAACACTCACCGCACCCCACTTGCCGAGAGTTCGACGAGCCCGCGGGGGCCGCGGGCTCGTCATCGGTGTCGCGGGGTCCGGAGTGCCCGTCCGGATTCCCGCTGGTGGTGGATGGGGCTGGGAACCCAGGGTATCGCTTGGATCCCCACTATTCCCCACTTCTCACCACTTACTGGGCATTCTAGGGCGCGAGGGGTCGCCGTCAATCCCCAATTTCGAAGGAATCACCCGGCCGCGACCGCGGCCGCGGCGGCGAGGTGGTTACGCCGCGGGGTGCGGGAGGCGGATCACCTGGCCCGAGTAGATCGCGTTGGAGTCCGTGATCTGTGGGTTCGCGGCGAGGATCGCGGGGACCGTGATGCCGAAGCGGCCGGCGATCGTCGACAGCCGGTCGCCTGGTTGGATCGTGTACAGCGAGCAGTTCGGGACGGCGTCGCACGGCGGCAGCCGAAGAAATGGGTCGCGGCCCAGGTACAGGATCTCACCGGCGACGATCGTGCCCGGGTCGGTGATCTCCGGGTTGAGCGCGCGGACGATGGACACGGGGATCGCATAGTGGCTTGCGACGCCGGACAGGCTGTCACCCCGCTTGATGAGGTACTCGTAGCAGCCAGGGATGTTCGGGCAGCCGGGCAGCGCCGTCAGTGGATCCGGCGAGCCGGCGGGCGTTGGACTCGGCGGGGCGGATGACGGCGCGGTCGGTTGGGGCGTCGCCGCCGGCGTGGCGCTGGGCCCCAGGGAGGCCGACGGCGCCAACGTGGACGGCGCGAGCGACGACGGAGCTGATGGGACTGGACCTGTGCCCGCGCTCGCCACGGCGACGTCCGAGCCGGACGGCGCGATCGGCATCTGCAGCCCCCCGCGCGCGGCGACGAACGTGATCGCGACGATGGCGGATGCAACCACGAACAGCGCCGATGCGAGGACGGCCGGCGTCAGCGTGTGGGGGGCAGGCTGCGCACTCGTGTCGACCACTTCCCTCCTCGTCTCGGCTGGCCGCGGACTCTAGTACCTTTTCATGGTGGTCGCGCCATTGCGCCCGATGCTAGGCTCCGCCCGACTCTCGTCGGTGCCCAGCCGATGAGCGACCGTCAGATCGAGGCGCCCAGTCCGCTCATGGCCCTGCCCCTGCCCGTGGACACCGTCATGCTGCCCGATCCGTCGCACCTCGCGCCGCATCGGATCAAGCGCTGCACCTTCCGCCGGCTGATCCGGGTGGAGCCGCGTGGCGAGCGACGCTACGACGTGGAGTGCCTGCTTCCGGATCGAAGGCTGGCGATCCCGCTGGGCGACCTGGACGCTGCCACGCCGATCTGCAACGCGTGCACCGCGGCCCACATCTTCCGACCGGACGAGGACTAGCCAGGCCGCGCCCGCGCAGGGCCATGCAGTCGATCAGGCGCTCGGGTGCGGCGCCTCGCCCTTCGACCTGATCTCGGGCTGGATGATGATCTCGTCCGAGCAGCCGTCGCAGCCGAAGATCCTGGTGCCCTTGACCCACTGTCGCTCCGGGTCGGCTGCCGCCGCCGACCGCTCCGACCGTTCGACCATCCCCGCGTACTCGCCGTTGCCGTGGCGATGCAGCAGCCTGATCGCCTGGAAATCCAACATTGGCCGTGACTCCCTGACGCAAACCGGATGAGGGGCGCAGCGTACCAGCGGATCGGCGATCGGCGAAGGGGTTTGTCAGCGAGACGGCCTGTAAGCCGAGTTCTGTGCCGCACCGCCGAAGCGGCACGACGATGGCCATCCATCTGAGGCCGTCGGTTGCCCGACGGCTCATGCGGCCGACCCGAGGGCTGTGCAGCGCACGTCTTCCCGGCGAACCGGGAGTCGCCCTCCTATTTGGCCTTGCTCCGGGTAGAGCTTGCCGCGTTTCACTCCGGCGAACGAGTCACCGGCATCGTCACTGTGGCGCTGGTCCTCGCCTCGCGGCGGATGGGTGTTACCCACTACCCTGCGCTGGGGAGCTCGGACTTTCCTCACGCAGGCGGGGTTGCCCCCGGCTGCGCGCGGCCATCCGGCCGTCTCGCTGACCGATCGAGTCTAGCCGACGGTCTGGGGAGCCTTATCGCGAACGAGGCGGGCCGGCTCGAGCGCTGTCCGCTGACCCCTGTTGCGGAGTGCCTTCTGCAGCGCGACGTCGTGGGCGTGCTGCTCGACCGAATCATCGAGCGGCTCGAGTTCCACTGGCCGGCCCAGACGTCGCTCGAGGGCGATTCGGATCAGCTGATCCGCCAGCCACGGGTTCTTGGGCAGGACCGGACCGTGGAGGTACGTCGCGTACACGTGCCCCCGGACGGCCCCCTCCGTGCCGTCTCGTCCGTTGTTTCCGGCGCCGGCGATCATCATGCCGAGGGGTTGGGCGTCCGGCCCGAGCTCAGTCTGCCCGGAGTGGTTCTCGAAGCCGACGATCGTGCCCCGCCGGCCGTCGATCGTGACGTCCACGGCCGCGTGCTGCATGAACCGCTGGGGCCCGCCGCGGGTCTCGAGATCGAGGACGGCCGCTCCCTCCATGGGCGGCCCGTCCGACGGGACGTAGCGGGCGCCGAGGAGCTGGAGTCCCGCACACACCGCGAAGATGACCACGCCCTGGTCCGCGGCCTCTCGGAGGGACGGCGCCTTGAGGCCCAGGTCCGCGGCAACGATCTCCATCTCGACGTCCTGCCCACCGTGGAACAGGACGATGTCGAAGGTCGAGAAGTCCGGTCGATCCCCGGCATCGATCGAGACCGCCAAGGTCGGGATGCCCCGCCAGGCACAGCGTTGCTGGATGGCCATGAGGTTGCCGCCGTCCCCGGCGACGTTGAGGAGCGATGGGTACAGGTGGGCGATTCGCAGGGTCGGCCAGTCACCCTGCATCGGCGCTGTCGGAGCCTCGAGGGTCGTGGTCACTGTCAGACCTCCCAATACGGGCCAACCCAACCTCGCTTGCGCATCTCCTCGCGCAGCTCGATGGTCGGCGTATAGCCTGCCAGCACGGTCAACGTCCCACCGGGCTCGATCCCTGCCAAGGCGGCGTCGAGCGCGGCGGGGCGATCCCGCACCACGGTCATCCTGGCCGGGTCGACGCCCGCGTACTTCAGGCGGTTCGCAAGCTCATCGGCTCGCAGGCCCGAGACCGTCACGCGCTCGACGTTCGGCGCGGCCGCCTCGAAATCGACGTCCCAGAGCCAGGCGAAGTCCTCGCCGTCGACGAGCGTGTTGCTTGCAGCCACCAGCAGCTGCCGGGGCAGGCCCTCCGTGGCCAGCGCCCGGAGCGTCGTGTTGAACGACGTCGGGTTCTTCGCAAACCCGAGCACGATGCGCCGGTCGCCGGCCACGATCCGTTCGAGCCGGCCAAATGCCGGCCCGACGGTCGCAAGGGCGGCGGCTGCATGCTCCAGCGGGACACCGAGACCGATCGAGATCGCGATGGCAGCGGCCGCGTCGTAGGCGATGTGCACGCCCGACTGCGGAACGCTGATGTCCAGGTCTCCGACCGGTGTGCGCACGTGGAACCGCGTCGCGTCGAGGCCATCGACCTCGAGCGCAGTGACCGCGACATCCACGGCAGGCCGGGCCAGCCCGCAGGATGGGCAGTGCCAGGCGCCCATGTGCGACAGATAGACGTGGTCGTAGACGAGGTCCGCCCGGCAACGCGGGCATCGGATCGTGTCGGCAGCCCGCGTGATCCGGTCGGTATCGTGGTCGAGGTCGAGGCCGAACGTGACCCGTCGCCCGGCGTGCCCGGCTCCGAGACCGGCAACGATCGGATCGTCCGCGTTGACGCACAGCGCACAGTCGGAACCGAGGCCGCGGGCAACCGCCTCGAAGGCGTCGGCCACCGCGTAGATCTCGCCGTACCGATCGAGTTGGTCCCGGAACAGGTCTGTCACGAGGACCGCACTCGGTTTCAGCTCCTCGACGAGCAACGGCAGGGCGCCCTCATCGATCTCGATGACCATCACCCGACGCGGGGTCCGTCCACGGAGGTCTGCCGCACCGACTGCCAACGACGTGACCCCCTGGACGAGGTTCGCCCCCGCGCGGTTGTGATCGACCGGATAGCCGGCCGCCCGAATCAGCGCCGCCGTGAATCGGGCCGTGGTCGTCTTCCCGTTGCTGCCCGTGACCGCGACGACCGGGATGTTCTGCGCCGCGACGAGGCTTGCGAGGATGGTGGGGTCGACGCGCCTGGCAACCATGCCCGGCAAGGAGGTACCGCCGCCGCGACCCAGGACCCGGGACGCGACTGCGGCGCCCTTCCCGGCCATGAGCGCGGCGAACCGACGTGGCGTCAGGGTCGGAGCCTGGCGTCGGGCCGGAATCCGGAACGGCGGGATGGTCGCGCCCGTCCGCGATCCCGGAGAGGCAGTCGCCGTTGCTCGCCTGCGGCCTGTTCCGGTCACCATCGCTGAAGGATAAACGCCCCCGACCGTTTCGCCGTCGATGGGCCATGGCGACGGTGCGCGGCGCCTAGCGAGCGGCAGGTCGGCGCACTACGGACGCCGGGCCGCCCGCCATGGCGCGGTCGATCGCCTCGTTGCACATCGCGTCGGCGAGGGAGTTCTGGGCCCTGGGCACGTGCGCCGCGGTCCAGCCGTCGGGGAGCTGCCGGAGCAGCTTGAGCGCCTCGGCCCACAGGACCCGGAGCTTCGGGTCCTTCACCCGCCAGCGGCCGGAGATCTGCTCGACGATCAGCTTGGAGTCCAGCAGGAGCTCGAGCCGCCGCGCTCCAAGCTCCAGGCCCAGGCCCACCGCCCGGACCACCGCGGTGTACTCCGCCACGTTGTTCGTCTGGACCCCGAGGAAGTCGGAGATCGAGGCGTCCGGCGCGGCGCGATGGTTGCGCGCGTCCGGTCGCGCGAGCGAGAGCAGGACCGCGCCCGCCGAGGCGGGGCCGGGATTGCCGCGCGCCGCGCCGTCGGTGCGTACGACGAAGCCACGGATCGATGTCGACGGCGCGGCAGCCAGCTTCGCGCTGCGCGATCGGGACTCGGGCAGATCGTCCGGTTCGGGCTCGTCGTCGAAGCCCAGCGTCAGCGGCGGCTCACGCACCCTTGCCGGATCAGCCTTCCGAGGTCGGCTTGTCGCCCTTCGCGGCCGCCGGGGCATCGGACGCCGATCCGCCCTGGAGCATCGGCAGAGGCGTGCCGGCGGCACCGGCCGCGGGCTTGCCGCGGAGCTTGCGCCAGGCCCACTGGATGGGGTCGTAGAACTCGTCCGCAACGCGCTCCTTGAGCGGGATGATGGCGTTGTCCGTGATCTTGATGTGCTCCGGGCAGACCTCGGTACAGCACTTCGTGATGTTGCAGTAGCCGATGTTGCCGGTGTCCTTGAGGTAGCCGCGACGGTCGCCCTCGTCGATCGGGTGCATCTCCAGGCCAGCCGTGCGCACGAGGAATCGAGGGCCCATGAACGGCTTCTCGGTCTCGTGGTTGCGCAGCACGTGGCAGACGTCCTGGCACAGGAAGCACTCGATGCACTTCCGGTATTCCTGGACGCGCTCGATGTCCTGCTGCTGCCAGCGCCACTCCTCCTGCGGCAACCCGGCCGGCGGGGTGAAGGCCTGGATGGACTTGTTGACCTCGTAGTTCCAGGACACGTCGCTGACGAGGTCGCGCACGAGCGGGAACGAGCGCATCGGCTCCACCGTGATCGGCTCGTCGAGATCCAGGTCGGAGATGCGGGTCTTGCACATCAGGCGGGGCTTGCCGTTCACCTCGCCGCTGCACGAGCCGCACTTCGCGGCCTTGCAGTTCCAGCGGACGGCGAGATCCGGCGCGGCATTGCCCTGGATCCAGTGGAGGGCGTCGAGGATCACCATCCCCTCCTCCACCGGCACGTCGAACTCGTCGTACCGGGTGGCGCCCCCGGGCTCGCCGCGGAACACCTTGAGGTGGGCGATGTGGGCTTCGGTCATCGATCGCTCCCGGTCATCGTGGCCATCAGTGTGCGCCGCCCAGCAGGGCGCGCAGCTCGTCCGACATCGCCGGCAGCTCGGTGGTGGCGACCTCCATGGAGCCGTCGGCGCGCCGGCGGACGACCCCGTTGCGGTCGCCCCAGCCCGCCTGGTCCGTCTCGGGGAAGTCGAGGCGGCTGTGTGCGCCGCGGCTCTCGGTGCGCTGGAGGGCGCTCCGGGTGATCGCCTCGGACACGATCAGCAGATTCCGAAGCTCGAACACGAGGTTCCAGCCCGGGTTGTAGACGCGGCCACCGCGCACCGCGAGGTTCGGCAGGCGGGCGCGAAGCTTCGCGATCTCCCCGATCGCCTCCTGGAGATCCCCGTCCACCCGGAAGATGCCGACGAGGCGGCCCATCATCTCCTGGAGCTCGCGCTGGAGCGCGTACGGGTCCTCGCCTGCGCCACGCTCGAGCGGCGCCGCGAGCTCGCGCTCGGACGTGCTGACCTGCACCGGATCGACGTATGGCTGGTCCCTGCGTCCCTTGGCATGAGCCGCCGCGCCGGCGCCGGTGCGGGCGCCGAACACCAGCAGGTCGGAGAGCGAGTTGCCGCCGAGCCGGTTGGCACCGTGCATGCCGCCGGCGCACTCGCCCGCCGCGAACAGGCCGGACACCGTGCTCTCGCCGGTCTCGGCGTCCACGCGGATGCCACCCATCACGTAATGGGTGGTGGGGCCGACCTCCATCGGTCCCTTCGTGATGTCGACGTCCGCGAGCTCCTTGAACTGGTCGTACATGGACGGGAGCTTTCGACGCACGTGGTCCGCGGGCAGGTAGCTGATGTCCAGGAACACGCCGCCGTGCGGCGTGCCGCGGCCCTCCTTGACCTCCGTGTAGATCGCGCGGGACACGTTGTCGCGCGTGGACAGCTCCGGTGGGCGACGCGCGTCGCTGGTCTGGCCCTTCGAGGCTGCCTCCACCCAGCGCTTGGCCTCCTCGTCGGTCGCCGCGTACTCGTTGCGGCGTTCCTCCGGCAGGTACTTCCACATGAACCGCTCGCCGTCCTTGTTGCGCAGGATCCCGCCCTCGCCGCGAACCGCCTCCGTGACGAGCAGGCCCTTCACGCCGGGCGGCCAGACCATGCCCGTCGGGTGGAACTGGACGAACTCCATGTCGATGAGCTCGGCGCCGGCGTCGTACGCAAGCGCGTGACCGTCGCCGCTGTACTCCCATGAGTTCGAGGTCACGGTGTAGGCCTTGCCGATCCCGCCGGTGGCGAGGACCACGGCCTTGGCCGGGAAGAGCACCGGCGCGCCCGTGGTGCGCCAGTACCCGAACGCCCCGGCGACGCCGTTCGCGCCCGTGATCACCTTGGTGATCGTGCACTCCATGAACACGTCGATCCCGGACGACACCGCCCGGTCCTGGAGCGTCCGGATCATCTCGAGGCCGGTCCGGTCGCCGACGTGCGCAAGACGGGGGTGCGAGTGCCCGCCGAACGGTCGCTGGAGGATCCGGCCGTCCTGCGTCCGGTCGAAGACCGCGCCCCACAGCTCCAGCTCGCGGACACGGTCGGGCGCCTCCTGGGCGTGGAGCTGGGCCATCCGGGGGTTGTTGAGCAGCTTGCCGCCGACCATCGTGTCCCGGAAGTGGGTCTGCCACTTGTCCAGCGGGTCCACGTGGCCCATCGCGGCAGCGACGCCGCCCTCGGCCATGACCGTGTGGGCCTTGCCGAGCAGCGACTTGCACACGAGGCCCACCTTCGCGCCGGCCGCCTGGGCCTCGATCGCCGCCCGCAGCCCGGCGCCGCCGGCGCCGACGACCAGGACGTCGACCGGATGGGTCTCGATGGGCATCGAACGGCCGGCCGCTAGAACCGGATCGCCGGGTCGGTGAGCACCCCGGTCACGAGCAGGCGGACGTACAGGTCCGCCAGGGTCACGGTGACGAGGCTGGTCCAGGCCCACCACATGTGGTTGCGGTTGAGGTCGGTCAGACGCTCCCAGAGCGTGTGCCGGATGCGCCGGGCTCGCGTGCACGAGAAGCAGTCAATGCGCCCGCCGATGACGTGGCGCAGCGAGTGGCAAGACAGTGAGTAGCCGGTGAGCAGCGTCGTGTTGACCAGGAAGAGCACGCCCCCGAGGCCGATCCGCGGGTGCGCCACGCCGGCCGCGTCCCAGTTGCCGAATGCCCGGATCACGTCGATCCACAGGAAGAACAGCGGGATGAACGCGAGGTACATGGCGTAGCGATGCAGGTTCTGGAGGATGAACGGGAACGCGTTCTCCAGCGCGAACCTGCGGTGGATCGTTGGCTCGCCCACGGCGCAGCCGGGCGGATCGGCGAAGTAGAAGCGGTAGTACGCCTTGCGGTAGTAGTAGCAGGTGGCGCGGAAGCCGATCGGGATCCACAGGATGAGCAGGCCGGGGCTCAGCCACGAGGGCATGTTCGGGAACAGGATCAGCGGCGAGAACAGCGGCGAGAGGTAGCCGTCCGCCTCGTAGCCGGTGTGGAAGAGCGGCTCCCAGATCACGCCGCTGACCAGCAGGTACGTGGCGCAGATGGTGAACAGCACGCCCTGGACGATCGGGTAGGCGGCCCACCTGTCACGGCGCTTCGTCTTCCCGAATCCCTGGGGGGCCGTGCCCCGCGGCTTGCGGAGTGCTCTGAGGACCGCCGACTGGCCGGTCACGCGCGGGCGCTCGCCGGCGCGGCGGACCCGAGCGCCTCGATCACCGCATCCGCGAACTGGCTGGTGCCGGCATCGCCCCCGAGGTCATACGTGGTCCTGCGACCCTCGGCGACGACCGCCCGAACCGCGCCCTCCACCCGCTCCCCCGCCTCGACGAAGCCCATGTGCCGGAGCATCAGCGCGCCGGACAGGATCAGGGCGGTGGGATTGGCCTTGTTGAGCCCGGCGTACTTCGGCGCAGAGCCGTGGACCGGCTCGAACACGGCGCCGTCCTCGCCGATGTTCGCGCCCGGCGCGACGCCCAGGCCGCCGACGAGGCCCGCGCACAGGTCGCTCACGATGTCGCCGTACAGGTTCGGAAGCACGAGCACGTCGTACAGGTCCGGCTTCTGGACCAGCTGCATGCACATGTTGTCGACGATGCGGTCCTCGAACTCGATCCGGCCCTCGTAGCCCGCGGCAACCGTTCGGCACGACTCCAGGAACAGCCCGTCCGAGAGCTTCATGATGTTCGCCTTGTGCACGGCGGTCACCTTCCGCCTGCCGTTCGCGACCGCGTACTCGAACGCGAACCGAGCGATCCGCTCCGAGGCGGCCCTCGTGATGATCTTGATGCTCTCGGCGGCATCCGGGCCGACCATGTGCTCGATACCGGCGTACAGGTCCTCGGTGTTCTCGCGCACGATCACGAGGTCCACGTCCTCGTACCGGCTCTGGACACCCACCATGGACCGTGCGGGCCGGAGGTTCGCGTACAGCTTCAGCGCCTGGCGGAGCGCGACGTTCACGCTCCTGAAGCCGGAGCCGACCGGGGTGGTGATGGGGCCCTTGAGCGCGATCTTGTTGCGCCGGATGGACTCCAGGACGCGGTCAGGGAGCGGTGTCCCCTCCTTGGCGATGGTCGCCTCGCCCGCCTCCTGGACCTCCCACTCGAAGGCGATGCCCGTGGCGTCGAGGACGCGGGTCGTCGCCTCCGCCAGCTCCGGGCCGATCCCGTCGCCGGGGATGAGGGTGATGCGGTGGGGCATGCGCGCATTCTAGCGGCGGCTCCCGACCCGGCATGACGGGTCCGAAGGCCCCATCCTCGGGGGCCGATAGACTCGGCAGCCCGACACAGGAGCCCTTGATGCGCATCGGAGCCATGGTCCCTCTCGCCTACGGCGACACCGAACCGGGACGCGCCCCGTCGTTCGCGGAGACGCTGGCGTTCGGCCGGACGGCCGAAGCCGTCGGCCTCGACTCCATCTGGGTGTTCGATCACCTGATCTTTCGCGAAGCGGACCAGCCCGACGAGGGCCTCAACGAGGCGTGGACCACCCTCTCCGCATTGGCGCCCGTCGTGCCCCGGGTGGAGCTCGGCATCCTCGTGATGTGCTCGTCGTTCCGGAACGCCGGCCTGCTCGCGAAGATGGCCGGCACGCTCGACGAGATCTCCGAGGGCCGGCTGATCCTTGGCCTCGGCTGCGGCTGGCACGAGCCGGAGTACGAGGCGTTCGGCTTCCCGTTCGACCATCGGGTCGGTCGGTTCGAGGAGGACCTGGAGGTCACCACGCGCCTCCTCCGGGGCGAGACAGTGACCTTCGACGGCAAGTGGAGCTACTTCAAGGCCGCGGCGCTCCTGCCGCCCCCGAATCGCCAGCCGCCCATCCTCGTGGCCTCGAAGGGCGAGCGGATGCTCGACCTCACCGCCACGTGGGCCGACGCCTGGAACACGGCCTGGTTCGGCGGGGTGGACGACGTCCTTCGCCAGCGGGTCGCCGCCCTCGACGGGGCGTGCGCGCGCGTTGGGCGCGACCCGAGCGCCATCCGCCGCACCGTCGGCATCCGGGTTCGCGAACCGGGTGCCCCGGCCGACGACGGCAAGAGCACCGATGCGGACACGGCGGGCCTCGCCGAGATCTTCGACGAGCACGCGGCGCTGGGGTTCGCCGACGCCGTGATCTGGTCCCTGTCGAAGACGCCGGCGGCACTGGAGCGCATCGGCGAGGCGCGCCGGATCCACCTCGGCCGCTCGGCGGCTACGCCGGCCTCCGCGCGCGCCTAGCATTCGCCCGTGAAGATCCACGAAGCCGACGCCAAGTCGCTCCTGGTCGCCCAGGGGCTGCCAGTGCCCGCATGGGAGGTGGCGCGCACCCCGACCCAGGCGCGCGCCGCGGCGGTGAAGTTCCTCGCGGACCCGTCGAACGCGACCGGCAAGGTCGTGATCAAGGCGCAGGTGCTGGTCGGCGGCCGCGGCAAGGCCGGCGGCGTGAAGCTCGCCGCGACGGCGGACGAGGCGGAGGACGTCGCCGCCCAGATCCTCGCGCTGGAGATCAAGGGCCTCCCCGTCCGGCGCGTGCTCGTCGGCCCGGCCGCGGAGATCGTCAAGGAGTACTACCTGTCCGTGCTCCTGGACCGCTCCACGAAGCGGCTGATGTTCATCGGCTCCGCCGAGGGCGGCGTGGAGATCGAGCAGACCGCGGTCGAGAACCCGGGCGCCATCGTGTACGAGCACGTCGATCCACTGCTTGGCCTGCCGGACTACGCGGCGCGCGAACTTGCGTTCAAGGTCGGCTTCGGGGTCCACTGGAAGGCCGCGGCCGCGATCGCCAAGGGCCTCCTGCGGACCATGGTCGCGAACGACGCGGACCTCGTGGAGATCAACCCGCTCGCGGTGATCAGCGAGCACGGTGCCGACGGCAAGCCCGCCGAGCGCCTCGTCTGCCTCGACGCGAAGATCACGCTCGACGATTCCGCCCTCGCCCGCCACCCCGGCCACGAGGCCCTGCGCGACCTCGACGCGGAGGATCCGGCGGACGTCGAGGCGCGCCGCTACGACCTGACGTTCATCAAGCTCGATGGCGACATCGGCTGCATGGTCAACGGCGCCGGCCTCGCGATGACGACGATGGACCTGGTGAAGCGCGCCGGGGGCGAGCCCGCGAACTTCCTCGACATCGGCGGCGGCGCCAAGTCCGATCGCGTCGCGGCGGCCATGCGCCTGATCCTGGAGGATCCCAACGTCAAGGCGATCCTGGTCAACATCTTCGGCGGCATCACGCGCGGCGACGAGGTGGCACGCGGGCTCATCGAGGCACGCGCCCAGCAGTCGCGCGACGTACCGATGGTCGTCCGCATCGTGGGTACGAACGCCGCCGAGGCCGCGGAGCTCCTCCAGGCCGCGCGGTTCGTGACGGCGGCCAGCCTCGACGAGGCGGCCGCGAAGGCCGTCGCGGCGGCGAAGGGCACCGCGGCATGAGCATCCTGATCGGGAGCGAGACGCGCCTCGTCGTCCAGGGCATCACGGGCCGCGAGGGCGAGTTTCACTCCCTGGCCATGCAGGCCTACGGCACGAAGATCGTCGCCGGCATGACGCCCGGCAAGGGCGGCCAGATGGCCCTCGAGGGCACCGTCCCGATCTTCAACACCGTGGAGGACGCGGTTCGCGAGACTGGCGCCAACACCGCGTGCATCTTCGTCCCGGCGCCCGGCGCACCGGACGCCGTCCTCGAGGCCGTGGCCGCGGGCATCCGGACGGTCTTCTGCATCACCGAGGGCATCCCCGCGCTGGACATGATCCCGGTGGTCGAGGAGGTCCGACTGGCGGGTGCGACCCTCATCGGCCCGAACTGCCCCGGCGCCACGTCGCCGGGCCGGGCCAAGGTCGGGATCATCCCGGGATCCATCCATCGCGAGGGCAACGTGGGCGTCGTCTCGCGTTCGGGGACGCTGACCTATGAGGCGGTCCAGGCCATGACGGACGCGGGCATCGGCCAGTCCACGTGCGTCGGCATCGGGGGCGACCCGGTGATCGGGACGCAGTTCCTCGACATCCTGAAGCTGTTCGCCGCCGATCCCGAGACGGCGGCGCTGGTCCTGATCGGCGAGATCGGCGGATCCGCGGAGGAGGAGGCCGCGGCGTGGGCCGCCGAGCACCTCCGCGACGTCCCGAAGGTCGCGTTCATCGCCGGCCGCTCCGCCCCCGAAGGGAAGCGCATGGGCCATGCCGGCGCGATCGTCAGCGGCGGCAAGGGCACCGCGGCGTCCAAGGTCACCGCGCTCGAGGCGGCCGGCTTCCGCGTCGCCGGCTCCCCCACCGAGCTGCCGGCGCTCCTGCGAGCGGCCGGCTACCGCGGCTAGGCGGGCCGACCGTGGGCCTCGTGATGGATCTCGTCGCCGGCGACAGCCGCGAGATCCTGCTCGTCGTCGCGATGGACGAGCTCGCCGCGTTCGACGACCGCGGCCGGTTCCCCGCACACCTCGCGTTCGGGGGCGCGATCGATCCGACGTGGCTTGACCTGTTCAGCCAGGCCGTGCGCTCCGTGTCCGGTCGCGACGAGCCGCGCGACTTCCTGGACGCCCGCGCCGAGCTTGACGGCCCCGGCGAGGCCGGAGATCGAACCGTGGAGCGCATCGACCCCACCTGGATCGACGCGATCGCTCGCCTGGACGACCACGACCTTGACGCGGTGACCGGGCGCTGGATCGACCTCCTCCAGGACGAGATCGGCGACTTCCCGCGCGAGGAGAAGCCCGCCATCCGGAAGTTCGCCGGCGACATCGTGGCGTTCGCCCGCGCTGCAGACCACGCCCCCGCTGTGATCCTCGCCTGGTCGCTCTAGGAGACGCCGGAGGACTCGTCGCGGGCGAGCAAATGGCGACGGCTGGCGCGACGCCGGCGCTCGGGCTCGAGGAGGATCGCCAGTCCGCCGAGCAGCCCGAGGAGCAGCGGCAGGATCGGTGACGGCACCTCGACGGGTCCGTGGTCCGCGCCCTCGTCCGTGTCGATCGTGGCCGTGTCGATGTCGTTGGTCACGAGCACCTCGGCGATGCCGCCACCCGGAATGACGACGGTCGAGCTCTTGCCGCCGGGATCGCTCGGGGTGTAGTGCGTGCCGCTCCAGAACCACTTGAACGGGAGCGGCCCCGACAGCCCGATCTCCGTCACCGTGCAGGACGTCCCGGCCGGGATCTGGTCGGGCAGGAGGAGCGTCCCGCTGGACTGGCCCTTCGCGATCGTGAGGTAGACCGTGCGACCCAGGCAGCTCACCTCGAACGCGAACGTCCCGCCCGGGAACAACGCGCCGACGAGGACGAACTTGGTGATCCGGAGCCGGCCGGACAGGAGCGACCGCGTGTTGGTGACCGTGACATCGGCGATGGAGTCGCTCCCGATCACGACGGTCGAGCTGGTGCCGCCCTCGTCTGCTGGGTCGTAGGCCGTCCCCTGCCACGCATCGGTGCCCAACTCGGTGATCGTGCACGACGTCCCCGACGGGATGCGATCCGGCAGTGACACGCTGCCGGACGTCGAGCCCGATGGGATGGTGATCGAGACGGTCCGGTCGAGGCAGCTGACGGTGAACTCGAAGGTCCCGCCCTCGAGCGAACCCACGATGTTCTTCGTGATCCGCAGCTGGCCCGTCTCCGAGCCGATGACGTTCGTGACCGTCACGTCGGCGACGGCCTGGCCGGTGATCTGGACCGTCGAGCTCGCGCCGCCGATATCGCTGGGCTGGTACGTGGTCCCTGCCCAGGCGTCGGTGCCGAGCTCCGTGACCGTGCACGACGTGCCGCCGAGGATCTTGTCGGGCAGCAGCACGGCGCCGGAAGCGGCGCCGTTCGGGATCGTGATCGAGACGGTCCGGTCCAGGCAGGAGACATAGAAGTCGAACGTGCCGCCGGAGAAGCTGCCGCCCGTGACGACCTTCGTGATCTGGAGCCGTCCGGCGATCAGGTCGAAGACGTCCTGCCAGAGGACGTGGACGATGGCGCTGGCGCTCACCGGCTCGGTCTGCGTGCTGTCGGCCGTCGCGGTGTTGACGATCGTGACGCTCGCCGCCGGCAGGAACGTGGTGTAGGTGCACGTGAACGACGCGCCGACGGCGAGGCTCGGCGGGATCGAGCAACCCGCGAGGTCGCTGCGCGTATCCACGAGCGTCACGCCGCTGAGCGGCACGTTGCCCGTGTTCGTGACCGTGATCTCGTAGTGGGCCAGCGTCCCGAAGCTCGCCCAGATCTCGGCGAAGAACGGGCCGGCCGCAGAGCTCGAGACGAGCTTCGTGATGGTGATCTGGGGGTTGGAGAAGGCGACGACCACCGCTGAAGCCCAACGGGCGCCGGTCTCGGTGGATGAGCCTGTGGCCGTGTTCACGGTGGTGCCGTGGCTCGCGAATCCGGAGTAGATGCAGGTGTACGTCGCGCCGACGGCAAGCGTCGTTGGGACGTCGCAGCCCGCGGCCACCAGGTCCGTGCGGTCATCGGCGAGGGTGATGCCCGTGAGCGTGACATTGCCCGGGTTGTGGAGCGTGATCCGGTACTGGATGACGGCGCCGTCATAGGTCTCGAGGTAGGTCGTCCACGAGCCGCCCAGCAACGCGACCTGCTTGGTGATCTCGAGGACGGGGTTCCGCTTCAGCCCGACGACCGTCACGGAATCGCTGACCGGATCGGTTTCGGTCGCGTCCGCCGTGGCGGTGTTCACGGATGTTCCCAGGGCTGCATCCCAGGTGTAGGTGCAGGTGAAGGACGCGCCGGGCGCGAGGCTGGCTGGGATGACGCAGTTGGTCGTCCCCAGGTCGATCCGCGTGTCGAGAAGCGAGAGGCCGGTGATCGTGACGAGGCCGATGTTGGTGACCACGATGTGGAAGGTCAGCTGCGTACCGGCCAGCACCGTGACGGTCTCCACGTCGCCGCCTGTCGCCGGGTCGACCACCGTCTTGGAGATCGCCAGGGCCGCGGGCAGCCCAATGACCGTTGCGGAGGAGCTGACAGGCCCCGCCTCGGCGGCGTCCGCGGTCGCCGTGTTCACGGTCGCGCCGGCAGCGGCCGTCGTCGTGTACGTGCACGTGAACGAGGCGCCCTCGGCGAGCGTTGCCGGGATCGTGCAGCCGGCACCGATCAGGGACAGGTCGGCAAGGCTGTCCACGAGGCTGATCCCCGTCAGGTCGCCCGTGCCGGTGTTCGTGACCGTGATCCGGTACTCCACGGTCGCGCCGATCGCCACGGTGACGCTCTTGCCGTAGGTGCCGCCCGGGACGCGGACCTCCTTGACGATCCCGATGGCGCTGCCGCCGCCGCTCGCGACAACGGTCGCGGAGTCGCTGACGGGACCTGTCCCGTCTCCCGACGCCGTCGCCGTGTTCACGGTCGTCCCATCGACGGCGGTCAGGGGGTACACGCAGGTCGCGCTGGCGCCGGCGGCAAGGCTCGTCGGGAACTTGCAGTTCGCAGCGACCAGGTCGGTCATCGAGTCCGAGACCGTCAGGCCCGTCAGCGCGTCTGGTCCGAGGTTCGTGACGGTGACGCGGTACCAGACGGTGGCGCCCGTGACCACGGTGACGAGGTCGCTCCATGGCCCATCCTCGGCGGTGGCGACGACCTTGTCGATGCGCAGGTCGACGACCGGCGACGGCGGTGCGATCACCGTCGCGGATGCGCTGACCGGCCCGGTCTCGTTGCTCGAGCCCGTGGCAGTGTTCGTCCGTGTGCCGACCTGGGCGACGTCGCCGTAGATGCAGGTGAACGTCTCGCCCGGGGCGAGCGTCGTCGGGATCGTGCAGCCGGCGGCGACGAGGTCCGTGCGGTTGTCCGTGAGCGTCACGCCCGTCAGCGACGTCTCGCTGGATCCGTTGGTGAGCGTGATCCGGAACCAGACCGTCGTGCCGGGTGCGACTGTCACGGTGCCCGCCCACGGGCCGACCTGCGACGTCGACACCTGCTTCGTGATCACGAGCGGCCCGCCGACTGGACGGACGCCGGTGACCCACGCAGTGCCGTGCACGGGCACGGTCTCGGCGCTGTCCGCCGTCGCCGTGTTGGCGAATGTCCCCTCGCCGGCGATTTCGGGATAGAGGCAGGTGTACGTGGCGCCGACGGCCAGGGTCGTCGGGATGGCGCAGCCTGCACCGGCGAGGTCCAGCCGGTCGTCGGTGAGGGTGACGCCCGATAGCGGCGCGTTGCCGGTATTGGCGACGACGATGCGGAACCAGACCATGGTTCCTATCGGGACGCTGACAGCGCCCTGCCATGGACCCGCGGGATCCGTGCCGACCACCTTCTCGATCGTCATGGCGTAGCGCAGCGAGCCCGTTACCTGGGCCGTGCTCTTGTCCGGGGTGACGCCGTCGGCGCTTGCGGTCGCGGTGTTCGTCAGCGTGCCGTCGATCGAGATCCCCTGGTAGAAGCACTCGAAGGCTTCGCCGGCGGCGAGGGTCGTCGGGATGACGCAGCCAGCGCTCACGAGATTCGTCAGCGAATCGGCCAGGGTCACGCCCGTGAGCGTGCCGGGACCGGTGTTGACGACACGGATTCGCCACCAGACGCTCGTGCCGGCAACCGTGTCGAGCGTCGCCGTCCACGGGCCGAACGCCGACGTGGAGACCTTCTTGTCGACATCGATGCCCGTCGGGATCGGCAGCCCCACCACGATCGCGGTGTCCGTGTCGGGCACGGACTCGGCGGCGTCGGCGGTGGCGGTGTTGGTCGTGCTGCCGAGGGTGGCGATGGCGCTGTAGGTGCAGGTGAACGAGGCACCCGGCGCGAGGCTCGGCGGGATGACGCAGGCGCTGAGGTCGGCGTGGTCGTCGACGAGGGTGATGCCCGTCAGGGTCACGCCGCCGGTGTTGGTGACGGTGATGGCGAAGTCGACGAGGCTGCCGGCCAGGACGCTGACGCTCGAGGTGTAGGGGTCGGCCGGCGAGGCCCGGACGCCCTTGGTGACCGAGAGCTGGCCGGGCGGCGGCGGGCTGACGATGGGCAGCCCGGTGACGCGCGCGGTGGCCGAGACCGGGCCGTGCTCGGCCGAATCCGCGGTGGCGGTGTTCTCGACCAGGCCGAGCGCGGCGGTGGCGCCGTACTCGCAGACGATCGAGGCGCCTGCGGCCAGGGTGTCCGGGATGGTGCAGCCGGCGGCGAGATCGGTCCTGGAGTCGAGCAGGGTCACGCCGGTCGCGGTCAGGTCACCGGTGTTGGTGACCACGATCCGGTAGATGACCGGCGTGCCGGCGTCGACGACGAGGTCGGTCGTCTGGTCGCCGCCCACCGTCCGGACGGTCTTGGTGATCGCCAGGATCACCGGGCGCAGGCCGGTCAGGCGAGCCGAGTCGGTCACCGGGGTGGCCTGGTCGGCCGCGGCCGTGGCGACGTTGGTGATCGTCCCCCGCCCGACCACCACGGCGTAGATGCAGGTGAACGACGCGCCCGCGGCGAGGGTCGAGGGGATGGTGCAGCCGGCCCCGGCGAGGTCGACCGCGAGGCCGCCGGCGACGTCGGTCAGGGTCACGCCCGTGAGCTCGCTCAGGCCGGTGTTGGTGACGACGATGCGGTACCAGGCGGTCGTGCCCTCGTACGCCGTGAGCGAGCTCGTCCAGGGGCCCGTGGCGCTCGGCGCGACCGACTTGGTGATGCCGATCGGCGGGGTCGGCGGTGGCGTGGCGCCCGGGTCGGTCAGGGGCTCGTTCCGCTCGCCGGGCAGGAGGAGCGCGAGCCAGAGCGCGAAGGTCGCCCCGGATGTGCTGGCGTTGACCACCGTCGCCGGCAGGCTCTCCACCCATGCCGTGGGGAGCAGCGGCGCCACGATTCGCGCCGCCTGGTCCAGCCACCACAGCTCGCACGCCGGGTCATACAGATTGATCGCGCAGGCTGCCGTCGTCCGCGCACGGAGGAACGTCCGGGTCGTGAAGACGTTGCTGCCCGCGCCACCGTCGAGCAGCAGCGGTGCGTGGTTCGCATAGACCTGGAAGGTGTCGTCGCCCTCGCCGCCGAGTGCGTGCAGCGGGTTGGTCGGGCCCTCGCTCAGCCAACCGCGGACGGTGGCGACGATCGGGAACAGGTCCTCCGGCTCCAGGCTGCCGTGGTCGGGACCCTCGAGCGCGTCGCGCTTCGAGCCGTACACCTGGCCGAACTGGAAGAAGTCATTCCCCGCCCCGCCGTCGATGTACACCGGCGCGCTCGTCCCGTCGACGGCGAACGTGTCGTTGCCGCCGTTGCCGTAGACGAACAGGCCCGTCCCCGCATCGTCGATGCCGGCGTCGTAGTTCACCCGCTGCACGAACTGGGGCCGCACGCTCGGGTCGAAGTTGGGGTCACTCGCAATCGCGTCCGCGAGGTCATCGTGGAGGAGCGCGATGAACGCCGAGTCGGTGCTCGTGATCGCCAGCCAGGCGCGCACCGCGTCCGGCCACTGGTCCGGCTTCAGGTCGCGAATCGACGTCGTCTTCCGGAGCAGGAAGTAGTCGTTGCTCGCGTCCGTCCCCGCGACGAGCAGGAAGTCCAGCCCGCTCGTGCCGCTGTCCAGCACGTTGACCACGTAGTTGCGCCGATCGCCCTGGCTTCCCGTCGTGAGGACCTGGTAGAGGTCACTCCCCTGCTGGCCGTCGAGCGTCAGCGTGTGGCCGGCCGCGACGTCCATCGTCTGCAGCTGGTTGACCGTGAAGGAGTCGGAGCCGTCCGAGCCGCCGCCGGTGGTGACCGACGCGCTGCCGTAGACGCGCGTCTTCGCCCGCAGGAACGTCTGGTCGAAGGTGACCTGGTCATCGCCGGTGCCGCCGAAGACCTCGATGAGCTTGGTGTGCTGCGGCCCGGATGTCGTGGTGCAGGCCGCGTCGGAGCCGGTGACGGGCCCCTGCGAGGTCATCCCGGCAACGGTCACCGTCGCGCAGACGCTGCCCGCGGGCGCCTTGGCGCTTGCCTGGAAGACCCAGACCTCGCTCGGCTGGAGGATGCCATCGCCGTTCACGTCGCCAGACACGTATGCGGGCGTCACGTCGTCCGTGATGTCGGCCGGCGTGCCGCGATCGTCGACGACCGTGAGTCCGGAGATGTCGAAGTCGCCCGGGTTCGAGACCCAGTACGTGAACTCGATCGGCGCGCCGAAGATCCGCGTGAGCGCGGTCCCGGCGGTGTGCGCCTCGACCCCGTCGACCCGTTCAAGGACCCCGATCGCCGCCGTCGGCTGGTGCGTCGGCGGGTCGGCGACGCCCGTGTAGCAGCCCGGGTTCGAGGCACTGTCGGTGAGATTGCCGCCGGGATCGAGCCGGACGCCGACGCTGATGGTCACGTCCGTGCAGTGCTCGCCCGCGAGGACCGTCGCCGTTGCCCGGTAGACCCAGAACGTGCCGTCGTCCGGGTCGCCGTTGTGGTTCGTGTCGCCGGACACGAGGGTCACGTTCACGCCCGCAACGCCCGGATCGGTAACGGTGATCCGGGTCCAGTCGCCTGCGAACGCCACGACGAAGAACCAGGTGACGGTGTCCCCGACCCGGAGGACCGGCCCGACCGGTACCGTGTCTGCGGCGAGACCCGTGTACGGCGCGATCCCGGTGGACGTGTAGACCTTGGCGACCTTCACGTCGTGGGCAACGATCGGGCCACCGGTGTACGCGACGCTCGTCGATGCGTTGATCGGCTGGCCGGCGACCGTGCCGCTCACCGTTGCGGTGATCAGGAACGGCCCGGTCGAGGCGAACCGGTTGACCTCGAAGGTCCACACCTCGCCGGGGTCGAGCAGATGGTCCCCGTCGGTGTCGCCGGATCGGAGGATTCCGCTGCCCATGGCCGTCGGGAGGAAGTCGTCGTGCAGCGTGACGTTCGCGATCGGGATGTCGCCGGTGTTGCGGACCGTGTAGGTGAATGTCTGCGGGGCCCCGATCACCGGCGTGGCGTTGTTGACGACGCCCGTCACGGTGAGCCCGATCGATGTGCTCACGACCGGCGCCGGGCCGTCGCAGCAGTAGATGAATTCGCCGCCGATGACGCCGCCGAACGTCATGGTCGAGGCGCCGTTCGCGAGCCCGTGGATTCGGACGAACCGGCCCGCGACGATTTCCGTCCCTGCCGGCGCGTCGATGCCGAGCTGCATGTACAGGTCGATGTCGAGCGCTGCCCAGACGCCGGCGAGCTGGTCGCCCGGTCCAAGGGTCGTCGACGGCACGACCGCCTGCGGGTTGCCCTGCTGGACGAGCGCGGTGCGGAAATCGGGCGCGGCGGCGGCCGCACCCGCGCCGGCCGTCGGGGCGACGATGAACAGGTCGTATGGTGGGGCGCGGGAACCCAGGCCGCCGACCACGATCAGCACGGAGCCGGTGTTCGAGCGCGCCGCGAGGAGGCGCAGCTCGTTGTCGAGCTGCGCGATGTAGATGGAGTCGCGGGCGGTGGCGTACAGCCGCCCCGAGCCGGGGGAGTTCGCCGACGTTCGCAGGAGGATCGGCGCGCTCCCGCTGCCGATGCCGCCGCCGATCGCCGCCAGGTCGATGCTCTCGCCGAAGATGAAGGGCAGGATCGGATGGAACGCCCGGCCGTCGACGATGGAGCCCCCACGCGTCGTGAGCGAGATGTCCGTCGGCACGTCGGCGCCGTGCTCGCCCGAGCCGATCGAGTCGATGCGAAGGTCGCCGACGGTCTCGGTCAGGTAGACACCACCGGTGTCCGCGGTCGCGTCGACATATCCGAACGGACTTGTCACGTCGATCTCGAGGAAGTCGTCGGGCGAGCCGACCCCGCCGCCGAACGCGTGCAGGATGATGAACAGCCCAACCACGTCGGCCGGATCCTCGACCGCGACGTGGTCCGCGGGGTCGCCATCGAGGATGCTGCCGGCGACCGTCGTCAGCGTCACGACGTTGCCGCGCGTCTGGACCAGCCCCACGCGCAGGTTGCCCGCGGTCTCGTTCAGGTCGATCGAGCCGTCGACGTCCACGTCCAGCCAGTTCGGGAGCAGCACGTCGACGAGGTTGAGCGAGCCGTCCACCGACGTCGGGGTGGCGGACACCCCGCCCTCGCCCGTGAGGCTCAACGTGTCCCGAAGCGAGATTCCGGCGCCGCCGACACCGGCGGTCTCATCGCACGGCGCCGGCGCGCACGTCCCGAACAGCGCGTAGCGGCCGCTGACGATGACGATGACCGGGGCAAAATGGTCCAGGCCCGTTCCGCCGAACGCCTCGAGCGTGCGATCGAGCGGATCCGACCCATCAAGGTGGAAGTTCGTCGTGATCGGGCCACCGTCCGTGGAGAACGCACCCGGGTCCAGGCCAGGCAGCGGCGCCGTGATGTCATCTGGACGGAAGTGGCGATAGACAGGCTTCGGTGTGCTCCAGAAGAGGTCGCCGCCGCCGTTCGCGTTCGGGATCTGGACCTGGACGACGGATGAGCCAGCGATGCCGGTGCCGCGGAGGCTCGTCCGGAGCTCGACATCCACCGGTCCATTGGTCGCGAAGAGGCGATCGATCCGGACCGTCAGCGGCGAGGTCGACGAGCCGGGCACGCGGTCATGGGCCCGAATGCTCAGCCGGATGCCGGTCCCGGCCTCGGCAGCGAGGCGGGGCTCGGCGATGCCGGTCGCGGTTGAGCCGACGCGCGGCCGGATCTCGTATCGGATGAGCTCGAGGACCAGCCGGCCGTTCGCCTCGTCGATCGAGCCGTTTGGCGCGTACAGGTCCACCAGGTTCGATTCGATTGCCACGCCCGTTGCGCCAAGGATCGAACCGAGCATGTTCACGACCCGCGTCAGCCCGATCGGGTTCGTGATCCTGCCACTGAGCACGAGGGTGCCCGGTCCGAACTTCTCGATGTCGACGATCCCGTCGGCGACCCTGTGCGCAACGTTGAACTGCAGCGGGGCCCAGCCGTTGGTCGCACTGCCGCGGAGCGGCGTCAGGACGACCTGCGCAGGGGTTGTTGCGTTGTGGATGAGCACGTCGATCGCCCCCACCCGCACGGTCATGTCCGAGTAGTCGAGGATCGTGACCGAGCCGATGGAGTCGCGCCACTCGAAGGTCGGCCACGGCCGATTGCTCACGGCATTGCAGTTGTCGACGTCGTTGCGGATGCAGTCGCGGCCGTCCATCACGATGTCCGCGTAGCCGCTGGCGGCGATCGGCGCGACCGTGTAGCCGCCACTCACCGGCACGATGCACCAGGGGACGTAGCTGCCCGGCGTCGCGGGGCAGCCACCCTCGGGTCCAGCGATCGGGGCGAACGTGCCGCGGGCATCGGTGACGCTCACGCCGGTCGCGGCAGCGACGGTGCCGTCCGCCCGGACGACGAGCGTCACGTCGCCCGCTGACCCGCCGAGGATGACGACGTCCGCGTCCCAGCGGATCGGGCCGTTGATCGCGCCCGGGTACGGCTCGGAGTCGGGATTGTCATTGAAGCCGCAACCGCCGCCGTTCTCGCAGTGGTGGTCGATGTAGTTGTACGGGAGGGAGGTCGCGTGCTGCGGCCACTCGACCTTCAGGACATCCGTCTTCACGTTCAGCGCGACCTGCAGGTCCGCGCGCGGGTTCATGAGGCCGCCACCGCCCGCCGGGCGCTGCCCCGCCGTCACGAGCACCCCGTCCATCGCGACCACCTGGTCGAGCGTGTCGTCGGTGCCCTCGGCCCATGCGTCCTGAGCGCAGAGGCAGACGCCCTGGCGGAACGCGTAGCGGTCGATCTTGACGGCGTCGGTAAGGGCGATCAGGTCCACGCCCTGCCACCCGGTGATCGTCGTCCGCGTGCCGGGCGCCGGCGGCACGCCGTCCAGGTTGACGCCAAGCTCGACGGAGGTCGTCAGGTACGCGTCCACGAACGCTCGCGCCGTGAGCCCGCCGGCGACGGCGATCGACTCGGCCCAGGCTCGCGACGACGCATCGACCGACTTGAGCTCGGCCTTCAGCGACACCGCCCGGCCGACCAGCGATGCCCCTTCGCCCACGAACACCGAAGTGGTGGCACGATCGCTGCTGCTGCCGATCGTCGTGCCGCGGGGGTCGTTGTGGTTGTTGGCGTCTGCCCCGACGCCGCCACCGTTGGAGTACGCCTGCGAGTTCGATGCCCCCCAGATCGTGAGCGTGACGAGGGCGGAGACGAGATTGCCGGCAACGATCGAGCTGCCCTCGCCGAACACCGCCGTCGTGTCGGGATCGAGGCTGACCATCGTCTCCGCAACCTTCGCCGCGGCGATACCGCCGCCTTCGGCGAGCGCGCTGGACCTGACGGTGTGGTTGGCGGTAGCGGTCACGGTCATGTCGCCGCCGGCCCGGACCTGCGTCCCGGCACCGACGCCAGCCGTGGTGATTGCATCGCCCGCGTTCGTCTCCGAGTGGACGACCGCGACGTCGAACACCCCACCGCTGCCGTTGTTGGTGTTGCTGAACAGGTTCGTCATTTCGTCCCCGGAAACCGCGACATCGCCGAGGGCATCGACCGCGGCGGCACCGATCGTGGCGAGCACCGTGGTCGAGCCGAACAGCTTCGCGGTGGGCACGCTGACATCGATCACGCCGAACGAGTCGCCGCGCGCGTCGGCCACGGACTGCCCATCACCGGCCGAGGCACTGCCATTCACCTGCAGGTACATGCCCGATGGCGAGATCGTCCCCGTCAGGGCGCCGAAGGTGAGGTTCGCGTACAGCGCCTGGGTACCCGAGCTCGCGCTGAGGTCGACCGTCACGAGGCCGAACGTATGGCCTGCACCCCGGCCGGCCGCCGTGAGCGCGAGGGCCGGACCGGCCGGCGTCAGGCCGACGCCGATCGTGCCCTGGCCACTGTTCCGGTTGACGACGTAGTAGGTGTAGCCATCGATCAAGGCGCCACCGCCCACGATCCCCAGGGCACGCTCAAGGGTGTGCCCGTCGTCCGGCAGGCTGTTCGCCGCTGCGGTCATCGAGACGAGGATCCGGTGGGCGCTCTGGCAGGCGGCAACGTCCACGCCCGCGTCAGAGCACGTGAGCAGGCCGACCCAGCTTGAGACCCAGCCGGCGGACTTGAACACCATGTACGTCGCGCCGTCGTCGAGGCCCTGGATCGCCACGCCGTTCCGGACGTGGTAGGTGACGAGCTCGCCGGTCGAGAAGGTGTTGCCCGGCAGGATGAGGTGGTCGACCGAGCTCGGGTAGACGATCGAGAATGGCGTGATGACGATCGTTCCGCCGAGCGCCCCGATCGTGGCGAACCGGGAGACCGCCGAGGCGTGGTAGGTGATCGCCTGCCCGACGACGAAGGTCGACGGGAGCGGCGACACGGCCACGGCCGCTCCGTTGATGGAGGTGACCAGCGCGGGTGCCGGCGGCGCGAACGGGTCGTCGGTGACGAGGCGGATGGTCAGGGTGTCGATTACGACGACCCGGTACCCGCCGCACGTCGCAGTTGCCCCGCCGGCGGCGATGATCGGGCTGCTCGACCGAGCGTCGTACATGACGCAGTCGCCGGTGAGGAAGCCGTGCGGCGTCGAGAACCTGATGAGCTCCCGGTTCGGGTCAACAAGTGACGCATCGAACAGCGAGCCGAGCCGGATGACGCCCTGCGTCAGGGTGTCGAGCACCGTGTACTCGTTCCCCGTGTGCAGCCCGCCGATCTGGAAGAGGCACAGTCCGCCGACCGTCGAGACGGTCGGGCAGTACGTCACCGATGCGCCCTCGGCGGGGATGCCGGTAGCGAACGTCAGCGTGTCGCTGTCCAGGTTGAATGACTGGATGAAGCCGGGGCTGCTCGACGTTGGCGCAGTCTGGAGCGTGGCATCGACCGTGATGGAACCCGTGGCGAAGATGCGGGTCCCGAGGGACGCCAAGGTGCCGATGTACGCCTCGACGAACGGCACGATCGTCGCGATCGCCTCGGGGATGCCGACCTGCAGCGCGCCCGCACCGTACGCCGTCGCGGTGGCGTCGGCCTCCGCCCGGCCCGTCGCCCTGACCGATACGTCGCCCGTGACGCGGTGCGCCTTGCTGCCGATGTTCACGCCGTCGCCGATCGCCGCACCGATCGTGGGGATGGAGGTCGCAAAGGCCTGGGAGCCGCCGATCGAGATGACCCCGGCGCTTCCGAGCGTGATCTTCGCGGACGCGACGGCGGTGGTCATCTCACTGGTGACGCTCACCGACGAGGCGCTCTCGATCGTCGTCGCGTCCCCGATCGTCGCCCAGGTCGAGCCGGTCAGCGACGCAGCGCCCACGAGCCAGGCGATCGCGACGCCGCCACCCGACCCGCCGCCGCTGTCGCTCCCGCTCCCATCGCCCTTCGACAGGTTCGCGATCGCCTGCTGCGAGGACGAGGCGGCGATGGAGATGCTGCCGGTCACGACGAGCGATGCACCGCCGCCGCTCGGACCACCGGCGATCGTGGCCAGCGTGTCGGAATCCACGATTGCGTCGGCACGGCCACCGGCGCCCGTGAACAGCCCCACGCCGACCGCGAGCAGCGAGCTCGTCGCCACGTCGTTGGCGCTGGCTTCGATGTCAAGCCGTCCGACCTCGAAGCGCGAGCCGGCGGAGATCCAGGCGCGGGTCCCCGCCACGGCGCCGGACGGCGCCCTGAGGATGGCCACGCCGTTCGCGTCGCCGGGCGCCGTCGGGTTGCCGGCCGCAGGCGTGAAGGACAGGCTCGTCGCGCTCACCGCGGTGACCTGCCCGGTGTAGGTGCGGGGCGTGCTGCCCACGAACACCCGAATGACGACGGTGTCGCCGACTTGGAACGCGCCCAGGTTCCCGTCGGCAGCTTGGATCGAGACCGAGCCGCTGCTGATCGTGGCGTCGCCGTAGTAGACGAGCTCCTGGCCGATCAGCGCCTGCGACAGGAACCCGGCGACCGCGACGGCACCGCCGGCGCCACCGCGCGCGTCGGCCGTCGACCGGGTCTTCTCGAGCGCGCTGACGAGGAGCCGCCCGGCGGACGAGATGAACGTCCCGCTCCCGATGAAGCTCTCCACGGAGCCGGTCACCTGGGCGGACGCGCGCGCGCCCGTGCCCGCGAGGGCCGCCACCGCCGCCGCGGTCGCAGTGGCCGTGGCCGTCCTCGTCGTGCAGCCGCCGTCCGTCGCCGGATCGTTGCACGCGGCGGTATGGGTCCAGACCGTGACCGACGACCCGGTCACCGTGGTCGAGTTGCCGACATAGGCGCGGATCGACCCGCCGACGCTCGCCTTGTCTTCCAGTGCGCCAATTGCGAGCCCAGAGCCGCCCGTGGCGAGGGTTGCAGTCGCGGTGGCCGTCTCGGTGCCGAGTGCACGTACCTCGACGGGACCGCTCGAGGTGATGAAGGTTCGCCCCACCGCGGACGATCCGCGCGTCGCGCCGACGATGGCCTCGGTGTCCGCATCCGCTGCCGCGGTGGCACCCGCCCCGGTGCCGCCCGCGAACTGCAGCCCGATCACGACCACGCCTACGTCCACGCTGGACGTGTCGCTCGCCAGGACCTGCAGCGAGGCGACGTCGACGCTCGCCCGCTGGCCGACGCTCGCGCGGGTCCGGCCGGCCACCGTGGCCTTGAGGTAGGCAGCGCCGATCCCATAGAACCCAGTGGAACCGACGTCGACGTGCACGCTCGCGGTGCGCGTCGACGTGGCGGAGACCTTCGTGGCGCCCGCGCGCACGGCGGCGTCGGCGGCGATCTCGGCGACGACCGCGTCCGTGCCCGCTGCGCCGACCGTTACGATCGTGACACCACTTTGGCCTGCCGCGAGGCCCCCGCCGAGCGCGATGCTCATCGGTTTGCCCGGATCGTGCGGGCCTACGGTCACGGTGTCGTCGGCGGTGACATTCAGCGCGCCGGTTCGCGCGCCAGACCCGATGATCGAGTGCTCTCCGACGCGCGCGACCGTGCTCCCGCCGACCGTCACGATGGCGATTGCGGCGCCGATCGCCGCGGCGGAAGAGATCCCTGCCTCACCGGTTGCGAGGTGGATCGTCGTTATCCGCATCGCCGAGATGGTGACGACGTCGGCCGTGGAGATCGTCGCGCCGATGATCGCGAGGTCGCCGACGTTGGCGCGCACGTCGCTCGTGTCGGTGACGACGGCGACGGCACCACCGATCGCCCAGATCCCTGACGCGGCGCCGGCGACGGCGAGCGCGTGCACGTCGGCGCTCTGGCCCGCGGCGATGGTCACGTCACCACCAGCGTTGACGGTCGCGCCCGAGGCGAGGAACGCGCGGACGGACTCCTCGATCGTGTCCACGAGGATCGCCGCGCCGACACCCGCTCCCCCGCCGACGCCGACCGAGCGGGCCACGTCAGCCAGGACGATCCGGGCCGACGCCGTGACATCGACGTTCCGGCCCGCGTCCGCAACCCCGCCGGACCCGATGAATGCCGTCGTCCCGCTCGGGATGACGCCGCCGGGCGACGGGACCGCCGAGCCGAGCGCCGAGCCGGAGACCGCGCTCGACGCGCCGTTGACCTGCGTGACGACCGTCGGGCTGTTCGACGCGCCAAGTCCGCTGAGAACCCCCGTGACCGCACTCCCGGCACCGCCACCCGCGGCGCTGTTCGCCGCGCCGGTGATCGAGGTGCCGTCGCTCCGCGTGCAGTCGCTGTTCAGGGTCGTGGGGAGCGTCAGCGAGCTGCCGGCGGCGCCGCTGCAGCCGCCGGGGTAGGTGTCCACGAGGTCTCCGCCGAGCGCGTGGATCGCGATGGACCCGGCGAGGCCGATGCCGCCCGCCGCGCCGACGACCACGTCCACGTCAAGGTCGCGGTTTGCCACGGCCCGGATCGCGACGTCGCGCCGGGCGTGCACGCCACCGAGGACGTCGGCCGTGGTGTCGTTGCGGATCACGCCCACGTCCACGGAGATACCAGCGCCCACGCCCCCGATGCCGAACCCGCCGGTGACCGTCTTCATCCTGACGCTGTCGACCGCGACGACGTGCACGTCCTGGCGGCTGTCCGCATTAACGTCCGGCGTGGAGGCGTTCACGACCGCGCCGACGCCGACCTCGGCTCGCGTGTTGGCGTCGAGCACCTCGACGCTGACCGCCCCCGCCGCTCCGAAGAACGTGCCACCCGCGACGCCGATGGTGACGGTCAGGAGCTGCTCGGAAGACGCGGCCTGGACGAGGACACCTCGCGGATCCGTGGTCGCGACATTGAACGAGCCATCGCTCGGATCGATCGTGCCGTCGAACGGCTGGAGCGCCGTCGCGGAGTTGCCCGCGGCATCCACCTGGGCCATGCCCTCGATCGTCGCGCGGGTGTCCTTGACGATCGAGACGACCGCGACACCGGCGCCCACGCCGCCGGTGAAGATCCCGACGCCCCCGGCCACCGCGGCGGCGGTGATCTCGGTCAGGTCGGTCGCGGTGATCGAGGTGTTGCCGCCGGACCGCGTCCGCGACCGGCCACCGATCAGCGCATGCGTGAGCGCATTGATGGCGAGCACGAGGACCGCGCCGCCGATCGCGACCTCGCCCGAACCTGCCGCACCAACCGCGACAAAGAGGATGTGCTGCCGAGCGACCGCGTGGACGCCGATATTGCCTCGCGCGTCAACGTGCGCGTCGCGGCCGATCAGCGCCTCCACCTCGGTCCTGGCTGCGAGGACGCCGACCGCGGGCAGCACCGCGGCCGTCCCGGACGCCCCGGCCGCCCCGGCAATCCCGAGCAGCGTCAGGTCGTTGCCCGCCCCGACGAGGACCTCCTGCCCGGCACCCGCGCCCGCCATCTGGTTGATCTCCGTGGCGCGGCCGATGTAGGCGGAGGTCCCGTCCATGAGGACGTGGACGACCCCCGAAACCTCGACGCTGGCGGTCGCGGAGCCGGCGACGCCGACACCGAACAGCCCGATGTCCGTCGTCGCGACCGCCGTGACGGCGAGCCCCGTGAAGTCCGAACGCGTCACCGGCGTCGCGACGGTCGCGTTCGGCACCGCGCCCGGGGGCAGCTGTGCGAGGAGCGCCGAGCCCAGGTCGCCGGTCGTGACCTGGCCCTCGAGCGCGATCTTGATGCTCGACGGTCCGACGCGGAACTCCGCCGTCAGCCGGTCGCCGCCGACGAGCGTGATCGTGCTGCCGGTGACCGCCGCGATCACGTGCGTGCCGTCGTTGCTCGTCGAGCCGGTGATTCGGATCCGCTGGCCCGGTGCGAAGCCATCCGTCAGCCAGCTGCCGCCTGTGCGGAGGATCATTGCGCCGGCGGAGCCAGCCGCCGGCGCGAACACCAGCGTCGGGCTGCCCGTCATCGCGACCGGCAGCGGTGCCGGGCCGAGTGTCAACCCGCCGGTCCGGACGGTCACGCCAGGACGCTGCGCGAGTGCATCGACCACGGTGCCACGACCGATGAACGCCTCCGTCACGCGCGTCATGACCGGCAGCGAGACGGAGCCGGCGACGCCGGCGGTCCCGCCGGCAACCGTGCCGTCGATCATCCGGACGGACGTCCCCTCGAGGGCGCCGATCACGACGCTGCCACCGGCCGTCAGATGCGCGGCCGCCGCGGGGACGACGGCGATGTCCACACCGGCGAGGCTCGCTTTCGGGGTAAGGTCGCGCTCGACCGTTAGGACGCCGTCCGTGACCGCGACGACCATGAACGTGCCGTCGTCGAAGACGGATCCCTCGATCGAGATCTGCTGGCCGACCGCGAAGCCGTCGCGAATCCAGCTCCCGGTGGAGCGCCGAATCGTCCGGGCGCCGTCCGCGCCGGCAAACGTGACGGTCCCGAGGCGCGACTTCTGGTTCGGGCCGGCGAAGGCCCGCGTGGTGATGTCGAGCACGTGGACGCTGATCGCACCGGCGACGCCGGCGGTCCCGCCGACGCTGCCCGAGGCGGCAACGGAAACGATCGACTCGTTCGACTGCGCATCGACGAACACGTTGTCAACGGCGACGAGGATCGCCCCAGCGTCGATGTGCGCCTCCGTGTCCTTGCCGATGACGAGCACGTCGATGTCGAAGCCGACGCCGGCCTCGCCGCCGAGCGACAGGCCTGCCGGCACATCGACGACCGCCGTGCGGTCGCTCGCGCGCACCAGGATGGAGCCGCCGGTGACGCGCGCTCCACCCGGCCCGAACTCGCCCGCCGTGAGGTGCGCCGCGGCTCCCACTGTCGCGTGGGTGGACAGGGCGATGACGGTGATCGTGCCGTTCCCGGCAACACCGACCTCGACGGACCCGGCGCCACCCGCGGCGACGGAGGTGATGTCCTCGAACGCGATCGCGATGACGGCAATGCCGTTGAGCGTCTCGGTGGCGGGCGTCGTCCCCGTGCGCGTGCCCTTGAGCACGACGATGCCGGGGCCGCGCCCGAGGGCCGTCACCGTCATGCCGCCTTCGATGGCCGCCAGGACGCTGCCCGTCAGGATCACGACGCTCGCCGCGATGCCCACGGCGGCCTGGGTGCCCAACGACAGCGCGCCGGCGACGGACGTGACGCGCGCATCGTCGAACGCCGCGACGCGGACACTGCCGTCGGCCGTGATGGTGCTGCCGGCGCCGATGACCGCCTCCACCGACGGCGCCAGCACCGCGAACGAGATGGAGCCACTCGCCGCGATCCCCTGCGCGCCCGCGGCCCCGACCGTGACGGTGACGAGCTGCGACGTGATGGGCGTCGGCAGGTCGAACGCGAGATCGATGCCCATCAGCGACGGGAGCGCGACGTGCCGGTCCGGGAGGTTGGTCGGTGGCATGACGCCGGCGCCCACGAGGATGGATCCGCCGGAATGGATGGTGGAGCGATCGATCCTCGCCGAGACCGCGGACGTCTTCGTCTGGGTCTCGTGGCGGACGCCCGGATTCTTCGGGTCGAAGTCGCCGCCGATGAATACGTACGCGAAGGCGCCGCCGACCGCGGCTCCATCAAGGGAGATCCCGATCGCGCCGGCGACGGACACCAGGGTGGCGGACTCCGAGGCCGCGACCCACACGTCGGACGTCGCGTCGATGGTCGAGTCGGCAATGTGGGCGTCGACGGTGTTGGCGATGGAGTTGACCGCGATCGAACCGGCGAGGGTGAAGCCCTCCGCCGTTCCCGACCCGCCGACGGCGATCGCGATGAGGACCGGGGTCGAGCCTGCAGAGATGAAGAGATCCGCGGGATAGATGGTGCTTTCGGCGACGTAGGCCGTGACGTGGTTGGAGATGAGGTTATAGGTGATCGCCGCGCCGACCGACGCCCCGCCCGAGGTGCTCGCGGCAATCGACCCCGCCGCTCCGACCAGCAGCGAGGTGTCCGTGGCAACGACGTGGACTGGAGGGGCCCGAGAGCCGCTGCTTCCGACCACCGTGCCAGTGCCGTCCGTCGCGCCGATGTGAGCGTCGACGGTCTTGACGATCGCGTTCACCACGATGGACCCGGCGCCTGCCAGGCCGCTGGAGCCGGTGCTTACGCCGACGCCGACGGCGACGCCGGCGATGAGCGAGCCCGTCGTCGCGTCGATGTCGATGGGGCCGCCGATATAGAGCATCGAGCCCTCGACGGCGGCGCGGACCGTGGCCGCAACTTCGTTGTACGCGACGGCCGCCCCGACGCCCGTCCCTTCCTTGGCGAACGCGACGCTGCCACCGATCGAGACGATTCCTGACTTGTCGTGCGCGGCGACGGCGAGCTCGACCGGGGCCTGCGCGCTCTCCTCGATCGTCGTCGAGCGGATCAGGGCTTCGGTCTCGAGGACCAGGAGATTCACCGCGACCATCCCGGCGACCGCGATCCCGCCGGCGCCCGACGACGCGGCGCCGGCACCGGTGATCGCGATGATCCGGGGGGTCCCCGCCTCGTCGCCGCTGGTGGCGCTCACGACGAGCTTGCCGCCGGCCAGCGTGACGTGCGAGTCGATGACCGACGCGCGCACGACGGCCGGGTGGTCGTCGTCGGCGCCGAGGATGTTCACCGAGAGGCTGATCCCGACGCCGGTCTTGCCGGCGATCGCCAGCGCACCGGCAATGGCGAGGATGAACGAGGTGTCCGTGGCCGAGACGATTGCCTCGTCGCTCGGCGACGTCAGCGTGATCTCGGCGTCGCGAACGGTGGCAGTCGTCGTCGGCAGGACGATGTTCACCGACACGGAGCCCGCGAGGGCGGTCGAGTCCGACGCCGGCGCCCCGGAGCCCGCGAGCGTGATCGAGATGAGGTAGCCACTCCGGGTGGCCGTGACCGCGAGCGTCCGCGCCTCGATCGTCGCTCCGGCGACCAGGGCCCGCGTGTCCGCGGTGATGAAGTTGACGGCGATGGACCCGGCGATCCCCTTCGAGCCTTCGCCCTCGGTGACGATCGCCACGCCGCCCGCGAGCGACCCGAGCGAGTCATCGGCCAGCGCCTCGACGACGACTCGATCCTCGCTCGAGATCGTGCCGATATCGTTGATGGACGCCCACGTCTTCTCGATCTCCACGGCGATCGATGCGTCGCCCGCGACGCCAAGGTTGTTGCTGGAGCTGCCGCCGACGTCACCCAGGCCGACCCCGAGCAGCTGCTGCGCCTTGGTCGTGCCGCCCGTCTGGCCGCCGAGCAGTGCCTGCGCCTTGGCCGGCGCGTTCTTCTGCCGAAGCACGTCGAACGCAGAGGTGGGCGGCGGCGGCGTGGACGGCGTGCTCGGTGTGATGACGGCGCCGGCGAGCGTGACGGTCCAGACGAAGCCGTGGGTCCCGGCGAGCACGAGGATCGGGCCGCCGGCATGGATCTCGCTGGGCGTCGAGGATGTCGGCGAGTCGATCGGGCTGCCGATCCCCGCCTCGGTGGTCCGATCAATGATCGTGACGCCGATCGAGATCCCGACGCCCTTGTTCTCGGAGACGACGACGCCGCCGATGAGCGCCACTCGCGCGAGCGTGTCGTCGGCGGCCACGCGAAGCGCCCCCTCACCGACATGGATGACGACGCCCGGCTCGATGCGGGCCTTCGTGCGGTTCGTGATCACGGCGACCGAGACCGCGCCGCCGAGCGCGAACTTGCTGGCGCTGCTGCCCGCCTCGACGATCACGATGTCGAGCATGTCCGTGCCCGCCGTGACATCCACGCCGAAGCCGACGAGGCGGTGGCCTGCGCCGGTCATGACCGACTTGTCGAGGGCGATCCAGGCCTGGCTCTTGCCCGCCGCGACGTCGAGCGCGTCCTGGAGCGTCGCGGCGAGCCGGAAGCGACGGGCATCGTCCGGGTCGGCGATGACGTAGTAGATCTTGCCGTCGGTGAGCCCGCCGATGGACTTGGCGCCGGGGTCGTGGCGGTACACGAAGGCAGTTCCCGTGCTCAGCCCTTCCGGATCGGCGAGCTGGATCACCCCACCAGCGAGGATGTTCGAGGCGCCCAGCGCGATCGCACTGCCGCCCGCGGTGATCTTCGCGCCGCCGGCTACGACCGCGCCCGTCGTGTTGTCGAACACCTCGACCAGCAGCGAGCCGCCGACGCTGTCCTCGCCGCCGGCGCCGAACGGGTTGACGAGCTCCTTGAACGCGGTCAGGAACTTGCTGCTGTCGGCCGCACGACCCCCGGCGATCGCTTCGTTCAGACCCGAAGCGTTGATGTTCAGGGATGCCACGCCGACGACGTGGATGAGCGCCATCCCCAGCTTCGCGGCGATGGCGACGGCACGCTCGCCCTCCGCGAAGCGCGGATCGTCGATCTGGTTGAGGAGCGCACCGGACTGGACCTCGACGGTCGCGACGTTGGTGAAGATCTCGACGGCGACCGAGACGCCGACCGCCGTCTTCTGGCCGGTCGCCGAGGTCATCACGTACGTGTTGAACAGGTTCGAGGACAGGCCCAGGGTGCCGTCGTTGAAGTACGCCCACATCTCCGGCGTGGAGAACACGAAGCCGAACGCGTCGGCGGCGTTCTCCGGCGGCGACAGCAGGAGACCGTAGTCCAGGTTCGTGCCGATGCCCAGCTCGTCCGCCGCATCGATCTGCGCGCCGCCCGCGACCCGTGTGGCCGCGCTGTTGCCGTAGATCCCGAGGCCGAGCGCGATCGCGATGGAGTTCTCCGTCTCGTTGAGGGCTTCCTCGGCTGTCGTCGACGCCGTTGCGGCGATCTGGACGCCCTCGCTGACTTCCGTCCCGATCTCGATGCCGGCGCTCGACGCGATCTGGGCCGTCGATCCGATCAGGGTCTCCACGACGTGCTGCACGAAGTTGAGCGCGATCGCCCCGGTGATCGCGACGGGATGCCCCGGGTCTGTGGGAGCGCCGGCCGCCGTGGCCTTGCCGTTCGCGAGCTGGAAGATCGCGGCGGCGACGTTGAAGAAGCTCTCGAACTCGCCGATCCCGCCGGCGGTGCCCTCGATGATCGTGGCCCGCTGCGTGGAGCCGTTGCCCGGGTCGGCGGTCGCCTCGGAGAGCACGGTCGAGACGCAGACGGGGTTCGCGGCCTCGAGGCTGGCTCCGATGCACACGCCCGATGCGCAGCCGTCCGCCGAAAGCGTGTGCTGCGTGCCGAGGATGCCGCCGCCGCCCGCGACGAGGTCGAGCGGCCTCGCGGCCAACGCCGCGGCCTTGGTCGTGGCCAGGCGAATGGTCGTCGCGTTGACCACGGTCACGTAGTAGAAGGCCCCGTCGATCAGCCCGTCCACGGGCTCATCGCCGCCCGTCGAGGGGACGGAGATGAAGATGTGGTCCCGTCCGGCGACGAAGACCATGCCCTGCCCGAGAACCTCGGCGTCGAGCGTCACGTCCGTGGTGCCGGTCCCCGCGTCGAAATCCACCGCGGTGACCGTCCCGCTGTATGACGTCCCGTTGAACACCACGACGAGCGACGCGTTCACGCTGACGAGCGGCCCGACGTCGCTCTTGAACGTCACGACGGTGACGCCGCCCACCGTCTCGACCGTCACGCCGAGCACCGAGAGCTCAACCGTGGAGACGCCCGCGGTAACGGCCGGATCCGTGTGGTAGACGACCACGTCGCCGTCGCTGAAGCCGTGCGGCGCGGCGAAGGTGATGGTGTTCCGGAGGCTGTCGACTTGCGTCGCGGGATGGAAGGCCTCGAGCGGACCCTCGTAGATGAACAGCTGCGTGCCGGTGCCCGGCTGTGTGATCGTCACATTGGTGCCCGACTCGTCCTGCAGCCGGACCCAGTCGAACGACCCATCGACCTGGATCGAGACGACGGTGTACTGGTGACCGCGGGTGATGCCGACGATGTCTGTTCCGCCGTCCTTGGCGCCGATGTACACGACCGCGGTGCCGGTGGCCCACGTGCCGGACGGGACCGCGATCCGGTCCTCGTGGAGCCCACCGCCGTGGACCTTGACGTTCGACGAGGCGATGTCGATGCCGAGCAGCCGGGCGAAGGCGTGCGTGGGATCGGCGCCACCGACCGGCTCGTACGACACCGCGATGGACGGGCCCCCCGCGAGCTGGATCGTGCTCTGGTCGACGTACTGCACGTAGTACGGATGCGTGACCGAATCCGTGGAGTCCAGCAGCGGCGTGATGTTCGGGAAGCCGATCTCGTGCTGGTAGGTGACCGACTCGCCGTCAGTCAGGCCGTGCTCCAGGAGCCGGATCGTGTCCGCGCCGTAGTCCACGCAGGTGTCCGGCAGGGCGCCCGACGGGCAGGCCGCGGCGTCGAAGGTGTAGTCGCTGCCGGCGATGCCGCTGCCGTGGCCGTCGACCTGCCCGTCCAGGTGGGTCCAGACATCGGCGACGTCGGAGTCCACGGCGATCCCGACGGCGACCGTGCCGCCATCGCTGATGGCGGGCTGCGCCCAGCCGAAGTTGAGGACCTCGCCCGAGGCGTGGATGAGGATCCCGCCATCGGTGGCCGTGATGCTGGAGCCCTCGGTCACCGCCACGTGCGCTGTCTCGTTCGTGCTCACGACGGCGACCGCGGCCGCGACGGCGTCCGGGTTGGAGACGGTGCCAAGGCTGTTCGCGGCAGCGCGTGACTTGACGAAGGCCTCCGTCTCCACCTCCGAGGTGATGGACACGGACCCCCCGCCGGAGATCGAGGTGTGGTCGATCGTCGTGAGCGCCGTCGCCCACGCCTGCCCATAGGCGACCGAGATGGCGAACTTGCCGCCGGTCGCGATTCCGTTGAACGAGACGGCGTGCAGGCTCGCATTCGACACAGCGGTGGAACCCACCTCCACGTCGCCGCTGCCCGTCACGGTCGACCCCGTCAGGGTCACCTCGGCTTTCGAGACATGGACCGACACCTGGCCGCCAACGCCGGTGAGGATGCTGATGGGCGCGTCGAGGACCTGGTCGACGAGGTTCTTCAGCCCGTCGAGCCAGCCCGCGCCATACGTGCCGACGGTGTTGACGCCGTCGACCTCGAAGATGCTCTTGTCCTCCGACGCGGCCGTGATGGTGATGTCACCGCCGTCGATGGTCACGTTCGTCGCCGTGATGCTGGTCGTGTTCACATTGCCGTACACGGGCAGGATGTCGACGATCTGGGCGGGGATCGCGAGCTCCGCCTCGAGCTTGATCGTGCCCGGCTTCCAGACGCCGCCGGTCACGCCGGCCAGCAGCTTCGACTGGTCCTGGAGGGCAATCGTCTCGCCGGCGAATTCGATCTTGCCGGAGTTGCCGATGCTGACGCCGCTCTCGATGTTCCGGGTATCGAGGACGACGTTCGCCGCAACGGTGATGTCCTCGGCCGAGACGTCGATCCCCTCGCCGAGGGTCTGGATCCCGCCCTCGAACCTGACCACGTCCGGCCCGTCACCGCCGATGATCGTCAGCTCCGCCTCGAGCTGGCCGAGCTCCTGGATGAACAGGTGCTCGTCGCTTCCGAGGGGGTTGGACCCGAGGTCGATGGTCAGTGACCCGGTCGGGTCTGGGAAGGAGACGCTCTCGAAGGTCGCGAGGTCGTTGTCGCTCTCGATGACGAGCAGCCCCGTACCGGGGTCGCGCCGCAGGACCACCTGGTCCGCGATTGCCGTGCCGACGAAGGCGCGATTCACCACGTCGGTGTTGTCGATGATCGGCTCCATGCCACGGTAGATCAGGAAGTCGGAATCCCGGAGGATCCAGCCCGCGTCGGGCCCCGTGGCGCGGTAGGCCAGGTTGGTGAACGTTCCGCCGTCGAGCACGATCGTGTCGAAGCCGCCCGCGCCACCATCGACGACGCCGGCGAGCGAGCCGGCGCCGGTGACCGTGAAGGTGTCGTGGTTGTCCGCAGCTCCGCTGAGATTCTCGACGTTGCCAAACGTCACGCTGCCGGCGGCGATGTCTCCGAGATGGCCGGAGCCCGGACCATCGATCGTCCAGGCCGTGTCCACGACGGGACCGCGGAGGATGTCGAAGCCGTCGCCGAGGTCGATGGTGGTCGCCACGGGCGGCTGCGCGGTGTCGAGCGTCAGCTCGTCGCCGCTTGCGCTGCCGAGCACGGCAATCGAGGTGAGGCCCGCGAGGTCGATCGCGTCAACGGTCTCAGCGCCATCCACGGTCCCGACGAGCTCCGCGGTGGTTGCGGTGAAGCGCAGGATCCATGGCCCCCCAGCGTCCGGAAGCGTGGCCGTCGCGACTCCATCGAGCACGGACCAGCGGGACGTGGAGGACGGGGCCCCGGTGGCCGCCGGGGCGGCCGCCCCGGCGCCGGGGTCAGGTGAGCCCGAAGAGGTCGGGTCGGGCGGCGGCGTCGCGTCGGGGGGAGTGGTCGGCGTCGGGTCGCCGGTCGCCGCTGGCTGCGCGGTCGGCTCCTGGGTCGGGGCTGCGGTCGGGTCGGGCGGCGAGGTGGGATCTGGTGCGGGCGTCACGTCTGGCGCGGCGGAGGCGCTCGGCGACGAGGTGGTGTCCGGCGCCGCGGTTGGATCGGGCGCGGGGGGCGCTGTCGGGTCGGGCGTGGGGTCGGGCGTCGCGGTCGGAGCGGGGGTCGGGTCAGGCGTCGCCGTCGGCTCCGAGGTCGGACCCGGCGTCGGCGCATCCGTCGGCACGGGCGCCTGCGTGGCGGACGGCGCGTCGGACGCCGGCGGCTCCGCAGGTGTCGGTGCCGGCGTGGCGGAGGGACCGTCGCTCGGCCAGGGCGGGACCGGCGTCGGGCCCGGCGAGGCGTCCGGCGAGGCCGATGGCGGCGCGACGACGGCGGGCGTCGGGGACGGGAACGGTGGTGGCGTGGCGAGCCACCAGGGGGTCGGTGTCTCGGTGGGTGCGGTGCCCGGCGCGCCCGTGGCGGTCACGCCCGGCCGCGCGGTTGCCGGCGGTCGCGTCGGGGGCGCCGTCTGCACCCAAGATCGGGTGGGCGGAAGGGATGGGGCGATGCTCGGCGCGGGGGACGAGGTCGTCGATGTGCCGCTGCCCGATCCGGGCGTGGGCGACGGGGCCGCGACCTGGCCCGGGGACGGGTTCCCGTCGTCCTTCTGCGGATCTGTCGGCGTGGTGGTGCTCGGCGTCTCGGCGGGCGTCGACGCGGCCGCCGCTGCTGGAGCGATGAGCGCGGGCAGCAGCGGGCCGAGCGCCACGTAGGCGACCAGCACGAAGGCTGCGTGTCGGGCTCGCCGGCCCGCGCGCTCAGAACCCAAGGCGGCGATGGCCTCCCTACCCCAACAACTCGTCCGCCCCGGTCAAGCCCCGAAGGAGTGCGAGTATGGCGCGCGGTCGCGCCCGCTGCCTAGCCCTTTTGTTTGGCGTGTACCGCCGCGTCCGGGAGAAGGACAAGGGCCCTCCAGGCCGGCCCACCGGGCGCCTCGATCAGCTCCACGAGCACCCCGTGGCAGGACCGAGGATGCAGGAACGCGACCGGCCCTTCGGCCCCGCGGCGCGGTGCCGCATCGATGAGCTCCACGCCGTCGATGCCGAGGCGCGTCAACTCCTCGGCGAGGTTCGCGACCTCGAAGCACACGTGGTGGAAGCCCTCGCCCTGCTTCGCCAGGAACCGCGCGACACCGGTGCTGTCGTCGGTCGGCTCGACGAGCTCCACCTTTGACTCCCCGACCCCGAGGAAGGCGATGCGGACTCGATCGGAGGTGATGTCCATGATCGTCTCGAGCGGCAGGCCCAGCAGGTCGCGATACAGCGGCAGGGCGCCGTCGAGGGAGCTCACGACGATCGCGAGGTGATGGACTCGCCCCGGTGGCCGGAACCTGACCGGCGCCCGCTCGGCTTGTCGCGCAGCCATGTCCTCTCCTCCGATTCCCTCGTTCAGACGGTGATCAGCTCGCGGTGGACGCCCCACGCCGCGCGCAGCCGGTTCGCGATCTCACCCACGGTGGCATACGCCTTCACGGCGTCGATGATCGGCGGGAGCAGGTTGTCGGTCCCGCGCGCGGAATCCTCCAGGCGACGCATCGCCCCCTCCCACGTCGCCGGGTCGCGCTCGGCCCGGACGCGGCGCACGCCGGCGACCTGCCGGGCCTCCGCCTCGGGATCGATCTTCTGGGTCGGTGGCGCAGCCACGCGCTCGTCGCGGAACGCGTTGACGCCGACGACCACCTGGTCCCCCGAGTCGATCGCCCGCTGCACCCGGTACGCCGACTCCTGGATGGAGCGCTGCTGGAAGCCGGCCTCGAGCGCGCGCATCGTGCCGCCCATCCCGTCGATCTCCTCGAGGTAGGCGTTCGCGGCCGCCTCCAGCTCGTCGGTGAGGGTCTCCACGAAGTACGAGCCGCCCAGTGGATCCGGGGTCTCCGACACGCCCGACTCGTGGGCGAGGATCTGCTGGGTCCGGAGGGCGAGCCGAACGCTGTCCTCGGTCGGCAGCGCGAGCGCCTCGTCACGGGAGTTCGTGTGGAGGCTCTGGGCGCCGCCCAGGATCGCCGCGAGCGCCTGCACGGTGGTGCGCACGACGTTGTTGTCCACCGACTGCGCGGTGAGCGACGAGCCCGCCGTCTGGACGTGGAACCTGCACGCCATCGAACGCGCGTTCGACGACCCGAACCGGTCCCGAACGATCCGTGCCCACATCCGTCGCGCCGCGCGGAACTTGGCGACCTCCTCGAACAGCTCCGACCAGGCCGCGAAGAAGAAGCTGAGCCGCGGGGCGAAGTCGTCGATCGCCATGCCCCGGGCGAGCGCGGCCTCCACGTAGGCGATCGCGTCGGCGAGCGTGAACGCCAGCTCCTGGGCCGCCGTGGCTCCCGCCTCGCGCATGTGGTAGCCGGAGATGGAGATCGTGTTCCAGCGGGGCAGCTCGCGCGCCCCGAACTCGAACACGTCGGTCACGAGACGCATGGACGGCGCCGGCGGGTAGATCCAGGTCCCCCGCGCGATGTACTCCTTGAGGATGTCGTTCTGGACGGTCCCGGAGACCTTGGAGCGGTCCACGCCCTGGCGTTCCGCCGCGGCGACGTACAGCGCGACGAGCGTGGCCGCCGTGGCGTTGATGGTCATCGAGGTCGACACCTCGCCGAGCGGGATGCCGTCCACCAGGGTCTCCATGTCGGCGAGGCTGGAGATCGGTACCCCGACTCGCCCAACCTCGCCCTCCGCCTCGGGCGCATCGGAGTCGTAGCCCATCTGGGTCGGGAGGTCGAACGCCACCGAGAGGCCGGTCTGGCCCTGCTCGAGGAGGTAGCGGAAGCGCCTGTTCGTGTCCTGGGCCGTGGAGAATCCGGCGTACTGGCGCATCGTCCACAGCCGGCTGCGGTACATGGTGGGCTGGACGCCGCGGGTGAACGGCGGCTCGCCGGGCCGCCCGAGGTCCCGATCCTCGTCGATGCCGGCGGCATCCGCGGGCGTGTACAGGTCGCGGACCTCGATCCCCGATGACGTCTCGAACCGCTCGCGGCGCTCCGGGGCGCCCTCCAGCGCCTTTCGGCGGGTCGTCCCCCGCCAGCGATCGCGTCCGGGGTCCGGGCGCTCCCCGCTCACGCGATCACGAGCAGGAGATCTCCGACCTCGATCGTGGTGCCCGCGCCGACGGCCACGCGCTCGATCGTCCCGTCGCGCGGTGCACGGAGCTCGTTCTGCATCTTCATGGCCTCGACGACGAGCAGCTGCTGGCCGGCCGTCACGGCGTCGCCAGGCGCCACCGACACGGAGACCACGACGCCCGGGATGATGGCATGGACCTCGGCCGGCCCGCTCCGTCCCGCTTCCTCCCGGCCGCGCCGGGCGCGGTCCTGCAGCGCTGCCCGAGCCGCGGACTGGACGTCCACCTCCACGCGCCAGCCATCCACGATGACCTCGTGCCGGGTCACGCCGGCCGGAACGCCGGCCGCCTGCGGGTCGGCCCTGCGGATGAGCACGCGGTGCGCCGGCCCGCGAGGTCCCTCCAGCAGGATCGCGCGCTCCGGCCCAAGGGCCTCCAGGCTGGCGTCGAGCGGGACGCCGTCCACGGTCGGGCGGACGTCGTGCCCATCGAGCCGTGGGTTCGAGGCGCGCTGCGCGACGCCGCCGAGGAGGCCGGTCCCGGTCGTCCGCGGCGCCGCGACGATCGGCAACGGCGCAGGCTCCAGGACGATCGGCGCCGGACCCGCCTGCTCCGCGCCGACGACGCTCGCCCTGACCCCGCGCGGGTCCAGCTCGCGGCCCGCCGGCTCGACGGCAGCCGCGGCGGTCATCGGGGCCACCGATCGAGCGCGGCCTCGAGGCCGGAGTGGTGCCAGCGGCCGTCGTGGGACGCCTCGGTCGTCGGCTTCCGGGCTGCCCGTGGCGTCGCCACGCTAGGGGCTCCCGGTCGCGACGCCTGCATCGCGTGGAGCCCGACGGCGAGCTGGGCAAGGTGTGCGGCGGCGAGCCGCTGGGCGGCGCCATCCCAGTGCTCCGGTACCCAGCCGGTCGACAGGCTCCCGGCGCGGAACGACGGCTCGGTGGCGACGAACCTGTGGAACGGCAACGTCGTCTGGATCCCGCTGATCTCGGTCTCGTCGAGGGCTCGGCGGAGGCGATCGATCGCCGCGTCGCGGTCACCAGCGTGGACCATGAGCTTGGCGATCAGGTTGTCGTACTCCGGGGGCACCCGGTCACCCGCCTCGATGCCCGTATCCACCCGAACGCCAGGGCCGGACGGCATCAGCCACCGACCGACGCGGCCGGGCGTCGGGGCGAAGTCCCGGCCGGGGTCCTCGGCCGACAGGCGCACCTCGATCGCGTGGCTCGTCGGTTCGGCCGCCCGGCTCGCAGCCTCGAGGGCGGCAGCCGAGAGGGGCCGCCCTGCAGCCAGCCAGAGCTGCTCGCGGACGATGTCCAGGCCGGACACGAGCTCCGTCACGCCGTGCTCCACCTGGAGCCGGGTGTTGACCTCCAGGAAGTAGAACGCGCCGTCGGGAGCGTGCAGGAACTCCGCCGTCGCGGCGTTCCGGAGGCCAGCGGCCGTCGCCACGCGAACGGCAAGCTCGTGGAGATGGCGTCTCTGCTCCGTCGACAGCCCGGGCGCTGGCGCCTCCTCGACGAGCTTCTGGTGGCGGCGCTGGAGCGAGCAGTCCCGCTCCCCGAGCGCGACGACCCTGCCCGTGACGTCGCCCAGGAGCTGGACCTCGATGTGGCGAGCCGGCACGATCTCCCGCTCCAGGTAGACGGAGCCATCCCCGAACGCCGATGCTGCCTCGCGGGAGCCGGAGACCAGCGCCGCGGCGAGGTCCGCAGCCTTCGCGACCCGGCGCATCCCCCGTCCCCCGCCACCCGCTGCGGCCTTGACCAGCAACGGGAAGCCGATGCGCTCCGCCTCCGCCAGGATCCCCTCGAGCTGGTCCGGTCGATCGATGGGCGCCGGCTCCAGCGTCCCGGGCACGGCATCGACACCGACCGAGCGAGCCGTCCGGCGGGCGTGCAGCTTGTCGCCGAGCGCATCGATCGCCGCGGACGGTGGCCCGACGAATGCGAGTCCCGCGTCCTCGACGGCTTTGGCGAAGGCAGCGCGCTCGGCGAGGAAGCCGTAGCCCGGGTGGACGGCCTGGGCCCCAGTATCCAGCGCCGCCTGGACGACGGCATCGATGCGGAGGTAGCTCTCCGACGGGGCGGAAGGGCCGAGTCGCACCGCAACGTCCGCCAGCCGAACGTGGGCCGCGGCGAAGTCTGAATCGCTGTAGACGGCCACCGCCTCCATGCCCATCTCGTGGCAGGCGCGGATGATCCGAACGGCGATCTCGCCCCGGTTGGCGATCAGCACCCGCCGGAACGGCGGGCGTGCCAGGTCGTCTTTGTGCAAAGACGGGGCGGGCTCAGAGCGGGATATTGCCATGCTTCTTCCGGGGGTTGGTGTCGCGCTTGTTGGCCAGCATCGTGAGTGCCTCGATGATTCGCGGCCGCGTCTCCGAGGGACGGATGACGGCGTCGACGTAGCCGCGAGCCGCGGCGATGTAGGGGTTGGCGAACTCTGTCTCGTACTCCGCGACCAGACGTCGATGTTCCGCCGGCTGGTCCTCGGCCGCGGCGATCGCGTCCTTGAAGATGATGTTGACGGCGCCCTCCGCACCCATGACCGCGATCTCGGCCGTGGGCCACGCGAAGTTCATGTCGCCGCGAATGTGCTTGCTGCTCATGACGTCGTATGCGCCGCCGTATGCCTTGCGCGTGATGACGGTGACCTTCGGGACCGTGGCCTCGCAGTAGGCGTACAGGAGCTTCGCCCCGTGCTTGATGATTCCGCCATGCTCCTGGCCGACGCCCGGGAGGAACCCGGGGACATCGACGAGGGTGACCAGCGGGACGTTGAAGCAGTCGCAGGTCCGGACGAAGCGCGCGGCCTTGATCGATGCATCAGAGTCGAGGGCGCCGGCGAGCACCGCTGGCTGCTGCGCGATGATTCCGACGCTCCGGCCGCCGAAGCGGGCAAAGCCGATGATGATGTTGGCCGCCCAGCCCGGCTGGATCTCGAGGAAGCTGCCGCTGTCCGCGATCCCGCTGATGACGTCGTGCATGTCGTACGGCTTGTGCGGATCCGCCGGGACCACATCGTCCAGCGCCGCATCCATGCGATCCATCGGGTCCGTTGTTTCGGCGATCGCCGGGGCCTCCATGTTGTTCTGTGGCAGCTGCGCGAGGAGCCGGCGCACGGCGTCGAGTGCGTCCGACTCGTCGTGGGCGGCGAGGTGGGCCACCCCGCTCCTGGTCGTGTGGACGAGCGCCCCGCCAAGCTCCTCCGAGTCGACCTGCTCGTGGGTCACGGCCTTCACGACGTTGGGACCCGTGACGAACATGTAGCTCGTCTTCTCGACCATGATCGTGAAGTCGGTCATTGCCGGCGAGTACACGGCACCGCCGGCGCATGGCCCCATGATCACCGAGATCTGCGGGACGACGCCGGATGCGAGGACGTTGCGCAGGAAGATATCCGCGTAACCCCCGAGGGAGACGACGCCCTCCTGGATTCGCGCTCCGCCCGAGTCGTTCAGGCCGACGATCGGAGCACCGACCTTCATGGCCAGGTCCATGACCTTGCAGATCTTCTCGGCATACGCCTCGGACAACGACCCGCCGAAGACGGTGAAGTCCTGGCTGAAGACGAAGACGAGGCGACCGTCGATGGTTCCGTGGCCGGTGACCACGCCGTCGCCCAGGAAGCGCTGGTCGGCAAGGCCAAAGTCGCTGGACCGATGGGTGACGAATGCGTCGAGCTCAACGAACGAGCCGGGATCCAGCAGGAGGTCGAGTCGCTCGCGCGCGGTCAGCTTGCCCCAGCTGTGCTGTCGCTCGATGCGCACTGGCCCGCCACCGAGCAGCGCCTCGGCGCGCATGTCCTCGAGCCGAGTCAGCCGTTCTTCATTCGTCGGCACGGGCAGGCTCCTCGGTATCACCTTGGTTGCGCACACTGCGCCTGGGCCGTCGTCTTTGCGCACAGACACCATCGACCGCCCTCGCCGACCATTCTAGGCACACCTACTCCCCTGCCCCGTGCCGAAGGTCGGCTCGTCGCGGGCTGGTGCGCCCGGTGGCGCGGACCCGGCGGCTGTCGATGAGGCGCTCGCAGCTATCCACAGTTCGGTGCACAACTCGGTCATCCTGTGGATAAGTCGAGGGCGCCGAAACAGCCCTCCTGCGATACGATCGACCCCTGTGGACGGACCTGCGCCGCGGCCCCCGACATCGCCGACGCTGCGCCCCCACCGACACGAATCCGCCATCGCGAGAGAACGAGGTGAAGCCCCGGTGACGAACGTGATCGCGATCGCCAATCAGAAGGGCGGGGTTGGCAAGACCACCACGGCCATCAATCTGGCTGGTGCCCTCGCCGAGGACGGACTGCGCATCCTGTGCATCGACATGGACCCGCAGGCCAACCTGACCGCGGGCCTCGGCATCAACCTCAACACCGTCGAGGTCTCGATGGCCGACGTCCTCGTCGGGCGATCCACCATCGACGAGATCATCCGCGCGACGGAGACCGAGGGCATCGACATCGCCCCGGCGCACATCGACCTCGCCGCAACCGAGGGCGAGCTGTTCACGATGCTCGGGCGCGAGTCACTCCTGCGCGATTCGCTGGACGGCAAGCTCCGCAAGCGCTACGACTACGCGCTGATCGATTGCCCGCCCAACCTGGGGCTGCTGACGGTCAACGGATTGGTCGCCGCGGACGGCGTGATCATTCCCGTCCAGACGCAGTACTACGCGATGAAGGGGCTGACCAACCTCGTCAAGGTGATCAACACCATCCGGCTCAAGCTGAACCGCCGGCTCAAGATCCTGGGACTGCTGCCCACCTTCTACGACGCGCGCACGAACCTCGCGCGCGACATGCTGGACGAGCTTCGCGTGGTCGGCGACCACCACGTCTTCACGGCGATCATCCGCAACACCGTGAAGCTCGGCGAGGCACCGCTCGTCGGGCGACCGATCACCACCTACGCCGGCTCGTCGGAAGCCGCGCGAACCTACCGCGAACTTGCCCGGGAGGTGGTCGACCTTGGCTCGCACTGATTTCCGTGCCGCCGCCGCGCGGCGCCTGTCCGAGGAGCGCGAGCTCTCACCGGCCATCGTCAGCCTCCTCTCGAACGATCGCCACGGCCGCAGCCGCGGCGGCGTGCGCAACATCGACGTCGAGCGCATCACCCCGAACCCCGAGCAGCCTCGGCTGGCCATGGAGCAATCCAGCCTGGACGAGCTGTCTGCGTCCATCCGTGAACACGGCGTGCTCCAGCCGATCCTCGTCCGTCCGCTCGACGACGGCGAGTTCCAGCTGATCGCCGGCGAGCGGCGCTGGCGCGCCTCCAAGGCCGCCGGCCTCGCGACCATCCCGGCACTTGTCGAGGAGATCGACGACGACACCGCGCTGGAGATCTCCATCATCGAGAACCTTCAGCGCGAGGACCTCTCCCCGCTCGATGAAGCCGCGATGTACGACCGGATGGTCCGCGACCACGGCTACTCGGTCCGCCGGCTCGCGCAGAAGCTGGGCAAGGACAAGGGCTACCTGGAGAACCGCCTCCGCCTGGCAGACGCACCGGCCGAGGTCCGCGAGCTCGTGTCCTTGCGCAAAGACACGCTCTCGCACGCCTACGAACTGATGAAGGTCGAAGACCCTCGCAAGCGCAAGCGGCTTGCCGCCCAGGTCGCGCGCGGCGAGCTGACGCTCATCAAGCTGCGCGACAAGATCGAAGGCCGGCCGGCCCGGTCGGCACCGGGCCCGGACGCCACCGACGGCAGCAACGCCGCCGAACGCGACGACCAGACGGCCGACGAGGCAGCCGCGGCCTGGACGGGGCGGCGCCACGACGTGTCGGCGGCGAGCCTGCGCGACGACTCACTCGTCGCCGCCAAGCAGCAGCTGGCCGACGCCGTCGAGACGCTCCTGGACGTGCTCCGCGCGCCGGATGTCGTGAGCGGCATCGGCTCCGTGGATCGCGCAAACCTCGCCAAGTACCTGACGATCGCGAAGCTCCGGCTGGAGAACGCGATCGCCGTCGTGCGGAGCGACGGCGGCTGAATACCGGGCGGCGCGAGCCGCGGATGAACTCCAGGAATCAAGAGAGCCTCGCCGGGACTTCCCGAGCGAGGCTCTCGTTCGTCTGCTGAGCCGGTGCAGCGTCCGCGTCCGGAGCTCCGAGGCTCAGTTGGCCGGCCGGCCCTGGCCCTTGCCGTTGCTCTTGCCGTGGGTCTTGGCGGTGGCGTCAGCCGCGGGCGCAACCGTGCACGACGGCGCGTCCGGCTTGCCGGTGCGGGCCCAGCACGCGACGAACTGGCCGTGGTTCTTGAACCACGCCGGCCACTCCGTCTGCTGGGCGGCCCAGCACACGATCGAGCCGTGCGACATGGCAGCAAGCTGCTCGGTGGTGAGGGTGGTGGGGTCGGTGGTGCAGCTGTCCGCCGAGTCGCTGGTCGTCTCATCGGTCGCCTCGGTGGGGTCCTGGGTCTCGTTGGCGTCCGGCGTCTCGTTCGCGTCCTCGTCACCGGAGGCCTCTGGGGTCCCGTTGGAATCCTCATACGAGCCACCGAGTGCGTAGCCGGCGGCCGGGGCCTGGGCCCCGAACGTGAGGCTGGCCGACAGCGAGAGCGCCACGACGGCGATCAGGAGGCCCTTGAAGCGGCGGATGAGGTCAGTCACGGTTGCAGCTCCCGAGATGCGGTTGGTCTTGCCATTTACGGTAACGCGACTCCGCCGGGAGCGTTAGGGCCCAGTACCTTGGTCCGGTGCAGGTCGGCCCCGCGCCGAGCGGTCACGCGGAGGCGGCCGTTCCCGCGAGCCAGCCGATCCCGAGGCAGGCCACCCCAATAGCCTCCAGCTCCCACCCTCGCTCGCGTCGCCCGGCCTGCCCGGAGCCGAGCGCCAGCGAGCCGAGCGCCATCGCGCCGATCCCGATCCAGACGCCGGCGACGCGCGCCAGGCGCAGAAGCAGGAGCCTGTCCCCCACCGCGGCATCGGGAACCACCGGCGCGAGGACGAGGACCAGTACGGCGGCTCCCGCAAGGGCCGTCGTCTGGGCCAGCCAGGCCGCGCGCGGCCCGAGCGCCACCGCGATCGTGCGCCGGCCCTCGCTCGCATCACGCTCGACGTCGGCGAGCCCGTTCGCGAGCGCGAGACCCGCCCCGGCGAGCACGCCGACCGGCACGAGAGTGAGCAGCCCGGACGGGATCGTTCCGGTGGCACCCAGCCACGCGTGGATCGGCAGGAGTGGCAGCGCCAGCGAGAGCGGCAGCCACGAGAGGGCGGTCCGCGAGAGGCGCAGGTCGTAGGCGTAGCCGAGCGCGAGGCACGCGGTGCCGGCGACGCCCGTGGCCGGGCCGCTCACCGCCGAGAGCACGATCCCGACCCCTGCCCCACCGACCGCCACGGCGCCGGCCACCCGACGGGAGACCAGCCCGCTCGGGATCGGCTTCCTGGGCTTCTGACGGGCGTCGAGCGGCGCGTCGACGAGATCGTTGAGGCTCCCGATCGAGACCTGGATCGCGAGCATCGCCGCGAACAGCCGCGCGATCGTCGCCGGCTCGGCACCGGCAAGGGCGGAGATGACCCCGGTCGCGGACGCGCACAGGAGCGACGGGAAGGGATGGACGAGTCGGATCAGGCCCCCGAGCGACGCCAGGGGCGTCGTCCGCCGGTGTTCAGACGTACACGAGCTCGTCGAAGTTGGCGACGAGGTACTCGATCAGGCGGCTGCGGCCGTCCGCGAGCAGCCCGCGCAGCCCGGGGACCACCGCCCAGAGGCTGATCGTGGGCACGATCACGTGCCCATCGCGATCCCGGCCCAGGGTCCGTGGTGCCCCACCGCCGAAAGCGAACACGCGTTCGAATTCAGCCTCGCTCAGGCGGGTGGCAGTCCGGAAATCGGCGACGACCTTGACGATCCCCCGCCGTTTGACCACGTCGCGCATGAGCTCGGAGACCCAGCGGTCGATCTGGTCGTCCGGCTGGTCGTCGAGCCGCGCTCGATACTCCTTCGGGTCGGCTGAAAGCCCGGTGCCGCTCATCGCGGCCGAGTATGCCAGACGAGGCTCAGCCGCCGTGGCTCGGCGGGATCGGCACGTCCGCGGGGGCGGGGCCGTGGAGGTTCGTGGCCGCGGCGCGGCCGCCCGGTCCCCAGTCGTTGAACAGGTCCGTGGCCCAGCGCTCGAACCGGGACGGCGGTCCGGGATCCCGGTCGCCATCGACCATCGCCCGGACGGCGTGCCAGATCCGCGCCGTGTAGCTGGCGAGCGCCTGGCGCGTGGGCCGCTCCCCCGTCGGGATCGGGTCGCCGATGCGGACCTGCACCCGGCCGCGGAAGCGCGCCCAGGACGTGCCCGTGATCGCAACCGGTACGAGCGGCACGCCGCCCCGAAGCGCCATGTAGGCCGGGCCTTCCTCGAACGGCAGGAGGTCGCCCTCGTGCACGTGGATCGTGCCCTCGCCGGAGATCGCGAGCGCCCCGCCCGTGTCGAACACCGCCTGGACCCAGCGAACCGACGTCAGGAGGTCGTCCTTCACCGGGCTGAACGGGACGCACAGGCCGAACCACCACATGAATCGGTTGCGGCCACCCTTGCGGAGGTCCTCCTCCTTGGGGCCATAGAAGTACAGCCGCGGCTCCTTCGGGAAGACCGCCATGAGGACGAGCGGGTCGGTCCACCCGAGGTGGTTGAAGCAGTAGACGGCGGGGCCCTGGCCGAGCCGCTCGGCGCCCACGACCTCGATCCGGAACCAGGCCTTCATCGTGACGGTTGCGATCGCGCGGCCGGCCCAGTGCCGCAGGGAGCGCTGGAACGCCGAGACATCACCACGGGGCAGGTTCTTCGCAGCCGCCGCGGCATCGACGGCCCGTGGGTGGCGGGATTGCGGTGCCGTTCCGCGATCTGCAGGCAGCATCGACTCGGCGGTCCCGATCGGTCGATCGAGGGTCGCCTCGTTCACCGAATCACTCCGGCCGATTGCCCGCTGGGCCACCACCGTCGATTGTCTCCTCCCACGCCATCGCAACCCTACCATCCACATCCACGCCCCGGCGGTCCGTTTGTTACGCCGCAACGGGCCGGCCGGCACGCCACGGGCTATCCCACGATCCGTAGATTCACCGTGTACTCGAGCGTCCGCACGCTCACGGAGGGCGGTACATGCACGTCGATCGACGGCTCCTTGGCTGGGGCCTCTTCTTCGTCCTGCTCGGTGTGATCCCGCTCGCTGTCCGCGCGAACCTCCTGGACAAGGAGATGGTTTCCCAGTGGCCGCTGCTCTGGCCGGTGCTGCTCATCGGCTGGGGCCTGGGCCTGCTGCTCCGCGGCACCCCGCTCGCGCTGATCGGCGGCGCGGTCGCGGCGATCACGTTCGGCATCATGGGGGGCGGCGCGATCGCGACCGGCTTCGGCGGAGTCTCGTTCGCATCCGGCTGCGGCAGCCAGGCGCCGGCGACCGCGTTCGCGCCACGGAGTGGCACGTTCGGCGCGACGGCGCGCGCGGACCTCGTCTTCAACTGCGGCAACCTCACGGTGAGCACGGCCGACGGCTCCGGCTGGAGCGTGTCCGGCTCCGATCGCAACGGGGCGGGCCCGAACATCGACACCAACGGCGGCAACCTCTCGATCAAGACGGAGGAGGAGCGCGCGTTCCTCGGCTCCCAGGGCCATGCGGTCTGGAACGTCACCATGCCCCGCTCCCCGATCCTGGCGTTCGGCCTGACCCTGAACGCGGGTGAGGGCAACGTCAACCTCGCCGGCGCGTCGGTCTCCAGCACCTCGATGACCCTCAACGCCGGTTCGGTGACCCTGAACCTCTCGGGCGCGGTCCAGGTCGGTGACGTCAACGCCACGGTGTGAGCGGGCATGAAAGCTGCAGAGAGTTGAGCACGAAAAGTGCAGAGGCCCTCGGGGTGACCCGAGGGCTCCTTGTTTGGACCGACAAACGCGAGGTCCCCCCTGTCAGGCTCGGGCTGCTGAGCTTCGAACCGAC
>JACPOS010000022.1 GCA_016191395.1 Chloroflexota bacterium
AGCACCAAACCAGAGGCCATCCGCGCCCTCCGTCGCCACCTGAGCGATGAGGTCTTCCGACGAATGCACCACGACAACGCCGCCAGGATTGCCGCCCGAACGGCCCTGCCGGTCGCCGCTTGACATAGGAGCATCCCGTGAGCGACGCACTGCGAGTGGAGCGAACCGGGCCGGGCGGCGCCGTTGCGCGGGTGACGCTTGCCCGCCCGGAGCGGCATAACGCGTTCGACGCGTCCCTGATCGCCGAGCTCCGGTCAGCGTTCGCGGCACTCGAGCGGGATTCGCCGACGGCCCTGCGGGCGGTCGTGCTCGCCGGCGATGGCGGGACATTCTGTGCCGGTGCGGACATCGACTGGATGCGCGCCGCGATGTCCCTCGACGTGGAGGGGAACGAGCAGGACGCGATGGCGATGGCCGACATGTTCGAGGCGATCGACACCTGTCCCGTGCCCGTCATCGCTCGCGTCCAGGGCGCCGCGCTCGGCGGCGGCATGGGCCTGTGCGCGGTGTCCGACGTCGTCATTGCGGAGTCCGGGGCGAGATTCGGGTTCACCGAGACGCGCCTCGGCATCCTGCCGGCGGTGATCTCGCCGTTCGTGATCGCGAAGATCGGCGAATCGCACGCCCGTGCCCTGTTCCCCGGTGGGCGCCGGTTCGATGCCCTGCGGGCCCAGCGGATCGGTCTCGTCCACGAGGTGGTGGAGGGCGAGCCAGCGCTCGATCTCGCGGTGGATGCCGCGATCGCCGACATCCTCGCCGCCGGCCCGACCGCGGCCCGGGCCGCGAAGGCGATCGTTCGCGAGGTCCGCGGGCTGGGCCACGGCTCGTCGAAGTGGCACACGGCGCGCGTCATCGCGCGCCAGCGGACGAGTGCCGAGGCGCAGGAGGGCTTCGCCGCCTTCAACGCGAAGCGAAAGCCGGGTTGGGACCCGGGAACCTGATCGAATGCGTCGGCTGCCGGGACTGGTCCTCGACGTCGGCGGGCCCATCCAGCTGGGCTGATCCCCGTCGCTTGCCTTTGGGCGGCGATGACGCGACAATCGCGACACATGCGTGACGAATTCAGCCCGAGCGAGGCCGCCGCGCGCCTTGGTACGACGACGCGGTCCATCCAGCGCTGGATTGCGCTCGGTCGATTGCCAGCTCGCCGTGTTGGTGGGCGATGGCGTGTCGCGTTTGACGCGTTAGACGCGTTCGCACGCGTCGGCTCGCCCCCCAGGACCGCGGCGATGCTCCCACAGGCATCAGCGACGAAGGCGATCGGGCGCCTGTTCATCGCCAATCGCGGCGAGATCGCCCGGCGCGTCCGTCGCACCGCGGAACGCCTGGGGATCGCGGTCATCGAGCCGGCCACGGACGGAGACCACGCCATCGACCTGCTCGACATCGATGCGGTCGTCGCGGCTGCCCGCACGGCGGGTGCCGACGCACTCCACCCTGGCTTCGGCTTCCTGGCCGAGAACGCGACGTTCGCGGACGCCGTGGAGCGAGCTGGTCTTGCTTGGCTGGGGCCGCCGGGCAGCGCGATCCGGGCGATGGGCGACAAGGCAGCCGCGCGCGGCCTCGCCGTTGAGCTCGGCGTGCCGGTGGTGCCCGGCTATGACGGCGCCGACCAGTCCGACCGCGCCCTCACCGGCGCGGCGGAGGCGATCGGCTTCCCGTTGCTCGTGAAGCCCGCCGCGGGCGGCGGCGGCAAGGGCATGCGCACGGTCCGCGACCGCGGCAACCTCCGCGACGCGCTGGCCGGCGCCCGCCGCGAGGCCGTGGCCGCGTTCGGCGATGACCGCCTGATCCTCGAGCGCTTCGTCGACGGCCCGCGTCATGTCGAGGTCCAGGTGCTGTTCGACGCGGACGGCGCGGGCATGCACCTGGGCGAACGCGACTGCTCCACCCAGCGGCGCCATCAGAAGGTCCTCGAGGAGACGCCGTCACCGGTGGTCACCCCGGCCATCCGCGAGCGCGTCACGGGGTATGCGCTGCGGCTCGCCGGGGCCGTGGGTTACCGGAGCGCCGGTACCTGCGAGTTCCTCCTGACGGATCGGGGCGAGGTGTTCTTTCTGGAGATGAACACGCGGCTCCAGGTGGAGCACCCGGTGACCGAGGCGGTGACCGGGCTGGATCTCGTGGAGCAGCAGATCCGGATTGCCGAGGGACGGCCGCTCGCGGTGGCGCAGCCCGCCATCGACGAGGCGCTGGGTCGCGGCGGCCATGCCATGGAGGTCCGGCTGTACGCCGAGGACGCCGAGGACGGCTTCCTGCCGGCGACCGGCCGGATCGAGCGCGTGCGCTGGCCATCGGGACCGGGGGTGCGCGTCGATGCCGGCATCGACGAGGGGTCGATCGTGGGCTCGCGCTTCGACCCGATGCTCGCCAAGGTCGTCGCCCACGGCGCCGACCGCACCGAGGCCATCTCGCGCCTGACACGAGCCCTCGACGAGACCGTGATCCTGGGGCTGACGACGAACCTGCGGTTCCTGCGCTGGCTGGTGCGCCAGCCGGTGGTGCTCGATGGCCAGATGCGCATCGACACGCTCGATCGGGTCTGGCCGCCAGACGACTGGGCGACGCGGGCGACGATCCCCGAGCTCGCCTGGCAGGCAGCGGCGCGGGCTCTGACCGGCGGTGGAGCAACCGCAGGGCGCGTCGGCGGGTGGCGGCTGAACGGAGCGCCGCGGGTACGGCTCGCCACCGAGGTGGCGGAGCGGATGGTGGTCATCGACGCGGGCTCGCCACGAGCAGCATCCGTCGCGGTCAGGGGCGACGTTGCGCACGTGGACGTCGCCGGCCGAAGCGTCCCGTTCCGGCTCGCGGCGGCACCCGATGTGGACCGGGCTGCGCGGGTCGCGGCAGCGCACCACGGTGGTGGGCCGGTGGAGATCGTCGCCCCCATGCCCGGCTCCATCCTTGCGGTCCTCGTGGCGGTCGGTGGTTCGGTCGAGGCAGCGGACCCGATCGTCACGCTGGAGGCAATGAAGATGGAGCACGCAGTCGCGGCGTTGATTCCGGGCAGGATCGCGGAGCTCAGGGCGCGGCCGGGCGACCAGGTCGCGCGCGGCGACGTCCTCGCCGTCATCGAGCCGTAGCGGTACGCTCTCGACGTGACCAAGAAGCCCGAATCCACACCGAGTCCGCTGCCCGACGACCGCGCCGGCCTGATGGCCCTGCACCGCGAGGCGCGCAAGCGCCGGGACGCGGCGCCACTCATGAGCGAGGCGCGCGCCGAGGCCGCGTTCGAGATCGAACGGATCGAGATCCAGGTCGCCCGCATCGAGCGGGCGATGGACCCGCCGCTCGTCTGAGGCACGTACCGGGAGTCGTGGAACGTCGAGGCCGAGGCACCTGTCCGCACCCGTGGAACGCCCAGCGAGCGGTACGACCGAGGAGGGAGCCATAGACGAGCCTCACGGCCCCTTCCTTCGACACCTGGAACGCCGAGCGTTCGGGCCGGAGAATTTCGCCCGACTCCGGCTCGTCCGAGCGTCGTACCGCTCTTCCAGCGTTCCAAGGGCGGGATTGCGGACCTAGATGGGCGACCGCGTTCGGATCTACGAGGTCGGCCCGCGCGACGGGCTGCAGAACGAAGCGACGGCGATCCCGCTCGAGACGAAGCTCGGGTTCATCCAGCGCCTGGCGTCGGCCGGCCTGCGCGAGATCGAAGCCACCAGCTTCGTCTCGCCGAAGGCAATCCCCCAGCTTGCGGACGCCGACGCACTGCTGCCGCGGCTGCCGCGCGGCGGGGGCGCAAGCTCGACCATCAGCGTCCGCTATCCCGTCCTCGTGCCCAACGAGCGTGGCATGGCCCGCGCGGAGGCCGCGGGCGCCGATGCCCTGGCGGTCTTCACGGCAGCCACCGACGCGTTCACGGAGCGGAACATCGGGATGACGGTGGAGGCGTCGCTCGCGGCGTTCGAACCCGTGCTGACGCGCGCGGCCGAGCTCGGCTGGTGGCGCCGCGGCTATGTCTCGACCGCGTTCGGCTGCCCGTACACCGGTGCCGTCGATCCCCATCGCGCGGTCGCCGTCGCCGTGCGCCTCCTGGAGCTGGGGGTCGATGAGGTCTGCTTCGGCGACACGATCGGAGTGGGCGTGCCGAGCCAGGTCACCACCCTGACCGATGCGGCAACTGGAGCGGGGATCGAGCTCCGCCAGATCGCGTACCACTTCCATGACACGCGGGGCACGGCGCTTGCCAACGTCGTGGCCGGCCTGGACGCCGGGATCCGCTGCTTCGACAGCTCGACGGGCGGCACGGGCGGCTGCCCGTACGCCCCCGGGGCCGCCGGGAATCTCGCCACCGAGGACCTCGTCTACCTGCTGGACGCGTCCGGATACGAGCATGGCGTGGAGCTGGCGGGCGTGCTCGACGCGGCGCGGTTCATCACGGCCGCCCTTGGCAAGCCGCTCACCTCCAAGGTCGGGCAGGCCGGCGGCTGGGACGCGGCCACGGGATCCCCGATCGGTCGCTGAGATTTGGCATAGCATCCGCGCACGATGAACGGCGTCGTCCTCGTCCTGAACCAGGATTACGAGCCGCTGAACGTCACGAACCTGCCGCGCGCATTCCGGCTGGTGTTCGGCGCGAAGGCCGAGATCCTGGAGTACGACCACCAGGTCATCCGGACCGTGTCCCGGGAGTTCCATGCGCCGTCGGTGATCCGCCTCCAGCACCGCGTCCACCGGCCGCGGCCACGCGTCAAGCTGACGCGTCGCGAGGTGTTCGCACGCGACCGCCACACCTGCCAGTACTGCGGCCGCGTCGCCAACGACCTGACCCTCGATCACATCCTGCCGCGCCATCGTGGTGGCTCGCACACGTGGGACAACCTCGTCGCCGCGTGCAAGCCGTGCAACCACCGGAAGGGCGGCAAGACCCCCGAGGAGGCGCGCGTGCGCCTGCTCCGCCCGCCATTCGAGCCGCGGAGCGACCTGTACTCGCTGTTCACGCCGTATCTCGCCGACGAGCGCAACGAGGCCTGGCGGAACTACCTGTTCCTCGGCCGAAACTAGGGAGCTCGGCCATGCCGGGCCCGGAAGCGCGCATCGAGATCCACCCGCCCGCGTCGGTGATCGCCCTGATGGATCGGCTCTGGGCGCACGGCCACGCGGCGTACGTGGTGGGCGGTTCGGTCCGCGACGCGATCCTGGGCCGGCCGGCCGAGGACTGGGATCTCGCCACCGACGCGCGGCCCGATCGACTGCTCGCCGTGTTCCCCGGCGCGGTCTACGAGAACCGGTTCGGCACCGTCGCCGTTCGAGAGGGAGGCGAGGGTCACGAGGTCACGACCTTTCGGACAGACCACGACTACGCGGACTTCCGGCGTCCGCATCGCGTCGAATTCGGCGATGACGTCGTGCTCGACCTCGCGCGCCGGGACTTCACCGTCAACGCCATCGCTTGGGGTGCGCCGGCGCCGGTGCCATCAGCGGACCCGGCTGTCGAGTCCAGGCCGGCGCCGGTCCTGGTCGATCCGTTCGATGGCGTCGCGGATGTCCACGACCGGCGCCTTCGCGCCGTCGGCGAGCCCGCCGCGCGGTTCTGGGAGGACGCACTGCGCATGGTGCGCGCCGTCCGGCTCGCGGCCGTCCTGGAGTTCCAGATCGACCCACCGACGTATGCCGCCATCCGGGACAACGCCGCCCTCGCGGGCCACGTGTCCGCCGAGCGGATCACATCGGAGCTGGAGAAGCTCCTGTTCGCCGCGCACCCGTCGCTGGGGCTGCGCCTGATGTCAGATGCGGGCCTCCTGGACGTCCTGCTCCCCGAGCTCGCCGCCGAGCGAGGCATCGCGCAGAACAAGATCGAGGGCGAGGACCTCTGGGACCACACCCTTCGGACCCTGGATGCCGTGCCCGCGGACCGCCCGGTGGTGCGACTCGCGGCGCTCCTCCACGACGTGGGCAAGCCGACCACCGTGGATGACGGCCCGTTTCGCGGCCACGAGACGGCCGGCGCCGAGATCGCGCGGCGCCTCCTTGAGCGCCTCCGATTCCCGAAGCTGGCGACGGAGCGGGTGGTCCATCTCGTGCGCAGCCACATGTTCGCGTACGAGCCGGAGTGGGGCGCCGCCGGCATCCGGCGCTTCATCCAGCGGACCCGGATCGACTCGATCGACGACCTGTTCACCCTGCGCGAGGCGGACAACGTGGGCAGCGGCCTCCCCGCGGACGCCGACCTCCTCGGCGACCTGCGGGCCCGCGTGGCGGCCGAGCTGGCCTCCTCGGTCGTCCTTGATCGGTCGCGGCTCGCCGTCCACGGCGACGACCTCATCGCGGAGCTCGGGCTGCCGGCCGGGCCGCACCTGGGCGGAATCCTGGATGACCTCCTGGAGCGCGTGATCGCCGACCCGACGCTCAACGACCGCGCGACGCTGCTGCTGCTCGCCGAATCGATGCTGACCGAGGACCGATGATCGAGCGGCTGCTTGCCGCGGACGCGGCGCTCGATCGAGACGAGATCGACGTCGCCGGCCGGCTGTTCACGCAGGTGGCGGACGCGGACCCAAGGAACGCGATCGCCGTCGTGGGCCTCGCGCGCGTCGCGCTCCGCCGGAACATCCCCGGCGAGGCTCGATCGCTGGCCCAGCGTGCGCTGGACATCGATCCCGACGAAGCTGCCGCCCATCGGCTCCTCGCGGAGCTCGATGCTGCCTTGGCGCCGGCTGCGGCGGCCGCTTTGCCTCCGGCGCTCGTGCGATCCCGATGGCGGCGCTGGCTCGCCCGAATCCTTGGGCGCGGCTGACGCAGGCTACCCTTCCGGCCATGCGCATCCTCGTCACCGGCGGCGCCGGCTACGTCGGCTCCGTCTCCGTCGAGCACCTCGTCGATTCCGGAGACGAGGTCGTGGTCCTCGACAACGGCGCGACGGACAACCCGGCAGCGGACCTCGCCGGCGCGACCGTCGTCCGTGGCAGCTACGGCGACAGGGCGCTCGTCGCCGACCTCCTGGCCACGCACCGCATCGATGCCGTCCTGCACTGCGCCGCACGCTCGCTCGTCGGCGAATCGATGCGCGAGCCGGCGCTCTACTACGGCGAGAACGTCGCCGGCGGGATCGCGCTCCTCGACGCCATGCGCGACGCAGGGGTCGCGCGGCTCGTGATCTCCTCGACCGCGTCCGTGTACGGCGAGCCCGAATCAAGCCCCGTGAGCGAGGACGCGCCACTCCGCCCGATCAACGTCTACGGCGAGACGAAGCGCACGCTGGAGGCCGCCGCCGGCTGGTATGCGCGTGCATACGGCCTGCGGGTCGCGGCGCTCCGCTACTTCAACGTCGCCGGGGCGACGGCGCGGAACGGAGAGGTTCACGACCCCGAGACGCACCTGATCCCGAACATCATCCGGTCGGTTCGCGGTGAGGCGATGCTGAACCTGTGGGGCGGGGACTACCCCACCCCGGACGGCACGCCGATTCGCGACTACCTCCACGTGCTCGACCTGGCGGAGGCGCATCGGCTCGCGCTCGAGGCCACCGCGCCGGGCGACCCCCGAACCGACGGGATGCTGATCTGCAACCTCGGCAGCGGCCGCGGGTTCAGTGTCCACGAGGTGGTGGCGGCCGGCGAGCGGGTCATCGGGCAACCCGTGCCCCGCACGGAGGCTCCGCGGCGGGCGGGTGACCCCCCGGTGCTCGTCGCAGCCATCGATCGCGCCCGCGACGTCCTCGGCTGGACGCCGGCGCGCTCGACCCTCGACGAGATGATCGGCTCCGCCTGGGCGCTGCGATCCCGCGGGGCGACCGGCTAGAAGCGCGCCTCGCTCGGCATGTCCTGGGCGGGCATCAGGTGCTCAGGTGGCGGGGTGATGCCCCCCTCGTTTTCCGCCTCGCTGGTCCGGTCGGGAACGCCTCGCAGCAGGGCCAGGCCAATCAGCATGAGGACGAGGAAGCTCAGGATCCCGACCTGGTACGCGCCCTTGCCCCAGCCGGCGTTCAGCAGCACGGACACGATCGTGCCGTAGAGCACGGGCCTGTGACCGCGCTGAACTTGCCCGCGAGGCCGTACAGGCCGAAGAACTCGCCGATCTTGTCGGGCGGCGAGAGCCGCAGCATGAACACGCGGTCGGAGGTCCAGACGCCGCCGAGGCCCGAGCCGAGGAGGATCCCGGCGATGACGAACGTCTCGAACTCGAGCACGGCGCCGGCGATGATCAGCCCGACGCACCAGCTGACCAGGACCCACATGAGCGTTCGCTTCGGTCCGATGCGCTCCACGACGACGCCCCAGCCGAAGCTCGCAAGGACGGCGGCGACCGTCAGGCCGAGCAGCAGCATGTTGGTCGCAGCGGTCGTCATGCCGATCGCCTGCGTCGCGAAGACCGACATGATCACGATCACGGTATTGACTGGGTCCGTGTAGAAGAACCGGGCCACCAGGAACCGGAGCAGGCCGGGAACCTGTCGGGCATCGTCCACGGTCGTGCTCAGCTGGCGCCACGACGCCAGGGCGTCGCCGACCTTGAACCGGTAGCCGGTACCCGCGGGCTCGCGCACGAAAAGGAAGATCGGCAGCGCGAACAGCGCGAAGAGGACGGCGGCCATCAGGAACGTCAGCGATGTCGCTCCGGAGTCCGTGATGAGGATCAGGAGCGCGATCACGATGGTCCCGAGGTAGCCCACCGCCACGCCGATGCCGGAGACGCGGCCACGCGTCTTCGGCTTCGAGACGACCGGGAGCGTCGCGTCGTAGTAGATCAGCGCCGCCTGGTACGAGAAGTTCGCGACGGTGAACAGGATCAACCCGAGCACCGTGAAGCCGGACGCCCCTTCCGGCAGGAGGCCGATCGCCGCCGTGCCGGCGATGGTCAGCCCGGTGAAGAACAGCAGGTACGGCATCCGCCGGCCGCCGCGGTCGGACATGGCGCCCAGAACCGGCGACACCAGCGCATTCAGTCCCACGGACGCGGCGTTGGCGATCCCGAACCAGAACTGGCCGTCCGCGGGCCCCAGGCGATCGACCACCCACAGGCCCATCGCCAGCGACACGACGGCGTAGCTGTAGATCGTGTTCGCGAAGTCGTACAGCGCCCACGCGACGGGAACGCCGGCGCGTCCGGACGGGGTGAGCCCGGCAAGGCGCTCGATGAGCCGCAGCCCGCGCTTGGCATCGACGGCGCCGGCGGCAGTGGCCACGCGCGGATGATAGGCGGGCGACCTCGCTCGAATCGGGCCGTCGAGCGCATCAGTGGTACGGTGGGCTGGTGCCTCAGCCCGTGCTGACGCCGGCCATCCGCGAAGCAGTCGCCCGCCTCGAGCGGGCGGACATCATGGTCGGCATCCCGAGCTTCAAGAACGCGACGACGATCGGCTATGTCGTGCGCGCGGCACAGGCCGGCCTCGTCCAGTACTTCCCGGACCTTCGACCGGTCGTGGTGAACTCCGATGCCGGGTCGCCCGACGGCACCCAGCGCGTCGTCGTCGACACGGAGCCGCCGGACTACGTCGAGCGGATCCTGCTCGTCCGGCCGACCAACAGGCTCGCCCGCGTCTCGTTGACCTACCCGGAGATCGACGGCACCGGCGGCAAGGGAGCCGCGCTCAGGACGATCTTCGAGATCGCGGCGGCGCTGGAAGTCCAGGCACTCGTGGTCGTCGACTCGGACCTGCGGAGCATCGGCCCCGAGTGGATCGAGCTGCTCGCCGGCCCGATCCTCAAGGGCGGCTACGACTACGTGGCCCCCCTGTACGCGCGGCACAAGCACGACGGCACGATCACCAACAACGTCACCTACCCGCTGACCAGGGCGCTGTACGGGCTCCGGATCCGGCAGCCCATCGGGGGCGACTTCGGCGTGTCCGGCGACCTCGTCCGGCATTACCTGGAGGCCGGCCACTGGACGCCGGAGGTGTCCCGGTTCGGGATCGACGTCTGGATGACGACCCTCGCGGTTACCGGCGGCTTCGCCGTCTGCCAGGCGCGCCTCGGGGCGAAGGTCCACGACCCGAAGGACCCGGGTGCCGATCTGGGCCCGATGTTCCGGCAGGTCGTCACCACGATCCTGCGGCTCGCCGTCGCCAATGCCGATCGATGGCGCCAGGTCCGCGGCAGCCACGACGTGCCCGCCTACGGCTTCGAGCGCGTCGCGGACCCGCCGCCGCTCGACGTGAACGTGCTTCGGCTCCTGGCCGAGTTCCACGAGGCCGCGCTCACGATGGCCTCCACCTGGCACGAGATGCTGCCCGCGGACACCGCGGCCGCCGTGCTCGGGCTGGCCGAGGAGGCGGGGGCGACGGAGGAGAAGGTCCGTGCCGCGCTGGATCTCGATGCTCCGGGCCGTGACCGGCCCGCGACCGCGGCCATGTCCAGCGCCGCCGCGGGGTTCGCGTTCCCCGATGCCGTCTGGGCGCGGGTGATCTTCGACCTGGTCGTCGCGGCACGCGACCAGCCAGAGCGGCTCGAGGCGTTCGTGGCGGCGCTCGTGCCGGTGTACTTCGGGCGGGTGGCAAGCTCGGTCATCGAGAACCGCGACCTCTCCACGGAACGCGCCGAGGACAGCGTGGAGCGCCAGGCGCGCGAGTTCGAGCGCCTCAAGCCGTACCTCATCAACCGCTGGACCCAGGCATGACCGCCCTCCCGCTCCCCAACCGCATCGTCATCCCCGTCGCAAACCCCGCGACCGCCGAGGAGCTGATCCGGCTCGGCGCGGACCTGCTCGATCCACGGAGCGGCGAGATGACGGCCCTGGGCATCGTGGAGGTGCCGGAGGGCATGCCGCTGTCCGAAGGAGCGACGCGCGCGCGGCATGCCCGCCGGCTCCTGCAGCGCGTCCTGGACTTCGTGCCGGAGGGCACGCCCATCCACCCGATGGTGCGCATCGGACGGCATGCCGCGGAGGGGATCGTCGAGGCGGCAGCGGAGCTGGAGGCCGACCTGATCGTGTTCGGCTGGGGCGGCAAGGCGCCCGCCGGCCGCGAGGCCCTCACGAGCCCGTTCTCGGCGACCATCGACGAGGTCCTTCGCGAGTCACCGTGCGACATCGCGGTCGTCAAGCAGCGCGGCGTGCGCGATCTCAAGCGGGTCGTGGTCCCGGTCCGCGGCGGCCCGCACGCCGAGCTTGCGCTGCGCGTCGCGAGCGCGATCGCGCGGCGCCACGAGGCCACGCTCGCGGTGCTCCACGTGGTGCCGCCGGGAATCACCCTTGCCGTGCGGGCGCAGGCGGAGCGGGCACTCGCCGCGTTCGTCCGCCAGCACGTGGACGGCCCGGTGGAGACGCTCGTCCGCGAGGCCTCGAACGTTCGCGCCGCGATCCTGCGCGAGGCCGACCACTCGGACATCGTGGTCATGGGCGCCGCGGTGCCGAGCGCCGTGGATGGCGCGACGCACGTCTTCGGTGCGATGCCGGAGGCGATCGCCACCCGATCGAAGACGACCGTGGTGGTGGTCAAGACGCGCGAGTCGATCGGCCGCCAGACCTTCGAGCAGCTGGCCACGAGGGCGGAATCGCTGGTCGCCGCGGACCGCGCCGCGGAGGAATCGCGCGCCGTGCCCGCCCGCGTCGAGCGCTGGTTCGGCGAGTCCAACTTCCACCACGCCGAGTTCGCCGACCTGCGCCGCCTCGTCCAGTTGAAGGAGAAGCAGGGCCTGACCGTCAGCCTGGTGCTGCCGACCCTCAACGAGGAGGACACGATCGGGCCGATCGTCCGGCGTGCGATCCGCGAGATGGTGGGCCGGGTGCCGCTGCTGGACGAGGTCCTCGTGATGGACTCGGCGTCGACGGATCGGACGCGCGAGATCGCGGAGGCGGAGGGGGCGCGCGTCGTCCAGCATCCCGACGTCCTGACGCGCTACGGGAGCTTCCGCGGCAAGGGCGAGTCGCTCTGGAAGTCGCTCTTCGAGACCAGCGGCGACCTGATCGTCTGGGCGGACACGGACGTCCGGAACTGGCACCCGCGGATGGTCTACGGAACGCTCGGGCCGCTGCTGCACGAGACGCGCCTGCAGTACGTGAAGGGCTACTACCAGCGCCCCATCGTGCAGGGCGGCGTACTCCGCGAGGGCGGCGGCGGCCGGGTCACGGAGCTCGTCGCGCGACCGCTCATCAACCTGTTCTTCCCGGAGCTGTCCGGGTTCATCCAGCCGCTGTCCGGCGAGTACGCCGGGCGGCGCACGCTGCTGGAGCAGATCCCGTTCTTCACTGGCTATGCCGTCGAGATCGGGCACCTGATCGACGTCGCCGAGCGCGCCGGCCTCGACGGCCTGGGGCAGGTGGACCTGGAGCGGCGGGTGCACCGCAACCAGGAGCTGGAGGGCCTCTCCCGGATGAGCTTCGTGATCCTCCAGGCGGTGATGAAGCGGATCGAGGAGCGCCGCAAGGCGCGCCTCTTCGCGGAGCTGGGGTCCACCATGAAGCTGCCGCGCTCCGGCCGCGGCCGGCTGTCGCTCGAGGTCATCGAGCTCGCCGACATGGAGCGCCCGCCGATGGTCCGCATCCCGGAGTACCTCGAGCGGCGAAGCGGCGCCCTGCCCGACGTGCTCATCGGCTGAGCGCGCGTTTGCGACTCGTCATTGCTCCTGACTCCTTCAAGGGCTCGCTGACCTCCGTTCAGGTCGCGGAGGCGCTTGCCGCCGGCTGGTCCGCGGCGCGGCCCGGTGACGAGGTCCTCCTGGCGCCGCTCGCCGACGGCGGCGAGGGCACGCTCGTGGCGATCGCGGCGGCCGGCGGCTGGGAGTGGCGTATTGCCGCGGCCTCGGACCCGATCGGGCGCCCGGTGGGGGCGCGCTGGCTCCGCTCCGCCGACGGCCATCGGGCCGTGGTGGAGCTCGCCGAGGCGTCCGGGCTGTCGCGGCTCGCGGTCTTGGAGCGGGATCCTGTCGGGGCGTCGACGCGGGGGACGGGCGAGGTCCTGCGGGCGGTCCTCGACGAGGGGATCCGGACGATCACCCTGGGAATCGGCGGCAGCGCCACCACCGACGGCGGTGCGGGCATCCTGCGAGCCCTCGGCGCGGTCATCGACGATGCCCAGGTCGATCTCGCCCGTCTCGACGAGCGGCTCGGCGGCGTGCACCTCCGGATCGCGTGCGATGTCACGAATCCGCTGCTTGGACCGACGGGCGCGGCCGCGACGTACGGGCCGCAGAAGGGCGCCTCGCCTGAGCAGGTCCACAAGCTCGACGATGCGCTGGCTGCATTTGCGGATCGGCTGGGCGCGGCAACCGAGCGCGACGAGCGCGACACACCCGGCGCCGGCGCCGCCGGCGGGACCGCGTTCGGGCTCCTGTCGATCGGCGATCGGTTCCTATCGGTCCGGCTCGTCCCCGGCGTCGAGGTCGTCACCGAGGAGACGCACCTCCGCGAGAAGCTCGCGGGCGCGGATGTCGTGATCACCGGCGAGGGCCGGATCGACGCCCAGACGGCATTCGGGAAGACCGCCCTCGGGGTCGCCCAGCTTGCCCGCGCCGCGGGGGTCGCGTGCATCGCCATCGGGGGAGGCGTGACGCCCGAAGGGGTCGAGGCGCTGGCCGGCATCGCTATCGTGGTGCCCGTGACGGAGCAGCCGATGACCCTGGAGGCCGCCATGGCCGCGGGCGCGGCGCCGCTGGTCCGCTGCGGAGAGCGGCTCGCCAGGCTCGTGAACCTCGCCGGAGTGGACGGGTGACCCCCGCGGCCCGGACCGCAACGACGCCGGCCACGAAGCCGCTCAGGAAGAAGCCTGCGAAGCGCACCGCGAAGCGGCGCAAGCCGAACCCGTACCTCGCGTGGCGCAAGCGCCTGGACCGGACCCGGCCGGGTTTGATCCGGTTCACCCAGGACGGGCTCGCCTCGCTGTACGGCCACCCCGCGTGGGAGCGCCGCTTGGATCCCACCTCCGAGCTGATCCTGACGATCCTCACCCAGAACAGCGCCGACGTGAACGCCGAGCACGCCTTCCAGGCGCTCCGTGCCGCCTACCCCACCGATGGTCCGGTCGAGCGGCACATCCCGGGCCCGGGGTGGGGCGGCGTCGGGCTGCCCGACGGCGTGACGCCGGACTGGTCACGCGTCGAGGCGGCGCCGTACTCGGAGCTCGTGGAGGTCATCCGCCCGGGCGGGCTGCCCAACCAGAAGGCGAAGGGGATCCAAGCAGCGCTCAGGGCGATTCGCGAGGCGCGCGGCGACTACTCCCTGGAGTTCCTCGGCGAGCTGTCCGCGCTCGAGGCGCGAAGCTGGCTGACCGCGATCAACGGCGTCGGAGTGAAGACCGCGTCGGTCGTGCTGCTGTTCTCGTTCGGGATGCCGCTGATGCCGGTGGACCGGCACGTGGAGCGGGTGGCTCGCCGAGTCGGGCTCCTGCCGCCGAAGGCGAACGCGGAGGAGGCCCACGACTACTTCCTCGCGATGCTGGAGCCCGACGAGATGCACGAGGCCCACGTCAACCTGATCCGCCACGGAAGGCTCGTCTGCCAGGCCCGCAGGCCGGACCACGATCGCTGCCCGCTCCGGGACCGCTGCCGCTTCGTCGACCCGAAGGCGCCCTGACCGGCTTCGGCGGCCGACTATGATCGCCCCATGCTGAGCGGCGGTTGGCGGGGCGGCGCCGGGGCACCGCGCATCCTCATCGTCGACGACGACCCGAACCTGCTCGTGCTCCTGGCCGACCAGCTGCGCGCTGACGGCTTCGAGATCCAGACCGCCCGGGACGGAGAGGAGGCGCTGCGCCGGCTGGACGGCGGCTGGCCGGACCTCCTGATCGTGGACATGATGATGGCCCGCATGGACGGGCTGACCCTTGCCCGCGAGGTCAAGGCACGGGCCGACCTCCCGATCATCGTGCTCTCCGCGATCGACACCGCCGACTCGAAGGCGGACCTGCTCGAGGAGGTCGCCGAGGACTACGTCACCAAGCCGTACCACTACCCGGAGCTGCGGGCGCGGATCATGCGGGTCATGCGCCGGCTCGGCGACAAGGTGCCGCGCCGCGAGCTCGTGCTGGGCCCGGACCTGTCCCTGGAGCTGCGGCGCAAGTCCGCGACGGTCAAGGGCGAGGTCGTGCAGCTGACCCCGACCGAATCACGCCTCCTCTACGCGCTCGCGGCCAACCTCGGCAACACCGTCAGCACGGAGACGCTGCTGGACCGCGGCTGGGGCGACACGGACGATGCGGACCCGTCGTACGTCTGGGTCACCATGCGCCGCCTGCGCCAGAAGATCGAGCCCGATCCGGACCATCCCGTGCATCTCGTCACCATCCGCGGGATCGGCTACCGCCTGGTGTCGCGAGCGGCGCCCGAGCCGACGGACGAGGCCGGGTGAGCGAATCGAGCCGTCGCCCGGTGGCTGCGCCCGGCGAGCCCCAGGAGCCCCAGCGGATCGGATCGAGGATGTCCTTCCGGGCGCGGCTGACGGCCGGCCTGGTGATCGGCTCCGTGCTGCCGCTGGCGCTGTTCGGGATCGTCCTGATCGGCACGGAGGTCGCGCGAACCGGCCAGACGGATTCGACCCTCGTCCGCGTCGTCGTGTTCGTCCTCGCCGCGGCGATCATCGTCACCGTGCTGTTCGCGTACTTCCTCGCCGGCAACCTGACGGCCCCCCTGCGGGCCGTGTCGCGGGCGGTGGAGCGCGCGTCCGCTGGCGACCTGTCCGTCCGCGTGGAGGTCGCGGGCGAGGACGAGCTGGCGCGCCTCGTGGAAAGCCACAACCGGCTGGCGAGCGACCTGGAGCGGCGCAACGCCGAGCTCGGCCGCATCCTCCTGGCGATCGGCGAGACCTCGCCGAAGGATGGGCTGGATCGACTCGTCGCCCACGCGACTCGCAGCGCTCGCGAGGCGTTCGGGATGATCGATGCCCGGATCGTGCTCGGCGACCCCACCATGGTGCCGGAGGAGGAGGACGTCCCCGGCGAGTCCCGGCCCATCCGGGCGGTGCTGGCCCTGCCCGATGAGCGGCTTGGCGTCCTGGTGGGCCACCTCGCGGCCACCCGTCGCTGGGATGCGGCAGACCAGGACCTCCTGGAGCTGTTCGCCAGCGAGGTGGCCGTCGCGATCCGCAACCTGGAGCTGTTCGACCAGGTGGAGCGGCAGCGCGCCAAGCTCGCGGAGCTGGACGCCGCGAAGGATGAGTTCCTCCGCGGGATCAGCCACAACCTGCAGACGCCGCTGACCAGCATCCGTGCCTACGCGGAGCAGATGGGCGGCGAGCGACCGGACCCGCGCCTGTCGATCATCGTGGAGCAGTCGGACCGGCTGTATCGGATCGTCCGCCAGCTCGTCTCGGTCTCTCGGCTGGAGGCCGGGACGCTGCGATCGAAGACGGAGGTGCTCGCGCTCGCGCCACGCGTGCGCCGAGCCTGGGATGCCCTCGGCGTCGCCGGCGTGCCGTTCGAGCTCCAAGACGACGCCGCGGGCTGGCTGGCGATCGCCGATCCGGACCAGCTGGACCAGGTGCTGTGGGCGTTGCTGGACAACTCCGCGCGGTATTCGGGGGGAGCGGCGATTCGCGCCTCCGTGGCGCCGCGCGCTTCCGAGAGCCGCCTCGCCGTCACCATCGCCGACGCGGGCCAGGGGGTGAGGCCGGAGGACCGTGAGCGGATCTTCGAACGCTACGAGCGTGGCGCGGCCGGCGCCGGAGCGGAGGGCACCGGCCTGGGCCTGTACGTCTCGCGACAACTGTGCCGGGCGATGGGCGGCGACCTGCTGCTGGAGCCGGCGGGCCCAGAGCCGGGCGCCGCCTTCACGGTCCTGCTGCCCGCCGAGCCGCCGGCGATGGAGTCCTGAGGGGGCGGATCGGGCGGTCCGTGCTCCGATAGTCCTACGTGCCCAGTACGAAGGGCCGGTGCGGGACAGAACCACTGGCAAGGTGACGCGAAAGGTCCCCTGCGAAGACTTGGGACCAGATGACCACCACCCCGACCACTCCGACCGAACGCGCCCCCGGAGCCTCCCCGAAGGCCCCTGATGCCCTGACCGGGCGCCGCCGCAAGAGCCGCGGCCAGAGCCTCGCCGAGTTCGCCCTGACCGTGCCGTTCGCGCTCCTGATGGTGCTCTTCGGGCTGGACTTCGGCCGCGTGTTCCTGGGCTGGGTGTCGCTCAACAACGCCGCACGCGAGGCTGCGAACTACGCCGCGATGAACCCGACCGCGTGGACCGTTCCGTTCAACTACGCGGTCCAGGCGGAGTACGCGCGGCTGGTCACGGAGGAGGCGTCCAGCATCAACTGCACGCTGCCCGCGCAGGTGCCCGCACCATCGTTCGCGAGCGGCACGAGCATCGGCGCGCCGGCCGCGGTCACCCTGACCTGCGGCTTCCACCTGATCACGCCGTTCATCGGCCTCCTCACCGGCAATCCGATCCCGGTCAGCGCCTACTCGGCATTTCCCGTTCGCGCCGGCCTGATCGAGGGCATTCCCGTCCCGACCGACACGCCATCGCCGGCGCCGAGCGCCACCACCGGGCCCACCGCTTCCCCGAGCCCGAGCTCCAGCGTCGCCCCGACGGCATCACCGGGGGCCAGCGCCACCGCCTCGCCCACGCCGGCCCCAACCGCGACGCCGGCTACGTGCACCGTCATCAGCCTGCTCAACGTCCAGAGCAACAAGGCTTCGACCAACTGGAAGGCGGCTGGGTTCACGGGCAGCGTGATCTTCTCGCCGCTCGTCCCGCCCACCTACAAGATTGCCTGGCAGAGCCTGACGGTGGGGATCACGCTCCCCTGCACGAGCGGGATCACCGTGCGGAGCCGCGCACCGTGAGGCCGGCCGGGGCTCATCAAGCCGACTGTCGCTCGCGAGGTCAGAGCCTCGTCGAGTTCGCGCTGGTCTTCCCGATCATCATCCTGCTCATCGCGGGGTTCTTCGAGATCGGGCGCGCCGTCTTTGCCTACAACACGATCGCCAACGCAGCGCGCCAGGGCGCCCGCGTCGCCACGGTCAACCAGCTCGCGGACATCACCGAGTGCAACGAGCTGTGGCCGATCGACGACCCGTACGAGCCGCATTGGTCCATCCGTGGCTGCGCGATCCTTGCCGCCAAGACGCTCGGGATCGGCACCGCCAACGTGAGCGTCTCGTACGCGCCGCCGCCGGACACGACGCTCACGTGCGACCCGGTCCTCCATGTCGGCTGCATCGCCTCCGTCACCGTCACCTACCCGTTCTCGGTGTCCACCCCCTTCGTGAACATGGTCATCGGGCCGATCCTGATGTCCCAGACCTCCCAGATGCCGGTCGAGCGGGTGTTCCCGTGAACCCAGGAGAGCCGCGAATGCCCAACGTTCGAGGAACCACCGGCGAATCCGGCCAGGCCATCGTGGTCATGCTCGGAGCCATCCTGCTCGCGGTTGCCATGGTCGGGACGATCGTGGACGGCGGCAACGTGCTGGCGCAGCAGCGCGTCGCCCAGAACGGGGTCGATGCCACCGCCGAGGCCGGCGCCGTGCTCCTCGCCGGGCGCCTGGCCGGCCAGTCCGATCCGTCGGGTGGCTGGGACCTGAACGTCGCCGGGCGCATCGCGCAGGTCGCTGCCGCCAACAACGTGACGGTGCGCGCTGCCTACTACACCGACATCTGCGGCATTCCGCTGAAGGCTGACGGCACCGCGGCGATCTTCGGCAACCGGAGCGAGGACCTGAACAACGCCCTCAAGGTGGGCAACGCATCGCACATCCTGCCGGGTGGCACGGCCACCGCCCCGGACTGCCCGAACCGCCTCGTCGGTCCGGTCGCCGGCGTCCTCGTGCTCGCGGACAAGATCGTCGGAACGTACGTTGCGCGAGCGATCGGGATCGCGTCGTTCACCGTGACCACTCGTGCGACCGCCGTCGCCGGGTACCTCCAGGGCTACTGTGACGCAACCCAGGGCAAGTACTGTGCGCTCCTGCCCGTCGCGTTCCCCGTCGACATGATCACGTGTGACGGGAACAACCGGCCGATCGACACCGGGCAGTCCTGGCAGTTCAACAAGGTCTACAAGTTCCCCCTGTGCTCCAACAGCCCGGGCAACGTCGGCTTCATCGACTGGGATCCCCCTGCCGGCGGCGCGGGCGAGGTCGTGTGCTCCATCCTGACGGCTGACAACCCTGCGATCGACCTGCCGTCGTGGCAATACGTCACCGCAACCGGCAACATCAACGGCGGCGGCGGCGCGTGCCGCATGTCCATCGAGGAAGCCCTCCGCACGTACGAGGGCCAGGTGGTCCTCGCGCCGCAGTTCGACCTGACCTGCAACCCGGCCCATAACGGCGACCCGGACAGCACCAAGCCGGCCGTGATCACGGCGCCGAACTACGGCTGCCCCGCCGGCGACCTCGGCGGCAATGGCACCAACCAGTGGTACCGGATGCCCAGCTTCGCGTTCCTGGAGTTGTGCGGGCCGGCGGTCCCCGGTTGTGGCGGCCTCCACGGCGCGTACATCTCCGGCAGCGACGCTGCGACATGCGATACGGGCAACGGTGCCACCGCCTGCCTCGTCGCCAAGTTCGTGAACATCATGGGCACCGGCACGGTCGGGGCCGGCGTGGGCTCGGGGACCGGCAACAAGGCCATCGGGGTGCAGCTGATCAAGTAGCGCCTGGCGGCCGCGCGGCAGTACCCTCGAGCCGATGCCAACTCGAGCGGACGCCTGGGCCCTGCTGTGCGAGTGGACCCACACCGACGCCCTGCGCCGCCACGGGCTCGCGGTGGAGGCCGCGGTCGCCTGGTACGGCGAGCACCGCTTCGGGATCACCGATGACGAGCTGGAGATCTGGCGGTCGGCGGGCCTCCTGCACGACTTCGACTACGAGCGCTACCCGGATACCCATCCCCTCCGCGGCGCCGACGAGCTGCGCGCCCGCGGCTACCGCGAGGACGTCGTCGAGGCGATCCTGGGCCACGGGGATCACACCGGGGTCGCGCGCACGAGCCTGTTGGCGCGAACCGTCTACGCCTGCGACGAGATGACCGGCTTCGTGATCGCGGTCACGTACGTTCGCCCGAACCGAAGCCTGGACGAGGTGGACGTCCGCTCGGTGGTGAAGAAGATGAAGGACAAGGGCTTCGCCCGACAGGTCCCGCGCGATCAGCTGGAGAAAGGAGCCACGGAGCTCGGCGTGCCCTTCGACGAGCACGTGCTCAACGTCATCGAAGGTTTGAAGGCCATCCGGGCCGAGCTTGGTCTCTGAGGCTCGTCAACCGGGGACGCTCGGACGGCGATACCCTCGACCCGTGTTCTATCGCGCCGACCCGTGGCTGCACGTCATCGCCGGCTGCATGTCATCGGGCAAGACCGACGCGCTCTTCCGGCTGATGCGCCGCGCGGAGTACGCCCGCCGTCGCATCCTGCTGGTGCGACCGGACATGGATACCCGCACGCCGCCCGAGTACGCGGAGAGCCGCTCGCTGGCCCGCTACCCATCCCGCATCGTGCCGACCGACGACCCGTGGCGGATCGTCCAGATGGCCCGCGAATCGGACGCCGACCTGGTGGGCATCGACGAGGCCGAGTTCTTCATCCCGACGGTCGTCGACGCCGTCGAGGCGCTCCGGCGCTCCGGTCGACACGTGATCGTGACGGGGCTGAACCTCGACTTTGCGGGGCGGCCATTCGGCTCGATGCCGGAGCTGATGGCCCGGGCGGACGAGGTCACGATGCTGACGGCGATCTGCGTCATCTGCGGAGAGACCGCGACGCGGACGCAGCGCCTGGTCAACGGCCGGCCCGCGGCGATCGACGACCCCCTCGTCGTGATCGGCGGGATGGATGCCACAGCCGTCGAGACGTATGAGGCGCGCTGCAACCGCCACCACGAGGTCGCGCCACCGCGGGCCACGGATGCTCGGCCCGAGGCCCCGTCGATCGCGATGGACCTCTAGGCGAGCTCGGCGTGGTGGGCTGGCTCCGTCACACCCTCGCTCGTGTCGACGTGGCATCGGGCCTGATCGCAGCAGTCGTCGCGCTCCTCGCCGTTTCAGCCTCGGTGGCCGGCAATCCGGCGAAGCTGAGTCTCCTGGTGCACATGTCGTCCCGCGAGCCAATGGCGGCGATCGCGGGCACCGATCCTGCGTTCGTGTTTGTCGACCAGGAAGCCCATTACGACGGCGTCTACTTCTACGCCATTGCCCTCGACCCGATCGCGACGGGGGGCGCCCATCGCCTGATCGATCGAGCGGCGTACCGGTATGGGCACCCGCTCTACGGCTGGCTGGCGGGCATGCTGTCGCTGGGCCAGCTGCAGCTCCTTCCGCTCGCGCTGCTGCTCGTCGGGCTCGCCGGAATGTTCGTCGCCGGCGTGGCCGCAAGCCGCCTCTGGGAGGCCTCCGGCTGGTCACCCTGGGGCGGTCTGATCGTCGCGTTCAACCCCGGCCTGACGTACGCCGTGACTGTCGATGCGAGCGAGGCCATGGGCGCGGCGGTCCTCACCGGCGCCCTGCTCATGTGGCTGAAACGACGTGACGCGCTTGCCTGCGTCCTGCTTGTTGCGCTGAGCTTTGCCAAAGAGGTACTCGTCCTGGTCCCGCTGGGATTGGCGGCATGGGAGTTTCGGAACCTCCGGCACCAAGTGCCCGGCGCGTCGCCACGTCGTGTAGCGCTGGCACTGGCGGGCCCGATGCTCTACGCGATCTGGTACCTCTACCTGCGCTTCCAGTTTGGCCAATGGCCCTTCCAGCAGGGCTTGGACGTCCTGTCGATCCCACTCGTGGGATGGCTCGACGGCCTGGGTCGGGCGTCGGTTCAGGCGATCTCGCAGCAGGCTCAGATCGGGCAGGTCGCGGTGCCGCTCCTGGCCGTCGCCCTGGTGGGACTTCTCCTCGGCGTCGCGCGTGCGGCGAGGCTGCGCTGGCCCCTCGATCCGGCGTACCTCTTGGTCGCGTTCCTCACGCTATCGGTCGGGTGGCTCGCGGTGGAGTTCCCGAAGGACCTGATTCGAACCGTGGCCCTGCCGCTCGTGCTCCTGCCGTTCGTGCTCCTGGGGCCGCGAGCGGCGCAATCCGTGGAGGAAGTGGCGGCCTAGGTACCCTGGCCGCCCTCGCCGGGCATGCTCGGCCGCCACCCCAGGCGTGCCAGCGAGATCGCACCACCGACGGACGTGATGACCAGGCTTGAGGCGTGGGCCAGGAGCGTCAGGGCAAATGCTTCGTCGGCGGGGATGGCGAAGATCGCGCCGATCTCCACGCCGGCGAGCTCGAACGTGCCGAAGTAGGCGGGTCCGGCCGGGATTGCCGTCGAGAGGGCGACGCCTGCGCCGAGAAGGGCTGCCTGGCTCAATGACAGGTGGATGCCGACCGCCTCAGCCGCTGCGAGGAACCCGCCGATGGTCGCACCCCAGGCCAGTCCGCTCCAGAGGATCGCCCGCACCAGGACCCGGGGTCGGCCGGCGACGGCAAGTCCGCCCCGAAGGCGACCTCCGATTCGAACCAGCGACGGCCATCCTGCCGCCAGCTCGACAAGCCTGCGAGCGAGCCGATTGCCGCCTGCCGCCAGCGCAACAACGAGGCCGAGAACGAGCAGGCCGGTCAGCGCAAGACCAAGCGCAACGGCGTTCGCAACGATCCCGGTCACGCGCAGGATGACGATCGCCGCGGCCGCGATGGCGACCAGGATTGCCGTGTCCACGACACGCTCGACGACGATCGTCCCGAGCGCGGTCGCCCGGCTGAAACCCTCCCGGTCGCCGAGGTAGTGGCTGCGGACCAGCTCGCCGAGGCGGGCGGGCAGGAGGTTGTTGGCGAGGTAGCCGACGAGCAGGTACCCGAGCACCCGCCCGAATCCAATTCGACGAATCGGTTCGAGCAGGCCCTTCCAGCGAGCCGTGCGGCAGGCGAGGTCGACACAGGTTGAACCGACGAGGACAAGGACGAATGCCACGTTCGCCCGGCCAAGCACTCGTGCGACGCTCGGCAGGTCAACGCGGCCCAGGATGAGGATGACCGCGGCGACCGAGATCGCGAGGCCCACGACGCCGCGCAGCACGGCGGGCGGCGCGGATCTGCTCGTCGCCGGGCGGCTCGGGTTCAGGCGCCGGGCGTCCGTGTCGTGAGCTGCGTGGAGGTGCGCCACCCGCGCTTGTGCATCAGGAATCGCACGACGACGCGAATGGTGGCAAGGCCGTACACCACGCTGCGCCGAAGGCCCACGGAGCTCGCCTCGGCAAAGTAGCGAGTCGGGACGGCGACCTCGCCGATCCGGAATCGCCCGCTCGCCACGACCTGGGCGATCAGCTCCTGATCGAAGACGAAATCATTGGAGTTCCGTTCGTATGGGATCGCCTCGAGCAGGGCCCGGCTGTAGGCCCGCATCCCCGTGTGGTACTCCGAGAGGGCGAGCCCGAAGGCGCGATTCTCGATCGCCGTCAGGAAGCGATTGCTGAGCCACTTCCACCACGGCATGCCGCCACCGAGCGGATCACCGAGAAACCGGCTGCCGAGCATGAGGTCGGCGTCACCTCGGATGATCGGCGCGATCAGGGTCGGAATCGTGGTCGCATCGTATTGATAGTCGGGATGGAGCATCACCGCGATATCCGCCCCGTCGGCGAGCGCCGCGTCGTAGCAGGTCTTCTGGTTTCCACCGTAGCCCAGGTTCTGGGAGTGGACGACCGTCTGGATCTGGAGCAGGCCCGCGATCGCCACCGTGTCATCCGCCGATACGTCGTCGACGAGGATGATGTGGTCGACGACGTCGCGTGGAATCTCGCGATATGTGCGGAGCAGCGTCCGCGCGGCGTTGTAGGCGGGCATCACGACCACGACCCTCGTCACGTGGCGAGCGTAGATGAACCAACCACGCAAGACCACGGTGGCGCCTGGCCTGCTCGGCCATCGCCGCCGCGCGGCTTGACCCGTCCCAAGTGGATGCCGGAGACGGGGCTGGTAGACTCCCGGGCCGGGCCGACATAGCTCAGCGGTAGAGCAGCTGTTTCGTAAACAGCAGGTCCTCGGTTCAAATCCGAGTGTCGGCTCCACTCCTCCCCGCACGAGACCGACCGACCGCTCGCCGAGTGGGGCGGGCTTCGCAGCGGGATGAACCCCGAACGTCAAACTGGTCTGAGGGGCGCCCGCGGTAAGGTTCAACTTGTCGCTTCGATAGATTGACTCTTACTGCACAGTGTCATAACGTGCTGGAATGAATGTGATCGGGCGGGCGCAGTTGGAGACGGCACTGACCGCCCTCGGGGAACTGTTGAAGGCCCGTGGACTGCACTACGAGGTCGTCCTCGTCGGGGGCGGCAACCTCATTCTGCGCGAGCTGATCGCACGTCCGACCACGAAGGATCTCGACATCCTGGGCGCGAGGACGGCGAACGGTGTCGTCCCGCTTCGCCCGATGCCTGAGCCACTCAGCGATGCCGTCATGGACGTCGGCCGTGCCTTCGGCCTTGTGGACGACTGGCTCAACACCGGCCCGGATTCCCTGCTCGACCTCGGCCTGCCCGAGGGATTCGTCGAGCGTCTTGAATGTCGCGACTTCGGCGGTGTCGTCGCGTGGCTCGCTGGCTGGTACGACATGGTGTGCTTCAAGCTCTATGCCGCCGTGGATCAAGGTCCGCGAAGCCGGCACTTCCAGGACCTTCGCGAACTGGGGCCGGGACGCGACGAGCTCCTCGAGGCCGCCCGCTGGGCCGTGGGCCACGACTCGTCGCCCGGCTTCCGGAGACTTTTGGTCGACACGCTTCGCGCTCTCGACATGGAGGATGCCGATGCATCCCTCGGGTAGCTCCCTCCAGGGCGCGCTCCTCAATCGCGCATGGATCCAGTGGGGCGCACTTGGCATCGACGCGACGGTCGAGCGCGACGATGCCGTTGTGGACCCCGAGGCCCTCATTGCCCTTACGGCTGAACTCGGCGATGCCGACGCCCGCCTCCGCGACCTCAGCACGGACTGGTGCGTCTCGTACGGCCGCTACATCAACGGCTCTCGTCTCAAGCAGGTGGTGCGCGAGCTCGGCGCCCCAGGCGATTCGGTCGGCGAGTACGTCGCCACGGTTGCCTCGGCTGGAGGGCCCGCGTGGCCGATGGCGACGCAGCCTCGGCCCGGCTACGTACGGCGTCAACGGGCCCGCCTCGACTCGGCGACGTCACGACCCCGATTGCGCATCCGGCTTCGTGCTGCGTTCGGGGTAAACGCCCGAGCGGATATCCTCGCCGCGCTCCTGGCGATGTCGCCCGGTGGTCTGAACGCCGCAGACCTTGCCCGGTCCACGCGCTTCACGAAGCCGAACATTGCGACCGCGTTAAGTGCGCTTCTGCTGGCGGGATTGATCGAGGCGCGATCCGTGGCCAACGAACGCCGATTCGTCCTGCCGCCGAACGTTCTGATCCTGCCGAGGCTCCGGCCACCGGTACCGCAGCCGGACTGGGTTGACAGGTTCAAGGTCGCACTCGAGATCCTTCGATTCCTCGTCCACGACGACATGCCGGTGACCGTCCGCGCCGTCGAGGCCCGTCGTCTGGTCGACTCGTTGATGAGGCGGATCTCGACCGCAGGCATGCCCATTCCAGACGTCAGTGCCACCGGTAACGAGTTCGCGTCCGCCTTTGACCGGTGGCTCGTGGACTTCATCTACTGGTTGAGACTCCCGAGCCGCGGGTAGTCCCTGGATGGAACGAGCGGGTGGTCAGCATGGCCGCGCTCGTCGCTAGTTGGTATCGATTTCCTGGGGGCGACTCGCCCGGGCCGACTACGATCCGCGGATGACACTCCCGACGGCCCGCCGGGCGACGAGGATCTCGCTGCCGTTGCTCGGGGCGTTCGTCGTCGGCGCGATCGCGTATGGCGGGCTGTATACGTACCCGGCCCTGTCCGTCGCATTCGCCTGGGAGTTTGGCATCAGTCGGACCCTCGCCGTCACGCCGTGGACGATGTTCCTCATCGTCACCGCCATCTCCAGCCCACTCCTTGGCCGCGCCTACGACGAATGGGTGGATCGCGACCTGCTGACCGGGTCGATGGTCCTGCTGGCCGGCGGCTGGCTGGCGGTCTACCTCGCGCCGGACATCGCGATCGTCGTCCTTGCGTATGCGGCGTTCCATGCGATCGGGCTGCAGCTTGCCTTCATCGGGATCACGACGGCGATCGCGCGCCGCTATGCCGGCGCGTCCGGCCTGGCGCTCGGGATCGCGTACGCCGGACCGGGAGTCGGCGTGGCCGTCGCGCTGCCGGTGGCGGCCGGCCTCATTCAGTCCTCCGGCTGGAGGGCCACCTCGCTCGTATTCCTCGCCGCGTCGCTCGCCGGGGTGGCCTTCGTTTGGCTGATGACCAGCGGTCCGAAGGTCGTCATCCCGGCGCGTGGCACGCGGTTGATCGAATCTGACCAGTCGTTCCGGGCGAGCGGCCTGCACGAGACTGCGGCCCCGGGCGCCGTCTCGGCCGGCTTCGAACCGCTGCCCGTGGGCAGCGGGAGCCGCCGCTCTGGGGTCCACCGAGCCATCCGGACCCGCCGCTTCTGGGCGTTCTTTGGCGGTGCGATTGCCATCGGGATATTCGACGAGGGGGTCATCCAGTCGTTCATCCCGCATGCGGTGGTCTCCGGGTTCGCCGCTGAGTTCGCCGCGCTGGCGCTCGGCGGCCAGTCGATCGCCTATGTCGCCGGCCAGGTCCTCGGCGGAGGGCTTTCGGATCGGCTCGGCCGCCGAATGGTCGGCGTGGTGGCCGCGGCGGTCGTCGGCGGCGGCGTCGTGTTCGCCTTCGGAGCTGGGACGGGCATGCCGGCGGTCATGCTCGGCGGGATCATGGCCCACGGCCTTGGCACCGGGGCGACGATCGCCGTCCGCTCAGCCGCGTTCAACGACGTCTTCGGGGGCCCCAGCTTCGGGACGATCTTCGGCCTGCTGGCGGTCGCCTACCCGATCGGGGGCACGATCGCGGTGTATGCCGGAGCGATCTCGGCCGACCGCCTCGGAAGCTACGCTCCGCTCGTCGCGCTCGCGGTGCTTGGCGTCGTGGCTTGGGCAGCCGTGCTATGGCTCGCCGGCCCGCGGCGGCGACGGCGAGGAAGCGCGGCACGAGCGGCCTGACCGGAAGTCCGCCAACTCCCAGCGGTGCGGCGGTACTTGGTGCGAGCGGGTGATAGGACAGCCACAATGACAGCCACGCCAACGGACCCTTGCGGAATGCCGTGGACTCACGCGAACTGTCTGGGCACCAACAACGCTCGCGGCATCCGCTGATGCATGTTCGCGGACGACCCCTCCGGCGTTTCGTAAACGGCAGCTCCTTGGTTCAAATCCGAGTGTCGGCTCCACTCCCCCACTGACAGATCCATGCTGTGAGCGGGCATGAAAGCTGCAGAGAGTTGAGCACGAAAAGTGCAGAGGCCCTCGGGGTGACCCGAGGGCTCCTTGTTTGGACCGACAAACGCGAGGTCCCCCCTGTCAGGCTCGGGCTGCTGAGCTTCGAACCGACG
>JACPOS010000028.1 GCA_016191395.1 Chloroflexota bacterium
CGGTCTGCGTGAGCATGGTGAACGCGCCGTGCAGCACACCCGGGCTGCCCAGTCCGAGAGACGCGGCGTTGTCACCCAGGCCATCGCCGCGGCCGCCAGCCTCGACCGCGACGAGCCGCGCTCCGGAATCGAGGAACGCGCGGAACAGGCCGATCGCGTTGCTGCCGCCGCCCACGCAGGCGATCGCGATGTCGGGGAGGCGTCCCGCCGCCGCGAGGATCTGGCTCCGCGCCTCACGGCCGATCACCGATTGCAGGTCCGCCACCATCTCCGGATACGGATGCGGTCCCGCCGCGGAGCCGAGGATGTAGTAGGTGGTCTCGACGTTCGTGACCCAGTCGCGCAGCGCTTCGTTCAGCGCGTCGCGCAGCGTTCCGTTGCCCGTGGAGACCGCGCGCACGTCGGCGCCGAGGAGGCGCATCCGCTCGACGTTCGGCGCCTGCCGCTCCATGTCGGTCGTGCCCATGTAGACGACGCACTCGAGTCCTAGCAGCGCACACGCGGACGCGGCCGCGACGCCGTGCTGGCCGGCGCCGGTCTCGGCGATCACCCGGCGCTTCCCCATTTGCCGCGCGAGCAGCGCCTGGCCGACGGCGTTGTTGATCTTGTGCGCGCCGGTGTGCGCCAGGTCCTCGCGCTTGAGGAAGAGCCGCACCGCGTCGCCGCGACCGGTCGCCAGCGCGCGTGCGGGTACCTCGAACAGCGCCGTTGGGCGACCGATGAAATCGCGTCTGAGACGTTCCAGCTCCGCGACGTAGGTGCGATCGGCGCGCGCGCCGCGCCACGCCGCCTCGAGCTCCTCGAGCGCCGGGACCAGCGTTTCGGGTACGTAGCGGCCGCCGAAGGGCCCGAAGCGGCCGTGCGAATCCACCCGATCGGCGCCCAGCGGATCGCGCCGCGCTGCGCGTACGAAGGACGCGATGCGCGGCGGGTCGCTGCGGCCCCCGCGCTCGAGCCCGCTGGCGGCGTCGACCAGGGCCGGCCGGGCGCGGGCGACGGCGGCAGCGACGTTGGCCGGCTCCAAGCCTCCGGCGATCCCGATCGGAACGATCCGCCCCACCCGCCGGGCGATCTCGACCGGCGCTTCCCCGCGCGCTCCCCCACCGACCTCGCGCGGTGCGGCTTCCAGGAGTACATCCGTCGCGCCCGCGGCATACCAGTCTTCGGCCGCGAGGAGCGCCGCGCGGACGGACGAGGGCTGGTGCACCACACCGATCACCGGATCCATGCGCGAAGGAGTTCCGTCGCGCGCGGTGACCTCGGGAAGCCAGCCTGGCGGACGGTCGAAGCCCGCGAGCTGAATTCCGCGGACTCCGCTCGCAGCGCGGGCGCTGTCGACGTCCGCGCGCGAAGGAGACCGAAAGACGAGCACACCGCGCGCACGGCCGAGGCCGCGCGACATCTCTCCCGCGCTCGCTGGATCGACGGCACGCGGGCTGTCCGGGGCCATGACGAAGCCGACCAGGTCCGAGTCCGCTCGCACCGTCGCCTGCACGCCCGCGGCGTCGCGCACTCCACAGGTCTTGACCCGCGACCTCGTCGGATGCGGCGGAACGCGCGTGTCCGCAAGCGCCGGGCCCTTCCGCTGCTCCCGCGCGGGCGCGGCAGCGACCAGCTCGCGCAGTCGCGCCGCGGGGTCTTCAGTCTCGAGCAGCACCGTTCCGACGAGCGCGGCGTGTGCGCCCGCCTCGGCTGCGCGACGGAGGTCCGTCCCGTTCCGTAGCCCGCTCTCCGCGACGAGCGTTGCGCCGCTCGATCGCGCCATGTCCATGAGCCGCACACCTCTGGCGAGATCGACCTCGAGCGTCCCCAGGTCGCGCGCGTTCACGCCGATCAGCGTCGCGTCGCTGGCGAGCGCGCGCTCGAGCTCGGCCTCGTCGTGCACTTCCACGAGGGCGTCGACTCCCGCGTCGGCCGCCGCTTCCAGCAAAGCGTGCAGCGCGTCATCACTCAGAGCGCGAACGATGAGCAGTACCGCGGCGGCACCCAGCGCCCGCGCCTGCCACACCTGGTACGGGTCCACGGTGAAGTCCTTGCGCAGCGCGGGCGGCCCGACGCGTGCCGCCAGGCGCAGGTCGTCGTCGCTCCCGCCGAAGCGCAGAGGCTCGGTGAGGATGGAGAGACACGTGGCGCCCGCGTCGGCATATCCGCGCGCGAGCCCGGCGGCCGCGGCGGCACCGGGGCCGACGCCGGCGAAGATGCCGGCCGAGGGCGACGAGCGCTTGACCTCGGCGACGAGGGCCAGGCGATCCGCGTAGCGCAAAGCGGCCTCGAAGCGCGGCGCGACGGGTAGCCCGGCGACCGTGCGCTTCAGGTCGCGCAGAGACACGAGCTTGGCGTCACGGCGGGCACGCTCGCGCGAAGAGGCGATCAGCTCGTCGAGCACGCGCTCACCACGGCAGCCGCCCGTCCCGAATCGATCGAGCGGACCGCCATACCGATGCCTTCGCCGACATCCCTCGCGCGACCCGACACGAAGAGCGCCGCGCCCGCGTTGAGGAGCACCACATCGCGCGGCGGTCCCGGCTCACCCGCGAGGACGGAGCGCGCGAGATCCACGTTGCGCGCCGCGTCCCCGCCACGCAGCGCCGCGAGCGATGCACGGCCGAGGCCGTGCTCGGCCGCGTCGATGGCCACCTCCTTCACGTCGCCGTTCTCGATCAGCAGAGTTCGGCTCGCTCCGCTCAGCGAGAGCTCGTCGGTCCCGTCCGAGCCGTGGACCACGAGCGCGCGATCCACTCCCAGCAGCTTCAGCGCGCCCGCGATGAGCGGCAGGAGCGCGGCCTCCGCGACGCCGATGAGCTGACGGCGCACCGCGGCCGGGGAGCTGAGCGGGCCGAGCAGGTTGAAGGCGGTGCGCATGGGGAGCTCGCGGCGGATGGGCATGGCGTGCTTCATCGCCGGGTGGTAGGCGGGCGCGAACAAGAAGCCGAACCCCGTGCTCCGGATCATCGCCGCCACGGCGTCCGGCCCGGGATCGAGCGGAATGCCCAGCGCTTCGATGAGGTCGGCCGAGCCGCAGCGACTGGTGATCGCGCGATTGCCGTGCTTGGCCACGGGGACGCC
>JACPOS010000029.1 GCA_016191395.1 Chloroflexota bacterium
AGCACGGCCATTCTGTCCTCGGCCATCGCTGTCTTCACTCCCTCGCTTCGTCGGTTCTCACTCCAACGACGCGAGGATGACGCGGTGGCCGCTTCAGTTCTCGGCCAGCTCGCTGTTACACCAAGTCTCGGGACTCAACCCCTGGTGCCCCGCCCTCGCGGGAAATTGCCAGATCGCCATGGGGCGCATCTTCGTCCGCCGACCGTTCGGCGGCAGGGCAGGATTCGTGCGTGGGCAGTGCTTGAGCCGCCGGGATTCGTTGTCATCTCGCCACCAAGTGACTGCATGACGGAAAGCCAGTGACCAACGTGCGGGTGGTGACCATTTGACGAAAAGGCGGCGCCCGGGCCGACCCGCGGTGGCACGAAGCCCGGGCGGGTCGCGGACGCACGCAGGGGCCTGAACGGGACCTCGTGCTAGACTGCGGCCCGCCGCGGAACCGTTCCACGGTGCAACCGCCCGGTGCTCGACACCAGGTCGAATACCGGAGCTCACACGCGGACCGTTCCGATCGGGGCGGTGCCGGCCAGGTCCCGCGGCGAACCCGCGAGGCGAGGACGGCTCCCGACGAGGGTCCGCGGCGGATACAACCAACAGGAGGCTACGCGACCGTGCCGTCCATCTCGATGCGCCAGCTGCTCGAGGCCGGTGTCCACTTCGGCCACCAGACCCGCCGCTGGAATCCCAAGATGAAGCCGTTCATCTTTGCCGAGCGCAACGGCATCCACATCATCGACCTTGCCCAGACGGCAAGGCGCCTGGAGATCGCACTCGACTTCGTGCGCGAGACCGTGGCGCGCGGCGACGTGGTGCTGTTCGTCGGGACGAAGAAGCAGGCCCAGGAGCCGCTCGCGGCCGAGGCGACCCGCGCCGGCATGCCCTACGTCAACAAGCGCTGGCTGGGCGGCATGCTCACCAACTTCGTGACGATCAAGAAGCGCATCGGGCTCATGGACCAGCTGGAGGCTCGGCAGCAGGCCGGCGACCTGGACAGGCTGCCCAAGAAGGAAGCCGCGAAGCTCACCGAAGAGCTCGCGCGCCTCCAATTGATGCTGGGCGGCATCCGCAAGATGAAGCGCCTGCCCGGCGCGATCTTCATCGTGGACCCGCATCGCGAGCGGATCGCCGTGACCGAGGCCAACCGCCTCGAGATCCCGGTGGTCGGCACGGGGGACACGAACGTGGACCCGGACGAGCTGGACTACATCATCCCGGCCAACGACGACGCGATCCGCGCCATCCGGCTGCTCTGCTCGCTCGTCGCCGACGCGGCGATCGAGGGCGCCCAGGAGCGGGCCAGCCGTTCGATCGAGCCGGAGGTGGAGGTCATCGAGGAGCCCACGTACGACGGCATCGACGCCACCGACGAGCTCGTCGCTGCCCTCGCGGGTGGCGCGGCCCTCAGCTTCGCGCCGGACGACGAGGACGACCTCCTCCCGGGTGCACCCGCCATCGCACCGGCCGTCGAGGACGGCGCAACCCCCGAGGAGATCGCGGCAGAGCTTGCGCGCGAGGCCGCGGAGGCCGCGACCCGCGACGCCACCCCGGCCTGACGCGGGGCCTCACCAGGACCACCAACAGACCACCACGGCGGGCCGACGCGCCCGCCGAGCACGAACAGGAGCGCGAGCACCCACATGGCGAACATCACGGCGGAGATGGTCCGCGATCTCCGCGAGCGCACCGGCGCCGGCATGATGGACTGCAAGCGCGCCCTCGAGGAATCGGGTGGCGACGTGGAGAAGGCCGTCGTGCTGCTGCGCGAGCGCGGCCTCGCGGCCGCCGCCAAGAAGGCGGGCCGCGACGCCCGCGAAGGGCTGGTCTCCAGCTACATCCACACCGGCGGGCGCGTTGGCGTGCTCATCGAGGTCAACTGCGAGACGGACTTCGTCGCGCGGACGGACCAGTTCCAGGAGCTGGTGCGGCTGCTCGCGATCCAGGTCGCCGGGCTCTCCCCGCGCTGGGTGGACGTCGAGTCGATCCCGGCCGAGGAGCTCGAGGCCAAGAAGGCGGAGCTCGCCAAGGACCCCACCGCCGCGTCCAAGCCCGCCGAGATCCGCGAGAAGATCGTGGACGGCCAGCTGAAGAAGTGGTTCAAGGAGGTCGTCCTCCTGGAGCAGCCCTTCCGCGACGAGGAGCGCTCGGTGCGCGACCTCGTGACCGAGAAGGTCGCCACGATCGGCGAGAACATCCAGGTTCGCCGGTTCGTTCGCTACGCGCTCGGGGAGGAAAAGTGACCGAGGGCTCGCCCCGCTACAAGCGGATCCTGCTCAAGCTGTCCGGCGAGGCCCTCCTCGGGTCGCGCCAGTACGGCGTGGATCCGGCGGTGTGCGCGTTCATTGCCCAGCAGGTCGCGGCGGTTCGCTCGCGCGGCGTCGAGGTCGGCATCGTGGTCGGCGGCGGCAACATCTTCCGCGGCATGCAGGCAGCGGCCCAGGGGATGGACCGAGCGACCGGCGACTACATCGGCATGCTCGCCACGGTGATGAACGGCCTGGCGCTCCAGGACGCGGTCGAGCGCACGAACACCCCGACCCGGGTGATGAGCGCGATCGCGATGAACGAGATCGCGGAGCCCTACATCCGTCGGCGCGCGGTGCGGCACCTGGAGAAGGGTCGCGTCGTGATCATGGTCGCCGGCACCGGCAATCCGTACTTCACGACCGACACGGCCGCGGCCCTCCGGGCAATCGAGATCGGAGCCGGGGTGCTGATGAAGGCCACGAAGGTGGACGGGGTCTACGATGCGGATCCGATGACGGTCCCCGGCGCCCGCCGCTACGACCGACTCGAATACGCCGACCTCCTTCGCGACCAGCTCAAGGTGATGGACGGTGCCGCGGTGTCCCTGTGCATGGAGAACGACCTCCCGATCATCGTGTTCGACCTCAACGGGCCGGACAACATCGCCCGGGTGGCGGAGGGCCAGCAGGTCGGGACGATGATCGCGGGGCCCGTCGGAGCGCACGCGTGAGCAACGAGGTCATCTCCGCAGCGGACCACAAGATGGCGCGCGCCGTGGAGGTCATGGACCGCGATCTCGGGTCCATCCGGACGGGCCGCGCCTCCACCGGCCTCGTGGAGCGCCTGCACATCGACTACTACGGCACGCAGACGCCGCTCAACCAGCTCGCCGGCATCAGCATCCCGGAGCCGCACCAGATCGTGATCCAGCCCTGGGATCGCAGCGCGCTCGGCGCCATCGAGCGGGCGATCCTCAAGAGCGACATCGGCCTCACGCCCAATGTCGACGGCACGGTCGTCCGGCTGAACATCCCGCTCCTCACCGAGGATCGTCGCCACGACCTGGTCAAGCAGGTCCACAAGCGCATGGAGGAGGCGCGGGTGGAGATCCGCAACCTCCGGCGCGACGCCGCGGACCAGCTCAAGAAGCTGGAGCGCGAGGGCGAGGTCGGCACCGACGAGAGCCACAAGCTGCTCGAGTCGCTCCAGAAGACCACGGACCGGCACATCGCCGAGGTGGACCGCGTGGGCGCGGCCAAGGAGCAGGAGGTCCTCGAGGTCTAGTGGCGCGCGCGCCGCTGATCCGTCCGACCGACGCTCCGCCGCGCGCTCACGAGGATGCCGCGGCGGCACCCGCGGTGCGCCGACCGCCTGCCGCCGGCATGGCGCGGGGCGAGCGGGCGGAGGCGCCGACCCACGTCGCGATCATCATGGACGGCAACCGTCGCTGGGCCCGCGCCCGCGGCGTCGGCGAGCTCGACGGCCATGCTGCGGGTGTGGAGGCGATCCGCGAGATCCTGCGCCACGCCGTGCGGCGCGGCATTCCCGTCCTGACCCTGTACGCATTCAGTCGCGAGAACTGGGCACGGACGGACGCGGAGGTCGTGGGCCTGTTCGGCCTTCTCGAGACTGCCATCCGCAGCGAGACAGACGAGCTCCGTGCGCAGGGCGTCCAGGTCAGGCTGCTGGGCCGGCTCGAGGAGCTCCCGATCGCGACGCGCGCATCCATCGAGTCCGCGCTCGCCGCGACGTCCGGCGGCGACCGGCTGATCCTGAACATCGCGTTCAACTACGCGGGTCGCACCGAGCTCGTGGATGCGGTGCGGCGCATCGTCCGGTCCGGCGAACCGCCCGAGGCGATCGACGAGGCAACGATCGCCTCGGCCCTGTATACGGCTGAGCTGCCCGACCCGGACCTCGTGATCCGCACCGGTGGCGAGCAGCGGCTCTCGAACTTCCTGATCTGGCAGTCCGCCTACGCAGAGCTGATCACGAGCGACACGCTGTGGCCCGACTTCGGGCCCGCGGACCTCGATCTCGCCCTGGCGGAGTACGCCAGCCGGACCCGTCGTTTCGGTCGCTGACCTGATGCTCCGAGATCGCGCCCGCAGTGCCGCGATCCTGGTTCCGCCGCTGCTCCTCGCGGTGTGGCTTGGCGGTTTCTGGGTCGCGCTCCTCGTCGGCATCGCCGTGGTCCTCGCCGGCATGGAGGCGTTCCGGCTCCTGACCGCGGCCGGCCATCACTCCATGCCGCTGCTCGGCGTGGTCCTCGCGGTCATCGTGGCGCTGGGCGACACCGTGAAGGAGCTCCCGGGCGGTTCCGGCCTGCTGCTCGCCGCCCTGGGGATCGTGCTCGTGGGCACGGGCGCCCTGACGCGCCTGGATCCGCGCGAGGGCCTGGCGATCTTCGCGACGACCACCTTCGGCGCGCTGTACGTGGGGCTCCTCGGCTTCGTCGCGCGGCTCGCCGCGACCGATGCTCCGGTTGACCCGGCGTCGCTGCTCGGCTGGCTCGGGCCGAACCGCGCCTGGATCCTCGTGCTCGTGCTCGTCGTGTGGGCGTTCGACACGTTCGCCTATTTCACGGGCCGGCGCTTCGGACGGCGCCCGTTCATGGCCCACATCTCGCCGTCGAAGACGCTCGAGGGCGTGATCGGCGGTCTCGTCGCGTCAGCGCTGGTGGGAGCGGTGCTCGTGGCGGCGCTCGGACGGCCGTGGCTTGCCGGGCTCGGCTTCGGCCTCGTGCTCGCGGCCGCGGCGCAGGCGGGCGATCTGGCCGAGTCCATGCTGAAGCGCGCCGCCGGCGCGAAGGAGTCCGGCACGCTCATCCCTGGCCACGGCGGCATGCTGGACCGCGTGGATTCCTTCCTGTTCGCGGCACCGGTCGCGTACTTCTATGTCGTCAGCATCCTCCACTGACCCGGCGGCCCGCCCGCGCGGGGTGGCGCTGCTCGGCTCAACCGGGTCGATCGGCCGGCAGGCACTTGACGTCCTCGATGGCGACCCCGCATTCCGCGTCGTTGCCCTCGCTGCGGGTCGGAACGGAACCCGGCTCGAGGAGCAGGCTGCGCGCCATCGCCCGGCGGTGACCGTCCTCGGCGGGAGCGCCGACGCGCTCGTCGAGCTGGCCACGCGCGACGACGTCGACATCGTCGTCGTCGGAACCGGCGGGATGGTCAGCCTTCGGCCGGTCCTCGCGGCGCTCCGGGCGGGCAAGATCGTCGCGACGGCCAACAAGGAGACCCTGGTCGCGGGCGGCCACCTCGTGATGCCCGTCGCACGGGCGCTCGCGGGCGTCAACGCGGCGGCAGACCCGGCAGGGCCGCTCGCGAGCCCGCTCGGCTGGCTTCGGCCCATCGATTCCGAGCACTCCGCGCTCTGGCAGTGCCTGGCAGGGGAGCGGGTGGACCGGGTTGCCCGGCTGATCCTGACCGCGTCGGGTGGGCCGTTCCTGGACCTGCCGACGGAGTCGTTCGCCGCGATCACGCCGGAGCGGGCCCTCCGGCACCCGACGTGGAGCATGGGCGCCAAGATCACCATCGACTCCGCGACCCTTGCGAACAAGGGCCTGGAGGTCATCGAAGCCCGCTGGCTCTACGATGTCGGGTACGAGCAGATCGACGTCGTGATCCATCCGCAGTCGGTCGTGCACTCCGCCGTCCTGTTCGTGGACGGCTCCCTCAAGGCGCAGCTGGGCACCCCCGACATGCGACTCCCGATCCAATACGCGCTCACGTACCCGGATCGCCGGCCGTCGCGGGCTGCCGCGCCGGACCTCGTGGCGGCCGCCCACCTGGACTTCCGCGCCCCCGACGAGACCCGCTTCCCGGCGCTCCGGATCGCCCGAGAGGCCGGCCCCATGGGCCCGTGGGCGACCGCGGCGCTCATCGCGGCAGATGACGTCGCGGTGGCCAGGTTCCTCGACGGCAGCCTGGACTTCACGGGCATCCCGCGCCTGCTGGAGGCGGCGGTGACGAGGTTCGGCAGCCACGGCGGACCCGATCCGGACGTCGACGACCTGGTCGCGCTCGAGGCCGAGATCCGCGGCGCCTTCGCCGGCACGACCGGCTCCGCAGGCTCGGTGGGCGCCTGATGGACGGCGTGCTGTTCGCGCTGCTCGCGATCGTCCTGTTCATCGTCATCCTGGGCGGGCTCGTGCTGATCCACGAGATCGGGCACTACGTCACGGCCAAGAGCATGAAGGTCCGCGTGCTGGAGTTCGGCATCGGCTTCCCGCCGCGCGCCAAGGTGCTGCGCACGAAGGGCGAGACCCTCTGGACGCTGAACTGGCTGCCCATCGGCGGCTTCGTCCGGATGGATGGCGAGGATGGCGACGCAGCAGACGACCCACGCTCGTTCTCCGCCAAGTCGCTCCGTGTGCGCCTCGCGATCCTCGTCTCCGGCGTGGTCATGAACATCGTCCTCGCGTTCGTCATCTTCTTCGTCATCGCTTGGGTCGCGAGCCCGGTCGTTGGCGTGAAGATCGGCCAGGTGGAGGCGGGCTCACCTGCGGCCGCCGCGGGGCTCCAGGCGGGCGACCAGATCTACAGGGTCAACGGCGAGGCGTACGAGTTCTTCGGAGAGCGGAGCGTTGTCAACGGGCTGCGCGACCATGCCGGCCAGACGGTGAGCCTGGACGTGGTCAGAGTGGACGGCTCCCGCTCCAGCGTCTCGGCCACCCTTCGTCCTGCATCGGACACGAATGCCACCCGAGGCGCGCTCGGCGTCAGCAAGCTGCAGCAGTCCTACAACGGCGCCTACGTCGGCCACGACATCGGCGTCTCGGCGGGCATCGCGACGCAGCAGCTGACCCACTGGGGCGGCCTGATCCTCAGCGGCCTGGGTGACCTTGTCGGCGGCTTCATCAAGGATCCGACCGCGCCTCCGCCCGCCCAGGGACCGATCGGGATCGCGGTGTCCCTCGCCGACCTGCTGCTCAACTCCGGCCCCGTCCTGACCCTGTTCGTCGCCGGCATCCTGTCCGTCAACCTCGGCGTCGTGAACATCCTGCCGTTCCCACCGCTCGACGGCGGTCGAATGGCGATGCTGGTGATCAAGCGCCTGTTCGGGACGCGGGTGAGCCTCCGCGCTGAGCGCCTCACCTATGCCGTGGGCTTCGTGTTCCTGCTGGTGTTCATCTTCTGGGTGTCCGGGTTCGACATCGCCCGCCTCGGCTCCACGCCATGACCCGGGCCCGCCGGGCGACGGTGACCGTCGACGTGGGTGGGATCAAGGTCGGCGGCTCCCACCCGGTCGTCGTCCAGTCGATGACCAATACGGACACCGCGGACGCAGATGCCACAGCCATCCAGGTGGCGCGCCTCGCGCACGCCGGGAGCGAGCTGGTCCGAGTGACCGTGAACAACGACGCGGCCGCGGCGGCGGTCCCGGAGATGCTCCGGAAGCTGCTCGACCTGGGCGTTGGCGTGCCGGTCATCGGCGACTTCCACTACAACGGCCACCAGCTCCTGGTCGAGTACCCGGAGATGGCCAAGGGCCTCGCGAAGTACCGGATCAACCCCGGCAACGTCGGCGCGAAGCGCCACGACGAGAACTTCCAGACGATCGTTCGCGTCGCGATGGAGAACGGGGTGCCGGTGCGGATCGGCGTCAACTGGGGCTCGCTGGACCAGACCCTGCTCACCAACCTCATGGACGCGAACGCGAAGCTCGCGGAGCCGCGCGAGAGCCGCGACGTGATGATCGAGGCGATGATCGAGTCGGCGATGCGCTCGGCTGAGCTCGCTGAGGAGACCGGCCTGGGCCACGACCGGATCATCCTGTCGGCCAAGGTCTCGAACGTGCGCGATCTGGTGGACGTCTACCGGATCCTCGCGACGCGCTCCGACTACCCATTGCACCTCGGGCTCACCGAGGCGGGCCTGGGCATGAAGGGCGTCGTCGCGTCCACCGCGGGCCTGTCGATCCTGCTGGAGGAGGGGATCGGGGACACCATCCGCGTGTCACTCACGCCGGCCCCCGGCGGCGAGCGCGAGGAGGAGGTGCGGGTCGCGCAGCAGGTGCTCCAGTCGATGGGCATGCGCTCGTTTCTTCCGCAGGTCAGCGCATGCCCCGGCTGCGGCCGGACGACCTCCACGTTCTTCCAGGAGATGGCGGAGCGCATCCAGGCCTACCTGCGCGCCAGCATGCCGGAGTGGCGCGCGCGCTACCCGGGCGTCGAGGAGATGACCGTCGCGGTGATGGGCTGCGTCGTCAACGGCCCGGGCGAATCGAAGCACGCCAACATCGGCATCTCGCTCCCGGGCACGTTCGAGGAGCCGGTCGCGCCGGTGTTCATCGACGGGAGGCTGGACCGGACACTTCGCGGCGACCGCCTCGTCGACGAGTTCATCGGCATCCTCGACGGCTACGTCGAACAGCGATACGGGGGCGCAGCGGTCACGGCCTGAATCGCGCTCGGGCGGCTCCGGTGTATACTCCGCCGAACAGAAACGGCCGCCTCGAAGCGTGGGTGACCCCCACGTATTTTTTTCGCCGGAAGCGGCACGCGGCCGTGAACCGAGAGAAGGAAGGAGACGCCATGAGTCGCGATTTCGTCGGCGCTCTCCTCCAGCTCAATGCCGAGAAGCAGGTCTCCCGCGAGCAGCTCATTCGGACCGTGGAGGACGCGATTGCCGCCGCCTACCGGCGCGTCGCCAACGAGGAGGACATCCACGTCCAGATCGATGCCGACAGCGGCCGCATCCGCGTCTACCGCGCCCGCATCGCGGCCGTGGACCCGATCGAGGAAGAGCAGCAGCTGACGCACTTCACCCTCGACGAGGCGAAGCGCCACAAGGCTGACGCCATCCCGGGCGAGCTCGTGGAGATCGAGGAGCTGGACGGCGACACGTTCGGGCGGATCGGTGCCCAGACCGCCAAGCAGGTCGTCCTGCAGCGGCTTCGCGAGGCGGAGCGCGACGCCGTGTTCGATCAGTTCGCGGACAAGGAGGGCGAGCTCGTCACGGGCACCGTCAACCGGGTCGAGCCGCGGGCGATGATCCTGGACATGGGCAAGGGCGTCGAGGGCGTGCTTGCCACCACCGAGCAGTCGCCGCTGGAGCACTACCGCATCGGCCAGAACGTCAAGGCGTACGTCCTGGAGGTCCGCCGCACCCCACGCGGTCCAGCGCTCTTCGTCAGCCGCACGCACAAGGGCTTCCTCAAGCGCCTGTTCGAGCTGGAGGTCCCGGAGATCCACAACGGCACCGTGGAGATCCGCGCCATCGCCCGCGAGGCCGGCAGCCGCTCCAAGGTCGCCGTCGCATCCCGGCAGGAGGGCCTGGACCCAGTCGGAGCGACCGTCGGGCAGCGTGGCGCCCGCGTGCAGTCCGTCGTCGCCGAGCTCGGCGGCGAGAAGATCGACGTCATCCCCTGGAACGACGATCCGTCGGCCTTCGTGGCCAACGCGCTGTCGCCCGCCCAGGTCCTGTCGGTCGAGATCGACACGGAGCACCGCATCGCCAACGTCACCGTGCCGGAGCGGATGCTCTCGCTGGCCATTGGCCGTGAGGGCCAGAACGCCCGCCTCGCCGCACGGCTGACCGGTTGGCGCATCGACATCCGGAGCGACGTGTCCGTCGCCGAGGCCAAGGCCGCCACGGCCAAGGAGGCGGTCGCCGCTGCCGAAGTCGCCGTCGCGGAGGCCGCAGCCCCCGCCGCCGAATCGGTCGTCGAGGTCGCACCAAAGGCCGCGCCCAAGCGCGCCGCGCGCACGTCGAAGGCCAAGGCAGCTGTTGCTGATGCCGACGCGGCGCCTGTCGCTGCCGAGGCTGAGGCCGATTCCGCCGACGCCGGCGACAAGGAGCCCGTGGGCGCCGCCGCTGGCGCCGCCGCTCCCAAGGCACGCGCCCGGAAGACCAAGGCCGCCGCCGGCGAGGTGGCGTCGTAGGCGCGGGCACGGCGACCCTCGAGCGTCGAGCGGTCCCGACCCGGTCCTGCGTCTTCTGTCGAACCAGTCGCGAGAAGCGCGCCCTCCTGCGGGTCGTGCGCACGCCCGCGGGGACCATCCAGTTCGATCCGACCGGCCGTGCGAACGGCCGGGGCGCCTACGTCTGCCGTGACCAGGCCTGCATCGCCGGTGCCACCGGGCGCGGCGGACTGGGCCGGGCACTCGAGGCCACCGTTCCCGCGGATCTCGCGGACCAGCTGCTGACCGCCGCGAGCGGGGGAGGAATCGATGGCTCGAAGTAGGAGCGGCACCCGCGGCCGACGCGGACCCCGCAAGCCGCCGCGTCGCGATGGCGCGTTCGGCGGGGCCGCCGTCCAGGTCATCGATCCGTCCATGCGCGGCGCGGTGGAGCTGCCCGCGACGATCACCGTCAAGGAGCTCGCCGACCTGCTCGGGGTCAACCCCGCGGACGTGATCCGCGAGCTGATCAAGAGCGGCATCTTCGCGACCATCAACCAGCTCATCGACCGCGACACCGCGTCGCTCGTCGCGAGCGAGCTGGGCTACGACGTCGCCGAGCCGCAGGCGCCCGGCGCTCCCACCGTCGGCGAGGACGGCCAGGAGACGACCTCCGCCGCCACGAAGGAAGAGCTCTTCACCGAGGAGGACACGGCGGACCTCGTCGATCGAGCTCCGATCGTGACCGTCATGGGCCACGTCGACCATGGCAAGACGAGCCTGCTCGACGCGATCCGCTCCACGACCGTCGCGGCCGGTGAGCGCGGCGGCATCACCCAGCACATCGGCGCGAGCGACGTGACCCGCGGCGACCGCCGCGTGGTCTTCCTCGACACGCCGGGCCACGAGGCGTTCACCGCCATGCGCGCCCGGGGCGCCAAGGTCACGGACATCGCGGTCGTCGTGGTCGCGGCGGACGACGGCGTCATGCCCCAGACGCTGGAGGCGATCGGCCACGCCAAGGCGGCGAAGGTGCCGATCATCATCGCCATGAACAAGATCGACAAGCCGGACGCGAACCCGGACCGGGTCAAGACCGAGCTGACCGAGGCGGGCATCGTCATCGAGGAGTACGGCGGCGAAACGCCGCTCGTGCCCGTGTCCGCGAAGACCCGGGTGGGGCTCGACGACCTCGTGGACATGGTCCTGCTCGTTGCCGACCTCCAGGAGCTGAAGGCCAATCCGAAGCGCTCCGCGATCGGCACGATCGTCGAGGCGCGCATGGACAAGGCCCGCGGCCCGGTCGGTACGGTGCTGGTCCAGACCGGCACGCTCAACGTGGGCGACGTCATCGTCGTCGGCGAGACGTTCGGCCGTGTCCGTGCCCTCGAGGACGAGCACGGCAAGCGCATCAAGAAGGCGGGCCCGGCGACGCCGGCCCTGATCCTGGGCCTGTCCCAGGTCCCGGAGGCGGGGGACATCCTCCGCGTCGTCGCCGACGAGAAGACCGCCCGCGCCGCCGTCGAGGCGCGCACCGCCGAGCTGGCCGCGAAGGGCGGCGAGGGCAGCGGCCGCGCGACCCTGGAGGACCTCTACCGGCAGATCCAGGCTGGCCAGGCCAAGGAGCTGCGGATCGTCCTCAAGGCGGATGTGTCCGGCTCCCTCGGCGCCATCACCCACGCCCTGGGCCAGCTCAAGACGGACGAGGTCAAGCTCAACGTCCTGTACGAGGGCGCGGGCGAGATCAGCGACAACGACATCATGCTGGCCGCGGCGTCCAACGCGGTCGTCGTCGGATTCAACACCGCGATCAGCGACACGGCGCGCCGCGCCGCCGAGGCCGAGAAGGTGGACGTCCGCCTGTACGACATCATCTACCAGCTCACGGATGACATCGAGAAGGCCCTCAGCGGCCTCCTGGAGCCCGAGCTCGTCGAGGTCGTCGAGGGTCGCGCCGAGGTCCGCAAGCTGATCAAGGTCGGGCGCCAGGTCATCGCCGGCTCCTACGTCACCGACGGCCGCATCGTCCGCTCGGGCGGCGTTCGCCTGTGGCGCGGCGGCAAGGTCATCGTCACCGACAAGATCGACTCGCTCCGCCGGTTCAAGGACGACGTGCGCGAGGTCCAGACGGGCTTCGAGTGCGGCATCGGCCTCGTCAACACGACCGACATCCTCGAGGGCGACGTGATCGAGTGCTTCACCACGCAGTCGGTGAGTCGATCAGCGGTCAACTAGATGACCGCGCGCACTGATCGCATCGACCAGTTGCTGCGGCAGGAGATCGGCGCGATCCTCACCAAGGACGTCCAGGATCCGCGCATCGGCTTCGTGACCGTAACGGACGTGGAGACCGCGCCGGACCTGAGCGTCGCCCGGGTGTGGGTCAGCGTGATCGGCCAGCCGGCGGAGCGCGACCTCACGGTCAAGGCGCTCCAGCACGCGTTGCCCTTCGTGCGCCACGAGCTGGGCTCGCGGATCCGCCTCCGCCGCATTCCGGAGCTCCAGCTACGGCTGGACGACACCGTCCAGCGCGGCACGCGGGTGCTCCAGCTCCTCGCCGAGCTGGAGGCGGGCGGGGTGGTCACCGAGCCGCCGCCCGTCGAGGAATCGCTGCCGAGCCCCATGCCGCACATCCCGCTGCCGGAGCCGGCGCCACGCAAGCGCCGCGCAATGGGCAGAAAGCCACGTCGATGAGCGTCGACCTGCGACCGTGGCTCGACGCCGTGCCCGCCGCGGCCGCCCGCACGATCGCGGGTGCGCGCCATGCGCTGATCGCCACCCACGAGAACCCGGACGCGGACACCCTCGGCGCCGCGCTCGGCGTCGCCGCGATCGTGGAGCACCACGGCGGGCGGGCGACCCTCGTGTCCACGGACCCGGTGCCGCCGCTGTACGGCTTCCTCGCGGGGATGGACCGGTTCGCCCAGGATCCGGCACCGGACGGCGACTACGACCTGCTGGTCGTGTGCGATTGCGGCTCGCTCGACAGGCTCGGCGACGTGCGCGATCGCCATCGCGAGCTGTTCGACCGGCTGCCCCGGGTGCTCGTGGACCACCACGCCTCGAACACGGACGGCGGCGAGAGCGACTGGGTCGACCCGGCTGCGGCTGCGACCTGCGAGCTGGTGACGCTGCTCGCCGCGCAGCTGGACGTGCCGCTGGATGCCGGCGGCGGCGCCATGGCAGCGGCCCTGATGGCCGGCATCGTCATGGACACGGCCACGTTTGCCCATCCCAATGCCACGCCGCGGACCCTCGCGGTGGCGGCTGCGCTGGTCGCCGCGGGAGCGCCCCTGTCGGACATCTCCCGCCGCCTCTACCGCTCCAAGCCGGACGCCCAGCTGCGCCTCTTCGGGCGCGTCCTGGATCGCCTCGAGGTGGCGGGCAATGGGTTGATCATCCACAGCTCCATCGACGGCGCGGACCACGCGGCAACCGGCACCATCTCGGCACACTCCGAGGGGCTGATCGAGCTGCTCGCGCAGTCGGAGACCGCGGAGGTCGCGATCCTGTTCAAGGAGGCCGGCCCCGACTCGACGCGGGTCTCCGTGCGCACCAAGCCCGGCGGCGTCGATGCGACGCAGCTCACGGGTGCGTTTGGCGGCGGCGGGCACGCACGTGCCGCTGGGGCCACGGTCGCAGCGCCCCTGCCGGAGGCGCGCGCCCGCGTCCTCGCCGAGGCCCTCCGGCTCGCGAACGCCGTTCATCGACCCCAGCACGGCTGAGCCCACGTGCCCAGACAGCCGGACGCCCCGGGCATGCACGGGGTGCTCATCGTCGCGAAGCCGGCGGGACCCACCTCGCACGACGTGGTCGCGCTCGTGCGCAGGCTGGCCTCGACGCGCCGCATCGGGCACGGCGGCACCCTCGATCCGTTCGCGTCCGGCGTGCTGCCGCTCTTCCTGGGTGGCGCGACCCGGCTCGTGGAGTACCACCTCGCGGACGACAAGGCATATCGCGCGACCATCTGCTTAGGTGCCAGCTCCACCACGGACGACCTCGACGGCGAGCTGACCCCGGTCTCTGCTCCGGCCCCTTCACGCGAGGCCGTAGAGGCTGCGCTGGCCGGGTCGATGGGACCGCAGGAGCAGCGGCCGCCCGACTACTCTGCGGTCCAGATCGGTGGTCGGCGCGCGTACGCGATGGCGCGCGCCGGCGAGGCGGTGGAGCTGCCGTCGCGCAGGGTGACCATCCTCGGCCTGGACCTCCTCGAGTGGGACGGCAGCGACCCGGACCGGCCGATCGCCATCGTCGACGTGCGCTGCTCCGCGGGGACGTACGTGCGGGCATTGGCCCGTGACCTGGGTGCCCGGCTCGGCTGCGGCGCGTATCTCGGCGCGCTCGTCCGGACTGCCAGCGGCCCGTTCACGATCGAGACGGCGCGCTCCCTCGACGAGATTCGCGACGCCGCGGCAGCGAAGGGCCCCGACGGCGTGCGCGAGCTGCTGCTCCCTTCCGACACGGGTCTCGACGCCCTCCCGGCCGTCGCCCTCACCGTGACCGAGATCGCCGACGCCTTGCAGGGTCGGTTCGTGCGGCCGGCCGGCGGGCTCCGAGGCGCGCCGGAGGGCGAGCCGCTGCGCCTCATCGATGCTGCGGGCCTGATCGTGGGAATGGGGCGCCGCGAGGGCGCACGAATCGCCCCGACGAAGATGCTCCCGCACTGACGTGGCGATGACGGTGGTCCACGGCGTGGACGCATTGGACACGTCGCTGGGTCGCCTGTTCTTCGTGATTGGCGTGTTCGACGGCCTGCACCTGGGGCACGAGTACCTCCTCCACGAGCTGGCCTCGGCCGCAGCCGCGCACGACGCCCGCCCGGCGGTGATCACGTTCGATCACCACCCTGACGAGATCCTGACCGGCCACGCACCACCGCTCCTGTGCGACCCGGACGAGCGCCTGGAGCGGCTGGAGGCGGCCGGCGTCGCGGTCACCGTCGTCCAGCACTTCGACCAGGCACTGCGCGAGACCCCGTACGACATCTTCGTTCGCCGGATCGCCGACCGCGTCGAGCTCGCCGGATTCCTCATGACGCCGGAGTCCGCCTTCGGCTTCGAGCGGCGCGGCACCCCGGACACCGTGGCCGCGCTGGGCCGCGAGCTGGGCTACAAGGTCGTCGTGGCCCCACCGTTCACCCTTGACGGCGAGACCGTGAGCAGCTCCAAGATCCGTGCCGCGATCTCCGCCGGTGATTTCGCCACCGCGGAGCGGCTCCTGGGCCGCCCGTACTCGGTCGTTGGTCGGGGATCCCGGGCGCGTCGCGATCCAGTGCTCACCTTCGAGATGCCGGTCGCACTCCCACCATCCGGCTGGTATCCGGTCCGCATCGATGACGTGGACGAGGGCGCCGCCCACGGCCCCGACCATGTCCACGTCGACGCACCCGCACAGGTCCGGCTCCAGGGTGTCTGGCTCGGCGGACCGCGCTGGCGCGTGATCTTCGATTCAGTGCCCTGACACTCGGTCGAAATGTTCAGTACGGCTACGAACGCGACGAGGTTGCCCGGCGTCGAGGCGATCTGACCGTCGATCGGGTGATCTCCGGCCCAGAGTTCGTCGCCCTTGTAGCCCGAGTGAACAAGATCGACGACCGGCGACCCTCTGCAGAGGACTCCGAGCTGGAACCCGTCGAGTTCGTAGCCCAGCCGAACAATCGGTCCCCTCGACGCCCGCGTGGCTCGACGCGCGCCCTGCGACGGCGCGGCTCGTGCGTGATCGGGATTCGGCTGCTACCATCCGCCGGTCATAGAGGTGGAAGAACCAATAGCTTTGTTCGTGTCGGAGGACCGAGTGCCGCTCGCGCCCGAAGGGAAGACGGAGACAATCACCGAGTACGCCGTCAATGACGGCGATACCGGCTCACCCGAGGTCCAGATCGCGCTCCTCACGGAGCGGATCAAGGCCCTGACGGACCATCTCCGCAGCTTTCCCAAGGACAATCATTCGCGTCGCGGCCTCCTCAAGCTCGTCGGCCAGCGCCGTCGCCTTCTCGCGTATCTGCTGAAGAAGGACAACACGCGCTACCGCGCCGTCATCGGACGGCTCGGACTCCGCCGCTAGCCTTAGATCGCCGCCCCTGGCCCGGAACGGGCAGGGGAGCGCGGGGATAGCGCGTCGGGTCGACCCGCCGCAGGTCAGTACCTCCTCCACGGCAGGAGGAAACACAACCAGTGCCACAGGTCTTCGAGACCCAGCTCGGTGGTCGAACCCTGACCATCGAAACCGGCCGTCTTGCCCGTCTCGCCGGCGGCGCGGTCACCGTCCGCTACGGCGACACCATGGTCCTCGGTACCGCGAACCGGTCCGAGCCCCGCCCCGGGCTGGACTTCTTCCCGCTCACGGTGGACTTCGAGGAGCGGATGTACGCCGCGGGCAAGATCCCGGGCGGCTTCATCAAGCGCGAGTCACGCCCGTCGGAGAACGCGATCCTGGCCGCACGCCAGACGGACCGCCCGATCCGACCCCTCTTTCCCGAGGGCTACAAGGACGACATCCAGCTCGTGATCACGGTCCTCTCGACCGATCAGGAGAACAACCCGGACGTCCTGGGCACCGTTGCGGCCTCCACGGCCCTGACGCTGAGCGAGATCCCGTTCAACGGCCCCGTCGGCGCGGTGCGCATCGGCCGGATCGGCGGCGAGTTCGTCGTCAACCCCACCCACACCCAGCTCGGCGAGTCCGAGCTCGACCTGATCGTCGCCGGCACGCGCGACGCGATCATGATGGTCGAGGCCGGTGCGAACCTCCTGCCCGAGGACGTGATGGCCGAGGCCATCCTGTTCGGGCATCGCTCGCTCCAGCCCCTCATCGACATCCAGGACGAGATCCGCAAGGCGCTCGGCAAGCCCAAGCGCATCCCGTACATCGAGCCCTCCACCGGCTCGGTCCTCGAGTTCGCCACGGCCACCGACGCCAAGCGCGAGCTCGTCGTGGTCGACGTCGAGACGACCGGCACCGATCCCAAGATGTCCGATCTCATCGAGATCGCGGCCGTCAAGATCAAGGGCACCAAGGTCGTCGACACGTGGTCCACGTTCGTCGACCCCGGGCGCCCCATCGTCGGCAACCAGATGCACGGCATCACCGACAAGGACGTCAAGGGCGCCCCGACCCCGAAGGCCGCTGCCCAGCAGCTGCTCAAGTTCGTGGGCGACGCCAAGATCGTCGGCCACAGCGTCGGGTTCGACATGGGCTTCATCGAGGAGGCACTCGGCGACGGGTTCCGCTTCGCCCAGGGCTCGTACCTCGACACGCTCGTGATCGCGCGCGAGGGCTACCCGGGCGCCGAGTCGTACAAGCTCGCCGACCTGGCGCGCTTCTTCGGTATCGCGCTCGGCCAGAACCACCGCGCACTCCCGGACGCCCAGGCGACCGCGGACCTGCTCCTCTGGTTCGCGAACGACCTGCCGGGCCGGATCTCCAAGCTCAAGGACGCGATCGGGGCCGCGGTCCGGGCCAAGCGCACCGGTGGTGACACCGACGCGATGCTCGAGGCCGCCCGCCGCGATGCCCGCGTGAGCAAGAGCCTGTTCAGCCTCATCCAGAAGAAGACCGTTCGCCGGATCGTCATCGACGAGGGCATCCGGATCGACGGGCGAGGCCTGACCGACATCCGACCGATCACGGTCGAGGTGGGGCTGGTCCCGCGCGCCCACGGCTCGGGCCTGTTCACCCGCGGTGAGACCCAGGCCCTGACCGTCGCGACCCTCGGTGCGTCCTCGGACGTGCAGCGGCTCGACACGATCAGCCCGGAGACCGAGAAGCGCTACCTCCACCACTACAACTTCCCGCCGTACAGCACCGGCGAGAACAAGCCGATGCGCGGCCCCAGCCGGCGCGACATCGGGCATGGCCACCTGGCGGAGCGGGCGCTCGTGCCCGTCCTGCCGAGCCACGAGGAGTTCCCGTACGTCATCCGGCTCGTGTCGGAGTGCGTGACCTCCAACGGCTCCACCTCGATGGCCTCCACCTGCGGCTCCACCCTCGCCCTCATGGACGCGGGCGTGCCGATCAAGGCGCCGGTTGCCGGCGCGGCGATGGGCCTGATCACGGAGCCCGATGGCACCTTCGTCGTCCTGACCGACATCCTCGGCAAGGAAGACGCGATCGGTGACATGGACTTCAAGGTCACCGGCACCCGCACGGGCGTTACGGCCCTGCAGATGGACATCAAGGTCCAGGGGATCAGCGAGGCGATCATCCGCGAGGGGCTCAAGCAGGCGCTCGTCGCCCGCCTGACGATCCTCGACAAGATGGCCGAGGTCCTCCCCGAGGCCCGCGAGGCCATGAGCGACTTCGCCCCCCGGATCACGACGATCAAGATCAACCCCGAGAAGATCCGCGAGATCATCGGCAAGGGTGGATCCATGATCCGCAAGATCCAGGAGGAGACCGGCACCGAGATCAACGTCGAGGACGACGGCTCCGTCGAGATCGCCGCGGTGAGCGGCGAGAACGCACGGAAGGCGATCCAGTGGATCGAGAGCCTGACCCGCGACGTCGAGGTCGGCGCCCTGTACCTGGGCAAGGTCACCCGGATCATGGGCTTCGGCGCCTTCGTCGAGATCCTCCCGGGCAAGGAGGGCCTCGTCCGCATCGGCGAGCTCGCCGACTACCACGTGCCCACCGTCGAGGACGTCGTGTCCGTCGGCGACGAGGTGATGGTCGTCGTGATCGAGGTCGATCGCCAGGGCCGCATCAACCTCTCCCGCAAGGCGGCCATGCAGCGCCACCTTGCGAAGGAGCCGGTCGAGGCGTAACCGTCCCGGCGCTCTCGGCGCCGTCCAATCGCAACCGACGAAGACCCCGGCCCCGCCGGGGTCTTCTGATTCCAGGTGGGTGTTGCGCAGCGGGTCCCGCGCAGAAATGAGGAGTGCCCTAAGGACCTTCCCGATGGCGCGGGCGCTCCCCGGATCGAGAGTGCGTTCACTCCCCACAAGGGGCGTGACGCCGGCAACCCGCCGGCCGAGCTGCGAGGAATGAGGCGATGTTGTTCGGTGGGACAGGTCGGATTGGCAGACGAATCGTCGGCGTGTTGGTCGCTGCGGCAATCCTCTCGGCAGTGGTTCCGTCGACGTTCGCGGCGGCGGGCAACGGGGCGATCGTCGTCCGTGGCATCCAGGGCGAATACGGCTCGTGCGGAGACAACGATGGCTACGCCATGACGGGCGCGCTCGTCGGCTGCTGGTGGGTCGATACGTTCGACGTGAAGCCAATGCCCGTCCAGGGGACGATGCTCGCGACGGGCGTCGAGCATTTCATCGGCTGCCTGGGCAATGTCTGTGGCACGTTCTACACGACGTACAGCTACACGGCGCGCTTCGACGGCGCGACCGAGCTGCACGGTCGATGCCATCACCCGATCGTCGGCGGCACCGAGGGCTTCGCCGGCGCCAGCGGTGAGCTCAGCTTCACGGACGTCGTCGATGCGACGCCCGTCTACTACCCGTACTGGGGGAACATCCGGCTGGACGGAGGCGCCGCATCGACGACGCTCACGTCCTCTCTGTCATCGAGTCGGACCTCGTCGGCGAAGCAGGCTGCGACCGCTCCCTGCTAGTCACTTCGCTCGCACGCAGCGGAGACCCCGGCCAGCGTGCCGGGGTCTCCCGATTCCCCTCGGCTATACTCCCGAGCGTGCCCGCGTGATCTTCAGACCCTGCGGAGCCATGCGCGGAGCCGTTTCCGGATGAACCCCTCGACCCCCCTGACCGTTGCCGTTGTCGGCGCCACCGGCGTCGTCGGTCGCACGATGATCCAGGTGCTGGGCGAGCGCGGGTTCCCGGTGGGGGAGCTTCGACTCCTGGCGTCGGGCCGATCGGCCGGGCGGACGGTCCAGGTCGAGGGCCGGTCGATCGAGATCCGCGAGGCCGTGGGCGAGGCGTTCGATGGCGTGGACATCGCCCTGTTCAGCGCCGGCGCGGATATCTCGCGCGACCTCGCGCCCCAGGCGGCAGCTCGCGGCGCCACGGTCATTGACAACTCGAACGCCTGGAGGATGGAGCCAGCGATCCCGCTCGTCGTGAGCCAGGTGAACCCGGACGACATGGAGGCCCACGAAGGCATCATCGCCAACCCGAACTGCTCCACGATGCAGCTCGTGCCGGTCCTGATGGCGCTCCGGGACACGGTCGGGCTGGAGCGGGTGGTCGTCGACACGTACCAGTCCGTCTCCGGCACGGGCGCCGAGGCGATCGCCGAGCTGGAGGGCCAGATCCGCGCCCACGTGGCCGGCGAGCCCAAGGCCGCCACGGTCTACCCGCACCCCATCGCCTTCAACGCGCTGCCCGAGATCGACACCTTCCTCGAGAACGGCTACACGAAGGAGGAGTGGAAGGTCGTCACGGAGTGCCGCAAGATCCTCCACCTGCCGGAGCTCCGGATCTCGTGCACCGCGGTCCGCGTGCCCGTGTTCGTGAGCCACTCCGAGGCGGTCCACGTCGAGACCCGCGACCCGATCACCCCGGAGCGGGCGCGCCGGCTGTTCGCCGAGGTCGACGGTGTGGTGGTCCAGGACGACCCGGGATCGCACTCGTACCCGCTCGCGAGCGAGGCGGCGGGCCGCGACGAGGTTTTCGTGGGGCGCGTCCGCCAGGACCCGTCGATCCCGGGCGGTCGCGGGCTTGCCCTCTGGGTGGTCTCCGACAACCTGCGCAAGGGCGCGGCGACGAATGCCGTGGAGCTCGCGGAGATCCTGGTCCGGCGCGGCTGGGTGCAGGCCCGGGCCCGCCGGGCGCGCGTCGAGGCGCCCGCGTGACGTTGGCCGGCATCCCGACGAACGAAGCGGCCGGGAACGCCGACGCGCGCCGCGCCGCCCTGGAGCAGATCGCGACCGAGGTCCGTGCGTGCACCCGCTGCCGGCTCGCCCAGACGAGGACGCATGCCGTCCCGGGCGAGGGCAATCCGGACACGGAGGTCGTGTTCGTCGGCGAGGGTCCCGGCCAGACCGAGGATCAGCAGGGCCGGCCGTTCGTGGGTCGCGCCGGCGACCTCCTCGTCAAGCTCATCTCCACCCTGGGCTGGCGGCGCAACGAGGTCTTCATCACCAACATCGTGAAGTGTCGGCCGCCGGGCAACCGCGACCCGGAGCCGGACGAGATCGCAGCTTGCGTGCCGTATCTCCGGCGACAGCTCGAGGTGCTCGACCCCGCCGTCGTCGTGACCCTGGGCCGCTTCTCGATGGCGCACTTCCGTCCCGGCGAGCGGATCACCCAGATCCACGGGACCGCGGTCACGGCGCCGCCCGAGACGGGCGCACGCGACGCGCTCGCCTACGCGCTCTACCACCCGGCGGCCGCACTCCGGAGCACCGAGGTGGAGCGGCAGAGCTACGACGACATCGCCGGCCTGCCCCGCGTCCTCCGCGAGGCGCGCTCCCGGCGCACGGGCGTGGGCGCTGGAGCGAGCCCCGCGCCGCTCCCCGCGACCGACCCCGATCCTGACACTATCGACGAACCCGGCGACGACGCGCCGACCCTGTTCCAAGCGGAGGCCTGATGCCCAAGCGAACACCTGCCGCCAGCGCGCGGACTGCCGCCGCCGATCCCGGCGACACGCCGCTCAGGATCATCCCGCTCGGCGGCGTGGGCGAGATCGGCAAGAACATGTACGTGATCGAGTACGGCGACGACATCGTCGTGATCGACTGCGGGCTGATGTTCCCGGACGAGGAGATGTTCGGCATCGACCTCGTCATCCCGGACGTCACGTACCTGCGCGAGCGCAAGGCCAACGTCAAGGCGTTCCTGATCACCCACGCCCACGAGGACCACGTCGGCGGCCTGCCGTACATCCTGCCCATGTTCCCGGGCGTGCCGGTGTATGCCTCCACCCTCGCCCGCGGCCTTCTGGGCATCAAGGTCAAGGAGCACAAGCTCCACTCCAACCCGCTGCTGCCGCTGGATCCCGGCGACGAGCTCCAGATCGGGCCGTTCACGGCGATCCCGTTCCGCGTGGGCCACTCCATCCCGGACGCGATGGGCATCGCCCTCCGCACGCCGGTGGGCACGATCGTCCACACGGGCGACTTCAAGTTCGACCACACCCCGGTGGACGGCAAGCTGTCCGACTTCGCGATCATCGCCAGGCTCGGCGCGGAAGGCGTCCTCTGCCTCCTGTCGGACTCCACTCGAGCCGAGAGCCCCGGCTACACGCCCTCGGAGCGCACGGTCGGCGAGGCCTTCCGCGAGATCATGGAGCCGCTCGACGGCCGGGTGATCGTGGCGACCTTCGCCAGCAACATCGCCCGGATCCAGCAGGTCCTCGACGCGGCCGCAACGTTCAACCGCAAGGTCGCCGTCATCGGCCGGTCGATGGAGCAGAACTTCCGGATCGCCGCGGACCTGGGCTACCTGAAGTACGGGCCGGACCAGATCGTGCCCAAGGACCGGATCGGCGACGTCCAGGACGGCAAGATCGTGATCGCCACGACCGGCTCGCAGGGCGAGCCGATGTCCGGCCTGGCCCGTATGGCGAACCGCGACCACCGGTTCGTTGAGATCGAGCAGGGCGACACGGTGATCCTCAGCGCAAGCCCCATCCCGGGCAACGAGGAGTACGTCTCGCGCACGATCGACAACCTGTTCAAGGCCGGCGCGAACGTGATCTATCACGCCATCCGGCACGCGCACGTCTCCGGCCACGCCAGCCAGGAAGAGCTCAAGTTGATGCTCAACCTGGTCCGGCCGAAGTACTTCATCCCGATGCACGGCGAGTTCCGGATGCAGGTCCACCACGGCCGCCTCGCGGTCGACACGGGCGTCGCGCCGGAGAACGTGTTCATCATCGAGAACGGCATGCCCATCGAGTTCTGGGCGGACGGCTCCGCGCGTCGCGGCACCGCCGTGCCGGCCGGCTACGTGTACGTGGACGGCCTGTCCGTCGGCGACGTGGGCGAGGTCGTGCTCCGCGACCGTCGCGCGCTCGCGAACGACGGCATGTTCATGATCGTGGTCACGGTGGACAAGCAGACCGGCGCCGTGCTCGGCAAGCCGGAGATCATCACCCGCGGCTTCGTCCACGGCAACGAGGAGGACCCCATCATCGAGGAGGCGATCCGTCGCGTCATGGACTCCGTCGCCAACCCCGGGGACCACATCAGCGAGATCGCGCTGCTGAAGAGCCAGATGAAGGACGGCGTGTCGCGCTTCCTGTTCGAGAAGACGAAGCGCCGCCCCATGGTCTTCCCGGTCGTGGTGGAGGTCTAGGTGGCGAAGCGACGGCGCCAGGCACGGCGCCGGCGAACCACGCTTGGCCTGCCCTCGTTCAGCCTGCCCGACGTCGGGTCGGATGTCGCGCGCTCGCTCATCGGGATCACCCTGCTGGTGCTGGCCGCGGTCACGCTGATCGCCTTCCTGCCCGGCGAGGGCTCCGTGACGCGCTGGTTCCGGGACACCGTCGGTCCGTGGTTCGGCACCTCGCGCTGGTTGCTGCCGTTCATCCTGGCGGCGACCGGCTGGTACATCGAGTGGGGCCCCGGCAAGGCGCCGGGCTCCGGCTGGGGGCTCACGCTCACCGGCGTCGTGATCGCGTATGTCGGGCTGCTCGGCGCCGCGTCCATCGTCCAGCCGCTCCGGCCCGGCCGCGGGAGCGGCGGCGGCATCGTGGGGCGCGTCATGTCGGACGCCCTGTCCGCCCTCGTCACCCCGACCGGCGCGTTCATCCTGTTCGTGGGCATCGCGATCGCGGGGGTGCTGATCGCCTTCAACCTCCGTCTGAGCCAGCTGCTGCACCCGGTGGCCAAGGTCGCCAAGGCGGTGGGCACGACCGCGGCGGAGAGCATGCGTCGCGAACCCGGCCAGGCCGCACCCACGAACGGCAAGGGGGCGAGCGCCGGCAACGGCGCAGCCGGGATGGCCGAGGGTGGCCTCCGCGGCGGCGGGCGCGTCCGCGGCGGCAGGGTCGCACCCGGGCCCACGGACATCCCGGGCCAGACGGGGATCTGGGGCGAGGACAGCCCGGCGCCCGTGCCCTCACCCATCCCGACGTCGGCGACCTTCGCCCCGGCGCGAACCCCAGGATCGCCGGGCGCCGCGACGGCCACGGCGGAGCGGGCGCGGCCCGCGCGGGACCCTGATGACATCACCGACGCCTCGGATTCGCCGCCCACCCGCGAGCAGATCGAGTACACGCTGCCCGGCATCGAGCTGCTGGACGCGACGATCGAGCGGGTCAACCCGGCGGGCGACGAGACGGTCCACCGGCGGACCGAGGACGTGATCGTCAAGAAGCTCGCCAGCTTCGACATCCCGGCCCAGATCGTGGGGCGCAACGCCGGCCCGGTCGTGACCCAGTACGAGGTCCAGCCCGCGGCGCATGTCAAGGTGAGCCGGATCGAGGCACTGGCCGACGACCTCGCGATGGCCCTCGCGGCACGCACGCTGCGCATCGAGGCGCCGATCCCGGGCAAGGCCGCCGTGGGCATCGAGATCCCGAACCAGGACTTCAACGTCGTGACCCTGCGCGGCATCCTGGAGTCGCTGGACTTCACGACGGGCTCCAAGCTCACGTTCGCGCTCGGGCGGGACGTCGCCGGGCGCGCCCAGGCCGTGGACCTCGCGAAGATGCCGCACCTGCTGATCGCCGGCGCGACGGGCTCGGGGAAGAGCGTCATGGTCAACGCACTCATCACGAGCCTGCTCTGCAACGCGACGCCGGACGACGTCCGGATGATCCTCGTGGACCTCAAGCGCGTGGAGCTGGCCGCATACAACGGGCTGCCCCACCTGCTCGTGCCGGTGATCACGGAGCCCGAGCGGGCCAAGGCCGCCCTCAAGTGTGCGGTGAACGAGATGGAGGGCCGCTACCGGCGCTTCGCCGGCGCGACCGCCCGCAACATCAAGGCCTACAACGAGGGTCGCGCCGATCCCGCGGACCGCATGCCGTACATCGTCCTGGTGATCGACGAGCTCGCGGACCTGATGATGCGCGAGGGCAAGCACGTGGAGGAGCCTATCGTCCGCCTCGCGCAGAAGGCGCGCGCCACGGGCATCCACATGGTCCTCGCGACCCAGCGACCGTCGGTGAACGTGGTCACGGGCCTGATCAAGGCCAACTTCCCATCACGGATCGCCTTCGCGATGGCGTCCCAGATCGACTCGCGCACGATCCTCGACACGCCGGGGGCGGAGGACCTCATCGGGCGCGGCGACATGCTCTACCAGCCCTCTGACCTGCCGCGGCCCATGCGCCTCCAGGGCGTCTTCGTGTCCGATCACGAGATCGGCAAGGTAACGCAGCACTGGAAGGACCAGATCGACGACCCGCACTACGACATGGCGATCCTGGAGAGCGACGAGGAGGGGACGGCGGCGCCGGAGGACCTCGCCGACGCCGACGCGGATCGCCTGCTGATGGATGCCGTGGACGTGATCCGCGAGTACGACCGGGCCTCGGCGTCGCTGCTCCAGCGGCGGCTCAAGGTGGGCTATGCGCGCGCCGCGAGGATCATCGACCAGCTGGAGGCCCGCGGCTACATCGGCGCCTTCGACGGATCGAACGCCCGGGTAGTACTGCGTAGGGATTCCGCCCCCCACGACAACGGCGACGACCCGGGCGATGATTGACGGATGACGACCCGAGATCACGCGAGGCGCGCCGCCCAGCGCCTGGGCGCGGGCGATCGTCCCGACGCGCTCGATGCCGGACCCGGACTGCCTGACCGCCTCGTCGCGGCCCGGGAGCGCAAGGGCGTCGATCTCGTCCGGGCCGAGCGCGACACGAAGATCCGGGTCCGCTATCTGAGCGCCCTCGAACGTGGCGACTACCGCGACCTGCCGGGCGCGGTGTACACGAAGGGGTTCCTGCGGAACTACGCGATCTACCTCGCGCTCGATCCGGAGGACGTGCTGCGCCAATGGCGCCGCGAGCGCGGCGACCAGGTGGGGCCGGAACCCATCATCGTGCCGCCCCGGCCGCTCGAGGAGCCGTCCAGGCCACTGCGCTTCTCGCCGTCGGTCGTGGTCGCGGCGCTGTTGACGGCGGGCGTGATCCTGTTCTTCGTCTACCTGTCCTCGCAGCTGCTGCGCTACTCGAAGCCGCCCGAGCTCACCGTGACGGCCCCCGCCACCGCGGTGCTCCAGGTCGGTGAGGACCAGACCAGCTACCTGCTTTCGGGCACGGCCACCGCCGGCGCCACGATCACGATCAAGGCCGCGGGCCAGACCCAGCCCATCCGCGTCACCGTGCAGGCGAGCGGCGAGTGGAGCTACCAGGTGGATCTCCGCCGCGGCCAGAACCGGTTCGACATCGACGCGATCAACACGGAGACCGGCAAGTCCTCCGAGTCGCCACGAACGGTCGTGATCACCGTGCCCTTCCTCGTGTTCCAGGCGCCGACGCTCGTCGTCACCCAACCGGTGGACGGAACGACGTACGGCAACGGCGCGATCGCGATCGAGGGAACGACAACGAACGCGAAGTCCGTCACGGTCAGGGCCGTGTTCCTCGGTTCCGATCTCACGGGAGCGTCGGCACCCACGCCGGCGCCGACCCCGGCGCCGCCGGCCGGCACGCCCGGCCCCGGCGCGTCGCCCGGAGCGACGCCGGACCCGGGCACCACGGTCGACGTGGCGGAGGACGGGTCGTTCGCGCTGCCGCCGCTCGAGCTGACCACTGGCCGCTGGGCCATCACGGTCACGGCGACCTCGGCAGAAGGCAAGACCGCGTCACTGACGCGCCAGATCACCATTGCCTACAGCGGCGTGAACCTGGTCGTGAGCATCCAGGGCGGACCCGCTTGGATCAAGGTCTGGATCGACGGCAAGCTCCAGGGTGGCGGTGGCGGCACCGTGTACCAGGCCGGCCGAACCCTGACCTTCAGCGGCGTGACCTCCGTCGAGGTGCGCACCGGCTCGTCGGGCAGCACGCGGTTCACCCTGAACGGCGTCAGCCTCGGGGCGCTCGGCAAGGCCGGCGTGGCCGAGACGTGGCTCTTCGCGCCGCCCGCCGCACCGGTCAAGACGCAGCGGCAGTAGCCATGCCCGGCGCGCTCGTCGCCCTGGCGGAGCGGCTGCAGGGCGTGTGCCTCGGCCGCGGGATCACGGTCGCGGTGGCCGAATCGTGCACCGGCGGCCTCGTCGCGACGACGATCACCGAGGTGCCGGGCTCGTCGGGGTACTTCCTGGGCGGCGTCGTCTCGTACGCGAACTCGGCCAAGGAGACGCTGCTGGGCGTAGCTCAGGCAACGCTGGCCGCCCACGGCGCCGTGAGCGCCCAGGTCGCGGTCGCGATGGCCGCCGGCGCGCGAGCGAGATTCGGTGTCGACCTCGCGGCATCGATTACGGGTGTCGCCGGACCGGACGGCGGCTCCGACGAGAAGCCTGTGGGCCTGACGTACGTGGGCCTCGCCTCGGGAGCCGGCGTCGAGGTGCGGCGGCTGCAGCTCTCCGGCGACCGGGTCGCGAACAGGGAGGCGGCGGCGCGCGCGGCGCTGGAGTGGCTGATCGCCGAGGGCGAGGCGATCGGATGACCAGGACCGCCCTGGAGCTGAGTGCGGGCCTCGCGCCCGCTCGCGAGGCGCGGCCGATCCGACCCGGTGAGCGCATCCATATCCTCGGGATCGCCGGTGCCGGGGCATCGGCTGCCGCGATCCACGCGGCCGCCCAGGGCGCGTTCGTCACCGGCTGCGACCCGGGCGGTCCGTCGCCGTACACGCCAGCACTCGAGGCGCGTCGGATTCCGATCGCTGGATCGCACAACGCCTCGCACGTCACCGACGGCCCACGCCTGGACCGCCTCGCCGTGACCAAGGCGCTGACCGCCGTCGCTCCCGATCATCCGGAGCTGCGCGCCGCCGCGAACCGCGGCATTCCCGCCGAGCCCTGGCAGCAGGTCATCGCCGACGCGGCCCACGGCCGGAACCTGATCGCCGTCGGGGGCACCCACGGCAAGAGCACGACGGCCGGCTGGCTCACCTGGGTGCTCGCGGAGGCAGGCCTCGACCCATCGGCGTTCGTCGGCGCCCTCCTCCCGGCGGCGCTGACCGGCGGGATCCCGGCGACGGCCAGGGTGGGCAAGGGCGACTGGTTCGTCGTCGAGGCCGACGAGTACGCCGGCAACTTCGACGCGTACCGCCCCGATGTCGTCGTGCTCACGACGGTCGAATGGGACCACCCGGACGTGTTCGCGGATCGGGCGGCAGTGATCGAGGCCTTCGCGCGCTGGCTCGAGCAGGTCCCGGATGCGACCCTGATCGCGAACCTCGAGGACGCCGGCGTCGTGGAGCTGCTGGGCGTCGTCCAGGCGTCGCCGCTTCGCACCGGCACCATCATCGGCGTCTCGCTGGTGGGTCAGGCGTCCATTCGCACCGCCACCGCGCAGCCGGCGGAGCTGTGGATCGATTCCAGCGTGAGCGGGCACGTCGTCGACCGGACCGCAGACGGGATCGTCCTGGACATCGACGGGCTCGCGGCGTCGACTCGGCGCGTCCACCTGCCGTCGGCGGGGGACCACAACGCGTCCAACGCGCTGCTCGCGCTCGCCGCCGCCGCCGGTGGGGCCCGAGGGGCGGGGGAGGACATCGACCGACTCGTCTGGGCGCTGGGCAGCTTTCCGGGCATCGGGCGCCGCCTGGAGCGGAAGGGCGAAGCCCGCGGCGTCGTCGTCTACGACGACTACGGCCACCATCCGACGGCGATCCGCGCCACGCTCGCGGCCATCCGCCAGCGCGAGCCCGGGCGGCGCGTCTGGGCCGTCTATGAGCCGCTCACGTTCCATCGGACCGCGGCGATGCTCCCCGGGTTCGCGGACGCCCTCGCGGAGGCGGACGCGGTTGCGGTGGCCAACATCTGGGCGAGCCGGGACCTGGACACCACCGTGACGTCGCCCGAGATCCTCGCAGCGGCCGTGCGCGCCCGCAGGCCGGGCATCACCGCGACGGCACCGGGGACCGTGGAGGAAACGGCGGCGTGGCTCGCCCGGAACGTCCACGAGGGAGACGCCGTGCTGGTCATGGGTGGCGGGCGGAGCTACCGGATCGCCGAGCTGCTGCTCCACGGCCTCGAATCGTCCTGATTGCCGAACGGGCGCGAACAGGCATACTGGCGCCCGACACCAACCGCAGATCCGGTGTGGGCACCATGCCGCGCCGGCCCAGGAGGCGAATGACGTGAGTGGCGAGGTCTCGTTCGACGTCGTCAGCGAGTTCGATGCCATGGAGCTCCGCAACGCGCTGGACCAGGTCCGGCGCGAGGCCGGGCAGCGCTTCGACTTCCGGGGTGCGACCGTCGACATCGAGCAGGGCAAGGATGAGATCGTCCTGCTCACCGACGACGACTTCCGGGCGGCGGCGATCAAGGACATGATCCTGTCGAAGGCGGTCCGCCGCGGGCTGTCGCTGAAGATCTTCGATTGGGGGCCCGTGGAGCCCGCGGGCGGCATGAAGGTCCGCCAGAAGATCGGCCTTCGGATGGGGCTGCCGGACGACCTGGCGAAGCGGATCACGAAGATGATCCGGGACGAGTTCCCGAAGGTGAAGTCGCAGATCCAGGGCGACGCGGTGCGCGTGTCCGGCAAGAGCAAGGACGACCTCCAGCGCGTGATCACGCGGTTGCGAGGCCTCGACGAGGTCGTCGAGCTGCAGTTCCAGAACTACCGGTAGGTGCGTGTCGTGGCATCCCAGGTCATCGCACGCCTCCTCGTGCTGTTCGTCGTCGTGATGCTCGTCCTCAGCCTGGTGCTGACGTCGATCCCGGGCCCGGTGCCAGGATGACGGACCTGGCCGAGGCCGGGATGACCCATGCGCCTGCGGCGGACGCCGAACCAGGGCGGGTGTCGGATCCGGAACCGGGCTTTGAGCCGGGGTTGCAGCCCGAGCAGGCCGCCCTCGCCGAGGCGGAGGCCGAGCTGGAGGCCGACGCCGCACCGGAGCCCATGAGCGAGCCGGACGTCGAGTCGGCCGTCGAGCCCGCGGCAGGGCCGGCAGAGCCTGCCGCGCCGATGACGGTCGGACGCATGTTCGCGGACTCCATCCGGCGTGCCGGCGTGCGCTGGGCGTTCACCGTGCCCGGCGAGAGCTTCCTGGGCCTGCTCGAGGGCCTCGAAGCCGCTGGCATCAACGTCGTGGCGACGCGCCACGAAGGCGCCGCAGCGTTCATGGCGGAAGCCCACGCGCAGCTGACCGGCCGGCCCGCGGCGTGCATCGGCACGCGCGCGGTGGGCGGCTCCAACCTCGCGATCGGCATTCACACCGCCTTCTCCGATTCCAGCCCGATGTTCGCGTTCATCGGCCAGGTGGAGCGCAAGGCCCGCGGTCGGGAGGGGTTCCAGGAAGTGGACCTCACCGAGACCATCGGCCGCCTCGGCAAGTGGTCCGCGGAGCCCGTGGACGTTCCGTCGGCAGTGCAGGCGGCCGCCGATGCGGTCGACCAGGCGCTCAACGGCCGGCCGGGTCCGGTCGTCCTGTCCGTCGCGGAGGACCTCCTCGACGAGATGGTCCCGCCGGAGCTGATGCCCGCACTGAGCCGCGTCCCACCGCCGCGTCCCACGGACGACGAGGTGCGCGACGTCCTGCAGCTCCTCGCGGGCGCGGAGCGGCCCGTGATCCTGGCCGGGGCCGGCGTGTTGCGTGCCCGGACCTCCAACGACCTGCTGCGCCTCGCGGAGCTCCTGCGGGTGCCCGTGGTCGCTTCGTGGCGGCGTGGTGACGTCATCTCCAACGACCACCCGCTGTACCTGGGCATGACCGGGTACGGCTCGCCACCCACCGTCCGGGAGCGGCTTGCGAATGCGGACGCGCTGCTCGTCATCGGCTGCCGGCTCGGCGAGATCACGACGTACGGCTGGACGGTTCCAGCGGCCGGGACCCGCTGGGCCCACGTGGACATTGCGCCGGGTCCGGTCGCGTCGGACCTTCCGCCGGCGGCGATGACCATCACGTCCGACGCGCGGCTCTTCCTGCGCGCCGCCGTCTCGCGACTGGAGACGCGCGGCGTCCTCGATGCTGCCGGCGCGGATGCCCGCACGGCACGGAACGCCGACGATCGAGCCGCGTTCGAGGCAGCCACGGTCATCGACGCCCATCCGTGGGACGGACCGGGCGTGCACCCGGGCAAGATCGTCATGACGCTGCGCGGCCTGCTCCCGGACGACGGCATCGTCACGACCGACGCCGGAAGCTTCGGGACGTGGGCGGCGCGTGGGTTCCGCTTCCGCCGCCCGGGGACCTTCCTCGGCTCCACGTCCGGTGCCATGGGGTACGGCCTGCCGGCCGCCATCGCAGCGGGCCTCATCCACCGTGACCGGGCCATCGTGGCGCTCGTCGGCGATGGCGGGCTGGGCATGACGCTCACGGAGATCGAGACCGCCGTGCGGATGGGCCTCAGGACCATCGTCCTGGTGTTCGACAACCAGCGCTACGGCATGATCCGCACCTACCAGGACCGGCGGCCCGGTGCGATCGGCGTGGCCACTGACCTGGGGCCGATCGACTTCGCCGCGGCAGCCCGGGCACTGGGTGCCCGGGGCGTTCGTGTCGAGGATGACGCAGGGTTCGAGCCGGCACTCCGGCAGGCCCTCGTCGCCGATCGGCCGAGCGTGCTCCATCTCGTAGTCGAACGCCGCTGGGAGGGTGTCGACAGCCGCCCGTGAGTGACGCACGCGATCCGTACGAGGTGCTCGGGGTGCCTCGCACCGCCTCTGTGCGCCAGATCCGCGCCGCGTACGTGGAGCGGGCGCGGCGCGCCCACCCTGACCTGGTCGGGCAGCGTGGGCTGGACGTCATGCGCTCCCTCAACGAGGCGTGGGCGGTCCTCAAGGACGCCGAGCGCCGCATCGCATTCGACGTCGCCAACGGCGGGACCTCCAGCGCCGATGCCGCCGGCTCCTCGGCCTTCCCGAACGATCCGAACCGGCCGTTCTGGACCGGCGCCGCCGGCCCACCGCCGGGCCGGCCCTGGGGCTCCGTGCTGGACTTCGGGATCTACGCGGGCTGGTCGCTCGGCGAGATCTCCCGCCGCGACCGCGGCTACCTGATGTGGCTGCGCGACCGCCCGGAGGCGAGCGCGATGCGCCTGGAGATCCTGCGACTGATCGACCCGAACGGCGAGGAGCCTGTGGAGCCGAGGCGCAGCCGGCGCTGAGCCCAATCGGCGTCAGGCCCGGCTGGGTCAGGCCTTCCGGCGCTTCCGGCGCTTCGGCGGCTCCTTCGCGACGCTCGCCTGCGCGTCCAGGATCTGCTTGAACACCTTGCCCATCCCCGGCCGCATCAGGTCGCGGGCGGCGGTCGCCGCGTCGCGATCGCGCCGTCGGATCCGCGCCGCCTCGCGCGCGTCGACGTCGCCTTGCTCCGGACCGGATTCGTCGTGCATGCCGCGATCGTCGGACCGGGCGCGGCTCGCGTCAACCACCTCGGGTAGGCTCTGCTGAGTGTCACCCTGTCGTGGTCCGGCGGCTTGGCTCATAGGCTCGGTGCCCACCCGACGGGGTGTGGCGATCATGGGATCTGCCGGTCGTCGGACATGGATCGGACCGACCGGTGTGACTTCATAGGAGCGTGGCTTCG
>JACPOS010000001.1 GCA_016191395.1 Chloroflexota bacterium
AGCACCAAACCAGAGGCCATCCGCGCCCTCCGTCGCCACCTGAGCGATGAGGTCTTCCGACGAATGCACCACGACAACGCCGCCAGGATTGCCGCCCGAACGGCCCTGCCGGTCGCCGCTTGACATAGGAGCATCCCGTGAACAGGATCGAGGAATCGGGTCACGACTCGAAGAGCCGGGCGACTCGAGGACTCGACCCGAGACCCTTTCGCCGGCGCACCGTGGGCATGGCGATGATCCTGTGGACGGCGAGCGTCGTCGCGGGGCTCGCCTACGTCGCAGGAACCGCTGCCATCCCTTCCGTCGGGTTGACCCTTGCGGTCGGAGGACTGTTCGCCGTCGTCTGGCTGTTCGTCATGGTGATCCTGGTCCTGTTCCTCGCGGTGCGCTGACACCTGCCGTTGCCCGGACTCAAGACCCCTGGAGCTGGCTCCGAACCCCTAGCGCGACCAGGCGAGTCGCAGTGGATCGATGAACCGGCCGCCCATCTCGATGCGGAGGTCAAGGTGCGGACCCGTCGACCAGCCGGTGGAGCCGACCTGGGCAATCTGCTCGCCGGCGACCACGACCTGGCCAACGGAGACGAGGATCGTACGGTTGTGGAGGTACCGCGACCGCATGCCGTCCGGGTGACGGATCTCGACGACGTTGCCGCCGCCCGTGGTCGACCAGCCGGCCCAGATGACCGTGCCTCCGGCGATCGCGCGCACCGGCGTGCCGGCAGGAGCCGCGATGTCGACGCCGCGGTGGGCGCTCGAGAACCGGGTCGTGATCGTGCCTCGGATCGGCAACGGCCACAGGTGGCCGGCGCCCGTGGACCAGCGGGCGGTCTTCGCTCCGCTCGTCGATACGACGGGAGCCCGTACGGCCATCGCGCTTCCGCCCGGGACGAGGATGCGCTGCCCGGCGATCAGCCGACGGGGGTCAATCCCCGGGTTCCAGCGCACGATGAGCTGCAGGTCTGCGCGATGCCACGCGGCGATCTGCCAGAGCGAGTCGCCGGACCGGACGACGTGCTCTGGCCCAGCGGGCGCCACGGGCTGTTCCGCCGTGCCCTCGGCGGCGAGCTGGAGTCGCGCTCCCCAGAGGGGGCCCGGGAGCGGATCGTCGCTGGCCGACGTCGAGCTCGTGGCGGTCAGGTCAGTCGGTACGGTGACCGGCGTGAACGCCTCGGATGGGACATTGAACCGACCGGAGGGTGGCCGCGCGGTCGTGGGCTGACTCGCGCCCGAGAATGCCACCACCGTCAACGCGGACAGCGTGAGCAGCACCATGAGCGCACGCGGGCGCGCAACCGATCGAACGGGTCGCAAGGAACGTCCTCCTGGGTAGTCCGCGAGGCCATGACGCGACGGATCTGTCTGGCCTCGCGCATGGCAAGGCGCTGGTGAGCGGGGAGCGCAGGCGAGGTTCAAGCCGGCTCCTGAGATGATCCTTAGGGGACCCTCAGAGCGCCATGAGTGATCACGCCATGCCAGGGCGCACGCGTCGCCGTGGGAGCCGCTTCTCAGGATTGCGTTAGCCCGTCCTCATCCGGTGTTCAGGTCGCGCGCATGCACTGGCGGGTATGCCGACTCCCCAGCTGCCTCTCATCCGCCCATGCACCCATTCCCGTCGCAGGTGGGCATAGCGTTGCCCGGGAAAGCCGTCCGCGCGCGCACTCACCCGAGCGGCCATCAGGTCGTCGAGGTGCTCATCAACCGCGGCTACCACCCGGACTCGATCGTTGCCCTCGCCGGGCGGCCCCTCCGGCTGACCTTCCGGCGGCACGACGATGACGCCTGCTTCGAGCGGGTCGTCTTCTCGTCGCCGCACATCGACCGCCGGATCCCTCTGGCGGGCTTCACGACCGTCGACCTGCCTTCGCAGCCCGCCGGTGAGGTGCGCTTCACCTGTGGCATGGGCCGCTACAGCGGGCGAATCCAGCTCGTCGGCGAACCATCACCGACTCTCCTGGGGCGAGTCCGAAGCCGGGCGATGCGGATCGCCTCGTGGACGGGCGCGGCGCATTTCAGGCTCACGTCGTCCCGGTCCTCCGAATCGTAGGGGGCCGGCGTGCCCTTCGTCATCGACATCGACCCCATCGCATTCACGGTCATCGGAATACCGATCCGCTGGTACGGACTCATCCTCCTCGTCGCCTCGGCGGTGGCGATTGCCGTCGCGAACCGCGAAGGCCGCCGGCGACGGGTCGAGTCGGTGATCATCGCCGACGCGATCCTCTGGGCTGGCGCGGCAGCTCTCGTGGGCGGGCGCCTGCTGTACGTCATCCAGAACGAGGGCGGGTCGCTGATCGACCACCCGGCCCACATCGTGATGGTGTGGATGGGTGGGCTGTCGTTCTACGGCGGCCTGATCGCGGCCCTGCTCGCGCTCGTCGTATTCGCCCGCCGACGAGGCGTTGCGCTCCTGGCCCTGCTCGACATCGCCGCGCCCGCGGCGGCGATCGGCCAGGCAATCGGCCATCTCGGCTGCCTGGTCGGCGGCGACTCCTTCGGCATCCCGACCGACCTCCCGTGGGCCGTGATCTACCGGAACCCCGGGGCGATGGCCCCACTGGGAGTACCCATCCATCCGACCCAGGCGTACGAGGCGATCCTCCTCGCGGCCCTCTTCGTCGGCCTGTGGGCCGCACGCGCACGGCTCGCGCGCCTGGGCGACGGCGTCGTCGCGGCCGCCTATCTGCTCGGTCTCGCCGGCATTCGCTTCGGACTCTTCTTCCTGCGCGACGAGCCGGCCGTCCTTCTCGGATTGAAGACCGCGCAGGTCATCGGTCTCGGCATCGCGGTTCTCGCGATCGCCATGCTCGTAGCCGCTCGCCGAGCGCGGCACCCATCCATCCCACTTGCACTGGAGACCAGCCGAACATGAACGCGCATACGCACCTTCCTGCAGACCACGATGCCTCAGCCGCATCCAGGCCCAGATGGCTGCTGCCAGGACTCCTTGGCGCGCTGATCGTTGGCGGCCTCGTCGTGGCCGGCGTGGTCTCGCTGACGGTTGTCCTCTACGCCGGGCTGTTCGGCGGAATGATCCTCATGCACGTCGGCGGCCACGGGGGCCACGGCGGACACGGGGGCAACGGCCAGGTCGGAGCCGGCCACAACCTCCGCGCCAACGGAGCCGACGATGGCGCCGATCTCAGCCATCACTCATCTGGCGCTAAGGCCCCCGACTCAGGATCCGGGGCAGGACTCGATGCGCGAGCCCGCACTGACTCCACCGAGAGCGAGACCGACGAACATGACCAGCACCGCTCGCACGGCTGCCACTGAACACACAGGGCACGTCGCCGGCGTCCGGCGGCCGCAGACAGCGACCGTACAGACCTCGACCACCCCCGCGGGAGACCGCCAGGCCGAATACCGGGCGCTCATGCGCAAGTGGTGGTTCGGCGCCGCGGTTGGCGCGCCCACGATGATCCTGTCCTATCCATGGCTGATCCCTGGCCTGCGGGACATCTTCCCTCGCGGGAGCGAGCAGCTGTGGTGGCTCTGGGTCGGGATGGGCGTCGCCTCCCTGGCCGTGATCGCCTACTCCGGCAACCAGTTCTTCACGGGCGCGTGGGAGGCCCTCAGGCATCGCTCGGCGAACATGCACACGCTGATCGCGATCGGCACGGGGACTGCCTGGGTCTACTCGACGGTCGCGCTGCTCTTTCCGCAGCTCTTCCCTTCCGACGCGATGACAGACGTGTACTACGACGTGACCGTCGTCGTCACCGCCCTCGTCGTCCTGGGGATGGCGATGGAAGTCAAGGCCCGCGGCCGCACGAGTGAGGCGATCGAGAAGCTCATCGGCCTTCAGCCGAAGACCGCCCGCGTCGTCCGCGACGGGACGGAGCTCGAGGTCCCGGTCGACCAGGTGGTCGTCGGCGACATCGTCGTGGTCCGTCCGGGATCCAAGGTGCCGGTCGACGGCATCGTGATCGAAGGGGCGTCTGCCCTGGACGAGTCGATGATCACCGGCGAGTCCATGCCCGTCGCCAAGACCCAGGGTGATGAGGTCATCGGAGCGACGATGAACACGACCGGCAGCCTGCGCTTCCGGGCCACGAAGGTGGGCGCTGACACCGCGCTCGCCACCATCGTCCGAATGGTCGGCGACGCGCAGGCCTCGAAGGTGCCGATCCAGCGCATCGTCGACGTCGTGTCGAGCTACTTCACGCCCGCCGTCGTGATCGCATCGATCCTGGGCTTCGTCATCTGGTTCGACTTCGGCCCTGCCCCGGCCTTCACGTACGCCACCATCGTTGCGGTCACGACGCTGATCATCGCCTGCCCGTGCGCGCTCGGGATGGCGACGCCGATGTCGCTTACCACCGGTGTCGGACTGGGCGCCAGCCATGGCATCCTCATCCGCTCCGGCGACGCGCTCCAGGCTGCGAAGAAGATCGACACGATCGTCCTCGACAAGACCGGCACGATCACGATCGGCAAGCCGGCGGTGACGGACATCGTCTCGGCGGAGGGCTTCGAGGTCGACGCGATCCTGTCGATGGCCGCGGCAGCCGAACGTGACTCCGAGCACCCGCTCGCGGCGGCGATCGTCGGCGGCGCGGCCGAGCGCGGCCTGACCGCATTGAGCGCCACGCGCTTCGAAGCGGTGCCGGGCCACGGCATTCGCGCCTGGCTGGGCGCAAGCCGCGTGCTCGTCGGCAAGCGCGCGTTCCTCGAGATGAACGGCATCGATGCCAGCGCCCTCGAGGCGTCGGCGATCCGGCTCGCGGACGAGGGGAAGACGCCCGTCTTCATCGCATTGGACGACCGTGCCGCTGGCATCCTTGCGATCGCCGATCCCGTCAAGCCAGACTCCGCGGCGGCAATCGCGGCCCTCCGGAGGCTCGGCCTCCAGGTCGTGATGATCACGGGTGACAATCGCCGAACGGCCGACGCGATCGCCCGCCAGGTCGGCGTCGATCGCGTGCTCGCCGAGGTCCTGCCGCAGGACAAGGCCAACGAGGTCCGCAAGCTCCAGCTGGAAGGGCGAAAGGTGGCCATGGTCGGCGACGGCATCAACGATGCGCCAGCGCTCGCCCAATCGGACGTCGGCTTCGCGATTGGCACGGGCACGGACGTCGCAATCGAGGCATCGGACGTGACGCTGATCTCCGGCAGTCTCCGAGGAGTCGTGTCGGCGATCGAGATCAGTCGCGCAACGATGCGCAACGTCTACCAGAACCTGTTCGGCGCCTTCGTCTACAACGGGCTCGGACTCCCCATTGCCCTCGGCGTCCTCTACCCATTCATCGGGTTGCTGCTCAGCCCGATCCTCGCAGCGCTGGCCATGTCGTTCAGCTCTGTCACCGTCATCAGCAACGCCAACCGCCTCAAGCGGTTCCGGCTGCAGGAGGTTTCCGCATGACCACCGAGCAAGTCCTTGTCACCGCGGCGGGCCTCGCCGGGGCTGCGTTCGTCGCCTGGTTCTTCTGGTTCAAGCGGTCGGAAGGCGTCATGGCCTCGACGGTTTCGGATGGCTACCAGGAGCAGATGATCCTGGTCAAGGGCGGCTACACCCCCGACACCATCCGCGTCGCCGCAGGCCGGCCGGTCAGGCTCTTGTTTCGCCGCGAGGAGACCGCGGCCTGCTCGGAGCAGGTCGTCCTGGCGGATTTCGGCAAGTCGGCCCCGCTTCCCATGGGAGCGGTTGTCCCGGTGGAATTCATGCCCGGCGAGCCCGGCGAGCACGAGTTCACGTGCCAGATGGGCATGCTCCGGGGTCGGATCATCGTGGAGGCAGCGTGATGGTCATCGCAGCAGACTTTGTCGAGGTGGATTCACGGAACCAGCAGGCGGCCGTGTGCATCGTCTGCGGGAACGACGTTCCCGCGGGCGAGGGCGTGACCGCGTCCTATCGTGGCCAGACGCTCCGGTTCAAGTGTCCCAGCTGCTATGTGCGCTTCCAGGCGGCGCCGGAGAGATTCCTCGCCGGCCAGCCGGAGCCGTGCTGCAACGGCGATCACGACCACTCACCTGCCAGCGAGTGGCGCTGCGACTGACGGGGCGTCGGGCGCGGTAACTCCAACAGCGGGGTAGGATTCAGGTCCGCGGGCCTCATGGCGGCAACCGTGCGCGGTCTGTCTCTCGAGGGCCCGTCTCCAAATCACCCAAAAGCGAGGAAAGATCGTGCCCAACCGCTACCGTGCGCTCGCCCCCGTGTTCGTCCTGGCCTTCGCGGCCTGCTCCAACGCCGGCTCGGCGCCATCCACGACGGCACCCGCGGCGTCATTGCCGGCAGCCACCAACCCCGGTGCCACACGGGTCAATGTGAAGCTGACGGATGCCCTGAGGATGGAGCCCGGCGAGATGGCCGTGAAGGCGGGGCAGGCGCTCACGTTCGTCGTGACCAACGCGGGAGCGATCGACCATCAGTTCTTCCTCGGCGACGAAGCCGCCCAGGCCGCGGAGGAGCAGATGATGCAGTCCGGGCCGATGGGCGATACCGCGCAGGGCATCACCGTCAAGCCGGGGGAGACGAAGGAGCTGACCTACACGTTCCAGGTGGCGGGCCAGGCCTTCGCGGGCTGCCACGTCATGGGTCACTACGGTGCGGGGATGAAGGCGCTCATCACGGTGACTCCGTAGTCCGCGCCAACGGGCCCGCCGGCGGAACCGTTCGGGGCCGAATCACGTCGAGCGCCAATGACGACCGCCTGACCATGCTGGTGCTGTCGATCGCTCTGCTCGGCTGCCAATCGCCTGCCGCCCCCTCGCCGACCCCACCGAGGTCCTCGCCCGCCGCGACCGCATTCGGCCTCGACGAGCTGGTCGTTGCGCTCAGGGCGGGTGCCCAAGGCACCACCGTCAAGGTCGGCGAGCCGTTCGTCGGAGACCCGATCGCCGGCAGGGGGACGACCGTCTGCCTCGGTCGCGAGGCCATTCGCGTATACGCCTTTCCCTCGGCGGCCGAACGAGCGGCCGTCGCTCGAAGGATCGATCCGGTTGACCCGACGAAGATCGGAACGTCGATCGTGGATTGGGCCGGCCGGCCGCGCTTCTGGCAGGGCGAGCGGGTCCTGGTCCTCTACACCGGCACCAACGATGCCGTGGACGCCGCGCTCACGGTGATTCTCGGCCAGCCATTTTCGAAGGCTGCCGGGCCCGGGAGTCCGGACCTGCCCGGGGGTTGCTGACGCGGTCCATCACACCGCTTCATGTGTGTGCGCGATCGCGCACACGTGGAAGCGGGGCCCGAGTTGGGCCCCGCTTCGAATGGTCCACGGTGAGCCGGCGGGTGTCCGGCCTCGGTGGGCTACTCGGCAGGGATCTCCGCGTGGATCGCGTCGAGGTCGACGCCCTGTGCGCGCCGCCAGAGTCTGGCAACGACGTACAGGACGGCAGCCGCCCCGTAGAGGACGCCGAGGAACTTGATGGAATCCGCGTTCTTGACGCCGATGCCGTAGAGGTTGTTCGCATCGAACAGCCACGCCCACAACACCCAGCCGAGGAACAACGTCGACAGCAAGCCGGCCACGGAGATCAAGGGCAGACCCAGGATCTTGTAGCGGGCGGCCGGTGAGCCGTTGTAGATGTCGGGCTTCCAATAGGGCAGGATCGTCGCGGCGATCGAGCTGCCGAGGAAGGTGACCGCGATCACGAGCGTCGCGTCGAGCGTGAGCGGGTAGAAGGTGGCCGCCTGGTAGGCGTACAGCCAGCTGAGGACCACCGACGGGATCATGATCAGGGCGAGGGCGCCCCACGGCACGCCGCGGTCGGAGACGCGCGCTGCCCATTCGGGGAGGACCCGATCGAACGCCGCAGCGAAGATCATCCGCGTCGATGACAGGAACAGCGTCCCCGTCCAGCCGAGCCACCAGGCCCCGAAGGCGATGACGATGATCGCCTGCACGATGTGCGAGTCGATCAGATACGAGGCGAGCAGCCCCGGAAAGCCCCAGATCGGAACCGCCGGCGCATCGGTCACATAGCCGTACGCGTAGTTCACGTAGGTGGCGTTCGAAGCGTTGAAGAACGTCCATCCGAACGTTTTCGCCGCGAGCAAGATGAATACGACCGCCAAGCCAGCAGTGGCCCACAGGCCGCCGAGGAACCCGGTGAGGACCTTGCGGAAGTCACCCGCGCCGCGGACTTCGCCATAGAGCGTCGATCCCCACTGCGGGTACAGCAGGAAGAACAGCATGAATGGGACGAGGGCGAACGTCGGGGCACCGATGCTGAAGTTGTTCACATCACCGCCGGCGACGGCCTGGACGTTGCCCTGGTCGATCGTCGCCTGGTAGGCATTCGAGACCCCGAAGAGCGCCTGGCCCTCGCGGTTGTAGGCCGCGATGAAGGAGTCCACGCTCGAGATGGCCATCAAGATGAACATGAAGGCCAGCGCGATGAGGCCGACGTAGAGGCACCACTTCTGGATCCGGGCATAGCCGGCCATGCCGAGGGCAACGAGGCCGGACGTCACGACGATCGTGAAGATGGAGACGGCGAACCCGCCGTCGTGCCCGGAGAAGAAGGTGACGCCATCCTGCCAACCGAGCACGGCCGCCAGGGGCTGGACGAACTCGATGTTGAAGATGAAGGCGTAGATCGGCGCCCAGAGGGCGAGGATGAACCACCAGCCCGTCGCCGACAGCACGAAGCCGATGCCACCGCGCCAGAGGCCGAGCCCGGCGCCGGCAACGGCGCCCAGCGCCATCGCGACGTAGGTGACGGTGGTGTCGAGGCCGAACGCCGTGCCGACGAGGAACAACGCAATCGCGCCGAACGCGCCGCCCACGACGGCGCCAGGAATGCCGTCGAGCACGCGGGTCTGCCAGACGTAGTCGCCGCCCGCTCGCGGCATCGCCGCGATGAGGCCGGCGTACGCGATCGACATGAACGTCATGCCGATCGCCGTGATCACGATCGACAGGATCGCCGAGCCGTCCGGTACGTAGCCGAAGATCGCGAGGCTGTAGAACATGCCGAGGGCGACGAGGTTCACCGACATGAACGAGTAGGCGAACGCGTCGAACCCGGACCAGCCCTTCACCAGACCCGTGGCGTTCCGCAGGAACAGTGAGGGCGCCGCTTTCGCTTCCGAAGCCATAACTCCTCCTCTTCCATCCTCGGACCGATGGCTAGCGGGGCGTCGCCTCGGTCCATCCTCGGACCCATGGCTAGCGGGGCGTCGCCTGGGTCCTCCGAGAGTTCCGGATCACCAATTGGGCAAGCTTCACACTCCCGGGCTGTCAACCATTGATTAGGAGGTAGCGTTTCACTTCGGCCTTCTTCAGGTCAAGGTCCACGATCGCGGCCTGGAGCACACCGTCCTCGTAGATGCTGCCGGGATTCACGGCGAGCGTGCGCCCGAGCTTCACGGCGCCGCGGCCTTCGTGGATGTGGCCGTGGAGCGACAGGACCGGCGCGTACTCCAGGATCGCATCGCGAATCGCCCTTGAGCCCACCGGGATCAGGGCCTGGCCGCCGGAGACGTAGCGCATGTCGGCGTCGAGCTTCGGGGCATTGTCGAGGTTCGAGCCGAACGGCGGCGCGTGGAAGTTGAAGATCGCGCGCGACCGGTCCGGGACGTTCGCGACAAGGGCATCGATGCGCTCCCGGAGCTGGTCCTCCGGCAGCTCCCGGAACGTGTTCCACGGCGTGGGATTGGCCCAGCCCGTGGACACGAGCGAGAACCCGTCGAGGTCGATGAGGTTGCTCTCGCCGAGGTCCACGAGCTTCGCGGCGTCGATGATCGGATCGATCTCGAAGATGTCGTCGTTGGCAGGCGAGACGATGCAGCGGATGCCCTTGCCCGCGAGGCGCTCATCCGCGAGCGCCATCCACCGGCCCACCTGGCCGAGCATCTCGGCCTTGAACCGGGCATCCACGAGCGACTGGTCCGCCTGCCACGCCGTCATCTCGTCGGATGAGAGGCGGATGGGGTAGTAGCCGCGGTCGGCGATGCGCTTCTCCATCGCCGCCACCTCCGGCTCGCCGGACAGGACGTGCTCCTGCCCCTGGAGCGTGACCCGCCACGTCCCGTTCGCGCCCGTGATGGGGACCATGGCCTTGCCGGTCATGTCACCGCCCATGACCAGGACGTCCGCCTTGTGGAACCCCCCGGCGTTCAGGAACTTCCGCCAGCACACCTCGGAACCATGGATGTCGGTCGCGAAGAAGATGCGCACGGTTCCTCCGGGCGGCCTAGCTGTGACCCACTTCTTCGGGCTCCACGTACCACTGCTGGCGCTCCCCGACCGTGGACCGCAGCCGCCAGCGAGTGGACTTCGGCGCCGCATCGATCGCGGCCCGGAGCGCCGCCACCTGCTCCCGGATCTGGTAGCGGACGGGTCGCGGCCCCACATCGAGGTCGGCGTCGGTGAACGCCGTGTCGAGGTAGTCCTGGAGTACCTTGAGGTTGCCCGTGACGGTGCGCCACCAGCCCCAGTCGTTGGAGGTGTGGGCCAGGATCCGGGGCAGGCTGATCGCGCCGGCGCCCTGCGTGGACTCCTGCGCGCCGTCGTCCTGGGCGAGCGGGTGCTCGGCGAGGAGCACGAGCGCGTCGAGGACGTCCTTGCGGTTGATCTTGATGATCTGGAGCTTGGACAGGAGCAGGTCGGCCACCGGGAGCGTGGGGCGGGAGGCCGCCAGGCGGTCCGCGAACTCGATCCGGTGGCACATCTCCAGCTTGTCCACCAGGACGTCCACCGGCCGCCGCCGGGCCTCGTCCACGAAGTAGCCCTGGTGCTGCCCGAACAGCGCGTTGTGGCGCTTGTCGGGGGTGTAGCCCTCCCGCTCGAGCAGGGCGAACACGGCTTTGCGGTCCTTGGAGCGCGTCGCGAAGTCCAGGTCCACCTCGACGCGGCGCGTGCGGTGAGTCCACTCCGGTGCGTGGGCACGCACCGCCATGCCACCCATGAGCCGGAGGAGCAGGCCCTCCTGGTCGGCGACCGCGACAATCCGCAGCGCCTCGGCGAGCGGATCCTCGAGCGTTCGCGGGCCGGGTTCCATGCCGCGCGGAGTATAGAGTCGGCGGGGCTGCGAAAAACGCTTGCATCCCGTTAACGCCGCGACGAAGATGGCACCCGACGATGCGCTCCGGGACCCGAGGGTCTGGGATCAGGAGGTCCGCCTCATTTCCGCCGAACTCGCTCCGGTGGATGGCCCGCGCCCTATCGTCGGCAGTGGACGCGCGCGACCAAGCGACGCGCCAGAAACGTGGAGGAGCACTTGACCACCACTCGCACCGCGCCCCGGCTGATGGCACTCGGGGCCGCTCTAGTCCTGTTCGCCGCCGCATGCAACAACGCCGGTACCGCCACGACCGCACCGACGGGCGCCGCCGGAGGCGGCGGTTGGACGCCGGACGCGACGCTGCTCGCAGCCGCGAAGGGCGAAGGCGGTCTCACGACGATCGCCCTGCCGAAGGCGGGCTGGTGCAACTACGGCGAGATGATGTCGACGTTCACCACCAAGACCGGGATCGCGATCAACGACCTCAATCCTGACGGCAGCTCGCAGCAGGAGATCGACGCGATCAAGGCCAACAAGGACAACAAGGGCCCGCAGGCGCCGGACGTCATCGACGTCGGGCTCGGCTTCGGCCCCCCGGCGATCGCCGACAAGATCCTCGCGCCGTACAAGGTGTCGACATGGGCGTCGATCCCGGATGCGGCCAAGGACAAGGACGGCTATTGGTACGGCGACTACTTCGGCGTCCTCGCATTCGAAACCAACACGGACGTCCAGAAGAGCGTTCCTGCCGACTGGAAGGACCTGCTCGATCCCAAGTACAAGGGCCAGGTCGCGCTGACCGGCAACCCGGTCAAGTCCAACCAGGCCATCTCCGGCGTCTGGGCCGCTGCCTTCGCCAATGGCGGCGGGGCGGACAAGGTCCAGCCAGGCCTCGACTTCTTCAAGAAGCTCAATGACGCCGGCAACTTCGTCCCGGTCATCGGGTCGAAGGCGACGGTCGCGGCGGGCGAGACCCCGGTCCGCATCACGTGGACCTACAACGCCCTTGGCGACAAGGACGCCCTCGCCGGCAAGACGAACATCACCGTCTCCGTTCCGGCCACCGGCCGGTTCGGCGGCATGTACATCCAGGCGATCAGCGCGTATGCCCCGCATCCGAATGCTGCCAAGCTCTGGATGGAGTGGCTCTACTCCGACGAGGGCCAGAACGTCTGGCTGAAGGGCTACTGCAACCCGATCCGGTACGACGACATGGTGGCCCGGAACGCGATCCCGGCCGATCTGAAGGCGAAGCTGCCCGACACCAAGGGCGCCTTCCTCCCGACGCTCGACCAGATCACGGCCGCCACCAGTGCGATCGCTGCCGGCTGGCCGACCACCGTCGGCGTGGTCGTTCCGGACAAGTAACGACGACATAGGTCCTCGGAACCAGGGTGTCCACCACACCTGGTCCGACCGGCGCCCGGACTGCGCTCGCGCAGTCCGGGCGCTCAACACGCCTGCTGCCATGGCTCGGCGTCGTGCCGTTCCTCGTCTTCTCGGGCGCGTTCCTCCTGGTCCCCACGATCAAGCTGATCCTCGGCAGCGTCCAGGATTCGGCCGGCAACTTCTCCCTCGCGAACTACGAGGACTTCACCTCCAAGATCGTGGTCGGCGCGTTCACCACGAGCATCGAGATCAGCCTCGTCACCGCCGTCGCGGCCGCGATCTTCGGCTTCCTCATGGCCTACGCGCTGATCTCCGGTGGACTCCCGAAGCCGCTCCGCGCGGCGGTGCTCACCTTCTCCGGAGTCGCCTCGAACTTCGCCGGCATCCCGCTGGCGCTCGCCTTCATCTTCACGATCGGGCGGGCCGGGCTGGCGACGGTCTTCCTCAAGGGCCTGGGGATCGATCCATATGACTCCGGATTCAACCTCTACTCGAAGATCGGCCTGGAGATCGTCTACTTCTACTTCCAGCTGCCGCTGATGATCCTGATCATCGCCCCGGCGATCGACGGCCTGAAGTCCGAATGGCGCGAGGCGGCCGAGAACCTTGGGGCGAGCAGCTTCACCTTCTGGCGCCGCGTCGCGTTGCCGATCCTCATGCCGTCCCTCCTGGGCGCAACCATGCTCCTGTTCGGGAACGCGTTCGGCGCCCAGGCCACGGCGTACCAGCTGACCGGCGGCCTCCTCAACCTCGTGACGCTCCTCATCGGCGACCAGCTCAGCGGCGACGTCCTGCACACCCCTGGCAAGGGCTTCGCGCTCGCGGTCGGGATGATCGTCGTGATGGCCTTCGCGCTTGCGGCGTACGCCATCCTCCAGCGTCGCGCCGAACGGTGGAGGCGATGAGCGGCGGCGGACAGCCACCGCTCGCGCCAGCCGGCGTCATGCGGTCGTGGCTGCGCCCGGGTGGCGACGGCCGGGGCCGGCGGCGCGGCGGCGGCATGCGCCTCGTCTGGTGGCTCGTCTTCCTGACCGGCTCCTTCTACTTCATCCTGCCCCTGGTCGCGACCTTCCTGTTCTCGCTGCGTGACGTCCCACCGACCGCCGCGTACACGGACCTGTTCCAGGACCCGGAGTTCTTCTCGAGCTTCGCCTATTCGTTCGCCGTCGGGGTCGCAACGATCGTGGTCAGCGTGGCCCTCGTGGTCCCGACCGCGTTCTGGGTTCGCCTGCGGTTGCCTCGCGTCCGGCCGGTGATCGAGTTCATCACGCTGCTCCCGTTCATGGTCCCACCGGTCGTGCTGGTGTTCGGCCTGATCAGCACGTACTCGCCGCCCCCGCTGTCGCTGACCGGATCGGATTTCGGCAGCACGGTCCTCCTCGTCGCCGCCTACGTCGTCCTCTCGCTCCCGTACATGTATCGGGCCGCCGACACCGGGCTGTCGACGATCGACGTGCGGACCCTGACCGAGGCGGCCCAGAGCCTGGGCTCCGGGTGGATGACGATCCTGCTCCGCGTGATCCTGCCGAACGTTCGCGTCGCGGTCCTCAGCGGGGCGTTCCTGACCCTCGCGATCGTCCTCGGCGAATTCACGGTGGCGATCTTCCTGGCCCGTCCGGCGTTCGCGCCGTTCCTGGCGCTGCTCGGCACCAAGGACCCATTCGCCCAGGCGGCGGGTGCCCTCGTGAGCTTCGGCATGACATGGATTGCCATGATCATCATCTCCGCCCTCGGCCGCGGGTCGCAGACCCGGATCTCGGTCGCGGGCGCGCGCTAGCAGAGGCGGGCGACGATGGGCTATCTCGAGCTGACCGGCATCCAGAAGCGCTTCGGCACGACGTTCGCGGTCGAGGACTTCAACCTCGTCGCCGAGCGTGGTGAGTTCGTCTCGTTCCTCGGTCCATCGGGCTGCGGCAAGACGACGACGCTCCGGATGATCGCCGGCTTCGAGCGACCCACCGCCGGACGGATCCTGATCGACGGCGTGGACGTAACCGATCGCGCGCCGAACAAGCGCGACGTCGGCATGGTCTTCCAGTCCTACGCGCTGTTCCCGAACTTGACCGTCGCGGACAACGTCGGGTTCGGGCTGAAGGTCCGGAAGCGCTCGACGGAGCAGATCACGAAGCGCGTCGACGAGCTGCTCCAGATCGTCAACCTGCCGGAGAAGGGCAAGCGCTACCCGTACCAGCTGTCCGGCGGGCAGCAGCAGCGGGTCGCCCTGGCCCGAGCCCTCGCCTTCGAGCCGCAGGTCCTGCTCCTCGACGAGCCCCTCTCCGCCCTGGACGCCAAGATCCGCGTGGCGCTCCGCCACGAGATCCGGTCCATCCAGCGCCAGCTCGGGATCACGACGGTCTACGTCACCCACGACCAGGAGGAGGCGCTCTCGCTGTCCGATCGGGTCGTGGTCATGAGCGAGGGCCGGATGGAGCAGGTCGGCACGCCGTTCGAGATCTACAACTTCCCGTCGACAGCGTTCGTGGCGTCGTTCGTGGGCACGCTGAATGTATTGCCCGGCGTCGTGACGGACCTGGCGGCCGGCGGGGTGACGATCGCGGGGCAGGCCGTCCGCATCGCGCGTGGCTTCCACGGCCAGCCCGGTGGACCGGTGACGGTGGCGCTCCGCCCGGAGATGGTGTCCCTCGGCAGCGACGACGCGCTGGGGGCCAACCACCTGACAGGCAAGGTCACGGACGTCAGCTTCCTGGGATCCATCGTCCGGATCCGGGTCGGGCTCGGCGAGGGCGGACCGGTGGTTGTGCTGGACGAGTTCAACGAGCCCACGCTCAAGCTCCCCCAGCTGGGCGAGACCGTCACGATCAGCTTCCCCGAGGAGGGCCCGCTCGTGCTTGATGCGAAGGCCCCGCTCGACTCGGTCGAGGCCCTGATCGCGGAGGCGTGACCTCCAGCGCCGCGATCGATCCGCTCGCCGGGATCGACCTCATCATCTTCGACAAGGACGGCACGCTCATCGAGTTCCACCTGATGTGGGGCGCGTGGGTGGACGCGCTGGCGCGCCGCCTCGAGACCGCCGCGGCGCTCCCAGTGCGCGAGGGCCTCTACGCACTCCTTGGCGTTGATCGGGGTACGGGCCTCATCCACGCGCACGGCCTGCTGGCGGCCACGCCCATGTCGCGCATCCGCGAAGTGGTCCAGGCGTACGTCGAGGAGGCCGGCGCCGCGCCCGAGCTCGCGGCGGCCGCGATCCAGGCCGCGTGGCACGCCCCTGATCCCGTGGCGCTCGCCCAGCCCGTGACCGACCTCGCTGGGTTGCTGGGACGTCTGCGGGCGCGCGTCGGAATCTTCGCCGTGGCGACGAGCGACGACCGGCGGCCCACGGAACGGACCCTCGAGGCCCTCGGCGTCAGCGGCGAGTTCGCGGCGATCAGCTGCGCCGACGACGGGATCCGGACGAAGCCGGCGCCGGACCCGGTGCTGCGCCTGTGTGCGGCCCTCGGGATCCTGCCATCCCGCACGGCCGTCGTGGGCGATTCGCCCGCAGACCTGCTCATGGGCCGCGCCGCGGGCGTCGCCCGGTCCATCGGCGTCCTGACCGGCGTCGGCGATCGCGCGAGCCTGGAGCCACTCGCAGACGTGGTCCTGGGCTCCATCGCCGAGCTCGCGCTCGAGCCATCGCGAGCCTGAATCGGGGACCACGGAGGCCGCCGCCTCCGGCTGTTGGGTTGTGACGTCTGGACCGCTTCGGCGGTCAACTCCGTGCGCAGTTCGGGCCATTCGGCAACCGTCAACGGCTGCCCACTTCCGCGAAAGTCATGCCAGCGCAAGACAACGGACGAAGGTCCGTCGGCAATACAGCGAAGGATGGGACGTACAGATGATCGGACGGTTGCGGAATCTCGGCCTCGTGCTCGCGGTGCTCGGCATCGTGTTCGTTGCGGCCGGTGCCTACGCCTTCATCAAGACCAACGAGGGCGCGCAGTCGCTCAGCGCGCTGAGCGCAGCGCAGGACGTCAAGCTCAGCTACAACGCGCAGGGCCAGCTCGTGGACCGCGGCGAGGTTGCAGGGGCCACCGCGATCATGTCGCTCCTCAAGGACGACTGGAAGTACCCGGTCAACACCGCAGACCTGAACCCGAACGACCCGGTCGTGAACACGGCCACCGAGTACATGTTCCAGATGGCGGCCATCACCTACCACACCCTGAACAGCACGCAGACGGTCGTCCTCCCCAAGGACGTCACCGCGGCTGACGGCACGGTCTACAAGGCGGGGACGTACCAGTTCCCGGTCGACGGCCGCTACTGGAGCGCCTTCAACCGGGCCAACCCGATCGAGGCTGCGGCTCGCGAGCAGGCATGGACCGGCACGGCCCACGGCCTCATCGCCGAGCTCGGCGTCGGCACCGTCACGGCCACCGCCCTGCAGCTCGGGTTCGGGGTCGCCGACCTGTTCGCCGGCCTCGGGTTCTTCGCCCTGATCTCGGGCTTCGGCCTCGTGTGGGCCACGCGGGCACAGACGGAGACGGCTCCGAAGCGCGCCTTCCAGCCGAACGCGCAGCCGGCCTGAACCTCGCTCCCTTCCCTGTCGAAGCCCGGCTCGACGAGCCGGGCTTCGACGATTCCCGGCCCGCACAACAGGACCCACCCCGTACTCCATTCCTATCGTTCCGGACCTGACCGCACCGTACGGTTCCAGCCACGCGGGACGCTCACCCGCGCCGCACGACATCGGTTCCGGCATTTCCGGGGCCAAAGGGAGCTTCGCCAGCCCCATGGCACTCGCTGCGCGGCCGGGATCGGCCGCCGAGCTGATCACGTTGTCAGAGGCCGCCCGCGTGGCCGGCGTCCACCGCGAGACCGTTCGAGCCTGGTGTGCGAAAGGCGAGCTGCCCCACCTGCGACATGGCGCTCGGCATGAGGTGCGCCTTCGTCGGATCGACCTTGATCGACTGCTGGACGGCCGCGGCCGTCGCGCCAACGGCAACGGCAGTGGCCATGGCAATGGCGCCCATGGCAATGGCGCCCATGGTCCGCACGGCACGAACGGGACCGATGCGCTGAGCGGGACGTACGGCGCCACAAGGGTGCGTGCGGTCGGTCGCACCGGCACCGACGCGCTGCGGCGCCTCGCATCGGAGCTCTCCGGCTCAGATGCCCTCCAGCCGGTCCTCGAGGAGGTCCTCGACAACTCCGAGCGCCTGTTCCACGCGGATCGCGCAGGCCTCTGGCTGTGGCATGCGGCGAATGAGCACCCCCTTGAGCTCGTGGCCAGCCGCGACTTTCCCGAGGCGATCGAACGCCGGGTTCGTGCCGCCACCCAGGATTCGAAGCTCGCGGGGTTCGAGGCGCTGCGAACCGAGCGCGTGATCGTGTTCCGGGATGCTGCGGACCAGACGCTCACGCCAGAGATGCGCGAGCTGTACGCTGCGAGCGGGATCGCCTCGCTGTGCTTCGTCCCTGCGATCTTCCGCGGTTCGCCCGTCGCTTTGCTGGTGCTGTACCACAACGAGCCATACGACTGGACGCCGGAGGAGACCGCGCTTGCCGGCAGCTTCGGCGACACGATCGCAACCGCCATCGGCAACGCCCGGCTCATGGCGTCCGTCGAGGATCTCGCCGCCCGGCTCCGGGCGATCCAGGATCTCTCGGCGCGATTGAGCGGCATCCAGGACGTCCGAGGCATCGGCGACACGCTCGTCGCCGAGGCGCGGGCGCTGATCGGCTACGACACGCTCCGGGTCTATCGAGTGGAGCACGAGACGGGCTGGTGCGAACCGATCGCGTTCGAAGGCGTCTTCCTCGGCCGGACCGACCCGGACCCCGAGCAGCTCCGCGTCCGGATCGGCGAGGGGCTGACGGGCTGGGTCGCGGAGCACGGCGAGACGCTGCTGCTGGGCAATGCCCATGCGGACGAGCGCAGCCTCATCGTGGGCGAGACGAACGGCCCCGAATCCATGCTCCTCGTGCCGATGATGTACGAGGAGCGCGTCCACGGAATCATCGTGGCTTCGCGCCTCGGGCAGGACCGGTTCGGCCCGAACGACGAGACCACCCTGAGCATCTTCGCGGGCACGGCCGCACAGGCTCTGGTGAATGCGGAGCGCCTGGAACAGCTCCGAGCGCAGCAGGTGGAGCTGGAGCATCAGCTCGTCAGCCAGCGACGGCTCATGGCCGTCAACGAACAGCTCCTGTCCACGCTGGACCCCACCGGGGTCCTCGAGATGATCGCGGACTCACTGAAGACCGTGGTCACATACGACTCGCTGACGATCTACCGGATCGACAAGGAGCGCGGCGTGCGCCGGCCGGTCATCGCCCGCGACCGCTTCGCGGAGCTGATCCTGGGCTACGACGCGCCGCTCGGCACGGGCCTCACGGGCTGGGCGGTGGACAACCGCGAGCCCGTCCTCGCCAACGACGCCCACGCGGACCCTCGCTCCATCCAGATCCCGGGCACGCCGTTCGAGGCCGAGTCGATGGTCATCGTCCCGCTCATGGGCGACGGCGAGGTCCTGGGCACCCTGAACATCGGCCGGATGGGCGGCCCGGAGGCCCACTACAGCCAGAACGAGTTCGAGCTGACGAAGCTCTTCGCCGCCCAGGCAGCCATCGCCCTCCGGAACGCGGACGCGCACGACGAGGTCAAGGTCCAGGCAGAGCGGGACGCGCTCACGGGGTTGCGCAACCACGGCGCGTTCCAACGGGAGCTGCAGGCCTTTCTCGGGCCCGGCCCGGCGCGCCAGATCTCGGTCCTGATGATGGATCTCGACCGGTTCAAGGGCTACAACGACCGGAACGGCCACCCCGCCGGGGACGACCTGCTCGTCGGGGTGAGCCGCGGGATCGAATCGTGCATCCGCCAGGGCGACCGGGCGTACCGGTATGGCGGCGACGAGTTCGCGGTGATCCTGCCCGACGTGGGCCGCCCGGCGGCCGAGGAGGTGGCGCGCCGGATCCGGGCCGCCATCGAGGCGATCCCCGACGACAGCGGCGGGCCGCACGTCACGATCAGCGTCGGCATCGCCTGCCACCCCGAGGACGCCTCTGACAAGGACAGCATGGTGGAGACCGCGGACCAGGCGCTGTTCCTCGCCAAGGGGGCGCCGTTCCGCAACTCCCGTGACCAGTTCGTGGCGGCGCTGGACGAGACGGCCATGGGCCTGCTCGACGGCCTAGGGGCGGAGGAGCTGCTGGACTCCATCCTGAGCCGCGCCGCGCGACTGCTGGGCGTCCGCACCGGCTACGTCTACCTCGGGGAGGCGGGCGACGACCACATCACCATCCGCGCGGCGATCGGCGTGACGGCCGGCTACGTCGGCTTCCGGATGCCGATCGACCAGGGCATCGGCGGCCAGGTCTTCCGCACCGGCCGGCCGTTCGTCGTGGACGACTACGACAGCTTCGAGGGCCACTCGCCGGCGTTCACCGGCATGGTCGGCGCGGGCGTCGGCGTGCCGCTCACGGTGGGCGGGCGAGTCGTCGGCGTCCTGGGCCTGGCCTCGGGATCGACGGATCGCTTGTTCCGCCAGCCGGAGGTGGACGCGCTGACCAAGTTCGCCCAGCTCGCGTCCATCGCCCTCGAGAACGCGCGGCTCCAGGAGCGGGCGCTCTCGCCGCGCGACCCGGTCACCGGTCTGCCGACGCGCGAGACGCTGATCCAGCGGGTCGTCGATGCGCTGTCGCCGCCGGCGGTCGGGATCGTCCCGGCGCCCGTCGCCGTCGTCCTGCTCGACGTCGACCGGTTCGAGATCGTCAACGAGAGCCTGGGCCACGCCGCGGGCGATCGCGTCCTGCGCGACATCGGCCACCGCATCTCATCCGTCCTCGGGCCCGGGGACACGCTGGCGAGATTCGGTGGGGACACGTTCGCCCTGTTGCTCCCCGGCACCGATTCGGACGCCGCGCTGGCGTTCGCCGAGCGCGTCCAGCTGGAGCTGAAGCCGCCGTTTGACCTCGACGGCCGCACGTGGTTCATCAGCGCGAGCATGGGCATCTCGGTCGGCGCCCCGGGCAGCACGGGCGGCGGTGACGTCCTCCAGGAGGCGGAGATCGCACTCGTCGGCGCGAAGCGCAACCCCACCCATCGCGTCGCCATGTTCGACCCGCTCAGCAGCCGTCACGCCCTGGAGCGCCTGGACGTGGAGGCGGAGCTGTGGACCGCGCTGGAGCGCGACGAGCTCACCGTCCACTACCAGCCGATCCTGGACCTGCGCACCTCGCGGATCGTCGGGTTCGAGGCGCTGGCCCGCTGGCAGCACCCATCGCGGGGCCTCGTCCTGCCCGTCGACTTCATCGCGCTCGCCGAGGAATCCCAGCTCATCGTCGCGATCGGACGGGTGATCCTCGAGAAGGCCTGCCGGCAGGCGACGCTGTGGCGCTCGCGCTGGCCAGAGGAGAACCTCGTCATGAGCGTGAACCTCTCGCCCCGCCAGTTCCTGGACCCGGACCTCGCGAACAGCATCAGCCAGGTCCTCCGGGCCAGCGGCCTGGAGCCGTGCGCCCTGGAGCTGGAGATCACCGAGAGCAGCGTCATGGACCGCTCCGAGGCGAGCCTCGGGGTGCTCCAGCAGCTGCGCTCGCTCGGCGTCCGCGTCGTGCTGGACGACTTCGGGACCGGCTACTCCTCGCTGGCGTACCTGCGCCAGCTGCCGCTGGACACGATCAAGATCGACCGGTCGTTCGTCACCGACCTGGACGTGCACGACCCGAACGTCGGCATCGTCCGCGCGGTCGTCTCACTGGCGCACGGCCTGGGCATCACCGTCGTGGCCGAGGGCATCGAGACGGACGAGCAGGCACGCCGCCTGCGCGAGCTCGGCTGCGACATGGGCCAGGGATTTGCCTGGGCCCACCCGGCCGACCCGGGCCGGATCGGCGGCTTCGTTGGTCGGCGACTGGAGAAGCGAGTCGAAACCCCGCCCGAGCCGGGCGTTGCTCAGCGGCGGCCGCCGGTCAGCCGGAGCAGGAACAGGAAGAGGTTGATGAAGTCCAGGTAGAGCGCGAGCGCGCCGATGACGGCCGCCTTCTCCACGGAGCCCGTCGCGATGACGAGCGATCCGTTCGCGATCCGCTGGACGTGCCACGCGGTCAGCACCGTGAACAGCACCACGCCGACCAGCGAGATGATCCAGCCGAGCGTACCGGCCCCGATGAACATGTTGACCACCATCGCCACGATGAGGCCGAAGACGCCCATCTGGAGGTAGCCCCCGATGCCCGCGAGCGAGCGCTTCGTGGTGTAGCCGTACAGGGCGGCGCCACCGAACATCGCCGCGGACGACAGGAACGCGGTCGCCACGGACGTGCCCGTGTACAGCGACACGATCAGCCCGATCGTGATCCCGAGGCTCGCGGCATACAGGAAGAACATGCCCAGCGCCGCGGTGGCGTTGAGCCGCGTGATTCCGAACTGGATCGCCAGCACGACGGCGAACTGCGCGATGATCAGCAGCAGGAAGTTCCGTGCCGCGAACGAGAGCAACCCCTGGTTGAGCTGGACGAGCGTGGCGACGCCGGCCGTCAGCAGGAGGCCCGCGAACATCCAGAAGAACGCCTGCGTCAGGTAGGCACCCTGGGCGCGCGCATCCGTGCGGATGTCAACGCCGTTCACGCGGACGACGCCGCTGGACGGCTGCCCGATGCCGGTCGGGTCCTGGTTGGTTCCGAAGCTCACGTCGATGACTCCCTTCGAGTGCCCGAACCCGGCCTGCGGGCCGGGGTCGCTGTCCTTGATTCTGCACGTTCCGCCGCGCGCGCCAAGACCCACACGAGGTCGGCGAGGCGATTCAGGTACGGGATGAGGTGCGGCCCGGGCACCAGGCCGTCGCGTGACAGCGCGACCGCCCGCCGCTCGGCGCGGCGCAGGATGGTCCGCGCCAGCTCCAGCGCGGCGCTGGTGACGGTCTCGCCGGGCACGACGAACTCGCGCGGCATCTCGAGGTTCGCCTCGAGCGCGACGAGGTCGGCTTCGATCCCGCGGACCATGGCCTCGGACACGCGGGTGCGGCCGTCCTCCAGCCGGTCCCACGCGTCGGGGGTCGTCGCCAGCTCCGCGCCGACCACGAACAGCTCTCGCTGGATCCGCAGGATCAGCGGAGCGAGCCCGCCGATGGACGGCCCGAGCGTGCCCGTGCGCTTCTTGACGCCGAGGTTCGCCCGGGCGAGCCCGAGGGCGGCAATCGCCTCGTCGATGGTGCCGTAGGCCTCGGTGCGCGGGTCGTCCTTGCCGATCCGCGCCCCGCCGTACAGAAGGCCCGTCGTACCGTCATCGCCCCTGGTCGTCGCGACGACCGAGTCGATCGGGCTCCGCGTGCTCATGAGTCCTGGCGACTCCGGCCGCCGCAGCCGCGCCGGCCTACCACATCAAGCCCGCGTCGCGCGGATCCCAGCGCTCGGCGAGGAGCGTGACCTTGACCGGGTGCTCCACCACGGACTCCGCCTGCTCCTGCACCTGGGCGATCATCGAGCCCGCATACGGGCAGAACGGGGTGGTCAGGATCATCTTGATCTCGGTCTCGGTCGGGCCGAGCAGGATCTGCTTGATCAGCGCGAGCTCCACCACGTTCATCCCGATCTCCGGGTCCACCACGGCGCGAAGCGCGTCGAGGATCGCGAGCTCCGTCGCGCGGCGCTCCGCGTCGAACAGCGGCGCGGCCGGCTGGGGGGTGGCTGGTGCCGCGGGATCGGCGGTGTCGGTCATCCCGTTGAGGGTACACCAAGGTCGCTGGATACCCCACCAACGGAGTAGGGATTACCCGGCGCCATCGGCCGGGCCACCCGCCTCTCTATGCTCGCGCCGCATGCGCCGCAAGCGACTCGTCCGCGCCGTGACCGTCTGCCTCCTGGGCATCTTGATCGGGCTGACCGGCTTCTGGGCGATCGGGGCGCTTCGGGAGCGGGACGAGACGGCGCGGACCACCGCTCGCTTCGACCCACCCGTCTGGGCGGGCCAGAACGTCCCGGGGGCGTGCTCGGGCGGCTTCTACGCTCGACGGGGCGACACGATCGTGCTCACGATCGTGGCGCACTGCGCCAACCCGGGCGACACGCTTCGAGGCGTGGGTGAACGCGTGATCGGGGTGTTCGGGCCGCGGGCGGAGCTCCGTGACTGCCCCGCCGGGCGCTTCTGCGCGCCGTCCGACTTCCTCGCGATGGCCCTCGCCCCGGATCGCATCCCCTGGGGCCACCTGAACATGGTCGATCTCGGCGCGGGAGGCTACCGGACGCTCGCGGCGGGCACACGTCCCCTCGCGTGCTCCGACATCCGCGTCGGCGACCGGGTGGAGATGAACGGCCGGGAGCACTATCGAACGGGCACGATCGTCTCGATCGGCAGCTACGAGCACGAGACCGACACGATCTTCCCGTGCATGGCCGTGGCCGACATCCCGGTGGTGGTCGGCGATTCCGGCGGCGCCGTCCTCGTCAACGGGGCACCGGCCGGGATCATCTCGCGGCAGCTGGACGGCAGGCTCGGGTTCACCCCGCTGGCCGAGGGCCTGGAGAACCTGGGGCTCATCCTGTGCACGACGCCCGACTGCGACCTCTCGCCAGAGCGCGCGGTCCAGCCCGCGACCTAGGCCACCGGCAGCGAGACGTGGACGGTGGTGCCGCGACCCCGGCCCGGATCAGACGTGGCCACGATCGTGCCCCCGTGCGCCGTGACGATGGCCCGGGCGATCGCGAGCCCCAGGCCAGAGCCGCGTGAGGTCGCGGACTTCGTGAACCGCTCGAACACGTTCGGGAGCAGCTCGGGCGGGATGCCGGGTCCGTCGTCGGCGACATCGATGGCCAGCGCACCCTCGCGGATGGCCGCGGACAGGGTGATCGACCCGCCATCGGGCATGACCCGGATCGCGTTGTCGACGAGGTTCGACAGGACCTGGCGCATCCGCATCGGATCCACGTCGATGGCTGGGAGGCCGGGCGCGGCGTCGACGCGCAGGTCCACCTTCGCCGCCGCGGCGCGCGCCCGATGTGCCGCCACGACGTCCTCGAGGAGGACCGCCGGGTGCGTCTGCTCACGATGAAGCGGAAGCGCGCCGGATTCGGCGAGGCTCAGCGTCCGAAGGTCGTCGATGAGGCGCTCGAGGACGCGGGTCTCGTCCAGGATCGGTCCGATGTGCGCCTCGTCCGGCGGGTAGACCCCGTCGAGCAGCGCCTCCAGGTTGCCCTGGATGACGGCGAGCGGGGTCCGCAGCTCATGGCTGACGTCGGCGAGGAGCCGGCGCCGCGTCGCGTCCTCCGACTCCAGCCGCGCGGCCATGTCGTTGAAGGCCCGCGTCAGCCCGCGCAGCTCACCCCGACCGCCGAGCGGCTCGGCGACCCGGACGGAGTAGTCCGCCGCCTCGATGCGCCCGGCCGCGTCCACCAGCTCGGACAGCGGCCTGCCCACGTTCCGCGCGATGCGGATCCCGACCATGAGCGCCACGACGCCGACAACCAGCACCACCAGGCCGGCCGGCCGTGCCAGGTCGGCGAGCGGGCCCTGTGCCGTCGCCCAGCCCAGCAGCCCGCCGAGCAGCCACAGCACGAGCACGCCGATCGACACGATCAGCGTCGCCATCAGCGTGATCAGGCAGCCGAACCCGCGGCGCATCCCGCCCGAGCGCATCGCACGCGAGCGCATGCCGCGGCGGTCCCACCGGGTGGGCGAGGCGGGCGGCGGCCATGCCTCGTCGTCTGGCCACCACGGCGGCCGCGTGTGCGGGCGCATCAGCCGGGCTCCGCGACGCGGTACCCGACGCCGTACACGGTCAGCAGGTAGCGCGGCCGGCCAGGCTCCGGCTCCAGCTTGTGGCGCAGGTTCTTCACGTGGGCGTCGATCGCACGCTCGTACGCCTCGAAGGCGACCCCGTGCACCGCGTCCAGGAGCTGCGAGCGCGTGAACACGCGGCCCGGCTCGCGGGCCATGGTGGCGAGGATGGAGAACTCCGTCGGGGTGAGGTCGATCGGACGACCAAGGACCGTCGCGCGCAGGCGCGGGACGTCGAGGACGAGGTCGCCGACCTCGATTCGATCGCGCGGCTCGGTCGCCCGCTCGGATCGCCGCAGCACCGCGCGCACACGGGCCACGAGCTCGCGCGGGCTGAACGGCTTGGTGACGTAGTCGTCCGCGCCCAGCTCCAGCCCGAGCAGCTTGTCCAGCTCCGTGTCGCGCGCGGTGACCACCACCACGGGCGTCGGCCCGGTTGCCCGGATGGTGCGCAGGACGTCCAGGCCATCCAGGCCGGGGAGCCCGAGGTCCAGGATGACGAGGTCCGGATGCCGCACCCGCGCCGAGTGGACCGCGGACGGCCCGTCGCCGGCGGTCAGCACTGCGAAGCCGGCGTGCTCGAGATAGTCGCGCGCCAGCTGGGCGATCTTCGGTTCGTCATCGACGACCAGCACGGTCTGCATGGGCGGTCACTCTAGTCGCGGGAACGGCGAAGCGGCTGCCGTTGCCGGCAGCCGCCCCGTTCGAAGCCCGTCAGCGCCCGGGCGAGCCGCCCGGAGCCTCGGCCGAGCCGGGGCCGCCCGGCGCGGCGCCGGTCCCACCGTCCGCCTCATGCATGCGCCGATGCAGCTCGGTCATCCGCCGGTCGCGCTCCTCGCGCCAGCCCTCGGGGCCGCCCGCCATCTGGCTCTCGCCCTTGTCCCAGCCGCCGCCCCAGCCGTAGCCGCGCCCATACCCGTGTCCGTAGCCGTGGCCCCAGCCCCTGCCGCGCGAGAACGCGGCGCGGATGAGCCCGAAGATCAGGAACAGGAACAGCAGCGGGAACAGCAGTCCCAGGAAGTTGAAGCCGTGGTAGCCGCCGTAGCCGGCCACCGGCACCGGTGCGCCTGCCGGGAAGCGCCCGGCGTCCACGACGCCCTGCGCCACACCGGCCTGGTAGATCTCCGCCCCGATGCCGACGAGCACGCCGACGGCGACCAGGGTGAGGAAGAAGCCGACGATTGCTCGTCCCATGAGGTCATCTCCTTGTCCGAAGGGTTGATGACCACAGCCTCACGGCGAGTCGTGAACCTGGTGTGAAGGCGGGATGGAGATCCCGCGCGGCGTGCGAGGACGTCCGCGCGGCCGAATCAGCCTGCGGGCTTGATCACCACGCCGGGGATCCGGTACTGGCTCGGCAGGCCGTCCGCCTCGGCGTCGGAGTAGCCGGGGCCGGCGAGCGACCCGTCCGCCTCGAAGAACTCTGCGTATCGGTCACGATGCCGCGCGGCGTATTCGTAGGCCGCGGCGACGCCCATGCGGCGCAGCTCGGGGTGGTCCTTGAGCATGCGCCCTAGGGTGTAGCCGCTGCTCCGGAGCTCCAGGATGTTCCGCACGGTCAGCCGCGTGCCATAGCAGAACGGTTCGCCGTTCATGACCAGCGGGTCTGACACGACCCACTTGATGGTCATCGTCACGCCCCCTTGTAGATGAACGCGAGCAGCGGGTTGCGCTTGCGTGCGTCGCCCGCGAGTCGGCGGTGCCACTTGAACACCGCAATCCCGGCGTCGATTGCCGCATCCACCGCGGGCTGGGCGTCCGGCTGGACCGCCGCGGCCGCCGCGCGACGGAGGCCTTCGCACAGGGTCACCACGTCGTCCATCGCGATCTTGCGCTTGCGGTAGCGGACGGCCACGAGGTCCGCGAACGTCGCCATGGCGCGCGGGTCGCCACTGGCCACCGCGACGGCCAACCGGTCGACGAACGCCTGCAGGTCGGCGAGCAGCGCCTCGCGCACGAGGTCGTCATGCCGGTCGCGGAGGGTCGGGTCGATGTCCAACGCGGCCGCCAGCGCGCGGGCACGGAGGCGAGCACCACCACTCCCCAGCGCAGCCGCGGCGGCGGGATCGCCTGCCGAGAGGTCCAGAGGCGGAAGGCCGAGGCTGGGATGGCTCACGCGCCGGAGTCTACCGTGCGCTCGGGGCCTACGCCGGTACGATGCTCCCATGGCAGGCACGGAACCCCGCAAACGACAGAGCGCGCCGGCAACCGCGGATGCGTCGGCGGATGGAGCCGCGCGTCGCCTGGAACGGCCGCCGTCCGAGCGATATGCGGCAGGCCAGGCGGAGCCGGCGCCGGGCACGGGCGGATCGAGCACCGCGTCGCCGTCCGCGCTGTCGGGGCCGCTGGTGCGGGCGCTCCTCGTCGGTGCCCTCGGGACCCTCGCGCTGTTCGTCGTGGGCGCACTGCTTGCATCCACGGCAGGGTTGCTGTTCACCTCGGGCGCGGTCGGCGGGGCGGCTGGCCTGGTGCTCGCTCGCGCGGCCGTCCCGCTCGGCGAGGCCCGCCCGGTCTCGCGTCGAACCGTTGCCCGGCTGTCGGTCGCCGTGGCGATCGCGGCGGTGGCGATCGCGGCCATCTCGACCTGGGCGTTCGCCCGCGCGGAGGGCGGAAACCTCGGGCTCGTGGACTATCTGCTGGAGGCGTTCGGGCTGTTCGTCCCGGGCGAGGTCGTCATCGCGGCAGCCGCCGCCGTGTGGGGAGCGAACGCGGGTCCGGTGCAGTCCTGATGGCGGACGCCACGGCCCTGCCCACGCCGGCCGGGATCGCGCTCCGGCGACCCACGGAGGCTGACTATCCGGGCATGGTCCGGGTCATCGACGACTGGTGGGGCGGCCGGACGATGGACGCGCTGCTGCCACGGCTCTGGCTCCAGCACTTCACCGGGACGTCGTGGCTCGCCGAGACGACGGCCAGTGAGCTTGCCGGCTTCCTGATCGGGTTCCACTCCCCCGACAGGGCGAACGTCGCGTACTGCCGCCTCGTCGCGACGAACCCGAACCTGCGCGGGCGCGGCGTCGGGCGCGCGCTCTACGAGCGGTTCTTCGACGACGCGCGGCGGGCGGGCCGGCACGAGGTGCGCGCGATCACCTGGCCCGGCAACCGTCCCTCGATCGCCTTCCATCGCGCCCTCGGGTTCCAGGTGGAGGTCGGGCCGGGCAGCCAGAATCTCTATGGAACGCCCGCCCAGCCCGGCTACGATTTCGACCGGGAGGATCGGACCATCCTGGTCCGGACGATCTAGGGGGAGAGGGATGCTCAAGAACCCACTCGTGCGGAATGGGATCCTCATCGCGGTGATCGTGGTGATCGTGATCGCTGCGAAGATGTTCCTGCCGACCGACGCGAACAGCCTCCAGGTGGGCCAGTGCTTCGATCCGCCCACGACCGACGGCACGGTGACCGGCGTGGACGACGGCCCGTGCACCGAGCCGCACAAGGCCGAAGTGGTGTTCGTGGGCGACTTCTCGCCTGCGACGGACTCGTATCCGATCACGCTGGCGTTCGAGAGCTTCTATTCCTCGACCTGCACCCCGGCGTTCAACGCCTATACGGGGCTCGATTTCGAGTCGGACACGACCTACGACATGGCCGCGTTCAAGCCGACCACCGATGGCTGGAGCGGCGGCGATCGCAAGGTCATCTGCTACGCCATGCGAGCGGATGGGGCCACGATGACCAAGTCGATCAAGAAGACCTAGGCGGCCCCACCCCGGGTCTCGCCCACGAACGGCATGCCGTGGCGGGTGAGCGCCTCGACGCTCATCCGCAGGACCGCGGTCTTCGCGGTGGCCACCTCGCGGACGTAGGCGGCCTCCTCCTCGTCCGTCATTGCGCGACCGCGCACGCTGGCGCTCGGCCGTCCGACCGAGAGCCACGCAAGGTGGTATCGGTCCATGGACCCCCACGCGCGCTTGAGCAGGTCGTCGGTCAGCTGGAGCCACACCTTCAGCGCGGCATGGCTCGGGTTCGCGGCCAGCCGATCGCCCTCGTCGATGAGCTGGCGAGTGTCGCGGACGAGCTCGTCGCGGGTCACGGCGCGTGCCGGTCCGTGCCGCGGATGAACGCCTCGCGGGCCTCGCGGGCGCGCGCCGTCCAGGGGCCCGGCCGGCCGCTGCCGATCGGCGTCCCGTTGAACATCGTCACCGGCAGGATGCCGGCCACGCTGGAGCACAGGAACGCCTCGTCGGCGGCCGCGAGATCGGCGGGCACGAGCGAGCCCTCGGACGGTCGAAGGCCGGCGGCGCCCGCCCAGCCGAGGATCCACGTTCGAGTCGTGCCGGGCAGGATCGCCGAGTCCAGCGCCGGGGTCGCGAGCTCGGTTCCGTCCGCCGTGCTGCGAACGAGGAAGACGTTGGCGCTCGTTGCCTCCGAGATGCGGCCGTCGATGGTCAGGAACAGCGCGTCGTCCGCGCCGGCACGGCGTGCCTCCAGGCGCGCGAAGACGTAGTCGGCGCGGCTCGTCGTCTTGAGCGCGCCGAGCGGGCTCGCCGGATCGCGCCGGACGGAGCTTGCCACGAGGTGCAGCCCACGCTCTAGGTGGCCGGCTGGTGGCGGCTGGACCGGCCAGGCCTGGACCACGATCGTCGGATCGGTGGGGCCGGCAGGCAGGAGCCCGCGGCTGGTCGCGACCCCGCGGCTCACGGTGATCCGGATCGAGGCGTCGCCATCCGGTCCGTCGAGGCGCTCCGCGGCCAGCAGCTGCGCGATCCCCAGCGTCAGGTCCTCCTCGAGGGACGGCCCGAGGGGGATGTCCAGGCCGCCAGCCGATCGGCGCAGCCGCGCCAGGTGCTCGGCGAGCTCGGTCGGGTGGCCGGCGCGGGCGCGGAGCGTTTCGAACACTCCGTCGCCGAGCTGGAACCCGCGATCGAACGCGGACAGGTGGCGCCCCTCGGCGGGTTCGAGGGACCCATCGATCCAGACGTGGCGGCCGGCGAGCTCTCTCACGCGACCTCCCGGGCGCCGATCGCGGTGAGCGGGCCGCGCGCCTTGGCGACGGTCTCGTCCCACTCCTCGGCCGGGTTGCTGCGCCAGGTGATGCCACCGCCGACATGCAGGCTGAGCCGCTCGCCATCGGCGACGAACGTGCGGATCAGGATGCTCGAGCCCATCGCGCCATCCGGCCCCAGCCAGCCCGCCATGCCCGTGTACGGCCCGCGCCGGACGGGCTCCAGGGCCTCCACGAGCTCCATCGCCCGGATCTTCGGGGCGCCGGTGATGGAGCCGCCCGGGAACGACGCGGCCAGCAGGTCGAAGGCGTCCCGGCCGGCCGCGAGCCGTCCGGTCACCGTGCTGACCAGGTGCTGCACGGCCGCGGTCCGCTCCAGCCGGCACAGGCGCGGTACGCGGACGGTTCCGGGCCGGCAGACGCGCCCCAGGTCGTTGCGCAGGACGTCAACGATCATCACGTTCTCCGCGCGGTCCTTCGCGGAGGCGAGCAAGTCGCGGGCGAGCCGCCGATCGTCCTCGCGGTCGCGGCCTCGCGGTCGGGTGCCCTTGATGGGGTTCGTCGCGACCCAGCCATCGGCCGTCACGGACAGGAACGGCTCCGGCGAGGCGGAGACGATCGCCCGCGCCGCGCCGGTGAGCGGGTTCGCACCCAGGTCCAGATACGCGGCGAAGAGCGCCGGGTCGCCCGTCCGAAGGCGGCGGTACAGCGGCCACGGATCGCCCCGGAACGGCGTCGCGAGCCGGCGGGTGAGGTTCGCCTGGTAGATCTCGCCGTCGGCGATCGACTGCCGGATGGAGCCGACGCCCGCCTCGTAGGCCGCTCGACCGAGGCCGGATCGAAGCTCGAGGCCGTCCGGCGGGAGATGGCTCGCGGCCTGCGTCGGGGCCGCCGACAGCCGCTCTCGCACCTCAGCCAGCCGTCGGTCGAGCCGGCCGATGCGCTCGTCCACCGCCCGGCCGCCGAGCCACGCGCGGCCCTCGTGGCGATCCCAGGCGATGACCCAGTCATGGAGTGCCAGCCGGAGCACCGGCAGCTCCTGATCGGCGACGGCGAGGGACGGGAGCCGCTCGAGGCGGCGCCCAAGGTCATACCCCAGGAACCCGGCGAGGCCCCCGAGGAAAGGCGGCACGGACGACCCCGACAGCGGGTCGCCGGTGAGCCGGAGGAGCAGTCTGCGAGCACTGGCGAAGACATCCGGTCCTTCCGCGGCCGCGTCGAGGACGGCAACCGGATCCGCGGTGAGGTAGCTCCAGCGCGCGTTCCGGCCTGGTCGCGCGCTCTCGAGCAGGACGAGGCCCGGCAGGTCGCGGAACCGCTCCGCGATGTCCATGGGCGCGACGCCCGCCAGCTCCGGGAGCTCCGCGAGCCGCACGCCGGGCGCCTGTGCCCGAGCCCTCTCCTGGTCGGTCTCCGATCGGTGCATCGGGCCGATCATATCGGTGCGCCCGTGCTCGGCTTGCGCAGAGATACTACGGCGTCGTAGTATCTTGGCATGATCGACCTGCTCGCCCGCGTCCCAGCGCTCGGCATGGCCGTCCTGCTGACGCTCGTGGCGGCATGCGGCTCGGCCGCGCCGACCGCGCCGGCCGCCAGCGCCTCGGTACCGGCGTCGCCCATGACCACGGCGACGGGCGCCACGGCCGGGCCAAGCCTGGATCGCAACGCCGGTTGGCGGGCGGACATTGCGATGCTCGTGCCGGGCATGGCCGCCATCCACCCGAATCTCACGCACGGGGTCAGCCGCGCGGACCTCGATGCAGCTGGCGCGGCGCTCGCCGCGACCGTCGAAACGGCGACCGACGACCAGCTGATGGTGGGCGTGCTCCGGATCGTCGCGATGGTGAGCAAGGCGGGCTGCGACGCCCATACCGGCGCCTACATCTGGGGCAGCGGCACGTACCCGGTGGACAGCATGCCGCTGCGCCTCTGGCTGTTCGGTGACGAGGTCGTGGTCGTCGACGCGCTCCCGCCCTACCGGGGCCTCATCGGATCACGGATCGACACGATCGAGGGCCACCCCATCGCCGACGTCATGGCCGCGATCGACCCGATCGTGCCCCGCGACAACGCCCAGACCGTGCGGCTGCTCATGCCCCGCTTCCTGCTGATCCCGCAGGTCCTGCGCGGCCTGGGCCTGGCCGAGGGCGGCGTGGTGTCACTCGCGCTCACGGCGGTCGATGGGGCCCAGTCGAACGTCGATGTCCAGCCGATCTCGATGGCCGCCTACAACGCGTGGGCCGGCCCGTATGGCCTCCACCTCCCAGCCAATCCGAACGTCCTGTACCTCTCCTTGATCGACGAACCGCTGTGGTGGAAGGTCGCGGGCGACGGGGACACGCTGTTCGTCCAGTACAACCGCGTCGACCCGCTGCCGACGCAGGTTCTCGGCGACCTCGGCAACGCCCTCCGGGCCCCGGACTACGCCCGCGTGGTCCTCGATCTCCGGCACAACTTCGGCGGCGAGCTCAGCGCGCTGGACCCGATCCAGGCGCTGTTCGAGGACCCGGCGATCGGGGCCCACGACCGGCTCTTCGTCCTGACCGGCCGGAACACGTTCTCCGCCGGCAGCCTGCTCGTCGCGCGCCTCGACAAGGACACGGACGCGGTGATCGTGGGCGAGCCCATGGGTGGCTGCCCCACCATCTGGAGCGACCCGTCGGACGTGGCGCTGCCGTGGTCCGGGATCGTCGTGAGCGTTGCCGACGACGTCGCGGTCGGGGTGGACCCGGTCGATCCGCGCCTGACGATCGAGCCGGACACCGTGGTGACCCTCACCCGGGAGGACTGGGCGGACGGCCGCGACCCTGCCCTCGACCTGATCGTCGCCGCGCCGCCGTGACCGAGCAGCCGGACACCTCGATCCTGTTCGACGTGTTCGCGCTGAGCCAGGCCGTCGGCCGGCTGCTCGCGACCGCGATGCGCGACGGCCCGCTGACGCCGTCCGAGTACGCCGTCTACAGCGCGGTCTTCGAGCTGGAGGCCGCCTCGCCGACGCAGCTCGCGGCGCGTCTGGGCATGCGCCTGACGACCTTCATGGACCAGCTCCGGCTCCTGGAGGCACGCGGACACGCGCGGCGAATCGACCATCCCACGGACGGGCGGTCATACCGGGTCGTGCTGACGGCCGCGGGCCGCGACGCGCACCGGACGGCAAACCGTCGATTCGAGGACGCCGCGCGAGCGTTTCGAGCGAACCTGCCGGACGGCGAGGCCGCGGCGAAGGCCGGCCTGCTCGCGGTTCGCACGGCCGCCGACGCGGCGATGTCCCGGCTCGCCGGGAACCCTAGCCCTCGCCGGCTCGCCGGTCGCGCCGGCTGAACTCCACGAGGTCCTCGCGGCACGACGCCGCGAGCCGCTGCGCCTGGCGCGCGATCCACGGATCAACCCGGCTCGAGTCCTCGATCGTCACGGTTGCTCCGGTGGCACCCTCGTCGATGACGATCCCGGTCGTGTTCCGGTAGTCCGCCATCCAGTTCGCCTGGAGCTGCAGCAGCGCATCGGCGACGACCCGCTCCTCGAACAGCCAGTCCAGGTAGGTCGCGTTCAGGCGATCGACGATCGCTGACAGCGCGACGGGCCGCCCACGGCCCAGGCGGGCGACGAGGTCGACGACGCGCAGGCTCGCGAACGGGTCGCCGGATTCGGCGACGACCGGTGGCGCGACGTCGGGCGCCGGCATCCCCGGGGGCGGCGCTCGAAGCTCGCCGAGTTGCGACACGGCCGGGAGCCTACCACTCGCCCCGTACGACCTAGAGCAGCTCTCCGTGAGCGGAGGCGGTCGGCTCGCCTTCCCGGGGACGCGGCTCCTCGCCGGGGCCGTAGCCATTGCCGTTCGTGGCCTTGCGCTGCGCCGATTCCTCGGGGACCAGGTCGCTGAGCTCCACGACCCCCGCGTTCGTGTCGGTCGCCGCGCGCTCGCCGGCGTCGAGCTGCTCTGCCGCACCACCCTCGTGCACCGGGAGCGAGCGGGTGGCCGTGCCCTCGATCGCGCCGACACCGAAGGGCACCCACTTGGACGGGTCCTGGAGCCGGTGGGCCTCCTTGTTGCCCCGCGCGTGGACGTCCTCGAAGTTCTTCGGCTCGATCCACATGCGCTCGCCTTCGAGCAGCCCCAGAACCCCCGACTGACCGGGTTCCGGACGCCCGTTCTGGCAGTAGGTGCACGTCGCCTGATCGTGGCGCTGGTACGTGGGCGGCTCCTCGTACGTGGTGATGTAGCCCTCGTAGTTGCGCAGCACCACCTTGTGGTCGGAGTAGCTGATGAGGTAGTTGGGCATCACCGGGATCTTGCCGCCGCCGCCGGGCGCATCGATGACGTAGGTCGGGACCGCGTAGCCGGAGGTGTGGCCGCGCAGGCCCTCCATGATCTCGAGGCCCTTGCCGACGGGCGTCCGGAAGTGCCCGGAGCCCGCCACGAGGTCGCACTGGTACAGGTAGTACGGGCGGATCCGGTTCTCGACCAGCCGGTGGACGAGCGCGCGCTGGATGTTCACGCAGTCGTTGACGCCGGCGAGGAGCACGCTCTGGTTGCCGACCGGCAGGCCGGCCTTCGTCAGCTTGTCGACCGCGCGGCTGACCTCCGGCGTGATCTCGTTGGGGTGGTTGAAGTGGAGGTTGATCCACAGCGGGTGGTACTTCTCCAGCATCGCGCACAGCTCGTCGTCGATGCGCTGCGGGAGGAAGACCGGCACGCGCGAGCCGATCCGGATGATCTCGATGTGCGGGATCTCCCGGAGGCCGCGGAGGATCTTCTCGAACAGCTTCGGCGCAAGCGTGAGCCCGTCGCCGCCGGAGATGAGGACGTCGCGTACCTGCGGCGTCCGGCGCAGGTACTCCAGCTGCGCCTCGTGGTCCTTGCTGTTGAAGTTCTGGGTAGGGTCGCCCACGATCCGCGACCGGGTGCAGTACCGGCAGTAGCTGGCGCATTGGGTGGTGACGAGCATCAGCACCCTGTCCGGGTACCGGTGGACCAGGCCCGGGACCGGCGAATGGCGGTCCTCGGCCAGCGAGTCCTCCATCATCGCCGTGAACGCCTGGTGCTCGCGGCCGAGCGGGATGACCTGGCGGCGGATGGGGTCGTTCGGGTCGTCCGGGTCGATGAGGCTGGCGAAGTACGGGGTGATGTCCACCCGGAACTTGTCGTCCGCGGTGAGGCCCTCGCGCTCCTCGTCGGTCAGGTTCAGGACCGCGGCGACCTCGTCGAGCGAGTTGATGCGGTTGCTGAGCTGCCAGCGCCAGTCGTCCCACTTCTCGTCGGGCACGTCCGCCCAGATGGGCGCGCGCCGGCTGCGCGCGGGTCTGCCGTCAGGCCCGAGCGCGAGCGCGGGATCGCGACGGTTGACGAACGGCGCCTCCGCCGCGGCGGCCGCTGCGGCCTGGCGGGCAACGGCGACCTTGATCTCCTGGGCATCCACGCGCGGCTGGTCTCCCGATGCGGGGTGTGCATAAAGTCTATGCAGGCTGCAAGCCCGGCGATCATAGCGCGAGGGTCCGGGGAGGGTCCAGCCGAATGCCGGAGGCACCGCCGGGTAGCCTTGCGCCATGACGACCGACCGAGGAGATTCCCCCGACCTGCCCGCACACGTCGCCGCCAACCGGGAGGCGTGGGATCGCGACGCCCACGAGTACGTGGAGCCCGGGCACCGGGCGTGGGCGCGGGATGAGCCCAAGTGGGGCATCTGGGGCATCCCCGAGGCGGACGTCCACTTCCTCCCGGAGGACGTCGCGGGGCAGGACGTGGTGGAGCTCGGCTGCGGAACGGCCTACGTCTCCGCATGGCTCGCACGGCGGGGCGCACGGCCCGTCGGGATCGACAACTCTCCGGCGCAGCTGGAGAGCGCACGGCGGTTCCAGGCCGAGTTCGGGCTGGAGTTTCCGCTCCACCTCGGCAATGCCGAGATGACGCCGTTCGCCGACGCGAGCTTCGACGGTGCGATCAGCGAGTACGGCGCGGCGCTGTGGGCCGATCCCTACGCCTGGATCCCGGAGGCGGCGCGGATCCTTCGCCCTGGCGGCTGGCTGCGGTTCTGGACGAACTCGCCCCTCGTCATCATGACCAGCCCGGACCTGGAGGCCGACGGGCCTGCCGGCACCACGCTCCTCCGACCGTACTTCGGGATGCACCGGACGGTATGGCCGGACGACATCTCCGTGGAGTTCCACCTGCCGCACGGGACGTGGATCGACCTGCTCCACGAGAACGGATTCGAGGTGGAGCGCCTCGCCGAGCCGCAGCCGCCGGCGGACGCGACGACGCGCTACTCACAGATCGCGTCGATCGAGTGGGCGCGGAAGTGGCCGTCCGAGGAGGCGTGGTTCGCGCGCAAGCGCGCCTGAACCGCCGGGGTCAGTCCCCGATCACGCTCCAGAGGAAGCCCATGGAGATGAACACGCCGCTGAAGAGCGCGATCAGGCCAAGGCCGCCGTACGGCGAGCTGGAGCCCGAATGCGGGACGAGCTGGAGGCCGACGCCAAACACGACGGCCCAGCCGACGAACAGCAGCCCGAAGAACCACTTGCCGTTGGGGCCGGTGATCCGCTTGACCCACCGCGACCGGCCGTCCGAGGACATCGCGGACTTGACGAAGATGAACACGAACGCGAGCGCCACACCCGCGGAGATGAGCAGGGCAGGCAGGTTGTTCGGGAAGTTCTCGAACCAGAGAGTGAAGATCGTCACGCTGTGACCTCGTCGCGCCGCGCGTCCACCGGAGCGGGGAAATGCTAGCAGAGGGCTAGCATGGTCGAACCGATGTCCAGACCCCCTTGTCGAGCCGTGTCCGCGCGTCGCGAAGGCCCCCAACCGTGAACCGATTCGAACGACTCGGGCGATGGTGTGCCCGGCACAGATGGCCTGTCGTGATCGCGTGGGTGGCGCTGATCGTCCTGTCCGTGCCGTTCGCGCTCCAGGCGCCCGGCGCGCTCTCGGCCGGTGGCTTCATCCGCGACGACCTCGAATCGGCGCAGGCGAAGGCGCTCCTGGAGACCGAGATCGGGCTCGCCCAGGCGGCGGTCGTCGTGGTGTTCCACTCGGATTCGACACGCGCCGGCGAGCCGGCGTTCGAGGCCGGGGCGGCCGCGGCGATGGCCGACGTCCCCAAGGCGCTCTACGTTCGGACCGTCCTCTCCCATGCGTTCTCCACGCGCCAGGTATCGACCGACGGGCACACGGCGTACGACGTCGTCCTGCTGGACCTGTCCGCCGACGACTCCCCAAGGGCGCTCCCCGGCATCCGCGCGGCGCTCCACGACGTGCCGGGCCTGGAGGTCGGCCTGTCCGGCGGACCCGCGTTCTATGGCGACGTGCAGGCCGTCTCGGAAGCCGACCTTCGGCGCAGCGAGCTGATCTCGCTGCCCCTCGCGGCCCTCGCGCTGCTCATCGTCTTCGGCTCGGTCGTAGCGTCCGCTGTGCCCCTGATCGTTGGCGGGGCGGCGGTGATCGTGGCGCTGGCGGCAATCTTCTTCGTCGCCGGCCTTACGCCGATGAGCATCTTCGTGCTGAACCTCGCGACGCTCCTGGGCCTGGGCCTGGGCGTTGACTACTCCCTGCTCATGACCAGCCGGTTCCGCGAGGAGCTCTCGGCGCGCGGCTGGCAGCCGGACGGCGTGGAGGATGCGGTTGGCGCCACGGCGCGCACGGCGGGGAGAGCCGTCTTCTTCTCCGGCCTGACCGTGCTGCTGGGCCTCCTTGGCCTCGTGCTGTTCGGGTTCATGATCCTGCGCTCGGTGGGCCTCGCCGGGGCCATCGTCGTGGCCCTTGCGGTGACGGCGGCGATGACGCTCCTCCCCGCGGTCCTCGCGATCGTGGGCGTGCACCTGGAGCGATTGCGGGTCCGCAAGGTGATCCCACGGCCGACGGCGGAGGGCGCCTGGTCGCGCCTCGCCTGGTGGGTCATGCGCCGCCCGATCGCGGTGCTGGTGCCGACCCTCGCGCTGCTGCTCCTGCTCGGCACGCCGTTCCTGCACGTCCGCTTCAACGCCCCGGACGCCCGGATCCTGCCCGAGAGCGCCCCATCGAGGGCGTCCTTCGACCGGCTGACGGAGGAGTTCGGACCGGGTCCATTCGCGCCGATCGTCCTCGCCATCCGGACGACCGGGCGCGCCACGGATCCGGCCAACCTCGCGATCCTCTACGACTACTCGCGCCGGCTCGCGGCCGATCCTCGAATCGATCGCGTGGACAGCGTGGTGGATGTCGACCCGCGGATGACGCTCGCCCAGTACGACCTCCTGTACGCGTCGACCGGAGGCCCGCCGGACCGCTACATCGCCGAGGTCCTGAAGGCGACGACGCGCGACGACCTCACCGCGTTCACCATCCTCACCCCGTATGGCCCGAACGAGGCGGTGGCCCGCGCGCTGGTGGGCGAGCTGCGCGCGGCGACCGGTCCCCTGGCTGCGCCGCCGGGCACCACCGTGCTCGTCGGTGGCGGCGCGGCGGACGTCGAGGACGTCGTCACCGGCATCGCCGCGGAGTTCCCGCGCACCGCGGTGTTCATCCTCGTCACCACGTACCTCGTGCTGCTCCTGCTGCTCCGGTCGGCCCTGTTGCCGCTCAAGGCGCTGGCGATGAACTCGCTGTCGATCGTGGCGTCCTTCGGGGCGCTCGTCTGGATCTTCCAGGACGGCAACCTGTCGCTGCTCTTCGGGACGCGTCCGCTCGGGTTCGTCGAGACCACGCAGCCCGTGATCCTGTTCTGCGTGCTGTTCGGGCTGTCCATGGACTACGAGGTGTTCCTGCTCACGCGCATGCGCGAGAGCTGGGAGGCAACGCACGACAACCCGACCGCGGTGGCCCACGGGCTCGAGCGAAGCGGGCGGATCGTGACGTCCGCGGCCCTGATCGTGATCGTTGTCGCCGGCTCGTTCGCGTTCGCGGACATCGTGCTCATCAAGGCGCTCGGCGTCGGGATCGCGATCGCCGTCGCGCTCGACGCGACGATCGTCCGCGCGCTGCTCGTGCCCGCGACCATGCGCCTGCTCGGGAAATGGAACTGGTGGCTGCCGGGAGCCCTGGCGCGTCGCCTGCCGGTCGTCGAGGATCCGGAGGCGATCGCATGAGCGTCGGTCGCCGGCCCGGCGCGGCCGCGCTCCTGCTCGCGTTCGCCGTCGGGGCGACGGGCTGCGGCGGGGCGCCGATCCTGGCCAACCCGCCGATCGTCTTCCCATCGCTGGTCCCGGCTGCCTCGCCGCCGGCGCGGCCGGCGGACCCGGTCCCGATCAGCTTCCCGCGCGACGACGGACCGCACGATCGGCTGACCGAGTGGTGGTACTACACGGGCCACCTCAAGACCGCCGACGGCCGCCGCTTCGGGTTCGAGGCCGTCGTCTTCCGGGCGGAGCGCGGCGCCGTGCCGGCCGCGTGGGCTGCGCACCTTGCCCTCACGGACGAGGCCGGCAATCGGTTCATCTACGCGCAGCGCAGCGAGCTGGGACCGGCGGTGGACCGGTCACCGCGCGACGGCACCGGCAGTCCGACGGGCTTCGACCTGCAGGTCGGCGGCGTGAGCCCGCTGCTCATCGCGGCCGGGGTCCCCGCGAGGGCCGTCCCGTGGCGCCTCACGGGCGCGAACGGCACGGACCACATCGAGGCCGCCCTCACCCCCGAGGAGTCGGCGGCAGCAGGCGCCTCGTTCGGGCTTTCGCTGGACCTCACGGCGCTGAAGGAGCCGGCACTCCACGACCAGGACGGGTTCGTGGACTTCGGGCCTGCCGGCAGCTCCTATTACTACTCTCGGACGCGCCTGACCGCGACCGGCATGCTGCAGCTCGACGGCCAGTCGCTCAAGGTGGACGGCATCGTCTGGTTCGACCATCAGTGGGGCGACTTCGTCTCGGTCGGCGGCGGCGGCTGGGACTGGCTCGCGATCAACCTGGACGACGGGACGGACCTGACCGTCTCGGTGGTCCTGGACGAGCGCGCCAACCCGGTCCTCCAGTACGGCACGCTGGTCCGGCCGACCGGCGAGATCGAGAACCTCGGCCCGGACGTCATCGGCGTCGGCGACGGGGGCGATCGCTGGGAGAGCCCCATCAGCGGGCGGACGTACGGAATCGGGAAAGATGTGGTGATCGTCGACCTGGTCTACGAGCTTCGACCGACGGTCCCCGATCAGGAGCTGGACACCCGCGCGACCACCGGCGTCATCTACTGGGAGGGCTCGGAGGTCGTGCGCGTCATGCGCGTCGCCGAGGACGGCACGGAGACACAGGTCGGCGGGGGTGACGCGTACCTGGAGATGACCCGCTACGACGCGCCCCGAACCTGAGCGCCGCCCGTCGGCCGGGCCGTTCGGCACTGTCCGCCGCGTGCCCGGATCTGGAGGCTGCGGTCGTGCGCGTGACCCTGTCCCTCCGAGGCGACTATGCCGTGCGAGCGATGCTCGCGCTGGCCGAGCACGAACGCGACGCCTCAGGCGGCGGCGACGCGGCGGCACCGCTGCTCAACGCGGGCCGCATCGCAACCGCCATGCGGATCCCGCAGCGGTTCGTCGCCCACGTGCTGTCCGATCTCGGGCGCGCCGGCCTCGTGGTGGGCAGCCCGGGCCGGAACGGTGGGTACAGGCTCGCGATCCCGGCGGACCAGGTGGACCTGCTCCAGATCGTCGACGCCGCGGAGCCCAAGGGGATCAAGGCGCGTTGCGTCCTGCGCGGCATCCCATGCGATCCGACGGGGCGGTGCGCGGTCCACGACGCGTTCAGCGGTGCGACGTCCGCGCTCCGCGCGGAGCTGGCCCGGACCTCGCTCGCCGGCCTGGTCGGCGGCCTGCGCTGACGGCACGGTTGGAGGGCCCGAACAGGTCGGGACCTGCGGCCCATCGCGACGGTCCGATCGGCACGTCACCGGCTCCCACTCGCCGCGTTATCCATACCCCAGCACTACGTGTTTCGACCATTCGATAGAGGCGTCCCTTCGGCCGGGCGCCGGGCAGGAGGCGCGACGTGAACCGGATCAAGGGACTCGGAATGCTGCTCGTGATCGTCTCGGCAGCGTGTACGCCAACCGCGGCGGGCCCTGGCTGGACATTCACTCCCGCCAACGCGGGCGCGTCGCAGGCGCCCGGTTCCTCGCAGGCCCCGTCGACGAGCGAAGCGCCCGCTGGGGTGCTGGGGAAGATCGAGGTGGATGCGATCGACATCGCGTTCGCGCAGCCCCGCATCGTGGTCCCGAAGGCCGGCAAGTACGAGGTCAAGGCCGTCAACAAGGGAACGATCGGGCATGACGTGACCTTCGCGGATGGCACCCAGGTGGTCGTCGCCGCCGGCGAGACGAAGACCACGTTGGTCACCGTCCCGGCCGCGGGCATGAGCTTCAAGTGCACCGTCCCCGGCCACGCCGATGCCGGCATGACCGGCGAGGTCGTGGTCGAGGGCGCCGCCGCAAGCGCTCCCCCCGCGACCCAGGGCAGTCCCGCGCCGTCAGGCGCCGTCGTTGCCGATCCGAATGCTGCCGCGTACACGCTGTACGACGCGCAGGCGCCGGCCCTCCTGTCGGGCACGGTCCATGACATCGACCTCGTGATCGAAGAGAAGGAGATGACGGTCGCGCCGGGCTTCGTCCAGCGCGTCTGGACCTTCGGCGGGACCGTGCCCGGCCCAGTGATCCGGGTGAAGGTCGGCGACACGGTTCGGATCCGGCTCAAGAATCCAACCACGAGCCAGGTGTCGCACTCGATCGACTTCCACGCCAGCCAGGTCGCCTGGAACGACGAGATGACCGACATCGCTCCCGGCCAGGAGAAGGTCTACGAGTGGAAGGCCGAGTACGCCGGCGTCTGGATGTACCACTGCGGCACGGCTCCCGCCCTCCATCACATCGCCAACGGCATGTTCGGGATGGTGATCGTCGAGCCCAAGGCCGGCCTGCCCAAGGTCGACGCCGAGTTCGCCGTCGTGCAGAGCGAGTGGTATCTGGGGCCGCAGCGCGAGCCGGTCTCGCTCTCGAAGGCGGCGAGCGGTGCGCCGGCCCCGGACTACGTGGTCTTCAACGGCGTCGCCAGCCAGTACAAGGACAACCCGATTCAGGTCAAGACCGGGGGCCGCGTCCGGGTCTTCGTGCTCGACGCCGGGCCGAACATCGACTCGGCGTTCCACGTTGTCGGCACCATCTTCTCGTCCGTGATCAAGGAGGGGATCCGCCTGGTTCCCGGCAACGATGGCAACTGGGGATCGCAGGTGATGGACCTCTCGCCGGCCCAGGGCGGGATCGTCGAGTTCGTGATGCCCGAGGACGGGCTCTACCCGATGGTGACCCACGCGTTCAACTTCGTCGGGCGCGGTGCGCTCGGCCTGTTCAAGGCCGGTGACGGCGACCCGCTCAACTGACCCGCCGCGCCTCCGCAAGTTTCGCGACCCTCGACCCCGTGATCCCCCCGCCACGGGGTCGAGGCGTTGCTCCGCGACCCCTCGCAGTCCTGGACACGGAGCCGGCCCGTCGCGGACCCGACCGCCGCATCGATCGCCGGCTGGCGCACCTCGGCCTTGGGGTCGCGATCGCCTTCCTCATCTCGGCGGTTGCCTCGCTGCTGCTGCCACCGGCGGCACGCCTGGGCGCGTGGCTGCCACTGCACCTCGCCTTGGCAGGTGGTGCCGGGACCGCCATCGCCGCCATGGTTCCGTTCTTCACCGCGGCGCTCGCCGTCGCGTCGCCGGCCAGCCCATTCCTTCGCGGCGGCAGCATCGGCCTCGTCGCGATCGGTGGGACGCTCGCCGCCGTAGGCCGAGCCGGCGGTGCTCCCGGACTCGCCGCACTCGGCGCCTGGCTGGATGTCGCCGGCTTCGCCGGTGTCGGCCTCGCGACGGCATGGCCGCTGCTCCATGCCGGCGGTCCGCGGCGGCCCGTGACGGAGGTCGCCTACCTCCTCTCCATTGCGAACGTGGTCGCCGGCGTCACGATCGCAGGCCTGTTCCTGGGCGGCTCGCCGGATGTCGGCGCCCATTGGGGCGCGCTGAAGCCGGCCCACGGCTGGCTCAACGTGTTCGGGTTCGTCTGCCTCGCGATCGCGGGGACGCTCGTCCACTTCGCCCCGACCGTCGCTGGCTCGCGCATCCGCCGTCGCGCAGCCGGCGTGGTCGCGGTTGCGGGCCTCGCGGCCGGCGCGCCCATCGTCGCACTCGGCTACGCAACTGGCGTCGCAGTCCTCGGACAGGTCGGGGCGCTGGCAGCGCTGGCAGGCGCCGTGGCACTGGCCGCCCACGGGCTCGAGGCGCACCGGGACCGGGCCGGCTGGACCACCGAGCGGGCGTGGCACGCGATCACGGCCGGGTCCCTCCTCGTCGCGCCCGTGTGGCTGGTCATCGCTGTCGGGACGGCCGCAGCCGGACTCGTCGTGCACGGCGTGGACGCCGCCGGTTGGAACCTCGAGGAGCTGCTCGCGCCGCTTGCCCTCGGCGTCGTGGGGCAGGTCCTCGTCGGTGCGCTGAGCTTCCTCGTACCCGCGGTGTCACCGGGTCCTCCAGAACGGCACGCGCGCCAGCGCCGGCGCCTCGGCCGGTTCCCGCGGGCTCGGCTCGTCTCGCTCAACGTGGGCGTCGGGCTCCTCACGATCGCCGGGTTCGGCGCCATGACGGACGTCCTCGTCCCGAGCGGCCTGGCGCTTGCCCTGGGCTCGATCGCCGTGACCCTGGTGCTGCTGGTCGGTGCGTTGACCATGCGCGAGCCGAGCGGCGCGCCGGGTCGCTAGCAGGTCATGTCGCCGCCGGCTCCACCGTGGGCGAGCCGCGCACCCAGACGATCAGCGCGATGACGAAGCGGGCGATGAGCGACAGCCCGTAGGTCGCGCACCAGACGCACACGGCGCCGATGACGAAGACCTGGAGGTAGATGAAGTACGCCTCGAAGATCACGCCGGCGAGCGAAAGCCCGTAGTGGGCCAGCAGCAGGACGTACAGATCGGTGCGCCACCAGGCGACCGCAAGGGACAGAAGGACCAGCGACAGGACGACGCCGAAGACCGCAACAGGGATCCCCGCGATGCGGCTGTACTCGCTCCGGGCGACCTCCTCGCAGCCCTTGATCGGACCGCAGATGGGCACGCCGCCGTTGAGCTCCACGACGGACAGGTAGACGGCGATCCCGAGCCCGATCACGTCCAGGACCGCGAGGATCACCGCCGGGTGGAGGCCGAGGATCGGGCGGACGCGCGAGCGCCGCATCACGAGGCCGGCGCCGCGCTCGGGGCGGATGGGGCCTGGCTGGCGGCAAGCTGGCGGATCAGCGCGGCGAGCTGATCGTAGTCGGGGACGCCGGCGAAGGCCTGGCCGTTCACGACGAGCGTCGGGGTGGATCGAATGCCGGCCGCGGCGGCCGTGCTGGTCCGCGTCGTGATCGCCGTGCGCGAAGCGGGCAGGGCAACGCAGGCATCCCAGGCAGTCCGGTCGACACCGACGGCGTCGGCCACACGGGCGATGAACGCGGCGTCGTGATCACCCCTGTTCTCTCGACCCTGGTTCCAGAACACGTAGTCGTGGAACTGCCAGTAACGGTTCTGGGTGGCGGCGCAGGCGGCACCCGTGGCCAGGGCCAGCGATTCGTTCGGGGTTCCCGTGCCGAGGATGTCGATGTCGCGCGCCTCGACCCGCAGTGTGCCGGGGGTGACGAAGTCAGTCACGAGCCGCGACAGCTGGAGGGTCACGAACTGCTTGCAGGCGGGACACTGGAAGTCCGAATACAGCTCCAGGACGACAGGCGCCGTCGCCGAACCCAGGACCTCGCCCTTCGCCAAGCCGGCCGGGTAGGACGTCGGTGGGGTGATCAGGTCCGCCCCGGTGGAGGTGGCCGGTGGGCGAGCGAACGCGATGATCGCGATGCCGATGACGACCGCCGCCGCGGTCACGAGGACGACGGGCGACTGCCAGGCGGGTCGTCTGGCCCGATGCGCCCGCCTGCGGCGTTGCTGGGCGGGGCGCTCGAAGCGCTCCTGCGCCCGTCGCTCGCGACGGCTGATCGGGGGGACGGCTTCTCGGGTCATCGGCTGGGAGCCTCGAATGGCTGCCTGGCGGCTGGGTCTGGCCGCGCCGATGCGGCGCCCCCGGCGGCAGCGTCCGGCAGATCCAGCATCGTTGGGGGCGGCTTGCGAACGTAGTGCCGAAGTGACCGTACGGGCCGTGACCATCGGCCGCGCGACATGGCACCAACCGGGCGATTGCCGCTGAGGCGAGGCTGGCTTCCTCCGAGACGCCGGCGGCGACCTCGTGTCGCGCGGCTACCGGCGCGGCTACCGGCGCGACGAGCCCTGGTCCATCGGGATCGAGGACCCGGCGGGGGGTGCCGACCTGCTCGCGGTCGTCGTGCTGGATCGGGACCAGGCGATCGCGACCTCGTCCGTGCGCATCGGTCTCCGGCCCGGGCCTGACGGCCGTCACGTCCACCACCTGATCGACCCGCGGACCGGCCTGCCGGGAGGCGCCGGCCTGACTGCGGTCACCGTCGCCTGGCAGGATCCGGCGTGGGCGGAGGTCTGGTCGAAGGCGCTGTTCCTCGAGGGCCGGGCCGGTGTGGCGGCCGAGGCTCGGCGGCGCGGCCTCGCTGCCTGGTGGGTGGACGCGGAGGGCGAGCTGTCGATGACCCCCGCCGCGCGCCAGCAGACGAGCTGGGTCCGGGCGGAGGCGCGAATCGCCTAAGGCTCAGGTGCCCTCGCGGCGCCACCGTGGCGCATCTGCGGCCCAGTCCGACCCGGGCCAGGGGTCGATGGGCTCCCGGCCATTCGCGCCGAGCGCGATGTTGATCTCGCCGAGGTGGTAGGCCTCGTGCGTGATCATCCGGAGCAGGATCGATTGCCGGGTGTGGACCTCGTCCTGGCCGCGGCGGCCGTGGCGCTCGAAGCGATCCTCGAGCATGGCCGGCGTCCAGCCGTCGAGGCAGCCCTCGACGACCTCCCAGCTGGAGCGCAGCGCGCCAGCGACTTCCGCGCCGGACCGAGGCGTCTCCGGGTAATCCTCCCAACCCATGCCGCCCGGCTCGTAGAAGGACATCCGCTCCACGCCCGGCTCCCCGAAGATCTCGGACAGCCAGTAGATCCGGGTGCCGGCCATGTGCGCGGCGATCGCCCAGATCGGCCAATGGTCGGAGCCGGGCGCCCGGAGAGCGAGTGCGCCAACGTCGAGAGCCTCAAGCCCCTCGATCGTCCGCCGGTTGTAGCCGGCCCAGTCGGCATAGAAAAGCCGGATCGAACCGGCCGTCTCGGCGGTCACGAGCCGGTGACGTACTCCCCGCCGTCGACGCCGATGACCTCGCCGCTGATGAACCCGGTGCCCTCGCCGGAGAGGGCGACGATCGCGTTCGCGACGTCCTGCACCGTGGTCATCCGGCCGGTCGGGTTCCGGGCCGTCGCCGAGGCGATGATCATGTCGTGCTCGGGGATCTTCATGAGCGCGGGCGTCATCGTGACGCCGGCCCGGATCGCGTTGGCCGTGATCCCTGTGTGCAGGCGGCCAAGCTCCATCGCCAGCTGCCGGATGTGCGATTCGAGGGCGGCCTTCGCGGACGAGACGACGCCGTACGACGGCACGACCCGCGTGGAGCCCTCGGAGGTCATCGCGTAGATCTTGGAGCCCTCGCCGAGGAACCCGCCCCGGTACAGGTCCTGGACCCAGTAGACGAGGCTGTTGGCCATGACGTCCTGGGTCATCTCCATCTTCTTCCGATCGACGGCGCCCTTCGGGTCCTCGCTGATGAACGGTACGAGGCTGCCGAACGCGAGCGAGTGCATGACCACGCGGACGTAGGGGTCGCGGCCGGCGGCGCGAGCGGCCTCGAAGCGCGACCCGAGCTCGGCGAGCGCGCCGGCGCGCTTCTCGTCGTCGGCTGCGTTCATGTTGATGTACAGGACCTCGCGCCCGAGGCCGGCTAGATCCGCCTTGAGCTGCTCGACCCGCTCGAGGGAGGCGCGGAAGTCGAGGTGGATGCCGCAGATGTTGTAGCCGGCAGCGGCGAGCGCCCGGGCGGTCGCCTCGCCCATGCCGGACGAGCCTCCCAGGATCAGGGCCCAGCGTTCGCGGGTATCGGCCATCGTGGAAGCTCCTCCGGGTGTGATGGGCAGGCGCCCGAGAGTTCGCGGCGAGTCTAGATCACCCCTGCGTTGCGATCGCTCAGCTCGCGAGCCGCTTGTAGCGGATCCGATGTGGCTGGTCCGCGGCGGTGCCCAGCTCCTTGTGCCGGAACGCTTCGTAGTCGCTGACGTTGCCTTCGAAGAAGCGGACCTGGCTCTCGCCTTCGAACGCGAGGATGTGCGTCGCGATCCGATCCAGGAACCATCGATCGTGGCTGATCACGACGACGCAGCCGGGGAACGACTCCAATCCGGCCTCGAGCGCACGGAGCGTGTCCACGTCGAGGTCGTTCGTGGGCTCGTCGAGCAGCAGGACATTGCCGTTGGACTGGAGCAGCTTGGCCAGGTGCACCCGGTTGCGCTCACCACCCGAGAGCGTCCCGACCAGTTTCTGGTGGTCCGTGCCGCGGAAGTTGAACGACGACACATAGGCGCGAGCCGGGATCTCCCGGCTGCCCGACTTGACGACCTCGACACCCTGGGTGATCTCCTGGAACACCGTCTTCGACGCGTCGAGGGCGTCGCGGCTCTGATCGACGTAGCTCATCGCGACGGTGTCGCCGACGGTGATCGCGCCGGCATCCGCCGGCTCCGCGCCCACGAGCATCCGGAACAGGGTCGTCTTGCCGGCGCCGTTGGGGCCGATGATGCCCACGATCCCCGACCGGGGCAGGGTGAAGGACAGGTCTTCGATGAGCAGCCGATCGCCGAAGCCCTTCCGCAGGTGCTCGACCTCGATGACCTGATCCCCGAGGCGGGGCCCCGGCGGGATGACGATCTCCAGCTCGCGCGCGCCGCCCTTGTCGCCAGACGCCTCGTTCATGAGCTGTTCGTACGCGCTGAGGCGCGCCTTGCCCTTCGCCTGTCGGGCGCGCGGCGACAGCCGCACCCAGTCGAGCTCGCGGGCGAGCGTGCGCGCCCTGGCGTCCTCGGTCTTCTGCTCGGTCGCCATGCGAGCGAGCTTCTGCTCCAGCCAGCCCGAGTAGTTGCCGCTGAACGGGATGCCCCGACCGCGATCCAGCTCGAGGATCCACTGCGCGACGTTGTCAAGGAAGTAGCGATCGTGGGTGATGGCGACGACCGTCCCCGCGTACTCCTGCAGGAAGCGCTCGAGCCAGTCCACGGATTCCGCGTCGAGATGGTTGGTGGGCTCATCGAGGAGCAGCAGATCGGGATGCTGGAGCAGGAGCCGGCACAGGGCGACCCGCCGCTTCTCGCCGCCGGAGATCGTGGTCACGTCCGCGCCGTCGGCGGGACAGCGAAGGGCGTCCATCGCGATGTCGACGCTCCGCTCGATGTCCCAGGCCCCGACCGCGTTGATCCGGTCCTCGAGCGCCGACTGCTCGGCCCCGATTGCCTCGTAGTCGGCGTCCGGCTCCGACCACCTGGCCATCACGGCGTTGTACCGGTCGATCAGGTCCTTGATGGGTCGGACACCGTCGAGCACGTTGCCCTTGACGTCCTTGGTCGGGTCGAGCTGCGGCTCCTGCGCCAGGTAGCCGACGGTGAAGCCGGGCGTCAGCCGCGCTTCGCCGACGAACCCATCGTCCAGGCCGGCCATGATGCGGAGGAGGCTGGACTTGCCCGCGCCGTTCGGCCCGATGACCCCGATCTTGGCCCCGGGGTAGAACGAGATCGAGATGTCCTCGAGGACCGTTCGATCGGGCGGATAGTGACGACCGAGCTTCCAGGTCGTGTAGATGAATTCGGCAGGCATGGCCGCAGAGGTTACCGCCCCAGGAGCGTTGGCTGAGTCAGCGACGCCAACTATCAGTTAGTTCTGGCTCTCGGATGCCAGGTTCGCCGTGCCCTGGCCGCAAACTTGCGCCCCGCGGCGACCATCACCCTCGCACCGTCGCTCCGACCGACCGATTTCGACAGCGGCCGCCACGCGCCGTCGCCACCGGCGACCGGAAGGATCAGACCGCGGCCGTCGCGCAGGCCATTGGCACCCGAATCGTGATGTCTTGTCGCCCGCACCGACCGAGCGCAATTGGAGGATGCAAATCCAGTCGCCCAGAGCGACCGCGGTCTCGGGGCAACCGATCCCCGACGACGCCGGGCTCAGTCAGCGTTCGCCAATGTCACACGGTCCGTCCTCGTGGACACGCTAGGGACAGGCAGGTCTGCTTGCGTCGCGGGCCGCAGTCGTATCGCCTGCCAGAACGCCAGCGAGCGACCGATCGAGGACGTCCCGATAACTCTGATCGGCGAAGGGGCTCGTGTAGAGCGTCCACGTTGGCACGGACAAGAGCGTATCCCGCGCGACCTTTGCGGAGGCGCGGTCGCTCGTGTCGACCGCGGCGGTCCACGAGTCCATCCAAAGGCAGAACGCAACCTGCTCGACCCAGAACCGCCCGCCGTTTCGTGAATAGCCGCCGTTCGGATCCTGGGCCTTCAGGAATGCCGGCCACAATGCTCCCGCGGGAAGCGGAACGACCTCCTTCGCCGCATCGATCTCCGCCTGGAATCCCGTCGCATCGACGTACCCGAACGGACCCTCGGTATCCCGGATCCCGGCTGTCGCGGTGCCGATGAGTGGGATGGCGATCGCGATCGTCGCGACGACGAGTGCGATCCTCCATCCGCGGCGTCGCGAGATGCTGCGCCCCGTCAGCCGTGACTCGACCATGCGGTCCAGTCGGTCGAGGGTCGCCGTATCGACGTCCCGAGACAGCGCCCCGGCAAGTCGATGATCGAAGCTAGATGCGCTCATGGAGATCCTCCCGAAGCTTGTCGATCGTCCGCGAGATGAGCTTCTCGGTAGCGTCTTCACGCTTGCCGATGAGCTCCGCGATTTCGCGGACTGCAAGTCCTGTCGTGAACCGAAGCACGAGAGCTTCCCGCTGTGGAGACGGCAAACTGGCGACCGCAGTGCGGAGAATGGCGCCGGAATCACGCTGGATCGCGATGTCCTCGGGCGAGGCGTCGGTCGAACTGTCGCGGTGGATGCGAGCGAAGCGGTCACGGACGGCCGAGCGCCTCGTCGCGTCGATTGCGGCATTGCGGGCCGTTCGGAGCAGCCACCCGAGACCGATCGCGCGACCATGTCGACATTCAGACCAGGCGCGCTCGAAGGTGATTGACGCGAGCTCGAGCGCCGCTTCGTCGTCGCCGGTAAAGGCCCGCAAGAACCGGAGCACGGTTGCCCGATTCGCTTGATACGCCTGCTCGAATGCGGCCGTCGCGGCCTCAGGGTGCGTTCCGAGGCGCGTCTGGATCTCGGCCGTTGTGTCGTTCACGTCAAGAAGACGCACAGACCTCGCGTTTCCCGACATGGCGTCTGCACCGCATCGCGCTCGTCAGCGTCGCCGATGTCACTCGACGATGGCACGGAGGCGAGCCTCGTCAACGCCGAGATCCAAGAGGACAGCCCGCGCCGGTGTATCAACGGACGACATCGCGACCAGGAGGTCTGGTCCGGCCGGGTCGCGACGACGTTCCAACGATCGATGTGCGACCGCCTCTACGAGTCGTTTGGCATCGTCAGTCAGACCCGGACCAGATTGGCGGCCGTCGCGGGCCTCATCGGCGGCTCCAGCGAGAACTGCTAGGTCGACCTCAAGCCTTCGTAGAACCTTCGCGACCGAACCGGCAGCGGCCGCCGCCGAGAGAAGGTCGAGACTGTCAATCCCGTACTGTCCGGCGCGCTCAGTGGCCGACCCGTAGATCGCTGTCAAGTCGCCCTTCGGCTTGAAGAACATAACTTGCGCGCGTCGCTTGAACATCTTGAGTGGAGCGTAATCCCGCTGCTTCAGTCAGCGTGTGGGTGAGCACGAAAGGTGCCGAGAGATCGCCACGAAAAGTGCAGAGGCGATCGAGGTCAGCCGAGCATAGGCGATGCCTCCCGGCCTGAGGGCACGTGGGCCCGCATCCGATAGGAGTGGCCCTTGATGTTGACC
>JACPOS010000024.1 GCA_016191395.1 Chloroflexota bacterium
CGGCCCCAGTTCTACCTGCGCACCACCGACGTCACCGGCAACATCAGCCTGCCCGAGGGGGCGGAGATGGTCATGCCCGGCGACAACGGCGAGATGGGCGTCGAGCTGATCACCCCGATCGCGCTCGAGGTCGGCCAGCGCTTCGCCATCCGCGAGGGTGGCCGGACCGTCGGCGCCGGCGCCATCACCAGCATCAGCGCATAACGACATGGCAAAGCAGCGCATTCGCATCCGGCTCAAGGCGTACGACCACCGACTGCTCGACCAGTCGGCGGCCCAGATCGTCGAGACGGCCCAGCGAACGGGTGCCGACATCGTCGGGCCCGTGCCGCTGCCTACCCGTATCGAGAAGTTCACCGTCCTGCGTTCGCCGTTCATCGACAAGGACAGCCGGGAGCAGTTCGAGATCCGCACCCACAAGCGGCTCGTGGACATCCTGGATCCGTCGTCCAAGACGGTTGACGCCCTGATGCGACTCAGCCTCCCGGCTGGCGTCGACATCGAGATCAAGATGTGATGGGACTCGGACTCATCGGCCGCAAGGTCGGCATGACGCAGGTGTTCCAGAAGGACGGCACGATGGTTGCCGTCTCGGTGCTCAAGGTTGCCCCGAACATGGTGACCCGCCTGCGCACGCCGGATCGCGATGGCTACACCGCGATCCAGCTGGGCACGGACGAGAAGAAGAAGCTGAACAAGCCCGACGCCGGCCAGCTCGGCGACCTTCCGAGCCTCGGCACGCTGCGCGAGTTCCGCGTCGACGACCTCGGCGGCTACGAAGTCGGCCAGACGATCGCCGTGAACGACATGTTCGCCGAGGGTGACCTCGTGGACGTGAGCGGCGTGTCGAAGGGCAAGGGCTTCGCCGGCCACATCAAGCGCCACAACTTCCATCGCGGCCCCAAGACCCACGGCTCGGATCATCACCGCGAGCCGGGCTCCATCGGCCCGGGCACCACGCCGGGCCGCGTCTACAAGGGCGTGCGCATGGCGGGTCACATGGGCGACGAGCAGGTCACGACCAAGAAGGTGCGGGTCGTCCGCGCCGACGCGGAGAACAACCTGCTGCTCGTCAAGGGCAGCCTGCCCGGGGGCCGCAACAGCCTGATCCTCGTGAAGAAGGCCCAGTGATGGCGACGACGACCCTGTTCGACCGCACCGGCAAGGACCTCGGCAGCGTCGAGCTGCACGACGAGCTGTTCGCGGCGCCCGTGAACGAAGCCGTGATGCACCAGGTCGTTACCGCGCAACTCGCGGGCCGGCGGATGGGCACCAGCAACACCAAGACCCGCGGCGAGGTCCGCGGCGGCGGCAAGAAGCCGTACAAGCAGAAGGGCACCGGCCGCGCGCGCCAGGGCACCCCGACCGCGCCGCACTACCGTGGTGGTGGCGTCGTGTTCGGCCCGCACCCGCGCTCGTACGACCAGCGCCTGCCCCGCAAGATGAAGCGGAACGCCCTCCGTGGCGCGCTCACCGCGAAGCTCGGCGACGAGGCGATCCGGGTGCTCGACACCTTCGGGCTCGAGGCGATCAAGACGCAGGACGTCGCGGGCGTGCTCGCGGCCATCAACGCGACGGGCCGCGTGCTCGTGATCGCGCCGTCGGCCGACGAGCGCCTTCGCCTGTCGGCTCGCAACCTGCCCACCGTCGTGATCATCCTCGCCGACTCGCTCAACGTCGTCGACGTCCTGAACGCCGACACCGTCGTGATCGAGCAGCCCGCGCTGGCCCGCATGGAAGAGGTCTACCTGTGAGCGCGCTCACCGCGCCCGAGATCATCCTGCGCCCGGTCGTGAGCGAGAAGTCGATCGACCAGTCGACTCATGGCCGCTACACGTTCCGCGTGCACCCCGACGCCAACAAGATCCAGATCAAGGCGGCGATCGAGGAGCTGTACGCGACGGACAAGGTGACCGTCGTCTCGGTCAACGTCCTGACGACCAAGGCCAAGGAGAAGTCGCGCGGCACCAGGCGCGGACGGATCAAGGGCTTCACCTCGCCCTGGCGCAAGGCCATCGTGACCCTGGCCGCGGGCCAGAAGATCCAGTTCTTCGAGGGCGTCTGAGATGCCGCTGCGCTCGTACAAGCCCACGTCGCCCGGCATGCGCGGCATGACGCGCTCCACGTTCGACGAGATCACGACCACCGAGCCCTACAAGCCGCTGCTCGAGCCGCAGAAGCGCGGGTCGGGGCGGAACAACCAGGGCCGCCTGTCCGTGCGCCATCGCGGCGGCGGGGAGAAGACGCACTACCGCCGGATCGACTTCAAGCGCGACAAGCACGACGTGCCGGCGCGCATCGCCACGGTCGAGTACGACCCGAACCGCTCGGCGCGCATCGGCCTGCTCCACTACCGCGACGGCGAGAAGCGCTACATGCTCCTGCCGCACGGCCTCAAGGTGGGCGACGTGGTCGTTGCCGGCTCGTCCGCGGAGGCCCGCGTGGGCAACGCGCTGCCGATCGCGAACATCCCGCTCGGCACCACGATCCACAACATCGAGCTGATCCCGGGCAAGGGCGGCCAGATCGTCCGGTCCGCGGGCACGGCCGCACAGCTGCTGGCGAAGGAGGGCGACTACGCCCAGGTTCGCCTCCCGTCCGGCGAGGTCCGGCGGATCAGCATCCGGTGCATGGCCACCATCGGCCAGGTCGGCAACCTGGACCACGAGAACCAGAACCTCGGCAAGGCCGGCCGCGCCCGGCACATGGGCCAGCGACCAGAGGTCCGTGGCGTCGTCATGAACCCGCGTGACCATCCGCACGGCGGCGGCGAGGGCAAGTCCCCGACCGGCATGCCACCGAAGACGCCGTGGGGCAAGCCCGCGATGGGCTACCGCACGCGGCGCGCCCACACCGGCGACCTGATCGTCCGCTCGCGGCACCGGAAGTAGCAGGGGAGGCGAGAGATGTCCCGATCCATCAAGAAGGGCCCGTTCATCGAGCCCCGGCTGCTCGGCCGCATCGAGCTCATGAACAAGAAGAGCGAGAAGAAGGTCGTCAAGACCTGGTCTCGCGCGTCCGTGATCTTCCCGTCGTTCATCGGCCACACCGTCGCGGTCTACAACGGCCGCAAGCACGTGCCGGTCTACGTGACGGAGAACATGGTCGGCCACCGGCTCGGCGAGTTCGCGCCCACCCGCACCTATCGCGGGCACGGCAAGAGCACCGACCGCGCCACGGCACCGAAGTGAGCCTGCGATGAAAGTGTCAGCGACAGCCAGGTACCTCCGCGGCTCGACCCGCAAGGCCCGCCTCGTCGTGGCGGTCATCAAGGGCCGCTCCGTGGAGGAGGCCGCCGCCCTGCTCAAGTTCATGCCCCAGCACGCCGCGAAGGACGTGGCCGGGGTGCTGAAGAGCGCGGCCGCGAACGCCGAGAACAACCTGAACCTCGCCGCGGACGAGCTCGTCGTGCTCGATGCGCGAGCGGACGAGGGTCCGACGATCAAGCGCTGGCGCCCGCGCGCCCAGGGTCGGGCGTTCCCGATCCACAAGGGCGTCACCCACATCACCGTCACCGTCGGCGACCGAGAGGGCTGAGGAAATGGGACACAAAGTCCACCCCTACGGGTTCCGACTCGGGGTGACGCGCACCTGGACCGCGAAGTGGTACCACGACAAGGAGTACACGGCCCTCCTCACCGAGGACATCGCCGTGCGCGCCCTCGTTGAGAAGCGGCTCGCCAACGCGAGCGTCAGCGGCCTCGAGATCGAGCGCAACTTCGGCCAGGTCACCGTCACGGTCCACACGGCCAAGCCGGGCATCGTGATCGGCAAGGGCGGCCAGAACGTTGAGATCCTTCGCCAGCAGATCGGTGCGCTCACCAAGCGCAAGGTCAAGCTGGAGATCAAGGAGATCCGCCAGCCGGAGCTCGACGCGTACCTGGTCGCGACCAACATCAGCCAGCAGCTGAGCCGCCGCATCGCCTTCAAGAAGGCGATGAAGCAGTCCATCCAGCGGTCCATGAAGGCGGGCGCCAAGGGCGTCAAGATCATGGTCTCGGGCCGCCTCGGTGGCGCCGAGATGAGCCGCCGCGAGTGGGACCGCGAAGGCCGCATCCCGCTCGGCACGCTCCGCGCGGACATCAGCTACGGCCAGGTCCACGCCCACACCACCTACGGGCGCATCGGCGTCAAGGTCTGGATCTACCGGGGCGACGTCACCCCGACCCGCAACCCGCAGCCGGCTCCGGCAGCGGCCGGGCAGGTGGCCTGAGCCATGCTGCTACCGAAGCGCGTCAAGCACCGCAAGGTGATGCGCGGCCGGATGTCCGGCGTGGCCAAGGGCGGCCACTACGTCGCCTTCGGCGACTACGGGCTCGCGACGACCGAACCGGCCTGGATCACCAGCCGGCAGATCGAGGCCGCCCGGCGCGCCATGACCCGCTCGGTCAAGCGCGGCGGCAAGATCTGGATCCGCGTCTTCCCGGACAAGCCCGTCACCAAGAAGCCGGCCGAGACCCGCATGGGCTCCGGCAAGGGCGCGCCGGACCATTGGGTCGCGGTCGTGAAGCCGGGCCGGATCCTGTTCGAGATGGCCGGCGTCCCGCACGAAGAGGCGGCAGAGGCGATGCGCCTCGCCAGCCACAAGCTCCCGGTCGCCACGCGCGTCGTGGCCCGTGAAGGCGCCGTCGAGGGAGGCGAGCGATGACCGACATCGCCAAGGTCCGCGAGATGTCCGACAAGGAGCTCACCGACGCCCTCCAGCAGGCCAAGCAGGACCTCTGGAGCGCGCGGTTCGCGCTGTCGACCCGCCAGCTCAACGACACCAGCAGCATTCCGCAAACCCGTCGAACCATCGCCCGCATCCTCACCGTCCAGCGCGAGCGCGGGACCGGTCGCGTCGCGGCGACAACTGGAAAGGGCGCATAGACGATGGCCGAGACCGAAGGGACTGCCGCCGTGCAGGCCAAGCGCAAGACCAAGGTCGGGCGCGTGGTGAGCGACAAGATGGACAAGACGATCGTCGTGTCCGTGGAGCGCCTCACCCGCCACCGCCTGTACAAGCGCGTCATTCGCCTGACCACGCGGTTCAAGGCGCATGACGAGACCAACGACGCCCACGTCGGCGACACGGTCCTGATCGAGGAATCGCGCCCGCTGTCCGCGACCAAGCGCTGGCGCCTGGTCGAGATCGTGGCGCGCGCCGGCGATCACGGCGGCCCGGGCGAGGTCATCGTCGAGGAGGCCGAGGTCTCCGAGGCCATCCACGCGGCCGCCCATCCGGGCCGGAAGCACGATGACGACGTCGATGCCGCCGACGCGGCCAAGGACGGCGACGCGTGATCCAGTCCCAGACCCGCCTCAAGGTCGCCGACAACACGGGTGCCCGGACCATCCAGTGCATCCGCGTGATGGGGCGCTCCACGAAGACCACCGCCGGCATCGGCGACGTGATCATCGCTAGCGTCAAGACGGCCATCCCGAACGCCGCCGTCAAGAAGGGCGACGTGGTCCGCGCGGTCGTCGTGCGGACGGCCAAGGAATACGGCCGACCCGATGGCAGCTACATCCGCTTTGACGAGAACGCCGCCGTGCTGATCAACAACCAGGGCAACCCGCGCGGGACCCGGATCTTCGGGCCCGTGGCGCGCGAGCTCCGCGACCGCAACTACATGAAGATCGTCTCGCTCGCCCCGGAGGTGCTGTGATGGCCCTTCGACGGACGCGGGTGCCCGAGATCCGCAAGGGCGACACGATCGTGGTCCTGTCCGGCAAGGACGCCGGGAAGCAGGGCGTGGTCGAGCGCGTGCTGACCAACCCTGCCGCCCGCGAGCGCGTCACCCCGAGTGGCTCCTCGAAAGGCCAGAAGGCCCGCGCGGGCTTCTGGAAGCCGGCATCGTCCCGACCGATCTCGGTCGTCGTCGAGGGCCTCAACATCGCCAAGCGCCACACCAAGCCGCGCCAGACCCAGGGCCGCACGGACCGGACGCCGAAGATCCAGCAGGGCGGGATCATCGATCTCGCGCAGCCGCTCGACGTGTCCAAGGTGATGCTCGTCTGCCCCAGCTGCAAGGAGCCCACCCGCGTGCGCCACACCGTCCTCGAGGACGGCCGGCGCGTTCGCGTCTGCAGCCACTGCGGCAAGGCCATCGAGGTGACGGCATGACGGACCCCGTTATGGAGCCCGAGATGACCGCTCCAGAGATGACCGCTCCAGAGGAGCCCACGACCGCCGAGGCCGCTCCGATCGCAGACGAGCCGATGCTCGCCGCCGCCGAGGCACCTGTCGAGGCAGTCGCGGATGTGCCCGCAGCCAAGCCGGCCAAGGGCGGGGCGAAGGCCGCCGCCAGGCCGTCCAGGGAAGCGACCGCCGCGGCTCCCGCCAAGGCTGCCGAGGCGCCGGCCCCGACCGGTCCGGTCGCGCCGCGCGGCCTGCGCGTGAAGTACTCGAACGAGGTCGTGCCGGCCCTCGTCAAGCAGTTCTCCTACGCGAACCCCAACCAGGTGCCGAAGCTCGCGAAGATCATCGTGAACGTCGGCCTCGGCGAGGCGCTGTCGAACGCGAAGGCGATCGACGCGGCGTCCGGCGACATCGTCGCGATCACCGGCCAGAAGCCGATCGTGACCAAGGCCAAGCGCTCGATCGCCCAGTTCCGTGTCCGCACGGGCAACCCGATCGGGCTCAAGGTGACGCTCCGTGGCCAGCGAATGTGGGACTTCCTGGAGCGGCTCACGCTGCTCACCCTGCCCCGCATCCGCGACTTCCGCGGGATCCCCAGCAAGTCGTTCGACGGCCGGGGCAACTACTCCCTCGGGATGCGCGAGCAGATCGCGTTCCCCGAGATCGACTACGACAAGGTTGACCGTCTCCGCGGGCTGGAGATCAGCATCGTGACGACGGCGAAGTCCGACGAGGAGTCGAAGCGTCTGCTCGAGCTCCTCGGCATGCCCTTCGCCTCGTAGGCGGGGAGGAGAGACCATGGCCAAGAAATCGATGATCGCGAAGGCAAAGCGGAAGCCGAAGTTCGGCGTCCGGGGATACCACCGCTGCGTCGTCTGCGGCCGGCCGCGCGCATTCATGCGCCGCTTCAACCTGTGCCGCATCTGCTTCCGGGAGCGCGCCCTCGTGGGTGAGCTGCCGGGCGTCACCAAGTCGAGCTGGTAGGTCCCATGAACATCTCCGATCCGATCGCAGACATGCTCACCCGCGTGCGCAATGCCTCGCGCGCCCGGCACACCGAGGTGCTGGTGCCCGCGTCGCGCACCAAGCGCGAGATCGCCCGCATCCTCCAGAGCGAAGGCTTCATCGCCGGGTTCGCCGAGGAGCAGGCCGGTCCCGGCCACGTGCTGCGGCTCACGCTGCGCTACGTCGATGGCAAGGTGCCGGTCGTGTCCGGGCTCAAGCGCGTGAGCAAGCCCGGCCTCCGCGTGTATGCCGCCAAGACGGACATCCCGCGCGTCCTGGGCGGCCTCGGCATCGTCATCGTCAGCACGAGCCAGGGGATCATGACCGGCGCGCAGGCCCGCAAGGCCCAGCTCGGCGGCGAAGTCCTCGCGTACGTCTGGTAGCCGAAGATGTCACGAATCGGACGCCTGCCCATCGCCGTTCCCGCCGGGGTCGACGTGTCGATCGACGGCCGGAACGTCACGGTCAAGGGGCCCAAGGGCAGCCTGTCCCGTGAGCTCCACGCCGAGATGACGCTCGCCCGCGAGGGAGAGCAGCTCGTCGTCACCCGCCCATCGGAGGCGAAGACGCACAAGCAGCTCCACGGGCTGACGCGCACCCTGGTCAACAACATGGTCGTCGGCGTGACCGACGGCTACCGCAAGCCGCTCGAGATCACGGGCGTCGGCTATCGTGCCGCTCTCGTCGGGCGCAAGCTCCAGCTCAACCTGGGCTACAGCCACCCGATCGAGATCGACCCGCCGGCCGGGATCAGCTTCGAGGTGGAGAACCCCACCAAGCTGGCCGTGGTCGGCATCGACAAGGAGCTCGTCGGCGAGATCGCCGCACGAGTTCGCGCGACCCGCAAGCCGGAGCCCTACAAGGGCAAGGGCGTTCGCTACGCGGGCGAGAAGATCCGCCGCAAGGCCGGCAAGGCCGGCAAGATCGGCGGCAAGAAGTAACCCGCCGAGCGAGACAAGGAACCAACCAATGACCGCATCGATCAGCCGCGGGGCCGCCCGCCAGAAGCGCCACGATCGCCTCCGCCTCCGGGTGGCGGGCGACACCGAGCGCCCGCGACTGGCCGTCTTCCGCAGCCTCAACCACATCTACGCGCAAGTGATCGACGACTCGTCCGGGCGAACGCTCGCGGCGGCCTCGTCCCTGGAGCCGGACCTCCGGTCCGCCAAGGGGACGAAGTCGGCCGAGGCATCCGCCGTCGGCCGCATCGTCGCCGAGCGAGCACGGGCAGCCGGCATCGGCAAGGTCGTGTTCGATCGGGCCGGGTTCCGGTACCACGGTCGGGTCAAGTCTCTCGCCGACGCGGCCCGCGAAGCCGGCCTGGAGTTCTGAGGAGCACACGTGCCACGAATTGACGCCAACAAGCTCACGCTCGAGGAGCGTGTCGTCCAGATCAATCGCGTCGCGAAGGTCGTCAAGGGCGGCCGGCGCTTCAGCTTCAGCGCGGTCATCGTCGTCGGCGACGGCGCCGGCCATGTCGGCGTGGGGCTGGGCAAGGCGGGCGAGGTCCCCGAGGCGATCCGCAAGGGCGTCGAGGACGCGAAGAAGAACATCATCAAGATCCCGATGGTCGGCACGACGATCCCGCACGAGGTGCGGACGGTCTTCGCGGCCAGCAATGTCCTCCTGAAGCCCGCCAGCCAGGGCACCGGCGTCATCGCCGGTGGCTCCGTGCGCGCGGTCGTGGAGGCCGCGGGGATCCGCGACATCCTCTCCAAGGTGTACGGCTCCACGAACCCGGTCAACGTGACCCGGGCCACGCTGGAGGGGCTGCGGAGCCTCCATTCCGCCGCCGAGCTCAGCGCCCGGCGCGGCGTGCCGGTCCGCCTGCACATCGCCGGGCAGCCGGCATCGGATGCGGCAAATGGCCGCTAAGCCCGTGGCGGGTACGCTGCACGTCACCCAGGTCAAGAGCTCGATCAGCCACATTGCCCGCAACCGCGCGACCCTCAAGGCACTCGGCCTGCACGGCATCGGCTCGTCGGTCGAGGTTCCCGCGAACGACGCAACCCGGGGCATGGTTCGCCAGATCCGGTTCCTCGTGAGCGTGGAGGAGACGGCGGGCGAGGCCGCCAAGGAGAAGGCATGAAACTCCACGACCTGAAGCCGGCGCCCGGCTCCAAGAAGGCGAAGCGTCGCGTCGGACGCGGCATCGCCGCGGGCCAGGGCAAGACCGCGGGTCGCGGCACCAAGGGCCAGAAGGCGCGCGCGGGCGGGAAGATCCCCGCCTGGTTCGAGGGCGGCCAGACGCCGCTCCATCAGCGCATCCCGAAGCTCCGCGGCTTCAAGAACCTGTTCAAGGTCCAGTACGAGGTCGTGAACCTCGGCGACATCGCGCGCCTCGTGGAGCTCGGCGAGCTCGAGGGCGGCGACATGCCCGTGACGAAGCCCTCGAAGAAGGGCGCTGCCCCGATCACGGTCAACCAGGAGATCCTGCGAGCCGCGGGCCTCGTCCGCCGGCTCGACCGGCCCATGAAGATCCTCGGCGGCGGGGAGCTCTCGACCGCACTGTTCGTGGTCGCGGACGCGTTCAGCGCGAGCGCGAAGGCCAAGATCGAGGCCGCCGGCGGCACGGTGTCCGTCCTCGAGACACCGGACGCGAAGCGCCCCGCGCTTGGCATTGACGCCGACGAGGATCACGCCGAACCGGCCATGGCCCAGAAGGCGGACGCGGTCGAGTCGGTCGCCGAGCCCGTGGCGGACGCCCGGACCACCGCCGATGCGGCGCCGGCCAAGCCGGCCAGCGCTGAGAAGGCTCCAAAGGCGAAGGCGCCGAAGGCCAAGGCCGCGGCGAGCGACGCCGCCGCCGACGCGCCAGCCGCGAAGGCGAGCGCCCGCAAGGCCAAGGCTCCGAAGCCCGACAAGAGCGCATAGCGGACCGTGTTCGAGTCGCTGCTCAACGCCTTCCGCGCGCCGGACATCCGGCGTCGGATCCTGTTCGTCCTCGGGATCCTGGTCGTCTACCGGCTCATCGCCCAGGTGCCGCTCCCCGGCATCGACCGGCAGGCGCTCGCCGAGTTCTTCAAGAACAACTCGGCCTTCGGCATCCTGGACCTGTTCGCCGGTGGCGGCCTGTCGCAGCTGTCCGTCGTTGGCCTGGCGATGAACCCGTACATCAACGCCTCGATCATCATGCAGCTCATGACGGGCGTGATCCCGTCCCTCCAGGCCCTCAGCCGCGAAGGTGAGTACGGGCGCCAGCGCCTGAACCAGTACACCCGCTACCTGACCGTCCCGATGGCCCTCCTGCAGGGCTTCGGCATCCTGTCCGCCCTCAGCGCCCAGAGCGTGATCCTCGGCGGCTTCAGCCTCGGGAACCCGATGAGCTGGGTCCAGATGCTCACGCTCGTCGCGGGTGCCGTGCTCCTGATGTGGCTCGGCGAGCTCATCACCGAGAAGGGAATCGGCAACGGCATCAGCTTCATCATCTTCGCCGGCATCGTGAGCCGCGCCCCGGCCGGCGTCCTCGCCGCCCTCCAGGCGCCGTCGCCGCGCGACATCATCCTGTTCGCCGGCCTTGCGATCGCCGCGGTTGCGGTGATCATCTACATCCAGGAAGGGCAGCGCCGGATCCCCATCCAGTACGCCAGCCGCGTTCGCGGCCGCCGGATGTACCAGGGTGGCCAGACGTTCCTGCCCCTCCGGGTCAACCTGGCGGGCGTCATCCCGATCATCTTCGCGATCAGCATCCTGGCGTTCCCCGGCCAGATCGCGGCGTACTTCTCCTTCTCCGAGGTGGAGGGCGTGCGCAACGTCGCCACCGCGATCGGCGCGTTCCTGGCGCCGAACACGGTCCAGTACTCGGTGATCTACTTCCTGCTGACCGTCGGGTTCACCTACTTCTACACGGCGTTCACGTTCAAGCCGGACGAGACGGCGGAGCAGCTGCGCAAGAACGGCGGCTTCATCCCGGGCATCCGGCCGGGCCGCCCGACCCAGGAGTACCTGGCCCGCGTCGTCAGCCGCATCACCCTCGCCGGAGCACTCTTCCTGGGCACGGTTGCGGTCGCGCCCGTTCTTGCCGGCGTCCTGGACAGCAACCTGTCCGGCCTCGCGATCGGCGGCACGGGCCTCCTGATCGTGGTCTCCGTCGTCGTCGAGACGATGAAGCAGATCGAGGCCCAGCTGATGATGCGCAACTACGAAGGCTTCATCCGCTAATGGTCGCGCCGTCCGGGACGGCCCATGCCGGCGTTGCCGCCTCCGCGCACTCGCTCACGCACGTTCAAGTGCGCTCGCTCGCGTGCTCGGCGGCGCCTTGGCCTGGGCTCGCTCCGGCCGCCGCGACGATCCATCGGCCATGACGGTAGCCATTCTTCTTGGTGCCCCGGGCGCGGGCAAGGGAACACAGGCCCCGCTGCTGGCCGCAAGCCTCGGCGTCCCGGTGCTCGCCTCGGGCGACCTGCTTCGGGGTGAGGTCGCCAGCGGCAGCGACATCGGCCGGGAGGTCGACGCGATCATGCGGTCCGGCGAGCTCGTTCCGGACGCGCTGATGGCCCGCCTGTTCCTCGCGCGGCTCGATCGTTCCGACGCAGCCGCCGGCGCGATCCTCGACGGCTTCCCGCGCACACGACCGCAGGCCGAGGCCCTGGATCACGCGCTGGCAGCCTCCGGGCGCCGTGTCGACCGGGCGCTCCTCATCGAGGTCCCAATCGAGGACCTCATCGGCCGGTTCGCCGGCCGCCTCATCTGCAAGGCGGGTGGCCACGTCTACAACGAGTGGTTCAAGCCGCCGCGCGCCTGGGGTGTGTGCGACGTCGACGGCTCCGAGCTCGTCCACCGGGCGGACGACGCCGAGGCCACCGTGCGCGCGCGCATGGAGCAGCAGCTCGGCCCGCTGCATGACGTCGCGGACTACTACCGCGGGCAGGGCATCCTGATCCCGGTCGACGGCACGAGGTCGATCGACGAAGTCGCCGCCTCGCTGCTCGCGGCCGTCCGCGCTCCGCCCGCACCGGCGCGGTGATCACCAGGAAGTCGGCGCGCGAGATCGAGCTGATGCGTCGCGCCGGACGAGTGGTCGCCGAGGTGCTCGCGCTGATGGAGTCCGAGCTGAAGCCAGGGGTGTCCACCGCTCACCTGGACGCGCTGGCAGAACGCCACATCCGCGCGGCCGGCGCCACCCCGTCGTTCAAGGGCTACCTCGGCGGCCGGCGCTACGGCAAGGGCCCCAAGGCGTTCCCGGCGAGCACGTGCATCTCGATCGATTCGGAGGTCGTCCACGGCATTCCCGGTGAGCGCACCATCCGGGCAGGCTCGCTCGTGTCCGTGGACGTGGGCGCGATCGTGGATGGCTGGCACGGCGACGGTGCGCGCACGTTCATCGTCGGCGACGTCGCTGCGGAGGTCCGAGGGCTCGTGGACTCGACGAGGCTGGCGATGATGGCCGGGATCGCGGCCGCAAAGGCCGGCGCGCGGATCAGCGACATCTCCGCGGCGATCGAGGACGTCGGCATGGCCGGCGGCTACGGCATCGTGCGCCCGTTCGTGGGCCACGGCATCGGCACAGACATGCACGAGGACCCGCAGGTCCCGAACTACCGAACCGGCTCGCGCGGCGTGGAGCTCCAGCCCGGCATGTGCCTGGCGATCGAGCCGATGTTCACGCTCGGCGACGGCGACGTCTACGTCGAAGCCGACGGCTGGACCGTCGCCACCGCCGACGACGCCCTGGCCGCCCACTTCGAGCACACCATCGCGATCACTGCGTCCGGCCCCCAGATCCTGACCAAGGTCTGACGGTATGGCGGACCGCCCGCTCGACGCTGATCAGGTCGCCGAGGCCGAGGCGCTCGCGGCCCTTGGGCGCACCCTCGCATCGATCGCGCGGTCCCGGTTCGACCTTGACGAGGTCCTCCAGGCCGTCGTCGAGGAGGCGGCAGCGCTGTGCCATGCGGACTCCGCGGACATCGCCGTTCGCGACGGTGACGTCTTCCGGATGCGCGCCTTCGCCGGGTTCTCGCCGGAGTTCGAGGCGCTCGGGCGGGGCGTGGTCTACTCGCCGGATCGCGAGTCGGTCGTGGGGCGCGCCATCCTCGAGGAGCGCGTCGTGCACATCGAGGACGTCCTCGCCGATCCGGGCCTCAGCGCGGGCACGATCCAGGCGTCGATCCGGCAGGCCGGCAGAATCCGTACCGACCTCGGCGTCCCGATCCGGTATGACGGCCAGCTGATCGGCGTGATCGCCGCCGCCAGGAACGAGGTCCGCCCGTTCTCGGCGCGCGAGCTGGACCTCGTCCAGCAGTTCGCGGATCAGTCTGCCGTTGCCATCAACCTGGCCCGCCTGCTCGCGGAAACGGAGCGGCAGCGGACCGAGCTTGCCCGCTACGCGCCCCAGGCCGCCGTGCTGCTGTCGTCCGTCGAGGGCGAGCAGCTGCTCGCGGGACATCGGCGGGAGATCACGGCGCTGTTCGCGGACATGCGCGGCTTCACGGCCTTCGCGGAGAAGGCCGACCCCGAGGAGGTGCTCGGCGTTCTGCGGCAGTACCACACGGCCGTCGGCGAGCTGGCCGTCGCGAATGCCGGGACAGTGGAGCATTTCGCCGGGGATGGGCTGATGGTCTTCTTCAACGACCCGACCCCGATCGAAGATCACCAGCTCGCCGCCGTCAGGACGGCTTGCGCGATGCGGGATCAGTTCGCCGCACTGTCTGTGGCCTGGCTGAAGCGTGGCTACGAGCTCGGCCTGGGCATCGGGATTGCCACGGGCTACGCGACCGTGGGCCGGATCGGCTTCGAGGGCCGGTACGACTACGGCGCTGTCGGCACCTGCGTGATCCTGGCCTCACGCCTGTCGTCCGCTGCGAAGGCCGGCCAGATCCTGATCAGCCAGCGGGTGCTGGCCGTGGTGGAGGAAGCGATCGAATCCGAGCCCGTGCCCGACCTCGAGCTCAAGGGCTTCAGCAGCGCAACGACCGCCCATGCCGTTCGTTCTGTCCTGGAGCCGCGGTGAGTGGCGTGGTCGCGGGCCCGTCGACGGCGACCTTCAGCCATTGCCACGATTTGATCGTGTCTGATAGACTGCGCTTTCGTGTGTCGGCCCCCGCGGGCCGGCATTCCGTGTGAGAAAGGGACCCAGCACCGCCCGTGGCGAAACGAGATGCGATCGAAGTGGAAGGCACGGTTGTCGAACCATTGCCGAACACCATGTTCGCCGTAGAGCTGGAGAACGGGCACAAGGTGCTGGCGCATATCTCCGGAAAGCTTCGGATGAACTTCATCCGGATCCTGCCCGGCGACCGCGTGCGAGTAGAGCTTTCGCCCTACGACCTGACACGCGGTCGGATCACGTACCGCCTGAAGTAATCGCCGTCCATCGAGGACGGCCGCGAAACGACGAGGAAGCGTTGAAAGTCAGAGCCTCCATCAAGGCCCGCTGCGACAACTGCAAAGTGATTCGCCGTCACGGCACCGTGATGGTGATCTGCACCAACCCCAAGCACAAGCAGCGACAGGGGTAGCGGACCGATGGCACGCATCGCCGGCATCGACATCCCCCGCGAGAAGCGGGTGGAGGTCGCCCTCACCTACATCTACGGCATCGGACTCCCGACGGCCCAGAAGATCCTCGTCCAGACCAGCGTCAACGGCGACACGCGCGTCCGTGACCTGACCGAGGACCAGGTCAACCGCCTCCGCGAGGTCATCGACCGCCGCTACAAGGTCGAGGGCGACCTGCGGCGCGAGGTGGCGCTCAACGTCAAGCGACTCCAGGAGATCGGCTCGTATCGCGGCCTCCGCCATCGGCGGAACCTGCCCGTGCGCGGGCAGCGGACCAAGACCAACGCGCGCCAACGGCGCGGCCCGAAGCGCACGGTTGGCGCTCGGCGCAAGGCCACGAAGTAGGGGCGGGACTGAACGCAGATGGCTGAACGCAAGAAGGCGGTCAAGCAGCGACGCCGGGAGAAGAAGAACGTGCCCCAGGGGCACGCTCACGTCCAGGCTTCGTTCAACAACACGATCATCACGATCACGGACCTCAACGGTGCCGTCGTGAGCTGGGGCTCGGCCGGCGTGGCCGGGTTCAAGGGCTCGCGCAAGAGCACGCCATACGCCGCCGCGCTCTCGGCAGAGGTTGCCGCGCGCAAGGCGATGGAGCACGGCATGCGCCAGGTCGAAGTGTTCGTCAAGGGTCCGGGCGCCGGACGCGAGCAGGCCATCCGCTCGCTCCAGTCCGCCGGGCTGGAGGTCAGCGCCATCACCGACGTGACGCCCATCCCGCACAACGGCTGCCGCCCGCCCAAGCGGCGCAGGGTCTGATCCGATGGCCCGTTACACCGAATCGGTCTGCCGCCTCTGCCGTCGCGAAGGCGGGAAGCTCTTCCTGAAGGGCACCCGCTGCTATTCCAAGAAGTGCTCGTTCGAGCGCCGGCCCACTCCGCCCGGCCAGCACGGCGTCCGCCGTCGCAAGATGGGCGAGTACGGCATCCAGCTGCGCGAGAAGCAGAAGGTACGCCGCGTCTACGGCGTCCTGGAGCGCCAGTTCCGCAACTACTTCCGCGAGGCGGAGACCCACGTCGGCGTGACCGGCGAGGCGCTCCTCCAGTCCCTCGAGACCCGCCTCGACAACGTCGTCTACCGGCTCGGCTTCGCGTCCTCCCGGGCGCAGGCCCGCCAGCTCGTGACCCACGGGCACTTCGCCGTGAATGGCGTCCCCACCGACGTCGCGTCCTACAAGATGCGCGCCGGCGACCGGGTCGAGGTCCGCGAGAGCAGCCGCGGCCGCGAGGCGTTCAAGGTCATCCGCGAGACGCTGCGCTCGCACACCGCCCCGGACTGGCTGAGCCTCGACGCGGCCAAGCTGTCCGGATCCGTCGCCAGCCTTCCCCGCCGTGACCAGATGCCGCTCGACCTGTCCGAGCAGCTCGTGGTCGAGTACTACTCGAGGTAGCCCGCCACATGATCGAACTCGAAACCCCGCAGATCGAGCCCGTCGAGGAAGTCGGCACGTACGCCAAGTACGAGGTCGGACCCCTGCAGGCCGGCTATGGCGTGACCCTCGGCAACGCGCTCCGGCGCGTCCTCCTCTCGTCCCTCGAGGGCGCGGCGGTCACGTCGCTCCAGATCCGGGACGTCTACCAGGAGTTCTCCACGATCCCCGGCGTCAAGGAAGACGTCACCCAGATCGTGCTCAACGTCAAGAAGCTGCGCATGAAGAGCTTCGCGACCCACCCGGTGCAGCTCCGGCTCACCAAGAGCGGTGGCGGCGCGGTCCTCGCCGCGGACGTCATGGAGTCCGCGGACGTCGAGATCGTCAACCGCGACCTCGTGCTCATGACCCTGGACTCGGACGACGTGACCATCGACATGGACATGACCGTCGAGCGCGGCGTGGGCTACCTGGGCGTGGAGCGCACGGAGGCGCTCCCGATCGGCGTGATCGCCGTCGATGCAATCTTCACCCCGGTCCGCAAGGTCAACTACTGGGTCGAGAGCACGCGCGTGGGCCAGGTCACCAACTTCGACAAGCTGACCATCGAGATCGAGACCGACGGCACGATCGGGCCCGAGGAGGCGCTCAGCCGCTCCGCCGCGATCCTGATCGAGCAGTTCCGGCCGTTCGTCACGATCGGGCAGGCCACCATGGCCGCCGACCGCGGCACCCCCGGGATTCCGCAGCTGCCGCCGAACATGCTGGACATGCCCATCGAGGAGCTCGACCTCCCGATGCGCGCGTACAACTCGCTCAAGCGCAACAACATCGTCAAGGTCGGGCAGCTCCTCCAGCTCAAGGACGAGGACCTGCTCCGGATGCGCAACTTCGGCAAGAAGTCGCTTGACGAGATGAAGGAGCGCCTGCGCATGCGCGGCTTCATCCTCCCCGAGACGGAGCCCTCCGAGTTCGACGCCGACGAGGCCGAGGACGAGGCCCCGTTCGAGGACGAGGACGCCTGAGCGATGTCCTCCCATGGGGTCGACGGCCGCAAGCTCAGTCGCAAGATGGGCCCGCGCCTTGCGCTGTACAAGAACCTGATGGTCTCCGTGCTCCGCTACGAGCGCGTGAAGACCACCGAGGCGAAGGCCAAGGAGATCCAGGGCCGCGTCGAGAAGGCGATCACGCTCGCCAAGCGGGGCGACCTGTCGGCGCGCCGCGCGATCGTCTCCCAGTTCCCGAATGAGCCGCTCGTCGTGTCCAAGCTGTTCGACGAGATCGGACCAAAGTACGCCGACCGAACCTCTGGGTTCACCCGCATCGTCAAGCTCGGCCCCCGGGCCGGCGACGCCGCGGAGATCGTCCAGATCGAACTGGTGTAGGCATGCCCGAGAGGGCAGCACGTGGGCGGACCGCTCGTCGGTTCAGGGCCACGGTTGAATATGACGGCACGGAGTTCGCGGGCTTCCAGATCCAATCTGAGGCTCGCACCGTCCAGGGAGAGCTCGAGGCCGCGCTGGCCCGCCTGTCAGGTGGGATCCGCCAGCCGGTCATGGGCGCCGGACGGACCGACGCAGGAGTGCATGCAACGGGCCAGGTGATCGCATTCACCTACCCGGGCAGGCTCTCGGCGGAGGCCCTGATGGAGGCCCTCAACGGGACGCTCCCGCCGGATGTCGCGATCCGCGGCCTCCGACGGGCACCCGTCGGGTTCAATCCCCGCTACGCGGCCAGGTACCGGGAATACCGGTACACCATCTGGAATGGTCCGCGCAGCCCGCTTCGAGAGCGATCGTCGCTCTGGGTGCGGTCGGAGCTGGACGTCACCGCGATGGCGGAAGCCGCGACGGCCCTCGAGGGTCGCCACGACTTCAGCCCATTCGGTGGAGCCGATCCGCAGCCGGTCCGGACCGTCCATCGGCTCCGGGTCCGGCGACAGGGTCAGGCGGTGGTGATCGACGTGCGAGCGGACGCCTTCCTGCGCGGCATGGTCAGACGGATCGTCGCGACCCTGCTGGCGGTGGGGAGGGGTCAGCTGGAAGCCTCGGCGGTGCCGGGGTTGCTCCGGGCCGGGAGACCGGCCCTGGGCGGGGCCGCAGCGCCGGCCCAGGGGCTCTGCCTCAGGCGGGTCGTCCTCGGACGGCCGGCACGGCAGGCGGGCAATGACATGGACGCAGGACACGAGGAATGATGAACACCAAGACGTACACCGCGAGAGCAAGCGAGATCGAGCGCAGCTGGTTCGTCGTCGATGCGACGGATCAGACGCTTGGTCGTCTCGCCACGCGCGTCGCCTTCGTCCTCGCCGGCAAGCACAAGCCCACCTGGTCGCCGAACCTCGACGGCGGCGATCACGTGATCGTGCTCAATGCCAGGAAGATCTCCGTCTCCGCCGCGAAGCTCACGACCAAGTCCTACGCCCGCCACAGCGGCCACCCGCAGGGCTTCAAGGAGGAGGCACTCGGCAAGCTGCTGGAGCGCCGGCCGGAGGAAGTCATCCGCCGCGCGATCAAGGGCATGCTCCCGCACAACCGGCTGGGCGCGCAGCAGCTCCGGAAGCTGAAGATCTACGCCGGCTCCGACCATCCCCATCAGGCGCAGCAGCCTGAGCCGCTCGCCTGACCGGAGGAACGAAGATGCCCACCGCCGCCCCAGCATTCAACACCGGCACCGGCCGTCGCAAGACCGCCGTGGCCCGCGTTCGCCTCATGCCCGGCGACGGCGAGATCATCATCAACGGCCGCACCTTCGTGGAGCACTTCGGGGCCGCGATCGACGAGGCCGAGGTCCGGATGCCGTTCCGCATCACGAACACCGAAGGCCGCTACAACGCGATGATCAAGGTCGAGGGTGGCGGCGTGAACGGCCAGGCCGGGGCCGTGCGCCACGGCATCGCCCGCGCCCTGCTCGACATCGACGAGGGCCTCCGGGTCATCCTGCGCCAGGCTGGATTCCTCACCCGCGACCCGCGGATGAAGGAGCGCAAGAAGTACGGCCTGAAGCGCGCGCGCAAGGCGCCGCAGTACACCAAGCGCTAGCGCGCAGTACCTCGGGCGGTGGCCGCCCGCATTCGTGACGCGCTAGGCTCGCTCGCGTGAGCGACTCCCTGTTCGAGCAGTACAAGGCCGCCCTTCGGCGCGGGCACGTTGCCGCGCTCGCGGGCGACTACGAGGGCGCCCTCCAGGCGTACGAGCTCGCCGGCCGCCTCGTGCCGGAGCGGGCCCTGCCGGTCGCGAGCCAGGGGACCGCCCTGCACCGACTCGATCGATGGCCGGAGGCCGCCGCGGCGTTCGACCTCGCCCTTCGCATGGCGCCGGACGACGAGGCTGGGCTGCGAGCCCGCGCCCGGGCGAGGGACGAGCGCGGCCTGCGATCCGGTGCCGCGGCGGACTTCGAGCGCCTCGCGTTCGTGCTGGACGTGGCCGGTCGCTCCGCCGATGCCGCCGAGGCTGCTCGACGCGCCGCGGACCTGGAGCCCTCGGCCGCCCGCGAGGCGCTCGCGGATCGTCTGTCGGCGGCCGCGGCGCACGCCGCGGACCTCATGCCGCCTGCCCGCGCTCGTGCCTCGACGTACGCGCCCGTGGACGCGGCGCCGGAGGTGGCAACCGACGAGGCGCCGGGCGGTGTGCCTGCAGATGCCATCGCGGAGGCGGAGGTGGAGTTCGCCCTCGAACCCGTCGAGGAGCCGTCGGCCGCGCCCGAGGGCCCGGGGGCAGATGAGCCGGTAGCCTCGGAGCTCGCGGTCATGGAGCCCGAGGTGGCGACGGAGCCCGAGGCGGACACGCCGGCGCCGCGCACGGATGCGGCGTCCCTCGCGCTCGCGGCGCGCATCGCGGAGCTCGGCACGCAGCCCAAGTGGGTCGACATGAGCGATCGCCAGATCGGCGGTGTCGGGGAGGACGGGGCGAGCTGGCCTCCGGTGGACCTGCCCTCGCCGCCGCCGCCCCCGCTGGAAGGGCCCACACCGGAGCCCGAGGAGCTCCTTGCGGAGGCAGCCGCGCTCATCGCCGCCGGCGACGTGGCGACCGCACGGGACAGGATGCTGACCGCGGTGATGGTGCACCGGGCCGCGGGACGCCTGGACGCGGCGCTCGAGGTCTGCCTGCAGCTGCTCACGACGGCGCCCGGCGATCCCCAGGTCCACCTCGCCATCGCGAACCTGCAGCTGGACCGGGGCTGGACCACGCTCGCCACCGAGAAGATCGAGCTCCTGCTCCGGCTGACCGCGCTAACCGGCGACACCCAGGCGGAAGCCGACGTCCACGGCCTTGCTTCCGAGCGGCTGCGCGACGACGCGATGGGCGCGTCCGCCGCCCGCTGAGGCTCCGCGAGCGCTCGGCTGGGATCGCACCTGGGTCGTTCGGCGGAGGTCGCGCGGTACACTCCCCGGGCATGCCGCAGCTCCTCGCGTCGATCCTGGATCAGGTTCGCCCGACGACCATCCTGGATATCGGGATCACGGCGCTCCTCATCTACTGGCTGTTCAGCCTCATCCGCGGGACGAGCGCCGTCCGGCTCGTCATCGGGGTGACGGTCCTCTTCGTGGTGTATTTCGCTGCCCGGGTCCTCTCGCTGCGGCTGCTGACCCAGATCCTTGAGACCGGCGCCGTCGTGGGCCTGTTCGCCCTCGTGGTCGTGTTCCAGCCGGAGCTGCGCCGGGCGCTGGACCGCATCGGGCGGGTCGGCTCGCTGGCCTGGCTGATGTCGGCGGAGGACAAGGTCGCGGACGTGGTCTCGACCGAGGTCGCCCGCGCCGCGGCTGCCCTCTCCGCCGAGGGCCACGGCGCACTGATCGTGATCGAGCGCGAGACCGGCCTGGAGCAGATCGCGGAATCCGGCGTGATGATCCACGGAGACCTGTCCGCGGACCTGCTGCGGACGATCTTCTCGCCGCGCTCGCCGCTCCACGACGGTGCGGTCATCATCCGCGGCTCGCGGATCCTCGCGGCCGGCGCCGTGCTGCCGCTCAGCGAGACCAGCATCCAATCCGAGCGGTTCGGCACGCGCCACCGCGCGGCGCTCGGCACGACCGAGCAGACCGACGCGATCGTCGTGGTGGTCTCGGAGGAGAACGGCCACGTCAGCTTCGTCCAGCGGGCACGGATCGTCCGCAACCTGAACGAGGGCCAGCTGGCCCGCGCTCTCCGAGGCGTCCTGGAACCGAATGCGGACCGCGGCCGCCTGCGGTTGCCGGGCGGCGGGAACGGCGCCGGCAGCTACCGGCTGCCGGATCTCGGGCGGGCGGTCCGCACGGCACGACGGGACCCCACCCAGCAGGCTGAGCCCATGCCGCCCGACGAACCGATGATGCCCGAGGCATCGACGGCCGACTGGGGCACGGCGGACGGGGCAGAGCCGCAAGCCGCGGAGGCGGCGGCGACCCCGGCCGCGATCGCCCCGGTGGAGCCCGCCGCGAAGCGCCGCAAGAACCGTGAGGCCGCTGGGTCTCGCCGCGCACGATGACGCGACTCCTCGGCTTCATCGTCCACAACTGGCCGCTCAAGCTCGCCGCGATCGGCCTGGCGACGCTGCTGTACGGCGGCCTCGTGCTGTCGCAGACCACGCAGGACTTCACGGGCAACGTGCCGATCCAGATCGCCAATGCATCTGGCGACGTGATCGTCCTCTCGAACACCGGCGCGGTGACGCGCATTCGCTACGTCGCGCCGCCCGACCTCGGGCTGCGGATCGACAGCTCGACGTTCCGGGCAAGCGTGGACCTTGCGGGCGTGCAGCCGACCGGTGATCGCGTCTCGCTCAACGTCACCGTGACCGCGATCGAACCGCGCATCCAGGTCCTCGACTTCGAGCCGCGGGCGATCGTGCTCACGCTCGATCGCGTGGCCACGAAGTCCGTCCCCATCCGGGCGGTCCTCGGCCCGGTGCCATCCGGTCTCGACACCGGCGTGCCGACCGTGGAGGGGACGACGGCGGCGGTGACGGGCCCGCAGTCGGTCGTCAACCGCGTCACCGAGGCGCAGGCGCGGATCGTCGTCGACGCGTCGGGGATCGACGTGAACCAGCTCGTGACCCTGCTGCCCGTTGACTCGAGCGGCGAGGTGCTCACGCCCGTCGATGTTGAGCCGACGCAGGTCCGCGTGCGCGTTCCGGTCTTCACGGACCGGCGATCGAAGACCCTGCCGCTCACGCCGAACGTGGTCGGCACCCCGGCCGCCGGGTTCGAGGTCGCCTCGATCGAGGTGAACCCGCCCGTCGTCTCCGTCGAGGGTGACGCCAACGACCTCGCGGGGCTGGATCGAGCCGACACGCAGCCCATCTCCGTGGCGGGTGCCTCCTCGCAGGTCAACCAGGTCGTGGGTCTCGCGCTCCCGGCCGGCGTACAGGCGCTGGGCAGCGGCACCGTGCAGGTCACCATCAAGCTGCGGCCGGTCACGGGCACGCGGACATTCGAGGCTGGGCTCGTCCTCGTCGGGACGCGACCGGATCTCCTCTACGCCCTGTCCGTGGATCGCGTCCTCGTGACCATCGGCGGCTCGACCGCCGACCTGGACCGGCTGTCGGGCGTGACCCTCGTCCTCACTGCGGACGTCACCGGGCTGGAGGTCGGCACGCACTCGGTGGCCATCTCGGCGAACCTCGCAACCGGGCTCATGCTCCTCGGCGCGAGCCCCAATCCGGTCGAGGTGATCGTCTCCAGTCAGGCGGCGTCTCCTGCCGCGTCGCCGGGGCCTTCACCCGGCCCAGCGGCGACCCCCTGACGCCCTGAGCACCTGACCGCACCCAGTACCGCTCGAGAGGAAACGACCAACCGTGCCACGCCTGTTCGGCACCGACGGAATTCGCGGTGTCGCCAACGTCGAGCTGAAGCCAACGACCGCATTCGCCCTCGGGCGGGCCACGGCCCAACGCCTCGTGGGACCGGGTGGCTCCATCGTGGTCGGGCAGGACACGCGCCGCTCCGGCGACATGTTCGTCGCTGCGATCGCGGCGGGGGCGACGAGCCTGGGAGTCACGGTCCACACCGTGGGCGTCGTGCCGACGCCGGCGCTGGCGTTCCTCGCGGCGGATGGGATCAACGCGGCCGGGATCATGGTGTCCGCATCCCACAACCCCGCCGAGGACAACGGCCTGAAGGTCCTCGACGGTGATGGCCTGAAGCTCGACGACGCGGTCGAGGACGAGCTGGAACAGCTCATCTGGCGCTCGGAAGAGCTTGCCGGCGCTGCACCCGACCGGCTGGGGACGATCGTGGATTCGCGCGACCGGATCGCGCTCTACGTCGCGCATCGTCAGGCGCTGGCGCGGACGATCGACGCGTCCCGCCTCCGGATCGTGGTCGACTGCGCGAACGGCTCCGCGTCGGCAGTCGCCGCGACGATCCTCGGGGCGACCGGAGCGCGCGTCGAGGTGATCAACGACCAGCCCGACGGCATGAACATCAACCTCCATTGCGGCGCGACCGATCCGGCCGCGCTCGCGGCGCGGGTGGCGGCGTCCGGGGCCGACCTCGGGTTCGCGCTCGACGGCGACGCGGACCGCCTGGTCGCCGTCGACGGGACGGGGTCGGTGGTCGATGGCGACCGGATCATCGGGGTGCTCGCCCTGGACCGCCTGGCCCGTCCCGGCGCCGATCCGGGCGATCCGGCGACGGGGAAGCTCGTGGTCTCGGTCCTGTCGAATGGCGGACTGCAGCAGGCCGTCGAGTCGGCCGGCGGCTCGGTGGTCCGGACGCCGGTGGGGGACAAGTACATCCTCGAGGGCATGCAGGTGTCCGGAGCCGGGCTCGGCGGCGAGAAGAGCGGGCACGTGATCGTGCGCGAGCACACCACCTCCGGCGACGGCCTGGTGACGGCGCTGGAGGTCCTCCGCGTCGTGACCTCGAGTGGGGTGCGCCTCGCGGACCTGGCCGGGCGGATCCCGCTCCTGCCGCAGGAGCAGCGGGCGGTCCGCGTCCGGCACAAGGAGCAGTGGGAGGGCGACCCGGTCCTTCGGCGGGCGATCGCCGACGCGGAAGCACGGCTTGGCGGCGGGGGACGCGTGCTCGTCCGGCCCTCCGGCACGGAGCCTTCGCTGCGGGTGATGGTGGAGGGTGCCGATCCCGCGCTCGTCCTCGAGCTGGCCGACGGTTTGTCGGCGCTCGCGGAACAGCGCCTACACTGACGCGCTATGTGTGGAATCGTCGGGTACACCGGGCCTCGGGAGGCCGGCCCGATCCTCATGGAGGGTCTGCGGCGCCTCGAATACCGGGGCTATGACTCGGCCGGCATCGCGCTGGTGGACGACCAGGGCGACCTCTTCGTCGAGAAGCGCGCCGGCAAGCTCGGCAACCTGCGCACCGCCATCGCCGAGCGGACGCCGCACGCGGCCCTCGGGCTCGCGCACACGCGCTGGGCGACCCACGGCCGCCCGAACGACGTCAACGCGCATCCCCAGGTGGACTGCACGGGGCGGATCACGGTGATCCACAACGGCATCATCGAGAACTTCCAGGACCTGCGGGACGGGCTGCAGGCACGCGGCCACCGCCTCGTCTCCGAGACCGACACGGAGGCGATCGCCCACCTGATCGAGGAGGCGTACGAGGGCGACATCGCGGATGCCGCGCGGGCCGCGTTGCGCCAGCTCGAGGGCGCGTACGCGCTCGCGATCATGCATCGCGACGAGAACGACCGGCTGGTCGGTGCGCGCAAGGACGTGCCGCTCGTCGTGGGCCTGGGTGATGGCGAGTCGTTCCTCGCGTCCGATGTCGCGGCGATCCTCGCCCATACCCGCCGGATCATCTTCATGGAGGAGGGCGACGTCGCCGACCTCACGCCGGATCGGGTGACGATCACGGACGTCGCGGGGCGCCCGGTGGAGCGTGTCGTCGAGACGATCGACTGGACGATCGAGGCCGCGGAGAAGGGTGGCTTCGACACGTTCATGCTCAAGGAGATCCACGAGCAGCCGGAGGCGCTGCGGCAGTCGCTCACCGGCCGCATCTCCCGCGCCGGCCGGATCCAGGCCCCGGAGCTGGAGCCGATCGCCGGCGCGGTCCAGGCCGCGACTCGCGTGGAGCTGGTGGCGTGCGGCACGGCGTCGTACGCCGCGATGGTCGGCGCGCGGGCCATCCAGGAGCTGACCGGCATGCCGGCGCGCGTCACGGTGGGCTCGGAATTCCGCTACGACCCCCCTCCACTGGATGGCACGACGCTGGTCATCGCGGTGACCCAGTCCGGCGAGACCGCCGACACCATCGCCCCGACGCGGCTCGCGCGCGAACGTGGCTGCCCCATCGTGGCGGTGACGAACACGCTGGGGTCGGCGATCACGCGCGAGGCGGACGCGGTCTTCTTCCTCCAGGCCGGCCCGGAGATGGCCGTCGCGGCAAGCAAGACGTTCGTCACCCAGGTGACGACGCTGGTCGTGCTCGCGGCCGGCATCGCCCGACTGCGGGGCACGCTCACGGACGAGGCCGAGGCGTCACTCGTGGAAGGGCTGCGCGCCCTGCCAGCGGCTGCTGCCCGCGCCCTGGAGCTCAACGTGGGACGGGCGCCCGACCTCGCGCGCCGGTACGTCAACTCGCGGGGCTTCATGTTCGTGGGGCGTGGCGCGACCTATCCGACCGCGCTGGAGGGGGCGCTCAAGCTCAAGGAGATCAGCTACGTCCACGCGGAGGGCTACCCGGCGGGCGAGCTGAAGCACGGCCCCATCTCCCTGCTTGACGCCGAGTGCCCGCTCGTGGCGGTCGCGACGCGCTCGTCGGTCTACGAGAAGCTGATCAGCAACGTGATGGAGGGCCGTGCCCGCGACGCGAAGGTGATCGCGGTCGCGACCGAGGGCGACCAGCACATCGAGCGCATCGCCGACGACGTGTGCTGGGTGCCGGACACCCATGAGATGCTGAGCCCCGTGCTCGCGATCATCCCGCTCCAGCTGTTCGCGTATCACGTCGCGCTGGCGCGCGGCACCGATGTGGACCAGCCGCGAAACCTCGCGAAGTCGGTCACGGTGGAGTAGAGGCGTCCGCCCCATGGAGGACGCCGACGCGATCGCGCCACCGCCCGGCACGACGGAGCTGGGCATCGACATCATCAAGGTGTCCCGGATCCGGGATTCGCTGGCGAGATTCGGCAGGCGGTTTCCACTCCGCGTCCTGACCGAGTCCGAGGACCGCTATGTCCGTGACCGCCCGGAGACATTCGCCGGCCGCTGGGCGGCCAAGGAGGCCGTGAGCAAGGTGCTCGGGCTGGGCGTCCGCGGGATCGGCTGGCGGGACATCGAGATCGAGCGACTGCCCACCGGCCAGCCCCACGTTCGCCTGCATGGTCGTGCGGCCGCCCGCGCAGAGCAGCTCGGGATGGGCAGGATCGCGGTCTCGATCACGCACGAGGCGGAGTACGCGGTCGCCATCGCGTTCGGCATCCGGACCGCGGGCGGGCGGTTCCTCTTCCCGCCCGACATCGAGGCGCGCCTGGACGATCGCGAGCGGCGCATCCTTGCGCGGATGGAGCGGATGCGCGCGATGGCCGAGTCCGACGGTGCCTGAGCGACGGCCCCTCGGCTTCGGGCGTCACGATGCGGCCACCGAGGAGAAGGACCCGGCGAAGGACGAGCCCGCGTCGATGGACGACCGGGCCGCCGCGGCCCTCCTCCCGGAACGGCCCGCGCGCGGGCACAAGGGAACGTTCGGCAAGGTGCTCGCGATCGCGGGATCGCTCGACTACGCCGGAGCAGCCCTGCTCGTCTGCCGGGCGGCCGGCCGGGCCGGAGCCGGTCTCGTGACGCTCGCCGTGCCCGAATCGCTGCAGCCGCTGTTCGCCGCCAAGGTCGTGGAGGCGACCACGATGGCACTGCCCGAGGACGACGTGGAGGAGGTGGACCCGGAGCCCGCGATTGCCCGAATCCTTGACCACGAGCACGACGCGATCGTGGTGGGGCCGGGCCTGCGCCCGGGCCTTGCGACGGCAGAGCTGGTCCGGATGCTCCTCGGGGTTCCGGACGCCGACCCCGCGCCGGTGCCGATGGTCCTCGACGCGGAGGCGCTGCGGTCCATGGCGACGCTCGGGGGATGGTGGACCGGGGCGGTCCGCCCGTGCGTGCTGACGCCACATCCCGGCGAGTTCGAGCGACTGCGCGAAGGGGCCGGCATGGAGCCGGCGGATGCCGGCGACCTGTCCGCCGATGACGCCGCCCGACGTGCCGCCGCGACCGCTGCGGCGACGGCGTGGCACCAGGTCGTCGTGCTCAAGGGCGCGAAGACGGTCATCGCGGAGCCTGACGGAACCGTCACCACCGCGCCGTTCGAGAACCCGGCCCTCGCCAGTGGCGGCACGGGCGACGTGCTGGCCGGGATCATCGGTGCGCTCCTTGCCCAGGGTCTCGCGCCCGGTCCCGCCGCCCGGCTCGGCGTGTACCTCCACGGGACCGCGGGGGACCTCGTGCGCGAGCGCCTCGGCGACGCCGGCCTGCTCGCCTCCGACCTGCCGGATGTGGTCCCGCTCGTGCGCAAGCGCCTGGCCGCGATCGCCGAGCGCGATCGCTCCGGGAAGCGGCTCGGGTTCACGCTCCGCGGGGCCGAGGGTCCTGCGGCGGGCGCCGCGCCGACCGACGCAGCGGGCGCCGGGGAACGCGCCTGAGCGCCTCGATGCCGAGGCCCAGCGTCGAGGACCGGCTCGCGGCCGCCGGCCTGCCGCCGCTCCCGCGGACCGCGTGGGCGGAGATCGACCTGGACGCGCTCGCCTGGAACCTCGGCGTGCTGCGGCGGCTCGCCCCCGGGACACCCGTGCATCCGGTCGTGAAGGCAGATGCGTACGGTCACGGCGCGATCCCGGTCGCGCGTGCCCTGGAGGCGGCGGGCGCGGAGGGCCTCTGTGTCGCGGCGCTCGACGAGGCACTGGCGCTGCGTCGAGCGGGCATCACGCTCCCCCTTCTGGTCCTGTACCCGATCCCACCCGCCCTGGCGGGCGCCGCGGCTCGCGACCGGATCGCGCTCACGGCCGGCGACCGGGCGCTGCTGGACGCGCTGCTCGCCGGGATCCGCGCCGAGCCGCCGGCGATCGCGCTGGAGGTCCAGCTGGAGGTGGAGACCGGCCTTGGTCGCGGCGGCTTCCCGCTGGAGGGGTTGGTCAGGGCCGCCAGCGACATTGCCGGGACCCCGGGCGTCCGGCTCGTGAGTGCCTGGACCCATTTCCAGGCGCCCGCGGACCAGGCCCGGACGGCCGCGCAGGTCGCCGCGTTCGAGGCAGCCACGCGTGCGCTTGCCTCGAACGGCCTGACGGTTGCGTGGCGCCACGCCGCGGCGAGCGGCGGGCTGCTGCTGGAGCACGTCGTGAGCCTCGATGGCGTGCGCCCCGGACTCGCCGTGTACGGCCTCGTGCCGGACGACATGCTCGGCGACGGGCCCGCGCCCGCGGTCGAGGGCGCGGCCGACCTGCGCCCGGTCCTCTCACTTCACGCGCGGCCGGTGCGCGTGGCCGACCTGCCGGCCGGGTGGGGGATCAGCTACGGGCCGTCGTTCACGACGAGCCGGCCCTCGCGCATCGCAACGCTGCCGCTCGGCTACGGCGATGGCTGGACGCGCTCGCTCTCGAATCGCGCCGTCGCGCTCGTCCGGGGGCAGCGGGTCCCGCTCGTGGGCAACGTCGCCATGGACGCGGTAATGGCCGACGTCACCGACGTGCCCGGGCCACCGGTCGGCGTGAACGACGAGTTCGTCCTCCTCGGGATCCAGGGAGAGGAGCGCATCACCGCTGCCGAGGTTGCCAGGGCCCGCGGGACCATCTCGTGGGAGGTCGTCACGAGCCTCTCCCGGCGCCTGCCCCGGGTGTACGATGCGGCCTCCGTGCCACTGGAGACGCGAACCCTCGTCGCCGACGGGGTGGAGACCCGGAGGTCGAAGCGACCGTGAGCGAGCTCGGCGGCCTCGGAGACGAGCAGCGCGATGAGCTGGTCGAGGAGGTCGCGCGCGAGATCCAGCTGCGCGGCCTGACGACGTCGGCGGTGCACTTCCTGCAGGCGTCGCGGCCCTACCGCCCGCTCGGCTCGAACGCGATGCTCTTCTTCGACCCCGTGCTGCGCGGGGTCTTCGGCGGCGACATGCCGGGCGCGTCCGCCCTCCTCGCGGACGAGGACGGGATCGAGCAGCTGATCGAGCGGCTCGAAGACCTCTCCGAAGAGACCGGCTGGGACGCATAACCGGGACCGTCGCCCGGCCGGCGTGCCAGGCGAAGGCGCTGCCGAGCACGCGAGCGAGCGCACTCCAAGGTGCGTGAGCGAACGAGCGGAGGCAGCAACGCACGTATGGCGCCGACGGCCGGTCGACGGCGGAGCCGGTAGGATGGGTCGGTGACGACCGTTCCCAGAGCGCTGCTCGCCATCGATGCCGGCTCGGCGACGACCTCCGTCGCGCTACTCGGCAAGCCCGGTGCCCGCTGGCGCCTGCTCGGCGCCATCTCCGCGCCCGCGGGAACGCCGCCGGACGCGCTCGCCGAGATCCTGGCGAGCAGGCTCGTAGCGGCAGACCTCGCGCTTGCGGACCACGTCGGGGTGACTCCGCCGGGCGTCGGCGACCTGCCCCGTCTCGAGGCGACGAGCCGGACGCCGGAGACGCTCGCCGTGCTCGGCGCCTCGCGGCGCGCCGTCGGGCTCCTGGAGGCGGTTGCGGCCCGGACGTCGTGGCGGGTCCGCGCCGCATCGCCGGAGAGTCACGACCCGCGCGAGATGACCGAGCTGGCCCTGCGTCCAGACGTGTCGGCGGTCCTCGTCGGTGCCGGCGACCCGCCGGGTCCTGACGAGCGCGGCTGGCTGGACGACCTCGCCGGCCTGGTCGGTGCCGTGGCGCGCCGCCGTCCCGAGCTGCGAGTGGTGCTTGCCGGTCCCGTCGCGGCACGTGCGGGCTGGGCGGAGGGCTTCGGCGCCTCGTTCGAGAGCGCGGGGGAGCGCGTCTCCCAGGCGCCCGCCCTCGGCGTTCGGAGCGGACCCGACGAGCCGTTGCGCGAGATCCTCGAGGGGCTGCTGCCGGATTCGACGGACACCCGGCACACCGCCGTCCGCGCCGTCCTCTCGCTCGCGGACGCCCTCGACCGGCGGATCGAGCTGCTGGAGGTGGGGCTCGACGGCGGCATGCGCGCCATGGCCATGCCGGGCATCGCCGACCAGGGCCCGAACGCGGTGGCAGTCCGCACCGCGCAGGCCGCGCTCGTGCCGCTGGAGATCGACGACGCGGCCGTGGATGCCGTCCTCGCCTGGACGACGGGCAGCCTGGATCGGCACCGCATGGGCGATCGGCTGCTTGACCTGCGCGCGCAGCCGTGGGCGGACGCGTCGGGTGAAGGTGCGCGCCTTCGCCTCGCCGCGGCGCGCGCGGCCCTCAGCCGGCTGGTTTCGAGCAGCACCGACATCGGCGCGATGGCGAGCCCGGACCTGACGATCATCGCCGGCGGCGCGTTCGCCGTGGCACCTGCGCGCGCAGTCGCGCTTGCGATCGCCGACACGGTCCGGCGGGCGGGCGCGACGCAGCTCGCCCTGGACCACGCGCGGCTCCTCGGGCCCATCGGCATGATCGACGACCCGGACGAGCGGCGGGAGCTCATCGCGGACCTCGCCGACGACCTCCTGGCGCCGATCGGGAGCCTGCTCGTGGTCGGCAGTGTGCCGGCCTCGCGGCGTGGCGGGGCACGGGCGGGGCGCCTCACGCTGGACGGCGACCGCCATGGACGACACGACCTCGCGGGCGGCGAGGTGTCGTTCATCGACCTGGCGCCGGGCGACCAGGCAATGGCAACGCTGGAGTTCCGCGACGCCGTGCGGGTCGGGCACCGCGCGAAGCGCGTCGCGGTCCCCGTCTCCGGCGGGGTGGCGGGGCTCGCGGTGGACATGCGCGACGTGCCGCTCCGGCTCCCGGAGCGTCGCGACCGGCGCCGCGCCGCCCTTGCCGGCTGGGGTGAGCTTGCCTGGCCGGGTGACGAGCGATGACCGAGCGCACGGCAACGGCACCCCCTGCCGAGGAGCGAACGGCCGCGCCGCACGCCGGCACGGCCCTGATCGCGACGCGGACGCTGGTCGTCTCGCCGGTGGATGCGTTCTTCGGCCTGCAGCCCGGCGACCGCGCCCTGGTGAAGGCCGGCGAGGCGGTCGGCCGCGGACAGCCAATCGTCGAGCACTATCGCGACCCGCGCACCATCGTCGTCGCCGGTTCCGGGTCGTCGAATGGCACCAGCGCTCCCGGGGATCGGTGGGCCGAGCCCGCCGGCCGGCAGGGGCGCGAGGGTGATGCGGCGCCCGGTGGCGAGCTGCTGTTCCGAAGCGGCGGCAAGTGGCGTATCGCGGGCGGTGAGCGGCCCGAGCCGATCGAGGCCCCGTTCGAGGGGATCGTCCACGAGGTCAGGGCGGGAACCGGGGTCACCGTCCGCACGACCGCCAGCGCGATCGTCGGTCGCCACGTGCTCGCCGGCCCAACCTGGGGGCGGCTCCAGATCGTCACCGACCCGGACGGCGAGCTGCGCGCCCAGCACGTCGACGTTGGCGCGGCCGGCGCGATCATCGTGGCGGGGGCGCGGATCGACGCCGAGGCGCTCACCCGCGCCCGCGCCGTGGGCGTCCGCGGCGTGATCGTCGCCGCGCTGGGCATCAAGGAGCAGCGCGACTTCCTGGCATCCGAGCGGCGCGGCCGTGCGGCAGTCCATGGGTTGCCGCCGTTCGGGATCCTCGTGCTCGATGGTGCTTCGCGGCGCCCGATCGCGTCGCCGCTCATGGCGATGTTCAAGGCCCTCGAGGGCAGCACGGTCGCGATCGTGGGCAGCCCGCCGACGCTCGTTGTCGACGACGCGACGGTCGAGCTGCCGAAGCCCTCGCCAGACCTGGTCCGCGTACGGTCAGGCCCACTTGCCGGCGCGGAGGGCCGGTGGGTCGGCCTCGCCGGGCCGCGCCGCTTTCCTGCAGGCGTCACGCTGGAGGCCGCCTTCGTCCGGTTCGGTGGCCGCCCGCCGGTCGCCATCCCGATCGGCGATCTCGAGCGCTTTGCCTGACGCTCGGGTGGCGACCAGGGAAGAGGCGGCGCTGGAGCTCGACAGCGGGAGTCCCGATGCGACCCGCACGTTCGCGGCTGCGCTCGCCGCGGTCGCGGTGCCCGGCGACGTGCTGTGCCTGTGGGGCGAGCTCGGTGCGGGCAAGACGGTGTTTGCGAAGGGCTTCGGCGCGGGCCTCGGGGTGCGAGACACGATCAGCTCGCCGACCTTCGTCCTCATGGGCGAGTACGCGGGCCGCCTGCCGCTGTTCCACATCGACCTGTACCGGCTCGCATCGGCCACGGAGGCGATCGACGGTGGGCTGCTCGACGACCGCGAGGGGACGGGCGTCGTGCTCATCGAGTGGCCGGACCGCCTTGGGACGGCACTCCCGGACGATCGGCTCGACGTCCGGATCGACGGTGGTGACGACGACCGCCGAACGTTGCGGCTCGCCGCTCACGGCCGGGGCCACGACCGCTACCTGGCCACGGCGCTGGCGGCCGGCGCACGGCGCGCGACGTGAGCTCCGTCACGCGCGGCCGCGGCTGGCTCCTCGCCCTCGATACGGCCACGACCACGATCGTCGTTGCCGCCGGCGACACCGACGGGCGCATCCTGGCCGCCGAGGCGTTCGAGGGGCGGTATCGCCACTCCCAGGAGCTGCTGCCGGCCGTCGTCCGGGTGCTCGGCAGTGCCGGGCTGAGCCTGCCGGATCTCGCCGGGATCGTCGTCGGGACGGGCCCGGGCGCGTTCACCGGGTTGCGAGTCGGGATCGCGACGGCGAAGACGCTTGCCCACGAGCTCGGCTGCCCCATCGTGGAGGTGGCATCGTCCTCCGCGCTCCTCGCCGCCGTGCCGGATGCGACGATCCTCTGGCTGCCGTCCGGACCGAGAGATCGAATCATGGTCGTCCCCGGCTCCGAGCCGGTCGTCGTCCCGGGCGGCAATCCCGGCCCGCGTCCGCGGCCGCGGTCGGTCGAGATCGCGGTGGACCTCGACGGTCGCGCTCCGGAGGCGGCGCTCGCGCTCGGACGTGCGGCGATCGCCGGGCTGCCCGCGGCCCTCCTGCAGCTGGGTGCGGCCCGGCTCGCGGCGGGCGAGCACGACGATCAGGAGCAGCTCGTGCCGCGCTACGCGAGCCCGCCGCGTGGCGCGCCGTCGGGTGAGCAGGAGGGGGGAGTGGCGTGGTCGCGCGACCCCCGGTAGCCGTGCGCATCGCCCCGATGACCTTCGAGGACCTGCCGGCCGTGCACGCCATCGAAAAGGCGAGCTTCGCCGTGCCCTGGCCGAGCGATGCGTATCGCAGCGAGCTCACGACGAACCGGCTCGCCAGCTACATCGTGGCCCGGGCGGAGGACGCCATCGTCGGGTTCGCGGGCCTGTGGGTGATGGTGGACGAGGCGCACGTCACGACGTTCGCCGTGGATCCACGCTGGCGCCGCCGCGGCGTCGGCGAGCGACTGCTCCTGGCACTGCTGGATCTGGCCGTGGCCCGCCGCGCCCGAGAGGCGACCCTCGAGGTCCGCCTCTCGAACATGCCCGCGCGCCGGCTCTACGAGAAGTACGGCTTCCGGCCCGTGGGGATCCGGCCCCGCTACTACTCGGACAACGGCGAGGACGCGCTCATCATGACCACGGAGCCGCTGGAGTCGTCGGCCGTCCGCGATCGCCTGGCCGCCCTGCGTGCCGCCCTCGACCAGCGCCCGATCGACCCGGACGAGGTGCCCCACGAGCCGCCGCCCGGACCGGAGTACCGCGGATGACCGCGTCGAGGGCCGGCGGTCCGCTCGTGCTCGCCGTCGAGTCATCGTGCGACGAGACCGGCATCGCGCTGGTCGAAGGCGGGCGCCGGATCCTCTCGAACGTCGTTGCCAGCCAGGTCGCCCTGCACGCGCCGACGGGCGGCATCGTGCCCGAGGTCGCGGCGCGCGCGCACCTGCGCTGGATCCTGCCCGTCCTCGACGAGGCGTGGCAGGGCGCCGGGGTGTCGTGGGCGGACGTCGATGCGGTCGCGGTGACGCGCGGTCCGGGCCTCGCCGGCTCGCTGCTGGTGGGGATCAACGTCGCGAAGACGCTGGCGTGGATCCACGACAAGCCGTTCGTGGGGGTGAACCACCTCGAGGGGCACCTGTACGCGGCGTGGCTGCGCGACCCGGGCCAGGCCGACGGCGAGGAGCCGGAGTTCCCCCTCGTGGCGCTGGTCGTGTCCGGTGGCCATACCTTCCTCGTGGAGATGACCGACCACCTGACCTACCGGCTGCTCGGGCAGACGGTGGACGACGCGGCGGGCGAGGCGTTCGACAAGGTTGGCCGGCTGCTGGGCCTGGACTATCCGGGTGGCCCTGCCATCCAGCGCGCCGCCGGGGACGCGAGCCGTCGCGACGCTGTCTTCCCGCGTGCGTGGCTCGGTGACTCCTACGACTTCTCCTTCTCCGGGCTGAAGACCGCGGCGCGCCGGACGGTGGAGGCGGCGCGGGCCGACGCGGGCCTTCGCGAGCCGGAGGAGCACCTGCCCCATGCCGCCGTCGCCGAGCTGGCGTGGGGGTTCCAGGAGGCGGTCGTTGACGTGCTGGTCACCAAGACGATCCGGGCCGCGGTGGCCGCCGGCGCCCGGTCCATCGTCCTCGGCGGTGGAGTGGCAGCGAATGCAGCGCTGCGGGCGCGCCTCGCCGGTGAGGCGGAGGCGCTGGGCGTGCCGCTGGTGGTGCCGCGGCCGGGCCTGTGCACGGACAACGGCGCGATGATCGGCGCGGCGGGTGCGCGCCGCTTCGCCGCCGGCGAGCGATCCGGCCTGGATCTCGAGGCCACGCCGTCGCTCCCGCTCGCGCGATGAACCGGCCGCGCCTGAACGCGCTGGAGGTGCGCCGGACGCTCCGGGCCGCCGGCGTGCGGGCGAGCCATGCTCGGTCCCAGAACTTCCTCGCGGACCCGGACGTGCTCGAGGCGATCCTGGACCTCGCGGACGCGGGCGACGGCACGCGGGTGCTGGAGATCGGGCCCGGGCTCGGGATCCTGACGGGCGGACTCCTCGCCGCGGGCGCCGAGGTGACCGCGGTTGAGCTGGATCGGAATCTCGCCGCCTACCTCCACGCCCACCTGGCTGCGCCGATCGAGGCGGGCCGCCTCCGGCTGATGGAGGGTGACGCGCTGGACCTGGACCTGCCGGACCTCGTCCCCGCGCCGTACCGGGTGGTCGCGAACATCCCGTACCACATCACCAGCCCCATCCTGCACCGGCTGCTGGAGCGGGCGCCGCGCCCGGAGCGGCTCGTGCTGATGGTCCAGGCGGAGGTCGCCGACCGCATCGCCGCCGCGCCGGGGCAGATGAGCTACCTGTCCGTCTTCGTCCAGTTCCATGCGACCGTCCGGGTCGCGCTCCGGGTGCCTCCGGAGGCGTTCGAGCCCGCGCCCAAGGTCGCCTCGGCGGTCGTGGTGCTGGAGCCCCATGCCGCCCGCGAGCTCCCGCCGGAGCGCGAGGAGGCACTCTGGGGCCTGGTCCAGTCCGGCTTCCGGGAGCGACGCAAGATGCTGCGCAACGTCCTGGCGCGCCAGCTCCACGGCGGCGCGGACGCGGCGACCGGCCCGATGGTGGGCCAGGTGCGCGTGGACGCAGCGCTGGCGACGGCGGGCATCGCGGGCGACCGCCGACCGCAGACCCTGTCGGTGGGCGACTGGGTGCGGCTCCTGGGGGCATTCGCGTGAGCGGCGGCGGCGGTGCGCTGCACCCGGTGATTCGACTCGCTCCCGCGAAGCTGAACCTCACGCTGGCCGTCCTCGGGGTGCGCCACGACGGATTCCACGACCTGCATTCCGTCATGGTGCCCCTGGGCCTGGCCGATCGGCTGAGCTTCGCCCGAGCCGCCGGCTCCGCGGACAGCCTGCACGTCCTTGACGTCGCGAACCCCCGAGCCTCGCTGGACCCCGGCGGGTTCGGCTCGGTCCTCGCCGGCATCGCCGAGGCGCGGCGCGCGGTCGGGAGGGGTGCAGAGACATTCCCCCTCGCCGTCCGGCTGGAGAAGCACATTCCCGTCGCCGCGGGCCTCGCCGGCGGGAGCAGCGACGCCGCCGCGGCGATCGACGGCGCGCTGGAGGCCTGGGGTGCCGAGCTGAACCTCGAGGACCGGCGGCGCGCCGCGGCCGCGACCGGCTCGGACGTGCCGTTCTTCCTGGCCGGTGGCCCGGCGTTGGTCCAGGGCCGAGGTGAGCGGGTGGAGCCCCTCGCCGGGCTCGCCGGCGATCCGCCGGGCGTCCTGCTGGTGACACCCGCCGCCGCGTCGTCCACGCGCACTGCCTTCGAGGCCCTCGACACGGACCCGGCGGCGGCACCGGCAAGCCGCGGCTCTACCCGGCTGTCATCCGAGCATCTCGCCGCCGAATTGAGCCCCGGCCATCCGCCGATGCGCGCCGCGGGGCTGGTCAGCCGAGCCGGCGTCCTCGCGGTCGCGAACGACCTCGCCGCCGCCGCGGACATCCTCGTGCCCGGGCTCCGTTCGCTCCGTCGCTCCCTGATGCGCCTCCTTGGGGTCCCGATCGGGCTGTCCGGCTCGGGGCCCACCCTGTGGGCGCTCTATCCTGCTCTCGACGGCGCGGAGGAAGCCGCCGCCCGCGTGCGCGACGCGCTCCGACTGGGCCTGCTGGACAGTCCTGGATCGGGCCCACCGTTCGTTGCAGCCACGATCATCGTCGGACCACCTTGGAGGGAACCATGACGCGCCGAGCCGTCAGCACTGCCAGCGCCCCCGGAGCGGTGGGGCCGTACAGCCAGGCCATCGTGACGGAGGACTACGTGTTCTGCTCCGGCCAGGTGGGCCTGGATCCGGCGAGCGGCGTCCTCATCGAAGGCGGCGTCGAGGCCCAGGCGGAGCGCGCCCTCCGGAACCTCGCCGCCGTGCTCGAGGCGGCTGGCTGCAGCTGGGCGGACGTCGTCAAGACGACCTGCTTCCTCGTCGACATCAACGACTTCGCGGCGTTCAACGCGGTCTACGGACGGTTCATGCCGGACCCGCCGCCGGCCCGCTCCACGTTCGCCGTTGCCGCGCTCCCAAAGGCCGCCAGCGTCGAGATCGAGGCGATCGCCGTTCGTCCCCGGGCGTGACGCGAGTTTGACGCCCTCGCCGAGCCCCCCGAGAATGCCCGCGTGACCCCGTCACGTACCGAGCCGTCCCCGCGGACGGCCGCGGTCGTCCTCGCCGCGGGCCTCGGCACGCGCATGCGCTCGCGGACGCCCAAGATCCTCCACCCGCTGTGTGGCCGGCCGATGCTCGCCTACGTGCTGGATGCATGGGAGGACGCGGCGTCGGCGCTGGACGCCGAGGGCGTCAGCACCGCCACGCCGGTCATCGTCTACTCGCCCGCCACCGAGGCCATCCGCGAGACCGTCGGTCAGCGCGGTCGCCTCGCGCTGCAGGACGTCCCGCGCGGCACCGGTGACGCGGTCCGCGCGGCGCTCGATGCCGTGGCGGAGGGCGTGGAGGAGGTGCTGGTCCTGTCCGGCGACGTGCCCCTCGTCGTCGGTGAGCAGCTCATCGCCGTGATCGAGCAGCGGCGCCTGGACGACGCGGCGATCACCCTCGCGTCCATCTTCGCCGCCGACCCTGGCGAGCTGGGCCGCGTCATCCGCAGCGAGTTCGGCTCCGTGGAGCGGATCGTCGAGGTGCGCGACGCGTCCGCCGAGGAGCTGGAGACGAACGAGGTGAACGCGGGCATCTACGCGTTCGACGCGGCGTGGCTCCGGCGGCGCATCGATGTCCTGAAGCCCGCGGCCTCGAACGGCGAGCTGTACCTCACCGACCTCGTCCAGCTTGCCCGCGACGACGGTCGAATCGTCAGCGCTGTCGGGTTCGACGACGACGGCACGCTCGATGGCATCAACGACCGGAGCCAGCTCGCGCAGGCGGAGTGGGCGCTCCGCGTCCGGATGAACGAGGCCCACATGCGTGCGGGCGTGACGATGCGCGACCCGTCGACCGTGTACATCGACTGGGGAGTCACGATCGGCACGGACGTCCACCTGGACCCCGGCGTGCTCCTCAAGGGCGCGACGTCCGTCGGGGAGGGGAGCCTCATCGGGCCGGAGACCTCGATCGTGGACTCCTCCATCGGCCGGGAATGCGCCGTCCGCCGCAGCGTCGTCGAGCACTCCACGGTGGAGGACGGCGCGACCGTCGGGCCGTTCGCGCATCTCCGCCCTGGCAGCCACATTGGCGCGGGTGCGGAGATCGGCAACTTCGCGGAGGTCAAGAACTCGCGCCTCGGCGCGCGGGTGAAGCAGCACCACGTGAGCTATCTCGGCGACGCGGTGGTTGGCGCCGGCACGAACGTGGGCGCGGGCACGATCACGGCGAACTGGGACGGGCGGACGAAGCACCGAACCACGATCGGCGAGAACGCGTTCCTGGGCGTGGACACGATGCTCGTCGCGCCGGTGGAGGTCGGCGAGGGAGCGAAGACGGGCGCCGGCGCCGTGGTCACGAGGGACGTGCCGGCCGGCAAGCTCTCCGTCGGCGTGCCCGCCCGGATCCGCGAGCCGCGAGTCAGGCCGGAGCCGAAGCCGGAGCCCTCATGAGCTTCCCGCTCGGCGACATCCTGTTCCTCGTCTTCCTGACCTTCCTGGAGGGCTTCTTCGTCGCCGCGGAGATCGCGCTCGTGTCCGTGCGCCGCAGCCGCATCGACCAGCTCGTGGAGGAGGGGAGCGCCAGCGCGCGCCGCGTCCGCAGGCTGATCGACGACCCCGGCCGCTTCCTCGCGGTCGCGCAGATCGGCCTGACGATGATCGGGTTCTTCGCGTCGGCGTTCGCCGCGATCAGCCTCGCCGACGGCCTCCAGAACCTGCTCGAGAGCCTGGGCATGGAAGCCGGCGCCGCCGGTGGAACGGCGCTGGTCGTGGTCACCGTCATCCTGGCGCTGTTCACGATCGTCTTCGCCGAGTTGATCCCGAAGTCCATCGCACTCGCAAGCCCGGAGCGATTCGCGCTCGTGCTGTCCCGCCCCATCGACGTCATCGCCCGCCTGCTTGGCCCGGTCGTGACGATCCTCAGCGGCATCACCCGGTGGGTCGCCCGGTCCATCGGCGTGGACATCAACCAGGAGGCGCAGATCAGCGCGGACGAGCTGCGGCTGATCGTGGAGCGCGGCGGCGAGCAGGGCGTCCTCGAGGCGGAAGAGGAGCAGATGATCAACGCGGTCATCGAGCTCGGCGAGCGCCGCGTCCACGAGGTGATGATCCCGCGCGTCGCGATCGCGGCCCTGGCCTCCGACGCGACCCTGGACGACGCGATCGACCTCGTCATCGAGGTCGGCCACTCGCGGATCCCCGTCTACCACGACTCCATCGACGAGATCGTCGGCATCCTCTACGCGAAGGACCTGCTGCCGTACCTCAAGCCCGACGCGGGCCCACGGCCGGCGCTCCGCAAGCTCCTCCGGCCGCCCGTGCTCGTGCCCGAGTCGATGACCATCGACGACCTGCTCCACGAGCTCCAGCGGCGCAAGGTGCACATCGCGGTGGTGCTCGACGAGTACGGCGGGACCGCCGGCCTGGTCACGATCGAGGACCTCCTGGAGGAGATCGTCGGCGAGATCCAGGACGAGTACGACGTGGAGGAGCCCATGGTCGTGCGCCTGTCCGACCATGAGGCCCGTGTCGACGGTCGAGCAGACGTCGACGAGCTCCTGGAGCTGTTCGACCTGGACCTCAAGCTCGAGGACGCCGAGGAGTACGACACGGTGGGTGGCCTGCTGTACCACCGCGTGGGTGGCGTGCCGGCTCCGGGCGACTCCATCGACGTCGATGGCCTGCGCCTGACCGTCGAGACGACGGACGGCCGGCGCGTCGGCAAGGTGCTCGTCACCCGCAGGATCGGGGAGCAGGCCGGTGATGGACCGGCCGGCGCAGGTGGCGACGAGAGCCCGCCGACCGTCCCTCGTCGCGGTGAGCGCCGCACGGCGAGCGGCCGGGGCTCGAAGCGGGGACCGGCTACGCGCTGATCACCGAGCGGACGATCTCCTCGAGGCGTTCGCGAGGCTCGCGCTCCAGCGTCCCGGCGGAATCCAGTGCCGCGAGCGCGCGATCACGATGCAGGCGAGCCTGGTCGCGGGTGTAGTCGCGAGCCCCGGTTCGCTCCAGGATCGCGACGATCTCGGCGACGTGCTCCGGGATGAGCCGGCCATTCGCGTAGAGCTCGGTCAGCCGCTCCCGGTCCGCCGGCGACGCGTGCTCGAACGCGTAGATCACCGGCAGGGTCTTCTTCTTGCGCGGGACGTCGGTCGGCTCCTTGCCCGTCGCCACCTCCGGGCCCCAGATGCCGAGCAGGTCGTCGTTGAGCTGGAACGCGATGCCCAGGTCCCAGCCGAAGGCTCGGTAGCTGGCGATGATCGCCTCGTCCTCGGTCGCGAGGACGGCGCCCGCCTCGATCGAGGCGGAGATGAGGGCCGCCGTCTTGCGGCCGATCATGTCGAAGTAGAGCGCGACCGACAGGCCGTCGTCGTGCTCCGCCATCCAGATGTCGAGGAACTGGCCCTCGCACAGCGCCACGCACGTATGGTCGTACAGGCGCATGAGCCGCAGGACGGTGTGGTCGGAGAACCCGAGGTCGGTCAGGCGGTGCAGCGCGACCCGGCTCAGGCTGAACAGCATGTCGCCGGCGTTGATCGCCTGGGGAACGCCGTGCAGCGCCCACAGCGTTGGCCGGTGGCGCCGCTCGCGGTCGTCGTCCTCGATGTCGTCGTGGACGAGGCTGAAGTTGTGGCCCAGCTCCACGGCCGCGGCACCGGGCAGCGCGCCCTCGTGCTGACCGGTGATCGACGAGTACGCGAGGAGGCCGAGCAGCGGCCGCATGCGCTTGCCGGTGGAGCCGGAGCCGTCCAGCCCCAGGTGGTAGCGGACCATCTCGTACACGCCTGCGGTCGCGGGATCCGTGCTCCCGACCACGCGCATGATCTCCGCCTCCGTATCGGCGATGAGCTGCGCGACGTCTGGACTGGTGGAGAGGGCCATCCGGGCGAGTGTACCGGGTGGCCGGGACAAACGTGCTCGGCGAAAGTAGCGGGTTCGCGCCGCATGGTCCCGGGTACCACTCGCATCCATCGGCCCGTTGTTGGGGACCGTGGCCATCTTGCGCCCCGTGCCGCTCCGGGCGAGAGTGCCCCGATCGCGGGAGGCATCGAGGCACGGTTCGTACCGCGGCCGCCAGGACCGTGCCGAGCCACTGGCGGACCCGGCCCGCACGCTGTGGAGGCGAGCCATGACGCTTGTCAGGATGGCCGAACACCTGGACGTTCCCGTGGAGCGTGTGTTCGAGCTGGTGACCGACTTCAAGCGCTATCCAGAGTGGAACGTCAACTACACCGAGATTCGCGAGGTTGTCGGACCGCCCCTTGCAGTCGGCACGCGCATTCACGCCGTGATGAGGCTGCTGGGGCGGACCATGGACGGCTGGGGTGAGATCGTCGAGGTCGACCCGCCCCGCATGCTGAAGTTCAAGGGCACGAGCCCCGAGGGCGGCAGCAACACCATCGTGTATCACTTCACCCGATCGGGGATCGGCACGGACGCCGAGGTCGAGATCGAGTACGAGCTGCCCTCGGGCATCCTCGGCCAGATCGCGGATCGGCTGTTCATCGAGCGATCGGTGGAGCGCGACATGCGCCATTCCAACGAGAACTTCAAGGCGCTCCTGCAGGTCAGGGAGCCTGTGCACGCCTGACCGGCAGTTGACGCCCGGCAGGTGGCCCCGGCCTCGTCCGGGGCCATCTCGCATCGTGCGAGGCGCGGGCGGTGTACCGTCGGTACCGTGCCCGCGCCCCGCCGCTACGTCACCGAGGCCATCGTCCTGTCACGCTTCGACTACGGCGAGGCAGACCGGATCCTGACGCTCATCACGCCCGGGGGCGGCAAGATCAAGGCGATCGCCAAGGGGATTCGGCGGCAGAAGTCGCGCATCGGCGGGAGCCTGGAGCCCTTCGCCGAGCTTCGCCTCGCGCTGGCACAGGGCCGCACATTCGAGGTCGTCACCCAGGTGGAGGTCGTCCACGCCTGGCTGAACCTGCGCGACGACCTCGTGTCCTTCGGGACGGCGTCGTACATGGCGGAGCTCGCCGACGGGACGCTCGAGGAGCGCCACGCAGCCGAGTCCGTGTACATCCTCCTCAAGCGCGCCTACGAGATCCTCGACGCCGGGATGACCCCCGGGCGGGTGGCGCGGTGGTTCGAGATGCACCTCGCCGACGAGCTGGGCGTTCGACCCGAGGTCGACCGGTGCGTGGAGTGCGGGCGGCTGCTCGAGGCCGATGAGCGATACCGCTGGATGCCACCGCTCGGCGGCGTGCTGTGCGACCGATGCCCGGGACCGCCGTTCGAGCGCGCCGCGCTCTCGCTGGACGCCCTGAAGCTCCTGAAGGCGTACCAGCGCCAGGACGTGGAGGCGCTGGCCGCGTTGCGCGTCCGGCCCGAGGTGGAGCGGGAGGTGGAGATCGCGATGCGCGAGTTCCTCGCCTACTCGCTGGATCGCAAGCCGCGTTCGCTCGCGTTCCTCGACGAGGTACGCTCGAACGAGGCGGCCCGTGCCCACGCTGCGCCGCGACCCTGACGCGACGAGGACCGTCTCGACCCACCGTCCGTGTTCGTGGGGCCTCCTCTGCTAGCATCGGCCGGCCTACGCAGCCCTCGACCGTCCCTTCCACGGCCGGTCCCCAACGGGAGTCCCAGCGCGTGACGCACCCCCAGACAACCGACCCTGGTCCGGCCGTGGCCGAGCTCGACACGATCGTCTCGCTCGCGAAGCGGCGCGGCTTCGTGTACCCGAGCTCGGAGATCTACGGCGGGATCAACGCCGTCTGGGACTACGGACCGCTCGGGGTGGAGCTGAAGAACAACGTCAAGCGTGCCTGGTGGCGGGCGATGGTCCAGGAGCGCGACGACATCGTGGGCCTGGACGCGGGCATCCTGATGCACCCGCAGGTGTGGGTCACCTCCGGCCATGTCGGGTCGTTCAGCGACCCGCTGGTGGAGTGCCAGACAGACCATCGGCGGTTCCGGCTCGATGAGCTGCCGGGCGGCGAGAACCTGTCCGCGACCGACCTGCGCGACCCCGGGATCGTGGAGCGCCTCGGGCTCAAGTGCCCGGTAGACGGCGGGCCGCTGTCCGCACCGCGCCAGTTCAACCTCATGTTCAAGACGCACATGGGGCCGATCGAGGAGGACTCCAACGCGGTCTATCTGCGCCCGGAGACGGCCCAGGGCAGCTACGTCAACTTCAAGAACGTCCAGCAGTCCTCGCGGAAGAAGCTGCCGTTCGGGATCGCCCAGATCGGCAAGAGCTTCCGGAACGAGATCAGCCCGGGGAACTTCGTCTTCCGGATGCGCGAGTTCGAGCAGATGGAGATGCAGTACTTCGTCCGCCCGGACGAGGCCGCCCGGATCTTCGAGGAGTGGCTGCCGCGGCGGCTCGACTGGTACACGCGCTACGGCGTGAACCCGGAGCGGCTGCGCTTCCGCGAGCACGCGCCCGACGAGCTTGCCCACTACGCGAAGAAGGCGATCGACGTGGAGTACCGCTTCCCGTTCGGCTGGAAGGAGCTGGAGGGCATCCACAACCGCGGCGACTTCGACCTCTCGCGCCACCAGGCGGAGTCCGGCGAGAACCTGGAGTACTTCGACCCGGCGACCGAGGAGCACTTCGTGCCGTTCATCGTCGAGACGGCCGGCGGTCCGGATCGGTCGGCGTTCACCTTCCTGATCGACAGCTACCGGGAGGAGGAGGTCCGGGGGGAGAAGCGGGTCGTCCTCGGGCTCAACGCGGACCTTGCGCCGTACAAGGTGGCGGTCCTGCCGCTGCTCAAGAAGCGGCCCGAGATCGTCGAGATCGCGCACCGCCTCCGGGATGACATCGCCCGCGACACGATGGCCGTCTACGACGACACCGCCGCGATCGGCAAGCTCTACCGGCGCCAGGACGAGATCGGCACGCCCTGGTGCGTGTGCATCGACGTGGAGTCGCTGGAGGACGGCGCCGCCACCATCCGCGATCGCGACTCGATGACGCAGGAGCGCCTTCCTATCGAAGGCATCAAGCGCGCGATCCTCGACAAGCTCTCCGCCGCCCGCGGCTAGCCCTGCCCGTCGCGACGGCTCGGGCCCACCGGCTCTGGGGCCTATACCTGCACGGGATAGGTTTCGACCGTTCATTGTCGACGCAATACCGGCAAGGGATACGAGCGACGGCGTTGGTCGGGTTTCGGACCGGTTTCGGGGCTGTCGAGCGTCGTGCCTATCCCCGGCAGGGATACAGACGGCCGGGACCGCCGAATTCCGATACCAGCGAGGGATAGCAGTCGTTCGCGTAGGCTGCGGCGATGGGATCCGACGCGTACGCGCGGTTCATGGCGAGCACGAACATCAGCTACGAGCAGTGGCATGACGGCGAGGGCTACGACATCGACGCGCTGCGCTCCCTCGATCCCGACGAGGCGTTCAGGGCCGAGCACTGGCTGCTCGCGCGGGCCGGCAACGACTGGCGCGATCTCGAGGGCCTCCTCGCGCTCGGGACGCCCGCGGCGAAGGCGGCAGTCGTCGACCAGCTCCGGCACGGGAAGCTGGAGCAGCGGCTCTGGGCGGCGAAGTACCTGTCCGACGATGCGAGCCTGGCGGGGGATCGCGAGGCCGCGGTCATCGCGGGACTCGAGTCCGCCCTCATCTACGGCGGGCTGACCGTCGCGCTGGACATCGCGACGGAGGAGCGAACGCCGGCGATGGTGGCCGCGCTGTTCCGCGCCGCCCTCCGCGACGAGGGCGAGGCCGCCGTCCACGCTGCCGCCCGACTGGCGTTCATCCACGGCAAGGCCAAGGAGGAGTTCGACTGGGACCTGCGGCCCCTCTTCCTGCGCTTCAACACGCAGGATCGAGCGGAGCGCGCGGCCGCGTTCCGCGACCTGTGCACGCTCTGCAACGTCGATCCGACCCCGTACCTGCAGGCCTGACGCCCCCCGCCCCTCGGGGCTTCGGCGCACCGCAAACCGCCCCGCCGTCGGCGACGCCTCTTTTCAGCCGGTGTAGGCTCACGCGCAACTGCAATCGGCCCGAGTTCGCGGGCCGGCCTGCCATCGCCTTGGAGGTGTTCCGCTCGTGCGTCCGTCTCATCGCCGCCTCGCCGCCTTCGCGGCCCTGGTACTCGCGATCGCCGTCCCGAGTCTCGCTTCGGCCAGCAACTCCTGGGGCGGATATCACTGGGCTCGCACGTCGAACCCATTCACGCTGAAGCTCGGGAACAACCTGAATCCCACCTGGAGCCCGATTCTGGCTACGACCTCGAACGACTGGTCGACATCTACCGTCCTGGATACGACGATCGTTGCCGGTCAGGCGAGCACACGAAAGAAATGCAACCCGACCGGCGGCCGGGTCGAGGTCTGCAACAACACGTACGGCAACAATGGCTGGCTCGGCGTCGCCCAGATCTGGGCGAGCGGCACGCACATCACCCAGGGGACCGTGCGCCTGAACGACAGCTACTTCAACACCTCGGCGTACAACACGTCTGCATGGCGCAACCTCGTCTCGTGCCAGGAGGTCGGACACACCCTGGGCCTCGACCACCAGGACACGAACTTCAACAACGCCAACCTCGGGTCGTGCATGGACTACACGAACAACCCGAGCACGAACCAGCACCCGAACCAGCACGACTACGACGAGCTGGGGTTGATCTACAACCACACGGATTCGACGTCCACGATCGGCTCCGCGCTGCCGAACGCGAGCGGCGCCGACATCGGCAGCTGGAACGCGGAGTTCGGCCGCATGGTTGCCCGATCGAGTGATGGCCGAACCTCCACCTTCGTTCGGGATCTGGGCGCAGGCCAGCGCATCATCACGCACGTGATCTGGGCATAGACGACCCGTCACCCAGCACCAACATACCTCGGAGCCCGGCGCCAACGCCGGGCTCCTTGATTCCCCGGCATGCAGAGGGCGTCGGGCGGTTGCGCGGCGCTAGACTCGGCTGATCGAGGAGGAGGTGTCCGCGTGGCCGTGACGATCCGCAAGTGGGCGACGTTCATCGAGGAACTCCACGAGGAGGGCGGCAAGCCGCTCGCGCGCCCGTTGCGCCGCGTGGCCGTGGCGGCCGTCGTGAAGAACCCGTACGCGGGCAGCAACCCGGACGACCTTTCGGAGCTCGTCGACTTCGGCGAGTACCTCGGCGGCGAGCTCACGAGGCGCGCCAAGGAGGCGCTCGGGACGACGGTCGAGGCGTACGGCAAGGGCGGCATCGTCGGCGAGGCGGGCGAGCTCGAGCACGTGGCGGCCTGCCTCCACCCCAAGTTCGGCGCGCCGACACGCGGCGCCGTCGGCGGCGTGTCCATCCTCCCCTCGGTCAAGAAGCGCGCGGCGATGGGCGCCACCCTGGACATCCCGGTCCACCACATCAAGGCCATGCTCGTCCGCTCGCACTTCGATGCGATGGAGATCCGCATCCCCGACGCGCCCGCGGCCGACGAGCTCGTCCTCGCGCTCGCGGTCACGGATGGCGGCCGGCCCCATGCGCGCGTCGGCGGCCTCAAGGCAGAGGACGCGATCGGCGAGGACGGGCTCCACTAGGCCGAGCGGCCACGGGAGCTTGGAATCGATGCGGACCCTCATCACCAACGTCGGGGCGATCGTCACCGGCGACGTCGACGCGCCGATCGCGGACGCCGATTCGATCCTCATCGAGGACGGCCGGATCGCGGCGATCGGCCGAGGGCTCACGCCCGACGCCGGAGCGGGCGGGGCCGCGCAGCTGATCGACGCCAAGGGGACCACGGCCTTCCCCGGCCTGATCGACTCGCACGCCCACCCGGTCTTCGGGGACTTCACGCCGCGGCAGCAGACGTCGAACTTCATCGAGTCCGGCCTGCACGGCGGCGTGACGACGGTCATCTCGGCCGGCGAGGTCCACCTCCCCGGTCGGCCCAAGGACATCGTCGGGCTGAAGGCGCTCGCGATCGTCGCAGCGAAGGCCTATGGCAACTTCCGGCCGGCTGGCGTCAAGGTCCGAGCAGGGGCGCCGATCCTGGAGCTGGGGCTGGAGGAGCACGACTTCGCCGAGATGGCCGCGGGCGGCGTGACGCTCGTGGGTGAGATCGGCCTCGGGAGCGTCAAGACCGGCGCGCAGGCGGCGCCGATGGTCGCCTGGGCGAAGCAGTACGGCATGACCGTGACGTTCCACACCGGCGGGCCTTCCATCGCAGGCTCGAACCCCATCGCCGCGGACGCGGTCCTCGAAGCGCGGCCCCATATCGTCGGCCACGTCAACGGCGGCACGACGCCGATGTCCGATGCGGACATCGAGCGCGTGATCGACACGGACATGGCGATCGAGATCGTCCACTGCGGCAACGGGCGAGCAGCCCTCGTGGCCGTTCGGCGTGCGGCGGAGCTCAACGCGCTCGGGCGGGTGATCATCGGCAACGACGCGCCGTCCGGAACCGGCGTCATCGCGCTCGGCATCCTCCGCGTGGTGGCGCACCTCGCCTCGCTCGGCGGCGTGGCCCCCGAGGTGGCCGTCGCGATGGCGACCGGGAACACCGCGCGCGTCCACGGCCTCGACGTGGGGGTCCTGGCGCCGGGTCGAGCGGCGGACATCGTGCTCGTCGACGCACCCGTCGGCTCCCAGGCGACGACCGCGCTCGATGCGCTCGCGCTGGGTGACCTGCCGGGCGTGTCGATGGTCCTCATCGACGGGGCCGTGATGATCGGCCGCAGTCGCAATACGCCGCCGGCGGCGCGCGCCGCCGAGGTTGTGGGCGGTGCCGGGCCCGCGGCGGGCGGCCACTGATGGAGCGCGGGATCGGCGGCGCCGTGATCGAAATGAACGGGTTTCCGTTTGAAGTGAACGGATTCGCTCAATCGGTTCGGGTTTGGGCCCGGGTCGGCCGCCGGAGTGGCTTCGACGGGGGTCGGATCGGCGTTCGAGTCGGTGGCTCGAGCAGGAGGAGGGGTGCGGCGACCGGCCCTGGTGGTCTCGATCGGGCCCGCCACCGCTCGAACGGCTCCGAGTTCACCCTTCCCGTTCGGTTCAAACGGAATGTCTGCAGCGACGCGCCGAGGCAGCGGTTGAGCGGCGGGGCGCCGCAATGAAGTTCGGCCTCCGCCTGCCGAGCTTCGCGCTCGGCGAGAGGACCGCGAGCCTCCAGGAGATGGGCGCCTACCTGCGGCGCGCGGAGGATCTCGGGTTCGAGTCGGCGATGCTCATCGACCACCTGCTGATCGCGCCCCCCGCGTATCGCGTGGCGTGGCTGGAGCCGATCTCGCTCCTGAGCGCCCTCGCGGGCGTGACCCGCACGATCCGCCTCGGGACCCTCGTGCTGGTGCTCCCGTTCCGCGATCCCGTGGCGTTTGCGAAGGAATGGGCGACGCTGGACCAGCTGTCCGGCGGGCGGTCCATCCTGGGCGTGGGCGTGGGCTGGAACAAGGAGGAGTTCGCTGCGCTCCGGATCCCGATCGAGGAACGCGGCCGGCGGATGAACGAGATGCTCGAGGCGATCACCGCGCTCTGGGCGGGCGACGACGTCTCGTACGACGGCCGGTACTACCGCTTCGAGCACCTGACGATCGAGCCGAAGCCCGCCCAAAAGCCGCACCCGCCGATCTGGATCGGCGGCGGTACCCAACCCTCGGAGAAGATCTACGGCCAAGGGGTCGACACGATCCAGCCCGTGCTCCGCCGGATCGCCAAGTACGCCTCGACGTGGGTGCCGCACTCCTCGGCGACGGCGGAGATGGTCGCCGGCGACTGGGCGAACATCCGCGGTTACATGGTGGAGAACGGCCGGAACCCGGACGACATGCGCCGCGTGTACTCGAACTTCGTGCACATCCTCAAGCCGGGCGAGAAGCCCGAGACCGCCGCCGCGAAGTTCGGCGTGTACTCCGGCATGGACCTCGCGTACTGGCAGGAGTTCTACCTCCTCGGCGAGGCGGAGGCGGTCGCGGAGCGGATCCGGGGCAAGATCGAGGCCCTCGGCGGGGTGGACCACCTGATCCTCAACCCCCTCGACTGGGATCCGGGGTCCATCGAGGTCCTGGCCGAGCGCGTCCTCCCCCTCGTCGTCGCCTGACGGCGTCGCCCGTGGCGTTCCTGCGTCCGACCCGCCTCGAGGACGCGATCGGCGCGCTCGGGAGCGGTGGTCCCAGCGGTGCCGGGTGGGTCGTCGTCGCCGGTGCGACGGACCACTACCCGGCTCGGGTTGGCCGGGCACCGGTCGAGGACGTGCTCGACGTGACGGCCATCGGCGGCTTGCGTGGCGCGGCGGCGGTCGACGGCGGCTGGCGAATCGGCGCGCTCACCACATGGACGGACCTCGTCGAGGCGGACCTGCCGCCGCTGTTCGACGCGCTGCGCGCCGCGGCGCTCGCGGTCGGCGGGCAGCAGATCCAGGCGCGCGCGACGGTGGTCGGCAATGTCTGCAACGCCTCTCCGGCCGCGGACGGCATGCCGAACCTGCTCGCGCTCGACGCGCTGGTGGAGCTCGCTTCGGTTCGGGGCCCGCGGCGCGTCCCGATCGGCGAGTTCGTGACCGGCAATCGGCGGACCGTGCGGGCTGCCGACGAGCTCGTGACGGGCCTGTTCATCCCCGCGCCCCTCGACGGCGCGACGGTTCGATCGGCGTTCGAGAAGCTCGGCTCGCGGGCGTATCTCGTGATCTCGATCGCCATGGTTGCCGCGGTCGTCGAGGTCGGGGCCGACGGCCTGATCGCGCGGGCGCGAGTCGCGGTGGGCGCGTGCTCGGAGGTCGCGCAGCGGCTGACAGCGCTCGAGGCGGACCTCGTGGGGCTGCGGGCACACGCCTCGACGGCCGGCGTCGCCCGCGCGGCGCACGTCGCTGCCCTTTCGCCGATCGACGACGTCCGCGGCTCCGCCGCCTACCGCCGCGACGCGGCCCTGACGCTTGTCCGGCGCGCGCTGGAGCAGGTGCTCGGGTGACCGCCGTCGACATCGCGTTCGAGGTCAACGGGCGCCAGACGACCGTCCATGTCGAGCCGATGCGGCGCCTGTCGGACGTGCTGCGGGACGAGCTCGGGCTGTTCGGGACGAAGGTCGGCTGCGAGGCCGGAGACTGCGGCGCGTGCACGGTGCGGCTCGGCGGACGCCAGGTGGAATCGTGCCTCGTCCCGGCGGCGCAGGCGAACGGCACGACGATCCAGACGGTGGAGGGACTTGCGGCGCGCGACGGTGTCGCGGGCGACCTGCAGGCCGCGTTCCTGGACCACGGCGCCGCGCAATGCGGAATCTGCACGCCCGGGATGCTCATGGCCGCCGAGACGCTCCTGGCCGCGGACCCGAACGCCGACGACGCCGCGATCCGCGACGGCATCGGCGGCGTGCTATGCCGCTGTACCGGCTACGTGAAGATCGTCGAGGCGATCGCGGCCACGAGGGATGCGCGACTCGTCGGCGCCGCGACGGGCGTCGGCAGCCCGGTAGTTCCCGTCGCCGGCGCGGCGGTGGGGTCCCGCATTGCGAAGGTGGATGGCCTGCCACGCGTGCTCGGCACCGCCCGCTACGGCGCCGACCATCGACCCGATGACGTCCTGGCGGTCCGGGCGATCCGGTCGCCGCACGCGCGAGCGAGATTCGAGATCGGCGACCTGGCGCCGTTGCGCAGCCGGCACCCGGGACTTGTCGACATCATCACGGCCGCGGACGTCCCCGGGCAGAATCGGTACGGGATCTATGCCACTGGCAAGGACCAGCCGGCGCTCGCGGACGGCGTGGTCCGCCACCCGGGAGAGGCGATTCTCGCCCTCGTGGCCGACGAGGCGACCCTCGCCGCGATCGCGGATTCCGACCTTCCGATCACCTGGGAGCCACTGCCGCCCGTCCGTGGCCTCGACGACGCGCTAGCGGCGGAGGCACCCACGCTCCACGACGCCTCGCCGGGCAACGTCCTGATCCGCGGCCGCCTCGCACGCGGCGACGTCGACGCGGCCCTCGTGGCATCCCACGCGACCGCGACCATCGACGTGGAGACGACGTTCGTGGAGCACGCGTACATCGAGCCCGAGGCCGGCGTGGCAAGGCGCGTCGGTGATCGGATCGAGCTGACCGTCAGCACCCAGGCCCCGTACATGGATCGCGACGAGGTCGCGCTGATCCTCGGCATCCCGCCGGCCGACGTCCGCATCATCCCGACCGCCTGCGGCGGCGGCTTCGGTGGCAAGCTGGACCTGGGCGTGCACGCGCTGATCGCGATCGCGGCGTGGCGGACCGGGCGCCCCGTCCAAGCGGTCTGGACACGCCCGGAATCGATGGCCGCCAGCCCGAAGCGCCATCCGTCACGAATCCGCGCGACTGCCGGCGTGGACGCGGACGGCCGCCTGACCGCGTACCGCTTCCACGGTGACTTCGACACCGGCGCGTACGCCTCCTGGGGCCCCACGGTGGCCAACCGGGTACCGGTCCATGCGATGGGGCCGTACGGCTTCGACGCCGTGCTTGCGACGACCCGCGCCGTCTACACGAACAACCCGCCCGCCGGTGCGTTCCGCGGCTTCGGCGTGCCGCAGGCGTCGATCGCCCACGAGGCGCTCATGGACGACCTGGCCGCGCAGCTGCAGATCGACGCCCTCGAGTTCCGGCTCACGAATGCCCTTCGCGCGGGATCCACGACCGCCAGCGGCCAGCGGCTCGACGCGAGCGCCGGCCTGCCTGCCTGCCTGGAGGCGCTCAGGCCGCACTGGCAGCGGCTGCGTGCCGAGGCGGCGGCACACAACGCCGGGGCCGGCGGATCCGGCGTCCGGGTTCGGCGAGGGGTCGGCATCGGGGCCATGTGGTATGGCATCGGGAACACGTCCATGTCGAACCCGTCCACGATCGAGATGGGCGTCACCGACGACGCGCGGGTGGTGCTGTTCTGCGGCGCGGTGGACATCGGCCAGGGCGCATCGACGGTGCTCGTCCAGATCGCGGCGGACGCCCTCGGCGTGCCCGCCGGGGTCGTGGAGCTCGTCTCGGGCGACACCGATCGAACGGCGGACGCCGGCAAGTCGTCCGCCTCGCGCCAGACGTTCGTCTCCGGCAACGCCGCGCGCTTGGCCGCCGCGGACCTCCGCCGCCAGATCCTGCTGCTCGCCGAGGTCGCCGATCCCACCACGGGGGCCGACGCAGCTGCCATCACGTTCGAGGAGGGCCGCATCGTCGTGACCGAGCCCGGCGGTCGAACGAGCGAGATCGACCTTGCGGAGCTGCCGCTTGTGCCGGTTCGCGACGTGTCAGCGGCGTGCGTCATCGCCGGACGCGGCACGTTCGATCCACGGACGACGCCGCTCGATGCGGACGGCCAGGGCGTGCCGTACCAGACCTACGCGTTCGGGGCCCAGCTCGCCGACGTCGAGGTGGACCCAGAGCTGGGCACGGTGAAGGTGCGCCGGATCGTGGCTGCGCACGACGTGGGGCGTGCGATCAACCCGACCCAGGTGGAGGGCCAGATCCACGGCGGCATCGCGCAGGGGCTCGGCTTTGCGCTGATGGAGGCGTACGTGCCGGGTCGCACCGAGAACCTGCACGACTACCTGATCCCGACCGTCGGCGACATGCCGGAGATCGAGTGCCTGCTGATCGAGGACCCGGAGCCGTCCGGCCCGTATGGCGCGAAAGGGGTGGGGGAGCCCGCGCTCATTCCCACCGCCCCGGCAATCCTCGGCGCCATCCACGATGCCGTCGGCGTGCGGATCACCCAGCTCCCGGCCACGCCGGACCGCGTCCGCGCGGCCATCCTCGCCCGGGCTGGCGCGTGACCGCCTTCGGTGTCGCCGCGGCAGGGGTCGTCTGCCCGCGAGCCCTGGACGTCCGCTGATTCAGGCACACTCCGCGCATGCCAACGAAAGTCATCCTCGACGTCGACACGGGAACGGACGACGCCGTCGCGCTCATGACCGCGGCGCTCTCGCCCGACATCGAGCTTGTCGGCGCGACCACGGTCAACGGCAACACCACGATCGACTACACGACCGAGAACACCCTGCGCGTGTTCGACTGGATCGGGATGCCGCAGGTTCCGGTGTACCGGGGCCTGGACCGGCCGATCGTCCGCTCCCAGGTCGCTCGCGGCATGGCCACGCGAATCCACGGTGACCTGCTGGACCTGCCGGAGGTGTCCCACGGCGCGACGCTCCAGCCGGGACATGCCGTCGACTGGCTGATCGAGACGTATCTCGCGTCGGACGGCGACATCGTCCTCTGCCCGGTCGGGCCGCTGACGAACATCGCGATGGCGATCCAGAAGGAGCCACGCATCGTCGACGCGATCCCGGAGATCGTGATCATGGGCGGCGCGCACGACCACGGGAACATGACGGCGTCCGCCGAGTTCAACATCTGGCTTGACCCGGAGGCGGCCCGGATCGTCGTCAACTGCGGCCGCCCGATCCGGATGGTCCCGCTGGACGCCACCCATCGGGCCCTCGTGTCCACCGAGGATGCCGCGCGTCTCCGGGCCCTCGGCACGCCCGCCGGCGAGGCCGCCGCGCGCTTCGTCCTGAAGCGCATCGACGGCTACGACGCGACGCAGCCGATGCCGCACCGCCCGGGCGCCGCGCCGGTCCACGACGCACTGGCGGTCTGCGCGATCATCGATCCGACGATCCTGACCACGGACTTCATCCCGGTCGACGTCGAGGTCCACGCGGAGCTGTCGCTGGGCCGCACCGTGTGCGACTTCCGGTTCCGGAGCGGCAAGCCCGCGAACGTCCACTTCGCGACGGACGCGGACGAGCCGAAGTTCGTCCGGATGCTGCTGGAGATCCTCGGCCGGACGGCCTAGGCGACGGCGGCGGGCTCCGCGCTCGGAAGGGCCGGCAATTCCCCGCGCAGGTAGGCATCGATCGCGGCCGCCGCGCGCTTGCCGTCACCCATCGCGAGGATGACGGTCGCCGCGCCGCGGACGATGTCTCCGCCGGCGAAGACGCCGGGCATGCTCGTCATGCCGCTCTCGTCGGTGACGATGTAGCCCCACTTCGTGACCTCGAGGTCCGGCGCCGTCTGGGTGAGCAGCGGGTTGCTGCGCGTCCCGATGGCGACGACGAGCATGTCGCACGGGATGTCGAACTCGGACCCCTCGATCGGCTCGGGCCTGCGACGGCCGGACTCGTCCGGCTCGCCGAGCGCCATCCGAACGCAGCGGACGCTCGTCACCCAGCGCGACTCGTCGCCGAGGACCTCGGTCGGCGCGGCCAGGTACTCGAATTCGACGCCCTCCTGCTCGGCGTGGTGGACCTCCTCCGCCCGGGCGGGAAGCTCCTCGCGGCCGCGTCGATAGACGATCGTCGCGGACGCTGCCCCGAGCCGGCGCGCGGTGCGGACCGCGTCCATCGCCACGTTGCCGCCGCCCACGACCACGACGCGCTGGCCGTGGAGCACCGGCGTGTCGGCTCCCTCGGTCCACGCGCCCATCAGGTTGACGCGCGTGAGGTACTCGTTGGCAGAGTAGACGCCCTTGAGGTTCTCGCCCGGCACGTTCATGAACACCGGCAGGCCGGCCCCGACCGCGATGAACACCGCGTCGAACTTCTCGCGGAGCTCCGGCAGCGTGTAGGTGGTGCCGATGATCGCGTTGGCCTCGATCGTGACGCCCTGGGCGATGAGCCGATCCACTTCGGCCGCCACGATGTCCTTCGGCAGCCGGAACTCGGGAATGCCGTAGATGAGGACCCCGCCCGCGGCATGGAATGCCTCGAACACGGTGACCTCGTGCCCGAGCTTCGCGAGCTCGCCCGCGGCGGTGAGGCCCGCCGGCCCCGAGCCGACGATGGCGACGGTCTTGCCGGTCCTGACCGCCGGCGAGCCGGCGATCTCCGCCGCGTGCCGCTGGCCCCAGTCGGCGACGAACCGCTCCAAATGTCCGATGGCCACGGACTGGCCGGTCTTCGCGCGCAGGCAGACCTTCTCGCACTGGATCTCCTGCGGGCAGACGCGACCGGTGACGCACGGCAGCGCGTTGTCGGACAGGAGGCTCTGCGCCGCGGACTTGATGTCGCCGTCGCGCAGGAACCGGATGAACTGCGGGATGTTGACCCGGACCGGGCAGCCATCGATGCAGTAGGGCTTCGGGCACTGGAGGCAGCGTTCGGCCTCCAGGATCGCGAGCTGCTCCGTCAGCCCCAGGTTGACCTCGCCGAAGTTGGCGGAACGTGCCGTGGCGTCCTGCTCGGGCATCGCGACACGCTTGAGGGCCATCCGCTCCTTCGGGGTGAGCGGCACCTTGGGCGTGAGTGGCGCCTCGGGGTCCAGCGTCATGGCCGTGCTCCCGCCCCGGCGCCGACGGGTGGGGCGTCGACCGGGGCACCCGTGCGCAGGCCGATCTTGCAGGCCTCGCGATGCTCCAGCGCCGCCTTCTCGAACGGTCGATACGTCGACTGGCGGTCGGCGAGCTCGTTGAAGTCGACCCGCAGGCCGTCGAACTCCGGCCCCTCCACGCAGGCATAGCGGACGATGCCGTCGACGGTGACGCGACAGCCCCCGCACATCCCGGTGCCGTCGACCATGATCGGGTTGAGGGAGACGGTCGTCTTCACCTCGGCCGGGCCGGTCAGGCCCACGACCGCGCGCATCATCGGCACGGGCCCGACCGCGAAGACCTCATCCACGCCGCCCCTGGCGAGCTCGTCGGCGAGCGCCGTCGTGACGAAGCCCGGTCGGCCGTAGCTGCCGTCGTCCGTGCAGGTGACGACCTCGCCGCACGCCTTGAGCTCGTCCTCGAGGATCACCCACTCACGCGACCGGCCGCCGATGATGCTGGTCACCGCGACTCCACGGGCGTGCAGCGCCTGGGCGATGGGGAGGATGACCGCGGTGCCGACGCCGCCGCCCACGCACACCGCGTGGCCGTGCTCGGGCAGCTCCGTGGGGCGGCCCAGCGGACCGGCAATCCCGTCGATCACGTCGCCAGGGACGAGCTCCACCAGGTCCAGGGTGCTCTTGCCGATGCCCTGGATGACGAGGGAGATGGTGCCGGCCGCCGCATCGACGTCGGCAATCGTCAGGGGAATGCGCTCGGCGCCGGGGCCAAGGTGGACGATCACGAACTGGCCGGGCCTGCGGATCTCGGCGATCCGGGGCGCCTGGACCACGAGGCGGTACACGTTCGGCGAGAGCTGCTCGTTTGCCAGGACGCGATGCAAGGAGGCTCTCCCGGACTACGGTTTCCTGAGCCTCATGCTGGCGGTTCCGCGAGTCGGGGAGTAACGCCGGAACGCCCCGATCTCGGGGGCCGAACGTCACCTCTCCGGCGTGCCTCGATCGTGCCCGGGCGCGGCGGCGCCCTTGCGAGGTCAGCCCGGCTCGGCCCCCTGGCCGACGAGGGCGGCATCCTTGCCCTTCGGCCAGTACAGCTCCTTCTTGACGTGGAACTCCGGGAACCCGCGCCCCATCAGCTCGCGCTCCACGTTGAGGATCATCTCGGGGTTGCCGCAGATGTAGACGACGGTCCTCTCCGGCTTCAGGCCGTACTCGCGGCAGACGTCGGCGACGATCGTCTCGGCACGGCCCCCGCGGCCGGACCAGCCCGCATTCCGCGGGTCGCCGGGGCGGGAGATGGTCGGTACGTAGCGGAGCGGATAGCCCTTCTCCGCCTCGAGCGCCTCCAGCTCCTCGCGGTAGCCGAGCTCGTCGACGTACGAGCAGCCGTTGATGATGACCGTCTTCCGCGGCGCGTCATCGAACATCGACTGGCGGATCATCGAGATGAACGGGGCGATGCCCGTTCCCGTGGACACGTACAGGTGCGTCCGGGTGTCCGCCGGCTCCAGCAGGAACTTGCCCTTGGGCCCGATCATCCGCATCCGGTGGCCGCCCGGCAGGCGCCACAGCAGCGTCGTGAACCGCATGATCGGCACGAGGCGAACGAACAGCTCGTAGCCGTTCATGCCGGCCTCGGCGGGCGCCGAGGCGACCGAGTACGGGCGCTGCCACAGCTTGCCGTCCGCGAACACGCCGGTGGTCATGTACTGCCCGGGCTCGAACGGCGTGGGCTCGCCCTCGAACTTCACCCAGAAGTACGCGAGGTCCTGGTTCAGGTCAACGCGCTTGACCAGCGTCGCGTTGTACTGCGGCGCGCTCGGATCGATGACGCGTTCGTCGTCGTGGTGGTGGGGCATCGGGCTCCTCGGGGCTTGTGGCCCAAGTCTACTGGCGGACGGCCGTGACGATCCGCCGCGGGATCTGGCCCGGGAGCGACCGCGGCTACAATCCGGGAGCCCGCAAGCACGACCGAAGGAGCCTCGCCTTCTCATGACGCAGACCGCCGACCCGAGCATCACCGAGCGCGCCCACAAGGCCGCCAAGCGTTACATCTACGCGTGGGGCGACGGGGCGGCCGAGGGCAGCGGGACCATGAAGGACCTGCTGGGGGGCAAGGGCGCCGGGCTCGCGGAGATGACCCGCGCCGGCCTGCCGACACCGCCGGGCTTCACGATCACGACGGCCGCGTGCAACGACTACTTCGCGGCGGGCGAGAAGCTCCCGGACGGCCTCTGGGAGGACATCCTCGATGCGCTCCACGACGTGGAGCGCCAGACCGGCAAGGGCTTCGGCGACGCGGCGAATCCGCTCCTGGTCAGCGTCCGCTCGGGCGCGAAGTTCTCCATGCCCGGGATGATGGACACGGTCCTCAACCTGGGCCTGAACGAGCAGACGCTCGCCGGGCTGGTCAGGCTCACCGGCAACGAGCGCTTTGGCTGGGACGCCTATCGCCGGTTCATCGCGATGTTCGGCCGGATCGTCCTGGACGTGAAGGCGGAGCGGTTCGACGAGCCGCTGGAGGAAGCGAAGCACGCCCACGGCAGGGACGCCCGCGACACGGACCTGACGGTCGACGACCTCAAGGCGCTCGTGGAGGAGTTCAAGGCGGTCGTGAAGGCAGACACCGGCCGGGACTTCCCGACGGATCCCCTCGAGCAGCTGGACCTCGCCGTCAAGGCGGTCTTCGCGTCGTGGTTCGGCAAGCGCGCCAACGACTACCGGAACAGCCAGAAGATCGCGCACGACCTCGGCACCGCCGTGAACGTGGTGGCCATGGTCTTCGGCAACATGGGTGACGACTCGGGCACCGGCGTTGCCTTCACGCGCGACCCGAACACGGGCGCCAACGAGCTCTTCGGCGAATACCTCACGAACGCCCAGGGCGAGGACGTCGTCGCCGGCGTGCGCACCCCCGCGCCCATCAGCGAGCTCAGGACCGACATGCCCGCGGTCTACGAGGAGTTCCGGCGCATCGGCCAGCAGCTGGAGAAGCACTACCGCAACGTCCAGGACCTGGAGTTCACGATCGAGCGCGGCCGCCTGTACATGCTCCAGACCCGCGACGCGAAGCGGACCGCGGCGGCGGCCGTGAAGATCGCCGTCGACATGGTCGAGGAAGGCGTGATCTCCAGGGAGGAGGCCGTCCGCCGCATCGAGCCCGCGCAGGTGGACCAGCTCCTCCGTGCGACCTTCGACCCGAAGGCGCTCAAGACCGCGAAGCGCATCGTCAAGGGGCTGAATGCGTCGCCGGGCGCGGCCGTCGGGCGCGCCGTGTTCGACGCCGACACCGCCGTGGAGTGGGTGGGCCGCGGCGAGAAGGTCATCCTCGTCCGAATCGAGACGTCGCCGGACGACTTCCATGGCATGGCCGTGGCGGAGGGCATCATCACCGCCCGCGGTGGCGCGACCTCACACGCTGCGGTCGTCGCGCGGCAGATCGGCAAGCCGTGCGTCGCCGGCTCGGCGGCGCTGGACATCGACTACCCCGGCAAGGCCGCCGCCTGCTCCATCACCGGCATCGACTTCAGCGAGGGTGACTGGCTGAGCCTTGACGGCACGACCGGCGACCTCTACCTCGGCGCGCTGCCCACCGTGCAGGCGCGGTTCGAGGACCAGCCGGAGCTCCAGAAGATCCTCGGCTGGGCGGACGGGATCCGCCGAATGGGAGTCTGGACCAACGCGGACAAGCCGGAGGAGGCCGCCCAGGCTCGGAGCTACGGCGCGCAGGGCATCGGCCTGTGCCGCACCGAGCACATGTTCCGCGAGGGCGACCGCCTCGATATCGTGCGCGGCGCGATCCTCGTGTCCGGCGTGGCCACCCGCGCGAAGGCGAAGGCCGCCGCGGGCGAGCTCCTGAGCGCTGACGAGGTTGCGGCCGTCGGCACCTTCGACGCGGCGATGGCCAAGCTGGAGGTGCTCCAGCAGGGCGACTTCGAGGGCATCTTCAAGGCGATGGATTCGCTGCCGGTCGTGATCCGGCTCATCGATCCGCCGCTCCACGAGTTCCTGCCCAACCTCGACGAGCAGCTCGTCAAGGTCACGCGCGCGGACGAACATGGCGGCGCGTCGGATGACGACCGCGAGCTCCTCCGGACGATCCAGTCCATGCACGAGCAGAACCCCATGCTGGGCCTGCGCGGCGTGCGCCTGGGGCTGATGATCCCCGACTTCGTGAAGGTCCAGACGCGGGCCATCCTCAACGCGCAGATCGCGGTCAAGAAGGCCGGTGGCAACCCGATCGCCAAGATCATGATCCCGCTCGTGGGCCACGTGAACGAGCTGGCGGTCACCAGGGCGATCCTCGAGACGGAGGCGCTCGCCGTGGAGGCGAGAGCCGGCGTCGAGGTGGACTTCAAGTTCGGGACGATGATCGAGGTCCCGCGCGGCGCCCTGACCGCGGACGAGATCGCTCGTGAGGCGAGCTTCTTCTCCTTCGGCACGAACGACCTGACCCAGATGACGTTCGGCTTCAGCCGGGACGACGCGGAGGGCGGGTTCCTGCTCAAGTACGTCGAGGACAAGATCCTGCCGGTCAATCCGTTCCAGACGCTCGACGATGCCGTTGCGGGGCTGATGAAGATCGCGGTCGACAAGGGCCGGGCCACGCGCCCGGATCTCGAGATCGGCATCTGCGGCGAGCACGGCGGCGACCCGGAGTCCATCGCCAAGGTGGAGCGGATCGGCCTGGACTACGTCTCCTGCTCGCCGTTCCGCGTGCCGGTCGCCCGCCTCGCGGCGGCACAGGCGACGCTGTCGATGGGCGAGCGCGACAAGTAGCCAGACCGATGGCCGGCCTGAGCGTCACCGAGGCGGCGGAGCGGGCGGGGGTGGACGCCGGCTACGTCGAGGAGCTCGTGCGCGCGGGGATCCTGCACCCCTCCGACGACGGATTCTCCACCGGCGACGTCCGGCGCGTGGGCCTCGTCAGGACGATGCGAGAGGTCGGGATCCCGCTCGAGGCCATGACGAAGGGGCTCGAGACCGGCGTGCTCGCGCTGGACTTCGTCGATGCCCGGGACTACGAGCGCTTCCCGACGCTGACCGGCGAGACCTTCCAGCAGGTCAGCGACCGGACCGGCGTGCCGTTCTCGCTGCTCGCGGTGCTCCGCGAGACGGTCGGGTTCGGCGGCGCGCGACCCGAGGATCGGATCCGGAGCGACGAGATCCGGGTCGTCCCGTTCCTGGAGCTCCAGGTCGGCATGGGCTTCGACCCGGTCGCGATCGAACGACTGCTTCGCGTGCTCGGCGACAGCACCCACCGGATCGCCGAGGCCGAGGCCGAATGGTGGCGGTCCCAGATCGCGAACCCACGGCTGGCCCAGGCCCAGCGGGGCAACGAGATCGCCGCCAGCACGGACTCCAACCTGCTCAATGACACGTCGCGCGAGGCCCTCCTCGCCATCTGGAACGCCCAGCAGGCGCAGGCGTGGACATCGAACATCATCGACGGGTTCAAGTACCTGCTGGCTCGCGAGGGCATCTACCACGCACCAGACCGGCAGCCCGCGATCTGCTTCCTGGACATCACCGGCTACACGAGGCTCACCCAGGAGCACGGCGATCGCGCCGCCGCCGAGCTCGCCGAGTCCCTGTCCCGGCTCGTGAAGACCACCTCGGGGGACCACGGCGGCCGGCCCGTGAAGTGGCTGGGCGACGGCGTGATGTTCTACTTCCGCGATCCCGGCGGCAGCGTGGATGCTGCGCTGGACATGGTCGACGGGATCACCGCCGCAGGGCTGCCGCCGGCCCACGTGGGCCTGCACGCCGGCCCGGTCGTCATGCAGGAGGGCGACTACTACGGCCAGACCGTGAACATGGCGGCGCGCATCGCCGACTACGCCCGCCCGGGCGAGGTCCTCGTGAGCAAGGCGATCGTGGATCTCACGGTGAGCCCCGCCATCCGGTTCACCGACATCGGCGACGTGGAGTTGAAGGGCGTCGCGGGCACCGTGCGCCTGCACTCGAGCCGGCGGGCTTCGTAGCCTCCGGCGCTATTGGTACCGCCCCGGACCGTACCGGCGGGCCCCTAACGTCCCGACGCCGCGGCAGCCATGCTCCGCCCGTGGAGCGATCGCGCCCCGACTACTACCGAATCCTGCAGGTGGATCCGGCGGCCAACCCGCTGGTGATCCAGGCCGCCTACCGCGTCCTCGCACAGATCTGGCATCCCGACGTGTCGGGCGACGACGCGGAGATGAAGCGGATCAACGCGGCCTGGGAGGTGCTGGGCGACCCGCGGCGGCGCAAGCAGTACGACACCGAGCGCGCCGGACGGCACCCGGGTGCCACCGAGCGCCACGGCCACGCGCCCACCGAGGCGCCGATCACCCGACCCACGGCCACGAGCGCCTCCGCGTCGAGCGCGTCCGCGCCGGCGGGCGGCCAGGCCAGCCAGGCCTCGCCCCGTCGTCCGGACGACCATGCCGGTCCACCGCCCGGGCGCCCGTTCGGGCCGGTGCTGCGGTTCGGGCGGTATGACGGCTGGTCGCTCGGCGAGATCGCGGGCGTCGACCGGCCGTTCCTGGAGTGGCTGAAGCGCGTCCCGGCCGGGCGCGGCCTCAGTGACGAGATCGATGCCGTGCTCCGCACGCGCAAGGGACCGGGCGCCGTCGACGCGCGGCGGCATTACGAGACGAACCAGCGGCAGGACCAGGTCCATACCTGGGCACCGGGGGCGCCGACGAAGATCCGCTGACGCGGCATCATGCAGCGGTGTCCATCAGCCAGCGCCCCATCGGACATCGCGTCGCCATCATCGGCGGCGGCTTCGGGGGCCTGTACGCGGCGCGCCATCTGGGCAAGGACCCGCGCATCGACCTGACCCTGGTCGACCGGCGGAATCACCACCTGTTCCAGCCGCTGCTCTACCAGGTCGCGACCGGCGCGCTCGCCCCGGGCGAGATCGCGCAGCCGCTTCGGTCGATCGTTCACCGGAACGCCAACACCTCGGTCATCCTCGGCGCGGCGACCGGATTGGACCCGGAGCGGCGCGAGGTGCAGCTGTCCGACGGCGGCCCGATCGCCTACGACACCCTCGTCGTCGCGACCGGTGCGAAGCACTCGTACTTCGGGCACGACGATTGGGCGAGATTCGCGCCGGGCCTGAAGTCGATCGACGACGCGACCGAGATGCGCCGCCGGATCCTGATCGCCTTCGAGGCAGCGGAGCGCGAGCACGTCGCGGAGCGCCGGCACGAATGGATGACGTTCGTCGTGGTCGGCGGCGGGCCGACGGGCGTGGAGCTCGCGGGCGCGCTCGGCGAGATCGCCCGGGACACGCTGCGGCGCGACTTCCGCTCCATCAACTCGCCTGACGCGCGGATCCTCCTGGTGGAGGCGCTGGACCGTGTCCTCCCGAACTACCCGGAGGGGCGGTCACGCTCGGCGAGGCGCCAGCTGGAGCGCCTGGGCGTCACGGTCCGCACCGGCACCCGGGTCACGAACATCGCCGAGCACGAGGTGACGGTGGAGCCCGCCGCGCCCGGTGACGTCGTAGATGCAGGCGGCACCACGCGCATCCCTACCCGCACGGTGCTCTGGGCGGCCGGCGTGCAGGCGTCCTCCTTCGCGAAGGCGGTCGCGGCGGCGACGGGCGCGGAGACGGATCGCGCTGGGCGAATCAAGGTGGGGCCGGACCTGACGATCCCCGGCCACCCGGAGATCTTCGTCATCGGCGACGCCGCGGTGCAGCCGTGGAAGGCGGACCGGCCCGTGCCGGGCGTCGCCCAGGGCGGCATCCAGGGTGGGAAGTACGTGTCCAAGGCCATCAGGACGCGCCTCGACGGCGGCACGCCCGCGCCGTTCCGGTTCCAGGATCGCGGCGACGTGGCGGTGATCGGGCGCCTGTCGGGCGTCACGAACATCGGCTGGCTGGGGCCGTTCGGCAGGACCGGCGGGTTCATCGCCTGGCTGCTCTGGCTCGGCATCCACATCACGTACCTGATCGGCTTTGCGAACCGGCTCGTGGTCCTCACGCGCTGGGCCTGGACCTTCGTCACCCACGGGCGCGGGTCGCGCCTGATCACCGGTCAGCCGCTGCTGCCCGACATCGAGGAGCCGGAACCGCCCGCATGACCGACAACGACACCGAGCTGACGATCATCAACGTGCCCGACGCGCGCCGCTATGAGGCGAGGTACGGAGACCAGCTTGCCGGCTGGGTGGACTACGGCCGCGTCCGAAGCCGCCTCGTCGCCGTGCACACGGAGGTGCTCCCGGAGTTCGGGGGACGGGGCATCGGCACCGCGCTCGTGCGTCACGTGATCGCCGACGCACGCGCCGACGGCTTCACGATCACGCCCCGCTGCCCGCTGTTCCAGGCGCACTTCGCCCGCCACCCGGAGGACGCGGACGTCAACGCCGATCGCTCGAAGGGCTGATCTCGCGGGATCCGGCCCGCTCGGCGAGCCCCGTACCATGCCGAGGTGGAGCACACCGCGGTCACCGTCCTCGAGGTCGGGGCGATCCTGCTCGCCGCGGCGTTCGCGGGCTGGGTCGCACGGCGGCTGAGCCTGCCGGCGATCGTCGGCTATCTCGCGGTCGGCGTGGCGGTGTCGCCGTTCACGCCGGGCTACGTCGCCGACGGGACGCAGGTCAGCCTGTTCGCCGAGGTCGGCGCGATCCTGCTCCTGTTCGAGGTCGGCATCGAGGTGGACCTGCGCGAGCTGCAGCGCGAGCACCCGGCCGTGCTCTGGGCGGCGCCGCTCCAGATGGCCATCACCTTCACGGCTGCGCTCCTGACCTTCTCGTGGCTCGGGCTCGAGCTCACCGCCGCCGCGCTGCTGGGCCTCGCGATCGCGATGTCGTCCAGCGTCGTGGTCGTCAACATCACCCGGAGCCGCCGCCGCACGACGGACCCCGAGACCGAGCACCTGCTGATCGGCTGGTCCGTGCTCCAGGACGTCGTCGGCGTGGCCGTTGCCATCGTGCTGCTCGCGGTGATCGGTGCCGGCCAGCCGATCGGGATGACGCTGCTCGGCGGGCTCGGCTTCGCCGCGCTCGCAATCCTCGGCGCACGCCTCCTGCCCCGCGTCCTCGCAGGCATGCGCCGGGAGCCGGACCTGTTCCTCGCGGTCTCCGTCGCGAGCGGCCTCGCCATCGCCGGCGCCGGGGCGCTGTTCACGGGCATCCCGCTGGCACTCGCCGCGTTCATCGCCGGTCTGGCGATCAGCGAGGGGCCGGTCTCCAAGGAGGCCCGGCGCCGCCTGCTGCCGTTCCGCGACCTGTTCGCGATCTTCTTCTTCGTCGCGATCGGGACGCTCATCGACCCTTCGGCGCTCGGCCGGGGGCTTGGCTGGCTCGTCGCGTGCCTCGCGCTCGTGGCCGTCGCGAAGTCCCTCGTGATCTTAGGCCTCGCCAGGGTCTCGAGGCTGCCGGCGCACCCGGCGCAGCTCGGAATCGGCCTGGGTCAGGTGGGGGAATTCGGGTTCGTGCTCGCGACCGTCGCCGTCGCCCGAGGCATCCTGCCGAGCGAGGTCTACGCGGCCCTGCTTGCCTCGGTTGCGATCTCGATCGCTGTCTCGTCGATCGCGGCACGTCTCATCAGGCGGCCGGTGCGCGGCGGCCCCGCAGTAGTACTTCCGGGGTAAGTCTGCAAGGACTTTTGTAAGGTTCGATCCTCGATAATGCTTGGACCCCTGCGTGGGGGTTGCGCCGACCGAGGCGTGGAGGGATCGGTCACGAGAGGCCGGGGGGTCTCGTCATGGCGTTCCGGGGGGAACGGTTTCAGGGAACGGATTTGGTGCGCCCGCAGCGCGCCGCGCGGCCGCACGAAGCGCCGCTCGCCGGACGGATCCGTCGCGGGCTCCGCCTCGATCCGCGCGGCCAGAGCGTCGTGGAGTTCGCGATCAGCGCGCCGGTCGTGCTGCTCATGGTGCTGTTCGGCATCGACTTCGGCCGGGTCTTCCTCGGCTGGGTGACGCTGAACAACGCGGTCCGCGAGGCGGCCAATTTCGCCGCCATCAACCCGACCGGGTGGACCTCGCCGGGCAACCCGGCGGTCCAGGCGGAGTTCCGGCGCCTCATCACGACCGAGGCGGCGAACATCAACTGCACGCTGCCGGGCACCCTGCCCGATCCCACGTTCCCGAACGGCGCCGAGATCGGGTCGCCCGCAGTTGTGGCGATCACCTGCCAGTTCTCGCTCATCACGCCGCTCATCAGCGCCATCCTCGGGAGCCCGATCGACGTGAGCGCCTCGTCGTCGTTCCCGGTGCGCAGCGGGTCCATCGCCGGGACGCCCGCCGGCGGCGTCCTGCCGACGATCGGCGCATCCGGCGGGCCGACATCAACGGCGACGCCTGCCCCTCCCGCCTCGCCGACGCCGGAGCCGATGTGCACGGTGCCCAATCTCAAGAACAAGGACAGCTCGGTCGCGGTCGGCTCGTACTGGGTGCCCGCCGGGTTCACGGCCGGCAACCTGATCTTCAGCCCGCTCGTGCCGCCGCACTACACCATCAAGAAGCAGTCGATCACGTTCAACAGCTCGGTGCCGTGCACCTCGACGATGACGGTGCAGCCATGACGCCGCGTCGCGCCGCCCGCTCCCCGCGTGGGGCCAGGTCTGGCGGTCAGGCACTCGTCGAGTTCGCGTTCATCTTCCCGCTGATCGCCCTCATCGTCTTCGGGTTCATCGACGTCGGGCGGGCGGTGTTCCAGTCGAACACCCTCACGAACGCGGCCCGCCAGGCGGCACGCGTCGCATCGGTCAACCAGCTGGATCCCGTGGCGGGCCCATGGACGTGCCTGACTGATCATCCGGTGCAGGATCCGGCCAATCCCGGCTGGACCTTCCGTGGCTGTGCGGTCGCCGCGGGTGCAACCGCCGGGGTGCAGGCGGGGAACGTGTCGGTCGCCTACGCCGCGCCCCCGGGATCCGCCCTCGAGTGCACCCTCGAGATCAACATCGGCTGCATCGTCACCATCACCGTCACCGCGAACTACGTGCCCATCACGCCCGTCGCCGGCCAGGTCATCGGGCCGATCGCCATGAGCGCCACTTCCTCCATGCCAGTGGAAAGGACTTTCCCGTGAGTACACGTCAATCCGGCCAGGCGCTGGTGGTCATGGTCGGCGTGATGTTCCTGTCGATTGCCATCCTCGCCGTGATCATCGACGGCGGCAACGTGCTGACCCAGCAGCGGGTGGTCCAGGCGGGCTCGGACAGCACCGCGGAGGCGGGTGCCGTGGTGCTCGCAACGCGGCTGGCGGGCGTCCCGGAGCCGCTCGCCGGGTGGGACGCAACGATCGCGGCGAAGGTCGCGCAGTCCGCGGCCGCGAACAACATGACGGTGAAGGCCGCGTACTACACGGACATCTGCGGCATTCCGCTCAGGGCGGACGGAACCGCGGCCCTCAAGGTGGACGGCAGCGAGGATCTCGCGGTCGCGATGGGCGTCGGCGGCGGGAGCCTGCCCGGCGGCACGGCCACCACGCCGGACTGCCCCGCCCTCACAGTGGGCCCGGTCGCGGGCGTCATGGTCATCGGCGAGAAGAACGTCGGCACCTTCGTCGCCCGCGCGATCGGCGTGCCATCCGTGGGGGTCAACACGCGCGCCACCGCGGTCGCCGGCTACCTGCAGGGCTACTGCCCGGCCGACCAGGGCGAGTGGTGCGCCGTCCTGCCCGTGACCATCCCCGTCAACCAGGTCACCTGCGACGGCCAGAACAACGTGGTCCCCGGCAGCACTGCCTGGCCATGGAACACGGTCCTCACCGTGCCGCTGTGCAAGAACAGCCCGGGCAACGTGGGCTGGCTGGACTGGACGCCGCCGGGGGGCGGTGCGAAGGAGCTCGTATGCTCCATCGTCAACCCGGACAACCCGCTGATCACCCTGCCCTCGTGGCAGTGGGTGCCCGCGACCGGCAACACGAACGGCGGCGGCAAGTGCGCCGATGACGACACGGGTATCAGCTACACGGGCGTCGAGGAGGCCATCCGCAAGTACAACGGCCAGATCGTGCTGATCCCGCAGTTCGACCTGACGTGCCTGGTGAAGAACGGCGATCCGAACCCGGTCAGCACCAAGCCCACCATCGAGACGCCGCCCTACTACGGCTGCCCGAACCTGCCAGGCGGCGGCAACGGCCAGAACCTCTGGTACCGGATGCCCAGCTTCGCCTTCTTCCAGCTCTGCGATCCCGGGATGGCGGGGTGCTCCGGCCGCAACGGTGCCTACATCCAGGGCAACGACGCCGCGGTGTGCGATACGGGCAACGGCGCGACGTCGTGCCTCGTCGGCACGTTCACCGACGTGATGGGTGACGGCACGGTCGGGCCGGGCAACGGCTCTGGTACCGGCAGCAAGGCCGTGGGTGTGCAGCTGATCAAGTAGTACCCGCGGCGCACGACGGGGGGCCCTTCGGCGGCGCCTCCGGTACGGAAGACCCAAGGACTACTAACCCCACCAATCGGGACTTCCGCCGAGCCCCTCGCAATGCCGGCCGCAAGGTCCGGATTTCGATACTTCCACAGGCCCAGAAGCGGCCTGATGACCGAGGCAGACGGCGCTCGGTCGGGGAAGGCGGACCGCGCGGATGGCATCTCCGGGGATCCACGAGACGGCCGAATCGTCGGCGCACGCGCCGGCCGCGATGGGCACGAAGCGCGCCCGCCGGCGGTTCCGATTCAGCCTGGATCCCCGCGGCCAGAGCCTCGTGGAGTTCGCGATCAGCTTCCCCGTCGTGATGCTGATGATCCTGTTCGGCATCGACTTCGGCCGCGTCTTCGTCGGCTGGGTGGAGCTCAACAACACGATGCGCGAGGCCGCCAACTTCGCCGCCATCAATCCGAATGCGTGGGGCACGCCCGGCAACGCCACGGCGCAGGCGGAGTTCGTCCGGCTGGTCACCGCAGAGGCAACGCCGATCAACTGCACGCTGCCGAACCCGCTGCCGGTCCCAACGTTCCCGAACGGAACGAACATCGGGCAGCCGGCAATCGTCGCGGTGACGTGCCGGTTCTCGCTGATCACCCCGCTCATCGGCAACATCCTGGGCAGCCAGATCAACGTCAGCGCCTCCGCATCCTTCCCGATCCGGAGCGGGCTGATCGGTGACGGCACGACGCGCGGCGGACTGGCCACCTTCGTCCCGGCCGTCCCGACGGCGACACCCCTCTCGACGCCGGTGCCCACCGCGACCCCGTTCCCGACGCCGTCCGCCATCCCCACGGCCGCGCCAACCTGCAAGGTGCCCGACTTCGTGAACCTGAACACGAGCCAGGCAACCAACAAGTGGACCAGCGCCGGGTTCCAGGCGAGCCACCTGACCTTCAACCCGCTGGTGCCACCGAACTACAAGATCAAGAGCCAGAGCCTGACCAAGGGCGACACCGTGGCCTGCACCTCGACCATCATCGTGAAGCCATGAGGCGCTTCTGGCGAAAGCGGTCCGCCGGTCAGGCGCTGGTGGAGTTCGCGTTCATCTTCCCGGTGATCGCGCTGCTCGCATTCGGGTTCATCGACATCGGCCGTGCGGTGTTCACGGAGAACACGCTGGCAAACGCAGCTCGCGAGGGCTCGCGCGTTGCCGCCGTCAACCAGCTGGACCCGGTGAACGGGCCCTGGCTGTGCCAGTCCAATAAGCCCATCGAGGACCCGAGCAATCCAGGCTGGACATTCCGCGGCTGCGTGATGACGTCCGGGGCGGCGCTCGGCATCCAGCACGGCGACATCTCGATCAGCTATGCCGCGCCTCCCGGCACGACCATCACGTGCACGGGCGGGACGCTCACGGTCGGCTGCATCGTGACCGTCACCGTCGTCACGAACTATGTCCCGATCACGCCGGTCGCAGGGTCCGTCATCGGCCCGATCTCGATGACAGCCACCTCCAGCATGCCGATCGAACGGCTCTTCCCGTAGTGCCCACCAAGGGAGAGGAGATTCGGATGTTCGCGCCCAAGCGGCTCATGGCGAAGCGTTCCGGCGAGGCCGGGCAGGCGCTCGTCGTCATGGTCGGGGTCATGCTCCTGTCGATCGCCATGCTCGCGGTCATCGTCGACGGCGGCAACGTCGTGACGCAGCAGCGCGTGGCCCAGACCGGCGCCGACAGCACGGCAGAGGCGGGCGCGATCGTGCTTGCCCAGCGTCTCGCGGTCACGACGACGCCGTCGGGCGGCTGGGACGCAGAGGTCGTGGCCAAGCTCGCAGCATCCGCGAGTGCCAACAACGTCGTCGTCAAGGCGGCGTACTACACCGATATCTGCGGCATCCCGCTCAAGTCGGACGGAACGGCTGCCCTCAGCGTGGATGGGACCGAGAACCTCGGCGTGGCCATGCGCGTCGGGAGCGGCGGCCTGCCCGGCGGGTCGGCGACGACCCCGGACTGCCCCAGCCTGAAGGTTGGACCAGTGGCGGGCGTCCTGATCATCGGCGAGAAGACGGTCGGGGCGTACGTCGCCCGTGCGATCGGCATCCCGACGTTCACGGTCACGACGCGGGCGACCGCGGTTGCCGGTTACCTGCAGGGCTACTGCAGCGCGAGCCAGGGGACGTACTGCGCGGTCCTGCCCGTGGCGATCCCGGTCAACGTCGTGACCTGCGACGGCCAGAACAACGTCCAGCTCGGGGATCGTCCCTGGGACTGGAACACGACGATGACGGTCCCGCTGTGCAAGAACTCACCGGGCAACGTGGGCTGGCTGGACTGGGATCCGCCTGCCGGCGGCGCGCAGGAGATCGTCTGCTCGATCATCAACCCGGACAACCCGGCGGTCGTGCTGCCCTCGTGGCACTACGTCGCGGCAACCGGCAACACCAACGGCGGCGGCAAGTGCACCGACGCGGAGACGGGCAAGGTCTACACGGGCGTCGAGGACGCGATCCGCAAGTACGACGGCCGTGTCGTCCTCATCCCGCAGTTCGACATGACCTGCCTGACGGGCAACAACCAGCCGGACCCAATCAGCACCGATCCGGAGGTGAACAAGGCACCGAACTTCGGCTGCCCGAACGCGCCGGGCGGCGGCAACGGCCAGAACATCTGGTACCGAATGCCCAGCTTCGCCTATTTCGAGCTGTGCGAGCCGTCGAACCCGGACTGCGGCGGCCGCTACGGCGCCTACATCCAGGGCAGCGACAGCAACATCTGCGATACCGGCAACGGGGCCACCTCGTGCCTCGTCGGCAAGTTCATCGACATCCTCGCCACCGGAACCGTTGGACCCGGCGTCGGCTCCGGCACCGGCAGCAAGACCATCGGGGTCCAGCTCATCAAGTAGCGAGCTCTCCTGCCGTCTCCCCGCGCACCAGAAGCCGCGTCGCCTCCTCGGCGCGGCTTCTGCATGTCCGGCGTGGTGCGGCGTTGTCGGGCGCAGTCCGGTACGGTCCGGGTCGGTGCATCCCTGCCCCTGGTACTTCTGGCCCGCAAGGTCCACCGAAAGTTTGGGCCGGGATAATTCCCCTCGGTCGACGCCCAGTTCGGCGTCCGTTCGGCACGGGGAGATCGCTTGTTCCGACGCAAGGTGACGAGCGGCGCCGCAGGCGCGAGCCGAACGAGGGAGTCCGGCCAAGGGCTACTCGAGTTCGCCCTCGTCGCCCCGATCTTGATCCTCCTCGTTATGGCAGTGTTCCAGTTTGCGTACGTGCTTCAAAGTCAGATGGGCCTTACGAACGCTGTTCGCGAGGCTGCCCGCCGGGCAGCAACAGCGAATGCTGTCGATGAGGCAGGCATGCGCACGTGGGTACTCGATCAATTGCAGTACGCGAGCACTGGCCTCTTGGCGACGAATGTGCCGGGCTTCATCTCCAGTCGACTGGGAACTGGGGGTAGCGCCCCATCGGTAACCTTCTGCACGTACGGCACCAATCAACGGGTCTTGGTGACCGTGACCTATAACCACCCAGTGTTCTTCCCACTCCTGGGTTTTGCCACCGATGCGATCGATGGCACACCCGACGGCAGCTGGACGCTCTCTTCGTCAGCCCAGATGCGACTTGAGCATCCATTCTCGACGGCACCTACCTCGACATGTTGAGGAACCGGCACACACCAGCCGGCGGCCAAGCGCTCGTGGAGTTCGCGCTCATCGCTCCTATTCTGTTCTTGTTGCTGTTCGGCATCATTCAGATCGGCCTCGTTATGGCTGCGCAGAACGGGCTCGTCGACGCCGCGCGTGATGCCGCCCGCCGCGCCGCAACCTACAGAATCAACGCGGACAGCTTTAGCCTCACCGTGTTTCCCTCAATCTGCGACTCGATCAAGAAGACGTTCGATGATCATCTCAGGCCGTCGATCCCGGGATACTCGAATGCGAACCGGACTCGAACGATCACCTACGAGTGGCAGCAGGACCCGATCGCCGGACAGTACTTTCTGGTCGCACACGTCGTAGGCACATACAAGAACCCACTGTACGTCCCTCTGGTTAGCCAGTTTCTCGATGGGACGGACGGCACCAACGATGGCAAGTTGGAGTTGAGGGCAAGCGAGCAGATGCGTGTCGAGAATCCGATCCTTGCGACGCCAACATCGACGGCACCGCAAGTGTGTACCGGTACATGACGATGAGGAGTCCAATGAGCGACGTCCGCCCGCCCAAGGGCCAGGCCTTGGTGCTCTTTGCCTTGTTTCTCCTCGTCCTCCTCGGCGTGTCGGCGCTCGCAATCGACTACGCGAACTGGCTGCTCATCGACCGTCAGCTTCAGAACGTTTCGGACCACGCAGCATTGGCGGGCGCGGCAGAATTCAGCTCGGACTTCACCGCGGGCAATTGCGGCAGTGGCTCAGGTCCGACACAGTGCCTCAATGCCAGGACGCAGGCATGGACGACTCTGTTTCAGGAACTGAATCTCTCCGGAAACGCTGGGGCAAGTGCGGCAATTGCCCAGCTCGCTCAGACAGATAGTCCGGCGGTCGGCGTTCAAGAGGTCACCCCTGTCGGCTTCCCGAAGATTGTCTTCAACCACACGATCTGGGTATCGACGCCGCCACCGACCAATTCGAACGGACATGTCGAATACACGCAGGTCGGCGGGAAGTACGCCGGGAGCTTCGGCATCATGTTCGTCCGGGTCGACCGGCCAACCCGATCCTATTTGGGAGGCGTGCTTGGCATTCGACCTGGAGACCGAACGGGATGGGCAACGGCAGGGATTCTTCCAACGGACTTCGCGTTGGAGGTCTTTTGTCGTGATCAGATTGCGCCAGAGCCCGGCGTATGCTCCACGACGGCAAGCCTCGGAATCGCAGGTGGCGGAGGGATCAGCCTTGATCGCGGCGACGTCGGGAGCAACAACAGCGTCAAGGTGACGTCGGCGGTTGGGCCGGGCGTTGTCGTTAAGGCTGGAAACGTGTTCGTCGTCGAAGGTTCGTGTGGTCAGCTTTGGAACTGCCCACCAGCAACCGCAGGCGGAATCTCGGACGGCAGCGGCACCGCAAAGAACGCGTTCTACATCCCGCCATTTCCGGTTCCGAACTACGCGCTGCCAACGGGTATTGACAATCAAGATTGCGCGACAGGCCCGTGCGTCCCCGGCACGGGTGCCAACGGCGCGACTCCCATCGACTGGAGCTGCTCCGGATCAGCATGTGGAACCCCAACGCGTCCGAACGGAATCAACGACCCAAGCGTTCGGTGCACTGGAGCGTCTGGAGCAACGCAGCAGCACCTTGTCCCGGTCGCCGACATTACAACCACAAACTTCAAGGGCACTGCAAGTGGGGCAACGAACAACAACATCTACCGAAACATCAACACCTCGTCGGTTGACCCAGCAGGAACTGCTATCCCACTCCCGCCGTCCGCCTCGACGCCATTTCCGACGACACCCGGGCCGACTGACCAGGTCTACAGCACCAACGGGAACAACGCGACATACGTTGTTCAGCTCGCCACGCCCAATGGAACGATTCAGGCTGGATCCCAGATCTACGCACGATTTGTGCTGTTCCGAACGACTGGCAGCGGTGGGAGCGCGGGATCATACGACTCGGTCGCAAGTGGAACCGCATTCACGCCAACAGTGGTTGCCCAGCTAATGGAAAAGCGCAGCGGAGTGTGGACCCCGATCGGGTCCGCAACGGCGTCGCTGGACGCAACTACCGTCATGACTGCATACCAGATTCCTCAGGTTAGTTCTGCATCGCTGCAAAGTGCCAACAATCCCACTCTTGGAATCAAGTTCACTGTTACGTCGGGTGGGTCAGGTGCCAACGCACGAGGGGCAGGTATTAGTTGGGCCGAGGCCTACATCGATACACCGCCGGTACCGCCGCCTCCGCCGATGATCCCCCCAGGGATGTATCGATCGATCTCAATCGCGAGCGGCGGGTGCGCGGTGCTGGACCCCACCGGCCTCTATAGTTCGCCGTCAGGGCTCGCTCACAACCAGATGCCCGGCGTCTATTACTTCAAGGACGGTGGCACCGGCAACCAGAAGCCGACCATCTTCCTCGATACGGGATCGTATTTGATCGGGGATGGGGTAACTCTTGTCTTCGACCCCAACTGGCCTGATCCATCAGGGCAACAGGGAATCGCAGTCGGCGCGAACTCCGCTCTGGTCATCAACACGGCACGGAACACGGCACCAAACTGCTCGACTTGGTATGCGACAAACCAGTCGTATCCCCTGTGTCCGCTCCCATGGGATGCGTTGGCGGCCGCGTGGATGATCGATCCTGCGAACCCGTCGGCTAACGCGAGCTCGCCGTGGGGTGGAGCCTGTGCCGAAGTGACGCCATGCTCGGTGGCTCGCAGCTCGTATGCACCAACTGCGAACTACCGCGGAGTCAGTTTTTATCTCCGACCGAAGACGAACGGCTCGACCAATCCGGCAGACTACTCCGTGCTCGGCCGCTTCTCGATCTCCGGCAACGCCGGCTCGGAGCCGGGCATCGCGTTCAGAGGCATCCTCTACGCGCCGTACGACAATGTCACGATCACTGGTGGGAACGGGTTCAACACCATCGGTATGGTATTGAGCTGGACGGCAAAGTTCGCCGGGCAAGCAACCATCAAGTTGGACTACCCATACACGAGGGTCATTTCCCCGCCGTACCTGATCGAACCCACCGTCGGCCAGTAGCCATCCTGGGCCGCTTGCGCTACGGGCCCGGCGCGGGAGTTGCCGGGTCGGGGGTGGGCGTCGGCTTGCCGCCGGGCTTGCTCGTCGGCGACGGCCCGGGGGTTGCCGGGGCCTGGGTCGGTTCGAGCGTGGGCTCGGTGGTCGACTGCGGTGTCGACGTCGAGGTCGGAACCGGGGTTGGGGTCGGCGGCGGCGCTGAGCAGGTGACGGCGGGGAGCTTCGTCTTCGGCGGGTCGGTGGAGTCCTCGGGGATCGTCTCGAGGCCCGTCGGGAGCGTGCCGGCGACGGGGAATGCCCGCGCGGCGAGGTCGCGGATTGCTGCCAGGTCCGGGATCAGCACGGAGCCGCGCGGGTCGTTGCTGGCGCCGTGGACCAGCGGGTACTGGATCACCGCTCGGTAGATGTGATCGCGCCCGATGCCGATCGCAGTGGGCAGGTAGGTGCCGATCGTGCTCGGATCGAGGCTCGTCTGGACCAGCTCGCCCATGCCTTCGATCAAGGCTGCCGGGTCATTGAGGAAGCCGCCGCGAACGAGCTGGTCGCGCGCCGCGACCACGATGTCGCCCTGGCGTGCGGCGCGGGTGAAGTCGCTCTCGCCGTAGGAGTGGCGGATGCGCGCGTAGGCGAGGGCGCCCTCGCCGTCGAGGTGGTAACGGCCGGGGTTGATCGCGAAGCCGTCGAACCCGTACTCGCGGTAGCGGTAGTCGCACAGTCGATCGCGAACGGTGACGTCGACGCCTCCGATCGCATCGATGACCTTGACGAAGCCGGGCAGGTTCACCTGGGCCCAGCCATCGATGCGGACGTTCAGCAGCGTGCCGAGCGCCGCCGCGAGCACCGCCTGGCCCGACGTCGCGCCGGGGAACTTACTCGGGTTTCGATTGGCGTACGACGCGAGCTCGTTGATCTTCGATCGGAACGTTCGACCGTCCGGCAGCGGCACGTCCACGGTGTCACGCGGCACAGAGACCATCGACACGGTGCCGGCGACGGGGTCCAGTGAGGCGACGATCATCGTGTCGGTGAGCGCGTGGCTGCGATCCGGGCCGGAATCCGTGCCGATGAGCAGGACCGTGAACCGGCCGAGCTCGGGGCCCGGTGACGGCGGGTTCGACTCGACCGGGGCGATACCGAAGTCGTCGTCGTGGCTGTCGTTGATGCCGGTGGGGACCCATGGCTGCTCGACGGGCGCGAAGACGGTCATTGCCGCCTCGCGGGCGACCTCGGTCAGGTAGGCGGCGTAGACGCTCGGGACGAGCACGAAGACGAGTGCCACGGCGGTGAGTGCCGCACCTCGCTCCCGCGCCGCGCCCGCGCCGCGCCGGAATGCGTCCGCGACGGCTGCGAGGCGCCACACCAGCAGGAGGCCCTCCGCGATCAGGAGCGCCGCGATGAAGTCGGGATTGAGCAGCAGCGCGAGCTTGGACACGCGATCGGGCGCGGCGAGGGCCGCGGCGACGAGGAACAGCAGGAGCAGCGGCGGCGCGGCGAGGAGCCAGCCGGCGCGCCGGGCGCCCTCCGACAGCTGCCCGAGGCCCGGCCACAGGGCAGACAGGAGCGCGGCCACATGCCGGTTGGATCGGAGCGGTCGCTGAATGGTGGCGCCTCGCTGTCACGCTGGGAGCGGCGGCATCACGGCCGCTGCTCGATATCGATGTCCGATGACGGCGAGGGCGGGCACGATCTCGCTCGCTGCGGCGCCCGCCCTTTCGGGACTGGCACCGGCGCGGATTGTAATGCCCCGGTGCGCGCGCGCCCCGGCTCGATGGTCCGGGGCCACCAACCAATCGGCTGGTAAGCGGTTACCAGGATCATCCGGCGATGGACTTGGTTCGATACGGCCGCGGGATACGCGCGCTCCGCATGCGGCGTGGATGGCGCCAGAAGGACCTGGCGGTCGAGGCGGGCCTCAGCCCCACGATGATCAGCCGCATAGAACGGGGGATGGGCGGCTCCGTGCCCGGTCGCGATCTCGATCGAGTCGCCAACGCATTGGGCGCGACCGCGGATCTGCGTCTCAACGAACGGCGAAGCACTCGACCGCCTCCTCGATGGCGCGCACGCCAGGATCGTCAACGTGGTCGCGGGCCAACTGCGGGCGCTTGGGTGGGAGGTCGTGCTCGAGGCGACGTTCTTCATTCGCGGCGAGCGGGGTTCGATCGATGTGCTCGCCTGGCATGCCGCGTCCCGAGTGGTGCTCGTGATCGAGGTCAAGTCCGTCGTTCCGGACATCCAGGCGATGCTCGCTGCGAACCGCCCTCCCAGGGCTGCGAAATCAGCCGGGACGGTCGTCCGCGACCCCAGGAGGGCTGGAGGCCGCGCGTCCTGACCTGTGTGCCCGCACGGGGAATGGTCGAACCTGTCGCGTTCGCCCCTGGCAGGGCTGGCAAGGACCGTTCGCCGTCAAATCGCAGCCCTGGCAGGTTTGTGGGCACGAGAGTCGCAGCTCGGAGGCCGGGCGAGACGATCGCGACGCCGACCAGGGTTCACACCGAGCAGCAGGCGCAGCCGCCCTCCACGGACCCGACGACGGCGCTTGCCGCGTCGCAGCACGGTGCGGTTTCCGCGGACAGGCTCTGGAGAACGGCGAGCGTGCGCTTCGGGCGGGCGAGGTGTTGCTCGAGGTCGGCAAGCCTGGCATCGAGCTCCGCGAGGCCGGCAATGCGCTGGGCGACGTCAGCGCGACGCGCAGCGATCAGCGACGGAAGAGCCGTCCTCGTGTCGGCGCAATGCCCGGAGTGGCACCACGTGGCGATGCGCGCGGCGTCATCCAGCGGCAGGTCCAGCCGTCGCAGGTCGATCAGGAGGCGAAGGTGCTCAACGTCTGCCTCGGAGTACTCGCGATAGGCGTTGTCCGAGCGCGTGGCCCGCGGCAACCAGCCCGAGCGTTCATAGAACCGGACCGTGTCCGTGGACACGGCGACCTGCTGGGCGAGCTCGCCGATCCGCACCATCGGAGCAAACCTTGGAGTGGTTCGGATGTCAAGTGGCCTGCGGCTGCGCCCCGGCCTCCAGGACGGCCTTCAGCTTACGGGCCTCCGCGGCTTCCCCGTTGCGCACCTCGCTGGCCATGAACGGCTCGAGCAGGCGTCGCCAGCCCTTCAGCCCCATCGTCCCGGCGTACGTGAGCCGGGTGCCCGCACCCTCGGGTGCCACGGTCGAGATCGCGATCCAGTCCAGCGTTGGATGGGTGACGGTGACGACCAGGCGCCTGCCCGGGTCCAGCTCCGAGATGCGCATCTCGAGGATGCCCTTGATCGGCCCCTCGGCCATGCGAAAGCGACCCGTCGTGCCCACGCCCGGGCGGCCGCTGCCGTCGAACTCGACGTCGACCATCGGCGTCCACTTCGAGTACAGCGCGGGGTCCAGGAGCGCGTCCAGGACTTCACCGGGCGAGCGGTTGATTGAAACGTCCGACGAATACGTGATCACGCGGGCACCTCCAATCGGTGACGTTGGCGGGCGAGCACGGCCGTGAGTCGGTCGAGCGCGACGCGCTTCTCCGTGCCGATCTCCTGCAGCGTCCTGGCATCTGCAGCAGCAAGGTCGGCCGCGGCCCAGCGCAGGCGAACGGTCGTGCGGTCGCCCTGGGGCGCGAGGTCGTAGGACGCATCGACGGATCCGACGCTCGGCACCACGAGCCGATAGCCGACGTGCTCGAACGGCTGCCAGTCGACGATCTCCTCGAGCGTTGCGAGTCGCCCGGTCACGCATTGGGATGTGGTTCCCACGCCACGCCGTCCGTTGACAGCCGCCTCGGAGATGAGGATCGGGCCCTCCCAGGTTGGTCGCAGCGCCGGGGAGGTGAGGTGCGACCAGACGCTGGCAGGATCAGCGTCGACGATCGCCTCGACGTCCACGATGGTCGAGGCATCGTCCACGAGCAATCGGCGCACATCACGCTCGGCCTGCCAGCGGGCTTCCAGGTCCAGGGTGTGCGTCGTCACCGTGCCGAGGTGGTCGATCGTCTCCGAGCTCCGCACGAGCGACATCGACGTCATGGCGCCGCCGAGCTGGTCGATCGCCTCGCCCGTGAACACCGCGAAGCCCATCGCGCTGCCGTCCGCGGCGTGCGCGAGATCGGCTGTCACGCCCTTGAGCAGCCGATGGACGACGATGATCGAGCTCCCCGCGAGCTCGTCGCGTCCGGCGATCCGGGTGCGGACGTACTGGCCATGGTGGACGAAGAACTTCAGGTCCAACCGGGGGGCCCGACTGCATGCGACGCAGTCGCAGTTGGTCGCCTGCGCGATGCTGTGGAGGCGCCGGCGAAATGCCACGTAGCAGGCCTCGATCGAATCCAGGAGGAGGGATGGCTCGGCGCGTCCGTCCTCGACGAACATGAACGCGGCGTCACCCTCCAGCTTCGCGAGCCGGAACGGCGGCTCGAGTCGCCCGACGACGGTCTCGAGGAGATCACCGGCAATGGTCGGTGCATGCTCGATTTCACCGCTCGCCAGGTACGCGGTGTAGCCAGTCAGATCGGCGATGAGGAGGTATCCGGTCTCCGGCGTCGCGGCCATGCGCGAGAACCTAGACCTTGGAGCCGCTCCAATGTCAAGCGGGAAGTTGTGCCCCCGCGTTCGCATTCCGTCCACGCAGGCCGAAGGAGACGAACGTGACGGCGACGCCGACAAGGGCCAGGACGAGGAAGCCGGTCGCGACGCCGCCAGCGGTGACCTGCGTGCCCAGGATGGCGCCCGCGAGCGACGCGCCCACGACCCCGCCGAGATAGCGGCCGGTGTAGTACGTGCCGGCGGCCATGCCGACGCGGGACTTCTCCACGGACTCCAGGGCTGCCGCCTGGCGCGGCGACACGAGCCCGTTCCCGAACCCGACCACGCACAGGAGCGCCGCGACACTCAGCGCTGTCGCCGCGCCGCTGCCGAGCCACAGGGCCGCGAGGCCGATGGCGGAGATCGTCGAGCCCGCGACGACCACGATCCGCCGACCGCGGCGATCGGAGAAGCGGCCGCCGAACGGCGCCACGATCGCGCCGACGCCGGCGAGGCCCAGCAGCACGATCCCGCTCGTGACCGCGCTCTCGTGCAGCAGGATCTCGACCAACAGGGGAATGATCACGAAGCTGCCGTGCAGGATCACGGTCGCCCCGAACACCCCGGCGACCGCCGCAGCGAATGGGCGTCGAAGGAACAGCCGCGGGTCCACTGCCGGCCGGTCCGTCCGCAGCTCAACCCAGACGAACAGGACGAGCAGCGGCACCACGGCGAGGGCGGTCACCAACCCCAGCGCACCGCTCGCGCTGCCGCTCCGGATCGCGACGAGGAATGCCACGATCGCGAGCGCGAGCAGCACGAGGCCAGGCACGTCGATCGGGTTGGCGGCGCGGCGGCTCGCGGCCGTCTCCTCCGCGGTCTCGGGACGCAGGCGAAGCCCGACGAACGCCGCCGACACGATTCCGAGCGGCACGGCGAGCACGAACAGCGAGCGCCACCCGAACCCGCCGACGAGCAGGCCGCCGATGAATGGGCCGACCGCCGCGCTCGTCGATACGAGCAGGTCGAACAGGCCGAACGCCTCGCCCTGCCGTGACGGCGGCGCCGTCTCGCGAACGAGCGCGGCGGAGCTGGTGGAGATGAGCGCGCCGCTCACCGCCTGGCCGACCCGCGAGACCTCCAGGATCTCGAATGACGTCGCGAGCGCGGCGAGCGCCGAGGCGACCGCGAAGGCGATCACGCCGATGAGGAACGCCGGTCGATGCCCGTAGCGGTCACCGATGGAGCCGCCCACCGGCAGCGCCACCGCGACCGCGCCGAGGTACAGGGTCACCAGCGACGAGACCGCGTTCGCGCCAAGGGTGAAGTCGTCCATCACGCCCGGCAGGGCGACGGCGAGCATCGTGGAGTTCAGCGGGACCAGGATCGCGCCGCTCGCGACGCCGAGCATCGCGGCGGACATGAGGCGAGGCCCGCGCCCGCCGGGCGCGCTCACAGGAGGCGCACGATCCCCGCGGTGCCGTCGATCTCCACGAGCCGGCCGTCGGCGATCTTCGTCGTGGCGCCGACGACGCCCACGACGGCCGGCAGCCCGAACTCGCGCGCCACCACGGCCGCGTGCGACAGCACGCCGCCGGTGTTCGTGATCAAGCCACCGGCGATCGTGAACAAAGGCACCCAGGATGGGTTGGAGGCGGGGCACACCACGATGTCGCCCGGCTGCACGCGGCCGAACGCCTCCTGCGACGCGACCACCCGTGCCGGTCCGCGCACGACCCCTGCCGACGCGCCGGTCCCGCGCAGCTCGTCGGGCTCGGTCGGCTCGATGCGGACCGAGTCGAAGCGGTCTGCCGGCCCGGTGTCCTTCGGAACGGGACCCACGTATCGAGGCGGCGTCATCGCCCGCTGCTGTTCGTACGTCGCCTTCCGGTCGCGGACGAGGTTGCCGCGAGGCCGGCCGTCCAGGATCGCCTCCGCGACCTCGTCGCGTTCGAGGAAGAAGATGTCGCCCGGTCGCTCCAGCACGCCCTCGCGCTCGAGCCGGCGCCCGACGCGCATCGCGAAGGTCCGCAGGCGGGCCTGCGCCATCCGGTCGATCCAGTAGTTGTGGCCCTCGGTCAGGTAGCCGATGTCGAGGGCATGCGCGAGGGTCTCCTCGAACCTCGCGAGGTCGTCCGGTCGCGCCGCGAGCGCCGCGCGTGCCGCAGCGGCCCGCTCCGCGGCCACGCGCCGGAGCTCTGCCATCCGGCGGCCCGTGGCAGCCCCCGGCGCGGCGCCGTCCGCCGCGACGCGTCGCACGAGGTTGGCGAGGAGGAGCGCGGGTGCCTCGGCCCACGAGGCACTGCGCAGGTCGTCGTGGTTCTGGCCCAGGTGCCCGTGCTGCTCCAGGAAGGCGTCCAGCGCATCGACGAACGCCATGCCGCCCGGGACGGCCCGAAGTACCGCACGATTCACCGACGGGTCGTCGCCGGCGGCCGCTGCATCTGACGCCGCGGCAGCCTGGGCGCGGACGAGCGCATCGAGCTCGGGATGCCCGGCGAGCATCGCGGCGAGGCGGTCGATCTGCGCCTCGACATCCTCCAGCTCGTGCTCCTGCCCCCGAACGAGCGAGAGCGCCTCGACGTCGCGGCCCGGGCCCAGCGCGGCGCCGTACTGGTCCGCGAGGTCCTCCAGCGCCTGGTACGGGCCCATGATCGAGATGAAGTGGATCTGCCAGGCGCGCAGCGTCGCCGCCCAGGCTTCCTGCCACGCGGTCGCGAGCTCGGCGGGCGCGAGCTCGTCCACCGGCACCGCCTGGATGGAGCGGTACAGCCGGTCCAGCTCCGGCATGGCCTCGTCGCGCCAGTACGCGGCGGTGACCGGGACGCGGCCCCGGAGGGTTGCGGTCCAGCGGGCCTTGGTCGCCTCTTCTTCCTCGTCGGGCACGTTCCAGGAGAAGCCGAAGTAGGCCCAGCCGTGCCAGACGCGCGCCTCGAGCCGCTGCGTGCCGCCGAAGAGCTCGTAGTGATGGTCGAAGCTCCTGCCCAGCGCCTTCCGGATGTAGTCGGCGGCGAGCGGCGTGAGCGCGAACGGCATGTGCATGTCGTCCAGCTCCCACGTCCGCTCGAGATCAGCCGGGTCGACGACGTCGAGCGAGAAGTCGGTCATGCGCGCGCCACGACAGGGGCGCCGGTCGTGATGGGCCGCGCCTGGAGGAGGTACCAGTGCCCGCCCGCGAAGGCGGCCTCCACGTCGACGGCTTGCCCGAACCCGCGCTCCACCTCCAGGCATAGGTCCACGAGGGCGGCAAGGACGTCCGGCGCCAGCGCCTGCCCCAGCGGATCCTCGCCGGGCTCGAACTGGGCGACGGCCCTCGATGCCTTGTCGATCGTGTACGTGTCCGGGGTGACCGTCCCGGACACCATCGCGTCGCCGAGCCCACGCACAGCCGTGATCACCAGCTGGTCGTCGCGGCCGGTCACGGGGTGACGCGTGAACACCACCGAGGCCGCGTCCGCCGGCACCAGCGCCTGGACGACCACGGCCATCGCCGCATCGGCCGCCGTGAGATCGCGCCGGTGGCGGTAGGCGATCGCCGCCGGGCTCCAGAGCGACGCCCAGCAGCGGCGCACCGCGCCGGCGATCTCCGCCGGCGGCACGTCCAGCTCCGTCTCGTGCAGGCCGGCATACGAGGCCGCCGAGCCGTCCTCGCCGACGGCCGACGACCGAACCGCGAACCGTGGCTCGAAGCCCGCGGCGCCCACCTCCGCGACCAGCCGGTCCACCGCGACCGACAGCGGGCCGGCGACGGCGGCCGTCAGCGGCACCGTGGCGAGGCCCTCCGCGACGGCGGCGACGTCGACGGCACCGGTCGCCTCGAGGGCCGTGTCAACCGTCGCCGCGAGCTGCGTGCGGAACGCCGTTGTCGTCAGGCAGAAGCCGGGCGGAACGCGAAAGCCGAGCTTCCCGAGCTTGTGCAGCGAGGCGGCCTTGCCGCCGAGCATGTCGGACCCATGGGTCGCATCGGAGGCGCTGCCCCCGAGCCAGGCGATGAGGTCGTCAGCGGCGTGCGGCACGATCGGCGGAGTCTAGCAACGGCGCTCCCGGACGGCCGTAGCGCCGGGCATGGAAAAGCCCGGCGGCCGAAAGGCTCGGCCGCCGGGCTTCGGGGAGGGGGGAGACTAGCGGGTGACCGGCTCGTACGGCCGGGGAGCGACGGTGTCGTCCTCGGCATCTTCCTCGACCTTGTCGCCGACGCCGGCGCCCGCGCCGGCCCCGACTGCGCCACCGACCAGCGCGCCCGGAGGGCCCGCGATCGCGCCGCCGACGACGGCCCCGGCCACGGCGCCCGCCGCGCCACCGGTGCCGGCCCCGGCCTCTTCGTTGCCCTCGGTGGCCTCACCGGCGACCGCGCCGCCGAGCGCCCCGATGGCCCCGCCGACCAGCGCGCCCGGAGGGCCCGCGATCGCGCCGCCGAGGAGCGCGCCGCCGATGGCGCCGGCCCCGGCGCCGACGGCCTCGCTGCCGCCCTCGTCGTGCTTGGTCGTGGTGTCGGTGACGATCTTCGGATCCTGGTTGTCGTAGCTCATGGGATTTCCCTTCCTTCGTGGTGGGCTCGTGCCCTGCCGACACGATGGGCGAGCGGCCCTCGCAGGAGCAGATCGGTCCGGACGCGGCGACCTTGCGAATCCGCGCCAGCCGCGGCCGCCAAGGGGCGCGCACCGGGTACCAGGACTCGAGGGCACCACTCGGGCGTCCGGCCGCTCGGACGCGTCGGTCGCGACGCGATAGCCCGAATGGGGGATACCAACAGTCCCATGCCGGTGCGACGGTTTCGCGATCGGCCGGGGTGGCCAGCCATCGTGAGGAGCCCGTTGACGGATCGGGGGCGAGCCGAAGCGCTCCGACGCGCGGTGCGCATGTCGGCCATGATCGTGCTGCCCTTCGGCCTGTTCTGGGCCACGATCGGCCTCGCGGTCGGTGCGCCATCGCTTGCATGGCAGGGCGTGATCGGCGCGGTCCTTGCACTCTGGCTCCTGCTCGAGGTCCGGAACGGGACGGACCGCGGCGAGGGCGTCCTCGTGACCCGGATCGCCATCGGCGCCCAGGTCGCCGCGCTGGGCACGGTCCTCGCCGAGCCGGTCATCGGCGTGGCGATCGCCCTGAGCTCCCTGATCCCGATCCTGCTCGCGCTGCCATACGTCGGGCGGCAGTCACTGACCAGGATCATGGCCGTCAGCGCCGGGGTCGGCGCGTTCGCCCTCACCGCGCCCGTCGTGCTGCCGTGGGGAACGCGCGACACGTCGGTGATCGCGCTGCTCGTCCCGACCCTCGCGCTCGTGCTGGTGTACGTGCTGTTCCTGCTCTTCCTGTGGAACGCGAGCACTCGCCTGACCGACACGGCGGCCGAGCTCCGCCACGTCATCGACATGTCGCACGACCTGGCGGCGACGCTCGACCCGAAGGACGTCGGCCATCGCCTGGCCCGGCATATCGCCCTCGTCGCCCACGCGGACGACTGCGTCCTGAGCACGTGGGACCGCGCCACGGACCAGGTCGTGACCTTCGGGAGCTACCCGGTGGACCGCGGCTACGACCTCCTGCCCGCCTACGACCTCGCCGAGTTCCCGGCGACGCGAAAGGTCCTCCAAGGCCGCGAGCCGTACTTCGTCCGCGCCGAGGATCCGAAGGCCGACGCCGCCGAGGCGGACTACATGCGCTCGATCGGCCAGCAGACCCTGCTCATGCTTCCGTTCGTCGTCCGGGGAGAATCCATCGGCATCGTGGAGCTCGGCTCGGCGCGCCGGGATGCGTTCTCGTCCCGCGACGTGGAGCTTGCCCAGCTGCTCGCCCGAGAGGCCGCGGTCACGTTCGACAACGCCCGCCTGTACGACGAGCTGCGGCTCCTCGCCTACCGCGATTCACTCACCGGACTGGCGAACCGGGCACGGCTCCAGGACCGCGTCGATCACGCGCTGGAGCGCCTCCGCGGCCGCAGCCTCATGCACGCCGCCGTGCTGTTCATCGACCTCGATCACTTCAAGCACCTCAACGACCGCTTCGGGCACGCCAAGGGCGACTGGGCGCTGAAGGTGATCGCGGAGCGGATCAAGACGATCATCCGACCGGGCGACACTGCCGGGCGCCTCGGCGGCGACGAGTTCGCCGTGCTGCTGGAGGACGTGGAATCGCCGGAGGCCGTCGCCGCCGTGTGCGAGCGCCTGCTGGAGGGCCTCGCCCAGCCCGTGGAGCTGGACGACACCGCGCCGATCATCGGCGCGAGCATCGGCTTCGCCATGAGCGGGCCGGACGTGACCTCCAGCGACGACCTGCTGCGCAACGCGGACATCGCGATGTACGCCGCGAAGGCCGGCGGCCGCGGCCAGATCGTGGCCTTCCGGCCGGACCTCCTGGAGACGGCATCCGCTCGAAGCGAGCTCGCGGCCCTGCTCCGTGGCGCCGCATCCCGCAGCGAGCTCCAGCTTGCGTTCCAGCCGCTCGTCACCCTCGATGACGGGTCGCCGGTGGGCGTCGAGGCCCTCGTTCGCTGGCAGCCGCCCGGGCACCTGCTCCACCTGCCTGCCGAGTTCCTGGAGCTCGCCGAGGAGACCGGCGAGATCCTGCCGATCGGGCGCTGGGTCATCGGCGAGGGCTGCCGGCGCGTTCGAGCCTGGCAGCTCCGCTACGACAGGCCGGACCTGCGCCTGTACGTGAACCTGTCCGCGCGCCAGTTCCGCGATCCAGGCCTCGTCCCGATCATCCTCGCGGCCCTGGACGAGACCGGCCTGGACGCCGCGAGCCTGACGCTGGAGATCACCGAGGGCACGCTGCTCACGCCGGGCTTCGAGACGGTCTCCCGCATCGGCGAGCTGCGCGCGCTGGGCCTCCGCCTCGCCATCGACGACTTCGGCACCGGCTACTCGTCACTCGGCTACCTGCACGCGTTCCAGATCGACGAGCTCAAGATCGACCGCTCGTTCGTGCCCGGGAGCAACGGCGTCGGCGACGCGCACGTGCTGAGCCAGGCGATCGTGGAGCTGGGCCGCGCCCTCAGCCTGGACATGATCGCCGAGGGCATCGAGACGCAGGCCCAGGCGGACTGGTTCAGCGCCCTCGGCTGCCGGCTGGGCCAGGGCTTCCTGTACGCCCGCCCGATGGCTGCCCCGGACCTGGATCGCTACCTGCGCCGGCAGGTGGGGCTGCCCAAGGGCTCCCGCCGCACGGACGCGTCCAGCCATCGGGTCCCGAGGCTGCAGGCCGGCATCACGGAGGTCCTCGGCGGGCGCCCCGCGACCGGCGAGAGCGCCTAGAGCCAGTCGATCTTGCGAAGGAACGCGACGCCGGCAACGGCCGCGAGCGAGGTCACCAGCAGGATGATGTAGAACCCGGGTCCTTCGGCACCGGACAGCGCGGACGCCGCTTCGCTCATCCCGAACAGGCCACCGACCGCACCGATCCCGGCGAGGATGACCGTGACCCCGGTCAGCCGCTTCATGATCGTCGACAGGTTGTTGTTGATCGTGGACAGGTAGATCTCCAGCGCGCCGGCGACGAGCTCGCGGAAGGTGTCCAGCTCGTCGTTGAGCCGGATCAGGTGGTCATAGACGTCACGGAAGTAGAACGAGTTGGGCTCGCCGATGAGGTCGAACTCACGGCTCGTGAGCTGCGCGAAGACCTCCCGGCTCGGGGCCACGGCGTGGCGGATGTGCAGCAACTCGCGCTTCAGCTGGAACACCCGCTCGAGGGTGGCTCGCAAGGGCTTCTCCACCGCGGCGTCCTGGACGTCGTCGATCTCGTCGCCCAGCCGGTCGAAGACCGGGAAATAGCCGTCGACGATCGCGTCGACCAGCGCCCAGAGGACGAAGTCCGGCCCGCGCGCGAGCAGGGGACCTACGCCGAGCCGGAGCTGATGCGCGGCCATGGGATCCCAGTCGACCGGATGGGCAGACAGGAGGAATCCACGGCCCAGCACGAAGTCGACCTCGTGCGTGTCGACCTCCGCGTCGCCCTCGCGGTGGAGGACGAAGGACACCACGTGGATGACCTCGCCCACGAGCTGCACCTTCGCCCGCTCGTTGCTCTCGATGATGTCCTCGGCGATGAGGGGATGCAGCCCGAGCTCTCGGGCGGTTGACTGCACGAGCGCGGCGCTGGCGCCGGTCAGGTCGATCCACGTCACGCTGCCCTTGGCCTTGACCAGGCGGTGGAGATCGTCCACGTCCTCCGAGGTCTCGACCTTGCCGGCGCGGAGGCTGTGGATCCGGATCTGGGGGGTGGTCGCCATCGGATGCTCCTATGTCAAGCGGCGACCGGCAGGGCCGTTCGGGCGGCAATCCTGGCGGCGTTGTCGTGGTGCATTCGTCGGAAGACCTCATCGCTCAGGTGGCGACGGAGGGCGCGGATGGCCTCTGGTTTGGTGCTTCCA
>JACPOS010000026.1 GCA_016191395.1 Chloroflexota bacterium
AGCACCAAACCAGAGGCCATCCGCGCCCTCCGTCGCCACCTGAGCGATGAGGTCTTCCGACGAATGCACCACGACAACGCCGCCAGGATTGCCGCCCGAACGGCCCTGCCGGTCGCCGCTTGACATAGGAGCATCCCGTGACGGCGCCGCAGCAGCTGGACCCCGGCGGCTCGCAGGCACCGCGATGGCACCTGCTCCTCCCACTGGTCGTGATCGCGATCGCGGCCGTCGTGACGCCCGTCTCGGAGCTGCACTCGAATCAGGGCGACGTCAACCTGTACCTCTCGAAGGCCCAGGCGCTGGTCTCCGGGCACGTCCCGTATCGCGACTTCGCGTTCGAGTACCCGCCGTTGGCGCTCGTGCCGATGGTGGTCCCCTACCTCCTGTGGCCGTTCGGGACCGTGGATCTCAACGTGTACCACTGGCTGTTCGCCGGCTGGAACATTGGCCTCATGCTCCTGCTGGGCGTGATCCTGACGCGGGTCGTGCGCCTGGGCGGGGGCCCAGAGCGCGAGGGGGCGGCGGTCGCGGGCGCTCCCCGCTCGATGGCGCTCCGCCTCACGATCCTCTCGATCGGCACCGCGCTTGCGCTCACGTGGCGCTTCGACCTCTATCCCGTGCTGCTCACGACGGTGGCCCTGTGGGCGGCGCTGGAAGGGCGCGCGGGTGCCGCCGGGCTCGCGGTGGGTCTCGGCATCCTCGCCAAGCTGTACCCGCTGGCGGTCGTCCCCGCGCTGGCCGTGCCATGGCTGTTCCCGCTGGACCTCGCGCGCGTCATCAGGTACGGGGCGACCGTGGCGCTGACCGTCGTGCTCGGGATGGTGCCGTTCGTGGCCCTCGCCGGCAACGACGCGTTCGCGTTCCTCACCTACCAGTCACAGCGGGGGCTCCAGATCGAGTCGATCGGCGGCGGGCTGACGCTGCTCACCGGGCTGCTCGGGGGACAGCCGGTCCACACGTCATTCGGCTTCGGCGCCGTGCAGGTCGAGGGGCCGTTCGCCGCCTCCTGGCTGGGCCTCCTGCCCGCCGCCACGGCGGTGGGCTTCGGGCTGCTCGGGCTCCTGGGCTGGCGGCGGATCCAGGCGGATCGGGCCGTCGCGGCGGCCGTGCCGGCGAGGACCGTGGTGACGCTCGCCTGCGTGTCCGTGCTGATGCTGCTCGCGACGAGCAAGGTGCTCTCGATCCAGTACGTCGTGTGGATCGTGCCGTTCGCGGCGCTGTTCCGCGGATGGAAGTTCTGGCTGGCCGTCGCCATCGCCGCCCTGAGCATGCCCATCCACCCGATGTGGTATGGCGAGCTCGTGAGTCAGCAGGCGCTTCCGATCCTCATCCTGAACCTGCGCAACGGGCTTCTGCTCGCGTTGCTCGCATGGGTCGCCTGGGACCTGGCGAGAGGAGTGGCGCGCCCGGCGGGACTCGAACCCACGACCTTCAGGTCCGCAACCTGACGCTCTATCCGCTGAGCTACGGGCGCACGCGTGCCGGCCGGAATCGTACCGGGAAGTGGCGGAGAGGGAGGGATTCGAACCCTCGGAGCAGGTTACCCCACTCAGCGGTTTAGCAAACCGCCGCACTAGGCCTCTATGCGACCTCTCCGGATGAGGCGCGCGTCAGGCTAGCACAGTGGTAGGCTGCCTCCCAAGGCGGAGGAGGTTCGAGTGGCCAGTCGCGCCCGCGTGGGCCAGGCAACCGTGAGCGACGAGCAGCTCCAGGCCGTCACGGTCGGCGAGCGGAAGCCGCACAACGCACCCGTCACCCTCGTCGAGTACGACCCGGGGTGGCCGGTCCTGTTCGAGCGCGAGGCGACACGGATCCGGGCCGCGCTGGGCGACGCGGTCGTGCGCCTGGAGCACACGGGCTCGACGTCCGTGCCGGGCCTCGCCGCGAAGCCGATCATCGACATCACCCTGATCGTCCCCAGCTCCGCCGACGAGCCCGCCTACGTTCCGCAACTGGAGGCAGCCGGCTACGTGCTCCGGATCCGCGAGCCGCACTGGCACGAGCACCGGGTGTTCAAGGGTCCGGACACGGACGTGAACCTGCACGTCTTCTCTGCCGGCAGCGTCGAGCTGGAGCGCATGGTCGGGTTCCGCGACTGGCTTCGGTCGCACGATGAGGAGCGGGCGCTGTACGAGCGGACGAAGCGCAAGCTCGCGGCGCGGACGTGGCGGCACATCCAGCACTACGCCGACGCGAAGACGGCCGTCGTCGAGGAGATCATGGCCCGCGCCGGCTTGCCACCGGGCACCAGGCTCGATTGACACTCCCCCACTCGTGCACTACCGTCCGGCCACGCAGATGACCACCTATTTCGAGTACCGCAGCCCGGCATGACTTGATCCCGGTACGACCGGGTCGTCAGGAAGTGTCGGGCGATGGCAGAGGCGCAGGACCTCTGCTTTTTTGTTTCTGGTCCAGGCAGCCGATCGCACAGCCAGGTAGACCGCCGAATGTTCGTCGTCATGCGCCAGGGCGCCACCGAAGCCGAGGTGCTCGGCGTGAAGAGCCGCATCCTCGCGGAGGGCCTCACGCCGTACGAGCACGCGGGCGCGAACGGCACGGTGCTGGCGGTCGTGGGCGAGCTCGCGAAGCGCCGCGAGGCGCTCATCGCGCAGTTCGGCGTGCTGCCGGGCGTGGAGCGGGTCACGCCGATCCAGCGGCCGTTCAAGCTGACGTCACGGGAGTTCCATCCGGAGGACACGGTCATCCGCGTCCTCGACGCCGTGATCGGCGACGGCGGCCTCGCGGTGATGGCCGGGCCGTGCTCCGTGGAGAGCCGCGAGCAGCTGATGGTCACCGCGGACGCGGTCGCGGCGGCGGGCGCCACCATCCTCCGCGGCGGTGCGTTCAAGCCCCGAACCTCGCCGTACGCCTTCCAGGGCCTGGGCATCGAGGCGCTTCGGTATCTCTCCGAGGCGCGCGATCGAACCGGCCTGCCGACGATCACCGAGGTCATGGAGCCGAACCAGGTGGACATCGTCGCCGAGTACGCGGACATCCTCCAGATCGGCACGCGGAACATGCAGAACTACTCGCTGCTGAACGCCGTGGGGCGGGTGGCGCGGCCGGTGATGCTGAAGCGCGGCTTCGGTGCGACGGTCGAGGAGTTCCTGATGGCCGCGGAATACATCGTGGCGGCCGGCAATCCCAACGTGATCCTGTGCGAGCGCGGCATCCGAACGTTCGAGACGTACACGCGGAACACGATGGACCTGGCGGCCGTGCCGGTCCTCCACATGCTGACCCACCTGCCGGTGGTCGTGGATCCGAGCCACGCGACCGGGAAGCGCTGGCTCGTGCGGCCGCTCGCGCTCGGCGGTGTCGCGGTCGGCGCGGACGGCGTCATGGTGGAGGTCCATCCGGACCCGGATTCGGCCCTGTCCGATTCCGAGCAGCAGCTGGACCTCGCTGCCTTCGCGGCGCTCATGAGGGACCTGCTGCCGGTCCACGAGCACGTCCGGCACCTGCACGACGACATCGCGGCCGGTGCCTCGGGCGTGGCGGCGCCCGGCAATGGCGACGGGCTGTCCCGGCATTGAGCGCCGTGACGGCTCCCACGTCCTCGACCGACGTCGCCCGGGCCTCGCGCCTGGAGGGTGAGCTCCGGCTGCCCGGCGACAAGTCGATCAGCCACCGTGCGCTGATGCTCGCCCTGCTGGCGACGGGTGAATCAACGATCCGGGGCGCCGGCGACGGCGCCGACGTCCGCTCGACCGCGGGGATCGTGATGGCCCTCGGCGGCGAGGTCAGGCGCTCGGCCGCGCCGGCGGGCAACGCCGACTACGACGTGCGCTCCGACGGTGCCCCGCGACAACCGGCCGGCATCCTGGCCTGCGCGAACTCCGGCACGAGCCTGCGGCTGTTCGCCGGGATCCTCGCTGGGCACCCGGTCCGGGCCGTGCTGGACGGCGATGCCTCGCTTCGGGGCCGGCCCATGGCTCGTATCATCGAACCGCTGCGCTCGATGGGCGCCACGGTCGAGGGCAGCGACGCCGATTCGCACCCTCCCCTGACCGTCACGGGTCGGAGCCCACTGCGAGCCATCGACTGGTCCACCCCGGTGCCGTCGGCGCAGGTGAAGTCGGCGATCCTGCTCGCGGGGCTGCGCGCGGAGGGCGTCACGACGGTGCGCGAGTCGGTCGCGACCCGGGACCACACCGAGCGCATGCTCCGGGCGCGGGGCATACCGGTACGGACCGAGCGGGGCGAGGGCGGCGGAACGGTGATCCGGATCGAGGGAGGGGCAGCGATGCAGGCGCGCGACGAGCAGGTGCCGGGCGATCCGTCCGCGGCCGCCTTCTGGCTGGTCGCCGGCGCGATCCATCCCGCCGCCGAGCTGCGCCTGCGCGACGTGGGGGTCAACCCGACCCGCCGCGCCGTGATCGACCTCCTGGTCCGGATGGGCGCCTCGATCGAGGAGACGCCGGTCAGCGATCCCCTGACCGAGGGCGAGCCGATCGCGGACCTGGTCGCCCGGTCATCCGACCTCACGGCACTTGAGCTCAGCCCCGCGGAGACAGCGGCGGCCATCGACGAGATCCCGATCCTGTGCCTCGCGGCCACGCAGGCGAGCGGCCGGACCGTGATCCGCGGCGCGGGCGAGCTGCGCCACAAGGAATCCGACCGGATCGCCGGGATCGTCGATGGGCTGCGGGCGCTCGGCGCCCGGATCGAGTCGCGGGGCGACGACATCGTCGTCGATGGCCCAACGGCCTTGCGCGGCGCGGTCGTCGACAGCCACGGGGACCACCGGCTCGCACTCACGTTCGCGATCGCCGGCCTCGTCGCCGACGGCCACACCACCATCGGGGACGCCGCGAGCGTCTCGGTCTCGTACCCAACGTTCTTCGACGACCTCGAAAGGATCCGATCATGAGCAAGCGGGTCGTTCTCATCGGCCATCCAGTCGCCCACTCCCTGTCGGGGGCGATGCAGCAGGCCGCCTTCGACGCGCAGGGCATCGACGCCAGGTACGAGCTGTGGGATCGCGCCCCGATCGCGCTCGCGGATGCGATCGCGGAGGTCCGCGGCGACGACTTCCTGGGCGTGAACATCACGATCCCGCACAAGGAGCGGGTCGTCCCGATGATCGACCGGCTGACCGAGGAGGCGCAGGCGACCGGCGCGGTGAACACGCTCACGCGCGAGGGCAAGCGGCTCGTGGGTCACAACACGGATGTCCCGGGGTTCGCGGCGGCGCTGGACAAGCTCGTGGGGCGCCAGAAGATGCCGCGGCAGGCCGTGGTGCTCGGCGCCGGTGGCGGTGCGCGCGCCGTGGTCTACGGGCTGATCCGCGCGGGCTTCCTGCGCATCGTCGTGTTCAACCGGCACCTCCATCGGGCGGAGGGCCTCGTCCGCCACTTCGGCAAGAGCGCGGCGCACATGGACCTCAAGGCGATGCCCTGGCACGAGTCGATCATCGAGTCCGAGCTGGCGCGGACCAAGGTGCTCATCAACGCCACCTCCATCGGGCTGACCGATGACGTCTCGCCGATCCCGGGCGAGCTGATCACCGGCGACCTGCTGGTGCTGGACCTGATCTACAAGCGGACGCGGCTCCTGCGCCATGCCGAGTCCGCGGGCGCGGTCGCGAACGACGGCGAGACGATGCTGCTCCACCAGGGAGCCGCGGCGTTCACGCTGTGGACCGGCCAGCCGGCCCCGCTGGAGGTCATGAGCCAGGCGCTCGCCGACGCGCGCGCCGGTGGCGTGACGTCCGCCGAGGGCGAACCGGCCGGCGAGGAAGCGGCCGTTCCGGAGGCCGTGTCGCCCGCGTCATGACCGCTCCCTTCCGCTTCCTGACGGCGGGTGAGTCGCACGGGCGGACGCTCGGCGTCACGATCGAGGGCGTCCCGGCGGGCCTCGCCCTGACCGAGGCGGACCTGGTGGTGGACCTCGCGCGCCGCCAGCGGGGCTACGGACGCGGCGCGCGACAGCAGATCGAGCACGACCGCGCGGAGATCGTCGCCGGCGTGCGGCACGGGCGAACGCTGGGCTCGCCGATCCTCCTGCTGGTGGCGAACCGCGACTGGGAGAACTGGACCACGGTGATGCAGGTGGAGCCGCTCAGCGACGAAGAGGCCGCCGCACTCCTCGCCGCAGCGGAGGGCGGCGACAAGAAGGCCGCCCCGGTCACGCGCGTCCGCCCGGGCCACGGCGATCTCGCGGGGGCGCTCAAGTACGGCCACGACGACGTCCGCAACGTGCTGGAGCGCGCGTCCGCGCGCGAGACCGCGGCGCGCGTCGCCGCCGGCGGCGTGGCGCGCGCGTTCCTGCGCGAGCTCGGCATCGAGGTCTGGTCGTTCACGGCCGAGGTCGGCGGCGTGGCAGTGGATCCGGCGCGTGCGACGCGCTCCCGCGAGGAGGCGGACGCCTCGCCACTGCGCTGCCCCGACCCCGATGCGGAGGCGGCGATGATCGCCCGCATCGACGAGGCGCGGGAAGCCGGCGACACGGTCGGCGGGGTGTTCGAGGTCGTGGCGACGGGCGTGCCGATCGGGCTCGGATCGTACGTGCACTGGGATCGCCGGCTGGACGCGGCGCTCGCCGCGGCGGTCATGAGCATCAACATCGTCAAGGGCGTGGAGCTGGGCCTGGGGTTCGAGCAGACGCGCCGGTTCGGGTCGCAGGTCCACGACGTGATCGAGGGCCGAGGCGATGCCGGTCGCTGGATCCACCGTTCCAACAACGCGGGTGGCCTGACAGCCGGCGTGTCCAACGGCGAGCCGATCGTCGTCCGCGGTGCCGTCAAGCCGATCTCCACCCTCGCCCGTCCCCTGCCCTCCGCGGACCTCCTGACCGGCGCCGCGGTCGAGAAGGCGCACTACGAGCGCAGCGACATCAGCGTGGTGCCGGCCGCGGGCGTCGTCGGTGAGGCGATGGTGCTGCTCACGCTCGCGGCGTTCGTGCTCGAGAAGACGGGCGGCGACTCCATGGCCGAGGTCCGCGACTCGATGGCCCGCTGGCGCGAGCGCCTCGCCCAGCCACCTGGCGGCGATGGCGCCGCCGAGCCGGCGATGGACTCGCGTGGCGACGCCGGCTCCGGCGGGGACGACTGAGTCCATGGAGCTCGTCGTCGTCGGGCTGCCCGGGAGTGGCAAGACGGCCGTCGGGCGACGGGTCGCGTCCCGGCACGGGGCGGCGTTCGTGGACCTCGACGAGGAGATCGAGCGCGCGGCGGGTCGGCGGATCCCGGAGGTCTTCGAGGCGGAGGGTGAGGCCGGGTTCCGGCGACGCGAGCGGGACGCGATCGAAGCCCTGGGCTCGCCCGACGCCGGGCCCCGCCTCACGCGTGTCATCGCGCCCGGTGGCGGCGCCATCGTGGACTCGCGGAATCGCTGGCGGCTCTTCCGCGGGCGACGCACGGCGTGGCTGGACGTCCGGACGGAGGTCCTGGCGCAGCGCCTCCGGCGAAGCCCGAACGTGCGGCCCCTGATCGTGGGCCGCGACCCGATGGGCGCGATCCGCGACCTGAGCGTCTCGCGGCACCGGTTCTATGCGGCCGCGACGCGGGTGGCAGGAATCGCCGAGATGGGCTCGGTGATCGACGCGGTGGATCGGACGCTCGTGGGCGCGGCGGCATCGGGCACGGTCCTGCTTCGCGCCGAGACGCGCATCGGGCGGATCGTGATCGGCGAGGACGTCCTCGCCGCCGAGGTGGCGACCGCGCTGCAGGACCTCGCGGCGCGGAGGGCGATCCTGGTCTCCGAGCCGGGCGCGTGGGCCGCCGTCGGCGAGGGCCTTGCGAGCAGCCTGGCGGCCGGCGGGCTGCCCGTCGAGCACGTCCTCCTCTCCCAGGGCGAGGCGGCGAAGCGCCTGTCGGTCATCGAGGACGCTGCCGATGCGCTGTCGCGACTCCGGGTGGAGCGGCGCGAGCCGATCGTCGTGGTCGGCGGCGGAGCGCTCGGCGACGCCGCCGGGTTCCTCGCCGCGACCTACCTCCGTGGCATCCCGTTCATCCAGGTCCCGACGACCCTGGTCGCTCAGATCGACGCATCGATCGGCGGCAAGACCGCCGTGGACCTCCCGGCGGGAAAGAACCTCGTTGGCGCATTCCACCAGCCGGCGGCGATCGTCATCGACATCGCGGTCCTGGGGAGCCTCGACGTCCGACAGCGCCGGGCCGCCCTGGGCGAGGCCGCGAAGATGGCAGCGCTCGGCGACGAGAAGCTGTTCGCGACGCTCGAGGCGGATGGCGCGGCCATCGCCGCGGGCGACACCGCCGCAACTGCGTCCGGCGCGCTCGCGGAGGTGGTGGAGCGGGCAGCGTGGGCGAAGGTGGAGGTCGTGCTCGCCGACGAGCACGAGACCGCCGGCCGGATCGGGCTGAACCTGGGCCACACGCTCGGCCATGCCATCGAGGCGGCCGCCGGCTTCGGGGGCCTGCTCCACGGCGAGGCGGTCGCATACGGCCTGCGGGCTGCGGCGAGGATCGGCGAGGCCCGCGGCGTCACGCCCGCGGCGCGCGCCAGACGGATCGAACGGCTGCTCGATGCCCTCGAGCTCGGCATGTCGCCGACGGGCCTGGATCGCAACGAGGTGCTCGGATTCATGGCGACCGACAAGAAGCACGCGGGCCGCGCCCTCCGCTGGGTGCTGCCGACGGCCGACGGCTACGCGATCGACGCCGAGGTGCCTGACGAGCTCGTCGCCGAGGTCGCGGCGGGCGTCCTGGCGGGTCGATCATGACCCGGATCCTCGTCCTCCAGGGCCCCAACCTGAACATGCTCGGGACGCGCGAGCCGGAGCTCTACGGCTCCGAGACGATGGACCAGATCCACGCGCATGTCGGCCGCAAGGCGATCGAGCTCGGCCTCACCGTCGTGTTCTTCCAGTCGAACCACGAGGGCGAGCTGATCGATCGACTGCACGAGCGCGACTTCGATGCCGCGATCGTGAACGCGGGCGGCCTCACGCACACGTCGGTGTCGCTGCGTGACGCGCTGCTCGCCGTCCATCGGCCGTTCATCGAGGTCCACCTCACGGACCCCTCGAAGCGCGAGCCGTTCCGCAAGGTGAACTTCCTGCACGACATCGCGATCGAATCGATCGTGGGGCACGGGGCCGATGGCTACATGATGGCGTTGCAGTCGCTGGCCACTCGGTTCGGCGCGAGCGCGTGAGCGGTCGCCGGCCCCCGCGCATGAGTGCCGAGCTGGCACGGCTCCGCGGCGAGATCGACGACCTCGACCGGCGGATCGTCCGGCTGCTCAACGAGCGTGCGGAGCGGGTCGTCGAGGTTGGCCACGAGAAGTCGGAGCTCGGCCGGCGCGCGATCCGCGATCGCGAGCGGGAGCGCGAGGTGCTGCTCCGCGTGACGATGGCCAACGCGGGCCCCATGCCGCAGGCGGACCTCCTCGCGATCTATCGCAAGCTCATCGCCTCCTCGCGCGGGCTCGAGCAGGCCGAGCGGGCAAGGTTGCGGCGCGACGAGGACGGCCCGTCGGAGCCGCCCGGCGCGTGAGCAGCTCCGGGCTGCCGGCGCCGACCACGCGGTTCGCCCCGGCCCCAACCGGCCGCCTGCATCTCGGCCATCTCGCGAACGCGATCTACGTCTGGGGCCTCGCGCGGCAGGGGGGCGGCCGCGTCCTCCTCCGCGTCGAGGACCACGACCGCCAGCGCTGCCGCCCGGAGTTCGAGACCGCCCTGCTCGACGACCTCGACCGGCTTGGCATCGCCGCCGACGAGCCGTCGACCGATGACCTTCGCCGCGGTCCCTCGCGATACCGCCAGAGCGACAACGGGCCCCTGTACGCCGCGACCGTCGACGACCTCGTTGCGGCGGGTCTCGCCTACGCCTGCGACTGCACTCGCGCGACGTTCGCGGCCTGGCGCTCGGAGCATCGCGGTTCCTGGACCGGCCCCGGCTGCCCCGGCGGCTGTCGGGCGCGGACCCTCACGATCGGCGCAGGGCTCGGGATCCGCGCCGCGCTCGGCGACGGTGACGAAGCATGGGTCGACGAGCTCCGAGGCCCGAGCGTCGGCCTCGTGGCTGCCTCTGGCGACCTCCTCGTCCGCGACCGGAACGGCAACTGGACGTACGCCCTGTGCGTGGTCGTCGACGACCTGCGCCACGGCGTCGACCTCGTCGTCCGCGGCGAGGACCTGCTTGAGGCGACGGCGCCACAGATCCGGCTCGGGCGGCTGCTGGGGCGGCCAGCGCCGCCGCGATTCGCGCATCACCCGCTGGTCCGCCGGCCCGATGGCTCGAAGCTCAGCAAGGCAGACAACGCGACGGCAGTCGGCGAGCTGCTCGATGCCGGCCGGAGTGCTAGGGCGCTCCTCGGAGAGGCGGCCGCTCGGGTCGGCCTCCTGGATGGACCGCGATCGATCTCGTTCGGCGAGGCACTCTCGCTGCTCGGCTGATCGCTATGCGCCGGGCAGGCTTCCGCGCACCACGTGGCCGCCGCGGATCACGCCGAACACACGCGGAGGATCGCGTCGTCCAGCGCGTTGGTCGTTGCTCAGGATGGCGAGGTCGGCGGGGTCGACATCATGTGGACCGGTCCTCGATCTCCCAGGCGTGGTCCATGGCGTGCCAGGCGATCCGGCGCGCGGCGTAGCGGACGGGCCACTTCCGGTCCGCGAGCGGGCTGCCGTCGGAGGGCTTCCGCAGGATCGCCAGCATCGCCGCCCGCAGCGCATCAGCCGCCGTTCGGTCGCCCGCCGCCGGCTGGCGCTCGCGGATGCCCATCTCGCGGGCGTAGTACCAGTCCGACTCGGTCACGTGACCGACCATCTTGTCGCGGTCGCGGCCGCCGCCGCGCGGACCCTTGCGGAGCTCCGCGGGCGCGCCTGCGGCCACGCGGTCGAACTCGGCCCAGGCGGCTTCGACGATCGAGGCGAGTCGGGCGCCGTCGGCCGCTGCGGTCGGTCGGGAATCGGCCTCGGTGGGCCGGCTCGGGACGCCGAACTCGGTGCCGGAACCAGCCTCGAGGTGCTCGACGACGTCGACGTCGAACGAGGTGCCGAGGGTCAGGCCGGCCGCGCGAGCGACAGGCTCGTAGCGCGGCGCGTAGGCAAGGAGGCTCTCGATCGCAGCCTCAGGGGTCTTGCCGGAGCGCGCCCAGCCCGGCCATTCGAGGGCCGACGCGAACACCTTCCTGCCCGTGCCCTCCAGGGCGACGGTGAGCCGTCCGGTCATGCCCCGAGGGTAGCGCCGGCCTCCCGAAGCTCGCGCACGAGGCGGCTCAGCGCAGCGACGTCCCGCCCCTCCGGCCCGAGCGCGTCGACCAGCGCGGACGCCACGATCACGCCGTCCGCCCCGGCCCTCGCAAGCGCTCGAACGTGTGCCGGCGTGCTCACTCCGAACCCCACGCCCACGGGCACGGGCGAGGCGGCACGCACGTCGCGGACGAGTCGCGCGACGTCCGCAGGGAGGCTGGCACGGGCGCCGGTCACGCCGACCAGCGACACGCAATAGAGGAAGCCACCGGAGCGGCTCGCGATCGCGGCGCGGCGATCGGGCGGCGTGGTCGGGGCCACGAGGTAGACGACCGCGAGCCCGGCGTCGCGTGCGACCGCCTCGAACGGCGCGCCCTCGTCGGGCGTGAGGTCAGCGACGATGATCCCGGCCGCGCCGGCGGCGGCGAGCCGCTTCGCCGCCTCGCGCCCGTCGCCGCCGCCGAGCACCTGGTTCGCGTAGCACATGGGCACGAGCGGGACCCCTTGGCGAAGGTCGGCGATCTGGCGGACCAGCTCGATGGAGCTGTCGAACGTCGCCCCGGCCTTCAGCGCGGCGGAGGACGCGCGCTGGAGCGTCGCCCCGTCAGCCAGCGGGTCCGAGTACGGCAGCCCCACCTCCAGCACGTCGGCGCCCATGTCGATGCAGGCAAGGGCCGTCTGGAGGCTCGTGTTGAAGTCCGGGTACCCCGCGACGACATACGGGACGAGCGCGGTCCGGCCCTGCGCGCGTGCCGCGGCGAAGGCGGCCCCGATCCGGCGACCGCCGGCCGTTTCGTTCGTGCCGATCGCGGCGGTCGCGCCCTTCCGCGCCGTCATGCGTGCGCCTCGCGCCAACGGCCGAACTGCGCGAGGTCCTTGTCGCCCCGGCCGGAGAAGCCGAGGAGCACGAGCACGTCCGCGGGGTAGGCGACGCCGCTCCCCTCCGTGCCTGCAAGGAGCCGCGGCAGCGCCGCGATCGCGTGAGCCGTCTCGAGGGCGGGCAGGATGCCCTCGGTCTCAGCCGTGTACGCCATCGCCTCGAAGGCGTCGTCGTCCGTGGATGCCGCGAGCTCGATGCGACCAGCGTCGTGCAGCGCTGCGAGCTGCGGCCCCACGCCCGGGTAGTCGAGTCCGGCCGACGCCGATACCGCCTCGACGACCTGGCCGTCGCGGTCCTGGAGCATCATCGATCGGGCGCCGTGGAGGATCCCGGGCGTCCCTCCAGCTAGGGCCGCCGCGTGCCGGCCGGTCGCGATGCCGTCCCCTGCCGCCTCCGCCACGGCGAGGCGGACCGACGGCTCGCCGATGAACCGCGACAGCAGCCCGATGGCGTTGGAGCCGCCGCCCACGCAGGCGAGCGCGAGATCCGGCAGCCGGCCCTCGACGGCGCGCAGCTGGACCGCCGCCTCGTCGCCGATCCGCCGCTGGAGGTCGCGGACGATCGTGGGATACGGATGGGGCCCCATCGCCGACCCGAGCACGTAGTGGGTTGTCTGGACGTTCGTCACCCAGTCGCGCATCGCCTCGTTGATGGCGTCCTTGAGGGTCGCGCTCCCGGAATGGACGGCGCGCACCTCCGCGCCCAGCGCGTGCATGCGGAGCACGTTCGGCTGCTGTCGCTGGATGTCCTCGGCGCCCATGTACACCACGCATGGCAGGCCGAGCAGCGCACAGGCGGTCGCGGTCGCGACGCCGTGCTGCCCGGCGCCGGTCTCCGCGATGACACGGGTCTTCCCGAGGCGGCGCGTCAGCAAGGCTTGCCCGAGGGCGTTGTTGATCTTGTGGGCGCCGGTGTGCGCCAGGTCCTCGCGCTTCAGGTAGAGGCGGAGGGTCGCCGGCACGGCGCCGCCGGTCGTGGACTCGCGAGCGCGATTCAGGATCCGCTCGGCGAGCCGGTCCGCTCGATAGAGCGGCGTCGGGCGGCCTGCGAAGGTCGAGAGGAGCTCGCGCAGCTCCGACCAGTAGCGCGGGTCGTGGCGCAGCTCGTCATACGCGGACTCCAGCTGCGCGAGGGCCGCCATGAGGGTCTCCGGCACGTACCGGCCGCCGAACTGGCGCTCCAGCCCCCATCGCCCGGCCGCATCCGCCTCGAGCAGGCCCGGCTCGACGGACGACGGACCCGCGGCGAGGTTGGGGCGGTCCGCCCGCGCGGCGCGGGCGCGCTTGACGAACACCGCGACACGCAGCGGGTCCTTCCGGGGCCGCATGCCGGGGATCCTCGGGGCCTCCGTGCCGGACGCGACATCGACGCCGACCGCGGGCGCCGACCGGAGCGCCCCGGCGACGTTCCCGGGGTCGAGGCCGCCTGCAAGCACGACCGGCACTTCCTGCGCGATCGCGTTCACGAGCAGGGCATCGGCCCGAGCGCCCGTGCCGCCCGGGTGCGGGCCGCCCGAGGTGTCGAGGAGGATGCGACCGGCGCCCGCCTCCAGGAACGCTCGCGCTCGCTTGGTGAGCGGGTACGCGGCGGCGCTCACGTTGTCGACGTGGCGTGGCAGGTGGAGCACCTTCCAGGCCGGCCGGTCGATCTTGGCGAGCAGCGTCGGCGATTCGTCGCCGCTGAGCTGGATGGCGTCGGCGTCCAGCGCCGCGCCGATGGCGTTGAGCTCGCCGGCCGAGCGATCGACGGTGATGGCGACGATCGCGGGCCGTCTGCCGAACGGCGCCGCCTCCCGGGCCAGGCGAGCCAGCGCGACAGCCTCATCGAGCGTCAGCGCGCGGGGCGTACCCGGCACGAGGTTGAGCCCGATCGCGTCCGCGCCGGCGCGGATTGCCGCCTGGATGCCGGCTGCGTCCGTGATGCCGCAGATCTTGACGAACGGCGCACGGGCCATCTCCACCGGGTCCGCGGGCGGACGGCCGGCTGCAACGAACGCCCGCGTCGCTGCCTCCGGGTCGCCCGAGCGCACGAGCGCCTCGCCGACCAGCGCTGCATCGAAGCCGAAGGCCCGCCACCGGCGGACCGTCGCTGCGTCGCGGACGCCCGATTCGGCGACCAAGAGCCGGTCGTCGGGGACCAGCGCCCGAAGTCGCGAGGCGCGCTCCGGGTCCACGTCGAGCGTGCGCAGGTCGCGGTTGTTCAGTCCGATCACGCGGGCGCCCGTCGCGAGCGCCGCGTCGATCTCCCGCTCGCTGTGGGCCTCCACGAGCGGCTCAAGCCCGAGGTCCAGTGCGCGGTCCACCAGCCGAGCGAGGGCCCTGCGCGGCTGCAGCACCGCGAGGAGGAGGACGGCATCCGCTCCCGCGGCGCGCAGGAGGTCGAGCTGTCGCGGGTCGACGACGAACTCCTTGGCGAGGACCGGGACAGTGACACCGGCGCGAACCGAGGTGAGGTCGTTCACGGATCCGCCAAACCAATGCGGCTCGCAGAGCACGGAGATCGCCGCCGCCCCGCCGGCCTGGTACGCGCGGGCGCGGGCGACGATGTCGTCGGCGGTCGCGGCGATCCGGCCGGCCGAGGGTGAGCTGCGCTTGACCTCGGCGATCAGGTGGAGGCCCGGCGCGGCCAACCGATCGGCGAACGGTCGCGGCGTCGGCGCGGCCGCGACCCGCTGCTTGAGCGCCTTCGCGTCGAGCGAGTCGAGCACGGGAGCGAGATCCGCCGCTCGTCGAGCCGCGATCTCCCCGACGACACCCTGACGGTCTCGGGCGGTCACGATGTAGCCGCGAGCTTCTCGGCGCGCAGGCGCGCGAGCAGGTCCGTGGGCTTGCCGGCGTCGAGCGCCGCACGCGCGGCATCGACCCCCTCGCCCAGACCCGCCACGGTGCCAGATGCGACGAGCGCCGCCCCGGCGTTCAGGACGACCACGTCGCGCCGCGGACCCGTCTCGCCCGCGAAGATCGACTCCACGATCGCCGCGTTCTCCGCCGCCGTGCCGCCGACGAGGGCGGAGGTCGGCGCCCGGCCGAGCCCGAGCCCGTCGACGTCGACGGTGAAGCTCAGGATCCCGCCGACGATGACGTCGTGGATCTGCCCGGAGCCGTCCAGGGGCAGCTCGTCGACGCCGGCCCCGTGCACCACGAGGGTGCGGTCCGTGCCCAGCAGCGCCGCGACGGCGGCGATCCGCCCGGCCGCCACGGGATCCCCCACCCCGATCAGGGCTCGCTTCGTACCCGCCGGGTTGGTCAGCGGCCCGATTAGGTTGAACGAGGTGCGAATGCCGATCTCCCGCCGTGTGGGGCCGGCGTGCTTCATCGCGGGGTGGAATGCGGGCGCGAACATGAACGCGAACCCGTTCTCGCGCAGGGCGCGCCCCGCCGACTCGGCGTCGTGGTCGATGCGGATCCCGAGCGCCTCCAGCACGTCCGCGGAGCCGCTGCGGGACGTGATGGCGCGGTTGCCGTGCTTCGCGACCGGCACGCCCGTCGATGCGACGACGAGGGCCGCGGCGGTGGAGATGTTGAACGTGTTGGAGCCGTCGCCGCCCGTGCCGACGACGTCGATCGCCCCCTCGGGCGCCTCGACCTTCACGACCCGCTCGCGCATGGCCGATGCGAATCCCGCCAGCTCCTCCACCGTCTCGCCGCGCATCCGGAGGCCCATGAGCATGGCCGCAAGCTGCGCCGGGGTGGCATCGCCATCCATCACGGCGCCCATCGCGAGCCGCGCCTCATCGACGGTCAGCGTCCTGCCCTCGACGATGTTCGCCAGCGCAGCTCGAACGTGGTCGCTCACGTCGGGCCGCCTTCCGCCATCCCGGACGTGGCAAACGTGCCGCTCGCGGCATCGAGCAGCCCCGCCTCGCCCTCGCCCGCCTGCCGCAGGAAGTTGGCGAGGAGGTGCGGACCCTGCGGCGTGAGCACGCTTTCGGGGTGGAACTGCACGCCCTCCATCGGCAGCGCGGTATGGCGCAGGCCCATCACGACCTGGTCCTCCTCGCTCATGGCGGTCACGCGGAGCTCGTCGGGCAGCGTCTTCGGATCCACGCACAGCGAGTGGTAGCGCGCCGCCATGAACGCGGGCGGCATCCCTTCCAACAGGCCTGCGCCATCGTGCGTGACCTCGGCGGCCTCGCCGTGCACGAGCGTCGGCGCGCGAACGATCGACGCACCGTACGCGGCCGCCATCGACTGCATCCCCAGGCAGACGCCGAGCAGCGGGATGCGCCGGTCCGCCGCGACGCGCACGGCATCCATGGAGACGCCGGCGTCGTCCGGGTCGCCGGGGCCCGGGGAGATGACGATGCCCGCGAGGTGCGCGTCGGCGTCGGAGGCGAGATTCTCGATCCCCTCGCGGTCGATCGCGTCGTTGCGCACGACCCGCACGTCCGCCCCGGCGGCCTGCAGCGCCTGCACGAGGTTGAAGGTGAAGCTGTCGTAGTTGTCGATGACGAGGATCATGTCGACGGGCTCCGGGTCACTGCCGGCGCCACGGCCTCCTCGATGGCGCGACGGAGCGCAGCCGCCTTGTGCTCGGTCTCCTCGAACTCCTTCTCCGGCACGGAGCCCGCGACGATTCCCGCCCCCGTGTGCACGTGCGCGCGGCCCTCGCGGAGCACAGCGCTGCGAATGGTGATCGCGGTGTCCATGTTGCCGTCGTAGCCCAGGTAGCCGACCGCGCCGCCGTACAGCCCGCGCCGCTCCCCCTCCGCGGCCGCGATCAGCTGCATCGCGCGGACCTTCGGGGCGCCGCTCAGCGTGCCGGCGGGGAAGACCGCCCGGAGCGCGTCGAGCGCATCGAGGTCCGGCCGGAGCTTCGCCTCGACATGGGACACGAGATGGAGGACGTGCGAGTACCGCTCGACGTCCATGTACTTGCTCACGGTCACGGTGCCCGGCCTGGCCACGCGCCCGAGGTCGTTTCGACCGAGGTCCACGAGCATCACGTGCTCCGCGCGTTCCTTGGGATCGCGCTGGAGCTGCTCGGCGAGCAGCGCGTCCTCCGCGGGCGTGGCGCCACGGGGGCGGGTGCCCGCAATCGGGTGGGTGGTGAGCTTGTCCCTGTCCACCTGGACCAGGAGCTCCGGGCTCGCGCCCACGACCTCGAAGCTCGGGACGCGGACGAAGAACAGGTATGGGCTCGGGTTGACCCGGCGGAGGCTCCGATACAGGCCGATGCCATCGAGCGGCTTCTCGGTGGATGGATCGGTCGGGAGGTCGAAGGACTGGCGGCGAGCCAGCACGACCTGGATCGCCTCGCCGGCGGCGATCGCGTCCTTTGCTGTGCTCACCGCGCGGACGTACTCGTCGTGACCGAGGCTGGTCTGGCTCGGGAGGCCGTTTGATCTCGACATCGGTGTCGATGTCTCGTCCGTGATGCCTGTGGGGTAATCAGCCGTGCGGCTCGAAGAGCGACTGGACGACTGGAGTTCGGCGGGCGAGGGGCGCGAGGTGCGCTCGAGCGCCTCAAAGATGGCGTTCTCGGCGATGCGATAGCGACCCTCGAGGTCGGGAGCCTCGGTGTGGAGCGATGCGATCGCCGAGAGCGTGTGGGTCAGGTGGTCGAAGACGAGGACGAGGTCGGTCTCGATGAACGCAGCCGTTGGCGTCCCGACGGGATCGCGCTCCGGCAGCGGGACGGTGGGCTCGAAGATCGACACCGCGTCGTACGAAAGGGCCCCGACGGCGCCGCCGGTGAACCGGGGCATGCCCTCGGTCGGCTCGACCCGTCGGCGCGGGACGAAGCCCCGGATCGCGAGCAGCGGGTCCGGCGCGTCGACGGTCGTGATCGGCAGGCCGGGGTCGTAACGATCCACCGTGACGGGCCGGTCCTGGATCCGCGCCACGCCGTTGCGGACCTCCAGCAGCCGTCGCGGGCCCACGCCCAGGAACGAGTAGCGGCCCAGCCGCTCGCCGCCCTCCACGGATTCTAGGAGGTACGCAGGGGTCGTCCCGTCGTCGAGCCGGAGGAAGGCGCCGATGGGCGTCTCGAGGTCGGCGGACCGCGTGGCGCGCAGGAGCAGGGTGTCCGCGTTGCCGGCGAGCCGCTTCGCCTGGGTGAGACTGAGCGGGTCCTGCGATGTCACGTGCGGCGCCTCCGGTGGTCCTGAATCAAAATGACCTCTCGTCCATCTGGGACGAAAGGTCGAGCCTTCCGCGGTGCCACCCTCATTCGGCTGTGCCGCACTCTCCTGACCGACGGGTGGTCGCTCGACCGCCGATCGGCGCTGCCCGCTATCGCTGGCGCTCTGCGCCGGAGCCTACTTGGATCTTGCGTCGCCGCGGTCGCCGTTCGGTCCGGAGGCTCCCGGGTCCATTCGCCGCCGCTGCCGTCCCGGCTTGCACCAGCCGCCGGGTCTCTTTGCCGACATTCGACGGGTACTCGTCCCGTTCATTGCCCGATATTCGCGATGTAGGCCGGGAGTCTAGGCACGCCTCCCGCGAGGCGTCAACCGTCACGCCGTGGGCGGCTCGGGCTTCGTGGCCCGGTAGGCGATGACCTCGACCTTCTCGAGGGTGATGAGGCCGTCGCCGACCATGGAGTCGAGCTCGGGGAGGATCGCGCGGATGCGGTCCTCCTGATCGACGCACTCGATGAGGACGGGCAGGTCCTCCGACAGGCGCAGGAGGCGGGTGGTGTGGAGGTGCGCCTTGGCGCCGAAGCCCTCGATGCCGCGCAGGACCGTCGCGCCGGCGAGGCCGCGCTCGCGCAGCAGCTCCACGATCGCCTGGTAGAGCGGCTTGCCGTGCCAGTGATCGGACTCGCCGATGTAGATGCGCACCAGCAGGCCGACGCCCTCGATCCTCATGCGAGCCTCCCGATCGCGAGCCCGGCGACCACGGCCACGAGCCCGAGGACCATGGAGCCGCCGATGTTGCCGACCGCGGCGACGTAGCTCCCGTCCTCGACGAGCCGCCACGTCTCCAGCGTGAGCGTCGAGAACGTCGTGTAGGCACCGATGAACCCGATCAGCACCGGAGCTCGAAGCGTCGGCGAGAGGACTCCCCGTTCCACGCTCAGCGCGAACAGCAGCCCGAGCACGAACGAGCCCGTCAGGTTCACGACGAGCGTGCCCCACGGGAAGCCGCCGCCGGTCGTGGTGGAGACCCAGCCGTCCACGAGGTACCGCGAGATCGCCCCGAGGAACCCGCCTGCACCGACGAGCAGGATCGTCACGACCTCACCGTGCCGTCAGACGTACCGGTTCTCGGCGTAGCACCACGTGAAGCCCTCGCCGGCCGGCATCTGGAGGATCACCGGGTGCTGTTCGCCGAGCGCGTGGGCGCGGGCGTCGCCGGCCTGGGATTCGCAGCAGCCGACATGGCCGCACGTGGCGCACAGCCGGAGGTTGAACGTGGAGCCGCACTCCTCGCATCGATTGCCGCTCGGGGTCGCGATCGTCTCGGGTGCGTGGGCGCAGGCTGGGCCTGCCCCTTGCGTCGCGTTGTGTGCGAGGTCCATGCGCGGCAAGGGTAGCCGGGTGTGAGAATGGCGACGGAGGTGCGGATGCCGCTGCAGAAGCCGGAGCCGGTCATTGCCGTGGTCGGCAGCCTGAACATCGATCTCATCGCGTATACGGCGCGGGTGCCCGGCGCCGGCGAGACGGTCATCGGCGACCGATTCGTGATGGGCTTCGGGGGGAAGGGCGCCAACCAGGCCGTGATGGCCGCTCGCCTCGGCGCCCATGTGTCGATGGTCGGTGCGCTCGGCGACGACGTGTATGCGGGCATGACGGTCGACAACCTGATCGCCCAGCGCGTTGATGCGGCGCACGTGGCGCGAGTCGCAGGATCCAGCGGCGTGGCGCCGATCTGGGTGGAGCCCGACGGGACGAACCGGATCATCGTGGTGCCCGGGGCAAACGACGAGGTCGATCCGGCCGTCGCGGCCGGGGCCGTTCGGGCGTTGCGTCCGGCCGTCGTGATCGGGCAGCTGGAGATCCCGCAGGCCGTGACCGCGGCGGCGTTCCGTGCGGCACGTGAGGTGGGCGCCGCCACGATCCTGAACCCGGCTCCGGCGGCGGCCCTTGATCCAGACCTCCTGGCCGGGGCCGATTGGCTCATCCCGAACGAGACCGAGTTCGCGATCCTCGCAGGGGTCGAGGCGTTCGATCCAGTCGACGATTCGGCGCTCGCGGCCTTTGCGCGGCGCATCCGCGCGCGGTTCGTCGTGACGCTCGGGTCGCGGGGGGCGGCGGTCGTGACCACGTCGGGCTCGGTCGAGCGGGTGCCGGCGATTCCGGTCAAGCCGGTCGACACGACCGGCGCCGGCGATGCGTTCGTCGGTGCATTCGCGTTCGGGCTCGCGGCGGGACTGGACGAGCTCGGGGCGGTCCGTCTCGGGATCGCCTGCGCGTCGGACAGCGTCACGCGCCTCGGGACGCAGAGCTCGTTCGCGTCTCGCGACGGCGCCGCGGCGATCGTGGCGCGCGTGCTCGGCGGCGCCTGAGGCCGGAACCTACTCCTCGAAGAGCTCCCAGCCGCCGTCCTCGCCGGGGGTGAAGAACGCCTCGTCCGGGTAGCACCAGGCCCACAGCTCGCCGGGCTGGGCAGATCGGATCAGGGCGTGGCCCGTCTCGTTGGCGTGCGCCGTCGCGTGCCGGTTGGGGCTGTTGTCGCAGCAGCCGGTCCTGCCGCAGACGAGGCACTGGCGCAGGTGCACCCAGGTATCGCCCATCTCGACGCACGTCGGGCACACGTCCAGCGGCGCGGGCAGGTCCACCATCGCGGTCGCGAAGTGCGGACAGGGAAGGCTCACCCGCTGATCCTAGCCGTTGCTCGCCCGGAGCACCTACCCGGCGGCGCGCCTTCGCGTTCGGGAGGGTGTGGCCGCCTCCACCGGGCCTGGGCGACCAGTGGCGGCATCCGGGCGAGCGTCGCGGGTGACGACCCGGTTGCGACCGCCGAGCTTGGCCCGGTAGAGAGCTTCGTCCGCCGCCCGGAGGAGGGTGACGAGCTCGGAGCCGTCGTCGGGTGCAACGGAGATGCCGATCGAGACCGTGAGCCGGCCCGTCTTGCCCGGTCCGAGCGGGATGATCGTGGACTCGAGTCGCGCTCGAACGCGCTCGGCGACCTCCGCCGCCTCGGTCATGCCCAGCCCGGCGAGGTACACCGCGAACTCCTCGCCACCGTAGCGGGCCGCGACGTCCTGCTCGCGGATGCTGGTGCCCAGCAGCTGGGCGAAGACCCGGAGTGCCTCGTCGCCGGCCGGGTGGCCGTAGCGGTCGTTGAAGTCCTTGAAGTGGTCCAGGTCCAGCATCAGGATCGCGGCACGTTCGCCCTGCGGCTTGGCACCGAGGCGGCGCTGGACGGTCTCGTCGAACGCCCGGCTGTTGGTGAGGCCGGTTCGGCCGTCCGTGTTCGCCTGGCCGCGCAGTGCGAGCAGCAGGCGGCGGTTGGCGATCGAGAGGGCGGAGTGCTCGCTCACGCGCATCATCGCGAGCCGCACCGGCAGCGAGAGCTCCTGCCGGTCCGTCCAGTGCAGGTGGATCGCACCGACCGTCTCGCCGAGCGCCACGAGCGGGATGCACGCCAGCGTGCCGGTCTCCACGGGGTACACAGGACAGCGGAAAGCAAGGCGCGCCGCGACGTCGTCGGTGACGTACAGGCTGCTTCGGCGCACGGCCGGGCAGCGGGCGAGCTCGTGGAGCGAGAGGACCGGTGCGTCGCGGCCACCAAGCTTCGCCTGGGCGACGGCCCGGTCCTGCGACTGGTTGGACACGTGGAGGGACGCGTCGCTCGGGCGGACGAGCTCATCGAGCGTGGAGAGGGTGGCCTCTGACAGCGAGACGTCGTCCTCGGTCAATGCGGTCAGCTCGGTGAACTGGTTGACGATCGCGGACTCGCGTGCCAGGTCTGCGCTGGCGCGGCTCGTCTCCTCCAGTCGATCGTTGGTTGTCGCGAGGCGGTTGTTCAGGCCGGCGAGGCCGCTGTTGGCCGAGGCCATCCGGCGCGTGAACCAGCCGGTGACGAGGATCATGAGGAGCAGCAGCGGGCCGGCGGTCACGCCGAGGTTGATGAGGACCCGGTCCACGTCCGCGTAGAGCTCCGCGGTCGGGCTGACCACGCCCACGATGCGGTTGGAGCCCGCGACCGGCTGGAAGCTGAGCCGGTAGGTCTTGCCGCCGTCCTCGAACGGGACCGACCCCGAGCCGCCGGCGAGCATCCGGGCGACGGCATCACGCCACGAGGGCGAGCCGGCCGAGACGGCAAGCGGGAACGGCGCGGTTGCCGCATCCGTCGGCGTGCCGGCCGCCGTCCGGAAGCGTGCGAGGTCGGGGTGGACGAGCAGGCGCCCGTCGGTGTCCATCAGCACGTTGAAGCCGCCACTGCCGAAAGGCATCGCCTTGAGCTCGGTCTCGAAGCGCGCGACCGGCAGCTCGAAGTGGACGATGCCCACGTGCTCGCCCGTCGCGAGGACGATCGGTGTCGCGATGCCGACGACCCACCGGCCCGAATCGGGCGACACGTACGGCTCGGTCTGGAAGAACGCGTCGTCGGCCAGCGGCACGGTCGGGATGACCGCCGGGTTGTTCGGCCGCTCGTCAAGGGACAGGTCAGCGACCTGCGCCACGCCGTCGCCGCCGACCCACCGCGCAGCCTCGAGGCCACTGGCCCGGATCACGCAGATCTCGTCGACCTGGTAGCGGTCGCCGAGGTAGGTGATCGCCGATTCCACCGCGGCGCGATCCTCCGGCAGCAGCTGCCCCGGCGTATCGGCGAGGGCCTTCTCGAACGTGACGTTCCGGCGGGCAAGCCGGATGTCGCTCGAGGCATCGGCCATCGTCTGCTCGAGGGCGCGCGCGACGTCGACCGAATGGGCATCGAGCCTGGCGTCCGCCTCGCTGCGCATCTGACCCGTGATCTGCGATACGACGGCGACGCCGGCGACCGTGCCGAGCAGCGCCATCATCATGACGATCGCGGACGCGCGGGCACCGAACGGCGTCCGGATCCAGCCGGCGACTCCGGCCTTTCTCGGGACGCCAACGTTCAGTTCGGTGGGCAAGCGGCGCTGTCTCCTGCGGGCATGGACCTGCGACGGTCAAGCCTCGGGGGTACGTCCCGCCGGGAGAAGGCCGCGAATGGTCCTATCGGAGTTGGACGATCGGCGGGCCGATCGTCCCAACGCTCAGACCAGGTGCGCCTGGGCGCCCACGTAGCGCGAGATCAGGAAGATGAGCACCGGCAGCACGATCGCGGTGATGAAGCCACGAAGCACCTGCGGCGGCCACGGCCAAGTGGGGAGCCTGTGGATCTGCTCCCGCGTCGCGGTGATGCCCCCGAGCGCGTCCGTGACGTCCTTCACCCCGACGAGGTTCGCCGCATCGACACGCCGGTAGAGCTCCTGCTGGAGCGCCTGCGATCGAAGGTTGACGCCGCGAACCAGGAGGTCCTTCTCCGCCATCAGCCGGCCGTGGATGCCCCACAGCGGCACGATGAAGCAGGCGATGCCGAGGAGGATCGTGGTGGCGATGATGGCGAGCGAGATCAGGTTGCCCGCCTGGAAGCTCGCATTGACGGTCAGGGAGTAGTAGCCGGCGAACACGAACGCCAGGCCGATCTGCATGGTCAGCCGAGAGAACGCGAAGATCGGTCCCGTGTCGAACATGTCGATCGCCGTGGCGTCCCGGTGGAAGCGTTCCACGAGCCGCAGCTGTCGAACTGACTGGTAGATCACGACCGGGAACATCGTGTAGCCGAAGAGTGCGGCCGGGCCAAGCACGATGAGCGCGGTTGAGCCCTTCCCGCCGTACCACGCGATGGCCTCCGGCGGCGCGTAGAGCACCGCCCCGGCGGCCGCGAGCGCGCCGATCACGAGCACGACCCAAAGTCGGCCCCCAGGGAGCGTGACCAGCTCGTACCGGCGCTGCTCGAATACCTCGTCGGACATCCCGCTCGCGGGCTTGAACCGCACAGCAGCCTGGTCGGCGATCCGCAGGAGGTAGTGCAAGGCGGCGAGCGTGTACGGCCCGTACGCCAAGCCGGACAGCCCGTCGGTGGTGAACGTCCCCACCGGCCGGCTGCCGGTGGCCCACAGGCTCACCTCGTGGTAGGCAATCAGGGCGATGAGGAGGAGGGGATACACCCACCAACCGCCCCCCGGCAGCCGCTCGACAGCGGCATACAGGCGGTTGAGCGCGCTGGGCGCGTACGGGGCCACGTGGGGCGCGGCGTTCGACATCAGGCCGCGATCGTCGGGCTGCCAGGAACCGGCGTCAAGCCTGCCGCCGCGCGACGACGGAGACGAGCGCCACCACCCCGACGAACGCCACCACGCCAACCATGACGGTGACAAGCCCACCCGACACCGGGAGCCCCACGACGAGCAGGCTGAGGAACGTGGCCCCGGCGCCGAGCAGGACGAGCCACCCGACGGCGACCGCACGTGTCGCTTGCATCGAGGCGAGGTACCTGCCCCGCAGGCGGCTGTCGAAGGACCACTGGGCGAGCTCCCCGACGAGCAGCAGCGCCACGCCAACGACCCCCGCGGTCAACACGTTCGCCTCGGCTGCCACGAGGACGTGCCCGAGATACAGGGCCGCAAGGAGGCCGAGCACGGGACCGATCCAGCCGGGATGGCCAAGCACCAGCGCCGCTGCCAGCAGCACGAGGATGGCGGCACCGAGGACGCCGAACGCGAACAACAGGCCGCTGCTGCGCACGTCGAGCGACACCGCGGCGACCCCCACGGCGACCAGGAAGGAGAGCAGGCCGGCGATCAGGCGAGCGCGCGGCGGGCGTACCGACGAAATGCTCGTACCTCCTCCAGGGCTGCGTCGAGTGGCTCGCCCAGCGCCCACGCGGCAACCGGCACGCCCAGCCGCTGCAGGCGCTCACGGAGCTGGTCGCGGCGCAGCTGCCAGAGCCGCCGCGCGCTCGCGCCGAACGCGTCGAGCGGCTCGGCCATGAAGCCCTCCGGGCGGAGCTCGATGACCGCGAGGTCGAACCCGCGGCCGCGAAGATCGAGCAGCGCTTCGATCGTCCGGTCGTCCAGGAGCGGGGTCACCGCGATGACGAGGGCGTTCGGCGGGAGCGACCGCGGCGGGATGAGGTCCACGCCCTTCCACAGGATGCTCACGGCCGCTCGCGCGTCGAGCAGGACCTCCACGATCCGGTACGACTGTGCGAGCCCCATCGCGGGCACGAGCCAGCGGATGGAGCCACCGAACGCGATGAGGCCCACGCGGTCTCGGCGGCGAAGGTAGTGGTTGGCGATCCCGTGGGCCGCACGGACGGCTCTCGCGAGGCTGCTCTCGTCGTTCGGGCCGGTCAGGTCCGTGAAGGTGTCGAGCAGGATCACGACCTCGGTGCTGCTCTCGGGGTGCAGCTCGTTCACGTGCAGCTCCGGCCGCCGGCTGCTCAACCGCCAGTTCACCCGCCGGATCACGTCACCGGGGGCGTACTGGCGGACATCGGCGAACTCCACGCCGTCGCCCCGGCGACGCGACACCTCGTTGCCCGCGGACAGCTGTGTCTCGGCGGGTCGAATGGCATGGCGGAGCGTCTCCGGCTTCGGGAACACGCGCAGCGCCAGACCCGGCTCCACGGTCGCCTCGAAGGCGAAGAACCCGAAGCGGTCGCGAGTGCGCAGGACGAGCCTTGCGACCCGGTAGCTCCCCCATCGCCGGGCGGCGACGTCCACCGCGAGCTGCCGTGGGCGATCCGCTTCCAGCCGGACCCCGAAGACGCCGACGTCGTCGCGAGCCACGAGGCCCGCGGGCAGCGCCACCGCGACCTCCAGCCACGGCACGGGTCGCACGGACCGCAGGACCACCTCGAGATGGACGTCCTCACCCTCGAGCACCCGATCCGCGCCGAGGGACACCGTTGCGGACACGGCCGGCTCGTCGACGAGCAGGATTGCCAGCAACCCGGCAAGGAGCAGCGGCGTGACGAGGAGCACGGGCTCCGGTCGCTCGAGCGCGATCCCGGCGATGAGGCCCGCCGCGCCGAGCAGGAGATAGGCCCGCAGCCGGGGCGTCGGCCGCCGGGTCATGGGCTTGCGGGCGCCGAGTCCTCGGCCGATGGTGCCGGCACGGTCGCGAGGCACTCCTCGACCACCGCTTCAGCCCGAAGCCGCTGGACCCACAGCTCCGGCCGGAGGATCAGCCGGTGCGCGAGCGTTGGCACCGCGGATCCCTTGACGTCGTCCGGCACCACGTAATCGCGGCCGTCCAGGGCCGCGCGCGCCCGGCTCAGCTTCAGGAGCGCGAGGCTCCCCCGTGGGCTCGCACCAACCTGGAGCCGTGTGCTCGTGCGGGTCGCCTCGACCAGCTCCACGATGTACCGGGTCACGGTGTCGGCCACGTACACCTGTTCGACGCCCACCTGCATCGCGGTCAGCGTCGCGGCGTCGACGACGGGATCGAGCTCCAGCTCGTCGGATGCGCGCTCCAGGCGGCCCTTCAGGATGGCAACCTCCTCGTCCCCCGATGGGTAGCCGACCCGCAGCCTGACCAGGAACCGGTCCAGCTGCGCCTCCGGCAGGGGGTAGGTGCCCTCGTACTCGATCGGGTTCTGGGTCGCGATCACGAGGAACGGCCGCGGGAGCTGGCGGGTCGTGCCCTCGGTGGTGACCTGGCGCTCCTGCATGGCCTCGAGGAGCGCGGACTGGGTCTTCGCCGGCGCGCGGTTGATCTCGTCCGCGAGCAGGAGATTGGCGAAGACGGGGCCCTCGCGGAACACGAACTCCGAGGTCTGCTGGTTGTAGATCGACGCGCCGGTCACGTCCGATGGCATCAGGTCCGGCGTGAACTGGATCCTGCGGAATCCGAGGCCGGTGACCCGGGCGAACGACCGGGCGGTCAGCGTCTTGGCGAGGCCCGGCAGGTCGTCGATGAGCACGTGGCCGTCGCACAGGATCGCGAGCAGCAGGAGCTCCAGCATCGCCCGCTTGCCGACCACCGCGCGCTCCACCTCGTCGAGGACGGCGCGGCAACGCCGGGCGATCTCCGGGATGGGCATGCGATCGGGCACGTCAGATCTGCTCCAGCTGGTCGAGCGCGGCATCGATGGCGGCGAGCGGAATGCCCGGCGATCCGAATGGTGGGGGTTCGGCGGTCCCTTCGAGCAGGCTCGCCAGGCTGGGGCCGAGGATGCGCCGGGCAGCCACTGGATTCCCGTCCATGTCCAGCCCTCGATTCGTCAGCAGGCGCCAGCGGGCCAGCTCGCGGAGCATCGGCCGGAGCCGCACGTCGAAGTCGGTCGCGTTCGCGGTCGACAGCCGCACCGCCGCCTCGACGGCTCGCAGTCCCGGGATGGCGGGTTGCGTCTCCGCCGGGCTGCGCAGCTCGAGCTCGAAACGCTCGGGCGTGGATCCCGTGGCCGCGCCCGAACGGCGGAGGTACAGCGTCGAGATGCCGATGCCGGCGCCGACGATGGCGATCCGCGCCAGCGCGACCCGCGCGTCCGGCGGGAGCACCACGGCGAGCACGATCGTGATCGAGGCCAGCATTGCGATCACCACGAGGGACCGGCGCGGCACCGCGATCACGCGAGCCTCGCCGTCGCCGCGCGGATGCGCTCGAGTGCCGCGATCGCGCTGCGCCGCATACCCTCGTCGACGGGGTGCTGGCTGAACTTCGCGACCTGGAACAGGCCCGTGACCGTGCGGACCTCCTCCGGGGCGCGGGTCTGCTCGGTGAGCACGCGCCGAACGTACTCCATCGGCGCCTCCGATCGGTGGCGGCCGAGCCCCGCGCCGGAGAGCGCGCGTTCCATCGCCGCGTACGCCGCGATCACGGCGCGTCTCGGGTCCGGCTCGCGGCGAAGCGCATCGAGGCTCACGTCCACGGCGATCGCGGCGGCGGTCCTGTCCGGGACGCCGCCCTCCATGGCGAACCGGCGGTCGAGCATGAACCGCACTGGGTTTCGTGGAGACTCGGCTGATTGGATGTCAGGCGGCCTCGTTGGTCGCCTGTAGTTGATGGTAGGCGGCCTCGAACTCGGCCGGCGGGACGTCGCCGCAGGCTTCGTGGAGGCGACGGGTGTTCCA
>JACPOS010000027.1 GCA_016191395.1 Chloroflexota bacterium
GGTCGTCAACATCAAGGGCCAGTCGTATCGGATGCGGGCTCACGTGCCATCAGCCCGGGAGGCATCGCCTATGCTCGGCTGACCTCGATCGCCTCTGCACTTTTCGTGGCGATCTCTCGGCACCTTTCGTGCTCACCCACACCTGGCGACGAGCCCGGTCGGCCCGTCCGGGCAGGGCGGGACTGGCGGAGCACCAGGCGCCACGTTTTACGTCCTCGGCGCGGCAAAGCAGGGCTTGCAGGTCGGGCAGTTCGCGCCGGACTTCGTCGGCACGTCCAACGGCAAGCAGGTGCGGCTGACCGACGTTGACGGCCGGCCTGTCCGGATCGAGGACTTTCGGGGGCGGCCGCTCTGGATCAACTTCTGGGCCACGTGGTGCCCGCCGTGCCAGCAGGAGACGCCGGATCTCCGGGCGGCATACGAGGCCCATAAGGCGGAGGGCCTGGTCCTGCTCGCGATCGACATTCAGGAGCCCATCGCAACCGTCCGCGACTTCTACGCGAAATACGCCCTGACCTACGACATCGGCCTCGATCCGACAGGCGCGGTCCTTGCCACCTACAACGTCTTCGGGCTGCCAACCCACTACTTCGTCGATCGCAGCGGCGTCATCCGGGATCGGTACTTCGGGCCGCTGACTCGCAAGCAGATGGATGAGAAGGTCGCCCTCATCACGGCCAATTGATTCGCGGGCTCATCGTGCCAACCTTCAGAGTTCCGGCTTGCGGCGATTTGCGGCTGCCGTTACGCGAGGCGCCCACGCATGCCCCGCGCAGCCGGGGCGACGCAGCAGCGAGCGGTCCTTTCCCGCAGGCGGCAATGTCGTGGGTCGTACCACCGTCGGTTCCGTCCATGCTTTGCAGTCCGGCAGTTTCCTGGCGTTCCTGCACTGCCGTCACTGGGCGATCGCGCCGGATGGAGCAGGGACGAGCGCCGAGAGCAACTGTGTGGGCCGGCCGGGATGTCGTCCCGGTAGTGCTTGGATGCGCCAGACTGTGCGGGCGCCGTCCCCCTCATTGCTCGTCCCGGAGGCCCCGTGACCGACATCCATTTCGGCCCGTTCGGACCCTTCCCATGGATCGACCTGATCCTGATCGGATGGTTTGGCCTTACGGCGTTCTCGGTTGCCTACGTGGCCTGGGACGCGTACCGGCGGAACCCCGAGCTCACGGTGTTGAAACTGGGTTGGGTCCTCGTGACCCTGTACACGGGTCCCGTGGGCCTGACCGTGTACGCGCTGTCGTGCAAGGAGCCGTTTCCGGGGAGCCATGAGCGGTTCATCCAGCCGCTGTGGAAGCAGGGTCTTGGCTCGGTCATCCACTGCGCCGCGGGAGACGCCACGGGCATCATCGTCGCGGCGACGATCACGGGGCTGCTCGGGCTGCCGATGGGCATCGACCTGGTCATCGAGTACGCCGCAGGGTTCGGGTTCGGCCTGTTCGTGTTCCAGGCGCTGTTCATGAAGGACATGATGGGTGGCTCGTACCGCGCTGCGTTGCGGCGCTCGCTCCTCCCGGAGTGGCTGTCCATGAACTTCATGATGGCCGGCATGTTCCCAACGATGGTCGCCCTGATGATGGGGCGCGACATGCGCGCCATGGAGCCCACCCAGCTCACGTTCTGGGGCGCCATGTCCGCCGCCGTCCTCGTGGGGGTCGCCGTTGCCTACCCGGTGAACGTGTGGATGGTCGAGAAGGGGCTGAAGCACGGGATGGGCACCCAACGGGCCCTCGGCAAAGGCGGCCACACGATGGCGGCCGAAGCCGCCCGGTGGACGGATGCGCAGCCGGACGCGAGGGCCGCGTGATGCGCGATCACGAGATGCACGCCGGTGGGTCGCCGCGCAAGCCCGCGAAGAAGCGTCCCGGGCGGGTCCCGTCCCGGGCCGCCGCGAAGGGCCGTGCCGGGACGTCGTCCGAGGCCGGACACGAGGGCATGGCCGGCATGGCCGGAATGGACGGCATGGCCGGGATGGCAGGCATGACCGCGATGGCCAGCGGTCCTGCGGGTGGCGCCTACCGGGCCACGACGCCGCAGGTCGCCTCGATCTCGTTCCTGTCGGTCGTGGCCCTGGCCGCGGCCCTCGCGTTCTCGGCGTCCTCCACGAACCTTTCGCTCGGAGCCCGTGATGTTGGCGGACTCGTCATGCCGCCGGGAATGATCATGACGCGCGACACGCCGGGCCAGGCAATGCGGGACATGGCCGCCGTCGATCCGGCCACCGTCTCCTATCGAGCGCCGGCGACCGCCCGGGGGGACCAGCCCCTCGAGGCGCGGGTCGAGGGCGGCGTCAAGGTCTTCGACCTCCGGGCATCGGTGATCGAGTGGAACATCGTGCCGTACGAGCGGGTCCTTGCCTACGCCTTCAACCGCCAGGTGCCCGGACCCCGGATCACGCTCACCGAGGGCGATCGCGTCCGCTTCAACGTCACCAACGACCTCCCCGAGCCGACGACGATCCACTGGCATGGCCTGATCGTCCCGAACCAGATGGACGGCCCGGCCGCGATCACCCAGGACCCCATCCCGCCCGGTGGCAGGTTCACCTACGAGTTCGTCGTCCAGCAGGCCGGCACGTTCTTCTACCACTCCCACGCCGATGTCGACCGCCAGCAGGCGCTCGGTCTGTACGGGGCCCTGATCGTGGAGCCGAAGGATCCGGCCCGTGCGATCAGCGCCGACCAGGAGCTCGTGATCCAGCTGCAGGAGTGGAACGAGCGCGAGGGCTACACCTATCCCGCGATGCCGATGGAAGGCGTGATGCCCAACTTCTTCACGATCAACGGGAAGTCGTATCCATCGACCGAGACCGTCAATCTCAAGGTCGGCGAGAAGCTGCTCGTGCGCTTCATCGGATCGCAGAGCGCGTTCATCCACCCGATGCATATCCACGGTGGCCCGTTCACCGTCGTGGCGACCGACGGTGTCACGCTGCCCGAGTCAGCGCGCTACGAGAAGGACACGATCAGCGTCGCGCCGGGTGAGCGGTACGACGTCATCTGGTCCCCGCAGGAGCCCGGCAAGTGGCTGCTTCACTGCCACATCAACCATCACACCACGAACAACAACGTGGAGGAGCAGGGCGGGGGTGGGCTGATGCTCGTTCTCAACGTGGCGCCGTAGGCCGGACGGTCAGGCGCCGGCCTCGGCGAGCCGTCCGTCCTGAGGTCGAGCGGTGGATGCGCCCGTACGAGGCGGCTGGAAGCGCCGCAGCCTGAGCGCATTCGAAACGACGGTCACCGATGAGAGGGCCATCGCCGCGGCAGCGAAGATCGGGTCGAGCAGGACCCCGGTGAACGGGTAGAGGGCGCCGGCCGCGAGCGGGATGAGCGCGACGTTGTAGGCGAACGCCCAGAACAGGTTCTGCTTGATGTTGCGCATGGTCGCCCGGGAGAGCGAGAACGCGATGACGAGCGCGCGCAGGTCACCGCTCATGAGGGTCACCGTCCCGGACTCGATGGCGACGTCGGTGCCCGTCCCGATCGCGATTCCGACGTCAGCCTGCGCGAGTGCAGGGGCGTCGTTCACACCGTCGCCGACCATCGCGACCAGCTTGCCCTCGGCCTGGAGCTTGCGAACCTGCGCCGCCTTCTCGTCGGGGCGCACGTCGGCAAGGACGCGGTCCACGCCGGCCTGGCGGGCGATCGCCCGGGCGGTGGTTTCGTTGTCGCCGGTCAGCATCGCGACGTGGAGACCGAGCTTGTGGAGCTCGGCGACGGCCTCGATCGAGCCGGCCTTCAGCGTGTCGGCGACGGCGACCACTGCCGCCAGCCGACCGTCGATGGCCACGAAGACCGGCGTCTTCCCGGCGCCGGCAAGCTCCTCGCTCGCATCTCGCAGTGGGCTCGTGTCGACGCCCCGATCCTGGAGGAATGCGGGCCGTCCCACCAGGACACGGCGATCCGCGACGGATGCCACGATGCCCTGTCCGGAGATGGCCTCGAACTCGGTGGGATCCGCGAGCTCCAGTGCTTGCTCGTCGACCGCAAATCGGACGATCGCTTCGCCGAGCGGGTGCTCGGAGCCGCGCTCGGCGGACGCGATGAGACGCAGCAGCTCGGGCTCGGCCGGTGCGCCGGCAGCCCGGATCACGTCGGTGACGCGCGGCTTGCCCTCCGTGAGGGTCCCGGTCTTGTCGAGGACCACCGCGCGGACGTTGTGCAGCCGTTCGAGCGCTTCGGCGTTCCGGAACAGCACGCCATTCTCGGCACCCTTGCCGGTGCCGACCATGATGGACGTTGGTGTCGCGAGCCCCAGGGCGCACGGGCAGGCAATGATGAGCACCGCGACCATGTTGAGCAGCGCGAGGTTGAATGCGGGCTCAGGCCCGAACAGGAACCAGGCGATGAACGTCAACGCCGCGATGGCCAGGACTGCGGGCACGAAATAGCTCGTGACGAGATCGGCGAGGCGCTGGATGGGCGCCTTTGACCCCTGCGCGTCCTGGACGAGACGGACGATCTGGGCAAGCACGGTGTCGCGGCCCACACGCGTGGCCTCGAACCGGAAGGCTCCGGACGTGTTGAGCGTGCCTCCGATCACCTCGTCCCCGGGTTGTTTCGTCACCGGCATGCTCTCGCCCGTGATCATGCTCTCGTCGATCGAGGAACGGCCATCCCGGACGACCCCGTCGACGGCGACCTTCTCGCCCGGACGGACCAGGATCACGTCGCCGCGGGCGACGTCCTCGATCGGGAGATCCACCTCGCGCCCGTCACGCAGCACGCGAGCCGTGCGTGGCGACAGCCCGATCAGCTTCTTGATCGCGTCCGACGTGTGGCTCCTGGCTCTCGCCTCGAGGAATCTGCCGAGCAGGATCAGGGCGATGATCGCCGACGACGTGTCGAAGTACAGTGGCAGCCGATCGCCGGTTGCCACGCCAGCGGCACGGAAGAAGTCCGGGAACAGGATCGCGGCAAGGCTGTAGAAATAGGCAGCCGACGTGCCCACGGCGATGAGCGTGTTCATGTCCGTGCCCCGGTGCCGCGCGACCTTCCACGCGCCCCGGTAGAACGGCCAGCCGGCGTAGAACTGGACCGGGGTGGCGAGGGCGAGCTGGAGCCACGGGTTCATCAGGAAGTCCGGCAGGAACGGCGCGATCGTCATCGAGGCGAGGCCGATGAGGAGGGGCGTCGTCAGGATGGTCGCGACGATGAGCCGCCGCCGCGTGTCGGCCAGGTGGCGCTGCTGGAAGGTCGCCTCTGGCGCCTCCGCCGCGTCCCGGCTGGCGGCTTTTCGCTCCTCGTCACCGGCGATCGCCGGCGTTCCGGCGAGTCCGCCCTCGGGGGCCCGGAACGCGATCTCGATGGTCTGGCTGCCACCGCTGCCGGATCGCTCCGCCTGGTCGATGCGTGCCTCATAGCCAGCGGCTTCCACCGCTGATCGGAGAACGTCGAGGTCTACGCGGGCGGGGTCGAACCGGACCGCGGCGGTTTCGGTCGCGAGGTTGACGTTGGCCTCGGCGACCCCGTCGACCTTTCGAAGGTAGCGCTCGATCCGGTTCACGCACGAGGCGCAGGTCATTCCCTCGACGGGGAATCGGACGGCTGCCGGCGCCGTATCAGCGGTCATCGGGCGCTCACATCGAGGGAACGTATTCGGGAGCCAGATAGCGACCGGGATCCTCGTCGAACTCCAGCTTGCAGCCCTTCCCGCAGAAGAAGAAGTCGCCACCCTCGAGGGAGCTGTACAGGCCCTTTGCCCGGGCGGCCTCGGTCGCCACGGTCATGCCGCAGACGGGGTCGATCGCCCGCTCGGAGGGACTCCCTGTTTCGTGCTCGTGCTCGTGCTCGTGCTCGTGGCCGGAATCGACCTCGCCCCCCGAGGGGCCGTGCACGCTGGGCCCGATCAGCCATGAAGCGTCAAGGCGCTCGCCCCAAGGCGCGTCGAACACCTGCAGCGCAGGCCGGTACCCGTCCTTCGGACGGAGGCTCGCCGCCGCGTTCGGCCCCACCGCGAACTGATTCCCGCAGCAGCAGCCTTCCAGGGCCGGCCCGGCGTCGCGCACGTACTCGACGGATGGCGTGCAGCCACACGGGCAGTTGTAGCCGGCGCGGACGCGTGCGTCATCGCCCTCGAGAAGTGTCAGTTCCATCGCTCGCTCCCTCTAAGTGGATACCCCCTGGGAGTATAACATCACCGGACGTCGGGCTCAATCCGCCCGAGACGTAGAGTCGCCCGAGATGCTCCGGGGCGACGACATGGCTCGTCATCGATGCAGGCGCCGCGGTCGATGCCGGTGGCGATCGACCTCGCTAGTTGCGCGGGCGAGGGCAGGCGAGGCAGACTGTCGGCGCGCTCGGCACGTCCGGGGCGCCTGGGGTGCAGCAAGCCCACGAAGCGTCCGTGCAGGAGCTCCTGTGCCCTCCAAGCCAGCGGTCCCGGTGGCGACCGACCACGTCGGTTCGGCGACCCCGCGCTCCGCACCCTCCGCGCCAACGATGTTCATCGACGGCGCATGGACCGCGGCCGCCGACGGCGCCACGTTCGACGCGACGAATCCAGCGACGGGCCGGGTGATCGGCCACATCGCCGCGGGCGGGAGGGCGGACGCAGCGCGCGCCATCGACGCCGCATCGCGCGCGGCGGGTGCCTGGGGCCGGACCTCGCCGTTCGACCGCGCGGCAACCCTCGAGCGAGTAGCCGCCACCATCGAGGCGCGGCGCGACGACCTTGCCCGGGCGCTGACCGAGGACCAGGGCAAGCCGCTCCACGCCGAGGCGTACGGCGAGGTTGAGGAGCTCATCCTGTACTTCCGGATGGCGGCCGCGGAGGCGCCGCGAATCGAGGGCATGCTTCCGCCGTCGGTGGATCCGTCCAAGCGGGTGCTCGTCTACCGCGTCCCGAAGGGCGTCGTGGGCGTGATCACGCCGTGGAACTGGCCGTACACGATGCCCGCCGAGCTGATCGCTCCCGCGCTCGCGGCCGGCAACGCTGTCGTCTGGAACCCTGCCCGCCTCACCTCCCAGTGCGCCGTCGCCCTGGCGGCGTGCATCGCGGAGGGCGGTTTGCCGCCCGGCGTGTTCAACCTCGTGACGGGACCCGGCGACGAGGTCGGCGACGAGATCGCGGCCGATCCTCGCGTCGCCGCGATCGGCTTCATCGGCTCCACGAGGACCGGCCACCGAATCGCGGAGCGCGCCGCGGGCAAGGAGCTCCTGCTCGAGATGGGCGGCAATGGCCCGCTGGTGATCCTCGATGACGCCGATGTCGAGGCGGCCGTGCGGGCGACGATCACCGCCTGCTTCCTGAACGCGGGCCAGAGCTGCACCGCCGGGGAGCGCGTGCTCGTGGACCGCTCCATCCACGACCGCTACCTGGAGCGACTCGTCGAGACGGTTCGGGGCGAGGTCCGTCTGGGCGACCCGCTCGACGGCGCGACGACGATGGGCCCGCTCAACAACGAGCGGACCGCGGCCAAGACCGAGCACCAGGTCGCCGAGGCGATCGAGCGAGGGGCGACGCTCCACGCGGGCGGCCAGCGCGCCTCGAACCTCGGCAGCCCCCTGTTCTTCCAGCCCACGATCCTGGACCGCGTGACCGAATCGATGGAGATCGCTCGCGAGGAGACGTTCGGGCCGGTCGTGCCGATCACCGCGATCGACGGCGCGGACGAGGCGCTCGCGATCATCGACGGATCGCCGTACGGGCTGCTGACCGCGGTCTTCACGAGCGACCTGGCGCGCGGGCTACGGTTCGCCGAGTCGGCTCGCGCCGGATGGGTCAACATCAACGAAGGCACGAACTACTGGGAATCGCACCTGCCGTTCGGTGGCCGGGCCGGCTCGCAGAGCGGCCTCGGCCGGGTGGGTGGCCGCTTCTCCATCGAGCGCCTGACGGAGCTCAAGACGATCGTCGTGAATCTCGCCTGAGGCCGCTGGCCGGGCGCGTTTGGAGGACTACATGGCTGGGTTGCCGGACAAGGCGAAGGTCGTCGTCATCGGCGCGGGAATCGTCGGCAACAGCATGGCCTGGCATCTCGCCCGCCTCGGCTGGCGCGACATCGTGCTGCTCGAGAAGGGCACCCTGCCCAGCCCGGGCGGCTCCACGGGTCACGCCTCCAACTTCATCTTCCTGACCGACCACTCCAAGGAGATGACGGCCTTCACGCTGGACAGCGTCCGCCAGTACAAGGAGCTCGGCGTCTTCACCCAGACCGAGGGCATCGAGGTCGCGCGCACGCCGGAGCGGATGCAGGAGCTGACGCGGCGCGTCACGTCCTCCAAGTCGTGGGGCATCGGGCCGGCGGAGATCATCTCGCCCGAGCGCGTGAAGGAGCTCGTCCCGTTCATCCACGAGGAGATCATCCTCGGCGGCTTCTACACGCCTGGGGTGGGCGTGGTGGACTCGCTCCAGGCCGGCACGCTCATGCGCCAGAAGGCGCAGGAGCTCGGCGCCCTGACGATCGGCGCGGGGGTCGAGGTCACCGGCATCGACGTCGAGCAGGGCCGGGTCAAGCGCGTCCGCACGGACCACGGCGACATCGAGACGGACACCGTCGTCATCGCCTGCGGCATCTGGAGCCCGCGGATCGCGAAGATGGCCGGCGCCTCCATCCCGCTCACGCCAGCGGTGCACCAGATGATCGACATCGGGCCGATCCCGTTCTTCGAGCACACGAACGCGGAGATCGCCTACCCGATCGTGCGCGACGTGGACACGAACATGTACGAGCGCCAGCACGGCACGGGCTTCGAGATCGGGTCGTACGCACACCGCGCGATCCTCATGGACCCGGACGACATTCCGTCGATCGCGGAGGCGGCCCTCTCGCCGACGATGCTGCCGTTCACCCAGGAGGACTTCGACCCGCAGCTGGAGGACGCCCTGGAGCTGTTCCCCGACTTCGTGGGCGACGAGAAGGCGGGCATCAAGCTCGCGATCAACGGGCTGCTCTCGCTCACGCCGGACGGCAACCCGATCCTCGGCGAGACGCCGGAGGTGAAGGGCCTCTGGTCCGCCGCCGCGATCTGGATCAAGGAGGCACCCGGGATCGCGAAGACCATCGCGGAGTGGATGACCACCGGCGAGCCGGAGATCGACCCGCACGGCTCGGACATCGCCCGGTTCTACGACCACCACAAGACCGCGAAGCACATCTCGGCCCGGACGATCGAGGGCTACAACAAGACGTACGGCATCGTCCACCCGATGGAGCAATGGGCCTCCAATCGCGGCGTGCGGCTCTCGCCGTTCTACGAGCGCGAGAGGGCCCTGGGCGCCGAGTTCTTCGAGGCCGCGGGCTGGGAGCGGCCGTACTGGTACGGCTCCAACGAGAAGCTCCTGGCCGAGTACGGCGACCGGGTGATGCCCCGCGCCGCGGAGTGGGAATCGCGCTGGTGGTCGCCGACCATCAACGCCGAGCACCTCGCGATGCGCGACCGCGCCGCGATGGTGGACCTGTCCGCGTTCGCGATCTTCGACGTCACCGGACCCGGCGCCGCCGCCTACCTGGAGCGGCTGTGCGTCAACAAGATCGACGTGCCCGCGGGCAAGACCGTGTACACGCCGCTGCTCAACGGCGCGGGCGGCATCCTCGCCGACCTCACCGTGATGCGGCTCGGGTGGAACCACTTCCGCGTGGTCACCGGCGGCGGCATGGGCATGCGCGACAAGAAGATCTTCACCGACGCGTTGCCGGCCGACGGTTCCGCCCAGCTGTTCGACGCCACCAACTCGTTCACGACGATCGGCCTGTGGGGACCGCGAGCACGGGACATCCTTGCCGGCGTCACCTCGGACGACGTGTCCCACGCCGGCTTCCCCTTCCTGACCTCGAAGGTGGTGGAGATCAACGGCGTCCGGGCCCTGGCGTCGCGGATCTCGTACGTCGGCGAGCTCGGCTGGGAGATCTACGTCCCGATGGAGCAGGGCCTTCGCGTCTGGGACGCGCTCTGGGAGGCCGGGACGCCGCACGGGATGGTGCCAGCCGGGATCGGGACGTACGCGGTCACCGCTCGACTCGAGAAGGGCTACCGCGCCCACGGCAACGAGCTGGAGCTGGACTTCAACCTCGTGGATGCGGGCATGGCCCGACCCAGCGTCAAGGATGCCGACTTCGTGGGCAAGGCCGCGTACCTCAGGCAGCGCGCCGCGCTGCCGGTCGCGGTGCTGTGCACGCTGACCCTGGACGATCCGACCTCGAAGAGCGGCGTGAAGCGGTACATGCTGGGCAGGGAGCCCATCCTCTCGCTCGCGGGTGAGCCGCTCACCGACGCCCACGGGCGGCGCTCGTACGTGACCTCGGCGGGCTCCGGCCCGTCGGTCGGGAAGCACCTGCTCATGTCGTACCTGCCGCCCTCCGAGGCGGTCGCCGGCAACCACCTCCTCGTCGAATACCTGGGCGAGCACTACCCGGTGACCGTGGCGGTCGCCGGCGCAACGCCCTTGTTCGACCCGGACAACACGCGCATCCGATCGTGAACATCCTCGTCTGCGTCAAGCGCGTTCCCCAGACGGGGGGCCGCATCGTGCTGACCGCGGACGGGCAGGCGATCGACACGCGGTTCCTGGGCCACACGATCTCGCCACACGAGGAGTGCGGCGTGGAGGAGGCGGTCCGGATCGTCGAGAAGGAGGGCGGCACGTCCGCCGTCCTGACGCTCGGCCCCGCCGAGGCCGAGGATCAGCTGCGCGATGCGATGGCCATCGGCATCGAGCGGGCCATCCTGCTCGAGACGCAGGGCGGCGAGTGGGACCCGGTGTCCACCGCAGGCGCAATCGCGGAGACCATCGAGGCACAGGAGGCCGCGAACGGCCGGTTCGACCTGATCCTGTTCGGCAACGAGGCGGCCGACACCGGCGACTACCAGGTGGGCGTGCGGGTCGCGGTGGCGCTCGGGCGGCCCGTGATCAACGGCATCAAGGAGATCTCGTTCGGGGACGACCGGCGCGTGGCGTTCGCCCGGCGCGAGGCCCCGGGCGGCGGCTGGGAGACGTACGAGCTGCCCCTGCCGGCCATCCTCGGCGTCAAGGAGGGCCTGAACCTCCCGCGCTACCCGTCCGTGCCCGGCCGCCTCCGGGCGAAGAAGAAGGACGTGGAGCGCATCGCGCTCGGCTCGTCACCGTCAGGGGCACAGGGCCTCGGCGCCGGCGAGGATGCGGCATACGCGGCGAGCCCGGTCCCTGGTCCCACGAAGCTCGGACTTCGGCTGCCGGCGGAGGAGCGGACCGCAGCGGATGTCATCGGGCGAGGCCCGGAGGCGGCACCTGCGGTCGTCGACCTCCTGGAGCGCATCGGCGTGCTCTCGAAGTGAGGACCATCCGATGAGCGGCACGGTCCTGGTGTTCGTGGAGCACGCGGGCGGCGAGCCTGACCGGCTCTCGCTCGAGGCACTGGGCTTCGCCCGCGCCCTTGCGTCGAAGGTGGACGCCAAGGTGGACGCCGTCCTCCTGGGATCCGCCTCGGAGGGCGTCGCGGAGATGCTGGGCCCATTCGGCGTTGGGCTGGCGCACGTGGCCATCAACCCGCGCCTGGACGACTACGCCCCGGCGGCGTGGGCAGCGGCGATTCGCGCCAACGTGGCGGCCCGGTCGCCCATCGCGGTCGTTGTGGCGGGCAGCGATCGCGGCAACGAGGTGCTCGCGCACGTGGCGGCGCGCGCCGGCTTGCCGATGGCCGCGAACGTGATCGAGGTCAGGCCCGGCGATTCGTGGCGACTCGTCCGCCAGCGCTGGGCCGGCAGCCTGCTGGAGGACGCGGCACTGGATGCGCCGATCCGGCTGATGAGCGTCGCGCCGCACACAGTCGCCGTCGATCCGGCCACGGCCGGGACTGCCCCGGCGCCCACGATCTCACGGTTCGAGCCGGAGCTGGAGCCCGGGGACCTCGTGGCGCGCGTGGTCGGGCGTGAGGCGAGGAAGTCAGGCGGCGTGTCGCTCGGTGATGCCAAGGTCGTCGTTGGCGGCGGACGCGGTGTCGGCTCCGCCGCCGGGTTCGAACGCCTCGAGGAGCTGGCAGCCCAGCTCGGCGGCGCGGTCGGCGGCTCGAGAGTGGTCACCAGCCTCGGCTGGCGTCCGCATGCCGACCAGATCGGCCAGACCGGCCTGCGCATCGCGCCGGACCTGTACATCGCCTGTGGCATCAGCGGCGCGATCCAGCACATCGTCGGCTGCAAGGCCGCCAAGCGGATCCTCGCGATCAACACGGACCCCGAGTCCCCGATCATGGCCGTCGCCGACTACGCGGTGATCGGCGACCTCTCCACCGTCGTGCCCGCGATCACCGCCGAAATCCGCTCCCGAGGCCTGTCCCACTCCTAGGCGTTCGGTATGGTTCGCGCGATGGACGAGCCCACGCCCACCGGATCCTCCGCCGCGGAGCTGGCCGCCCAGCTGGACGCGGTCCGCGAGGTCCTGCGCGCGATCAGTGAGTCTCCATTCGACCTGGAGGGCGTGCTCGGAATCGTCGTCCGGCACATGGCGAAGCTGGCGCATTCGGACCAGGCCGTCATCTTCGTCCCGTCTCGCGAGGGGTTCTATCGCGGCGTTGCGGCGGTCGGGGTGTCGGCAGAGGGCCTCGCCTTCGAGCGGGAGAACGAGACGCCGCTGGTCCACGGGACGATCGTCGGGCGGGCCGTCCTGTCTGGCGACGTCGTGCAGGTCGAGGACACCGCGAACGATCCCTCGTACACGTGGGAGGGCCAGAAGCTCGTGGGCTTTCGCACGCTCATGGGCGTCCCGATCAGCAAGGAATCCCGCACGGTGGGCGCCGTGGGCCTGGGCCGGTTCGACGTGCGCCTGTTCGATGCCGATGAGATCGCGGTCGTGAAGACCTTCGCCGACCAGGCGGCGATCGTGATCGACAATGTCCGGCTGCTCGGCACGATCGAGAGCCAGCGCGAGGAGCTCGCGCGGTACCTGCCGTCGACCGTGGCCGAGCTGGTGTCGTCGCCGGATGGCGAGAGGCTCCTGGCCGGCCACCGGCGCGAGGTCACGTGCGTGTTCTGCGACCTGCGCGGCTTCACCTCGTTCGCGGAGGCGGCGGAGCCCGAGGAGGTCCTGGACATCCTGCGCGAGTACCACCGCGAGCTCGGCGCGATCATCGTCGCGCACGGCGGCACGCTGGAGCACTTCGCCGGCGACGGGATGATGATCTTCCTCAACGACCCCACCCCCATCGACGACCATGTCGGCGAAGGCGTGCGCATGGCCGTCGAGATGCGCGACCGCTTCGTGGGGCTCGCCGACAGATGGCGGCGGCTCGGGTTCGACCTTGGCCTCGGGATCGGCGTGTCGGTCGGCTTCGCGACGCTCGGCCGGATCGGGTTCGAAGGCCACCTCGGCTACGCCGTGGTCGGGAGCGTCGCCAACCTCGCTGCGCGCCTGTGCGCGGTCGCGGAACCCGGCCAGATCATCCTGAGCGAGCGCGCACTCGCTCGCGTCGATTCCATCGCCACCGCGGCGTCGCTCGGGGCACTCGAGCTCAAGGGCTTCCGCCGCCCCATCGTCGCGTACGCGCTGACGGGGCTCAGCGAGGGCTAGGTCGGGGTCGACCCGGCGCTGCGCAGGCGCGCAGGGTGGAGCGACAGCGCGAGCGGGATCATCAGGAGGCTCACGCCGACGAGGATCCACACGACGGAGCCGAAGTTGCCCGTGGCGTCGCGGACGAGGCCGAGGACGACCGGCGCTGTCGCCGCGAGCAGGTAGCCGACCAGGAGCATGAACGCGGAGATCGAGGCCGCGTCCCCGGCGTCGCCGGCGACGTCCACCGGGAGTGTCAGCGCGAGCGGGAAGTACGCGCCGATGCCGAGGCCCAGCAGGATGGTCGCGGCGTAGGTGAGGAGCGAGCCGGGCGCCTCGCCGGGCGTCAGCGCGACGATGAGGGCTCCGGACACGGACAGCGAGGCCGCGAGCGCGAGCTGGCTCCGGCGCGTCCCGATCCGATCGGCGAGGAGCGGCACCGCGAGCGTGGAGACGAGGCCGATTCCGGTCAGGAGCGCGATCAGCCCGCCGGCCTCCGCGGCACTCCAGCCGCGTTCCACGTACACGCTTCCGAGCCAGGTGATGCAGCCGTAGAACAGGATCGACTGCGAGCCGAAGATGGCGCCGAGCAGCCACGCGGACGGCCGGCGCCAGGGGAGCTTCGGGCGAGATGGGGCGACGCGCACGTGGCCCTCGTCCCGGGGCATGAGCAGGAGCCAGGCGATCAGCGACCCGAATCCCGCCGCCGACACGATCGTGAACGAGCCGCGCCAGCCACCGAACGCGTCCGCGAGCGGCACCGCGAGCGCCGCGGTGATGGTCCCGCCGATCACGAAGCCGACCACGTACGCGCCCGTCCCGGCGGCGGGGTGGTGGGGCAGGCGGGCCCGGACGATCATCGGCAGGATCGGCCCAACCACGGCCATGCCGGCGCCGACGCCGACCGTCGCGAGGAGCACGGTCGCCGCGTCGGGCAGCAGTGCACGGGCAACGCCGAACGCTGCGACGAAGGTGACGCACAGGGCGACCCCGAGCTTCGGCCCGATCGACGCGGCGAGCACGGGCCCGAATGGCGCGAGCAGGCTCATGCTCAGCACCGGAATCGTGCCGAGCAGGCCGGCGACGCCGTGGGACATGCCGAGATCCGCCTGCACCTGCCCGACGAGCGGGCCGATGATCAGCGCCTGGGTCCGGAACGCGAGCCCGACGAGGACGAGCGCCCCGACGACGGCCAGCCAGCGGCTGTCGGTGGTCTCCGCGTGGCGGCTCGACTCCGGGGTCATCCGCCGGCGCGGAGGCGGGCGCCGATCCGTGCCGCGGCCGCGCGCACCGCGCCCGCAATCCGATCCTCGTCGCCGGGATTCGGGAACCGGTACGACGGTCCGTGCACGTGGATGGCGGCGACCACCTCAGCCCGCGCATCGACGATCGATGCCGCGACGGAGCTGAGCCCGATCGAGTACTCGTCGCGCACCCAGGCGTGGCCATCCCGGCGCACCTGGCGGAGGCGCTCGAGGAGCGCGGTCGCATCGGTCAGCGTCGCGGGCGTGAAGGCCTCGAGGGGCTCGGCGAGGTAGCGCGAGAGCACGGGGGCGGGCAGCTGCGCGAGGAACACCTGGCCGGACGAGACGGCGTGCAACGGGATGCGCGTGCCGGTCCAGTCGCGGACCTGGACGGGGTTCGGGTTTGGCGGCTCCACCTGGTCCACGTACTGGACCGTCCAGCCGTCCCGGATCGAGACGCCTGCCGCTTCGCCGAGCTCGGCCGCGAGGTCGACCAGCGTCGGCCGCGCGATCGCGACGATGTCCCAGGTCTCGCCAAGCCCGGACGCGATCGAGAGGAGGTCAGGCCCAAGGCGGTACCGCCGCTCGCCGGGGACCTGCTCCACGGCACCCTCCGCCGCGAGGGCGGCGAGCACGCGGGCAGCCGTTGATTTCGGGATGTGGGCCGCGGTCGCGACGTCGCTCACGCCGAGCGGTCCACCAGCGAGCGCACGCAGCACGGCAAACGCTCGCCGGATGACCTGCACGCCGATTGTCGGGCTGGACATGGGACCCTCGTCTGGGCTACCGTGACGCTCGCGTTCCACTATACGGCATCGTTCCACGATGCGGAACCCACCGGTTCGGCGGTATCTCGGAGGCGGCGCATGGCCCCCGACGCGGGCGAGGACACTCAGGGCGGCGAGGCGTTCGATCTTTCGGCGCTTGCCGACGACGAGCTCGTCGAGCAGATGCACAACGACCTGTACGACGGCATGGCGCCCGAGATTGCCCAGGGCACGAACCTGCTGCTCGGTCGCGGCTGGGGCCCGGACAAGGTGCTCAACGAGGCGCTCGTGGAGGGCATGCGGATCGTCGGCATCGACTTCCGCGATGGGATCCTGTTCGTTCCCGAGGTCCTCCTCGCCGCCAACGCCATGAAGACCGGCATGGCCATCCTTCGACCCCTCCTCGCCGAGACCGGCGCGAAGCCGATCGGCAAGGTCGTCATCGGGACGGTCAAGGGCGACATCCACGACATCGGCAAGAACCTTGTCGCGATGATGCTGGAGGGCGCCGGCTTCGAGGTCTTCGACCTCGGCATCAACACGGACGCCGACAAGTTCATCGCGGCGCTGGAGCTGCACAAGCCCGACATCCTGGGCATGTCCGCGCTCCTCACGACCACGATGCCGTACATGAAGGTCGTGGTCGCGGAGCTCGTGAAGCGCGGCATCCGGGACGACTACATCGTCCTGGTGGGCGGCGCGCCGCTGAACGAGGAGTTCGGCAAGGCCGTGGGCGCGGACGCGTACTGCCGTGATGCGGCGATCGCGGTCGAGACCGCCCGCGCCCTGGTCCTGGAACGCCGTGCAAGGGTCGCCTAGCAGCACGCGGCCCAGCGGACCGCGCCCGCCACTCGTCATCGGCTGCGGCGCGCTCGCGAACGAGCTCGTGGAGCTCACCCGGCGCGCGGGGCTGCCCGCGATGGACCTCAGCTGCCTGCCGGCATCGCTGCACAACCGGCCGGAGCGCATCCCGAACGCGGTCGCCGCACGGATCCGTCGTGCCCGCGCCGACGGCTACAAGCAGATCTTCGTCGCGTACGCGGACTGCGGGACGGGCGGCATGCTTGATCGCGTGCTGGAGGCCAAGGGCGTCGCCCGCCTCGAGGGCGCGCACTGCTACGAGGTCTACGCCGGCCGTGCTGCGTTCGCAGAGCTCGCCGACGAGGAGCCGGGCACCTTCTACCTGACCGACTTCCTCGCCCGCAACTTCGAGCGCCTGGTGATCCGCGGGCTGGGGCTGGACCATCATCCGGAGCTGCTGCCGCTGTACTTCGGCAACTACCGTCGGCTCGTCTACCTCGCCCAGACGGACGACGCCGCGCTCACCGCCCGTGCCGAAGCGGGTGCCGCGCGTCTCGGACTCGCCTTCCAGCGGCGCCTCGTCGGCCTCGGCGAGATGGCGCCCGCGATCGCGGCATTTGCGGCGCCCGCGGCGCCCGCGGCGCCGAGGGCCGCCTGATGGCGACCCTGATCACGATCTGGTGGCGCGACATCCCGATGCAGGTCATCGCGCGAGACGGCCGCCGGAGCGCCAAGCGGGTCCTCGACAAGCGGTTCCAGTTCGCGGTCGACAAGGCGGCAATGAACTCGGGCAAGAAGTCGTACGGCGATTACATCGAGGAGATGGCTCGCGCGGAACGTGCGTGCGGGGACGATATCGAGTCGGAGGCCGACGCCGAGGTCGCCCGCCTCGAGGCCGCATATGCGAAGGACGTCCTGCATCGCCTGATCGCGTCCGGCGGCGTGGGGGAGCGGCTGTGAGCCACAACGGCACGAACGGGGTTGCCCACGGCATCACGCACACCGTCATCAGCTCCGCGACGCGCGAGGTGGTGATCGGCTTCGACCGGCCGTTCACGATCATCGGCGAGCGGATCAACCCCACCGGCCGGAAGCTGCTCGCCGAGGAGATGAAGGCCGGCGACTTCAGCCGGGTGGAGCGCGACGCGGTCGCCCAGGTGGAGGCGGGCGCCCACATGCTGGACGTGAACGCGGGCATTCCGCTCGCGGACGAGCCGGCCATCCTGGCGCGCACGATCCGCCTCGTGCAGGCGCTGGTGGACGTGCCGCTGTCGATCGACAGCTCCATCGTGGAGGCGCTGGAGGCCGGGCTCGCCGCGTACGTCGGCAAGCCGCTCGTGAATTCGGTCACCGGCGAGGAGGAACGCCTGGAGCGCGTCCTGCCACTGATCCGCAAGTACGGGGCGGCGGTCGTCGCCATCTCGAATGACGACACCGGCATCTCCGAAGATCCCGACGTCCGCTTCGAGGTTGCGCGCCGCATCGTGGAACGTGCCGCCGACCATGGCATCCCGCGCGAGGACGTGATCGTCGACCCCCTGGTGATGCCGATCGGCGCCATGGCGACCGCGGGCCAGCAGGTGTTCCGCCTGGTGAGACGGCTGCGCGAGGAGCTCGGGGTCAACACGACGTGCGGCGCTAGCAACGTCAGCTTCGGCATGCCCGATCGCGAGCGGATCAATGCCGCGTTCCTGCCCATGGCGATCGCCTCCGGGCTGACCTCCGCGATCACGAACCCGCTGGCGGCCGAAGTGAAGGCCGCGATCATGGCCGCCGACGTCCTCATGGGCAACGACCAGGACGCCGGCCGCTGGATCCGTGCGCACCGCGATGCGGCACCCGCTCCGCTCGTGGTGGCTGCCGGCGGACCGGCAGGTGGACCGGCCGGTGGGCGGCCCCGGATCAACCGGCGCGCACTAGCGGCCGCGTCGGCGATGCGCGACGCGGCCGGCCGACCGCGCGGCAGCGGGAGGAACGGCACCACGGCATGAGCGGCGCTGGCGCGCAGGTCATCTTCACGCCATCGGGCCGGCGTGGCCGGTTCGAGCTCGGCACCACCGTCCTGGATGCGGCGCGCTCGCTCGGCGTCGACCTCGATTCCGTCTGCGGCGGACGGGGGCTGTGCGGACGCTGTCAGGTCGTGCCCGCTGAGGGATCGTTCCCCAAGCACGGCATCGAGTCCAGCGATGGCCACCTCTCGCCGCGCGGCGAGAGCGAGCACGAGTACGACCGGCTGCGCGGCCTGCCATCCGGCCGGCGCCTCGGTTGCTTCTCGCACATCCTCGGCGACCTCCTCGTCGACGTTCCCCCCGACAGCCAGGTCCACCGCCAGGTCGTGCGCAAGGGCGTGCCCGTCCGCGACTTCATCATCGATCCGGTGGTGCGCCTGCACGAGGTGGAGATCGAGCGGCCGGATCTCGCGAAGCCAGGCGGCGACCTTGCCCGGCTGCTCGTGGCCCTGGAGCGCGAGTGGGACCTGCGCGGTCTCGAGACGGACATCGAGGTCATTCGCCGACTCCAGCCGGCGCTGGAGGAGGGCGGCTATCGCGTCACGGTCGCGGTGCATGACCAGCGAGTCATCACCGGCGTCTGGCCCGGCCTCCACGATCGCGCGCTGGGGGTTGCGCTGGACGTGGGCTCCACGACGATCGCCGGCCACCTCGCGAATCTCGCCGACGGCGAGGTGCTCGCGTCCGGCGGCGTGATGAACCCGCAGATCCGGTTCGGCGAGGATCTGATGAGCCGCGTCTCCTACGCGATGATGCATGCGGGTGGCGCCGAGGCGATGACCCGCGCCGTGCGTGATGCGGTCAGCAGCCTGATCACCGGGCTCGCCGCGCGCGCGGGCGTGGACGCCGCGGAGATCCTCGAGATCACGATCGTTGGCAACCCGATCATGCATCACCTCCTGCTGGGCATCGATCCCGTGCCCCTGGGCTCGGCGCCGTTCGCGCTGGCAACGGATGCAGCGGTCCGGATCCGGGCGCGCGACCTGGAGCTGCCCGGGCATGAGGGGGCGCGCGTCTACGTGCTGCCGTGCATCGCCGGCCACGTGGGCGCGGATGCCGCGGGCGCGATCCTCGCCGAGACGCCGTACCTCGCCGACGAGGTCACGCTGCTCGTGGACGTGGGCACGAACGCGGAGATCGTCCTGGGCTCGCGGGATCGGCTGCTCGCCGCGTCGTCACCGACCGGCCCAGCCTTCGAGGGTGCACAGATCTCCGGCGGCCAGCGGGCAGCGCCCGGCGCGATCGAACGGGTCCGGATCGACAAGGCCACCCTGGAGCCTCGCTTCCGCGTCATTGGCTCCAGCCGCTGGTCCGACGAGACCGGCTTCGCGGCGTCCACCCGCCGGACCGGCGTCACGGGCATCTGCGGCTCCGGCATCGTGGAGGTGCTGGCCGAGCTGTTCCTCGCCGGCGTCATCACCGCCGATGGCACGATCGATGGCCGGCTCGCGGCGCGCTCGCCGCGGATCGTCGCCGACGGCCGGACGTTCTCGTACCTGCTCAACGAGGGCGGTCCCGGCGCTGACCTCGGCGACGGTGAGACCGGCCCCGCGTCGCCGCGGATCATCATCACGCAGAACGACGTGCGCGCGATCCAGCTCGCCAAGGCGGCGCTGTATGCGGGCGCGAGGCTCCTGATGGACCATCTCGGCGTGGAGACCGTGGACCGGGTCAAGCTCGCCGGCGCATTCGGGAGTCAGATCGACCCGCTCTACGCGCTGGTCCTGGGCCTTGTGCCGGACGCGCCGCTGGACCGCGTCAGCGCGGCGGGCAACGCCGCCGGTACCGGGGCGCTGATCGCGCTGCTGTCCAACGAGGCGCGGCTCGAGATCGAGCGGGTTGTCCGGACGGTCGAGAAGATCGAGACCGCCGTGGAGCCGCGCTTCCAGGAGCACTTCGTCGACGCGATGGCCTTCCCCCACGCCACCGCACCGTCGACCCACCTCGCTCGTGTCGTCGACCTGCCGAATACCAATGACCTGGGTGGTAGGCGGGAATCGAGCGCTCGAAAGCCCAATCGGCGCCCCGTGCGAGCATGATCCACGTACAGCGCACCCTCAGCCATGGGGCGATCAGCCAACGGGTAGGCGACCACCCCGCCCGGTCGCACGCCCACCACCAATGTGGTTCGTAGATGGCAACGAATGAGCCGGCCGAGAACATGAGCGACGGAGGCAGGGAGTGATCGACAGCCCGCAGGCCCGCAGCGGCCCCGACGACGGCGGTCGCGGACGACCGGGCGGCGGTCGCGCGGCAAGGCACGCGCACCGGGCGGCGCTCGCCCACGCGCATGGCGCCCCGTTCCTGACCCGCTCGCTCAAGCCCTTCGAGGTCCTCGACGAGGAGGGTCTGTCGCTGATCGAGTGGAACGCGGACACGATCCTCGAGGAGGTCGGGATCATCTTCCGCGGTGATCCGGAGGCGCTCGCGACGGTGAAGGCGGCCGGCGCGGATGTGGTCGGAGAGCTCGTGAAGTTCCCGCGAGGGATGTGCCGCCAGATCATCCAGGCCTCGGCGCCCCGGGTGTTCACGCAGCACGCGCGGAACCCCGAGCGGACGGTCCAGCTCGGTGATCCGTACACCGTGCTGGCACCCAACTACGGCAGCCCGTTCGTGCGCGACCTGGACAACGGGCGCCGCTACGGAACCCTCGAGGACTTCCGGAACTTCGTGAAGCTGGCGTACTTGACGCCGCACCTCCACCACTCCGGCGGGACGGTGTGCGAGCCGGTGGACATCCCGGTCAACAAGCGCCACCTCGACATGGTCTATTCGCACATCAAGTACAGCGACAAGCCGTTCATGGGCTCGGTCACGCACCCCACGCGCGCACAGGACACCGTGGAGCTCGCGAAGATCGCGTTCAGCGACCGCGGCCCCGACTACCTCGACGACCACACGGTGATCCTCAGCCTGATCAACGCGAACTCGCCGCTGGTCTGGGACGCGACGATGCTCGGCGTCGCCCGGGTCTACGCGCAGGCCAACCAGGCGACGCTGATCACGCCGTTCATCCTCGCCGGCGCGATGTCGCCGGTCACCGTTGCCGGCACGGCGGCCCAGACCCTCGCCGAGGCGCTCGCGGGCATGGCGTTCGTCCAGCTCGTGCGGCCGGGCGCGCCCGTGATCCTGGGGTCCTTCGCGTCCTCCATCTCCATGCAGTCCGGTGCGCCGACGTTCGGGACGCCAGAGCCGGCCCTCGTCCTGTACGTGATGGCCGCCCTGGCGCGGCGGCTCGGGGTGCCCTTCCGCTCCGGCGGCAACCTGTGCGCCGCGAAGACCGCGGACGCCCAGGCCGCGTACGAGAGCGCCGCGACCTTCATCCCGACGATCCTCGCCGGCACGAACTTCGTGCTCCACGCCGCGGGCTGGCTGGAGGGCGGGCTGTCCATCGGCTACGAGAAGTTCATCCTGGACCTGGACCAGTGCGGCATGGCCGGCGTGTTCGTGAAGGGCGTAGACCTGTCGGAGAACGGCCAGGCGCTCGACGCGATCCGCGAGAACGGCCCCGGCATGCACTTCCTCGGCAACTCGCACACCCTCGCCAACTTCGAGAACGCCTTCTACCGCTCGGAGACCGCGGACAACAACTCGTTCGAGCAATGGCTGGAGGACGGCGCGCTCGAATCGCCGCAGCGGGCCAACAAGATCTGGAAGCGGATGCTCGCGGAGTACGAGGCGCCGCCAGTGGACCCGGGCATCGACGAGGCGCTCCTCGAGTACGTCGCGCGCCGCAAGGCCGCCTTCCCCGACTCGGACGTGTAGCGTGGTGACGCGGATCGAGCCGGTGCCGTACGCCCTCCGGCGAACCGATCGGACGGACAGTCCGGAATCTCGAGTACGGGTGCGCCGAACCGGACACAGCGGCCGTATCACGACAGAACCTAGCCCAGGCTGGCCCGGAACCAGTCGCGGACCGGACTGCCCGTCCTTCCGGACGCATCGCCGTCCCGAATCCAGGACGGTGCGTCCGATCGGGTGTCAGACAAGCCACGTCGCGGCGGCTGGCGGCTATTGATGGCGGTCGCAGCCGGGGAGCGCGCGGCCCTCGATCGGGTCCTTGCCGATCCGACGTTCGAGATCATCCCGCTCAAGAACGCCCGTGAGCAGGCGGCGGCGCTGCCCCGGGGTGCCACCGTGTCCGTGACGGCGTCGCCGGGCAAGGGCATCGAGGCGACGGTGGAGCTGACGATCGAGCTGGAGCGCGCCGGCCTGCGCGCGATCCCGCACCTCTCCGCGCGGATGATCCGCGACCGCGCGCATCTCTCGGAGTTGCTCACGCGCCTCGCCGATACCGGCATCGATCGCGCGTTCGTCGTCGGCGGAGACGCCGACGAGCCGGGTGAGTTCCTCGACGCGCTCGCGCTCATCCGGGCGATGGCGGACCTCGGCAAGCTGCCGGGGGAAGTGGGGGTCGGGTGCTACCCGCAGGGCCACCCGGACATCCACGACGAGGCGCTGCTCCAGGTGCTGCGCGACAAGGCCCCGTTCGCCACGTACATGACGACCCAGCTGTGCTTCGACCCGAAGGCCATCGGCTCGTTCATCGCAGCCCGCCGAGCGGAGGGGAACACGCTCAAGGTCAAGATCGGCCTGCCGGGCGTCGCGGAGATCCCCAAGCTGCTCTCGATCAGCGCCCGGATCGGGGTCAGGGACGCGAGCCGGTTCGTGCTGAAGAACACCCGCCTTGTTGGCGCGCTCCTGCGCTCGGGCGGCCTCTACCGCCCCACGTCACTCGTGGAGAAGCTCGCCCCGATCGTCGCCGATCCGGCTGCGAACGTCCTCGGATTCCACGTGTACACGTTCAACAACGTCCCGGCAACGGTCGAATGGCGGGACCACGAGCGGAGCGCCATCCGAGCCTGAGCCCGCCGGGCCGGTGCCTGCCTGCCACGTTGCGGCGGTGCACTGACCCGAAGACCGCGGCTCCCGGAACGGATTTCCCAGGGTGGATTCGAGGCGACCGGGCGCAGACTCGGGCCCCGCACTCATCCCCCTCGAGGAGCGCCCAGATGGTCAACGAGCGAACCCCGGCCTTCGAGCGAACCCGGCGCCGGGATACACGATTCCTGTCGATCTTCATCGCCGTGGGTGGCCTCCTGACGATGGCGATCGCCCCGGCGGTGGCCAAGTCCGATCTCCATACGGTCGGCATGTCCCAGCACACCGCTGCGCCCGCATTTGCGCTGCCCCACCAGGCCGTGCTCGACGTCGAGGAAGTCGACGACACCGCCGGGGACACGGTCGACCCGACCGACACAGAGGACACCCAGGGCGACACGGTCGACGAGAACGGCCAGGGTGACCAGGCGGGCGAGAGCGACCAGGGTGACACCGAGAACGCCGACGAGAACGACGGCGATGAGGCCGGCGAGACCGACACCGAGGACCAGGCCGACCAGAGCGACACCGGGGAGCACGACGGTGCCTCGTCGGGCGACTCCGGCGGCGACTCCGGCGACTCGTCCGAATCCGATGGCGGCGACGGCGAGCATGACGGCGGGGGCGACAGCGGCGACGACTGACCACACACGCTGACTCCCACGGGGCAGGAGGGCACCGGGATCGTCCCGGTGCCCTCTTCGATTCCCGGAGGTCCCAAGATGGCCCCACATCGATGGCACTGCCGACCGGACCCGCCGTCACGTTCCTGTTCACGGACATCGAGGGCTCCACGCGCCTGGAGCGCGCCGTTGGCTCCGCCGAGTGGGCGCGCCTGGTTGCTCGCCACGACGCGCTGCTCCGCACGGCGATCGAGACGGCCGGCGGTGCCGTGGTCAAGACCGAGGGCGACGCGTTCTTCGCGGCCTTCGACCGGCCCGCGGCCGCGACGGCCGCCGCGATCGCGGCGCAGCTCGCGCTCGTCGGATCGGACTGGCCGGACGGCGCGACCCCACGCGTCCGGATGGGCCTGCACCTCGGCGAGGGCCGGCTTCGACACGGCCAGGCGCCTGGGGACCCGGAGGACTACGTCGGTATTGACGTGAACTACGCCGCCCGCATCGCCGCCGCAGGGAACGGCGGCCAGATCGTGCTCTCCCAGGCTCTCGTGGACGCGCTGGGGCCAGACCCAGCCTCGGACGGCGCGTCACTCTTGGACGAGGGCCTGCGTGCCGTCAACGATTTCGACGACCCGCTGCGCCTCTACCGGCTGGTGGTGCCGGGCGCCGCGGACGACCCGCGCCGGCTGCGGACCCTGGATCCACCGACCAACCTGCCCGGCGACGTGACCGAGCTCGTGGGCCGCACCGCGGAGATCGAGCGGCTCGGCGAGGTCCTGTCATCGAACCGGATCGTCACCCTCACCGGACCCGGCGGCAGCGGGAAGACCAGGCTCGCGCTCGGCGTTGCCAGGGCGGTCCGCGATCGGTTCGCGCATGGGACGTGGTTCGTGGACCTTGCCGCCGTGCGCGATGTCGCGCTCCTCGAATCGTCCATCGCGGTCGCGCTCGGCGTCCGGGAATCCGCCGACCGAAGCATGGGCGAAGCGCTCCGGGGGCACCTCCGCGACCGCTCGGTCCTGCTGCTCCTCGACAACCTGGAGCAGCTGCTCCCCGACGGCGCGGAGATCGTGGCCGCCCTGGCCCGAGTGGCGCCGGGGCTGCGGTTCCTGATCACCAGCCGCGAGCTGCTGCGGATCGGCGGCGAGCGGGGATACCCGGTGCCGCCGCTGGACGTCGCCGCGGGCGTGGAGCTGTTCGAGGCGCGAGCGCTTGCGCTGCGCCCCGACCTCGCGCTCACCGACGAGACGCTCCGGGCAATTCGCGAGATCTGCGAGCGGCTGCAGGGCCTGCCGCTGGCCATCGAGCTTGCGGCGGCACGCGTCCGGCTGCTCAGCCCGGCCCTGATCCTGGAGCGCCTGGGGAGCAGCCTGGACCTCGCCGGCGGCTCACGCGACATGCCCGAGCGCCAGCGGACCCTCCGCGGCGCGATCGACTGGAGCCACGAGCTGCTCCCGGAGGCGGAGCGGCGGCTCTTCCGCCGCCTCTCGGTCTTCGCCGGTGGCTGGACGGCCGAGATGGCGCTGCAGGTCGCGGATCCGGACGGGACCCTTGGCGTGGACGTGCTCGACGGGCTCGAAGCGCTCGCCGACAAGAGCCTCGTCCGCATCGAGCCCGCGGGGAGCGGCAACGACGAAGCGAGATTCGACCTGCACCCGCTGCTCCGCGAGTACGCCCGAGAGCGGCTCGAGGCGAGCGGCGAGCGAGTGGCCACCGAGGCGGGTCACGCTGCTGCGATCGTCACGCTGGCGCAGGCGGTCGGTGGCCGGGTGTTCGGAGCGGGCGGGAATGCGGCGATCGCGCGACTGGACCTCGAGCAGCACAACGTGCGTGCGGCGCTGGACTGGGCGCTTGCGATCGGGGATACGGAGACCGGCCTGCGCCTGATGGGCTCGACGTGGCGCTGGTTCCAGCAGCGCGGCAGGCTCCGCGAAGGCAGGGCGCTGCTCGCCCGTCTGCTCGAGCAGCCGTGGACGGACGTCCGGCTTCGGATCACCGCGCTCTCCGCTGACGGCGGCCTCGCGTACTGGTCGGACGACTTCGACCGCGCGAGGGCCGTGTACGACGAGCGGCTCGCGCTCGCCGAGGCGACCGGCGACCAGGTGCTCGTTGCCGACGCTCACTACGACCTCGGCTTCCTGTCGATGATCGCGAGCGATGCTGCGGGCCACCGCGACCATGAGCAGCTCGCGCTCGACCTGTACACCGCCGCCGGCCGTGACGACGGGGCCCTGAAGGCCCGGCAGGCCCTGGTCCTCGGGGTCTTCCTGGTCGGCGAGTACGAACGCGCGAGGACGCTCGAGCTGCTCAACTACGCGGCGTTCAAGGCCATTGCCTCGCTCGATCACGTCGCCGACAGCCTGACCCTGCAATCGGCGATCGAGCTGGAGCTCGGCGATCCGGTGCGCTCGTGGGAGCTGATCATCGAGGGCCTCCGGCACTTCGTCTCGAACGAGAACGCGAGCGGACTTGCCCGCGGCCTCGGGATGGCCGCCATCGTCTCGCTCACGTACGGTGACGCCGAGTTCGGCGCGCGGATCGCGGGCGTGACCTACGAGCTCATGCGAGAGAAGGGCGTGATGCTCGCCCCGGTGAAGGTGCTGCACCTGCGCGAGCCACGCGAGCTCGCCATCGAGCGACTCGGGGCGGACCGGGCTACGCAACTTCTCGCCGAGGCGGCGACGATCCCGATCAGCCGGATGGTCGAGGAGGTCCTTGCCGCCGCGGCCCCGTCGGGGTCGACCCCGCTCGTGTCCACCGGAACGCCGCTGCCACGATGAGCACGGCGGCGAGCGTGCCGTAGCCCACGAGCCACCCGTGACCGCCCCGATCCCACGGGCCGGCAATCACCGGGCCCGCCGGATCGAGCGAACGGATCCGGACGACCGGCAGCGAACGATGGGTTGCGATGAGCTCCCGATCCGGCAGCCGGCGCGGATCCCCGTCGACGAGCCGCCCGACGAGCCCGAAGCTGCCGATGAGCGCCCGATAGGCCCGCAGCCACTCGGCGTCGTCCGTGACCGGCTCCGCGATCCCGCGGATCGTCCGGCCGGGCAGGACCACCTCAACCGTGGGGTTGTCGAGGAGGTTGCGGTACCAGGGCGTCGCGACGCCGTAGCCGGCGACGGAGTACACGAACCCGTCGAGAATCACGTACCCGAGCGGCGCCTCACGCACGAGCCCGGTCCGGCGCCCCCGCGTGCGCAGCAGCAGGATGTGCCCGGTGGCCGGGTTGCCGACGAGCCGCCCCAACGGCGAGCGGAGCATTGGTCGGACGAACCATCCATTGACGACCAGAAACCCGCGCTGGACCGGCCTGAGGACGCGCCGGAGGATCGGGCCGTATGGGAGCGGGGCCGTCGCGCTGCTCGTCATGCGGCCAGCGTGCCGCCCGGCGCAGGCCCGTGGCGAGTGCCGAATGGCGCGATGCACCGGGTAGATCAGTTGAATTTCATGCGGGTGGATCGCGAGCACGCAGGCCAAATCTGCCATCGAGTAGGCAAGGTCCGACCGATGGATCTCGAAGACTTCCTTGAGGGTCGTGGGTTCTTCTCGAGGGAGATCCAGCTCCGCCGGCTCACGCTCCTTGAACCGCACTGGGTTTCGTGGAGACTCGGCTGATTGGATGTCAGGCGGCCTCGTTGGTCGCCTGTAGTTGATGGTAGGCGGCCTCGAACTCGGCCGGCGGGACGTCGCCGCAGGCTTCGTGGAGGCGACGGGTGTTCCA
>JACPOS010000031.1 GCA_016191395.1 Chloroflexota bacterium
ACGGTACTTCCGGCCAGAGACCATGGCTGCGATCGACGCGGTCATCGACCACGAGGAGGTGACTCCCACCCTGCTCATGGCAAGCTGACGATCAGGCGCCTGGATGACGCCCTGTTACACCACGTCCTGGGACTTGACCGCACCAGGGCCAACGTTGGCGCCATGGCGAACGTTGGCGGCACGGGATTCGGCGACGCCGGAACGAGCCGGGCTCACGGAACGACCGACCACCCGCGACTACGCGCCGTGGCGGTAGTGGCGCAGCCGACCGCCCGGCTCCACCGCGATCAAGTCGAAGCGCAGCGGCAGGTTCGGGAGTGGCGTGCCACCGCCGAAACGCCCGCGATCGCGCAGCGCAATGCCGGCCTCATGGAGGCGCGCCCGCTTTCGACGGTCCACGGTCTCCTCCGGCAGGCCGTAGTCACGCCTGCCACGCCACCTGACCTCGACGATCACGAGCGCGGGCACCGGTCCCGGATCCACCGCCACGATGTCCAGCTCCGCATGTCCGACGCGGACGTGCGTCGCGAACACCTGCCAGCCGATCCCGGTGAGGTACGCAGCCGCCGCAGCCTCCGCGGCATCGCCGGTCGCCTGGGCCCTGGTCCGCATCCAGCCGAGGGTCGCACCCGGCGCTTGTCCGTGGCGCATCGGCGGCTTATCGGCGGGTGGTCAGTGGCTTACCGCACCCCGCCTGCCGGTCGATGGGCCATGAATGCCGTGGCGGCACGCCCAAGATCACGTCGGACCGTGAGGCCGAACCAGCGCGTGCGGCGTCGGAGCCGATGTACGACGCCGACCGCGCTGACCTCGGGTGCTCGCAGGAACCGCCCGGCAGGCGCGTCGGCGCCCCAATCCATGAGCGGCGCGATGGCGACGAGGATCGTGGGCGTGTTGATCCAGACGGTCGGCAGCGAGAAGCTCACCGCGACCGGCAGCACCCACCGGCGGTTCGCCCGTGCCCCCCATGCGATCAGCAGCACCACGAGCGGAAGTCGAACCCAGACCGGGACGGGCAGGTAGACCCCGGAACCGGGTGTCGGGAACTCCATTCGGGCCAGCATCGCGAACCAGCCGAACCACGCGCCGGGGTTCAGCAGAAACGAAACCCCGGCAACCGCGAGCGTTGTCCACAGGGCGATCCCGAAGGCGCGCCACTCTCGCCGCACGGCGAACCACAGGAGGCCGATCCCGGGGGTGAGCTTGGTCACGATCGGCAGGACCCAGATCGCCGGCCATCGGAAGCCGATCACGATGGCCGCCGCCATCAGCAGGTCCGTCTGCCCGATCGCCACGCTCATCGTCACCGGCGCGAGGAGCCCGATGAAGAACCCGCGCCAGCCCGCAAGCCAGTACAGCGTGCCCGCGATGAGCGCGGTCCAGACCGCCCCGAACAGCGGCAGCGGGAGCGCGGTGAGTGGCGAGATCAGGTGGGCGAACGCAGGCGAGTACAGGTAGGCCCCGGAATCGCCCGGCCGGGCGAGCGTGTAGTCCAGCCCGAACCGCGTCGACCAGTACGCCCACAGGTCGAACAGCCGGTGGTTCCACGGGTACACGTCGAGCAGGCGCGCCGCGACGAAGATGACCACGACGAGCAGGAAGCCGGACGTCGCGAGGCGCCGGGCCCGGGGGCTTCCCCTCAGGGACAACCTCGACATGGCAATGCCGGGCCCTGTCAGCCGACCGCGACGATGAGGTCGTCCGTGAAGGCGCCGTCGTCGGCGGGCAGGCCGTGGAGGCCATCGAGTCGATCGAGCTCGCGCACGTCCCGTTCGACGTCGATCGAGGCGACGGCCTCGTCGAACAGGTCCAGGCTGATCTGGTCGCCCGCGAGCGTGCGCTGCAGCGCGAGGAAGCTGCGCCGATGGAACGGCGTCAGGCCGAGCTTGCGGATCGCATCGCGGTGCTCGCGCGTGGCATAGCCCTGGTTGCGCTCCCAGCCATAGCCCGGGTAGCGGGCAGCGAGCATGCTCATCATCCGGTCCCGCACGACCTTCGCGACGACCGAGGCGCACGCGATCGTGTAGCACTTGGCGTCGCCATCCACGATCGCCGTGTACGGCCCCACCGCCGCCTCGAAGCCAGCGATCCGGTTGCCATCCACCAGCACATGATCGTGGCCGCCGAGTCGCGCCACCGCCCGGCGCATGGCGAGGTGGGTCGCGTGATAGATGTTGATCGCGTCGATCTCGCGAACCGAGGCCGCCCCGAGGCCCACCGCAACCGCGCGACGGCGAATGATCGGGGCGAGGCGCTCACGCTGGGCGGCCGAGAGGGTCTTGGAGTCACGCACGCCCGGGATCCGGTGCGCGCCCGGCCGCATGATCACGGCGGCCGCGACCACCGCACCGCACGTCGGGGCGACACCGACCTCGTCGATGCCGACGACGCGAACCGCGCCGTCACGCCAATGCGTGCGCTCGTATCGAAGGGTTGGGACTCGCGACGCCATGGTCGCGGTCAGGGTACGCCGGGAGGCTGGATCCGGGAACGGGCCGAACCGCCCGAAGCGGTGGGCCGGGCCTGGACCGGGCTATGCCCGGGTGCGGCGTTCCCGCAGCGTCGCGGCCTTGCCCACACGCTTGCGCAGGAAGTAGAGCTGGGCGCGGCGCACGCGGCCGTGGCGGACGACCTCGATCTTCTCGACGCGCGGGCTGTTGACCATGAAGGTGCGCTCCACGCCCACGCCGCTCGCGATCTTGCGAACGGTGATGGAGCGGGCGATCCCGCCGCCCTTCAGCTTCATCACGGTGCCTTCGAAGACCTGGATGCGCTCCTTGCCGCCCTCGACGACGCGCGCGGAGACCTTGACGGTGTCGCCCGAGGCGAGCTCCGGGAGGTCGGTGCGGATCTGGTCGGCGACGATCTCGTCGAGCACGTTCACGGTGGTCAGTTCCCTGCAGTTCGCGACGCGCGACGGCGTCGGTGAGTGTCCGGTAGGAGATCGGCTGGTCGGCCGACGGCGGCGAAGGATACCACGGAGCCCGTGGGACGCCCGGGCCTCATGGCTTCGGCGGCAGGAGGTCCGGCCGGCGCGCCCGGGTGCGTGCGACCGCCTGCTCGTGTCGCCACGTGCGCACGGCCTCGTGGTTGCCGCTCACGAGGATGTCCGGCACGGCGCGGCCGCGAAACTCGGCGGGCCGGGTGTACTGCGGGTACTCCAGGAGGCCCGCGCTGAACGATTCCTCGATCGTCGACGCATCGTCGATGGCCCCCGGCAGCAGCCGCGTGACCGCGTCGACGACGACGAGTGCGGCCGGCTCGCCACCGGTCAGCACGTAGTCCCCGATCGACAGCTCCATGTCCACGAGATCACGAATCCGATCGTCGATGCCCTCGTAGCGCGGGCAGATGAGGATCAGGTGGGTGCGGCGTGCAAGCTCCGCGGCCAGCGCCTGATCGAATACGTCCCCGCCCGCGTCGAGCAGGATCGCGGTGGAATCGGGCCGGCGCAGCGCGTCCAGGGCGTCGGCGACCGGCTCCGGCCGAAGGACCATGCCCGCTCCCCCGCCGTACGGCGCGTCGTCGACGCTCCGGTGGCGGCCGATCCCCCACTGGCGCAGGTCATGGACGCGAATCTGCACGAGCCCCCGCTCCTGCGTCCGGCCCGGAATGCTCTCCGCCAACGGTCCTTCCACCATGGCCGGGAACAGGCAGACGACGTCGATCTCGAGCATCAGGTGCTCGCGGGTCCGCCCGGTTCGCCCGGTCCGGCCGGGCTGTCGGTCCCCCGCCCGCCTGCCGCGGCGTCCTTCGCGCCCTTGCCGTGGCGCGACCAGCGATGGCGACGACGCGGCTTCGACGCGCCCGCGGCCGCACCCCCACCTCCGGGGCCGTCAACGGGGGCGCCACCGAGGTCCAGGACGCCCTCGTCGACCACGATCTCGTGGCGCTCCGGCGCGAACGTCGTGATCACGTCCCGGACCGCGGGCATGTCGAACTCGCCGGCCGGGCCACCGCGCACGACATATACCTCGTTCTCGCCGGCGCGATACACGTCGGCGACGGTACCGAGCACGGCCCCGGTCGAGTCGCGGACCGTCGACCCGATCACCTCGTGCCAGTAGGCCGCCCCGGCGTCCAGGTCTGCCGAGCGATCCACCTCGACCTCGAGGTAGGCGTCGCGCAGCCGCTCCGACGCGGCGCGATCCGGCACCTCCCGGAACAGGAGGCGCCAACCCGGACCGTCCTCGACGGGCTGGGCGGCATTGATCGTCAGCGGCCGCGCGTCGCCCTCCACGTGGAGGACGGAGCCGGCGGCGAATCTCGCCTCCGGCCTGTCGGTCAGGACCTCGACGCGCACGGCGCCGTTGAGGCCGTGCAGGCCCCGGACCTGGGCGACGACGAGGCGCGTGAGCGCCATGGCCGGGCTCGCGTCGCTCAGACGATCTCCAGCTGGACCGAGCTGCCCTCGCGGGCGGCGGTCACCTTGAGCAGCGTGCGAAGCGCCTTCGCGACACTGCCGTTGCGCCCGATGACCTTGCCCATGTCGTCCTCGGCGACGTGCAGCTCGATCACGGTGCCCTCCTCGTCCTCGACCTGGGTGACCTGCACGGCCTCCGGGTCGTCGACGAGTGACTTGGCGACGTACTCCACGAGATCCTTGGCGCTCATCGACCGGTCCCCTTCTCCGCCGGCAGGACGCCGGCGGCGCGGAGCAGCCGGGCCACGGTGTCCGAGGGCAGGGCGCCCTTGGCCATCCACGCCTTCACCTTATCGGCGTCGACGACGAACTCGACCGGCTCGGTCCGCGGGTTGTAGTGCCCGAGGGTCTCGATGGAGCGGCTGTCACGAGCGCTCCGGGAATCGGCAACGACCACGCGGTAGCTGGGCTGCTTCGTCGCGCCCACGCGGGTCAGTCGAATGCGAACGGCCATGTACTCCTCCTCGTTTCTGGGTGACTACTTCTGGGTGACGGTGATGACCATGCGTGACCGATTGCCGGCCGCGTCGCTGGTTGCCTGGAGCAGGAAGCCCTCGAACGGCTCGACGTAGGGCGCCGCGTCCTTCTGGTACGTGGCGAGCTGGTCGGCCGTCAGGAAGCCCTTGAGCAGGTTGATGCTCGCGCCGACGCCAACGTAGATGGTCGTCCGCGCATTTGCGATGCCACGTGTGCCCGCGTGCTTGAAGGCCGCATCGTCGGCGAGGCTGTTCCCGGCCGCCGTGTTGAGGATCGCCGTCATGGCGCCCTCGCCGGAGGTCACGAGCAGGACCTTGCCGCGCGCCGCGATGGAGAACGAGATCGGACCGCTGGGCAGGCTGGTCATGCCCGGCACCGTCCCCTGCGGGACGAGCTTGCCCAGGTCGCTGATCGTCACCGTGGTCACGGCGACGCCGTTGACCGTTGCGTCCTTGACCGTGATCCCGCTGCTCGGGCCCATGAGCGCCAGCAGCGTCTTCAGGGATGCGACGCGTGACGTCACGGCCGCCTCGTCCCTTGCGACGAGCAGGACCGCGGCATCGGGCACCGTGCCGTGCGTCGACACGGCCACGCCCGCGTCGTCCACCCAGCTGACGAGCTCGCCCGCCCCGCCGAGGCCGTCGAGCGCATTGAGCGCATTCGCGACATCAGGGATCGTGCGCAGCTGGATGAGCAGGTTCTGGAGGGAGACGCCGGCGCCCTGCGCCTCGACGAACACGAGGGTGTCGCCGGGCACCATGGGTGCGAGGACGCTCGCGTGGACGCCCGGGACGGGCAGCAGCGAGGGTCCGCCCGTCGCGGCCGGCACCGGCGCGGCCACGTAGTCCACGACGAACGCATCGTCCTCGGCGCGAACCCCGGCCATGAGCCAGCTCGGCAGGCCGCCGATCACGTTCTCCAGCCCGGCGACCGGCAGGCTCGAGGGCGTTGGCATCAGCTTGGTCAGCGAGGCGCCGTTCATGTACAGCGTCGCGAGCCGGTCGCCGCCGAGCGCGGTCCGGGCAGCCTTGTACTCGGCGCTCCTGTCCATGCCGCTCCCGGCGGCCTTTGCGTCGATCGCCTTCCTGACGGTCGCCGGATCGCCGAGCAGCGCCTGGCGCCCGTCGATGACGCAGCCCATCGCACCGTCGGCCGACAGGACCAGGTCGAGCGCCCTGTAGGTCTCGTGCTTGACCGTCTGGTCCTTGAACACGGTGGCACAGGCGACCGCACCGTTCGTCGTGGCCGAGATCACGGTGTCCTTGAGGCCCTCGCCGGCGACGTTGTCGCTCGGGTTGAGCGCGGCGATGAACAAGGGGCCGTTGACCCATGGCTTCAGGTCCGTCGTGTAGCTCGCCTTGCCCTGGCTGGCAGACGAGACGAACTTCGCGAGGGCCTCATCGAGCTTGGCGGTCAGCGTGGACTGGTCGGCGAAGCCGGGAAAATGCGCCAGGAGGTTGCCGACGCGCTGCAGCTGGTCGCCGGGCAGGTCCAGGCGGATCTCCGCGACGACCGCGGCGTCCCCGGGAACGTACTGCAGGGCTGAAGGTACGGCCTGCTGGCCGAAGAGCAGCACGGCCCCGATCGTGAGCGCAATCGCGAGGCCCGCGACGACGCCCGCGATCGCCCAGCGGGTTCGGTTGCCGCCCGCGGCGCCCGGAGCGGCGACGGGAGCCGCCGCGGCCATCGGAGCGCCCATCGCCACTGGAGCGACGTCGCCAGTGGCCCCTGGTGCGGCCGCCGGCTCCGCCGCGGGCGGCGGCGGAGGCGCGGGGGACTGCTCCGTCGCCGGGGCATCCATCGGTGGTTCGCTCGGGGTGTCGATCGGTCTCGTGGGGTCGTCGCTCATGTCACTCCTCACCGCCGCCCGACGGGCAGGCCACCGAGCAGGCCGCGCCCGCGGCCACCCGCGAGCTGCTTCATCACGCGTTGCATCTCCGAGAACTGCTTGATCAGGCGATTGACGTCGGTCAGGGAGGTGCCGGAGCCCGTGGCGATCCGGCGCCGTCGCGAGCCGGTCAGGATCCCGGGGTCACGCCGCTCGCGCGTCGTCATGGACCGGATGATCGCCTCGGTTCGCCTGAGCTCGCCGCCGTCGACGGCATCCTGGGCGTGCTTCGCCATGTCACCCATGCCCGGGACCATGGACATCAGCTGGCCGATGGGGCCCATCTTCTGGACCTGCTGGAGCTGGTCCAGGAAGTCCTGGAGCGTGAACTCCGCCTTGCGGAGCTTCTCCTCCATGCGCCTGGCCTGGTCCGCGTCGACGTGCTCCTGGGCCCGCTCGACGAGGGTGAGGACGTCGCCCATGCCCAGGATCCGGCCGGCGAGGCGGTCTGGGTGGAACACCTCCAGCGCGTCGGTCTTCTCGCCCGTCCCGAGGAACTTCACGCCCACGCCGGTGACCGTCGCGATCGACAGCGCTGCGCCGCCTCGGGCGTCACCGTCGATCTTGGTCAGGATGAGGCCGGTGACCGGTACCGCGGCCGCGAATGCCTGGGCCACGCCCACGGCCTCCTGGCCGGTCATCGCGTCGATGACGAGGAGCGTCTCCACCGGGTGCATCGCCTTGTTGAGCTCGGCGATCTCGGCCATCAGGGCGTCGTCGATGCTGAGCCGGCCCGCGGTGTCGAGGATGATCGTGTCGCGGGTCAGCCGGTGTGCCGTCTCGAGCGCGCCCTTCGCGATGTCGACGGTCTTCGTGCCCGCGGGCGCCCGATGGACAGGGACGTCGATCGCCCGGCCGAGCGTCTCCAGCTGGTCCGCGGCGGCGGGCCGGTATGGGTCCGCGGCCACCATGAGCGGCCGCCTGCCGAGCTTGACGATGTGACGTGCCAGTTTCGCGGCCGTCGTCGTCTTGCCCGAGCCCTGCAGGCCGACCAGTGCGATCACGGCCGGGTTGCCATGCAGTCGGAACGTTCGATCACCTGCCGAGAGCAGCTCCACGAGCTCGTCGTGCACGATCTTCACGATCTGCTGGCCGGCACTCAGGCTGGACAGGATCTCCGCGCCGACCGCCTTCTCGCGAATGCGGCCGACGACATCCTTGACGACCTTGAAGTTGACGTCCGCCTCGAGGAGGGCGAGCCGGATCTCGCGCGCGGCGGCCTCCACGTCCGCCTCGCTGACCCGGCCGCGGCCGGTCAGATTGGCGAGCGTCTTGCGCAGTCGATCGCTGAGGGTGTCGAACACGAGGTCGCACGGACTCCGAAGATGGACCCAGGGGTCGCAGGCGCGGCGGTGGCCGCGGGTCGAGCACGCGGGTTCTGGCGCGCCGACGGGCCGAGTGTAGCCCGGTCAGCCGCCGATGGCGAACGCGATCGTCTTCGTCGTCCCGGCGTTCTTGATCACGAGCGCGAAGCTGCCGGTCAGCCCGGCCGGGATCTCGAACCTCGAGAACAGCCCCTTCTTCGTCTTCCGGGCACCGACGAGCTCCACCGACTGGCTGTGTCCGTCCCGGCGCGCGGAGATCACCGTCCCGTCGGGCAGGCGCAGGGCGACGTTCTCGCCGGTGAAGGCGAGGCCACCGGCGAAGTCGCCTGCGTACGTCACGTCGTACGTGAGCGTCAGGGCCTGGAGCGAGGCGTCGAGCTCTTGCGACCAGTCCGGCAGGTCCCACCGGAGCAGGCCTCCCTGCAGGGTGACCTTCAGGCTGCTGGCGGTCGCGGTCCCGCCGAGGTTCAGCTCGACCGGCTTGAACGAGACGGCGGTGCCGGCGCGGGGCGTGAGCGGCACCCGCCCGAGGTGCGCCGGGCTCGTCCCGATCTCGAGGATCGCATCGTCCACGGACGGGATGCGCTGGAGCTCAAAGGTGAGCACGGCGGCGACGCTGCCCGACCCCGGCACCTCCGGAACCCGCGAATCGCGGGTCGGCTCCACGCGCGTGCCGCCTGCGAGCAGGGTGAACGCGGCGTTGAGCTCGGCCGCGTCCGCGCTCGGGTTCGCGACGCCGACCAGGACCTCGACGATGCCGCCACGCGCGTCGAGGGTTGCAGTGACCCGGTCCACCGTGACCACCAGGCCCGCGTACCAGACCTGCGTCCCGAGCTGGTAGGTGGTGGTGACGGGCGTGGGCTCGGGGCTTGGGACGGTGGTCGGCGCCGCCGACGGCACGTTCGCGTCCAGGCAGCCGCCGAGGCCGGTGCCAAGCGCAGCCGCGAGCGCCAGCACCAGCGCGAGGCGTCGCCATCGGGAGCGCGTGCCGCGCGTCACGCCGCCTCCTCGAAGAGCGCGGCGACGAACGCCGCGGGCTCGAACGCGATCAGGTCCTCCGGCCGCTCCCCGACCCCTGCGTATCGCACGGGGACGCCGAGCCGCTGCTCGATGGAGAAGACGATGCCGCCGCGCGAGGTCGAATCGAGCTTGGTCAGCACGATCCCGGTGAGCTTGACCGACTCGTGGAACGCGATGGCCTGGAGCAGCCCGTTCTGGCCCGTCGTCGCGTCGAGGACGAGCAGGGTCTCGGGCTGGACGCCCGGCAGCCGGCGATCGATGACGCGCCGGATCTTCGCGAGCTCGTCCATGAGGTTCGACTTCGTGTGCAGCCGGCCCGCCGTATCCACGAGCACCACGTCCGCCTGGCGTGCCACGGCCGCGTCGAGCGCGTCGTACACGACCGCCGCAGGGTCCGCGCCCGCGGCGTGGGCCACGATGTCGGCGCCGGCCCGCGCCGCCCAGATCCGGAGCTGCTCGGCCGCCGCGGCGCGAAACGTGTCCGCGGCGGCCAGGACGATCTTGCGGCCGGTGGCCGCCTCGCGAACCGCGAGCTTGCCGATGGTGGTCGTCTTGCCGGTGCCGTTGACGCCGACGATCAGCACCACCGCCGGTGGTCCGCCGGCGACGCGGGCCGGCGCCAGCTCCCAATCGGGATTGCGCGGCAGCAGGAGCGCGGCAAGCTCCCGTCGAACGGCTGCCGTTGGGCCGTCGTCGCCTCGAGTCGCTCTGGCTCGATCCACCACCGTGGTCGCGAGCGTCGCGCCGACGTCGCCGGCGATGAGGCTCTCCTCCACCTCGGCCCACGTCTCCGCGGACACCGACGAGCCGCCGAGCAGCCCGCGCAGGCGGGACATGAAGCCGCTCCGGCTGCGCTTGACGCCGTCCTCGAGCTCGCTCGGGCGCGCCTCGTCTGCCGTCACTCGGGCCCGGCGTCGAGCCCGACGGGGATCGCCTCAGGTCGGGCGCGCTTCGAGCGATCGGCAAGCGCCGTCGCCTCGTCCAGGCGGAGGCTGATCACGCGGCTCACGGAGTCCTCGCCAACGGTCACGCCGTACATGGCGTCGGCGACCTCGATCGTGCCGCGATTGTGGGTGATGACGATGCACTGGGTGACCCGCGACAGGTCCTTGAGGGCGTCGGTGAAGCGGCCGATGTTCGCCTCGTCCAGGGCCGCGTCCACCTCGTCCAGCACGCAGAACGGCACGGGTCGAACCTCGAGCATCGCGAACAGGAGCGCGACGGCCGTGAGCGATCGCTCGCCGCCGGACAGCATCGCGAGCGCCTGCGGCTTCTTGCCCGGCGGGCGGGCCGTGATCTCGATGCCGGTGGCTGCGAGGTCCTGCGGATCGGTGAGCGAGAGCCTCGCGAAGCCACCACCGAAGAGCTGCTGAAACCGCTCGTCGAAGGCGCGCTCCAGGGCCGCGAAGGTGCGCCGGAACTGCTCGCTGACGAGTGTGTCCAGCTCCCCGATCAGCGCCCGGATGTGCTCGATGGCTGCCTGGATGTCCGAGCGCTGGGCCTCCAGCCCGTCGAGCCGCGTTCGGACCTCGGCGTACTCGTCCGCCGCGAACGGGTTGACCGCACCCAGGTCGTGGAAGCGTCGCCGGAGGGTCGCCAGGCGTGCCGGCGAGGGCGCGTCGGCGGCTGGTTCGGTCCGCTCCCATGCCGCCGCGGCCACCGTCAGCGCCTCCTCGAGGGCCGCCGGCTCCAGGTCGTCGTCGGACGAAACGGGCGTTTCGTCGCCGATCCCGGCAAGGCGGCGAAGACCCGTCGCGCCGAGCCCGGCCAGCTCCACGAGGAGTCCCTCGCGCAGCGATTCGAGTGCCAGGCGCGCCTCCAGCTCGTCGCGCTCCGCGATCCGGCTCCCCTCCTGGACGATGCGCACGCGCTCGCGCAGGCCCGTCGCCGCGGATTCCGCGGCCCGGAGTCGCTCGCGCTCCGAGGTGGCGGCCGCGACGATCGTCGCGAGCGCGGCTTCGGCCTCGACCACGGCCCGATCGGCGTCCGCGAGGAGGGCGACGAGGTCCTCGCGCTCCGTGGCGAGTCGTGCCTCGCGCTCCGCGAGATCGCCCGCGGTCTTCGCCGCGTAGGCGAGCTGGCGCTCCGCGAGTGCGACCGCCGCCTCGGCCTGAGCGCGCCGCCGCTCCGATTCGACCCTGGCGGCCCTGGTGGTTGCCACCTCCGCGGCGAGCGCCTCTCGTTGTCGGCGGAGTGCCGCGAGCCGCTCCCTGGCGGGCTCGACAGGGAGCGCGGTGGGCTGGCTCGCCGGCGCCGGGTTCACCGGTTCGGGCAGCTCGGCCGGTGCCGCGGCGCGGAGTCGGGTCGCCTCGGCCTGCAGGCGGGCAGCCTGGGCGTCCAGCCAGGCTGCCTCACGGGCGGCCGCATCCGCCCGCGCCACCGCCGCTCGCTCCGCCTCGTCGGCGCGGCGACGGGCAGCGCCCGCGGCGGCCTCGGCATCGCGCGCCGAAGCGAGGCTCGTTCGCGCCTCGGCAAGCGCGGCGTCGGCGGCCGCGTGCGCGGCCTCGGCGGCCGCTGCCTCGGTCGAGACGCGGGTTCGCTCGGTGGCAAGCCGATCGACGTCTGCCTGCAGGTGCAGCCCCCGGCCGTCCGGCTTGAGCCAGGCCGCGACGTCACCCACGACCAGCGTGCCGTCCCGCGACACCGCGTGCCAGCCGGCCGGCAGCGACGCCTGGAGTTCAAGGCAGGCAGCCGCGTTCGGGAGCCAGACGACCCGGGCAAGCAGCCGGGTGACCGCGCCGCTGTCGTCGCGGCGAACCGCCTCCGCGAGTGGGCCGCCGCCGCGGGCCCGCGCCGCGTCCGTGATCCGGCGGCGGACCTCCGCCGCCACATCCGCGTCCGGCGTCGAGATGGATTCGGCGGCGATCGCGACGCCGCGATCCGCGGCGATCGCCCCGATCTCGGCCCGGGGCAGCACGTGCGCCCGCCCGAGTCCCGCCAGCGCCGCATCGACCGCTTGCTGCAGCCCGGCCTCGATGATCAGGCCGTCCGCGATCGAGCGGCCACCCCGGGCTCGCGCGGCCTTGCTGAACGCCGCGCCGTCCGCGGCGTCGAGAGCTCGCTTCGCTTCGTCGTATCGAGCGCCCGCAGCGGCCGCGGCCGCGCGTGCCCCGGCGAGGCGATCCGATGCCGCCCGCGCCCCGGATTCGGCCGCGGCAACCGCGGCCTGCGACGCCTCGCGAGCCGTTCTCGACGAGTGTTCCTCGCCGGCAGCGGCTGTCCGTCCCGCCTCGGCCGTCATGCGCTCCGCTGCCGCCTCGGCGGCCCGCTGGCTCGCGGCGGTAGCGCGCGCCAGCTCGTCTGCGGCCGCACGCTCCGCGTCGGTTGCCCGCCGCCGGGCCGCCGCGACCTCCTGGGCGTGGGCGGCCTCCAGGCGCCGGATCGCCGCCGCGTCGGCGGGCGACGCCACGCCGTCCATGGATGCTCCGGCCGCCGCCGCCGCGATCTGCGCATCCAGCGCCGCAAGCTCCGCCTCGAGCTCCGTGGGTGGCTCGGCGAGGGGCAGCGCGAGCACCTGGCGCGCGGCGACGACGTCCGCCGCCGAGACCGCGCGTGACTCCTCGAGGCTGCGTCGCTCGCGGCCCGCGGCCTCCAGCTCCGAGACGTGCCGGCCCTCGCGCAGCTGGAGTGCCGCACGGTCCGCGCGAACACGGTCCAGCGTGGTCCGCGCGGCCGTCTCCGCGAGCGCGCGCCCGTCGAGGGCCGCGTTGGCCGCCGTGATCGCGGCCTCGTGCTCCAGGAGCTCCGCCATCGCCGCATCGACGAGCGCCCGCGCGGTCGCGACGGCGGCCGCGGTCGCCACCGCGCGCGACCCGGCACCGTGCCACCGGGCGTGCGCCGACGCGAGGATGGCCTCGGCCAGGTCATCCGCCGCGGAGCGCCGGTTCGCCTGCTGCTCCGCCTGCTGCGCGAGGCGCTTCGCCTGCGGCCGCAGCTCGGCGAGGATGTCGTCCACGCGGGCGAGATTCGCCTCGGATTCGACGAGCTGCTCCTCTGCCCTCCTACGCCGTCGCTCGTGCCGGCGAACTCCCGCGACCTCCTCGAAGAGCGGACGCCGCTCCTCCGGCCGGAGTGCGAGTGCCTGGTCCACCATGCCCTGGCCGATGAACAGGAACGCGTTCTCCGCGAGATGGCCCGCATCCAGCAGGTCCACGAGGTCCTTCAGGCGGACTCGCTGGCGGTTGAGCAGGTAGTCGTTCTCGCCGGATCGATACAGGCGGCGCCCGAGCTCCACGACGCCGTACTCGACCGGCAGGAGCCCGTCGCCGTTGTCCAGCGTGATCTGGACATCGGCCATGCCCACGGCCGGCCGTCGCTCCGAGCCGGCCCAGACGACGTCCTCGGATTTCCGCGTCCGCAGCGCGCGGCCCTGCTCGCCGAGCGCCCAGCGAAGGGCGTCCGCCAGGTTGCTCTTGCCGGAGCCGTTCGGCCCCACGATCGCGCTGATCCCCGGCCCGAACTCCACGTGCGTCCGGTCGGCAAACGACTTGAAGCCCTGGAGCCGAACGGAGAGCAAGCGCGCGGGGACGCTCACTGGGCCACCGCCTCGGCGAGCTCTGCCGCACGCGCATCGAGGATCTCCACCGCCTCGGCGGCGGCCGCGGTCTCGGCAATCCGACGGGACGGCCCGATCCCCATCCCGAGCACCTCGCCGCCGACGGACACCTCGACCCGGAAGACCTTGTCGTGGTCCGGCCCGACCGCCTCGATGACGCGGTAGGCAGGCCGACCGCCGGTCATCCGCTGGGTGGCCTCCTGGAGGCGGCTCTTCGGGCTCTTGAGGAGCACTGGCTCCAGGCCGGCATCGAGCTCGGGGCCCGCGGTGGTGATGAGCCAGTCGCGGGTCGGCTCCCAGCCGATGTCCAGCAGCAGGGCGCCGGCAAGCGCCTCGAACGCGGAGGCGAGGATCGACGGTCGCTGGGGCCCGACCCGGGCCGCCTCGCCCTCGCCGAGCGAAAGGTACGACCCCAGATCGATGCGCGTTGCCAGGGCGGCAAGCCCGCTCGCGCTCACGATCGCCGCGCGGCGGGCGGAGAGCACGCCCTCGTCGTCGTCGGGATGGCGGGCATACAGGGCCTCGGAGACGGCGAGGTTGATCACGGCATCGCCCAGGAATTCGAGCCGTTCGTTGTGCCCGGCGGCCTCGCCGGGATGCTCATGGAGCCAGGAGGTGTGGGTCAGCGACTGGGCAAGCAGCCGCAGGTCCCGAATGGGGAGCCCAAGCTGCCCGGCGAGAAGGTCCGCCCGGTCCACGATCCCGGGGCGAGCTGGACGCGACTAGGTGTTGCGCTCGTCGATGTATTCGACGGCGTCGCCGACGGTGCGGATGCGCTCGGCATCCTCGTCCGAGATCTCCGTCCCGAACTCTTCCTCGAGGCTCATGATCAGCTCGACCAGGTCGAGCGAGTCCGCATTCAGGTCGTCGACGAACGAGGCTTCGGGCTTGACTTCCTCTTCGTCGACGCCGAGCTGCTCGATGACGATTTTCTTGAGTCGATCGTAGGTGCTGGCCACTGACTCTCTCCTCCGGAGCTGGGTGTGGTGTCGGCTTCCGTCTCGCGTGCGATCCGCCCGAGGACGCCATTCATGAGGCGTCGCATCGGGTCGCCACTGTAGATCCGGGCCAGTTCGACCCACTCGGCGATGGCCACCCGGGCCGGCGTGTCCGAATATAGCACCTCACCAAGGGCACAACGGAGCAGCGAACGGTCCATCCGGGCCAGCTGGACGACCGGGTACTGGGGTGCCGACGCCTCGATTCGAACGTCGATCCCGACCCTGTTCTCGACCACCGCGCCCACGATTCTGCGGGCCAGCTCACGGGCCCCGGGGTCCGCTTCCACCTCGGCCAGGTCGCGCTCCAGGACGGCCGTGGGCGTGCGCTGCCCGAAGTCCGCCTCGAACACCGCCGCGAGCGCGACCCGCCGTCCCGCGCGCAGCGACCGAACGCGATCGGTGGCGCCCGTCCCATGCTCGCGCTTCATGCCCTGCTCGCGGTCCGCGGCGCGCTCGGCGCGCTCGGCGCGCTCGGGAGGGACGGTGGCCGACGTAGCGTCCGTTCGACGAACATGCGCGTCGCGAGCCCCGGCAGGACGGGGTCGTACGAGCTCTGCGGGCGTCTCAGCCGCCGAATGGCCGGCGCGGCGTTCACCTGACCGACCTGGCATCGATCAAGGCCGCCGGCCGACCGCTGCTTCGTCGCTTGGACGACGCGGCAACCGGCTGCGACTTCTCATGCGACGGCTCCGCACCCGAGACCCGCGGACCCGGCGTCAAACGCCGACGCCGTCGATCAGCACGCTGACTTCCTGCACGTGCAGGCCGAGCATCCGCTCCACGGCGCGCCCGACGGCTTCCCGGACCTTCCGACCCGTCGCGGCCAGGTCGGCGCCGGGGCGGGCGATGATCCGGAGCCGCACGACCACGCCCTCGGCACGGACGCGAACCACGATCGGCGGGCCGGCGAGCGCGGCGCGCCACGGCGGGCCACGGCGGGCCACGCGCAGCACGTCCGGCACCTCGAGCGCGGCGAGGCGGGCAACCTCGACGATGACGCTTCGCCCCACCGACAGATCGGCGGTCACGTCGACCGAGCCGTTCCCGGCGGTCGCATCCGGCACGTCATCGGGCAGCTCGTCCACGAGCTCCACCGGCTCGTCGCTCACGACACAGCCCCGGCGTCGACCGGCGCTTCGGCATCCGGGCCGGACTCGGACGACGCCGCCGCCGCCCGCGCGGCGTCCTCCCGCAGGGCCTCCGCGATGAGCGCCGGCACGCCGGTGCGCGCCGTGTTCGCGGCCACCTCACAGGCGAACCCGACCATGCGCCGACGTGCGCGACCGTGAGTGATGATCACGGCGCCCTTCACGCCCAGGAGCGGCGAGCCGCCGGCGCGCTCGTAATCGAAGATGCGACGGATCCGCCCGATGCCCGGCCGCAGCAGGAGGTACGCAAGCCGGCCCCGGATCCCGCTGCGGAACTCGCCGCGCCACAGGTCGAAGATGAACGTGGACAGCCCCTCGAAGAACTTGATCACGACGTTGCCCGTGACGGCATCGGTCACCACCACGTCCGCCATATCGGCGACGAGATCCTTGCCCTCCACGTTGCCGACGAAGTTGAGGTCGGACGCGTCGAGGAGCTCGGTGGTCCGCTGGATGCGCAGGTCGCCCTTGCCCTTCTCCTCGCCGATCGACAGCAGCGCGACCCGCGGCGTGGGGATGCCCACCACCTTCTCCGCGAAGATCGCGCCCATCCGGGCGTACTGGGCGAGGTTCTCCGGCGACGAGTCCGGATTGGCGCCGATGTCCAGCAGCACGAACGGCCGGCCGGCACGGACCATCTGGACGGCGAGGGCGGGCCGGTCGACACCCGGCAGCCGCCCCACGCGGAGCACGGCGGCGGCCATCGCGGCGCCGGTGTGTCCCGCGGTCACGATCGCGTCGGCCTTGCCGTTCCGGACGAGGTCGCAGCCCACGAGGATCGAGGCGTCGCGCTTCTCGCGCAGCGCCAGGGCCGGATGCTCGTGCATCTCGATGACCTGGCTCGCGGGCACGACCTCCACGTTGGCCGGCAGGGCGCCGGCGATGGCGGTGATGCGCGCGGGGTCACCGACCAGGAGGACCTGATCCTCGGGATGGGACCTGGCGTGATCGAGCGCGCCGGGCACGACCTCGGCGGGACCGTGGTCACCGCCCATCGCATCAACCGCGAGGCGAACGCCGTGCGCCGGCACGGTGGGCGCGGAGATCCCCGACGAGATGCCGTCACTCATTCGAGCGCGACGCTAGGTCGAGGGGGCGTCTTCCTTCGGCGCCTTGATCTCGAGCACCGGCCGGCCGCCGTAGTAGCCGCAGTTCGGGCAGGCCCGATGGCTGCGCTTCGGCTGGTGGCAGTGCGGGCATTCCTCGAGCTGCGGCAGGTCGAGCGCGAGGTGCGCGCGCCGATCTCCCTGTCGAGCGTGGGAGACCCTGCGCTTGGGCACGCCCATGGTGAGTGCTGCTCCTTTCGACCGCGCGTGGATGGGCGCGACGTTGTCATCTGGGGTGGGCTCGCGATGCTGTCCGCACCGTCGCGCCGAGGCCGCAGTCTACTCGCTCTCCCCTTCTCCGTCGACCCGGAAGGCCCGGAGCGCCTCCATCCGCGGGTCGACGGGGTCCTCGTCATGCACCGGATGCCCGGGTCCGAGGCGCTCGCCGCACGTGATGCACAGGCCGGGGCAGTCCGGCTCGCACAGGGGCGCGATGGGCTCGTTGAGCGAGATCGCCTCGCCGGCGAGGACCGCGAAGTCCAGCTCGTGGTGATCCGTGAGGCGGGCGATCTCCGGCTCGTCGTCGGCGTGTACCGGCTTGCCGGTCGCGATGTCAACGCTCGGCAGGACCTCCTCGCGGATCCTGATCCGCATCGGGATCTCGATGTCGCGGAGGCAGCGCGAGCAGCTGCCGGCGATGGCCGTGGTGAGGTCGGCATCCACGAGCACGCCGCGGTTGGTGCGGGTGACGCGCAGGTGGCCGTCGATGGGCTCCGTCAGCCGCAGGTCATCGGGAAGCGCGATCGTCGCGCCGCTGATCTCGTAGCGTCGTTCGGTGCCGGCAGGCTCGGCGAGCAGGCCCGACAGCGGGTATGTCAGGGGTGCCGGGGCGCTCATCGCGGGACGGTCTGGCCCGGGTCCTCTTCACGCTGGTATGCCGCATCGCCGTCACGGGCGTCCGGCCAGTCGTCGACTGCCTTCTCGCCGCCGTCGGGGACGGTGGCCATGACGGGGCGGAGCTCTGCCTGACGGGCCTCGAGCACGTCGATGCCCTTCTCGATGCCGGCGAGCGCCTTGCGCACTTCCGCCTCGAGGGTCTCCAGGATCCCGGCTGCGTAGTCGTCGGCCCCGCCACGGGTGTCGTCGGCGGCGGCCGCCGCTGCGGCGATGATGCGCCGGCCCTCCGCCTCGGCGGCCTCGAGGAGGCCCTTCTCGCCGATCAGGTAGGTCGCCTGCTCCTGCGCGCGGGCGGCGATCCTCGCGGACTCCTCGTTCGCCTTCTCGATGATCCGCTCGCTCTCGGCGTTGATCCGCTTCGCGGCGTGGATCTCCTCGGGCACCGCGACGCGGAGCTGGTCGATCAGGTCGAGGATGGCGTCCTTGTCGACGAGGACCTTGCGGGTGCGGGGCACGCCGGTGCCGGTCGCAATCTGCGACTCCAGCCGCTCCAGGAGGAACATGATGTCCAAGGCGGGTGAATTATGGCACGCGCCGAGCGCCTACCGGCCTCGGGCGAGCGTGCGCAGCGCCGTCATCGCGGCGGGCGGGATCATGCTCGAGACGTCGCCGCCGTAGCTCGCGATCTCCTTGACCAGGCTGGAGCTGATGTAGCCGAACTCCACGGCGGTCATGAAGAAGACGGTATCCACGTCATCGGCCAGCACGCGGTTGTTGTGGGCGAGCTGGCCCTCCGCCTCGAAGTCGGACACCGCGCGCAGGCCGCGCACGATCCACCGAGCCTCGTGGACGTGTGCCGCATCGACCGTCAGGCCATCGAACGTGGCGACGCTGGCGTGGTCCGCGTCGATACCCGCGTCGCGGATGGCGGTCTCGAGCACAACGACCCGCGTCTCGACCGGGAGGAGCGGCGTCTTGCGCGGGTTCGTGATCACCGCGACCACGACCTTGTCGAAGACCGCAAGCGCCCGCGTGAGCACGTCGAGGTGGCCGTTGGTGACGGGGTCGAAGGAGCCGGGGTAGAGCGCGACTCTCATCGGTCCTCCTCGCCCTCCTCGTCGCTCGCGGGATCGGCCCAGCGCAGGAACGTCAGCGTCGTCTCGCCGAAGCGGCGTTCGCGGGCGGATCGTAGCAGCCCGATCCGGGCCGGCGCCGGCGTCTTCCAGAAGTGCTTCGCGACCACCACGCCGTCCGCCGCGAGGATGCCACCGGGCCCGGCTGCCTCGATCGAGACGAGGGCCGCCAGGAGCAGCTCCGGCAGGTCGTACGGCGGGTCGATCAGGATCGCCGCGAACGTCCCCGCGTTGGCCGCGTCCTTGTTGAACCAGGTGCCCACCTGGGATCGCGCGATCCTCGCGCGCGGCCCCGCAAACCCGGTCGCCGCGAGGTTGCGCTCGATCGTGCCGATCGCGCCGGCATCCCGCTCAACGAAGACCGCTCGCTGTGCGCCGCGCGACAGCGCCTCGATGCCGGCGGCGCCGCTGCCTGCGAACAGGTCGAGGAACGCCCGGTCGCGGATGACCGGCTCCAGGATCGCGAACAGCGTCTCCTTGACCCGGTCGCCGATCGGGCGCGTGCCCTCGCCGGGCGATGCGAGCAGGCGGCCGCGCGCCGTGCCGGCGATGACGCGACCGGCGCTGTTCGATGCCTTCTGCGGCGCCACGGGTCAGGCGGCTCCCGCGGGCTCTGCCTGGGCGACCCGCGCCAGCCAGCCGGACGCGAGCTCCCGCGCGAGTGCCTCGTGACCCGGCCGGAGCCGCCCCGCATCATCGAGCAACGCCTCCGCGGCGGCCCGCGCTGCCGCGGCGAGCTCGCGATGTCCCTCGCGCTGGAGCGACGCGATGCGCAGGCGCGGCAGGCCGCTCTGGACGAGCCCGAGGACGTCGCCCTCCCGCCGCAGCTCCCAGTCGCGCTCCGCAAGCTCGAAGCCGTCGCGCAGATCGCGCGCGGCCTCGAGACGCGCCTTGGCGGTGGGGTCCGTCGCCTCGGAGACCAGCACGCAGAACGACTCCACGGTCCCACGCCCAACGCGGCCACGAAGCTGGTGGAGTTGCGCCAACCCGAATCGGTCCGCCCCCTCCACGATCATCATCGTGGCCTCCGGCACGTCCACGCCGACCTCCACGACCGTCGTCCCGACGAGCACGTCCAGCTCCCCGTCGCGGAATCGCGCCATCTCCGCGTCCCGATCCGCCGGCTTCAGCCGGCCGTGGACGAGCCCGACCCGCAGCGGCGCCAGCAGCTCGCGCAGCCGCTCGGCCTCCGGCTCTGCGGCCACCGCCGACGACGCCGGGCTCGCCTCGAAGCCCAGGGTCTCCGGATCCTCGTCCTCGTCGGCCTCGGTGGCATCGCCCGGCACGATCAGCGGCACGACCACGAACGTCCGGTGCCCCAGCGCGGCCTCGTCGCGGACCTTCTGCCACGTGGAGTCCAGGGCGCCGGGCTCGCGAATCCCGGTCCTGATGCGCACCCGGCCCTCGGGCGGTGTCCGCAGGTCCGTCACGTCGAGGTCCGCGTAGAGGACCTGGCCGAGCGTGCGCGGGATCGGCGTGGCCGTCATCAGGAGGAGGTGCGGCACCCGGCCGCCGGCCTTCGCCTCCAGCGCCGAGCGCTGCTCCACCCCGAAGCGGTGCTGCTCGTCGATCACGGCCAGGGCCAGATCAGCGAATGCCACCGACTCCGAGATCAGCGCGTGCGTCCCGACGACGATCGGCGCCATCCCGGTCGCGAGCCGCTCCCGCACCCGGGCCGCGTCCCCGCCCCGCAGCGAGCCCGTGAGGAGCTCGATCGGCAGGCCCAGCGGCGCCAGCAGGTCATTGAGGGTCCGGTGGTGCTGGCGGGCCAGCAGGTCCGTCGGGGCAAGGATTGCGGCCTGGTGCCCGGCGAGGGCCACGGCGGCAAGTGCCCAGGCCGCGACCGCGGTCTTCCCCGAACCGACGTCGCCCTGGAGGAGCCGGAGCATCGGCGTGGGCCGCGCCAGGTCGTCGTTGATCGCGTCGATCGCCGTCGCCTGATCGTGGGTCAGCTCCACCTCGGGCCCGACCTTTGCCCGGAGCGCATCCACGATGGCGGCGCGAATCCGCGTGTCGTCCGCGTCGGCGACCGGCACCGGGCCGCCGCGCTCATGCGTCCGGCCGCGCCGCCTCGCGACCATCCCCAGCTGGAGCGCGAGCAGCTCGTCGAACGCGAGCCGCTCCAGTGCCGCGTCCCGCTTCTCGAAGGAGGTCGGGTAGTGCGCCTCCTCGAGCGCGCCGGTCAACGGCGCGACACCACGCTCCCGCACGATCGCGGGCGGGAGGTAGTCGAGGAAGGCCGAGCCGGCGCGGTCCAGCGCATCGCGGACCGCGCGCCGCAGCGTGACCGCCGTGAGTCCGGCGGTGAGCCGGTAGACCGGCACGATCCGCCCCACGTGGAGGAGCTCGTCCTCGTTGCCCTCCGGCTGGAAGTCCGGGTTGTCGAGGGTCCGAGTCCGCCCGAAGTGCTTGAGCTTGCCCGACACGATCACCCGCTGGCCGGGATGCATCCGCCGCTCGATGTACCGGCGCCCGAACCAGGTCGCCTGGATCGTGCCGGTCTCGTCCTCGAGCACGGCGATCGTCCGCTGGACGTGCCGGCGGAACGAGGCCTCGACGCGGACGTCGGCCACGGTCACGCGCGCGGAGATGACCGTCCCGTCATCCACCGACCGGAGCTCGCCGAGCTTGCGCATCTCGCGCAGGTCGTCGTATCGCCGCGGCAGGTGGAACAGGAGGTCGCGGACCGTCGCGAGGCCCATCCGCTTGCCTACGCGACCGAGGACGCGTGCCCCAGGAACGCCGGACTTCGCGAGCGGGACGTCCAGGAGTGCCGAGCCGGTGACCCGGACCGGCGGCGACGACGGGGCCGGCGCCCGTGCCCTTCGGGCCGCGGGCCTGGCGGCGAGCCGGCGCTCCCCCACCCCGCCTACTCGGCCGAGATCAGGTAGCGGTAGTGCGGCTGGCCACCGTGCAGGACCTCGACCTCCGCACCGGTGCCCAGGTCGTGGATCCGGCGCGCGAGTGCCTCCGTGCCGGCGAGGTCGCCGCCATCGCCGTAGTAGACGGTGATCAGCTCGAAGCCCGGGCTGAGCGACCTGATCGCATTCAGGACCGCCGTCGAGGGGTCGTCGTTGACGGCGACGAGGCCGTCGTCGGGATCGAGCGCGATGGTCTGGCCCTTCTTGACCTTCTTCCCGCTGACCGTCGCGTCGCGCACGGCCTCCGTGACCGAGACGGACTGGATCGCCCGTCCCGCCGCGGTCATCTCGCCGGCGTTCTCGACGGCGCCCTTGTCCGGATCGAGCGCGAGCAGCGCGGCGAACCCCTCGGCTGCGTTGCGCGTCGCGACGACCGCGACCGGCCGATCCGTCATCGCGGAGACCTGGCGCGCGGCCAGCACGATGTTCGGGTTGTTGGGGAGCAGCAGGACCTCCTGCGCGTCGACGGACTTGACGGCCTCCAGCAGCTCACCCGTGCTCGGGTTTGCCGTCTGGCCGCCATATACCACGCGATGCACCCCGAAGTCCTTGAAGATGGCCGCGAGGCCCTCGCCGGCGGCGACCGCGACCACCGCGAGCCGGACCGCGTTCGCGCTCGGGTACGCGGCCTCGATCGGGGCTCCGTTCGAACCCGCCGGGGCCGCCGTGGTTGCCGCCGCGCCGCCTTCGGCGCCGTCGCCCGCGAAGGCAGCAGCGCGCGTCTCGCGGACGTCGCTCGCCTGCTGGTCCAGGTTCTCCACGCTGATCTTGGAGAGGGTCCCCAGTCCGAGCGCATAGGCGAGCACGAGGTCCGGCCGCTCGTTGTGGATGTGGACCTTGATGGCGCGCGGATCGCCGGCCACGAGCACGGACTCCCCGATCGATTCGTAGTGGGCGCGGATGCCGTCGACGTCGAGCGTCTTTCCCGGCGCCGCCTGGGCGAGGAACATCGTCTCGAAGCCGAAGCCCTCGTCGCGCATCCCCGCCCCGGCTGCCGCGCCCTCGTGCGCCGGGCTCCTGCCCGCGTGACCGGCCGCCGCAACGCCCGCCGCCGCGGGCAGCCGCGGCGCCGGTGCCGTGACGTCGCCGGTCAGGAGGGCGAGCGCCCCCTCCATCATCCGGAACAGGCCCTGCCCGCCGGCATCCACGACGCCCGCCTCGCGCAGGATCGGCAGCAGCGACGGCGTCCTGGCGACCGCCGCCTGCGCGGCATCGACCGTGGACTTCATGACGGCGTCGATCGTCCGCTCGCGCTCGGCGGTCACCACGGCGGCGGCGGAGGCCTCGCGGATGACGGTGAGGATGGTCCCTTCGACCGGCTTGGCGACCGCGCCGTACGCGGCCTTGGTCCCCTGGTCGAGCGCATTCGCGAGGTCGAGGGCGTTGAACTTCGTCTTGCCGGCTAGCCCCTCGGCGAGCCCGCGCAGGATCTGGCTCGTGATGACCCCGGAGTTGCCCCGCGCGCCCATGAGCGCCCCGAACGCCGCGGCGGACGCGACCCGCTCGGCGGACACGGAGGGGCCGAGGCCCTCGGCCTCCGCGAGGGCGGCACGGACGGTGGCCATCATGTTGGAGCCGGTGTCACCGTCCGGCACGGGAAAGACGTTGAGGGCGTTGACCTCGTCGACACTCGCCTCCAGCGCGGCCGCGGCCGCGCGGAACGCGCCCAGCAACCCGGCGCCGTCGCAGGTCCGTCGGCCCATCAGGCGGGACTCCGCATAGCCTTAGGCGACGTCCGTGCCGCTGTCTGCCAGGTCGGATGGCCCAGGCTCCGCCGGCGGGTGCGGGTGCGGCGGCTCGCCGCCGGGATGCAGCTCCAGCCGCGCCACGCGGATGGCCAGGTGATCGACCTCGCGCCCAAGCGCCGTCCGGATAGCGTACCGCACCGCGAGATCCACCTGGCGGGCGACCTCGGCGATCGGCAGGCCGTGGGCGACGCGCAGCTGCATGCGGATGCCCAGCGTGCCGCCGGCGACGGACACGCGCAGGCCGCCCGGCCGTCGTTCGATCCAGCCGAGAACGCGATCCGCCCAGTTGCCCGCGAACCCGACCACGCCGTACGACCCGAGCGTGACGCCACGCACGATGTCGATGACCGCCCGGCGCGTGACGAGCGCACGACCGCTGATGGACTGCTCCGGCATTGGCCTCCCTGCAAGCGCGCCCGGCGCGACTCCCGGAGGTGCCCGGGGTGCATGCTATAGTACCGCCCCGTTCGGGCCCGACCGGCCCCAGCGCTCCTTCCGAACACATTCCGAGGTTCCTGATGGCTCGTTCCTGCGCGATCTGCGGCAAGGTTTCGATGGGCGGCTTCAACCCGCAGTCCGTGGGCGCGAACCGGGTGCGCGCGCACCGCCGCATGCAGCCGAACCTCCAGCCCTACGTCATGACCAAGGACGGGACCTCGACGAACGTCCTCGTCTGCACGCGCTGCCGGCGGACCGCGACCAAGTCCGCCCGCTAGGCCCTCGCTTCCGCGGCTACCACCGCGGTCGAGCGCGTGACATCACCATCGCTGAACGTCGCCGAGACCGAACCGGTCAGGCAGATCTGGCCTGGGTCTTGACGGCGGGTGCGAGGATGCCTAAGATCTCGTCACTAAAATGCCGAGTTCATCGATCCGCCGCCGGAATTCCCGTGCCGCGGTCGTTACGCTGGCGATCTTGCTCAGTGTCCCGGTCGTGGGCGCGAACGCGTCCGCCGTACTGGCGTCGTGCAGCCCTGGCGGTCCCAATCAGGACGGAATCTGGTTTGCGGGCGCAACGCCGAAGACGCCAGCATCGACGCCCCGGAACGTCAGAGCGAACATCGAGGAATACAGTCCGTTCATCTCGACGGGTCCGGTGACAAGCGCGTGGGTGATGCTGAATAGTGGTGGGACAAAGTGGGCGCAGGTCGGATGGCAAAAGGTACCCAATGGGACCAGATCTGCCTTCGTTCAGTGGACGGACAATTCGGGAAACGTGTTCCAGGAGAACTTTTCGGCTGGGACCCTTGGGACCTTCCCGACCTATCAGGCGATCTACAACCCTGCAAGCGGCGGTGCTCAGTCTGAGTTCGTGTTCGAGCGGAACGGCTCGGTGCTTTGGAGAGTTTCGCCTACCGCGTGGGTACCGGCCACGGTCCAATCCGAGGGCGAGATCCACAATCGAACCGATCAGATGCCCGGTGGATTCAACAACCCGCTCTACTTGGACCAGATGCAATACACCACGGGCGGCGCTTGGACTGATATGAACACCAACTCCTTCGTGACCAACTCGACGATCCACTCCGCGCTCAAGTTCAGTTCGCGTCTATACAAGATCTGGGACAAAGCATGCCCAACTTGAAAACAGACGGCAAATTGGTCACGGCAATGACGAAAGGCGGGCGTGCCCGCGCGCTGATGATCTTGCTCGTCGTGCTGATGGCGGGCACGGTTGCCGCACTCAGCGTGAGCGCGACGAGTACTGTCCTTCAGTCCAAGGTGGCGACCGCCGCCCAGTTGGCTGCGCATGGCATCGAACTAACCCCGCTGCCGGCGGGTGTCGCAGCTGCCGTGGTGTCAGAGACCGCCGGGGCAGCAGCGGCTAATGAGCTCCTCAAATCCCCAAAGGGCCCAAACGAGACCTACAGGGTGTTGGCCAGCGCCACCTACTTCAGCCCAAAGCAGACTGCCTGGCTTTACCTGTATATCGGTGGGCCCGGATTCGGATCTGTCGGCCCAGTCGAAGGCGCGGGCTCGCGGACATTTTCTTCCGACTACACCGGGGTGCTAGTGGATGATCAGACGGGCGCAGTCCTCAGGTGGTTCCAAGGCGGGTCCTTTACGCCATAGGCCCAGGCTGCTCCCAGCAATAGGAGTAGCCCTCGTATCAGGGCTCCTCGCATGTCAGGCGACTCCGCGTCCATCCGACGCGAATGCTTCGGGATCGCCAGCTCCTCAGCTTCACATAGGAAACGTGGATGGCCCGACGGTCAAGGTCTCTGTTTCAGGGGTCACTGTTGCCACCGTCGGATGCGGTCAGTCCACAACGGTCACGCCGACCCAGCCTCAACCCTGGGACGTCGTTGTCTTGGATGCCGCAGCCTCTCAGTTGTTCCGAAAGACGCTGACTCCAGGGTCCGACCAAGGCGTTCTCATTCGTTCTGACGGCGTCATCGCGGGTCCATGGCCCCTATCAGGTGGTCCGGCCCCCTCTACCACTTGCCCGCCCTCCTAGTGTGGCCTCCGCATGTGACATTGGGCGACGCTGAGCGAGGCGAATGCGTGACGTCCGGGGTCAATCGGCGTCGAGCAGCTCCAATACCGGTGCCAGCGCATCGAGCGCCGCGAGCGTCGGGGGCCAGACGACGAGCTCCAGGTTCGTGTAGCCGGCGGCGCCGAACGCCCTGAAGGCGTCGGCAATCTCCTCGGCCGAGCCGCGAACCGGGGGTCCGAACACCGCCTCCGCGCCCGTGAATGACGTCGGCTCCACGACGATGCCGGCGGACTTGCCGATCGTCGCGGGGTCGCGGCCCACCTCGACGCAGGCTGCCTCGATGGAGGCCAGGCGGGGCCCGAACTCGGTGAGGTCGCTCCGCTCGTTGACGTACCAGCTCCAGATGTGGGCGTGGAGCGCGGCGAGCCGGAGCATCCTGGGGCCCTTGGCGCCGATCATGATCGGGATCCTGCCCGGCCGTGGCCCGACGGGCCGGTGCTCGAGCTCCCGTGGTAGGTGCCCTCGAAGTCCGCCCGCCCCTGGCGCAGCAGCGGAACGATGATCGCCAGGGCCTCCTCGAACCGGCTCTGCACGTGGTCCTCGGGCAGCCCGAACGCGTGCGCCTGCCGACCGGCGTGCCCGGAGCCCAGGCCCAGCACGAACCGTCCGCCGCTGATCTCGTCGATCGTCTCGACGGCCTTCGCCGTGATCCCCGGGTTCCGATGCAGCGCCGACAGAACCCAGGTGCCCACCTTCACCCGCGAGGTCGCGGCGGCGACCGCGCCGGTCATCGCGACGCCCTCCCACCAGCCCTGCGCGGTCCCGGAATCCGAGCGCCAGAGCAGCTCATCCGCTGTCCAGACCGCGTCGAACCCGAGCGCCTCGGCGTGCAGCGCGAGATCGCGAATGTTCGCCCAGCGCGTGTTGGACCCATCGACGAACGAGTCTCCCATCGGGAGGACGAGGCCGATCTCGAGTGGGCGCATGGGACCTCCCTTGACTCAGCCGCGACTGCCCGCGTCCGTATCGAGCCAGATGGTGAACGGGCCGTCGTTCACGAGCTCGACCGCCATCTCGGCGCCGAACGAGCCGGTCTGGACGTCCGCGACGCCGGCCTCGCGGAGGCCTGCGGCGACCAGCTGGTAGAGCCGTTCGGCGAGCTGCGGGTCGCCGGCGTTCGTGAAACCCGGGCGCCGGCCGCGCGAGGTGTCCGCGTACAGGGTGAACTGGCTCACGACGAGCGCCGCGCCGTGGATGTCCAGGATCGAGCGGTTGGTGCGGCCCTCCGGGTCGGCGAAGATCCGGAGCTCGGTGATGCGCCGCGCGAGGTTCGCTGCCGTTGCCTCGTCGTCGCCGTGCCCAACGCCGACCAGCACCAGCAGGCCCGGCCCGATCGAGGCGATCGTCTCGTCGGCCACCCGCACGGACGCCCGACTGACGCGCTGGAGGAGCGCTCGCACCTCAGGCGGAGGCGCGCTTGAGCGCGGTGCGGCGCCGCGAGAATCGCGCCTTCGCGGCCGCCTCGGCGGATGCGGGGATGAGCACGTCCCAATGCCGGATCTCGTCGTCCATCTCGGCCGGGTCCTCGCTGGCCCGGAAGAGCAGCACGGGGATCCCGGCCGCCTCGACCTCCTCGCGCAGCGTGCGCGCCTGCGGCCGACGGAGCGAGGCGAAGGTCACCATGCGGTCGCGAGGGATCGGTGGGACGCCCTTGTTGAGGGTGTACTGGTAGCCCTCGTCCGCGAGCGCCCGGATGAGGCGGATCTCGCGGGCCATGTCGCGACCCTTCAGCCACAGCGCGGACCCGACGACGAGGATGTCGACGCCCTGCCCGCCCACGAGCTCGGCCGTGTCGCGGTTCACGCCGCCGTCCACGTGGATCTCGCCGCCGTGGAGCTTGTGCGCCAGGTACTGGCGCGCCGCGAGGAGCTTGGCCTTCGCCACGTCGGTCATGAACGCCTGGCCGCCGAAGCCTGGCTCCACGGTCATGACCATCACGATGTCGATCAGGTGCTGGTATGGCTCGAGCGCGGACAGCGGCGTCTTCGGCTTGACGCACAGGCCGGCGGCTCGACCGGCGGCGCGGATCGCGCGGAGGGTCGGCTCGATCGGCTCCTTGATCTCGACGTGAATCGTCACGGAATCGCAGCCCGCGTCGAGGTACTCATCGATGTAGCGGCCGGGCTCGGAGATCATCAGGTGCGCATCGAACGGGATGCGCGTGCGCTTCCGAAGCGCCTTGATGGTCGTGGCCCCGAAAGTGAGGTTCGGGACGAAGTGGCCGTCCATCACGTCGAGGTGGATGCGGTCGGCGCCCTCGCGCTCTGCCCGCTTCACCGCGTGGGCGAGGTTGCCGAGGTCGGCGTTCAGGATGCTCGCGGCGACGCGGGCTCGCGCGGTCGAGACCGTGTCGCGCTGGCGCGGTGAGCGGCGCATCAGTCCACCCCTGCCGGCACGGGTTCCTCGCTCCGCTCGCCGAGCAGCGCCTTCGCGCTCGCGGCCTCCAGGCGCTTGCGGCGCCACGCCACCGCGGGCGCGGCCGGCTCTCCGGCGCGCTCCGCGGCGAGCTGGCCGCAGGCGGCACCGATCTCCTGGCCGCGGTTGCGACGGATCGTCACGGGGATGCCCACTGCCTGGAGGCGAGCGGCGAATGCCTCGATGACCGGCATGGAGCTGGCGGTCCAGGGCGTGTGCGCGACCGGGTTCATCGGGATCAGGTTGACGTGTGCGAGGTCGCCGCGCAGCAGGTTCGCGAGCGCGTCCGCGTCCGCGTCGGTGTCGTTCGCGCCGCCGATCATCGTCACTTCGTAGCTCACGCGTCGGCCCGTGGCGACGGCGTGATCCCTTGCGGCCGCCACGACCTCGGCGACCGGCCAGCGTCGATTGAGCGGCACGAGCACGTCCCGCAGGGCATCGCGGGCGGCGTGGATGCTGATCGCGAGCGTGAACTGCGGCCCTAGCGCGGTCAGGCGACGGATCCCCGGCACGACACCCGAAGTGAACACCGTGATGTGGCGCGCACCGAGGCCCAGCCGCTTCGGATCGTTCAGCGCCTCGACGGATTCGAGCACGCGGTCCAGGTTGAGGAGCGGCTCCCCCATCCCCATGAACACGATGTTCGTGAGGTGCGCGCCGTCCTCGCGGGCCTTCAGGCGAGCGACGGCGCTCCGGACCTGGTCCAGGATCTCCGCCGTCTCGAGGTCGCGCGTGAAGCCCAGCTCGCCGGTCGCACAGAACGGGCAGCCCACGGCGCACCCGGCCTGGCTGGAGATGCAGAGGGTGTGTCGCGCCTTCCGCCCGGCCCGCGCCGGGTAGTGCATGAGCACGGACTCGATCGAGTAGCCGTCCGACAGGCGGTGCAGCGCCTTCTCCGTCTGGCCGGCGTCGGCGAGGACCAGCGTCTCGTCGACCATCGTGGTCCAGCGGAACGCCTCGTCGAGCGTGGTCGCGAGCGCCCTGGGCAGCGTCGTGACATCGGCGATGCTCGTCGCGGACCCGCCCCAGACGGCGTCCAGGATCTGGCGTGCCCGGAACGCCGGCTCGCCACGGGCCGTGAGCCAAGCCTCGAGGGAGGCCAGGTCGAGGCCGGACAGGCCTGGCCGCGGGTCGCTCACGGGCTTGCCGTCGAGCACGCGGAGCGCCACGGCGCCGGGAGACGCGGCCATCAGCCCGCGTCGCCGTTGAGTGCCCGCCAGACGCGCGGGCGGGTCATCGGCAGCTCGCGCATTCGAACGCCGGTTGCGGCCGCGATCGCGTTCGCGACGGCTGCGGCGCCGGCGATCACCGGCGCCTCGCCGATCCCCTTGGCACCGAGCGGACCGTCGGGAGCGGGCACCTCGACGCTCGTGGTCGCGAGCGTGCCGACGTCCTCGGCCCGCGGCATCGCGTAGTCGAGGAACGTGCCGGTGAGGAGCTGCCCGTTGCCGTCGTGGACGAGCCGCTCCATCGTCGCCCAGCCGATCCCCTGGGCCGCAGCGCCGTGCTGCTGCCCCTCCACCAACGCGGCGTTCAGCACGCGGCCCACGTCCTGCACCACGTGATCCGCGAGGACGGTGACGGCGCCGGTGTCCCGATCAACGCGGACGCGCACCACGTGCCCGGACACGGACGGTGCGAGGCTTGGGACCTCGGCACGGCCCTGGCCCTCGATCGGCTCGCGGCCCGCCCGGGCGTTGGCGCGGACGAGCTTCGCGAGCGGGATCGCCTTCTCCGGCGTGCCTCGCGGGCGCACGGTCCCCTCGAACAGCTCCAGGTCTTCGACCGCGATCTCGAGCTGGAGCGCCGCGGCCTCCAGCAGCCGCTTGCCGACCTCCTCGGCCGCGCGACGGATCGCCCGACCTGCCGAGTACGTGATCGTGCTGCCGCCGCTGCCCGGCGACGACGGTGCGCCGTCGGAATCCAGCGTCACGATCTGCACGACGTCAGGCGAGACCCCGAGCGCGTCGGCGACGATGGCCTGGAAGCCGCCCGCGACGCCCGACATGTCAGCCACGCCGGTCATGACCTGCACGCTCCCGTCAGCCGACATCTTGCAGGCCGCCGCCGCGGCGTTCGTCGCGCCCGGCCAGTAGCCAAGAGCGACGCCGACACCCTCATCCGGCTCCGCGACGGCCGCCCCGGTGGACGCCCGGTCGCGCCAGGTCGCGCTCGCCTCGAGCGCGTCGAGGACCTCGGCTGCGCCATGGGCGGTCCACGTCTCGCCATCGACCATCGCCCCGCCCTCGGCGACCAGGTTCCGCCGGCGGAGGTCGATCGGGTCCATGTGCAGGGCTGCGGCGAGCTCGTCGATCAGCGTCTCCAGCGCGAAGCACGTTTGCGGCGCGGTCGGCGCCCGGTACGCACCGACGCCGAACCGGTTCGTGCGGACGCCGTACGCCTTGATGTCGAACGAGGGCCACGCGTACGGCCCGGCGATGAGCACGCCACCGAGCGACTCCGCGCTCCCCTCCTCGTAGGCGCCCGCGTCCGCGACGATCCGCGCCCCCAGCCGGGTGAAACGGCCGTCGGCATCGGCGCTGATGCGGATCGTCATCCCGAGCGGCTGCCCGGGGTTGGCGGCGGCGAAGTCCTCGGACCTGGTGACGGCCAGCCGGACGGGCCGGCGGAGCTTCCACGCCGCGGCGGCGGCGAGCGTGTCGAAGAGCGGCCACTTGCCGCCGAAGCCGCCCCCCAGCGGCGTCCCGATGGCGCGGACGCGTCGCTGCGGCAGCCCCAGGGCCTTCGCGATCTCGCTGCGCGCGGTGAACAGCGACTGCGTGGACGTCTCGATCACGAGGGTGTCGTCGGCGTCCACCCACGCGGTGCACGCCTGCGGTTCCAGGTACCCCTGGTGGATCCAGGCGGTCGAGAACGTTCCCTCGCGGGTCACGGCGGATCGCCCGAGTGCGGACAGGGCGTCGCCCTCCCGGTACCGGTACCGGCCGGTGACGTTCTCCGACAGCACCTCCGCATCGATCGACACGTCCCCGCCTCCGCCGACCCCGGCGTGCGTCTGGGCGTCCATCGACCCGGTTCGGTCGCCCTCCTCCGCGAGCTCCACGCGGACGAGCGGCGACGCGGCCACCATCGCCGCCTCCGCGTCGACGACCGACGGCAGCGCCTGCAGTCGGACCGAGACGAGCTCCGCGCCGTCAACCGCCGCCTGGGGCGTCCGTGCCACGACCAGCGCGACCGGCTCGCCAGCGAAGACCACCTCCGACCGTGCGAGCGGCCGGCTCAGCCGGTCGCTGCCCTCGCCCTTCAGCGGCAGGTCCTCGGCGGCGAACACCGCCACGACACCCGGGACCGCGAGCGCGGCCGCACCGTCGACCGCCACGATCCGGGCGTGCGCCCGTTGGGCGAGGACGAGCCGCGCGTGCAGCAGGCCGCGCATCGGCCGATCGGCGAGGTAGCGCGTCGCGCCGCGAACCTTCGCGGGGGTATCCGGCCGCGGGCGCGGAGCGCCGACGATGTCCGTGCTCATCGCGCGAACGATCCCACGAGCTGGCGCTGTCCGCGCAGGAACTCCTCGCCGGTCACCGCGCGCCTGCCCTCGCGCTGGGCGGCATCGATGACGAGACGTCCCTCTGACGTCGCCAGCGCGAGCCGACCTTCGTGCTCGACGACGGCGCCGGGCCTATCACCGGGGCGGGGTTCGGCGACGGACGCTTCGAGCACTGCCACACGGCCGAGCGGGGTCTCGATGAACGTGCCGGGCCACGAGGCATTCGCGCGAACCTGGCGCTCCAGCTCCCGCGCAGACCTGGACGGGTCCAGGCGGGCGTCCGCCCGGCGGAATGGCCGGGTCACGGTGGCTCCATGCGTTCCCTGCTCTCGCGCCGCCACGGAGCCATCCAGCCACTCGGCGATCGTGACCTGAAGGAGCGCGGCTCCCTCTGCAGCCGCCCGCGCCTCGAGATCCGGTCCGCGCTCGGTCCCGTCAAGCGGCCAGCGGCGCGACGCCACGATCGGTCCCGTATCGATGCCCTCGTCCATGCGGATGATCGAAACGCCGGCCTCGGTGTCGCCCGCTGCGATCGTCGCCGGGATCGGTGTCGCCCCGCGGTGGCGCGGGAGTAGCGACGGATGCACGTTCAGGATGCCGCGTGGCGGCAGGTCCAGGAGCGACCGCGGGACGATCTGCCCGTAGTCGGCGAGGACACCAAGGTCCGGGCGCAGCGCGGCGACCTCGGCGACGGCTTCCGCGGCGTGGACCTTTGCCGGCTGCAGGATCGCCACCCCGAGCTCGCGGGCACGGACCGCGACCGGCGTCGGCGTGAGGGCCTTCGAGCGCCCTGCGGGCCTGTCGGGCGCGGTGACGACCGCGACCAGGTGCAGGCGCGGGTGCTCCGCGACGGCGTCAAGCATGGGCACCGCAAAGGCGCCGGAGCCGAAGAAGATGGTGCGTGCCCGGTCGGCCGCCCGCCCGGAGGCCGGACCGGCCGTCATCCCAGGGCGGGTGCCAGAACGCCGGCCGCCTCGCCGTCGCCCTCCGCCGCGGTGCCGTCGTCCTCGTCGTCATCGGCATGCGCCCGAACCGAGATCAGCTCGTCCATCGAGTCGAGGTAGTCGATGTACAGCTTGCCCTGGAGGTGGTCCAGCTCGTGCTGGAACGCGCGCCCGAGCAGGCCGGACCCGGCGACCTTGATGCGGCGCCCGCGCCGGTCCTGGGCGACGACCCAGACCTTCTCGCGACGGGTGACGTACGCGGCATAGCCCGGAATGGAGAGGCAGCCCTCGAGGTCCCGGTCGTCGCCCTCGGCTCGGACGATCTTCGGGTTCACCAGCTCGAACAGCCGATCCTCCACCTCGACCACGCACGCCGCGAGGCCCTCGCCGATCTGCGGCGCAGCAAGACCCACACCGGGTGCATGGCGCATGGTGTGCGTCAGGTCGTCGAGCAGGTTGTGGAGGAACCGGCCGAAGCTTTCGACCGGCTCGCCGCGCAGTCGAAGGCGCGGGTCGCCAAGGAGGACGATGGGGCGGACGCTCACAGGCCCGAGTATACGGTCGAGCTCGCGCGGCTGATCCACGCCAGTCGCTTCGTTGTCGGCTCCGCTGCTCGCTCACGCACGTCGAGGTGCGCTCGCTTCGCCTGCTCGCCTGGGCCTTGCGCCTGGCGCGGCTGAGCCGCGCGAAGATTCAGTCGGTCAGGCGACGCCCGAGGTCATCGGCTCGTCGGCGGTGGCCGCGTCTGCCGGTGCGTCGGTCTCGGACTCGACCGTGGTGGCGCTGGCAGCCTTCGCGGCCGCTGCGTCACGTCGGAGCTCCGTCGCGAAGTCGCTGGCCTTCTCGGCAAGCTTGTGGCCCGCCTGGCCTGTGAGGTCGGCGGCGCGCTGGGCGACCGGGCCGGCCTTCTCGCCCGCCTTGGCGGCGAGCTCGGCGGCCTTGATGCCGACCTCGCGGACGACCGGAGCGGCCTGCGTGGCCAGGTTCTCGATCATCGCCTGGAGCTGGCTCAGCCACTCGCGCGCCTGCTGGCCGGTGCTGCTGGTGGGCTGCTCCGGCTCGGTCCAGGCGAAGCTCTCCTCGGTGGACGAGCCCATCTCGCCTTCGGCCTTGGTGTTGAATTCGGTCATGGGTGATCTCCTCGTGTCGACGGTGCGCTGAAGGTAGGAGCTGCGCGCGGCGTCCCGACGATCCTACCCCCGATCGGTCAGAGGAGTGATTCGGGGTCCACGTCGATCGACCACGGCGCGCCAGGCGGGTCGCCAAGGGTGCCGATCGGGTCCTCGCCCCGGATGACCACGTTGAACCGCCAGCGATCGCCGCGCTTGGCCACGAACGCCGGTGCCGGCCCACTGATCTGGACGTTCGCACCCGTGGCAGCCACGCGCCCCCGCAGCCGCTCCACCATCTCCTTCCCGGCCTGCTCGGCGTCTGCCCGGTCCGGCAGCGCGACGGTCAGCTTGACCAGCCGCCCGAACGGCGGCGAGCCGAACCGGCGGCGCAGGTCCAGCTCCGCGTCGTAGAACGCGGCGGATCGCCCCTCGGCCACCGCGACGATCGCCGGGTGCTCCGGCTGGTAGGTCTGGATGATCGCCCGGCCCGGCCGCTCACCCCTGCCGGCGCGACCAACCGCCTGCGCGAGCAGCTGGTACGTCCGCTCGGCCGCGCGCTCGTCGGGCAGGTTCAGGGCCACGTCGGCGGACACGACCCCGACGAGGGTGACCGCCGGGATGTCGAGGCCCTTCGTGACGAGGCTCGTGCCCACGAGCACGTCAAGGCGGCCGTCGCTGAAGGCGTCCACGACCCGCTCGGCGGCGCCCTTGCGCTCCACGACGTCGCGATCGAGACGACCCACCTTGAGGCCCGGGAACCGCTCCCGGACCTCGCGCTCCAGCCGCTCCGTCCCGCCGCCGAGGTAGCGGATTCGCGCGGAGCCGCACTGCGGGCACCGGGTCGGCATGGGCCAGGCGCGGCCACAGTGATGGCAGCGAAGGGTCTGGCCCGCCTGGTGGTAGACGAGCGGCCGCGTGCAGTCGGGACACTTCGCGACATGGCCGCAGTCCCTGCAGAGGACGACCGATGCCGATCCCCGGCGATTGATCACCAGGATCGCCTGGTCGCCCTCCGCGAGATCGCCGAGCGCGGTCGCGAGGGATCGAGAGAGCATGCCCAGCACTCCCGCGGCGAGCTCGGCTCGCAGGTCGACGACCTCCACCTCCGGCGCGGCGCCGCTCAGCCGCGTGGGCAGGCGCTGCCGCAGGATGGAGCCGTCGCGCGCGTGACCCTCCGTCTCTACCGACGGCGTCGCCGACCCGAGCACGACGGGCGCGCCGGCCATCGCGCCGAGCGCCACGGCAACGTCGCGTGCCTGCAGCCGCGGGGTGCGATCGCTCTTGTACGCGGCGTCGTGCTCCTCGTCCACGACGATCAGGCCCACGTCGGCGAGCGGCGCCAGGATCGCCAGCCGCGTCCCGACGACGACGTCCACGTCGCCGCGCCGGATCCGCCGCCACTCGTCGGCGCGCTCGCCATCGCCCAGGCCCGAGTGGACGACCGCGACGCGTGCATCCAGGTCCGCCCGAAGCCGATCCACGAGCGGGAGGGCCAGCGCGATCTCCGGCACGAGCACGAGCCCCGGGCGCCCACGCGCGAGGGTCCGCGCGAGCAGCTCCGTGTAGATGGCGGTCTTGCCGCCGCCCGTCACGCCGTCAAGCAGGATCGTGGCGGACCCACCGGCGACCGCCGCACGCTCGACGACGGCGACCGCCTCTGCCTGCTCCGGGCTCAGGTCGGCGCCCTCCGGGCGTCCGCCGCGGCGCCCGACAGGGCGGGCCTCGAGCGGGCGACGGGGCGCCTCGCGGACGTCGATCTCGACCAATCCACGGCGGGCGAGGGTCGCCACGGTGGACGACCCGTGGCGCGCGGCAAGCTCCGGCGCGGGCAGGCCGTCCGAAGGGCCCGCGGCGAGGTCCTCCAGCAGCGCCAGCTGTCGCGGCCCGAGACGCGCCGGCTTCGACTCGGCGGGCGGCCCGCCTGACGATCGCACGAACCGGACCCAGCGGGGGCCGGCGCCGGCCGCGAGGAGTGTCCAGTCGAGATCGACAAGGCCATCGGCCTCGAGGGCGCGCAGGCGCCGCAGGAGCGCGGGCCGGCCCTCGGCTGCCTCGAGGCCTCGGACGGGCCGCGGTCCCGCTGCGAGCGCCTCGAGGATCGCCTCGTCCTCGGGGGTACCTGCCGTCCCGCCGCTCTCGGGCCGGCGCTCCGCGACGAGCTCCAGCCGCTCCAGCATTCCCGGCGGGAGCATCGCCCGGAGCGTGAGGGCGGGCGGCGCGAGGTAGCGCGTGGCGATCCAGTCGGCCAGGCGCATGCCGAGGGGCGGCAGGAGCGGGCCGTCCGTACGAACGCGCCCGACGATCGGCTTCGTCTCCACGCCCTCGACCTCCGCCCCGGGGCCCAGCACGATCCCGAGCGCCTGCCGCCGGCCGAACTCGACCAGGACGGCCTCGCCCACCGCCAGGTCGGCGAGGCCGTCGGGCACCTCGTAGGAATACGGGCGGTTGCCCGCGGCGCCGGCCGCGTCGACCGCGACCGCGACGATCCGCCGGCCGGTCACGACGTCAGACCCGCGTGCGGCGGTCCGGGTGGGCAGCCTTCTCGGCGCGGATGATCTCGTCGATGCGGGCCGCGGTCCGCGCCACCTGGCCGGTGTCGTTCAAGACGACGTGGTCGTAGTCGTCCGCGCGGGCGAGCTCCAGGGCGGCGTTGCGCTGGCGGATGTCGAGCTCGTCGGCCGTCTCGGTGGCGCGCTTCTGGAGCCGCTGGAACAGGTCCTCGAGGGACGGCGGGACGAGGAAGACGAGCAGCGCCTCGGGCACCTTCTGCTTCACCGCGGCGGCGCCCTGGACGTCGATCTTGAGGATCGCGTCGCGGCCCGCCGCGAGCGCCTCGCGGACCTGGTCGCGCGGCGTGTCGTACCAGTTGCCGTGGACGAAGTTCGCCTCCAGGAAGCCGCCGGCGGAGTTCCGACGCTCGAACTCCGCCTGGTCCAGGAAGTGGTAGTGGACGCCGTCCACCTCGTACGTCCGTCGCGGTCGCGTCGTGCAGGTCACCACGAAGTACCGCTGGGGCTCGGTGGGGACCAGGCACAGGGACGAGATCACGGTGTCCTTGCCCACGCCGGACGGCCCGGACACGATCACCACCATGGCCCCCGGCGCGCCGTCGATCACGCCCTCGATGGTGTCATCCGGGCTCATGCGAGTGCCGCCCGGGTGCGCAGGTCAGCCAGCACCGCCTCGAGCTCGGCGGGGAGCGGCGCCTCCGCCCGGATGAGGCGGCCCGTCGAGGGCGAGGTGAACTCCAGCCGCCACGCATGCAGGAACAGGCGCCGGAGGCCATCGGGCCCGCGACGCGAGGAGCCGGTTCCGTACAGCACGTCGCCCGCGATCGGATGGCCGATCGCCTCCAGGTGCACGCGGATCTGGTGGGTGCGGCCGGTGACGAGGTCCAGCTCCAGGAGCGTCCAGCCCGCGAACCGCTCGCGTACGCGGTAGCCCGTGGTCGAATCCCGTCCGCCGGGCGTGACCGCCATGCGGGTGCGGCGACTCGGGTCGCGCCCGATCGGCGCCTCGATGCGGCCGGCGGCGGCGGCAACCACGCCCGATGCCAACGCGAGGTACGTCTTCTTGACCCGCCGGGCCTTCAGCTGCGCCTGCAACGATGCCTGTGCAGCGTCGTTGCGCGCGACCATGAGCAGGCCGCTCGTGTCGCGGTCCAGCCGATGAACGATGCCCGGGCGCTGGACACCGACGATGCCGCCCGGCGCGATCCCGGAGAGGCCCTCGCCCCGTCCGAGCAGCGCATTGACCAGCGTCCCGTCCGCGTGGCCTGCGGCGGGGTGGACGACGAGGCCCGCCGGCTTGTTGACGATCAGGAGATCGTCGTCCTCGTACACCACCTCGACCGGGATCTCTGGCTGCGCCCGTGGCTCCGCCGGCGCGGGCGGCGGCACGACGAGCTCCAGGACGGCGCCGGGCTCCACGAGGGTGTTCGCCTTGAGCGCGTGCCCCTCGAGGGTCAGATGACCGTCCGAGATGAGCTTCTGCACGTGGCTCCGGGACATGCCGCTGAGGTCCGCGGCCCAGCGGTCGGCGCGGCTGCGGCGCGCTTCGGCCGGCACGAGCATCCGGCGCACGTCCGCTGCGACGTCAGGCATCGACCCCGGCCCGGCGTGCGACCGACGGCCACAGGCTGGCGGCGAGGAGCAGCAGGATGGCGAAGGTGATCGCGGAGTCCGCGATGTTGAACGTGTACCAGCGCAGGCTCCCGATCCCGGCATCCACGAAGTCCACGACGTAGTTGATCCGGAGCCGGTCGATGAGGTTGCCGATGGCACCGCCGAGCAGGAGCCCGAGCGTGATCGACACGTACCGGTTCGGCTCCGCCCTCGCGTGGTACAGCACGATCAGCCCGACGACGACCAGCGAGACCAGCCCGAACGGGACCGCCTGGCCGCGCAGCAGGCCGAACAGCCCGCCGTTGTTCTGCGAGTGGACGAGGCGGATCCAGTCGCCCAGCACGGCGACCGATTGGCCCGGCGCGAGGAACGAGACCAGCCATGCCTTGGTCAGCTGATCGGCGGTGATGATCAACGACGCGAGACCGAGGAACGTGACCCAGTGCGGGCGCCCGGCGGGCACCGCGACATCGGCCGGGACGCTGGCCGGGCTCGGGTCGGCCGCGGGGTCGCCGGAGGCGATCGGCTGGCCTTCGGCCATCGGGTCGCTGCGAATCTGGCTCACGCTGCCGTCGGCCCGGAGATGCCGCGCAGCCCGATCGTCACGGTGCCGTTCGTCAGCTCCACGGACCCGGTCGTCGCATCACTGCCCGTCGCGGGCCGGCCGCGGGTCACGCGATCGGCGAGCGTCTCGCGCGCCACGGAGACGAGATGCGGTTCGACCTCGGCCGGCAGGCCGTCGATCCACAGCTCGATCCGCGCGTCGAGATCCAGCTCCGCGTCCTTGCGCAGGTCCTGGATGGCCCGCTGGAGCTCCCGCGCGTCGCCCTCCGCGCGGAGCTCGGGCGTGAGCTCCGTATCGATGACGACGACGAGGCCCTCGTCGTGGGCCACGGCGGTACCGGGGCGCGGCGTGGCCTGGATCTCCACATCGTCGGCCGCGAGCGTCACGCCGCCGAGCGTCACGGAGCCGTCCGGGTGCACCTCGAAGGCGCCCTCCCGTGCCGCGGCCATCACGGCCGGGATCGCGGCCCCGAGGCGCTTGCCGATCTTCGGCAGCAGCGGCTTGATCCGCCGGTCGACGAGAGCCGATTCGTCGTCGATCCGCTCGATGTGCCGGACGTTGACCTCCTCGGCGATCAGCTCCAGGAGCCCCTCGACCTGGCCGACGTCCGCCCCGGGGATCGCGAGCCACATGCGCGCCAGCGGCTGCCGAACCCGGAGGCCGGAGGTGCCGCGCAGCGTCCGGGTGAGGTCCACGACGCGGCGCGCGGTCGCCATCGCGGTTTCCAGCGCGGGATCGACGAAGCCCGCGAGCTCCTGGGTGGGCCAGCGCGTGAGGTGCACGGAATCCGGCGCCGAGTCGTCGAAGGCGGCGACGAGGTTCCCGTACATGGAGTCGGACAGGAACGGCAGGATCGGCGCCACGATGCGCGCCAGCGCGGCAAGGGTCGCGTGGAGCGTCGAGAAGGCTGCGGCGCGATCCGCTGCGTCGTCGTTGCGCGAGAACCGGCGACGCGAGAGGCGCAGGTACCAGGTGGACAGGTCCTCGATGAACGCATCGATCAGGCGCGCGGCGGCGGCCGGATCCACGTCCTGGAGGCGATCCTCGACGGCCGCGGCGAGCCCCGCGACGCGAGACAGGATCCAGCGATCCATGGGGGTCGAGGCCGCCGTCGCGCCGGCCGGTGTCCAGCCGGCGAGCCGCGCGTACGTCACGAAGAACGAGTACGTGTTCCACAGCACGAGCAGGCGTCGCCGGGCGCCGTCGGCCGTGTGCCAGCCGAAGAGGATGTTGTCCTCCGGCTTCGCGGCCGTGTACAGCCAGCGCATGACGTCGACGCCCATGCGCTCGGCCGCCTCGTCGAACTCGATCGAGTTGCCCCAGCTCTTGTGCATGGCGCGCCCGTCCTCGCCGATGAGCGTGCCGTAGCCGAAGATCGTCCTGAACGGTGCCGTCTTCCGGAGGACCGTGGACATCGCGAGCATCGCGTAGAACCAGTTGCGGAACTGCCCGGGGAAGCTCTCGGTGATGAAGTCGGCCGGGAACCACTTCTCCCAGAACTCCTTGTCCTCCCGGAAGTGGATCGTGGAGAACGGCACGATGCCCGCATCCAGCCACGGGTTGCCGACGTCCGGGATCCGCTTGACCGGCTCTCCGCAGCCGGAGCACCGGATCGTGACCTCGTCGATGTACGGGCGATGGGGCGTGTGCCCCTTGAACCGATCCCAGCCCTCGAGCGCCCGCTCCTCCAGGCCGTCGATCCCGCCGATCACGTCATACGTGCCGCAGTTCTGGCAGTCGTAGATCGGCAGCGCCAGGCCCCAGTAGCGCTTCTTGCTGATCATCCAGTCGTGCATGTTCATGAGCCAGTCCAGCTCACGCTCATACCCGAAGCCGGGGATCCACCGGATCTCGTCGACGATGTCCATGATCTGGTAGCGGAGGCTCGCCGCCTTCTGCGCGGGCGTGAGGGTGTCGCGCGGCTGGTCGTAGACCTGGCCCATGGAGATGAACCACTCGTCCACGAGCCGGAAGAGCAGCGGCGTCCCGCACCGCCAGCAGTGCGGGTAGCGGTGCGTGTACGGCTCCAGGTGGTAGAAGTACCCGCGCCGCTCCAGGTCCTCCACGATCGCCTCGGCCTGCCCGGACGCCTCACGCCCCGAGAGCCAGCCGAAGCCCGCGTAGTAGCGGCCGCTCTCGTCGATCGGCCCGATGACCGGGAGCCCAAGGCTCTTGCCCAGCTGGAAGTCCTCCGCGCCGGCGCCCGGCGCGATGTGCACGATGCCCGTGCCCTCGTCCTCGCCCACCTCGGTCCACGGGACCACGCGGTGCACGTACGGCGAGCCCGGGTCGTCGCGCGTGCCCTTGGCAAAGGCGTCCCGCACGGCCGGCATGTCGTCGAACGGTCCCGTGTACCGCCAGTCGACGAGCTCGCTCCCCTTCTTCGACTCCACGACCTCGAACGTTCCCCGGGCCGACTGCTTGAGCGTGCCCTTGCCGATCCAGAAGCTGGCGTCGCCCTGGCGGATCCGGACGTACTCGATGTCCGGTCCGACCGCGGCGGCGACGTTCGCGGCGAGCGTCCACGGGGTCGTCGTCCAGACCAGGAGTGATTCGCCGGGCCGGTCCACGAGCGGGAAGCGAACGGTGAGCCCCGGGTCCTCGCGGTCCTGGTAGCCCTCCGTCATCTCGTGCTGGCTTATTCCGGTGCCGCACCGCGGGCACCAGGGCATGGAGTCGTGGCCCTTGTAGATCCAGCCGCGCTTGTGGCACTCCCGGAGGAAGCCCCAGATCAGGTCGTTGTTCTCGTTGCTGAAGGTGAAGTAGCTGCCCCCGAGGTCCGGCATCCCGAGGCGCCCCACGAGCATCTCGACGGTGTCGGTGATGGGACCGTCCGGACCCTGCGTCGTCGTGAGCTGCTGGGGGTCCGCGGCGAGCAGGTCGCGCAGCCTGCGGAGCTCGTCCGGGTCGTTCCAGTCCATCCACATCCCGAGGCGGATGGACTGCTCGGTCTGCCGGGCGGCGTAGGTCAGGACCCGCTGCTTGCACAGCGACACGAACTCGGCGATGCCGTACGCCTCGATGTCGCGCTTGCTCTTGAAACCGAGATCCCGCTCAACGTTGACCTCCACCCACAGCCCCTGGCAGTCGAACCCGTTCTGCCAACGCTGGTCCTCGCCGAGCATCGCGTGGAAGCGCTGGAACAGGTCCTTGTACGTGCGGCCCCATGCGTGGTGGACGCCCATCGGGTTGTTCGCGGTGATCGGGCCGTCGAGGAAGCTCCAGTGCGGCCCGCCCGCGTTCTGGGCGCGCAGCCGCGAGAAGGTCGCGCGGTCCCGCCACTGCTCGAGGATCTCGTGCTCCATGGCCACGAGGTCTGGGCGTGTAGGAACGGGTCGGAACATCGGGCCTCATCTGGGTACGGCGAGGCCTGGACAGCCACCGGCCGCGGTCCGGCTATCCTACCCGCGATGCCGCCGGTCCACGAGACACTGCCGCGGGGCCGCTCCCCGTTCGCGGCGGCGTTCCTGTCACTGCTGTTCCCGGGCCTGGGTCACGCCTACCTCGGCGCATACCGCCGCGGCCTGGGCTTCGGGGCACCGCCGCTGCTCCTCGGCGCGCTCATCGCCGGGTTTGCCGTGCGCCTGTCCGCCGTGGACCTCGCCGGCCTGGCCGTCCAGTCGTGGTTCCTGACAGCGGTGTTCATCGGCAACCTCGTGGCGCTCGTCTATCGCGCTTACGCGATCGTGGACGCCTGGTCGATCGCCCGCGCCCTGTCCGGGGCGTCCGCGCTCCGGACGTCCGCCGCGCTGCGACAGGCCGGGGTCGCGTCGCTCGCGAGCCTGGTCGCCGTGCTGGTGGTCATGAGCGGCCTGCACCTCGCTGTCGCCCGCTACGACTCGCTGCTGTCCGACACGGCGGCCTGCATCTTCGATCCTGAATCCGGCTGCCAGCCGGGGTCATCGCCCGACCCGAGCGACGCGGAGACCGATGCGCCGGACTCGAGCGCCACGCCCGAGCCGTCGATCGGACCCGCGGTGAGCGGCGGCCCGGAGATCCCACCGTGGAACGGCAAGGACCGCCTCAACATCCTGCTGATCGGGGCCGACGAGCAGGGTGGCGGCCACAACACCGACACGATGATCACGGTGTCAATCGACCCGCAATCCGGCCAGGTCGTCATGTTCACGCTGCCGCGCGACACGGTGGACGTGCCGCTGCCACCGGGGCCGGCCCGCAGGGTCTGGGGCTCCGTCTACGCGGGCAAGATCAACAGCTTCTTCGTGGCCGCGCGGAACCGGTCGGACGTGTTCCCCGGGACGCGGGCCACCCGCGGCTACACCGGCCTCAAGACGGTCCTCGGCTACCTCTACGGGTTGGACATCCAGTACTACGTGGAGGTCAACTTCGACGGCTTCCGGAAGGTCGTGGACGCGCTCGGTGGCGTGACGATCAACGTCCAGGTGCCCGTCCTGGACGACAACTTCCCGAAGCCCGGCTCGCGTCGCGAGCGCCTGTTCGTTCCCGCGGGCGTGCAGCACATGACCGGCGCGGAGGCGCTCGAGTACGCCCGGTCGCGAAAGAGCACGTCGGACTTCGAGCGCGGCGCCCGCCAGCAGCGCCTGCTCGTTTCGCTCCGTCGCCAGCTGGACATCAGCCAGGTGCTCAAGAACATCGACTCGCTCTCGCAGGCGGTCGGCCAGTCGCTGCGCACCGACATCCCTCGCGAGCTCGTGCCGCAGCTGCTGGGCCTCGCCGAGAGGATCGACACCCGCTCCATCCGGTCCGTGATCTTCACGCCGCCGCTCTACCAGATCGAGTGCTTCAACTGCCCGCCGCGCGGCTACATCATCCAGCCACGCGTGGCGCGAATCCGCGCCGCCGTGGCCGAGGCATTCCAGATCGATCCCGGCTTCGCGGAGGCGCGCGATGCCCTCGCGGAGGAGGCCGCGGCGGTGTGGGTGCTCAACGGCTCAGGTCGTGCGGGCGAGGCGTCGCGCCTGTCGGAGTACCTCAGCTACCTCGGCATCGCCGCGTCCGCGCCCAACCAGAAGCCCGACGTGACTGGCCTGCCCGCGACGACGATCCGCGCCTACAACGGCGCCGAGGACAAGTTCCCGCTCACGGTGGCCGCGCTCAAGCTGGTCTTCGGGGTCGAGGTGGTCCCGATCGCGGACACGAACGTTCGCGTCGACTTCGAGGTCATCACGGCGTCCACGACGCCGCAGCTCACGCCGCCCCCCGCCCCGTAGCGCGGTCCGGTCGCCCCGCGGCCGCGCGGGGCAGTGCTGGGCCTGCAGTTCCTGCCAGACGACCACCATCCGATGCCTGGACGCGAACTTCGGGCCTTCGGAACGCGACGACGCCGTAGTTCGTGCGTAGCTCAGCGCGGCGTGGCCGCCGCCAGACGCGCAATCCTGACGTTCTTGCCGCCTAAGCCTGGCTTGCTGCCGATCGGGCAGGAACGCGACGGGCCCCCGCGCTGCCCGGATCAGCGCGCGGGGATCTCCGTGAGCCAGTGCATGAAGCGCGGGTCGTTGCCGCGGACGGCGGCGAAGTACGCCTCGTGGAGCTGCCTGGTGATCGGGCCGATGGCGCCGCCCGCGATCGGGCGGTGGTCCAGCTCGGTGACCGGCGACAGCTGGACGCCGGTGCCGCACAGGAACATCTCGTCCGCGACGTAGATCTCCGAGCGGTCGATGGAGCGCGACTCCACCGGGATCCCGAACGTCCCGGCGAGCTCCATGATGGCGCGACGGGTCACGCCCTCGAGGATGTCGTCGTTCACCGGCGGGGTGAGCAGGACGCCGTCGCGGACCACGAACATGTTGGCTGCCGAGGCCTCCGAGGCGTGGCCGTCCGGGGTGAGGACGAGGGCCTCGTCGAAGCCGTTGAGCTCCGCCTCGGTCTTCTGGAACGCCATGTTCACGTACCCGCCCACGATCTTGCCGCGGGCCGGCAGGGCGTCGTCCGCGTTGCGGCGCCAGGTGGAGGTCATGATCCGGACGCCCTTGTCCACGTCGATGTAGTTGCCGAACGGGATGGCGAACACCACAAACTCATGGGCCAGGTTGTGCAGCCGGACCCCGACGCTGAGGCCGGACTTATAGAAGCACGGGCGGACGTACGCGTCCCCGCGGAAGTGGTTGCGGCGGATGGTCTCGACGACGGTCCGGACCAGCTCGTCGACCGGCGGCAGGTCGGTCATGAGGAGCATCCCCGCGTTGCGCCGGATGCGCTCCATGTGCTCGCGAAGCTTGAGCCCGTAGAGGACGCCCTGGTCCTCGTTCCAGTAGGCCCGGATGCCCTCGAAGACGGCCGTGCCGTACATGAAGGCGTGGGTCATGATGCTGACCTTGGCATCGCCGAGGGCGACGTACTTGCCCTCGAAATAGGCCACGAGGTCGGCGCTCGGGGCGGCCCCGTGGCTGGCGGCGGCGCTGTGGGCCGCGGCGTCCTTCGTCTTCTCGGTGAGCATCTCGGTTGGCTCCTCGATGTGCGCGGCGGTGGCCGCGAAAGCGAATCGACCTGTGGCCCGAGTATATCCCCGGGTTTCCGCCCTACCCCCTCGCGAGCCCCACGATGACGATCACGAGATAGGTCACGTAGAACGCCCCGCCGAGCAGCAGCCCGCGGCCGCGCAACCGCCCGGCGCGGTACATGGGCAGGAAGATCGCCGCGCTTGCGAGGAACGCGATCCCGGCCGACGCGAAGGCGAGGTAGCTGCCCGGACCCGCGACCCAGCTCTCCGGCGCGAACACGAGCGCGACGGACACCGGGATGGCGGATTGGAAGACCATCGCACCGGTGATGTTGCCCATCGCCAGCGTGTCCTTGCCCTGTCGGATCCAGATGATGGAGTTGAACTTCTCCGGCAGCTCCGTGGCGATCGGGGCGACGACCAGCGCGAGCAGCACCTGGCTCACGCCCAGCGACGTCGCGACCTGTCCGACCGCGTCGACGAACGCCACGGCGCCGATCACGATCAGGCCCAGGGCCACGAGCACCTGGATGTTGACGATCCGCAGGCGCGGCCCATGGGTGGCATCCACGCCCGCGGTCCGGCCGGCATCGAAGCGGTGGAAGCGCAGCGGTGCGAGATCCTCGATGTCGATCGACGGGTCGGCCTCGAAGTGGCCCTTCACGTACCAGCCGTAGACCACGAGGAGCACCGCGGCAACCACGAGCTTCGGCCACGTCGGCTCGGAGGGCAGGAAGGCCGCGGCGGCGATGGCGATGCCGTAGGCGATCACGAAGGTGCGCATGTCCGCGCTGAGGACCCTGGTGTCGACCTGCAGGACGTCGCCGGTGGAACGGTGGCGCGCCTGGTAGATCACCGCGGCGCCGGTCACGAACATCGCGAGGGTCGCGAGCATGAACGGAGCGCCCAGGATCGCCCCGACCCCGATCTCGTCGGAATGCGCCTCGCCCGAGAACAGGATCGCCACGATCGGGATCATCGTCTCGGGCAATGCCGTGCCGACTGCGGCGAGGACCGAGCCGACCGCGCCCTCGGCGAGGCCCAGCTTCCGGCCGAACCACTCGATGCCGTTCGTGAACAGCTCGGCGCCCGCCAGGATGACGACGAACGAGACCAGGAGAATCAGGAGGTCCATCGCCTCCTAGCCTGTCACCAGTCCGGCGAGAACGCCAAGCGCCACCACGCCGAGGATCAGGAGGGCGACGATCGCCATCACGCGTTCGCCTCCGCGGGCGAAGCCGATGAGCGCACCCAGGACCCGGAGGCCCGGCGTCGCGACGATGGCGAGGATCCCGAGCCACAGGAACCCCTCCGGGCGCGCCGCGGCGACGTCCGCCAGGAGCCTGCCGATCACCAGCAGAGCACCGGCTTCCAGGGGCGATCGGCCGCTGGCCACGAGCAGCACGACGCCGATCGCGACGAGCACGATCGAGGCGTACGTCCCGATCTGCAGCACGCGACCGAGCGTCGATTCGAGCCGGCCACCGGTGCCGCCCGGGTCCAGGCGAAGCGTGCTCACGAGAGGCCAACGGCGCGGCGCGCCATCTCGAACGCCGTGAACAGGAGCACCCCGACGAAGAGCGCACGGAGCATGCCCACCCGCACGCGGCCCCCAAGCCGCGAGCCGAGCGTGGCGCCCACGAACACGCCCAGCGCCGTGGGACCCGCGGCGTTGACGTCGATGCCGCCGCGGAGCAGGTACACGATCGCGCTCGCGGACGCCGTGATCCCGATCATGAGGTTGCTCGTCGCGGTGGCGACGCGAAGCGGCACGCCCATCACCAGGTGCATCACGGGCACCTTGACGATGCCGCCACCGATGCCGAGCAGCGCGGAGACGACACCGGCGCCGACGCTGCCCACCAGGCCCGCGGGGACCCGTCTGACCGCCGAACCGGTCAGCCGCTCGGACCTTGAGGGGCCGTCGGCCGCGGCCGCGGTCGCCGCATCATCGCCCTGGGCGGGTCGGCTGCGGAGCATCGTGATCGCGACATAGACCAGGACCACCGCGAAGATGGCCGCGAGCAGCCGCTCGTCGAGCAGGAACGCGACGAGGCCGCCGGCGATGGCCCCCATGGCGGTGAACAGCTCGAGCACCATCCCGAGACGAAGATTCGCCTGCCGGCGCTCCAGGTACACGCTCGCCGAGGCGCTGCTGGTGACGATCACGCACACCAGCGAGACGCCGACCGCCTCACGCAGGGGCAGCCCGAAGCCGATGGTCAGCAAGGGCACGATGAGCAGTCCCCCACCCAGCCCGAGCAGCGACCCGAACGCCCCGGCGGCAACGCCGCCCACGAGCATCAACAGCCCGACTTCCATCGACGTCGAGCGGGCCAGCGAACGCTAGGGGCGAAGGTGCTCCGGGGAGTACGGCAGCAGGGCGACGTGACGCGCTCGCTTGAGGGCGACGGACAGCTCCCGCTGGTGGCCGGCGCAGGTACCGGTCTTGCGTCGCGGCTCGATCTTGGCGCGCTCGGAGAGATAGCGGCGCAGCCGATTGACTTCCTTGTAGTCGATCACGACCGTCTTGTCGGCGCAGAAGGCGCAGACCTTGCGGCGGCGTCGATCGCGGTAGAAGTCGTCGCGCTTGCTGCGGGATCGCGGTGCAGATGGAGGCATTCGGTCAGGTTCTCCTCGGGACGCCGCGCGAGCGCGGCGTGATCAGGGTCAGAAGGGAAGTTCGTCGATCTCGGTGTCGTCGTAGCCGCCGGAGCGGCCACCGCCGGCAGGAGCGCCGGCTCCGGCGGGCCCACCGGGCGCACCGGGCGCACCGGCGAACGTGCCCTCGGCGGCCTCGCGCTTGTCGAGGCCCAGGACCGTGTCCGCGGTGATGTCCAGCGACATGCGCTTCTGACCGTCATTGGCCTCGTACTCGCGGGTCCGGAACCGGCCGTCGACGAACACACGGCTGCCCTTGCGAAGGTTCTCGGCAGCCCGCTCGCCGCGCTCACCCCAGATGCTCACCCGGAACCAGTCGGTGGATTCGATCCACTCGTTGGTCTGCTGGTTCTTGGTCGACTGGTTGACCGCGACGGTGAAGCTGGCCACGGGGCGGCCGCTCGGGGTGTAGCGGAGCTCGGGATCACGCCCGAGGTTGCCGATGATCTGGATCTTGCTCAGCGCCATCGTTCGATCCCCTCAGTCGATTGCGGCCGGGGCCGCCTCGCTCTCCGACTCGTCGATCCGCTCACGGCCATCATCCTCTTCCTCCTCGTCCTCGGCGGACGGGAGCGGCGCCTCGTCGCCCTCGGCGCCGGCGTCGCGCAGGGCGCGGGCGGGCCGCTCCTGGCGGACGACGAGATGGCGGAGGAGCTCCTCCGTGATGAGCAGGCCGCGCTCCAGCTCGGCGATGGCGGTCGTCGGCGCCTCGAAGACCACGATGTGGTAGGCGCCCTCGCGATGCCGGTCGATGGCGTAGGCCAGGCGACGGCGGCCCCATGGGGCGACCTTCACGATCTGGCCGCCGTCGGCGGTGATCTGGCGGGTGGTGCGATCGATGATCGCGGCGATGCGTTCGTCTGGCGCGTCCGGCCGGAAGACCAGCATGAGTTCGTAGCGGCGCATGGGCCGTCAACTCCTTCCTGTGGGGATGCCCCGCTGCGACGGCGTCGCACGGAGCAGAAAGGTCAGGCGGCGGAGTTTAGCACGAGGCCGTAGCGAACCCGGTTGTATCCTCTGGCGGCGCCAACGCCAGACACGACCCAGGGAGACCCGTGGCCGACACCAAGATCCTGCTCCTCGGCGACGCATCCAGCGATCCGCTGGTCAAGGTGCTCGGCCGTCCCGGCCGATCGCTGACGCGCGTCGAGGATCCCGAGCAGCTCGCAAAGGCCGGCGTGGATCACGACGTGATCGTGCTCGATGCCGTGCCGCCGCCACGCTCCCTCGCCGATATGTGCCGCGAGGTCCGGGCCGTCCCTGCCCTGTCGGAGGTCCCCGTCCTGGCCATCAGCTCCACCGACGAGGTCGAGGAGCGGATCCGCCTGCTGGAGGCCGGCGCGGACGACGTGATGATCCGTCCCATCGACGATCGGGAGCTGGACGCCAGGGTCGAGGCCCTGGACCTGCGTCATCGACGCGCGAAGGAGCTCCACCCGAGCACGCTCGTGTCCACGACCCGACGCCCGGGGCGCAGGATGGTCGCGGTCTACTCGCCCAAGGGCGGCGTCGGTACGACGACCGTCAGCGTGAATCTGGCGCTCGCGATCGCGGCGCGGACGCCGGACCAGATCGCCCTCGTGGACCTGACGCCTATGGGCGGGAACGTTGCCACCTGCCTGGACCTGCGCCCCAAGCTCACGATCGCCGACCTCATTCGCGACAGCCAGGGCATGGTCAGCCCGGAGATCCTCAAGACCACGTACCTGGCCCGTCACGAAGGCGGCGTCCTCGTTCTGGCCGGCTCGCCTGCCACGACCACCCACCCGCTGATGCCCGGCGACGAGGCCAGCCGGATCGTGGAGGGCGTCATCTCCGCCGTTCCCACCGTCGTCGTGGACCTGGGCTCGCACCTGGACGACCGCGTGATGGCGGCCCTCGACGCCGCGGACGACATCGTCATCGTGGTCACGCCGGACTTCCCGGCGCTCAAGGCGGTCCACTCGTTCTTCGAGTACCTGGGCGAGGCAGGCGGCAAGACCAGCGAGCCGACTGTCGTCGTCAACGAGATGTACGCGCTGCAGACGCTCACTCCGGGCGACATCGAGACGGCCCTCGGCCGGCGGGTGGCGATCCGCATCCCGTACGACCCGCTGCTGTACCTCCGGGCCGCCAACCAGGGAACGCCGGTCTTCGCCAGCGCCCCCACGTCCCAGCCGGCGCGCCGCTACGACCAGCTGGCCGGCATCCTGCTCGGAGAGGACGCGCCCGGGTCGGCGACCGAGCCGCGCCGCCGCGGGCTCGCGGGGATCTTCGGCCGGGGCTAGCCGAGGCCGGGGCTGGCGGCGGCGACCGACCCGGTATCCCGCTCTTCGCGGGGGACGTCGATGGGGATGTCCTTGTCCATCGCCTCGTAGTGCGCGACGTGCAGCTGGTCGATGAGCTCACGGGCGCCGGGCACCAGGCGAGGCTCCGTCAGGTTCGGCCCGACCCACGCATAGAGGGAGCTCGCGTCCAGCCACTCCTCGAAGAGCATGACCTCCTCGCCACCGTCAGGCTGCAGGCGGCGGGCAAGCTTCACGTAGGCGAGCCCGGGCTGGCCGCGCAGGAGGTCGACCTGGTGTCGGAAGATCACGTCGAAGGCGGCGACGCGGTTGGCTCTCACCTGGGCTCTGAGGACGCGGACGATCACGGGGTGGGGTCTCCAGTTCTGCTTGCCACAAGCATGACAACCGGACCGCCACCATCCAAGGGCCAGATCTTGCGCGCGCGTTACAGTCGCGGCCGCCGCGGGGCACGCAGGCGTTCAAGCGTCGTACCGGAGGCGGGATTCGAACCCGCACGCCCTTGCGGGCGGCCGATTTTAAGTCAGCCGCGTCTGCCATTCCGCCACTCCGGCGCGGGCAGCGTACCGCGGCGGCACGTCGCCCTAGGGCAGCCGGCCCTCTGCGGCCCTGCCCGCCGCGTCCTGGTAGCGGACACGAGCCTCGGCCTCGTCGACGTCTGCCATGGCACTGTCCGCGTCCGCATCCACGAGGTCTGCGCGCGTCGATTCGGCAAGGATCCGTGCCGCCGTCGCCGTCTTGGTCGCGCTGGTCTCCGCCAGCGCGGCGGCCGCGAGGGCCGCCTTCGAGGCGGCAGCCGTCGCGAGGGCGGCCTCGACGGCCTCCTCCGCGGCAGCGGCGGCGTTCTGGGCAGCGAGCTTGCCGCGCCGGGCAACCGCGACGGCCCGCTCCGCGGTCCGCCAGTCGCGTAATGCCTGCGGAATGTTCGGGGCCGGATCCGGCTGTTCCTTCATGGCATCGCCCCTCGTAGGTCCTCCGAATGTACGCGGATCACCTTTCGAACACCAGCCCAAACTCCACGGGCGGTTCCGGAGGTCAGAGGCGGAAGAGGCTCGTCGCGTTCGCGCCGCGGATCGCGTCGCGCTGCTCCGCCGGAAGCGCCGCCGTGTTCGCCAGGGAGCCCGCCACGTCGTGGACCTGGTGCGGCCAATCGGTCCCGAACAGCACTCGGTCGGCGCCCACGACGGAGACGAGGTACCGCAGCGCGCCGAGGTCGTAGGTGATGCAGTCGTGGTACATGCGCCGGAGGTAGTCCAGTGGCGCGGCGGTCATCCGGCGCCTGCCTGGCAGCTCCACCTCGTCGCCCTTCGCGAACCGCCCGACGAGGTACGGCAGCGCGGCACCGCCGTGCGCAACGATCAGCGACAGGTTCGCGAACCGGTCCAGGAAGCCGTCGAAGACCATGCGGGTGATCGCGAGCGTGGTGTCGAACATGAACCCGACCGACCAGCTGAGGTCATAGCGGCCCATGTCCATGAGGTCGGCGCCCGGCGGCTCGCCGGGATGGACCAGGACCGGGAGCCCCCGGCGGTCGATCTCCGCCCAGATCGGCTCGAATGCCGGCTCGGTCAGGCTCCGACCCGCGACGTTGGCGAGCACAATCGCACCGGCGGCGCCCCGGTCGCAGGTCCGCGCCAGCTCCTCGACGGCGCGCTCGGGGTACTGCCACGGGAGCGACGTGAACCACTTGATGCGTCCCGGGTACGCACGCTCCGCGTCGGCCATCGAATCGTTCGACTCGCGGGCGGCCTCGACGCTGACGGCCTCGCCACCCCAGTAGACGTTCGGGCAGGTCAGCGAGACGATCGAGACGTCGATCCCCGCCCGGTCCATGTGCTCGATCCGGATGCCGTAGTCGAAGTGGCCGGGCTGCGGGAACACGACCGGCGTGGGGCCACGGTAGATCTCGTCGCGCCCGTCGGGCCGGACGACGACGCCGTACGGATCACCCGAGGCGCGCAGGAGCTCCAGCCAGCGCCGGGTGAACATGTGCGTGTGGACGTCGACGATCGACATGGATGGCCGGCCTCGTGCGGGCGCCAGCTCGTCGGAGGGTGTGGAGGCGACGACCGGATTCGAACCGGTGAATAGAGGTTTTGCAGACCTCCGTGTTGAACCACTTCACCACGTCGCCCTGGGAGCCGCCGGATTCTGCCACAGGCGGGCAGGGTGGTTGCCCCTCGAGGATTCGAACCTCGCCTAACGGATTCAAAGTCCGCTGTCCTACCACTAGACGAAGGGGCAGCAGTTTCGCGCCCGTAGCGTAATCGGTCGCTGTTCGGCCCAAGGATCGGCGCGCCGACATCGATCGGATCCGTCAACCGGGGCGCCGGCCTGCGTATGGCACTCGTGAATGGAGAGCGGATGAACCGGCTCGCAATCGGTTCGGGCGCTGCTCGTCGTTCTTCGCCCATCGCCGGCATCGAGGGCTGGTTGCGCTGGCCTGGCGTGATCCTCGACTAGACGCCGATCTCCTCGGGAAGCCAGAACCAGCGCAGCGCCTCGAAGTCCGCGGTGAGGTGCGCAGGCTCTACCGGTGCCTGGTCCGGTAGCGCGGCGAGGATCGAACGCGCATCCTCGAGGTAGCCGGTGAGGGCAGACTCGGGAGCCCGGTGACGGTGGGCCTGGTAGCGCATCCGGCCGTCCTCGTAGCGGATCGCATCAAGGCTCATCGGCGGCTCGGCAACCCCGCCACGGTGGTGCCAGATCCCGGTCGTTTCGTCGAAGCGGTAGAGCGGCAGGAGACGCCAGCCTTCGCTGGCGACGAGATCCACCGCTGCGAGGACGTACTCGAAGACGGCGTCGCTGATGAAGTAGTTGAAGTTGACCCGGATCCAGCCTGGCTTGATCCCCTCGCAGCCCCGCGCGATCTCCCGCTCGAACTCGCGCGACGTCTCCAGGTTGATCCCGAGGAGGCGATGTCCGTACGGACCGGCGCACGAGCACCCGCCGCGCGACTGGATGCCCAGGAGATCGTTCAGGACCGCCACGATGAAGTTGTGATGGAGATAGCGACCGTCATGGAGGACGACGAACGACACGATCGACAGCCGCGGCAGCGTGTGGGACCCGAGGATCTGGATCGAAGGGTTCGCTTCCCAGCGCGCGATGGCCCGGTGGATGAACAACTCCTCGCGCTGCCGGATCAATTCGACCCCGACTGCTTCCTTGAGCTGGAACACCAGGCCGGCGCGGATCGACTCGACGATCGCCGGCGTGCCGCCTTCCTCGCGTTGCTCCGGGTCGTGGTGGTACACATGCTCGAGGGGGTTCACGTACGCCACGGTGCCGCCGCCCACGACGGTGGGTACCCGGTTGCGGAAGAGCTCCCTGCGGGCCACGAGGATGCCCGGCGTGCCGGGCCCACCGATGAACTTGTGCGGGCTGATGAAGACGGCGTCCTTGTAGTCGAGGGCGGCGTCGTCCGGTCTGCCCGCCTCCTGCGGACCCCCTTTCTTGTCGCCGACCGGCGACGGTCGATGGGGCTCCATCTCCACGTCGACGTACGGCGCGGCGGCCGCGAAGTCCCAGAACGACAGGGCACCGTGCCGGTGCAGCAACACCGAGATGGCGCGCGTGTCGCTGATGATCCCGGTGACGTTCGAGGCGGCCGAGAAGCTGCCGATCTTGAGGGCGCGGCCTTTGTGTCGGATCAGCGCGGCCTCGAGGCTCGCGAGGTCGATCCGGCCGTCGTGGTCCTCGGGGATCGTGACGAGGTCGGCGATCGACTCGCGCCACGGCAGCTCGTTGGAGTGGTGCTCGTACGGCCCCACGAACACCACTGGCCGATCTGCCGCCGGAATCCGCTGCGCCAGGTCGTACCGGTCGTCAAGGTCGGCGGGCAGTCGCAGGTTCATCACGTCGACGAGCTTGTTGATCGCGGCCGTGGAGCCCGAGCCACAGAAGATGACCGCGTGGTCCTCGCGGGTCGCGCCCGTCGACCGGCGGATGATGTCGCGTGCCTCCTCGCGGAAGCGCGTTGTCTGAAGCCCGGTGCCGGAGGACTCGGTGTGGGTGTTGCCGTAGAGCGGCAGGACCGCGTCCCGGATGTAGTCCTCGATGAACGTCAGCGACCGGCCGGACGCGGTGTAGTCCGAGTACGTGACCCGCCTCGGCCCGAACGGCCCAACGACCGCCTCGTCGTCACCGATGACGCCTGCCCGGATGGCTTCGATCAGGTGGGGGTCGACGTGCACGTCGTCATCCTACGTAGCCCGCAGGGGAGGAGTGGAGCGGAAGACGGGACTCGAACCCGCGACCCTCACCTTGGCAAGGTGATGCTCTACCAACTGAGCCACTTCCGCTCGGAGCAAGCGCGCGCCGGTGTTGTTGGTGCCGAGAGCCAGAGTCGAACTGGCGACACCGCGATTTTCAGTCGCGTGCTCTACCAACTGAGCTATCTCGGCCCGGCGAGTCCACCAGGCCGAAGCGGCCCGACGGCGAGGCGGAGGATAGCACGGGCCTCCTTCGCCCCTCAATCCAGCCCGGTGACCTGGACCGCCGCCCGAAGAACGCGGCGTAGCGATCGACCGTCGCCCCGAGGCGCTCCGGCGAAGCGCTGGGCAACCAGCCGCCGCGCGGCGATCGAGGATTCCAGGGTCAGTCGAGACCCTGGAGCGCCTGTACGTCCGAGGCGATGAGCGGCGGCTCACCGGACAGCTGCCGGAGGCGGTTGATGCGATCGACGATGTTCGGGTGGGTCGAGAACATGTTGCTCGAGCGTTCCTCGAACTTCTTGATCGGGTTGGTGAAGTACAGGTGCTGCGTGGCGCGGTTGGCCACTTCCAGCACCTCTCGGTCGCCGGCGATCTTCGCGAGCGCCTGCTCCAGGCCGCGGGGATTGCGCGTGAGCTCCACCGAGGATGCGTCGGCGAGGTACTCGCGCTGCCGGCTCACCGCGAGCTGGACGAGCCGGGCGATGAACGGAGCAATGATCGCCAGGACGATGGCGATGACGAACATGATCGCCGCCAGTCCGCCACCGCCCCTGTCACGATCACCGCCGCCGCGCCGGCCGCCGCCCCAGAACGTGAACCTGAGGAAGAAGTCCGCCAGGAGGGCGATCGAGCCGACGAGGACGGCGACGAGGAGCGCGAACCGGATGTCGTAGTTACGGACGTGCGAGAGCTCGTGCCCGATGACGCCCTGGAGCTCCTCACGATCCAGCTTCTGGAGGAGTCCCGTGGTGATCGCCACCGACGCGTGCCTGGGATCGCGACCGGTGGCGAAGGCGTTCGGTGCCGTGTCGTCGATGATGTAGACATGGGGCATCGGCACGTTCGCCGCGATGGCCATCTCCTTGACGACGTTCATCAGCTGGGGCGCCGATTGCTGGGTGACCTCCTTCGCCCCGGACGAGGCGAGGACCAGCTTGTCGCCGGCGAAGTACGAACCAACCGACATCAGCATCGCGATCACGATCGCGATGGTCGTGACGCCGTAGGCACCCTCGACGTACCCGGTCGTGCCATAGCCGATCGTGAAGCCGAGCACCGCGAGGAGCGCGGTCACGGCCAGCACGAGCACGATCGAGTTCCGCTTGTTCGCCGCCTGCTGGGCGAAGAAGGTCTGTCGTGTCTGCATCAGAGCGCCGTATGTCGATGGCGAGCGAAGAGCGAGCCGGGCGGCTCGCTCAGCTCAGGCTGAGATCGACGTTCGGGACGGCTGCCGCCTCGGGCTCGGCCTCGAAGAACTCGCGCTTGGTGAAGCCGAACATGCCTGCGAGCAGGACGTTCGGGAACACCTGGATCGCGTTGTTGTAATCGAGCACGCTCGCGTTGTAGTTCTGGCGGCTGAACGAGATCTGGTTCTCGGTCGTCGTCAGCTCCTCCTGGAGCGAGAGCACGTTCTGGTTGGCCTTCAGGTCCGGGTAGTTCTCCACGACCGCGAACAGCGACCGCAGGGTGCCCGTCAGCGCGTTCTCTGCCTGGGCCTGGGCGGCGACGCCCTGGGCGCCGGCCGTGACGGCGGAGGCACGCGCGTTGGTAACGTCCGTCAGGACCTTCTGCTCGAACCCCATGTAGCCCTTGACGGCATTGATGAGGTTCGGGATCAGGTCGTGCCGGCGCTTCAGCTGCACCTGGATCTGGGCAAGCGCCTCGTCGATCCGGTTGCGTCGACCGATCAGGCCGTTGTAGATGCCGATCACGAACAACGCGATCACCACTACGACGACGATCAGGATGATCAGCTCCATTTGAACCCTCCACGACGGCTCGCGCCAGTTGAGCGCGACGCCACCACGACAGAGTCTATCGCGTACGCCCCCTCGTACCCGGTCAGCCGCCGGCCCGGGGCAGGACGGACCAGATTCGCCACAACCCGGGCACGCCCTTCAACTCGTGCTCGCCGGTGTCCTCGTAGCCGAAGCCGGACCCTGCGACGAGGTCCTTGACGGTCTGCGAAATGAGCACCTCGGACGCGCCCGCTCGTGCGGCGATCCGGGCGCCGATGGTGACGGTGATGCCGCCGACCCCTCCGTCGATGATCTCGCACTCGCCCACATGCACTCCCGCCCGAATGGTCAGCCCGATCTCGCGCACCGCCTCGGCGATCTCCTGGGCGCAGCGAATCGCGCGAGCCGCCCCATCGACCGTCGCGAAGAAGCCATCCCCTGCCGTGTCGCGCTCGGTGCCGCGCCAGCGCAGGAGCGCCGACCGGACGATGTGGTGGTGCCGTTCCACGAGATCCTTCCAGGCCCGGTCGCCCAGCGCTGCCTGCTGCGCCGTCGATCCGACGATGTCGGTGAAGAGCACGGTGGCGAGCACCGTCTCGATCGACGACACCGACCCGGTGACCCCGGTCATCTTGTGGAAGACGCGAAGCAACGGCTCGAGGGCCAGCCCGGCTCGCCCATCGATCACGTGGACGGTCGCGTTGGGCAGGAGCGACGCGACGTAGCGCGTCTCGTCGACCTCGTCGTCGGTTCCGGTGATCAGCGACACGGGCGCCTGGACGAGCGGCAGCGCGGCGCGGATGTCCGTCTCGTAGTTGATCCGATAGATCTCCGTCGCGACATCCGGCGAGGCACTGTTGCGGATGATCCGGGCGTAGTTGTTCACGAGCTCCGGTCGTTGGTGTGGCGCCTCGGCATCGTGCCGCAGTCCGAGTCGCTCGCGGGCGCGCATGTCCGCGATCGCCTGGGCCTGGGCAAACGTGCCCCAGGAGCCGGGGCGTCGACCGAGGCTCTCGAGGTACTCGTCGTTCGTCTCTCCCCATGGATAGTCGGGCGCCCACGCCGCCCGAGCCGTGGGGTTGCTCCAGATCAGGCCGCTCACCCGATCCGGATGCATCGCGGCAAACAGGACGTGGACGGCCGAGCTGAGCCCGCCGGACACGAGAATCGGTCGTTGGGAGCCGGCGGCGTCGAGCACGGTCAGCAGGTCGGAGACCTGGGTCTCGAGATTCGGCGGAGGGACGTTGCGGCTGGACACGCCGAGCCCACGCCGGTCGTGGACGATCATCCTCGAGAAATCCGCGAACGCCACCAGGAACGGTCGCCAGTCCGGCTCGTCCCAGATCAGATCGACGTTGCTGCCGAAGTAGTGAAAGCCGACGGCCACGTCGACCGGGCCATCACCCACGACCTGGTACGCGAGATGGACGCCGTCCGACGTGATCACGTACTTGGTGTCAGGGACGGCCACGGCTCGAGGCTACAGCATCGGCGCGACATCCCAGGGAAAGTGGGCGGTGAGGGACTCGAACCCCCGACACCCTCGGTGTAAGCGAGGCGCTCTAACCAACTGAGCTAACCGCCCAGGGGAAGCCTACCCGACGACCGCCGATTCGAGGCCGCCGCAGTCCGTCACCGCCCGCCCACCCTCCGACGACGTGACCCAGCGGCTGGCGCCGGAGGTCGCCGACCGCGCGACCATCAGAACCGAGCAAGCGAAGCGAAGCGAGGGGCGCAGGGAGAAGGGCGGCGACCGCCGGCGTCAGCCGCGGAGAAGGAGGAGTGGTGCCCAGGCCGGGACTTGAACCCGGATGAGTTGCCTCATACGCCCCTCAAACGTACGCGTATACCAATTCCGCCACCTGGGCATCAGGTTCGCTTGCCGGCTACGTCCGTGGATCTTGAGGAGTCGAGGGAGCTGAAATTGGTACCGAGGAAGGGACTTGAACCCATACGCCCTTGCGGGCACTAGCTCCTGAAGCTAGCGCGTCTGCCAATTTCGCCACCTCGGCGTGAGATCCACGGCGACCCGAAACGGGTCTAGCTGCCGTCGGCGAGCCGCCATGTTAGCACGTCCCAATATCGGTCTCCGGAGGTCCCGACGGGTCGCGATTCGGGCCCGCTGACCGTGTCGCGGAACACGACATAGTCATCCCGGAACGCCAGCGGCAGCAGGTATGCGCGATCCTCGAGCCGCTGCTGGAGCTTGGCGTAGGCGGCGACCCGATCCGCCTCCGCGAGCGGCGTCCGCGCCGCGACGAGGAGCTTGTCGAGCTCCGGGTCCTGGAGCCCGATGACGTTCGAGCCGCCGGTGCGCGTCTGCGAGGCCGCGAGCAGCGCGTAGACGTCCGGGTCCAGGCCGATCGCGAACGGCAGGATCGCGACCTGGAACTGGCCGCGCACGAGGCGGTCGCCGAGGAGCTCTGTGGCGGGCAGCGGCACGTGGCGGACGGCCAGCCCGATGTCGTGCCACGCGGCCGTGACGGCCTCGGCCGCCGCGAACGCCACGGGATTCGCCGTCTCCTCCGGGCTGAGCAGCTCGATGGCGATCGGCTCCGTCGCGCCCTTCGGGGTCCAGCCCTGGTCGGACTGCTTCCAGCCGGCCTTCGCCAGCGCCGCCTTCGCCGCGGCGGGGTCGAACGCGATCGGCTGGTCCCCGGCGGCGTCGAACATCGGAGAGCTCGGCGGGATGAGCGAATCCGCCCGACTGCCAAGGCCGCCGAGCAACGTCGACACCAGGCCGTTGCGGTCGATCGCCTGGAACAGCGCTCGTCGAACTGCCGGATCCTGGAATGCGCTCTGGCCGGCGCGGAGGTTCAGCCCGGCGGCGAGGAGCGTCGTGCCGGGATAGGCCACCAGGCGCGACCCGGGGGTGGCGGCCAGGGCCACCGCGTCGGCGGGTTGGAGGCCGGAGGCAGCGTCGAGATCGCCTGCCACCCAGTCCTTGCGCAGGGCCGCGACATCGTCGTAGTAGCGCAGCTCAAGCCGGGACAGGTACGGGACCGCGACGTCGGGCTTCCGGGTGGCCCGGGGGGATGCCAGCGAATCCGTGCGCGCAGGTGTCGCGAAGTTCGGGCCGCCCGCTTCGGTCGGGACGGGCTCGATCGGGGTGTTCGCCGCGAGCATGACCACGCCCGTGAGCATGTACACGACGTGGAACGGCCCGGAGCCCACGGGCGCCTGGCCGAAGGGATCGTCCGCGATCTGATCGGGTGGAATGCCCCCGAGCAGGTGCGCGGGCGCGATCGGCTGGGTGGCCGCCTGGAGGAAGCCACCGAGCGGTGTCGTGAGCTGGAGCTCGACCGTCAGCAGGTCCACCACTGTCGCGGTCACGTCCCGCCATGACTCGCCGCCCGGGCCGGTGTATGCCGGGTCGCTGAGGATGCTGACGGTGAACGCCACGTCGTCCGCGGTGATCGGCTCGCCGTCCTCCCAGAACTGCCCCGGGCGCAGGTGGAATGTCCACGTCCTGCCCGCGTCGTCGACCTCCCAGTGGGAGGCGAGGTCCGGGATGATGGAGTTGCCCGGCCCCAGGCGGACGAGCCCTCGGAAGAGCAGGGCGACGAGCGCTCGATCCGCGGCCGACCGCGCGCCGAACGGGCTCGCGTTGCTCGCGCGCCCGACGACGCCCTCGATGTAGTGGCGGGTGTTGTCGTTGCCCGGCGTCGGCTCCGCCGAGTTGCCGGACGATCCGAGCGACGGCCCGAGGGCCGCGATGGACAGGACGACGAGGGCGACGCTCAGGATGCCCACGAGGGTGCGGTCGCGGATCTTCGTCACCATGGCGAGCCCACCTGTCGCGGACCGGGGCGAACCAGGCTCAGGCGGCGACGGACGGCGAAAGGATGTACCCGGCGAGGGAGAACATCACGAACAGCGCGATCAACACGATCGTGAACTGCCACAGCCGGCGCTCGATGCCACGGCGGCTGCGGTAGACCGCCGAGTCGCCACCGAACGTGCCGCCGAGGCCCGACCCACGGGACTGGAGCAGGATCGCGAAGCTGAGGGCGACGCTGACGATGAGCTGACCAGCGGCCAGGACGGGATTCACGGCTGGGGGGACCTCCTCGGTGACCGCGGGATGATAGCAAGCAGCGAGCGACCCGTCATTCCGTGCCACGGCCGGAGGCCCGCGAGCGTGATCAGCGTCGGGGCGATGTCGGACAGGGCGCCGTTCTCGAGCTCGCGACCGTCGACCGCCCGCCCGGCGAGCAGGAACGGGACCGGATTGAGCGAGTGGGCCGTCACGACGCCGCCGTCCGCCGTCCGCATGGCGTCGGCATTGCCATGGTCAGCGGTGACCGCCAGCAGCGCGCCGGAGCTCTCGAGGGGCGCCAGCGCGGTCACGATCCGGCGGAGGCACGCATCCACCGCCTCGACCGCGCGCACGGTGGCATCCCAGTGGCCGGTGTGGCCCACCATGTCGGGGTTCGCGAAGTTCGCCACCAGCAGGTCGAACCGGCCCGAGGCGATCCCCGCGACCAGGGCGTCGGTCACGCCATCGGCACTCATCTCCGGCCGAAGGTCGTAGGTGGCCACCTTGGGGCTGGGCACGAGCACGCGCTCCTCGCCGTCGAACGGCTCCTCCCGTCCGCCGTTCAGGAAGTACGTCACGTGGGCGTACTTCTCGGTCTCCGCGACGTGGAGCTGCCGCCAGCCCGCCTCGGCGGCGGCACCCGCCAGGCACGGCACGACCTCGGGCGGGAACGCGACGAGCACCGGCAGGTCCGCCTCGTACTCGGTCATCGTCACGATCGCCAGGTCGTGTGGAGCGCGTCGGCCGTCAGGCGCGGCACGGTCAAAGCTCGTGAAGTCCCGGTCAGCCAGCGCATGGACGAGCTGCCGGGCGCGATCGGCGCGGAAATTGGCGTGGATGATCGGCTCGCCATCCACAAGGCCGCCGTCGACGCCGTCGATGACGGTCGGGGTCACGAACTCGTCGTTCTCGCCCCGGTCGTAGCCTGCCTCGATCGCGGCCGTGGCGCTCGCCGCGTGCTCCCCCACCCCATGGACGATCGCGTCGTAGCCCGCTTCGGCGCGCTCCCAGCGCTTGTCGCGATCCATCGCGAAGTAGCGGCCGCCGATCGACGCGATCCTTGCGTGGGGATGCGCCGCGGCGAGCTCACCCTCGAGCGCGGCCACGAAGCCAAGCGCCGATCGCGGCGGCGTGTCGCGGCCGTCGAGGAGGGCGTGCAGCCGGAACGACGGCACGCCCTCGCGCCGCGCCAGCTCCGCGAGCGCGACGATGTGCCGGTCGTGGGCGTGCACGCCGCCCGGCCCCACGAGCCCGACCACGTTCAGGCGGCCGCGACCCGCCCTGGCCAGCCGGCACGCCTCGACGAAGGCGGGGCGCGTGAAGAACGAGCCGTCGGCGATCGCGGCGTCGATGCGCGGCAGGTCCTGGAGCACGGGCCGCCCCGCCCCGATGTTCAGGTGCCCCACCTCGGAGTTGCCCATCTGCCCTGCGGGCAGCCCGACCGCGTCGGCGGAAGCGTCCAGGCGCGCGTGCGGCCAGCGCTCGAGCAACCCGTGCCACACGGGCATGCGCGCCGCGGCGATGGCGTCCGACGCAGGCTCGGTACCCAAGCCGAACCCGTCGATGATCACGAGGACGATGGGCCGCGGGTGCTCCGGGGCCGTCACCGCTGGTGCGTCACCGCTGCGCGCGGGCTCGTGCGGTGAGGCCGGCACGCGCGACGATCCCGGCCATCTCGTCCGGCTTCAGCGACGCGCCGCCCACGAGCGCGCCATCGATCGACGGCTCGTCCATGAAGTCGCCGATGTTCGATGACGACACGCTCCCGCCGTAGAGGACGGGGATCTCCTCGCCGCGATCGTCGAATCCGAGCCCACCGAGCGTCGCGCGGATGACCGCGGCCATCGCCGCGGCATCGGAGCCCTGGGCGTGGCGCCCCGTCCCGATCGCCCAGACGGGCTCGTAGGCGATCGTCAGCAGCGGCGCGATCGCAGCGACGTCGACGCCGTCCAGGCTGCCGCGAACCTGCGTCCGGACCAGGTCGGCGGCGTGGCCGGCCTCGCGGTCCTCCAGCTGCTCGCCGACGCACAGGATCACCCGCAGCCCGGTGTCGAGCGCGCGCTGGACCTTGCGACTGATCAGCTCGTCCGTCTCGCCGGCGTCGCGGCGGCGCTCGCTGTGCCCCACGATCACCCAGCTCGCCAGCCCCTGGAGCATGTGCGCGCTCACCTCGCCCGTGTACGGGCCGGTGGTCTCGTGGTGGACGTTCTGGGCGCCCACGGCGACAGCTCCCGCACCCGGCTCGGCCTCGAGCGCGTCGCGGACGGCCGCGAGCGAGACGAACGGCGGGCACAGGACGCGCACGACGTCCGGCTCATTGGTCCGGCGCGCGATCGTCGCGGCAAGCTCGCCGGCCTCCGCCGGCGTCGTGTGCATCTTCCAGTTGCCGGCAACGATCACGGGTCGCATCGCGGGAATCATGCCCGTGCGAGCCGCTCGATGCGCTCGAGGGCTCGCTGGACCGCGGAGCGATGGATCGCGAGCCGGTCGGCCAGCTCCCCGAGGGTCGCCTCGGGGGTCTCGCGCCGGGCCGCGGCGACGGCCCGCACGGTGCCCGGCTCCTCCGCCAGGCGCCCGTCCGCGTTCAGGGCGGCGATCGCCTCCAGCTGCCGACCGGCGGCCGCCACGGTCCGCGTGAGGTTCGCGGATTCCGCGTTCAGCACGCGATTGAGCTCGCCGCGCAGGGTTCTCGCGATCTGGCGCGCCTCCAGCTCCAGCAGGCTTGGCCCGGCCCCGATGCGTCGCAGCACGACGTTGACGACCTCGGCGCTCTTCCAGGTCACCACGCCCCGGCCGCGGCGGATGCGCCAGCCCGGCGGCATCTCGCTCGTGGCCAGGTGGGCGGCCAGGGCGCGGGCCTCGTCCGGCTCCACGACGAGCTCCAGGTGCGTGCGCCCGTTCGCGAAGCTCAGCGAGCCCTGCGACAGGAACCGACCGCGGAGCCAGGCCATGCGGCAGTGCTCCGGCCGGGTGGCCCAGTCGAACGGCGCGACGGCACGGGGATCCTCGCGCCGCGCCAGTCGCACCGCTAGCCGGGCGAGTGACGGGTCCCGGCGCCGGCCGGCGGGATCGAGGCCCGCCCGCTCCGCCTCCCGGTCGCATTCGCGCGAAGGGTCGATCGCCGCGAGCTCGGCCCGCAGCGCGAGGACCAGGTCGCGCTCCGTGCCGGCCACGTCAGGCGATGCGGGCGGTGCGCTCGCGTCGCATGGCCTGGCCCTCGCGCTCCCAGGCGCGCAGGATCGCCACCGCGAGGCGCTCCGGATCGTGGTGGTGGGGCGCCGCGTGGCTCGCGACCCGGTCGGTCACGAGATGGGGCACCTCGTCGCCCGCGGGCGGCCAGCGCAGCTGGACGGCATCCGCCGGCCACTGCTCGTCTGACCCGGGCCTATCCCCATCGAAGCCGTCGTTGGCGAGCACGAGGTCCACCAGGTCCGCCTGCGTGTGCGCGGACAGGGCCTCCACGTGATCCGCCAGGTCGTAGCCCTCCGTCTCGCCCGGCTGCATCGCGACGTTGCAAACGTACAGCCGCATCGCGGGAGCCGCGGCCACTGCTTCGCGGATCGCCGGGATCAGGAGCACCGGCAGCACGCTCGTGTACAGGCTCCCAGGGCCGAGCACGATGACGTCCGCTTCGGCGATCGCAGCGATCGCATCCTCGGCCGCTTGAACGTCCGCCGGATCGATCCAGACCCGCTCGATGCCCGTGGTCCGCATGATCGTGGACTGGCCGCTGACGGTGATCCCGTCGCGCGTGCGGGCGACGAGGTTGATGGGCGTCGCCGATGCCGGCACGACCTGGCCGCGGACCGCGAGGACGCGGTTCATCCGGCGGACGCCCTCCTCGAAGTCCCCGCCCTCCAGGGCCGTGAGCGCCGCCAGCAGCAGGTTGCCGACCGGATGGCCGCCGAGCCCGCCCGGCTCCGTCTCCATCGGTCCGCCGTCCACGCGATGGCCGCCCGGGAACCGGTAGCCGAGCAGCTCGCTCATGAGCGGCTCCGCGTCGGCGAGGGCGGCAATGCAGTTGCGGATGTCGCCGACAGGCGGGATGCCAAGCTCCTCGCGGAGCGCGCCCGACGAGCCGCCGTCGTCGGCCACCGTGACGATCGCAGTGAGGTTGCCGGTGTGGTCCTTGAGGCCGCGGAGGAGATTGGACAGGCCCGTTCCCCCGCCGATCGCCACGATGCGCGGCCCGCGGGCGAGGAACCGCTTCTGGTAGATCACGTCGGCGAGCGGCGTCTCCTCGCTCGTGCGCAGCGGCTGCGTGAGGTTGCGGGCCGCCCGAGCCGCCCCGAGGACCACCAGGCCTGCCCCGACCCCGCCGATGATCAGCCCCCGCAGGGCGAACGGCAGGAACTGGAGCGTGATGAGGTCGACGACGGCCTGGGCGGCGCCGCCGGGCTCCAGGTCCTTCGTGACCTGGCGGATCACGTGCGCGCCGGCCAGCGCCAGCAGGAGCATCCCGACGAAGGCGACGAGGAGCCAGCGCTTCACGCCAATGCCCGGCTGGAGCCAGCGGCGGAGTCTCAAGCGGCGCGCCGCCTCACGCCCGTTCCAGCTCGCGGTGGAGGACATCGACCGGCCCGATGCCCCGCTCGCGCAGGCGCCGCGCCAGCTCCTCGGCGAGGACGATGGAGCGATGGCGGCCACCCGTGCAGCCGATGCCGATCGTGAGCCGGCTCTTGCCTTCCGCGGCGAACGCCGGGATGCTGAATTCCAGCAGGCGCTCGATGAGCTCGACGTACTCCTCGGCCCCCGGCTGTGCGAGCACGAAGGTGCGGACCTGGTCCGTCAGGCCGGAGTGCTCGCGCAGCTCCGGCACGTAGTACGGGTTCTGGATGAACCGCGTGTCGAACACGAGGTCCGCCTCCAGCGGGAGGCCGAACTTGTAGCCAAAGCTGACCAGCTGGATCGTCATCTGGTCCGGGGAGATGTCGCCGAGGCGCGCGAACAGCCGCTCGCGCAGGTCGCGCAGCGGCAGGTCCGTGGTGTCCACCACGACGTCCGACTCGGCGCGGATCGGGTCCAGGAGCCGCCGCTCCAGCGTGATCGCGGCGTGCGTGCTGCGACCATTCGCCAGCGGGTGCCGGTGGCGGGTCTCGGAGAACCGCCGGATGATCGTCTCGTCACTTGCCTCGAGGAAGAACACCTGCGGGCGGATGCCGCGGCCCTCCAGCGCGCCGCGCATGGCCCGGTAGGCGGTCTCCGCGTCACCGGCTCGGACGTCGAGCACGATCGCGACCTTGGCGAAGCGCTCCGGATCCTGGACGACCATCTCGGCGAGGTTCGGCAGGAGCTCGCCGGGGAGGTTGTCGACGACCGTGTAGGCGAGGTCCTCGAAGAGCTTTGCCGCCGCGGTCTTGCCGCCGCCCGACAGCCCGCTCAGGACCACGACGTGCGGTCCGCTGGAACCATCGACCCCGGCAGCAGGCTCGTTCGCCATCGCCGCCAGTCTAGCGAGCGGCGTTCAGCGCCCGGTGCGGCGGATGAAGATCGTCGTCCCCTCGAACAGCACGTACAGCGTGAGGCCGAGGACGAACGGGCTCACGAGGTCCCCGCCCGGGGTCGCGATGGCCGAGAAGATGGCGATCACCAGGATCACCATCCGCCGGGATCGACGCAGGCGGTCAGAGGTGACGATGCGGACCCGCGAGAGCCCCACCAGCAGGATCGGGAACTCCATGAGGATCCCGAAGGCCAGGAACAGGCTCGTCACGAAGTCGAAGTAGCTCTTGATGTTGATCGAGCGGTTGACGCCCTCCGGGACGAAGCTCAGGAGGAAGAGCGCGGCGTAGGGCAGGATCACCCAGGCGATCCCGATGCCCAGCGCGAAGAAGGCGAGGGCGGCCGGGATCCAGGGCAGGACCGCTCGGCGCTCGGACGTCGTCAGGCCGGGTGCGATGAATCGCCATACGTGCCACAGCAGGACGGGCATCGCCAGGATCACGCCTACCACGAAGGCGATCTGCAACCGGATAGAGAAGCCGTCTCCGATCTCGATCTGCTGCAGCGTGACGTCCGGCGGCAGCGGGGTTCGGAGGAGCGTGATCAGCTGCTCGCCGAGGTAGAACCCGATCGAGCCACCAACGGTGACCGCCAGGATGGACCAGATCAGCCGGTTCCGGAGCTCGGCGAGATGCCCGGCGAGCGGCATCGACGGCAGATGGAGCTTGTCCGCCTGGTCTGCCGCGGTCATGGCTGGGCTCCGCGGACGGCTCGGGGCGCGCGGGGCGCGCGACCGGGCCTAGGAGTGGTCCGGATTGGCCGCGGGCCCGGCGGGGGCCGTCAGCGTGTTCGGCTCGGCCGAGGTCGTGAGGGTGTTGGCGGCGGGGGCGGTGGGGGCGGCCGGCGTACCTGCGGAGACCGCGGGCACGGATGCCGCGGGCGCCGCGGCGGGGGCGTCGACCTTGCCCGCGTCGGAAACATCGCTGGCGGCGCGGCGGAACTCGCGCAAGCTCTTGCCGAGCGAGGCCGCGACATCGGGCAGCTTGCCCGGCCCGAGCACGACGAGCGCGATGATGAGGATGACGATCAGCTCGGGGGCGCCGATGTTCGGAAACGGCATCTGTCCAGGTCCTGCTAAGCGCGGCCGCGGGGCCGTCTGGCCACGCTCACGGTAGCACAGGGAGCTTCGCGGACCAGCTTCTGGCGGCCTCCGCGACGCGCTCCGCGAGATCGGCGGGGACCCCCGGACCCGGTTCGGCCTGTGCCGCGCCCGCAATCCCCCGGGACACGTTGACCACGAGTCCGCCACCCGGCCGGCCACCGGCGGGCGGCGCCGTCGCGGGTCCCGCGGCGAGCACCGGCTCGATGCTTCCGCCCTGCGCGCCGACGCCCGGCACGAGGAACGCAAGGCCCGGGGCGATGGCACGCGCCTCGCGCAGCTCGTCCGGGGCGGTTGCGCCCACGACGAGCCCTGCGGTGCCGCCTGGTCCCCAGCCCGCGACGATGCGCGCGACGCGGGCCCAGAGCGGCTCGTCGGGCCCGCTGACGCGCAGGCCCTGGAGCTCCGCCGCGCCCGGGTTGGAGGTGCGGCACAGCACGTACGCGAAGTGGTCTGCTCGCTCCAGGTACGTCCGCAGCCCCTCCTCGCCGACGTATGGGTTGATGGTCACCGCATCGAAGCCGAGGGCGTCGAAGTACGCCACGGTCTGGCGCGCGGACGTCGTGTCGATGTCGCCGCGCTTGCCGTCGCCGATCACCACCACGTCGGATGGGATGCGCGCCCGCAGCCGCTCCAGCACGGCGAGGCCCGCCGATCCGAATGCCTCGTAGAACGACAGGTTCGGCTTGACAGCCGCTACGTACGGCAGGGCCGCATCGAGCACGAGGGTCGCGAATCGCTCGACACCGGCGAGACCTGGCGAGAACCCGGCCGGCAGCGTCGCCGGATCCGGGTCGATGCCAAGGCACAGCATGGTGCCCGTTGCCGCGCTCCGGGCCGCGAGGCGTTCCAGGTAGGTCACCGGGTGGTGCTCGTGGGCAGGGCGGGCGCCGCGGTCGTGACGGGCGTGGGCGTCGGGAGTGGCGGGAGCTGGTCGGCAGGGATGAACCATGTTGGCCGTGAATCTGCCTCGAGGCCGGCGGAGATCGTCAACGCCAGCGGATCGCCGGCCGTCCAGGTCGGCGCCGTGCCCTGGAGGGGCACGAGATACAGGTCCACGACACCGTAATCCACGCGGTAGAACGCGACCGCGTCGCCCTTCGGCGACCAGACCGGGCTGAACGAGCTCTCGTCCTGCGTGACCCGCAGCAGCTCCGCGCCGGTCTTGGCATCGAGGATGACGACGTCGGTTCCGAAGCTGGTCGTCTGGGTCGCTGCCACGAACCGGCCGTCGCGCGACCACGCCGGCGCGGTGTAGCCCGGGCCGGTCAGCTCGGTCGACTTCTTCGTCGCGACGCTGTAGCGGTAGATCGCGGGCGTCCCGCGCGAGCCCTCGCGCGCGTTGCGGACGTACAGGAGCGTCTTGCCGTCCGGCGACCATGCCGGGTCCTGGTGCCCAAGCGATTGGATCTCGCCGAGATTGGGATCGCTGATGGAGCCATCCGCGAAGTCGAGGAACTTCACGACGATGTCGCTCCTGGTTGGGTCGGGACCGTCGGTGATGATCGCGGCGCTCAGGCCGTCCGGGGCGATCGAGGGCTCACGGATGAAGTACGACCACGTGTTGGAGCCCTTCTTGACGTTCCCGGTGAGCAGGATCTCCGGCTGGCCTGAGCCGTCTGCCTTGATCCGCATGAGGCTGGGGACCGACAGGTTGTACGTCCGGATGACTCCGGCCGAGGGCCACTTGCCGGTAGCGTCGCTGACGCGGACGAAGTAGATCGACGCGCCGTCCGGCGACCACGCAGGCATGGCGTCGGCACCGCCGGTTGTGAGCTGGCGCGCCTTGTCCCCCGACTGCACCCAGATGTTCCCGTCCTTCACGTACAGGAGCGAGCCCGGGATCTTGGTCCGGGGATCGTTCGGGACGACGACGACATTCGACGGCGTGGCGGTCCGGATGGGACCGCCCGGATCGTTCGGGCCGCCGGGACCCGAGATGGACGGCAACGAGCCGCCGAGCAGGGAGAAGCTCACGATCGCCACGACCACGAGGCCGACGACCGACAGGGCCGGCGCAACCTCGAACGGCAGGCGGCTCCCGCCGGTGGGTCGTGGCGCGCGTGGTCGCGGGTTGGCGCGGGTCACGATCCGGTCACGGTCGGGTCACGTGGCTGGGGCGGGAGTGGGAGCGGCGACAGTGGGAGCGGCGACCGTGGTGCCGGGACCAACGGCCACGGGGGCCGCGTCCAGGATCGCCCGCGATTCCGGGTGGTGGCCGGACGGCGCCGCGTCGCGGATCTCCAGCTGGAGCGACTCGATCCCGCCGAAGCGCCGGCTCCGGAGCTGCGCGACCACGTCGATGACGTCGCCCTCGGCGACCTCGCGCGACAGCTCCGGCCAGCCGAAGGCGATCCCGTCGAGCACGTCGAGGCGGCGCTTGAGCGTGAGCTGGGTGTGGCCGCCGCCGGCCTCGCGGACCTTCGTCACGGTCAGGCCCAGGACGGCCACGAGCGGTTCCGGGTTGCCCATCCCGCACGGCGCGAGCTTCTGGAGGTCCCGGTGCAGGCCGTAGTCCACGTCCCGCGCGCGGATCGCGAGGTCCAGCGCGAGCGTCGCGACCGGATCCGGCGGGGCCGCCTCCGATGCGAGCGCGAGGAAGCGTTCACGGAACTCGGGCCAGCGTTCGGTCTCGATCTCGAAGCCGGCCGCGCCTGCGTGGCCGCCGTGGCGCAACAGGAGATCCGAGCAGAGGGCGAGCGTGTCCGCAAGGTGCAGCGTGCCCGCACTCCGGCAGGAGGCGCGGATCACGCTCCCGAGGTCCGCCCCTACGATCGCCGGCCGGCGGCGCTCGTCCGCGAGCCGAGACGCGACGAGGCCCACGATCCCGACCGGCCACGCCCCGTGGATGACCGTGGCGGGCGCGTCGTCCACGGCGTCCAGCGAGGTGCGCGCTTCGGCGATGGCGGTCTTCATCAGGTCGCGCCGGCTCAGGTTCGCGGCCTCCAGGCCCGCGGCGAGCCGCGTGGCCTCCGCCGGGTCGTCGGCGAGCAGGAGGCTCGCCGCATCGAACGCCTCCCCCACCCGGCCGGCGGCGTTCAGTCGAGGCGCAAGCCCGAAGGAGAGCGTCTCGAGATCGATGTTCGCCGGCACCACGTTGGCCGAGGCAAGCAGGGCGGCGAGACCGGGCCGCGGGCTGGAGCGCAGGCGCTCAAGGCCCAGCTGGACGATCGCCCGGTTCTCGCCGAGCACGGGCGCGAGATCCGCCACGGTGCCGATCGCGGCGAGGTCCGCAAGCTCCAGGGCGGCGTCGCCGATGAGCAGCCGCGCCAGCGTGAACGCCACGCCGCTCCCGGCGAGCCTGGGATCCGGGTAGTCCGCGTCGGCGCGGTGCGGATTCACGATGGCCAGCGCGGGCGGCAGGACGGCAGGCACCCGGTGGTGGTCCGTGATGAGGACGTCGATGCCCGCGGCGTTCGCGACGGCGACCTCTCCGACGCTGGAGCTGCCCGTGTCCACCGTCACGATCACGGTCGCGCCCGCCGCGCGGGCCGCCTCCACGGACGCCAGGGACAGCCCGTGCCCCTCGTCCAGACGCGACGGCACATACGGAATGGTCTGGACCCCCAACCGCCGCAGGGCGAGGGTCAGGATCGCGAGGCCGGTGATCCCGTCGGCATCGAAGTCACCGAACACGAGGACCTTCTCGCCGCGCTCCTCCGCCTGGGCGATTCGCGCCTGGAAGGCCGCCGCGTCCGGCAGTCGGCGAGGGTCGTGCAGGGAGCCCGCGGCCTCGCCGAGGAACCGGCGGAGGTCGTCCTCCGTGGCGACGCCTCGCGCCGCGAGCAGCGCGATGACGCGCGGGCCGAGGCCCAGCTCCCGCCCGACATCAAGCAGGGACGCGGAGACGGTGATGGGTTCCGGGAAGCGCCAGCGGGTGCGAGGTGCGAGCACGGCCTCAGGATGTCACGCGGCGATCTACCGCGGCTTTCCCGGCGATCGTCAGGCGGTTGCGCGGCGGGACTTGCCGGGCATTGCCAGGCGTCCGCGCCGGCGGTCCTCCCGCTCCTGCCACACGACCAGGAGCGGCGCCGCGTTGAAGATCGACGAGTACGTCCCCGAGATGATCCCGATGAGCAGCGCCAGCACGAACTCCTGCGTCGCGCTGCCGCCGAAGAGGATCAGTGTTGTGAGGGTGAGCACCACGGTGAAGCTCGTGGTGATCGACCGGCCGAAGGTCTGCAGGATGGAATGGTTCACGACCTCGGAGAACGGCTCGCCCGAGTGCCGGGCCCGGTTCTCGCGGATCCGGTCGAAGACGACGATCGTGTCGTGCACCGAGAAGCCGATGACCGTGAGCATCGCGGTGACGAACAGGCCGTCCACCTTGACCGCGAAGAACGTGCCCAGCATCGCGAAGATGCCGAGGACCACGATCACGTCGTGGAGCAGCGCGACCAGGGCCGTGACGCCGAACTTGACGTCGCGGAACCGGAGCGTGATCCAGGCAAGGATGCCGCCGGACCCGATCAGGATCAGCAGGAAGGCCTGGTTGATGAGGTCCGTGCTGACGACGGCGCCGATGGAGCTCAGCTTGGCCTGCTCGGCGATCGGGCCGAACTTCACCTGGAGCGCCTTTGCGATCGCGCCGATCTCACCCTGCGTCGGGACCGCGTTCGCGGAGCCCGGGATAGGGGTCTCGGTGGGCGCCGGCGTGGCCGTAGGGCCGGGTGTCGCGGTGGGCGCCGGTGTTGGCGTTGGCGCGGCCGTGGCCGTGGGCGCGGGGCTTGCGCCGCTGGCTCCCGGACTCGCGCTCGGATTGGCGGTCGGCGCCGCGGTCGGCGCCGGCTGGACGTCGCGCAGGTCCAGCTTGCTCATGCGGATGTCCAGGAAGCCCTTGCCGGTCCGGGTGACCTGTGCCTCGGGCTGGCCGAGGAGCGCGAGCTCGTCACGAACCTCGTTCGCGGACACGTTGGCGTCCGCGAACCGGATGGACCATTCCGTGCCGCCCGTGTAGTCGATCGAGAACTTGATGCCGGCGGCGCCGTTGGACAGCGGCGTCAGGAGGATGAACGCGACGCCCGGGATGGTGATCAGCAGCGAGAGGAGGAAGAACCACCTCCGCTTGCCGACGATGTCAAACACTGCGCGGCTCGCGGCGCAGGCCGCTCCGGGTGGTCGGGCGGGCGGTGAACTCGGAATCGCTCACCCCGTACAGCCACGCCTTGCGTGCCCATTCGCGGACCACGATGAGGCGCAGGACCGACCGCGTGACCGTGATCGCGGTGAACATCGACGCGAGCACGCCAATGATCAGGACAAGGGCGAAGCCCTGGATGACCGACGACCCGAACAGGTACAGGATCGTGGCGGTGATGAGGCTCGACACGTTCGAATCGAGGATGGAGTTCCACGCCCGGGCGAACCCTGCCTCGATCGCCTGCGCGAGCGACTTGCCGGAGCGCAGCTCCTCCTTGGACCGCTCGAAGATCAGGATGTTGGCGTCCACCGCCATGCCCACCGAGAGCACGAAGCCCGCGATGCCGGCGAGGGTGAGGGTGACGGGGATCAACCGGAATAGCGCGAGGACGAGGACCGCGTAGTACAGGAGCGCGAAGCTCGCCACGACGCCCGGCAGCCGGTAGTGCAGGAGCATGAAGAAGATCACGAGCAGGATCGCGATCCCGCCGGCGAGCAGGCTGCTCTTGAGGAACTCCTGGCCCAGGGTCGGGGCGATCGTGTCGCTCGCCAGCTCCTCCACCGGGAACGGCAGCGAGCCGAACCGGAGCACGTTCACGAGCTCGTCCGCCTCCGGCTTCGTGAAGCCACCCAGCCCGCCCGCGGAGATCTGGACGTTCCCGCCCGGGATCGGCTCGTTGATGACCGGCGCCGAGATGACGGCGTTGTCCAGGACGATCGCGAAGTACTCGCGGCTGTGCGCCGTGGTCCATGCCGCGAAGAGGTTCTTGCCCTTCTCCTTGAGCACGAAGTTGACCGTGCGCCGGCCCTGCTGGTCGTTGCCCACGTTCGCGCTCTGGAGCTCCTCGCCGCCGAAGAGGACACACGGCGCCGATGGGCTGCCGGTCGTCGGACAGGCGCTGGCCGTATCGACCGTGAGCGGCGCTCCCTGCGCGGGTGGCTGCATCGACGTGGGGATCGGCACGAACTGGAGCTGGCCCGTCTGGCCCACGAGCTTGCGGATCGCCGCCGTGTCGCTGATGCCCGGCACCTCGACCACGATGCGGTCGGTGCCGGAGGTCACGACCACGGGCTCGGACACGCCGGTCGCGTTCACGCGTCGCTCGATGATCTGCTTGACCACCTCGACGTCGGCGATCGTCGGTGCGCGGCTGCCGTTGGGATCGACGCGGTACTCCACCTTCAGCCCGCCCTGAAGATCAAGCCCGAGCTTCGTCTCGATCTTTCGCGGCCCCTCCGTCCCGGTCAGGGCCGGAAGCGAAAGGTTGGGCCAGAAGTCGATGAAGAGCGCGAGAATCCCGATGACGGCAATGAGGATGGGGCCTGTTCTACGCACGAGGGCGGATGATACAGGTGCACGCTCCCACCCGCCGCCGCCCCTCCCGTTCGTGTTGCAGATCACGCCGCCAGGCGTCCGAAGCGCGGCAGGTCTTGCAGTCCTGATTTCCGAGCCAATCTGCCGCAAACAGGGCTACCGGACCTGTGTGCGACACGATTCGGACCATCAGGGACCATAAACGTGTCGTCAGCGAGGCTGCCAGACCAGTTTCCGGCGTCCGTACCACAAATCGAGGACTACCAGTCCTGTCCGCCGCCTGAGAGGCCCTGAACCTGCCTGCCGCCCGATCAGGCCTCGAGCGCTGCCTTGATGCGGGCCGCGAGCGCCGGGCCGATGCCCGGGACCGCGGCCACCTGCTCCACCGGCGCCTCGCGGACGCGCTTCATCGAGCCGAAGACGCGGAGGAGCGCGCCGCGGCGGCGTGGGCCGACACCGGGCAGGTCATCGAACTTCGACTTGACGGTTGCCTTGCGCCGCAGGTCGCGGTGGTAGGTGATCGCGAAGCGGTGCGCCTCATCGCGGATGCGCTGGACCAGGTACAGCGCCTGCGAGGTGGTGGGCAGCATCACCGGATCGTGGCGGTCCGGGAGGACCAGCTCCTCGCGCTCCTTGGCGAGGCCGGCGAGCGGGAGGTCGTGGAGCCCGAGCTCGTCGAGGACGCCCTTCGCGGCGCCGACCTGCGGCTTGCCGCCGTCGATGATCACGAGGTCCGGCATCGCCCAGCGCCGCTCCTCGGCCGAGCCCTCGTCGCCGGGGCGCGCGCCGCGGAACCGGCGCCGGAGCACCTCGCGGTGCGAGGCGACGTCGTTCGGGCCCTCGACCGTGCGAACCCGGAAGCGGCGGTACTCCCCCGTCCGGGGCTTGCCGTCCTCGAAGACGACCATGCTCGCGACCGTCTCGCTGCCCTGGAAGTTGGAGACGTCGTAGCACTCGATGCGGGCCGGCAGCCCCGGCAGGGATAGCGCGTCCGCGAGCTCCTCGAGCGCACCCAGCGTCTTGCCCTGATCCGCGAGCCAGCGTGCCTGTTCGCGGGCGAGCATCTCCTCGGCGTTGCGCGTCGCGAGCTGCATCAGGTGACGCCGCTCCCCGCGCTGCGGCGTGACCAGGCGAACCGGAGCGGACGTCCCGGCGGCGCGCGTGCGCGTGCGGGTCACCCGGACCGCGTCGGGGCGCGGCACGGACAGGTTCTCGGTCCGGTTCAGCGAGCGTTCCGGCGCGACCCGCTGGTCGGACAGGAGGCGCTCCAGGTCCGGCGCGTCCGGCAGCGTGAGCGGGATCGCGATCTCCGGCGGGATGCTCGTGGCGCGCGCGTAGTACTGGAGCAGGAAGCCGGAGACGACCTCCGCGTCGCTCGTGCCACGCGGCGTATCGAGTAGGAACACGTCCCGCCCGAGTGCCTTGCCACCGCGGATCACGAACAGCTGCACCGCCGCCTGGTTGTCGCGGCGCGCCAGGCCCATCAGGTCCAGGTCCGTCCGGGCGAACGCGGCCATCTTCTGGCTCTCCATCGTGCGCTCGATCGCCTTGATCTTGTCGCGATCGATCGCCGCGGTCTCGTAGTCCTGGCGGTCCGACGCGCGCTTCATGTCGGCGCGCAGCGCCTTCACCAGCGACTCCTGTCGACCCTCGAGGAACAGGCCCACCTGGTCGATGTCCGCGCGGTACGCGTCCTTCGAGATCGCCTCGATGCACGGGCCCTGGCAGCGCTTGATGTGGTACAGCAGGCACGGGCGCTGGAGCGCCCGGACGCCCTCTTTGATGTCGATCGTGCAGGTCCGGAACGGGAACAGCCGCCGCACGAGGTTCATCGCCTCGTCCACGCTCGATGCCGACGCATACGGCCCGAAGTACCGGCTGCCGTCGTTCGGCAGCTTCCGCGTCCGCTCGATGCGCGGGAAGTCGTCGTTGAGCGTGATCTTGATGTATGGGTAGCTCTTGTCGTCCTTCAGGCGGACGTTGAACGGCGGCTGGAAGCGCTTGACGAGGTTGCCCTCCAGCAGCAGCGCTTCCCCGACCGAGTCGGTCATCGTGTACTCGAGGTCCACGACCCGGTCGATCACGGAGCGGATCAGATGCTGCTCGACGCCAGGCGCCTCCTTCTGCCAGTAGCTGCGCACGCGGCTGCGGAGGCTCGCCGCCTTGCCGACGTACAGCACCGTGCCGCGCGCGTCCTTCATCAGGTACACGCCCGGCCGGTCCGGCAGCTTCTTGAGGATCGCCTGGAGCTCTGGGGTCATCCTGCTGAATCGTAGGCGGCGCGCCGAATCCCGCACGGCGGCGACGCCCAGGAATCAAAGAGGCCGGGCCCGAAGGCGCCGGCCTCTTCCTTGATTACCGAAACGAATCTCCTACGTGCAAGGGCAGACGGTGATTCGGCCGGTGACGAACGTGCCGGGGTTGACGACCCCGCCGAGCGAGGCAACGTAGTCGAGGAGCACCTTCGTGTCCGCGACGAACGCGTCGACCGGAGTGCCGTCTGCCAGCATGAAGTACGAGTCGCCGCCGACTTGCATGAAGTCGACCGCGGCCATGGTGTACACGGTGTCGTCGTACGGGATCGGTGTGTCGTCCGTGAAGGCCACGCTGGTGACGCGGCTCGGCACGCACACCCATGTCGCTACGGTTTGCAGGCCGCTGCAGCCCGTCGCATTCGCGGTATTGAACGTGAATTTGAACCCGGAGATCTGTGGGAACCGGCCTGTACAGGTGCTCGTGCTGGTGATGAGGCTCGGACACTGGCTCACGCCGTTCTCCAGCATCTGCCAGATGCGCTTGCCGGTGACGTTTCGCTTGATCGTGTTGTTGCCGAACGGCAGCACGGTGTAGACGTCGCCCTTGACGAGGTCGTAGGGCGTTCCCGCGGCGTAGCCGGGGCATGCCGCCACTGACGTGTGGGCGCCGTTCCAGGCGGACCGGTTGAGCGACGTGTTGACCGGCGCGTAGCCACACGCCGGGAACTGTGACCGGATGCCGCCGCTGTTCATGTACCCGATCTGTGTGCCCATCTGGATCCGCATCGCATCGGCAATGAGGTCGCCCAGCGGCACCTCCTGGCGGCGCTCGATGTTGCCGCCCCGATCCATGACCTGCGTCGTCGTACCGATCACCGGGTCGAGCGCGGTCGCGAGATCGGCGCGATACGGAACAAGCATGTCGACCAGGGCCTGATCGCAGAAGGTAGCCGTCGCCGCGGGTGTCCCGCCCACGCAGTTCGTCTTCCCGGTCCCGCCGAGTGCTCCGGCCGGACCGGGGGTCACGACCACGAGGGACTTCGATTGCACGGTGCCGCCCTTGCCCGGCTGCACCGTCATCAGCGTCTTCGAGTAGGTCGCCCCGTTGCTGAGATTCTCATGGACGAGGACGCCGTTGACCGTGCCCGAGTATTGGACGTTCGTGTGGTCACCGATCACGACGTCGACGAGCCCGGGCGTGAGTCCACTCGTGAAGTCCACGAGGGGTCCGAAGGGCGACGGCAGCAGGCCATCGACCCCCTTGTGCGTGATGACGATGACAGCGTTCGCCCCGGCCTTGCGCGCGATGCCTGCGAACTTGTTCGCCGCGGTCACGCCGTCGCTGATGAGGATGGTTCCGAAGCTGCCCGGCGCGACGAGCGTCGGGGCTTCCTCATTGACGATGCCGATGACAGCGACCTTTGCGCCTCCGACGTTGAAGTATCGGATCGGATCGACGCCGGTGAGGTTGGTTGACAGGTTCGTGAGGTTCGCAGCGACATAGGTGTACGGGGAGCCCGGATGATCGCCGCTCGAGCCGGTGCTGGGGGCCATCGCCGCGTCGATGATGCCCTGGAGGTGCGCGATCCCGGAGTCGAAGTTGTGGTTACCGAATGTGCCGACCTGGATCCCCATGAGACGCTGCGACTTCACAGCCGGGACGTCGCCGAAGAAGCTGGACAGCGGCGGGGTTGCCCCGACGTCATCGCCGGCAGCAACCGTGAGCGTCGGAAACGCCAGTCGGTCCGCCTGCCAGCGGGCAGAGATGTTCCATGCTCCGCCGGCGGCGCCGGGCGGGTCGATGTTCCCGTGCCAGTCCGAGGCGTTGAGGATCTGGATTGTCACCGGGGGGGGCGGGGGCGGCTTGACCGCGAGGGCCGTGCCTGGAATGACCAGACCGAGCAACGCAATCAGCACCAGCGCCAGGGAGCCGCGCCTGGACGGACGCGGAGCAACGGTTACGGGCACTCGAACCTCCTCCACGATGGCTGGGCACGCCGCAGCGTGTCATGACTTGGGATTCACACCACCCCCGTCAACCTATGGTCGCCCACGATAGCGCGGCACTCTCCCCCTGTTACCACCAAATCGCAGCGGACCGCACCGGGCTGGTGCGCGCCGGCACCAGCAGCGGTGCATGCGCGCAACCGAGCCGGCCTTCGGGCCGGGCCTCGTCACCCGAGCTTGCAGGGGGTGAAGAGCATGCCGCCGAACCCGGTCGCGAGGATGGGATCGGTACGGACGAGCTGGATCCCGCCACCTGCGGTCGGTGTCAGCTTCAGGACGACCGGACCGTTGTCCATGATCTTGCCCTGGGGCACGTCGGCGTAGGTCCCCGTGATCGTGTCCCCGGAAAGCGTGCCCCGGTATACGTTGGTCCAGTCGCTTCCACGGTCCACGAGCGGTCGACCAAGCCCGCTCATGCCGAGCCACCAGACCTGATCGCCGAGCTGGCGCAGGTAATAGACCCCATCGTCGTCGACGGTCCAGGTGCCGGTGAGGTCGATGGCGGACTTGCCGTCCCAGGTCAATGTCCGGCTCCCGCAGGCGTACACGGCGGTTGCCGGCGCCGGCGCCGTTGGCGTGGGCGCCATCGGGCTCGCTGACGGGGCGATGGACGAGACGGCAATGGCAGCCGGTCCGCACGCGGCGATGATCACGGCGACGAGCACGATGGCTGCAGCGGGATGAGATCGCATGTGGGTGTGGCTCCCTGACGACGAGGTCGCGGCGCACGCCGCTCTGCCGCAATGACGACGCGCGGTGGTGCTTCGGATCTATCTGGACTTGCGTCGCCGCTCGACCGTCGCGTGTGACCGCCGGGTAAGCGCCTCGCGCGAGACTTCGCGGATGTCCGGTCACCCATCGCTCGTCGAGCGTCTGGCGCGATTGGCGCCTGACCAGCGCCGCGCGGCGGTCGCTCCGCCGGGGCCCGTCCTGTGCGTCGCCCCGGCAGGTTCCGGGAAGACGACGACGCTCGTGGCGCGCATCGCCTGGCTCATCGACGAGGGCGCGCCGCCCGAATCGATCTGCGCGATCACGTTCAACAAGCGCGCCGCGGAGGAGCTCCGGGAGCGCGTCGCGGCTGCGCTGGAGCCGATGGGCGCGGACCTCGCGGCGCGCGTCCGGATCCGGACGTTCCATGCCCTGGGCCTGGAGATGCTGCGCGGCGCCGGCGAGCGAGTGGAGCCGCTCCTGGATCGAGAGGAGATCCTGAAGGCGGTCCGACCGGACCTCGCCCCCGCCGAGCGGCGACGGCTCGACACCATCGTCTCGCGGTTCAAGCTGGACCTCGACATCGACCCGCTGGCGATCGAGGCGGACCCGGATGCCGGCCCGGTCGCGCGAACGTTCGCTGCCTACGAGGCCGAGATCCGCCGTCGAGGCGGCCTCGACTTCGACGACCTCGTCGCGAGGGCGTTGCGCCTCCTCGAGGGATCCGCGGCGGTGCTCGCAGAGTGGCGCGAGCGGTGCGCGCACCTGCTGGTCGACGAGGCGCAGGACCTCGACCGCGCGCAGCTCCGGCTTGCGCTGCTCCTCGCTGCGCCGGCGAACCGAATCTTCCTCGTTGGCGACGACGACCAGTCGATCTACGGCTGGCGACTCGCGGACGTGCGACGCCTTCTCGGTCTCGCGGACGAGGCGCTGCCGAACCTGACCCGCGTCGACCTCGAGACGAACTACCGCTGCCCGGCGCCAGTCCTCGAGCGCGCCGTGCGGCTGGTGGAGAACAACGTCGAGCGCTTCGCGAAGGTCATCCGTGCCGGCCCGAACGCGGCGGGGCGTCTCGTGCTCGCACCGTCCGCGGCCGACGACGTCGACCGTGCGGCCGCGGTGCTCGCGTCGTGGCCGGACGACGGTGGCACCCGGGCGGTTCTCGCCAGGACGAACCGCGAGCTGCTTCCGGTCGTCGCGGCGGCACTGTGGCTTTCGATGCCGTTCCGCGCCGCCGAGCTGCGGCTGCCGATCGAGTCGCCGCTCGTCGACGAGCTCCTGGACGCGGCGCGCGCGAACGGGCCTGCCGAGGCGCCGCTCATCACCCTGGGACGGCTGCCGGATCGGGCCACGGTCGCGGCGACCCGGGCCGTTAACGAAGAAACCGCAGCCGAGGACGACTCGATGGATCGCCGGGCGGTCGCCACTGCGGTGATCGGCTGGGCGGCGGGCGAACCGACGCTCGACGCCTTGCGCCATGCGATCGCCCAAACGCGCTCGAAGCTCGACGAGCTGCGCCGCGATGACGCTCCGCTCCTCCTCGCGACCGCGCATGGCACGAAGGGCCTGGAGTTCGACCACGTCGCCGTCATCGGGCTCGACGACGGCCGGTTCCCGAGCGCGCGCTCGGTCGCGGAGGCGGTTGAGCCGGAGCGTGCCCTGGAGGAGGAGCGGCGTCTCGCCTACGTGGCGTGGACGCGCGCCCGCCGCTCGCTCACGCTCGTGTACGACCCCGGCTCGCCTTCCCTGTTCCTGCGCGAGGCGTTTGACGAGGACGAGCTCGGTGCCACGACGCGGCCGTTGCGCTGATCAGGGAGCCAGCGGCTCGGGCGTCGGGAGCGTCACGGGCAAGCTGAGGCCAGCGACCAGCACCTCGAGCTGCGGATCGAACGCCAGCTGGTCGGCGAGCGTGCGGAACCCCGTCGACGCAAGGACCTCCGAATCCGGCGGCCATCGGGTCGAGAACAGCCAGAGTGCCCGCCCGTCGAAGTGGTAGACGAAGACGTGGCGCGCGAGCACCTTCCCCGTCGCCACCTCGACATCGCGGAACGCGATTCGGACGCCCCGACCGCCGGCCACGTCGATCTCGCGAATGGGATCCGGCTCAGCACGGAGCTCCCCGCCGGCCGCGGCGCGATCGGTCACGAACGACTGCAGGTCGTCCTCTGCCTGCTTGCGGAGCGCCTCGAATCCACGGTGACGAAGGTCGGTGCCGGGGTAGGCCTCAGGGAGGCTGGTCCATTGCTCGACGAAGCCAATGGCGACCCCACTCCGCAGCACGGCCAGTGTGCTGAACGCGTTCCCGCTGGATTCGCCAAGCGCCCACGGCGCAGCCAGGGTCGGCAGGGTGAAGTCGTCCCACCCGAGCGCGAGTGGCGAGTTCACGTCGACGGTCGGCGTCGAAACCGGGGTCGCAGACGGCCGCGGGCTGCTCCCATCCGAAGCCGCGATCGTGGCCGTGGGAATCACGCTGGGTGGCGCCGTCGGTGCAGTGGTGGTCCGCGGGGTCGCGAGGAGCAGGATCGTCGCGGCCGCCAGGGTGACCAAGGCCAGCCCCACGATTCGCGTTGCGTTTCCACGCGTCATGGCAAGGACGATTCTCATCCGGCCCGTTCCGCCCGGGAAGTGCCGTCTGGCGGCCTCTGGCGGCACGTTCGGCCGGACGCGACGGCTCGCACTCGCCGCTTCCGCGCGCAGCGCTCACGCCCCGCAAAGAGGGCGGCGCGTCTGATGCGCCAGGTGATCGTGCGCCACGGGCCCCAGGCTGTGACGCTATCCCTGTCGGGTATGGGAATCTTCGACCGATCGTCCGTCGTATCCCTACGTGGGATGGCGAAGACCGGCCCGGGGCCGTTTCGGGGCGCCTTTGGCTCGATTCGCCGCGCCAGCCATACCGGTGAGGGATAGCAACGCCCGAACGGCGTCAAAACCTATCCCTGCCAGGGATATCGACTGATGCTCCGCCGGCCGCCAATGCGGCCGGCGACTCCGGGCGGGCGCCAGGAGGGCTGGTCCGTGGGCTAGCCTGTGGGCGTGAGCGAGCATCGATGACCGAGCAGGCCAAGACGATCGTGTCCTGGGAGGACCTCGACGGGCTCGTCGGCGCCCTCGCAACGAAGGTCGGGACGGACTACGACGTCGTCCTCGTCATCACACGCGGCGGCCTGGTGCCGGCGGGGATGCTCGCGTACCGGCTGGGGCTGCGGGACATCCTCGTCGCTGCCGTCGTGTTCTACGACGATGCCGGGCAGACCTCGGATCAGCCCACGTTCTTCCAGTTCCCGGCCGATCCCCTCCTCCACGGCAAGCGCGTCCTGGTCGTCGACGAGGTCTGGGACACCGGCACGACGATCGCGGCCGTCGTCGAGCGCGTGCACCTCGCCGGCGGGCACCCGACCACCGCCGTCCTCCACTACAAGCCCGCCCGATCGAAGGTCGACCTCGTGCCGGACCACCACGTCGTCGCGACCGACGCGTGGGTCGTCTATCCCTTCAAGCATGGGAAGTGACATGACCGGGAGCGACGACGCGTCGGAGAGCGGCGCAACTGGGACCGGCGGCACGAACCGCATCCCCTCGTTGGGACCGCGCGGCGAGGGCTGGGTGGCGCTCCAGGTCGTGTGCTTCGGGCTCATCGCGGTCGCGCTCGCCTATGCGCCGCCCGAGACCGACACGGATATGGCCGCGATCGGGACGCGGCAGATCATGGGGTACATGGTCGGGATGATCGGCGCGGTGCTGCTCGGCGCGGGGATCGCCGAGCTCCGGCGCGCGAAGGCGCTCACCGCGGTCCCCCATCCGCTGCCCGGGGCAACGCTGGTCGAACGCGGGCCCTACCGATTCGTGCGGCACCCGATCTACGGCGGCCTGATCCTCGGCGCGCTGGGCCTCGCGGTCATCACGCCCTGGCCCGGCACCTTCGCGGCGGTTGGGCTGCTCGCCGTCGTCCTCGACCTCAAGCGCCGCCGCGAGGAAGCCTGGCTCGGCGACAGGTACCCCGGATATGCGGCCTACCGCGGTCGGACGAGGGCGCTGATCCCGTTCCTGTACTAGCGCGAAGCCACGTCACGCCGCGCCGCAACGGCTACGAGTGCATCTCCAGCTCGTGCCGCTGGAGCACCTTCAGCAGCCGATCGATGGCCTTGAGCAGCGGCTCGGTGGCGTCTTCCGGCAGCGCGTCACGGATCGAGTCTTTGGGACCGTAGGCGGACCTGGCGCGTCGCGCGACCGCATGGAGGCTGGTGATCGGGTCGTCGCGGAGGCGCTCCGGCAGCGGCGCCAGGTAGCGCGCCCAGCGCTCGTTGCCCATCGACTGGGCGACCGCCAGCGCGTGATCGGCGGCTCGCGCGGCCTCGAGCGCGGTCGAATCGATCTCGGGGACCTCGTGCCTCGCGGGACTCGCGCGCCCGGCCACCCCTAGCGCGCGGCGGGGACGCCGCCGCGACTGCGTCGAGCCGCAGCCTCGCGACCGTTCCCGGCATCGGCTGCCATCGCTTCCGGGTCGATCGGCACCGCGACCGCGCGAACGCGCCCGGCGGCCTCCGCGAACGTTACGTCCGACAGCGGCACGAGCGGCTCGCCGCGCAGGACGCGCGCGAGGTACTCGCCGGTGGCGGATCTGGGCGCCTTCGCGATCTGCTCCGGCGTGCCCTGGGCGACGATCTCGCCGCCGCGCGCGCCGCCCTCCGGCCCCAGGTCAATGATCCAGTCGGCCGTCTTGATCACGTCCAGGTTGTGCTCGATGACGATCACCGTGTTGCCCGTCTCCACGAGCCGATGCAGCACCTGGAGCAGCTTCTCCACGTCCGCGAAGTGCAGGCCGGTCGTGGGCTCGTCCAGGACGTAGACCGTCTTGCCCGTCGCGCGCCGCGACAGCTCCGTGGAGAGCTTGACTCTTTGCGCCTCGCCGCCGGAGAGGGTGGTCGCCGGCTGGCCGAGGTGGATGTAGCCGAGGCCCACGTCGTTGAGCGTCTGGAGCTTCGCGGCGATGTTCGACACCGGCCGGAAGAACTCCAGCGCCTCCTCGACGGTCATCTCGAGGACGTCTGCGATGGAGCGGCCCTTGTAGTGGATCTCCAGCGCCTCGCGGTTGTAGCGGGCGCCCTTGCAGACCTCGCACGGCACGTAGACATCCGGCAGGAACTGCATCTCGATCTTGATGATCCCGTCGCCCTTGCAGTGCTCGCACCGGCCGCCCTTGACGTTGAAGCTGAAGCGCCCGGGCCCGTAGCCGCGGACGCGCGCCTCCGGGACGGCCGCGAACAGCTCGCGGATGGTGGTGAACAGCCCGACGTACGTCGCGGGGTTGGACCTGGGCGTCCGCCCGATGGGGCTCTGGTCGATCTCGATGACCTTGTCGACCTGCTTCAGCCCCTCGATCGAGTCGTGCTTGCCGACCGGCTCGCGCGACCCGAACAGCTCTCGCGCGAGGGCCCGGTACAGGACCTCCGTGACGAGCGTGGACTTGCCGCTGCCCGACACGCCGGTGACCGCCGTGAACGTTCCGAGCGGGAACTCCACGTCCAGGCCCTTGAGGTTGTGCTGGCGCGCGCCCTTCACGACGAGCTTCTTGCCACTCCCCTTTCGGCGATGCTCGGGGACCGGCACCGCGCGCTCGCCACGGAGGAACGCGCCCGTGATGGACCGCGGCTCGTCGAGGACGGCGTCGAGCCGCCCGTTGGCGATGATCTCGCCGCCGTGCTCGCCCGCGCCGGGCCCGATGTCGATGACCCAGTCGGCCGTCCGAATCGTCTCCTCGTCGTGCTCGACGACGAGGACGGTGTTGCCGAGGTCTCGCAGCCGCGTCAGGGTCGCGATGAGCTTCGCGTTGTCGCGCTGGTGCAGCCCGATCGACGGCTCGTCCAGGATGTACAGCACGCCCATCAGGGTGGTGCCGATCTGGGTCGCCAGGCGGATCCGCTGCGCCTCGCCGCCGCTGAGGGTCTGCGAGGTCCGGTTCACCGTGAGGTAGTCGAGGCCAACGTCCACGAGGAACCCGAGCCGTGCCCGGATCTCCTTGAGCACCTGGTAGGCGATTGTCTTCTCGCGATCGGAGATGCGGCTCGGAAGCGCGAGTGCCCACTCCAGCGCGTCGGTGATCGCGAGGTCCGCGACGTCAGAGATGTCGCGCCCGTCCACGGTCACGCCGAGCGCCTCCGGCCGAAGCCGTTTCCCCCCGCAGGCGGGACACGGCCGCTCGACCATGTATCGCTCCAGCTCCGCCTTGATGAACTCGGAGTCGGTCTCCTTGTACCGCCGCTCGAGGTTCACGACCGCGCCCTCGAACGTGGCGTTGTACGAGTTCTCGCCGCGCTCGTGCTTGTAACGGATGACGACCTTCTCGTCCTTCGGGGCGAAGAGGAGGTGCTGGATCGCCTCCGCGGGCAGGTCCCGCAATGGCTTCTTCGGATCCCAGCCGTGGCTGAGGAAGACTGCCTCGGTGATCTTGAGCCGCCAGCTCGCGTCGGTCGCAAGCCGCGCCCACGGCACCACGGCACCTTGGGCAACGCTCTTGCCGCGGTCCGGGATGACGAGGTCCGGGTCGATCTCCAGGCGCGTGCCCAGGCCGGTGCACGTTGGGCACGCACCGTGCGGGGAGTTGAAGGAGAAGCTGCGCGGCTCCAGCTCGTCGATGGTGGTGCCGTCGTACGGGCATGAGTAGCGCTCGCTGAACTGGCGGTCCTCGAACTCCGGCGGCTCGCCCTCGCGCGGCGCCGGCGCGATCAGGACCACCCCTTCGCCCAGCCGCAGCGCCGTCTCGATGCTGTCCGCGAGCCGCGGCCGATCCGGGTCCTCCAGCGCCTCGCCCGTTGCGGGATCCACCGGCCGACCGAGCTCGTCGCGCGTCCACGGCAGCGGCGTGGCCCCATCCTCGCCCACCGGCGGCTCCGCACGCCGGACGACATACCGATCGACGACGACCTCGATCGTGTGGCGCTTGTACTTGTCGAGGGTCGGGGCATCGGCGAGGTCGTACTGCTCGCCGTCCACGCGCACGCGCACGAACCCCTGCTTGCGTGCCGCCTCGAAGATCCGATCGCCCTCGGTCTTGCGATCCTTGATGAGCGGGCCCAGCACGAGCAGCCGCGTCCCCTCCGGCATCGCAAGCACCTGGTCCACGATCTGCTGCACGGTCTGGCGCTCGATCGCGTGGCCGTTCGGACAGTGCGGGATCCCGATGCGCGCGAACAGCAGCCGGAGGTGGTCGTAGATCTCGGTGACGGTGCCGACCGTCGATCGCGGGTTGCGTGACGCGCCCTTCTGGTCGATGGAGATGGCGGGGCTCAGGCCATCGATCTGGTCGACGTCCGGCTTCTCCATCTGGCCCAGGAACTGCCGCGCGTACGCGCTCAGGCTCTCGACGTATCGGCGCTGCCCCTCGGCGTAGATCGTGTCGAACGCGAGGCTGCTCTTGCCGCTGCCGCTGAGGCCCGTGATGACCACGAGCCGGTCGCGCGGGAACGCCACGTCCACGTTCTTGAGGTTGTGCTCGCGCGCGCCGCGCACGACGATCTGATCCTGGGGCACGTCGCCAAGTCTACCCGAGTCGCCAGGACTCGTACAGGCGTTCTATTTGCCAAGTCCCGCACCCGACCGCACCCGCCCGAGTCGGGCCCGCCCTGCCAGGGCTGCCGAATGCCACGATCCCGTCGCTCGCGCACCTGTCAGGTGCGAAACCAGCATCGAACCGGCCGCGGGAGCCTCCCCGCAGTGCCACTTGCCGTCGCGAGCAGACCTGTGAGGGTCGCCGCCGACCGCATACGGTCAAAGCGCAGCCCGCCCAGGTGTGCGCGAGATAAGCCGAAGGTGACCGGCGCTCGGTTCAATGGGCCCATGAAGGCATCCGCACCGAACCGGTCCGAGCGACAGGCTGCCGCCCGGGGAGCGCTCAGAGCTCGGGCGAGGCTGGTGGAGGATCTCGAGCGCCTCTGCGCGGACGCCGGCGTCCCGCTCGAGACCCTCGCCACGGCAGCCGGTGTGCCAGGAAGCTACCTGCGACGGATCATGGCCGGCAAGGCCCATCCGTCGCTGGAGACCTACTCGAAACTCGCGGCGCCGCTCGGGGCAGACCTGGCGACGCGCATCTATCCGAACACGGGACCGACGGTCCGCGATCGCCACCAGGCGAGGATCGTGGAAGCGTTCCTCCAGATCCTCCATCCGAGGTGGAAGCCCGCGACGGAAGTGGCAGTTCGACAGCCGGCGCGCGGCTGGATCGACGTCGTGCTCCATGAGCCGCGCGAGGCGCTGGTGGCGGCGGTCGAGATCGAGTCCGACATCAGGCGGCTCGAGCAGCAACTGCGCTGGGCACGCATGAAGGCGGACTCGCTGCCGTCCTCGGATGCCTGGCCTCGGCACGGCGACCCGCCGCGGACCTCGCAACTATTGATCGTGCGGCGAACGCGAGCGACGCGGCAGACGGCGCTGGAGTTTGCGCGCCAGCTGGCCCTTGCCTACCCCGCCCACCCCGAGGACGCGCTGGCGGCGCTCACGGGAACCGCGGCGTGGCCGGGCTCGGCGATGCTTTGGGCGCAGATCAACCTGGACAGGGTCCGGTTCGTGCCGAGTCGCTGATCGGCACGGGCTATCCTGCCGCGCATGTTCGAGCTGAGGCGCGCGGAGCCGGCGGACATGCCTGCGGCGTTCGCGATCTTCCGGCGTTCGATCATCGAGTACATCCACCGGATCGGGATCCTCGACTCGGCCGAGGTCACCGACGAGATGCTCGACGAGGCATGGGTGCAGCGCGGTCCGTGGGTGGAGCACCTGTGGCGCACCGCCGCGGAGAACTGGCTGGCGGTCGACGAGGACGGGCGGCCGATCGGCTGGGCGATGAGCAACGAGCGCGACGGGCACCTGGAGCTCGCGTTCTTCTTCGTCGAGCCAGGCGTCCAGTCGAAGGGGCTGGGCAAGGCGCTCCTGGAGCGCGCCATGCCGGTCGGGCGAGGTCGGCATCGCGCCATCCTCGCGACGCTCGATCCGCGCGCACTGAGCCTGTACCTGCGGTCGGGCGTCCGATACGTGACGGGCGTCGTCGATCTCTATGGGCCACCGAGCTCGATCGAGGTCGAGACGGATCTCGCCTTCGAGCGGCTCGAACGGACGGCGGCGGCCGTCGAGCTGATCGGCGGGGTCGAGCAGGAGCTGCTGGGGCATCGACGGGACATCGACATCGAGTTGTGAGCGGGCATGAAAGCTGCAGAGAGTTGAGCACGAAAAGTGCAGAGGCCCTCGGGGTGACCCGAGGGCTCCTTGTTTGGACCGACAAACGCGAGGTCCCCCCTGTCAGGCTCGGGCTGCTGAGCTTCGAACCGACGA
>JACPOS010000023.1 GCA_016191395.1 Chloroflexota bacterium
TCGTCGGTTCGAAGCTCAGCAGCCCGAGCCTGACAGGGGGGACCTCGCGTTTGTCGGTCCAAACAAGGAGCCCTCGGGTCACCCCGAGGGCCTCTGCACTTTTCGTGCTCAACTCTCTGCAGCTTTCATGCCCGCTCACATCCTACCGGCGCAGGAGCCAATAGGCGGGGGAAAAACCCCACGACGAGCAGGGCGGCGAAATACCACAGCTCCAGCTCCGGCCGAACGATCGAGCCGATGCCAAGCGCAACTGCCAGCAGCAACAGCGCGAGGAGCAGCGAGCGATTCTCGCCATCTACCGCGACTCCCCGCGTCTTCGCGCGGGCCTGTCTTGCTCGGCTTCAGCGGAAACCGCTATGCCGCCGATCCGGATTCCGTCGGCATAGGCTCGAAACATTGATCGTCGTTTGAGGCTCGTCGCTGTCGGCCTTGGAGAACTCAGCCCGGGCGGGTGCAGGACCCCCGGTCGGCGAACTGACTGCCGTCCTGTTTAGGGTTTTCCCCAGTTGACGTTGGCCTTGCCGGTTCACAGGCTGGCGTCAGATCGCGAATTCGGTGCGCTCGGAGGACCTGCACGGTGATTGCTCGCCCCGCCACTCCCAGGCGTCTGGCGTCTCTTCTCAGCGCGTCTTTGCTCCTCGCCGTGACCCTCCTCGCAGCACCCACATCGGTGCTCGCTCAGTCCTATGGAGGTTGCCAGAACACCTTCATGGAGCACTGGTTCACCTACACCGAGAAATCATCGTCGTCCACCAACGTCCGCAACGTGAATGCCAACATCGGCGCCCCGAGCATTACCGACCAGTTTCGCCCGTGCAACTGGAGCTACGACTGGAACGGTACGTCTGCCTGGGTGGCGATCGTTCCGGGTAGTGGCAACCCGCAGAATGGCAACGCGGAGGCCATTCTTCAGATCGGCGTTGACGCTTGTGCGGACTATCCGGAGTCAGCCTGCCAGAGTGGTCAGAAGCGCTACTTCTGGGCCGAATCGGGTTGCGGACTATCCGTTCCCGACGGACAGGATTTGGGGGGACCCGTCAACACCGCTGCGCACAATTTCGTTATCCGCCACTTCTCGGACAACTGGTACAACCTGAACATCGACGGCATCACGAAGGTTGCCTTCCTGATGACGACCCACGATGACATCAAGTGCTGGATCGGGAGCAACTACACGAAGGCGCAGTACGCCTTTGAGCGATGGGATCGCGGTGACGGGATCGGTGCCGGCGCGCCGTACGCCAACATCACAAGCGCCAAGTTGATGTGGGGCGACCCAGGAGACAGCGGAACCTGGGCCAACGCTGGATTCACGTTCTGCAGCGCGGCGCCCTCGTCTGGCGTCGGTGTATCCCACTGCACGATGTTTTCCACTTCGATCACCGCTTGGACCACGTACTGACCGTCAATTCGCACCGGCTCAGCCAGGGAGCACTCGATGAAGCGCCGATCCTCACGATCCAGGGTCCGCCTCGCGGCCGTCGAAACCTCGAAAGCGCACTCGGGCGCCGGGCCGCACATCCGCAGTTCGAATGCCTCGATCAGGCTTGGATCGCTCCTTGGTGGCGTGGCGCTCATTGGGTTGGTGATTGGTGCGCTTGCCGTGCGATCGCCTGCAAACGCTGCGCTAGCTGGAGGTCTGCCAGACAGCGTGGATGGCCTTCCCGTCTTGTCGGTTAGCGAAGCGATCGATGCGCGGTCAAAGGACGATCTCGGAGCGGCGTCCCTCGCGGTCGGAGGCTACTGGTCGGATCGCGCTACGGGGCACAGTTGTTCGGCCGCCGCCGCCGGCGAACTGGAGATGCGGTGCGTGGACGGCGAGTTCGGGATCACCCAGAACGACGAGCCGATTCTCGCGACCGACGAGCGAGGGGAGCTGAAGCACGCCACAGGCCCGGCACTCACGCCCTGGTTCGATCCGGACGCAGCGGGGGTCGACAAGCTCTTTGGTCTCCCGGTCGTCAACGGTCAGCGGTACACACCGATTCCGATTGTGGTCGTTGGCCACTTCAACGATGCGCGCGCCGACGAGTGCCAGCCTGACGTGCGAGCGCTCTGCCTCGGCCGTCTTGTTGTCACCAAGGTCGCGGTATTTGACCCGAACTCGGTCGCTACGCCGGCACCGACGAAACCACAGCAGACGGTCGGGTCGGACGTGGGGCTCTTCGATCCGCGGGATGGCCGAGTGTGTGCAGGTGACGTGACCTACTCCTTCGTCGGTTGGACGACAACCGATGCGCTCGAGCTGCCATTCCAACGAGAAGGACGAGTCTGGGCAGCCATCACCGCGGAACCTGCCTTGCTCGGCGGAGACGAGTGGAGCGAGGATTCGGTTGGTCCGTTCCGAATGTGGGGCCGGCGTATCTGCTTGGCGACACAAGCTGATCCCAACACAATCCTGTATGGCGTCGTGCCGGGCACGCTGGCTCGCGAGGGAGAAAACGGGAAGGTCGAGCCGGTCGCGGACCAGTAGCCCAGAGTGCTTCGCGCAATCCCTCGAGCGACGCCCTCATTCGGTTCGGGCGACATGAAGAAGTCCGCGAGCCTCGTCGCCGTCGCGGTCGCAGTGTTGTTCTTCGACTCCCTCGGGTCCCGCCACCCGTGCGCCGGTTGTGGTCTTGCGGGATACGACCCGCTTCAGGTCGCCAGCGTGGTGCTCGCTGCACTAGCGTTCGCACGAATCGCACTTGGGCTGGTCCGGCGATTTCGCGGGGCGAGCGACGGGAGGGCCTGGAAGATGTCCGTAGTGCTCGCGGTAGCCTCGGTTGCGGTTGCGGCGGCCGGCGTCCTGCGTCTGGCCAACGCGTCCGACGGGCGCGCCGCCATCACCGTCGGCCATCGGGGTCTTGAGCGGTCCGACCCCTTCCCACTTGCCGGCGACTATCAGGCTGGCTGGTCTGCGGCCGCTTCGACCTACTCGGGATGTCAATTCGACGTCCGTATCGAAGCCGCGGAAGCGCCGACCCAATTTCGAGATCTCGCGTCGGTTTCCGTCGCGGTCGGTTCGAAACAGACGGGCGTCGTGGATATGACTGGCCTAGACCAAGCCCTCTACGTTGTGGTTGCCGCATCGTCCTGTGATTGGTCCGTGACCCTGACTCCACGGTAGTCATCGGGCTCACGCTGTTCATCGAAATGGTGGCCACGAGTGCCAACATCGAAATCTCGGCCAATGCGGCCAGAGTTCCTCGACAGTGACAACGAGGCGCGAGGCAAGGGAAGAAGTTGGTGGAGATGGGGGAGAGTCGAACTCCCCGTCCAGAACCCTTCGCCAGCATCCACTACGAGCGTGTCCGATCGTTTTCGTCAACCCTTGGGCCGAAGATCGGCACCCTGCCCTGGGGTCCAGTCACGTGTCTCTAGATCGAGCTTGCTCCCGGACTACGCGACGCTCATCCGGTTCGCAGCCCCGCTGAATGACGCTTCCGCGGCCCGCGAGGCGGGGGCCGTTTCCACGCTCACTCTACCGCCTAAGCGGCGAGAGCGAGAGTCGACTGCTTGTTGGCAGGTACTTCGTTTTGCCGCCGGTTTAACGAGGCCTGACGGCACCTCGGCTCGCGTCCACTGACAACCAGACCCTGTCGAGACCACGCATCCCCACGGGTCGAACGCGCGTTCGGCGTTCGCGACTAGTCTACCGCATGCCCTCTCGCAGCCAGCCCGAGCCGGTGCCCGTCGAGGCACTCCTCGAGGGGTATGCCCCGCCACTCCGCGAGATCGCGCAGCGACTTCGACGAGTCGTGATGCGCGCGGCGCCCGATGCGGTCGAGCGCGTTCGACCCGGCTGGCGCCTCATCGGCTACGACCTGCCGGTGCGCCGGCACGGGGTGTTCTTTGCGTGGGTCTGGCCGGAGCTCGAGCACGTCCACCTGGGTTTCCCGAACGGCGTGCTCATGGACGATCCCGGCCGGGTCATGAAGGGCGCCGGCGTCACGAAGAAGGCGCGTTGGCTCACCTACCGGGCCGGCGCCGTGATCGGCGAGGAGCTGGCGGCAGGTCTCGTCGAGGAGGCCGCGCGCGTCGCGATGATCCCGAGATCGATCCTGGGCTGATCTCGCGGCCCCCGTTCGCCGCTACGATCTCCGCATGCGACTCACGCCGTGGGAAGAGGAGCGGCTCCTGATCTTCAGCGCCGCCGAGCTGGCGCGACGACACCGCACGGCCGGGATCGCGCTGAACGCACCCGAGGCGATCGCACTCATGTGCGACGCGATGCTGGAGGCAGCGCGGGCGGGCGCGAGCTACGCGGACGTGGAAGCGGCGGGCCTCGCCGCCGTGGCACCAGCCGACGCGATGCCGGGCGTCCGCGAGCTGATCGATGACGTCCGGCTGGAAGTGCTCCTCGGCGATGGCGTCCGGCTGATCGTGCTGCTGGATCCACTCGGCCGCGGCGCTCCCCCCTCGTCCGACGGGCCGGGTGCGGTCGTGGCCGGCACTCCCGTGGGCGCTGCCGCGAATCGGGGTGTTGCGCTGGAGCGCCGCACCGTGACCGTGACGAACACCTCCAGGCGCGCGATCCGCGTCTCGTCACATTTCCCGTTCGACCAGGTGAACCCACGACTTGCGTTCGACCGGGCCGCCGCCTGCGGCTTCCGACTCGACATCGAGGCGGGCTCATCGGAGCGCTGGGCGCCTGGCGAGATTCGGATGGTCACACTCGTGCGCTTCGGCGGCCGCCGCGGCACGGTGCCGGGAGGCACGGAGGCGTGACCCGCCTCTCCCCCGGCGAGCATCGCGCCCGGTTCGGGCCGTCGGCCGGCGATCGGATCCGGCTGGGCGACACGAACCTCTGGATCCGCGTGGAGGAGGATCGCCAGGCAATCGGCGACGAGCCGATCTGGGGCTATGCGAAGGACATCCGCCTCGGAATGGCCCAGGCCCCATCGGCCGGCCCGAGCGAGCTCGATGCCGTCGTCGTCGGCGCGGTGATCGTCGACCCGCTGATCGGCGTCGTGAAGGCAGACATCGGGATCAAGGACGGCCGGATCGTCGGCATCGGCCGGGCGGGCAACCCGGCGATCACCGACGGGGTGGACCTGCACATCGGACCGCACACACGGCCCATCTCGGGGTACGGCCTCATCGCGACGCCAGGTGCCGTGGACAGCCACGTCCACTTCATCAGCCCGAACCTCATCGCTGCGGCGCTCGTCGGCGGCGTCACCACGCTCATCAGCGCCGGCTTCACCGAGCCGCCGGCCCGGATGGAGCGGACGCTGCGGGGCCTCGAGGGCTGGCCGGTCAACGTGGGCCTCCAGGCGAACGCCCGCTCGCTCGACGCCGGCGCGCTGGAGGGTCTCCTCCACGCTGGCGCCGTGGGGTTCAAGATCCACGAGGACTATGGCGCCTCCCCCGCCCTGATCGACGCGACCCTCCGCTTCGCCGACAGCCACGACGTGTCCGTGAGCCTCCACACCGACGGGCTGCACGAGACCGCGGAGCTGGAGGACACGATCGCCGCGATCGCCGGTCGGACCGTCCACGCCTACCACGTGGAGGGGTCCGGCGGCGGGCACGTGCCGGACCTGATCGGAATCGTGCGCGAGGCGAACGTCATCTGCTCGTCGACGACTCCAACCATCCCCTGGGGAGTCAGCGCCGCCGAAGAAGGCGTGCCGATGACCGTCCTGAACCACGGCGCCACCTTCGGCGTCGCGGAGGACCTCCAGCTCATCCGCGAGCGAACGCACCCGGCGACGATGGCGGCCGAGGGCCCGCTCCACGAGCTGGGCGCGATCCAGATCGTGAACTCGGACTCCCAGGGCATGGGCCGGATCATGGAGACGGTCCGGCGCACCTTCCAGCTGGCCGATGCGATGAAGACCTGGCGATCGACCGATGCCGGGCGCGGCCAACCCGGCCTGCCGGCCGACGACACGGTCGACGGCGCCGACGGCGACGACAACGCGCGCGTCCTTCGCTACCTCGCCAAGGTCACGATCGAGCCGGCGATCACCCATGGCATCTCCGCGCACGTCGGCAGCCTCGCGGCCGGCCGCCTTGCGGACATCGTGCTCTGGAAGCCCGCCTACTTCGGCGTGAAGCCCGAGCTCGTCCTCAAGGGCGGCCACGCTGCGTGGGCGCCCCTCGGCGAGGGCAACGCCACGGTCGAGGGCGCCGAGCCGACGCGGTACGCACCAGATTGGGCTGGCTTGCCCCACGGCGCGCCGTCGGTGTCGGCGTTGTTCGTGTCCAGCTCCGCGGATCGCACGGCGCTCGGCCGTCGCCTCGACACCGGTCGGCAGCTCATCGCCGTTGCCGGCTGTCGTGGCCTTACCCGCGCCTCGCTCGCGCTGAACCGCGCCACGGCGGCCGTCGAGGTGTCACCCGTCGACGGCAGCGTCACGCTCGCCGGCCGCCCGCTCGCGGCCGAGCCGGTCACCGATCTCCCGCTGAGCCGCCGCTACTTCCTGCGCTAGCGACGCCCGGCGTCCGCCAGCTCGCGCTCGATGTCGCGCTTGGCGTCGCGGGCCTGGATCTCGCGGCGGCGGTCGTGCTGCTGCTTGCCCTTGCCGAGCCCCAGCTCCACCTTCGCCTTGCCGCGCGCGGTGATGTACAGCTTGAGCGGCACGAGGGTGAGGCCCTTGGCCTTGGTCTTGCCGAGCAGCTGATCGATCTGGCCGCGGTGGAGGAGCAGCTTCCGGTCGCGCTTCGGCTCGTGGTTCTCGCGGTTGCCGGTGCTCTCCCACGGCGCGATGTGCGCGCCGACCAGCCAGGCCTCGCCCTTGTCGATCCGCGCGAACGCGTCGGTCAGGTTCACCTTCCCGGCCCGGATGGACTTGATCTCCGTTCCGGACAGCACGATGCCGGCCTCCATCGAGTCGTCGATGGAGAACTCGTGGCGGGCACGCCGGTTGACGGTGATCGTCTTCTCGGGAATTGGAGGAGCTCCTTGCATGAGCGGGGCGAACAGTATCCCCGGAAAGCAAGAACGCCGGTCCCGAAGGACCGGCGTTCAATTGCGGCTCACCACCCGCAGTGGGTGACCGGTTAGACGGCCATCTCCTGCGAGGTGGTGCAGCGACCGTGTTCTGACACTGCACATCACCTCCTTTCGTTCGCGGGAACCCTATCGGAACCGGGCCCGCGACGCAAGGCGACGATTCTCGCGCCGCTCAGGCCGCCATGAGCAGCGACGGCGGCCCGAACGCGGCGGCCCCGAGGACCTCCAGCGCCTTGTCCAGCACGGGGTCCGCGCCGGGCGGGTTGTCCGCCGGGACCGTGACGGCGATGTCCGGGGTCAGGCCCACCTTGTGGATCCAGCGCTTGTTGGGCGTGAGCCACTTGTTGACGGTCAGCTTCACGCCCCCGAGCTCGCCCAGGTCGATCCACTCCTGGACCGTGCCCTTGCCGAATGACGTCTCGCCGATCAGCTTCGCTCGCCCCCGATCCTGGAGCGCGCCGGCCACGATCTCGGCGGCAGAGGCACTGCCGCGATTGATGAGCACGACGACCTGGATGCTCGGGTCCGTGGCGATACCGTCGCTGCCGGCGTCGGTCTCCGTCTGGACGCCCTTGGCGTCCTCGGTCCAGTACACCGGGCCGCTGGCGATGAACTGGCTCGCGATGTCCAGCGAGTCCACGAGGAACCCGCCCGGGTTGCCGCGCAGGTCGAAGACGATCTTCTTGATGCCCTTGTCCAGGTGGGCCTGGACCGCGGCCTTGAGCTGCTTCGCGCCCTCGCTGGAGAAGCCGGCCAGACTGACGTAGCCCACCGTGCCGTTCGCGAGCACTCGGCTCGTCACCTCGCGCCGCTGGACCTTGGCCCGAACGAGCGTGACGTCGAACTCCTGGAGGAGTTGTCGAGGCGCCTCCGTGGCGCCGGGAAGTAGCGACGGGGCACCGCCCGTCGGCACCGGGGTCGGCGCCGCAAAGCGCTGGATGTGCAGCACGACCTCGGTCCCGGCCTTGCCGCGGACCATGTTCCGGGCCTCGTCCGGGGTGAGGCCGTCGAGCGTGGAGCCGTCGACCTTCATGATGATGTCGCCCGGCTGCAGGCCGGCCTTCTCGGCCGGCGAGCCATCGAGCGGGGCGATGACGACGAGCTGGCAGTTCGCCCCGAACTTGGCGCAGTCGCTGGTGTGCCCCGCGGCGTCCACCGAGCCGATCTCGGCGCCGATCCCCTCGAACGTACCCGAGATGTCGTTGAGCGTGCCCGTGTAGTCCTCGGGGCTCAGGTAGGACGAGTACGGGTCGCCGACGGACTCCATGAGCCCGCGGATCGCGCCCTCGATGAGCGTGGTTCGCGGCACGGGACCGAGTGGATAGCGCGTCGTGACCGCGTCGTACACGTTCCAGAACGGCTTCCAGGCGTCGCTCTCGGAGGCGGAGCTGCCGGGCGCACGACCCTGGTCGCGCCCAACCGAATAGCCGGACATGAACAGCGCACCGCCGCCGAGGACCGCGACGAGGACCATGGAGAATGCGAACGGCCAGCCGCGCCGGCGTTCGCCAGCCGGAGCCTGCACGGGCGCGGGAACGGTTCCTGCATCTGGAGAAGGACCCGCCGTCACCTGGGCGTCGACGGACTCGGTGGGTTCTGGTTCGTTGGGGAGCATCGCTCGGAAGGTCCTCTCAGGTCTGCCCGCCGCGTTCCGGCCGGGGGGTCGCAAGCCTAGCGCGATGCCGCCTGAGAGTCGTTCGGGGCGTCAGCGGATGAGGTAGGTCCTGACTGAAACCCATGCACCGATGACGCCCAGCCCCAGGCCGGACCCGAGCACGAGGATCGTGACGTCCCGCGAGATCGACCCGACGTTGATCGGCAGGATCGAGAAGAAGCCCACCATGAACCGCGACAGCGGCTCCGCCGCACCCACCAGGACGCCGAGCGAGATCGCTGCGCCCAGCAGGCCCACGAGCGCGCCCTCGAACACGAACGGCCAGCGGATGAACGCGTCCGATGCGCCGACGAGGCGCATGACCTCGATCTCCTCCGCGCGCCCCAGGACCGCGAGGCGAATCGTGTTGATGACGATGAACAGCACGATCGAGCCGATGACGGCAAGCAGGAGCACGCCGAAGGTGCGCAGGAAGTTCGTGAGCGAGACCAGGCGATCCGTCGTGTCCTCGATGTTCTGGACCTTCGCGACGATGGGCTCCGCCCCGAGGAACTCCGCGACGGTGCGGTAGTCGGCCGGGCGCCGGAGCTTCACCTCCAGGCTCGCCGGGAGCGGGTTGTCGTTCAGGAAGGGCGTCAGGTCGTCCTGGCCCTGCGCGCTCCGCTGCTCGCGGTAGCGGCGCAGCGCCTCCTCCTTGGAGACGTACTCCACGGCGCGGACCTCCGGCATCGCGGCGAGGCGCGCCTGCAGGTCCGTGAGGGCCGACTGGCGGATGTTGTCGTCGAGGTCCGCGACCACGCCCACCTTGTCCTCGACGTACGACAGGCTCGCGAGGAACCCGGCCTGGACGATCCAGAACGAGGACAGCAGCAGGAGCATGAGGGTCATCGTCGCGGTCGCGGCGAGGCTCATGGCCGCATTGCGCCAGAAGCCCTGCCAGGCGCGCGAGATGCTGAACAGGAAGAAGGACAGCATGCGGTCAGCCGGCCCGGTGGTAGCCGCCACCGACCTCGTCGCGGATCACACGCCCTTCTTCCAGGGCGACGACCCGCTTTCGGAGCGCGGTGACGATGTCCGCGTCGTGGGTGGCCATCAGGACCGTCACGCCAAGCTCGTTGATCCGGAGCAGGAGCTGGAGGATCTCCCAGCTGATCAGCGGGTCAAGGTTGCCGGTGGGCTCGTCTGCGATGACGATGCGAGGGTCGTGAACGAGCGCTCGCGCGATCGCCGTGCGCTGCTGCTCGCCGCCGGACAGCTGCTTGGGGTACTGCTCTGCCTGCTCCGTCAGGCCGACGAGGGCGAGCACGCGGTTGACCGCCGGCTTGATCCGGCGCCGCGACGTCCCGGTGACCTCGAGCGCGAACGCGATGTTCTCGCGCACGGTCTTGGTCGGCAGCAGCTTGAAGTCCTGGAACACGATGCCGATCTTGCGGCGCACGTGGGGCACCTTGCGCCTGGGTAGTCTCGCCAGGTCGTCGCCATCGAGGGTGACGGTGCCCTGGGTGGCGAGCTCGTCCCGGATGAGCAGCTTCATGAGCGTGGACTTGCCGGCGCCCGACGCGCCGACGAGGAACACGAAGTCACCCTCGGGCACCACGAGGTCCACGTCCTTGAGCGCGTCGCGCCCGTTCGGATAGGTCTTGGTGACGTCGTTCAGGACGAGCACGGGACGTCGCGGGTCCACCATTGCGCCGCCGGCACGGTTACCCCTGGGCACCGCGCTGCCCGGCTCCTCCGGGTGCTGTGGGCGTGCGTCGTTGGTGCGATTCGCGGTCAACAAGATCGAGTGGAGGCTACCACCCGGTTCCAGAACGCAACAATGACCCGATCAGACGAGGCCGGGGGAGATTGGTACGTACCGCGTGAAGTCGGCGAACGGCTTCGTCCAGCCCGCGAGAATTGGGAATCCCTCGATCCGGAGTCCGGAACGAATGGCCGTCGCGATGACGTCGTCCGTCGCGCCGGGCAGCCAGACCGCCGAGGCGCCGCGCGGCTCGACGGCGGCGAGAAGATGGCCGAGGACCGGCGCGAGCAATGCCGGATCCGCAACCGCGATCGGCCCGACCCGGCCGATCTCACCCGCATACCCGTAGCCCACCAGCCGGCCGTCCGTGCCGCGGTACGCAAAGGCGCGGCGTGGCTCGTCCTGGATGAACCGGTGGTCCTGTGGGTGTTCGAAGCCAAGGATGAATCGATCGAACGCCGCCAGCTCCCCGCCCTCGCGCCAGGCGACCGGATCGGCGACTCGCTCCGCCGTCACGCCGTCCGGCAGGCCGGGCCACTCGAACCCGGGCGAGGGGCGGCCGACCAGGCTGAACATCGGCATCCGCGGCACGATCCCGAGCGTCGCATACAGCCCGTTGGAGATGGGTTGCGCGCTGTCCGTGCACGTTGCCAGGACGCGCTCGTCGAGGGGCATCGGGAGCATGCGCTCCAGGAGCGCCCGGCCCAGCCCGCGCGCCTGCTCGCCGGGCTCCACGAAGAGCATCGACAGGAACCACAGCGGACCGCGGTCCACGGCCGACCCGAACGCCACAACGCGACCCTCGCCCGCGTGGTTCGTCAGCTCGGCGACGAGGAAGCGCCCGGGATCGGTGGACAGCGCATGGGCGTGCAGCCGCCGTACGCCGGGGTTGTCCTCGGGCAGCTCGGGAAAGCCCAGCGGTCTGGTGTAGCCGATGATCCCGTTGCGCCATACGCGATGACAGTCCAGCAGGTCCGCCTCGGTCGCCCGCCGGATCTCTACCCCCGACAGGTCAGGCACCCTCGCCGCCGGTGGCCAGTCGCTCCAGCTCCGCCTGCATGAACACGTCGAGGTCCCCGTCCAGCACGGCCGCCGTGTTCGAGGTTTCCACCTGGGTCCGCAGGTCCTTGACCATCTGGTACGGGTGCAGCACGTAGCTCCGGATCTGGTTGCCCCAGCCCGCCTCCACGTGCTCGCCGCGCAGCTGGCGCAGCTCCGCCTCCTTCTCCTCCAGCTGGCGCTCCAGGAGCCGCGCCTTGAGGACCTTGATCGCGGTCTCCTTGTTCTGGGTCTGGGATCGCTCGTTCTGCGACTGCGCCACGATGCCGGTCGGGAGGTGCGTGAGGCGCACCGCGGAATCCGTCTTGTTCACGTGCTGGCCGCCCGCGCCCTGTGAGCGGTAGGTGTCCACGCGGATCTCGTCCCAGTCCAGCTCGATCGGGATGTCCTCGTCCGGCTCCGGCATCACCTCCACCAGCGCGAACGTGGTCTGCCGCCGGTTCTGGGCATCGAAGGGGCTGATCCGGACCAGGCGATGGACGCCGCGCTCGGCCCGCAGCCAGCCGTACGCGCCGCGGCCGTTCACCGCCACCGAGACGCTCTTGAGCCCGGCCTGCTCTCCTGCCTGCTCGTCGATGACCTCGGTCTTCCAGCGATGCCGCTCCGCCCACCGGAGGTACATCCGCAGCAGCATGGCCGCCCAGTCCGTGGCCTCGGTGCCGCCGGCGCCCGCGCTGATGGACAGGATCGCGGGCCGGCCGTCGTACTCGCCCGAGAAGAGGAGCCCGGTTCGCTCGCGAGCGAAGTCGGTGTCGAGCGCGTCGACGGTCCGATCCACCTCCGCCTCGAGCTCGGCGTCGCCCGATTCCTGGGCGAGCTCCAGGGTGGTGTCGAGGTCGTCTGCACGGGCGAGGAGGTCGGTCCAGAGCTCCAGGTCTGCGCGGAGGCCGTCCGCCTCACGCAGGACGTCCCGCGCTCCCCGGCTGTCTTCCCAGAAGCCCGGCTCGGAGGCACGCGCCTCCAGCTGGGTCAGTCGCGACTGCTTGCCCGGGAGGTCAAAGACGCCCCGAGGTCGTACGGATCCGCTCCACGAGGTCGCGGACACGCATGGCGTCCACTAGTTCTTGGGGACCCGGAGGTCCTGGAGCAGGATCGGACGGAGCTCGATCAGGCGCAGGGCCGACTTGCTCCGGACGACGACGGGGTTCACACAGGGACAATAGCCGTTGTGGGGGCAGACGCCGCAGTTGCCGTCGCAATCCAGCGCGGCGGCGTAACTGCAGGTGCGGCAATCACGTTCACAGGCGATCAGGTCGACGAAGGTCGTTTCCTCAGCCTGTTTCACGAATCCCTCACTTACGCGGCGGCACGGATTCGATTCACGACGCGTGACGCTGCCTCAGGCGCGATTCGCCGAGGGTGGCGCTAGGCATCGCGTGGGGTTGGCCGGAGTATACGTGCGGGGTTTCGCCGCGCCAAGAGGGAAAAATGCCCGGCGAGGGCTCGCCGGGCATTTCGCTGCAAGGGAACACCTGCGTCAATTCAGGGGTTGCTGGCCGTCGCCTCGTCGTCGAAGAGCCGGCCGCCGCCAAGGTAGTAGACGGCCAGGCCGGCCATCTCGTGGAGCATCGCCACCTGGCGCCGATCGGTCTCGAGGTCGGTGGGGCTGGTCCGCGTTGCCGAGCCCCAGGCGACGATCCCCTGGTCCTTCGCCATGCGCAGGACGCGGAGCATGTGCGTCTGGTCGCTCACGAACACCGCGCTGGTGAGGCCGCGCTCCCGGAAGATCGCCGCGACCGCCTCTATCGATTCGAGCGTGTTGCGGCCCTGGTTCTCGCCGAGGATCGCGCTTGCCGGGACGCCGTGGGCGATCGCCCACTTGCGGGCCGTCGCAGCCTCCGTGGTCCGATCGGCCGGCAGCTTGCCGCCGGTCACCACGAGGAACGGCGCGAGCCCGGCCTTCCACAGGTCCACTGCGTGCTGCAGGCGGGCCTCGAAGACACCGCTGGGCGTGCCGTTGAACTGGGCGGCGCCGAGGACCACGATCGCATCTACGGGCCGGCGCTCATCGCGATCGCCCTGCGCAGAGATCCGCACAGCCATGTAGCCCGCCACGAGGATCGCGCCGACGAGGCCCCAGCCGAGGAGTTGGACGAGGCTCCCGAGGAGGCGCGGTCGGGTCACGCGCTCCGCGCCCGGTTCGGGGAGCCGGCTAGGCGCCGTGGCACTTCTTGTACTTGCGCCCGGAGCCACACCAGCAAACGTCGTTGCGCCCGATCTTGGCGCCGGAGGGCGTGTAGCCGGGGCGGGCCTGCTGACCGGCCCCACCGGCGCCCCCCGCCGTCGTGACCGCGCTCACCGTGCCGGATGTCCCCGTCACCCCGGGTCCAGCCATTGTGCGCGCGCCCGGCCGCAGCAACCCGCTGCCGGAACGCCCCGCCCCGCTGGCCCGTGTGCCGCCGTCTGCGGGCTGGCCGGGGCCCTGCATCGCGAACACGCCGGACTCCGGCTGCGGCTGCGGCTGGATGGACACCCGGAAGATCGTGCTCGCGACCTGGTGCTGGATGAACCCGGAGAGCTCCGAGTAGAGCTGGAAGGCCTCCTTGCGGAACTCGTTGAGTGGGTCCTGCTGGGCATAGCCGCGGAGCCCGATGCCGCGGCGCATGTCATCCAGCTCGGTGAGGTGCTCCACCCAGAGCGTGTCGATCGTGCGGAGCAGGACGAACCGCTCGATGGTCGCCCACGTCTCGGGGCCGACCTCGGACTCCTTCGTCTCGAGCAGGGTGTCCGCGACCTCGCGAACGTGCTCGCTCACCGCTCCCACGGACCTGAGCCGCAGCAGTTCGTCGTGGTCGATCCGGTCCTCACCGAGGCCCATCCGGCCGAGCTCCACCAGCAGGTCGGTGAGGCCCTCCTCTGTGACCGCGTCGTGCGCGTCGCCGAGGTGCCGCTGCACGATCTCCTCGAGGTCCGCATCCAGGAAGGCACGGATCGTCTCGGTCAGGTCCTCGTTGCGGAGGACCTTGTCGCGCTCGGCGTAGATGGTCTCGCGCTGCTTGTTGATGACGTCGTCGAACTCGACCACGCGCTTGCGCAGGTCGAAGTTGAAGCCCTCGACGCGCGATTGCGCGCTCTCGATCGTCTTCCCGACGATCCCCGACTCGATGTAGTTGTCCTCGTCGAGTCCCATCTTCTCCATGAGGCCGGCGACGCGCTCCGAGGCAAATCGCTTCATGAGGTCGTCGTCGAGGGAGAGGTAGAAGCGCGACGAGCCTGGGTCACCCTGGCGGCCCGCGCGGCCTCGAAGCTGGTTGTCGATGCGCCTGCTGTCGTGACGCTCGGTGCCCACGATGTGCAGGCCGCCGGCCTTCACGACGCGCTCGTGGTCTTCCTCGGTGATCGCCTTCGCCTCGGCGAGCGCCGCGGCGTACGTCGCCTTGTCCACCTCGGCCGGGTTGAGGCCCTTGCGATGGAGCAGCTCCGAGGCGAGCCCAGCCGGGTTGCCGCCGAGCAGGATGTCCGTCCCGCGGCCGGCCATGTTCGTAGCGATCGTCACCGCGCCGGTCCGCCCGGCCTGGGCGACGATGCCGGACTCCTTCTCGTGGAACTTGGCGTTCAGGACCTCGTGCTTGATCCCGCGCCGGTCCAGGAGCGCTCCCAGCTTCTCCGACTTCTCGACCGACACGGTGCCCACGAGGATCGGGCGGCCGATCGCCGTCATCTCCTCGATCTCGTCGGCGACCGCGTTGAACTTCGCCTTCTCGTTGAGGTAGACGAGGTCCGTGTCGTCGGTTCGGATCATCGGCATGTGGGTCGGGATGCCGACGACCTCGAGCTGGTAGATCTTGTGGAACTCCTCCGCCTCGGTCATCGCCGTGCCCGTCATGCCGGCGAGCTTGTCGTACAGGCGGAAGTAGTTCTGGAACGTGATCGTGGCCATCGTCACGCTCTCGCGCTGGACCCGCAGGCCCTCCTTCGCCTCGATCGCCTGGTGCAGGCCTTCGCTCCAGCGCCGGCCCGGCATCTGCCGGCCGGTGAACTCGTCGACGATGATGATCTCGTTGTCTTTGACGATGTAGTCGCGGTCGCGCTTGAACAGCGCGTGCGCCCGCAGTGCCTGCTCGAAGTGGCGCGCGAAGCGCGGATCCGCGTCATAGATGTTCTCGACACCCAGGAGTTTCTCGATCTTGTTGACGCCCTCTTCGGTGGGCGAGACCGCCTTGTCCTTGAGGTCGATGAAGTAGTCGCCCTCCTCGGGGTCGCCCGCGACCCAGTCCTCGCGGCGCTCCTTGAGGCGCGGCACGAGGCGCGCGAACGTGTAGTACAGGTCGCCCGATTCCTCGGCCTGGCCGCTGATGATCAGCGGCGTGCGTGCCTCGTCGATGAGGATGTTGTCGACCTCGTCGACGATGCCGAAATAGCGCTCGCGCTGCACGCGCTGGTCCAGCTCCGTGACCATGTTGTCGCGCAGGTAGTCGAAGCCGAACTCGTTGTTCGTGCCGTACGTCACGTCCGCGGCATACGCCTCGCGTCGGGTGACCGGCCTGAGGTTGATCAGCCGCTCGTCGTTGGTGGGGTAGCCCGGCTCGAAGACGTAGGACGCCGCGCCGCCGTCGGACTGATGACCAAGGATCATCCCGACCGAGAGGCCGAGGAAGTGGAAGATGGGCCCCATCCACTGCGGGTCGCGACGGGCCAGGTAGTCGTTGACCGTGACGATGTGGACGCCCTTGCCGGCGACCGCGTTCAGGATCGCGGCAAGCGGCGCGACGAGGGTCTTGCCCTCGCCCGTCTTCATCTCGGCGATCTTGCCCTGGTGGAGCACGACCGCGCCGATCAGCTGCTCGTCGAAGTGGCGCATCCCCAGCGTTCGAACCATGGCCTCGCGTGCCATCGCGAACACGTCCGGCAGGACGTCGTCCAATGCAACCTGGATCTCGTGGTGCTCGCGCTTGTGGCGCGCCTTCGCCAGCTCGCGCCGGCGCTCGAGGTCGGGATGGTGGAGCTCGTCGTCCGACGGCTCCTCGGGGAGCACGGTCTCACGGAACTCGTCACGGATCGCCGTGAACCGCTCGCGGATCTCCGCGTCGCTCAGGGCCTTGATCTCTTCCTCGAGATCGTTGGCCTCGTCGACGAACGGCTGGATCCGCTTCAGCTCACGGTCGTTCGAGTCGACGAACCGGGAAAGAAATCCAAGCATGGGCCGTGAAGTATAGGTGGCAGCCCCCGAGCGGCCCATGCGACGCCCGTTCGCCACTCGACCGAGCGCCGGCCCTGACGAGTGCCGCGTGTGCGGCCTCGAACAGCGCCGGTCCGACCCCCAGGCCGCGCAAGGAGGGCTCCACGGCCACGTCGCGATCTCCGCGGACGAGGGTGGCGACTCGGCAAGCCAGGTCAGCAGGCCACGGGCCGGCCGTCCAGCTCCGCCTGGAGGCCGCCGCAGGCCGTGAGGAGATCGTCAGCCCGGGAACTGCCAGAGCCCGATGCCGTACCCGAGCACGAGCACGACGAACGTCGCGCCCGCGAGGCTGAGCCAGAACAGGACCGCGATGAAGCGCGAGGCGGGCCGCATCTCCGGGTTCTTGAACGCCGGCATCCGGCCGCCGCGGCGGGCGTTGCCCCACCGCGGGGACTGGAGCTGCTCGCGGTAGTCCGGCGGGGCGCCCGGCTCCGGCTTCAGGACGCCGCGCTCGTCTGGTCGATGCAGCTGGAGGCTCATGAGGCGGTCGTCTCCTCAGGCAGCCGGCACGGCGGCAGCCGAACCGGGCTCATCGTCATCGTCGTCCGGGTGCTGGCGCACGTCGAGCTTCTTCGCGATGCCGTCCTCCCACAGGAGCATCTCCTGGGTGAACTCGACCTCGCTGGAGAAGAGCGCCCCAACGGACTCGCCGCGGTGGATGCGCTTGATCGCCTCGCCGATGAGCGGTGCGATGGACAGCGTCGTGATCTTCGGGATCCGCTTTCCGGCAGGTAGCGGCACCGTATCGGTGAGGACCAGCTCGCGGAGCGGCGAGTCCGCGATGCGATCGACGGCCGCGCCCGAGAGCACCCCATGGGTCGCACAGGCGTAGATCTCGGTGACGCCCTCGCGCCCGAGCGCGTTGACGGTCTCGATCAGCGTGCCGGCCGTGTCCACCTCGTCATCAACGATGATCGCGCGCTTGCCGCGGACCTCGCCGATGACGTTCAGCAGCTCCGCGCGATCGAGGTTCCCGACGCGGCGCTTCTCGATGATCGCGAGGGGCGCATCCAGCAGCTCCGCGAACGTCCGTGCGCGCTTGGCGAAGCCCAGGTCCGTCACGACCACGAGGTCCTCGATCAGCTTGTGCTTGAAGTAGTTCGAAAGGATGTGGACCGCGGTCAGCTCGTCCACCGGGATGTTGAAGAAGCCCTGGATCTGGCCCTGGTGGAGGTCCATCGTCAGGACGCGATCGGCGCCGGCGACGGAGATCATGTCCGCGACGAGCCGCGCGGTGATCGGGACGCGGGGCTGGTCCTTCTTGTCCGACCGGCCGTACGCGTAGTAAGGCACGACGGCGGTGATCCGCCCGGCAGACGCCCGCTTGAAGGCGTCGATCATGATCAGCAGCTCCATGATCGACTTGTTCACGGGGCTGCTCGTGGGCTGGACGATGAAGACGTCCTTCTCGCGGACGTTCTCCATGATCTTGACGAAGATGTTCTCGTTCGCGAACTCGAACACCTGGGCGTCGCCCAGCTCGCTGCCGAGGTAGCGGCAGATCTTCTCGGCAAGGTCGCGATTCGCGTTGCCGGTGTAGATCTGGAACTGGTCCGCGTACACGGGCGAGTCCTCCAGCCGACCGAATCCTGCGCTCGACGGTCGCCCGATCAAGCGCCGGTTCCCGGACCGCCGCTGGGATCGCCAGCATCCGGGGCGTCATTGTCGTCGCTCTCGCGTCCTTCTGCCAAGCCCGGCCGGAAGGCGGCGATCCCGACGACCTTGTCGCCGTCATTGAGGCGCATGACGATGACGCCACGCGCCTGCGGGGAGTAGTGGTTCACCGATTCGAGCTCGGTCCGGACCACCTGGCCCTGGGCGGAGATCAGGACGAGCTCCTCGTCCAGCTCGGTGACCTGCTGGACCGCGGCCACCAGGCCCGTCTTGCGGCCTTCGAGCGAGATCAGGCGCACACCCTGCCCGCCGCGATGCTTCTCGCGGAACTCCTCGATGGAGACGCGCTTGCCGTAGCCGGTCTCGGTGAGGACGAGCAGGTCCGCGCCCGGCTGGACCACGCTCATGGAGACGACCTCGTCGCCCTCCTTCTTCAGCAGCCGGATGCCGATGACGCCGCCGGCGTCACGGCCCATCGCGCGAACCTCCGACTCGCGGAAGCGGGCGATCATGCCCTGCGCGGTGGCGATGATCACGTCGTCCTCGCCGGTCGAGACGTCCACCCAGGCGAGCTCGTCCCGCTCGTCGAGCGTGATCGCCCGGATGCCGGTGGAGCGAACGCGCTCGAACTGCTCGAGGGGCGTCTTCTTGATGATCCCGCGCCGGGTCGCCATGACGAGGTACGAGCCCGCGGCGAACTCGGGCAGCGTGATCGTAGCCACCGGCACCTCGCGGGCCTCCACCTGCACGCCGGGCATGTTGATGATCGGCAGGCCCTTGGCCTGGCGCGATGCGTCCGGGATCGCGTGCACCTTGGCGGAGAACACGCGGCCGCGGTTCGTGAAGAACAGCGCCCAGTCGTGCGTGTTCGCGACGAGCAGGTGCTCGACCGCGTCCTCCTCGCGGGTGACGTGGCCGATGATCCCCTTGCCGCCGCGGTGCTGGCGGCGGTAGGTGGCAACCGGCTGGCGCTTGATATAGCCACGCTGGCTGATCGTGACGACCACGTCCTCGTCGGCGATCAGGTCCTCGTCCGTCAGCTCGCGCGACGAGTCGTCCTGGACGCGCGTCCGGCGCTCGCCGGCGTACTTGCGCTTCATCTCGCGCAGCTCGTCCTTGATGATCGCGAGCACGCGGGCGGGATTCGCGAGGATGTCCTCCAGCTCGGCGATCTCCTGGATCACCGCGAGGTACTCGTCCTCGATCTTCTTGCGCTCGAGGGCGGCGAGGCGCGCCAGCCGCATGTCCAGGATCGCCTGGGCCTGGAGCTCCGACAGGTCGAAGCGCGCCATGAGGTTGTTCTTGGCGTTCTCGGTGTCGGACGACTCGCGGATCGTCTTGATCACCGCGTCGAGGTTGTCGAGCGCCTTCTTCAGGCCCTCGAGGATGTGTGCGCGGGCGCGGGCCTTGCCCAGGTCGAACTCAGTGCGCCGGCGGACGATCTCGCGCCGGTGCTCCACGTGATGCTGGAGGACCGACTTGAGCGGCAGCGTCTGGGGCTGCCCGTCGACGAGCGCGAGCATGTTCATGTTGAACGACGCCTGGAGCGCGGTGTGCTTGAACAGGTTGTTCAGCACCTTGTGCGGGTTGGCGTCGCGCTTGATCTCGATGTACATGCGCATGCCGTCGCGGTCAGACTCGTCGCGCAGGTCGGCGATGCCGTCGATCTTCTTTTCCTTGACCAGGTCGGCGATCTTCTCGAGCAGCGCCGACTTGTTCACCTGGTACGGCAGCTCGGTGACGATGATCGCCATCCGGTCGCCCTTGACCTCCTCGAACGCGCACTGGGCGCGCATGATCACGCGGCCCCGGCCGTGGGCGTACATCTGCCGGATCGCGTCGATGGTCTCCCAGTCGCCGGTGATCGAGTTCCGTTGGCGCTCGAACCGGAAGATCGTGCCGCCGGTCGGGAAGTCCGGGCCTGTCACGAGGCGGCACAGGTCGTCGGTGGTGATGTCCGGGTCGTCGATGATCGCGACCGTCGCGTCCACGATCTCACCGAGGTGGTGGGGCGGGATGTTGGTCGCCATGCCGACCGCGATCCCGGACGAGCCGTTGATCAGGAGGTTCGGGAGCTTTGACGGCAGGACGGTCGGCTGGCGCTGCGTGCCGTCGTAGTTGTCCTCGAAGTCGACCGTCTCCTTGTCGATGTCGGCGAGCAGCTCGCCGGCCATCGCCGTGAGGCGGGCCTCCGTGTAGCGCATCGCCGCGGCAGCGTCGCCGTCGACCGAGCCGAAGTTGCCCTGCCCGTCGACGAGCGGATAGCGAAGCGAGAAGTCCTGGGCGAGCCGGACGAGCGCGTCGTACAGCGCGACGTCGCCGTGCGGGTGGTACTTGCCCATCACCTCGCCGACGATCGCCGCACACTTGCGATACGAGCTAGTGGCAGACAGGCCCATCTCGCCCATGGTGAACAGGACGCGGCGGTGGACGGGCTTCAGCCCGTCGCGCACGTCCGGCAGCGCGCGCGAGACGATCACGCTCATCGCGTAGTCGAGGTACGAGACCTTCATCTCGTCCTCGATCCGGATCGAGCGGATGTCGCCCGGGTTGTCGATCACGGTCGGGGGCTCCTCATCGGGTCAGGCATCAGGTCAACGGGGGCTGCGGCATCGGCCGGCCCAGGCCCATGTCCGCGAAGCGCTCCGCCAGCTCGGCAGCCTCCGAGGTGGACGGGCCTCCGGGCCGGCGGCGAAGTCCGGCGAGCTGCTCTCGGATCTCTTCGGCTGCCGGCAGGTCGAGCTTCGTCAGGCTGTCACGCACGACCCACGCGCGTTGGCCGTCGCCACGGTTCGCGGCCATTCTGGCCTCCTGCCGCAGCGCCGCGGTGGTCGCGGGCAGATCGACGACCGCCATCGACCGGAAGCCCCACGAGAGTGCCTTCTGGACGTCCGGCTCGCGATCGCCGATCACGAGTCCGAGCAGGGCGAGTCCACGAGCCGCGACCTCCGGCTTGCGCCCAAGGGTGCGGTTGACGAACGGCATCGTCGCGATCGTGGAACCCACCAGCCGTCGCTCCCAGCGCGAGGGCGAGACGGTCAGCTGCTCGAGCTCGGCCCAACGGTACGGCTCGGCGAGGATGCCCTTGCCGTACGGGTGCGCGAGGGTATCGACCGTGATCCAGTCATCCGCGTCGGTGGCCGCTCGGCGCAGGAGCTGCCAGGTGCGCTCGGGCTCCTTCGCGAGGGTCCGCTCGAGCGTGGTGATCGCGAACCACCGGGCCTCGCGCTCCGGCTCGCGGAGGAGCCGGTCGGCAACCTGGAGGAGCTCGGCGGGGGAGACGCGGCGTGAGGCGCGCTCGAACGCGCGTCGAACCGCGACCTGGAGGGGCGACCGTACCCCGTGGGTCGGCCCGATGCCGGGCGCCACGAACGCCTGGCCCGCCCTGTACTCGGGGTCGGCGAGCTCGCGGAACGCGTCCGCGAGGCGAGCCGCGAACGCCACCGGATCGGAGATGTGGTCTGCGACGGCGCCGCCAAGCTCCTTCGCCCGAGCCTCTCGTCCAGCGATCGTGGCCGTGCCGTGGTCGGCGGTCGGGCGTGCCGGCCATGCCGTTGCGCGCTTCATCTCGATCGCCGTCGCGCTCATGACTCGCCCGCCGCCGACGTGCGCCGCATCCCGTAGCGCGCCTTCAGCCGCTCCAGCTGGTCCGCCGGGGGGGCCATGAACGTGCCCTCGGCGGTCGCGAGGACGTCGCCGGTGGCAGCGTCGAGCACGCGCCCCTCCGTGCGAGCGGCTCGCCGGTTCATCTCGAGGACCCGGCCCTCCGCGCGGATGGCGCGACCCGTCGCGATCGGCTTGCGGAAGGTCACGTTCAGGCGAGCCGTCACGCCCCAGGTCCCGCGCCCGATCACGGACCAGGCCATCACCTCGTCGAGGATCGTGCACACGATCCCGCCATGCGCGACCGAGTCCCAGCCCTGGAACCCCGCCGCGAGCGTCGTCTCGATCCACGAGCCGTCCGGGTCCGTGTGGATCTGGAGCTGCAGGCCGTGTTCGTTCAGCTCGCCGCACGCGAAGCAGTGGTGCGGCTCGAACTCGAAGCCACCCTGCTCGTCGCGCTGGCGCGGGCTGGTGGCGGCCACCCCGGCGACCTCAGATGTCAAGGTTGCGGACCTTGCGCGCCTCGGCCTTGATGAAGTCGCGCCGCGGCTCCACCTTCTCGCCCATCAGCTTCGTGAAGATCGCGTCCGCCTCGCCGGCGTCGTCGATCTCAGCCCGCATCAGGACCCGGGTGTCCGGGTTCATCGTGGTTTCCCAGAGCTGGTCGGCGTTCATCTCGCCGAGGCCCTTGAAGCGCTGGACCGAGACGTTCTTCACGTTGAAGTCCTTGATGATCCTGTCGCGCTCCTTCTCGGACTGGGCGTACTTCGTGACCTTGCCCGTCGAGACGCGGTAGAGCGGGGGCTGGGCGATGTACAGGTAGCCCGCTTCGATCACCTGGGGCATGTGCCGGTAGAAGAGCGTCAGGAGCAGGGTCCGGATGTGGGCGCCGTCCACGTCCGCGTCGGTCATGATGATGATCCGGTGATATCGGAGCTTCGCGAGATCGAAGCTGTCGTCGATGCCCTCGATTCCGGCACCCAGGGCGATGATCAGCGGCCGGACGTTCTCGCTCGCGACGATCTTGTCGAGGCGGGCCTTCTCCACGTTCAGGACCTTGCCGCGGAGCGGGAGGATGGCCTGGTATCGCCTGTCCCGGCCCTGCTTGGCGGAGCCGCCGGCCGAGTCGCCCTCGACGATGAACAGCTCGCTGCGCGCGGGGTCCCGCTCCTGGCAATCGGCAAGCTTGCCGGGCAGGGACAGCCCGTCGAGCGCGCCCTTGCGGATGACGAGGTCGCGCGCCTTGCGGGCGGCCTCGCGGGCGCGCGATGCCGTCAGGCACTTGTCGATGATGCGGCGGCCGTCGCCCGGGTTCTCCTCGAGGTACTGCATCAGGCTGTCCGTGACGGCCGTCTGCACCTGGCCCTTGACCTCGGCGTTGCCGAGCTTCGCCTTGGTCTGGCCCTCGAACTGTGGGTCGGTCAGCTTCACGCTTATCACCGCGGTGAGCCCCTCGCGGACGTCGTCGCCGGAGAGGTTGCCGTCCGACTGCTTGAGGACACCGGCCTTGCGCGCCCAGTCATTGAGCGAGCTGGTAAGGGCGGCGCGGAAGCCCGTGACGTGGGTGCCGCCATCGACGGTGTTGATGTTGTTCGCGAAGGCGAGCACGTTCTCCGTGTAGGTGTCGTTGTACTGGAGGGCGACCTCCACCATCGTCTCGCCCTCGCGCCTCTCGACGTAGATGGGGCGGCTGTGGAGGGCCTCCTTGTTCCGGTTCAGGTGGCGCACGAACGACTGGAGCCCGCCCTCGAAGTAGAACGATCGCTCCCGATCCTCGCGCTCGTCGATGAACGTGATCCACACGCCCTTGGTCAGGTACGCGGATTCCCGCAGGCGCTGCGAGACGGTCTCGAACGAGTAGTCAGTGGTCTCGAACATCTCCGGGTCCGCCCGGAACAGCGTCCGGGTCCCGCGCCGGTCCCCCTGCGGCCCGATCTTTGTGACCGGTCCGGTCGGCTTGCCGCGCTTGTACTCCTGCGCCCAGATGCTGCCGTCCCGGGCCGATTCCACGCGGAGCCACTCGGACAGCGCATTGACCACGCTGACGCCGACGCCGTGAAGGCCACCGGAGACCTTGTACCCGCCGCCGCCGAACTTGCCGCCGGCGTGGAGGACGGTGTGGACCACCTCGAGGGCGTCCTTGCCGGTGGCGTGCTTGCCGACCGGCACGCCGCGCCCGTCATCGATGACCTCGACGGTCCCGTCCTTGGCGATCGTGACCCGGATCGTCCGTGCGTGGCCGGCCATCGCCTCGTCGATCGAGTTGTCGACGACCTCCCAGACGAGGTGATGCAGGCCGCGGACGTCGGTCGACCCGATGTACATGCCGGGGCGCCGGCGAACGGCCTCGAGGCCCTCCAGGACCTGGATGCTCGCGGCCGTGTAATCGGACGCGGGCGCGGCCTTCCGGCGGCCGCCGCCGCCTCCACTGGCCCCGTTGGTGTCGACAGCCGCGCGCGCCGGCTTCGTGCGAGGTTCGGTCACGCGTTTCCTCCAACCAGGCGCTGATAGATGCGCGCGAGCTCGTCGTCGCCGTAGTAGTCGATCACGATCCGGCCGCCGCGCCGCGTCCGTGTCAGGCGGACCTTGGTGCCAAGCGACCGGCGGAGATCCTCTTCCACGCGCTCCACGTCCGGGTCGGCAGGCGCCGGCGCCGCGGCAGCCTTCGGTTCACGCGGCTCCCGGATCCGCCGCACGAGCTCCTCGGTCTGGCGAACGGACAGCCCCTCGTCGACGACCATGCCAACGACGCGACCCTGGCCGTCGCTGGGGAGGCCCGCGATCGCCCGGGCGTGCCCTTCGGTGATCAGGCCGCTCGCGACGGCGTCCTGGACTCCCTGGTGCAGTTCCAGCAGGCGAAGCGTGTTGGCGACGGTGGATCTTGCCCGTCCGACGCGGGTGGCGAGATCGTCCTGGCTGAACGCGAATTCGTCGATCAGCTGGCGATACGCGCGCGCGGCCTCGATCGGGTCGAGATCCTCGCGCTGGAGGTTCTCGACGAGCGCCAGCTCCAGCTGCTGCCGATCTGCAAGCTGCCGGACAATCGCCGGGATCCGCTCGAGGCCCACGATGCGCGCGGCGCGGACGCGGCGCTCGCCGGCCACGAGCTGGTAGCCGTCGATCGTCTCCGTCACGAGGATCGGCTGGATCACCCCGTGCTGGCGAATGCTCTCGGCGAGGGTTGCGAGTGCCTCGTCGTTCATCCGCAGGCGGGGCTGGCGCGGGTTCTCACGGATGCGCGCGAGCGGGACCTCGATCGAACCCGTCGAGGTCGGCGAGCGCTGCGGAATGAGAGCGGCAAGGCCGCGCCCGAGGCCCTGCGGCCGGTCGTTGCGCAGGCTCATGCCAGCACGACCTGCGGGGTCCCGGCTGCGTCGGCCACGAGTCCGGGACCAACCGCGGTGAGCGGAGCGCTGCTCGGACGCTCGTCGCGAGCCCGGATCTCGGCGGCGAGGTCCCGATAGGCATCCGCGCCGCGGGACCCTGGTGCGTACATGTGGATGGGCAATCCGTGGCTTGGCGCTTCCGAGAGGCGAACGTTTCGAGGGATGACCGTGTCGTACACGCGGTCACCGAGGTGGCGCCGGACCTCCTCACCGACCTCGTTGCTGAGGCGCGTACGGCCGTCGTGCATCGTCAGCACTGCGCCCTTCACCTCCAGCCTGGGGTTGAGGTGGTCCGTCACAAGCCGAATGGTTGCGAGCAGCTGGCCCAGGCCTTCCAGGGCGAAGTACTCGCACTGGATGGGGATGAGCGTCGAGTCGGCGGCCGTCAGGGCGTTGATCGTGAGCAGCCCGAGCGACGGCGGGCAGTCGATCAGGAGGTAGTCGAAGCGGCCGCGCATCGGGTCCAGCAGGCCGGCGAGCCGCCGTTCGCGCTGCTCGAGCGGCGTGAGCTCAACCTCGGCGCCGGCGAGCGCGATCGAGGATGGGACGAGGGTCACGCCGTTGATGGCGGTATCGATCGCGAGCTCATCGAGCTGGACCTCATCGATGACGGCGTCGTACACCGACCGGTCGCGGGTTCGGTCGATGCCGAACGCGCTCGTGGCGTTCCCCTGGGGGTCAAGATCGACGACGAGGACGCGTTCACCCGCGAGGGCCAGGTAGCTGGCCAGATTGACAACCGTCGTGGTCTTTCCGACGCCGCCCTTCTGGTTTGCACAGGCGATCGTCTCGCCCACTCAGGTGATCATCCGGCGTGCATTCACAGGAGTCGATTCTAGCATCGGGACGCCCCTCACTCCCCCGGCCGGGAACTGGTCGGGACCGTCGAACTGTGACGGCCAGACCTTCGCTGCGCCTTATCCGGCGATTGTTCCGGGCAGGGTGATGTTTCACGTGAAACATGAGACGACGATCGTCTGGGTGGGCCCGTCAACGGTGCCATTGCCCGTCATCTCGCTGCCGTGGGATACTTCACAAATCGCCGCGAGGGCTCAGGTTCGCGCGCGACCCCTCCGACCGCCGAGGACCGATCGCCGTCTCATGAGCCTCCTCCTCGCCGCGATCGGGGCGACCGTCGTCGCGCTCGTCGAAGTCACGCTCGCACCGTATCTGACCATTGGAGACGCAGGCCCCCACCCCGTCCTGATCGGAGGGGTGATCTGGACCATCGCAGCCGGGCTGGACCGGGGGATCACGTGGGCCTTCGTCGGAGGACTCGTTCTTGACTCGCTGCTCGGCCGCTCGCTCGGCACCTCGGCATTTGCGCTCCTCATTGCGGTCGGCGCGGCAGCTCTCATCGCGCAGCCGTTCCCGCGATTGCGCCTCGTCGCTCCGATCATCGCGGTGCCGCTCATCAGCTTCGGGTACTCCGTGCTGATCATTGCCCTCACCTCGGCGACGCAGTCGGGGGTCACCGTGCCCGATCCCGGGAAGCAGCTCCTGCCCGGCACGATGTACGACGCCGTCGTCGGGATGTTCCTCGGGCCGCTGGCGGTGACGCTGCATGACCGCCGAACGGTCACCGAGCGAGTGGACTGGTGAGCGACTACCTCGACGGTCGGCCGATCCCGGCCCCATCGCGCCTGCGGTTCCTGGTCTTTGGCCTCGCCGTCGTCCTCGGGGCGGGCATGCTCTCGACACGGCTGTTCGCGATCCAGGTTGGCGGGACGACCCCGTACGCAGCCTTCGCGGCGACGACGCGGACCGTGCAGGAAGCGCTGCCGTCCACGCGCGGCCTCATCTACGACCGCACGGGCGAGCCGCTCGTGTCCAACATCGCGTCGTACAGCGTCAAGATCCGCCCGTCGGATCTGCCCGAATCGAAGCGCTCCGCGGTCGTGGAGACCCTCGCGTCGCTGATCGGCATGGATCCGGCCGACATCAACGTCGCCATCGATTCGAACCCAGGTTCGCGATTCGACCTCGTTCGCGTGGCGCAGGACGTCCCGCGGGACGTCGCGGCGTTCCTCGCCGAGTCGTCGTCCGAGCTCCCGGGGGTCGAGGTCGTGGTCGAGACGCGCCGGAACTACGAGCTCGGCTCGCTCTTCGCGCAAGTGCTCGGGTACACGGGTCCGATCAGCGGCAGCGAGTTGCTCGACCTCAAGCAAGACGGGTACCTGCCGGACGACCTGCTCGGTCGCGCCGGGGTCGAGTCGACGTACGAGGCGATCCTTCGTGGGCAGTACGGTCTGCAGACCGTCGAGCGTGATGCCGCGGGCCGCGAGATCCAGGTCGTCCGGACGGACCGGGCGCCGGTCGCCGGCAGCTCGATCCGACTGACGATCGACGCCCGCGAGCAGGCGCTCGCGGAGGAAGCGCTGAGCTGGGGCATGAAGGCAGCAAGCCTGAAGCAAGGCGTGATCATCGTGATGAATCCGCAGAACGGGGAGATCCTGGCCATGGCCAGCCTCCCGACCTACGACGACAACGCCTTCAGTCAGGGCATCAGCAATGCCGACTTTCAGAAGCTCCTTGACGATACGAACAAGCCGCTGGTCAATCGCGCGATCAGCGAGGTCTATCCGCCAGGCTCCACCTACAAGCTGATCGCCGGAACCGGGGTCCTCGCCGACGGGAAGATCACACCATTGACCCAGCTCAGGACAGCCGGCTACCTCACCCTCGGTGGCATCAAGTTCCGCGACTGGAACGACCGTGGCTTCGGCATGTGCAACATCTACTGCGGGTTCGGGAATTCGAGCGATACGTTCTTCTATCAGGCTGCCGCGATGCTCGGCATCGACCGTCATGGATATTGGGGCAAGCAGTACGGATTCGGATCCCGCACGGGCATCGACCTTCCCGCCGAGGCGAGCGGAACGGTCCCGACCAACCAGTGGAAGCTCGATACCCTGGGCCTGCCGATCTACCCGGGTGAGGTGTATCTGGCGGGCATCGGTCAGGGCTACGTGGCCGTGACCCCGATCCAGCTGCTCAATGCGTACAGCGCCCTGGCCAACGGCGGCACGCTTTACAGGCCCTATGTCGTCGGCGAGACGATCGGCGCGGACGGCGTTGTCACGAAGGTCCAGCCCGAGGTGCTTGGCAAGGTCAATGCCCCGCCGAGCGTGCTGCAGGTCATGCGGAAGGCGGCGCGGACGGTCGTGACGAACCGCATGACGTTCAACCTCGTGGACCTGCCCATCGTGGTCGCGGGCAAGACCGGCACTGCGCAGTTCTCCGGCAAGGCGAAGAACCTGCCGTTCCATCAATGGTTCGTCGCCTTCGTACCGAAGGATCCCTGGAAGACAGCCTCCGACCCGGGTGGCATGAAGGCCGTCGCGCGGACGGATTCGGAGCTGGCCATCGTGGCCCTGGCGTACAACTCGCGGGCGAAGGGCAACGCGGCGACGGAGATGGTCAAGTACTTCCTGCAGCTCCATTTCGGGATCACGAAGGACTACCGCAACTTCAACCTCATGGTGAGCCGAGACCGTCGGCGATGAGATGAGCATCGTCAGCGCCCGCTCTTCGCGGCCCAACCGCTGGACGGCGGCGCGCGTCAGCGTCGTCTGGCGCAACTTCGACCTGCAGCTCACGACCTATGCCGCCCTCCTCCTGTCCTTCGGGCTGGCGATGGCGTACAGCAACACGGCGACGAGCGGTGCCGGGGTGTTCGAGGGTTCGTCCGTGTTCCTCCGCGCCCTTATGTGGACCGCGATCGCGGTGGCCGTCTTTCTGGTCGCAACGACCTTCGATTACCACTGGCTCAAGACGTTCGCTTGGCCGCTGTATCTGGTCCAGCTTGGCCTGCTGGCGGTGACGCTCGCGATCGGTGGCGGCGTCGGGGGTACCTCGCGCTGGGTGTCCGTCTTCGGGCTGCAGTTCCAGTTCAGCGAGCTGGCCAAGGTCCTCATGATCGTGGTGCTCGCCAACTACCTCGGCAGCCGGGTCGGTCGCCTGGGCTCGCTGTGGGCCCTGATCGGGGCGGGCATCCTCGCCGGCCCGCCGTTCGTGCTCGTCCTGCTCCAGCCGGACCTCGGGACGGCACTCGTCTTCGGGGCGATCCTCGTCGCCACCCTGTTCATGTCCGGCGCCAGCCTCCGATGGCTCGGAATCCTCGCAGCGAGCGCGGTCGCGGCGTTCCCGTTCGTGTGGACGTACGTCCTTGCCGACTACCAGAAGGCCCGCCTCACGGCGTTCCTGAACCCGCTCGCGGACATCCAGGGAACCGGCTACCAGCTGTACCAGGCGCAGATCGCGGTCGGCGCCGGCGGCTGGTTCGGCGTGGGGCTCACGAACGGCACGCAGAACGCTCTCGGTCTGCTGCCCGTCCAGGACACGGACTTCGTGTTCGCGATCCTCGCCGAGGAGCTCGGGTTCATTGGAGCGGTCGTCGTCCTCGGGCTGTTCGTGGCGCTGCTATGGCGCGTGCTGGTGGCTGGCTGGCGGTCGAAGGACCCGTTCGGGACCGTGTTCGCCTGTGGCGTCGCGGCGATGCTGCTCTTCCAGCTGTTCGTCAACGTGGGCATGGTCATCGGGATCATGCCGATCACGGGCATCCCGCTGCCGTTCATCAGCCACGGCGGCGCGTCGCTGATCAGCATCGCGCTCGCGCTCGGCATCCTGCAGAGCATCAACATCCGCCAGGGCCGGGCCGAGTGGTGAGCCCGGATCCGGCACCCGCCGGCTCCGCGCAGGCGACCCTGCGGGCACCATCGACGCAGACCGCCGGCGGATCGCGCACGGCGAGCGCCCTGCGTATCGCCTGCGGACCGCGGCATCGATCGACGGCGCTCGCCTGCTGATCGCCGAGACCCTTGATGTGGACCCGGACTCCTTCGACGTCCGGAGCCAGGGCGCCTGATCGGTGAGCGAGGGGAGCTGGACGAGCCGGCACGCTCTCGGTGAGCTTCGACGGCGGGCTCCCGCGATTGACGGTCCAACGGGGTTCGCCGTACAATCCCCGATCTTGCCCCGGCGTCTGGGGCGACCCTTTCTGATCAATCGGCTGCGGCTTGCCGCCGCGCGACCACCAATCACGCCTCAGGGGTTCCATGTACGCAGTCATTGAGACCGGCGGAAAGCAATATCGCGTCGAAGTCGGCACGGAGCTCGAGATCGAGCTCCTCGACGAGGGCGCGGGCGAGACGGTTGCCTTCGAACGGATCCTGCTGGTCGCCGACGGTGAGGCCGCCTCGATCGGTCGACCGGTCGTCGAGAACGCCAGCGTCTCCGCCGAGGTGCTGCGACGCGATCGTGGCGAGAAGCTCATCAGCTTCAAGTACCGGCCCAAGGCGCGCCGGCGCGTGAAGAAGGGCCACCGCCAGGAGCTGACGGTCGTCCGGATCAGCGACATCGTGCTGGACGGCAAGAGCGCCGCGAGCGAGGTCGCCGAGGTCGAGGCAAAGCGCAAGACCGAGCGTGAGAAGCTCCAGGCGGCGGCACGTCGCCAGGCCGAGCAGGATGCCGTGCTCGCGGCGAAGCTCGCCGCAGACGCCGCAGCCGCAGCGCCGGCCGCGAAGCCGGCGAAGGCCGAGAAGGCCGCCAAGCCTGCGAAGGCCGCAACGAAGACCTCGACGAAGGCCGCAAAGGCCGATATGACCGACGCGGGGGCCAAGAAGGCCGCCGCGAAGACCAAGACCAAGACCAAGAGCAAGGAATAGGCGATGGCACACAAGAAGGCCGGCGGCTCCGTCAAGAACGGCCGCGACAGCGTTGGCCAGCGACTCGGGATCAAGGCCGGTGACGGCCAGTCCGTGTCGGCCGGCACGATCATCGTCCGCCAGCGCGGGATGACGTTCCTCGCCGGGCCGGGCACCGACCTTGGCGGCGATTACACGCTGTTCGCGACCACCGCCGGCAAGGTCAAGTTCGAACATGCCACCCAGGACAAGAAGCGCGTCCGGGTCATCCCGACCGAGGCCGCGGCGGAGCTCGCATGAAGCCGGACATCCATCCCAAGTACTTCGAGGCCAAGGTTCACTGCGGCTCCTGCGGGCGCGAGTGGACCGTCGGCTCGACGCGCTCCGAGCTGCGCGTCGACGTCTGCGGCAACTGCCACCCGTTCTACACGGGCACGCAGAACATCATCGACACGGCCGGCCAGGTGGAGCGCTTCACGAAGCGCCTGGAGCGCCAGGTCCGCGCCTAGGACCTGCGCCCCGGATCTCGCGCGCTACCCGCGCCGTTAGACTCACCGGGCAATGCCACGCTTCAGCTACGGCGGACAGGCGCTCATCGAGGGCGTGCTCATGCGCGGCCGCGATGCGATCGCGGTGGCGTTCCGCCATCCCGACGGGCGCATCGTGTGGGCCTCCGAGTCCCTGCGGACGGGTCCGCACGCGTGGCGCCTCGCCCGAGCGCCGTTCGTCCGCGGCCTAATCGTCCTCTACGAGACGCTGGTCGTCGGGACGCGCTGGCTGATCAGGAGCGCGAACATCCAGGCGAGCTCCGAGGGGGTCGAGCTCGGCAAGGGCTCCATCGCGCTGATGCTGGGCCTCACGCTCGTCCTCGGCGTCGGCTTCTTCTTCCTCCTGCCCCTCTTCGTCGCCACCTTCACGACGGCGAACATCCAGCAGGACTGGGTGCAGCACGTCGTCGAGGGCCTGGTCCGCGTCGCGGTCTTCCTCGGCTATCTCGCGCTGATCGCGCGGATGCCGGACATCCGCCGGGTGTTCGAGTACCACGGCGCCGAGCACATGACGATCCACGCCCTCGAGGCCGGCGACCCGCTCACGACCGGCGCGGTGCGCAAGTACCCCACTGCGCACCCAAGGTGCGGCACGGAGTTCCTCGTGGTCGTGATCATCCTGTCGATCTTCGCGTTCAGCCTCGTCGGCCGGCAGAGCATCGGGATCATGGTGGTGAGCCGCCTGCTGCTGATCCCGGTGATCGCGGGCATCGGCTACGAGATCCTCAAGTTCGGGGCGAAGCATCGCGCCAACCCGATCGTCAAGGCGATCATGGCGCCGGGGATCCTCGTCCAGATGATCACCACCAAGCAGCCGACCGACGACCAGATCGAGGTCGCGATCGTGTCGATGGCGCAGGCGCTGGAGGCCGACGGCGAGCCCGTGCCGGCCGGCTCGGAGCTCCCGGAGCGCGAGCGCCTGGACCCGGGGCCAGCCGCCGCCGTCGCGTGAGGCGGCCCTGCCCGGACGGGCACGCGGCGCGCCCATGAGCACCCAGTCCATGCTCGACGACAAGCTCGACGAGGTCGCGCGCCAGTACGACGCGATCAACGAGGAGCTCTCGCTCCCGGAGACCTCCCGCGACCCCGACGCCCTCAAGCGCCTCGGGCGTGAGCGGGCGCGCCTGGAACCGGCCGTGGAGGCCTATCGACGGCTGCAGAGGACGCGGGCGGAGCTCGCAGGGGCCCACGAGATGCGCGACACCGAGTCGGACGATGACATGCGCCAGATGGCCCAGGCGGAGATCGAGCGGCTCGTCGCCGAGGAGGCGGGCCTGCTGGACGGGCTCAAGGTGCTCCTCCTGCCCCGTGATCCGGCCGACGACGGCAACGTGATCCTCGAGATCCGGGCAGGCGCCGGCGGCGAGGAGGCGGCGCTGTTCGCGGGGGAGCTCCTGCGGATGTACCTCGCGTACGCCGGGCGACACAAGTACAAGGCGGAGGTGATGAGCCTCCACGAGACCGGTATCGGCGGGGTGAAGGAAGCGATCGTCGAGATCGCCGGGGACGGCGCGTACTCCCGGCTGAAGTTCGAAAGTGGGACGCATCGCGTGCAGCGCGTGCCTGCCACCGAATCGTCCGGCCGGATCCACACCTCGACGGCAACCGTCGTGGTCATGCCGGAGGCCGAGGAGGCCGCCATCGAGATCGACGAGGTTCGCGACCTGCGGATCGACGTCAAGCGTGCGTCCGGCCCGGGCGGCCAGTCCGTGAACACGACCGACTCGGCGGTGCGCGTGACCCACCTCCCGACGGGAACGGTGGTGGAGATCCAGGACGAGAAGAGCCAGCACAAGAACAAGGCGAAGGCGATCGCGGTGCTGCGGTCCCGGCTGCTGGAGGCGGAACGCCAGCGCCAGCGCGAGGCGGACTCGGTGACGAGGAAGTCGATGATCGGCGCGGGGGATCGGGCGGACAAGATCCGGACCTACAACTACCCACAGGACCGCGTGACCGACCATCGGGTCAACGAGGACCTGTCCAACCTGCCGCGCGTGCTCGGGGGCGAGCTGGACAAGCTCATCGACACGCTGATCACCACGGACCAGGCGGAGCGCCTGTCCGCGCTGGTCGAGGCGGCGCCGGACTGACCATGGCGACCGTGCGACAGCTCCTGGACGTGGGGGTCGTGCGGTTGCGCGAGTCTGGCTCGGAAAGCGCCCGGCTTGACGCGGAGCTGCTCCTCGCCCTCGCCCTCGACACGGATCGGACTGGCGTGATCGCGCACGCGGATGCGCCGGTCGGCGACGGCGCGGCGGCTCGCTTCGCGGCAGCCATGGACCGACGCGTCGCTGGCGAGCCGGTCGCCTACATCCGCGGGGTCAAGGAGTTCCATGGCCTCGCATTCGGCGTGGATCCGCGTGCGCTCATCCCGCGCCCGGAGACGGAGCTCCTGGTTGACCTGGCAGAGCTGGAGGTCATCCGCCGGCTCACCGGCGCGCCGCGACCCAAGGGGGCGCCTCCGCTCGCGGTGATCGACGTCGGGGTGGGCAGCGGTGCCGTGGCCGTGACGCTCGCCGTGCTGCTGCGCCGCCGCCGGATGCTCGACGAGGTCGCGCTCACGGCCACGGACACGTCGGAGGATGCCCTCCAGCTCGCCCGCGAGAACGCGGTGGCGCACGCCGTCGGCGACCGGATCGAGTTCCAGAACGCCGACCTGCTGCCCGGCGAGGCCGTCAGGACCTGGGACCTGGTCCTCGCGAACCTGCCATACGTGCGGAGCGACGCGGTGCCGACACTCCCGATCGCCGTGTCGTTCGAGCCGGCACTCGCGCTGGATGGAGGGCCGGACGGCCTCCGCGTCATCGATCGCCTGCTCGGACTTCTCCCGGGCGCACTGGCACACGCCGGCGTCGCGATGCTGGAGATCGGCGGCGACCAGGCGGTGGAGATGCGAGCGCTGGTGGCGGAACGGCTGCCGGGCTGGTCGTGCGAGATCGAGCTGGACCTTGGGCGGCTGCCCCGGGTCGCGATCCTCCGCCGCGACGCCTGAGGCGGGTTCGTGGCACGACGGATCGACGACGGCCCCGATGGGCGGGCGGAAGCAGCCCGTCTGCTCGCCGGCGGTGCGATCGTCGCGATCCCCACGGACACGGTGTACGGCATCGCCGTCGGGCTCGACACGCCGGGCGGGATCGAGCGCCTGTTCGCGGCGAAGTCACGGCCGCCTGACAAGGCGATCGCACTGCTGCTCGCGGACGTCGCCCAGGCGGCCGAGATCGGGGAGATGACCGCGGTGGCAACCGCGCTCGCGACGGCCTTCTGGCCCGGTGGGCTGACGCTGGTGGTCCCGCGACGTACGGACCGAGCGTTGCCCGCAGCGCTCACCGGCGGTGACCTCGCTCCCGGTGCCATCCCGACGGTCGGCCTCCGGGTTCCCGACCATGACGCCCCGAGGGCGCTGGCACGAGCACTCGGGCCGCTGCCGACGACCTCCGCGAACCGATCCGGCGAGCCCGAGGCGCGGGACGCCGCGGAGATCGAGGCGCTGCTCGGGCATGCAGTGGACCTGATCCTCGATGGTGGGCCGTCGCGCGGCGGGCCAGCGTCGACCGTTGTGGATTGCACGGGTCCGGAGCCGGTGATGCGGCGAGCCGGTGCGATCGCCGTCGACGAGATCGCGCGCTGCCTGGAGTCGGCGGGGCTGCCCGCCGTGGGAAGATAGCGGGAATGGCACCGGCACCCGGGCTCGGCTGGGCCCGCCTCGCAGACGTGGACCCCGAGCTGTGGCACGCGATGCTGCAGGAGCGCGACCGGCAGCGGGACAAGATCGAGCTGATCGCGAGCGAGAACTACACCTTCGCCGCGGTCATGGAAGCCCAGGGGTCATGGCTCACGAACAAGTACGCCGAGGGCCTGCCCGGCAAGCGCTACTACGGCGGCTGCGAGTACGTGGACATCGCGGAGACGCTCGCGCAGCAGCGGGCGCTGGCCCTCTTCCCCGGTGCCGAGCACGTGAACGTCCAGCCGCACTCCGGCGCGCAGGCGAACATGGCCGCGTATTTCAGCGTGCTCCAGCCGGGCGACCGCATCCTGGGCATGAACCTCGCCCACGGCGGCCACCTCACCCACGGCTCGCCGGTCAACTTCTCCGGCCGGCTGTACGAGGTCCACGCGTACGGCGTTGATCGCGAGACCGAGCGCATCGACTACGACGCCCTCGAGGCGACCGCCCGCGAGGTGCGGCCGAAGATGGTGGTCGCCGGCGCCTCCGCGTACCCGCGCATCCTGGACTTCCCGCGGATGGCCGCGATCGCCCACGGCGTCGGGGCGCTGCTGTTCGTCGACATGGCGCACATCGCCGGCCTCGTGGCCGCGGGCGCCCACCCGAGCCCGTTCCCGCACGCGGACATCGTGACCACCACCACGCACAAGACGCTGCGCGGCGGACGGGGCGGCCTGATCTTCAGTCGGGAGGAACTGCCGCCCGAGGTGGACCGTACCAACTTCCCGAGCGTGAAGACGACGCTGGGCGCCCAGATCGACAAGTCCGTCTTCCCCGGCGTGCAGGGCGGGCCGCTGATGCACGTCGTAGCCGGCAAGGCCGTCGCGCTGAAGCTCGCGGCGGGCGAGCCGTTCCGCCGGGATCAGCGGAGGACCATGGAGAACGCGGCCGCGCTCGCGGAGGCCCTCGCCGGGCGCGGGGCGCGGATCGTCTCCGGCGGCACGGACAACCACCTGATGCTCGTCGATGTCACGCCGCTCGGCGTGACCGGCAAGGAGGCGGAGGCGCTCCTCGACGAGGTCGGAATCACGGTGAACAAGAACGCGATCCCGTTCGACCCGCTTCCGCCGAACACCGCCTCGGGCATTCGGCTGGGGACACCCGCCACGACCACGCGAGGCTTCGGGCCCGACGAGATGCGCACGATCGCCCGGATCATCACTGACGCCATCGCGAAACGCGACGACCCGGCGGCGGGCACACGCCTGCGAGAAGAGGCCGGCGAGATCGCGGCAAGGTTCCCGGTACCCGGCCTGTTCGCCGAGAACGCCGGGTGAGCTTCGTCGTCGAACTGGGCCCGGCCCTGCCCATCATCGTCGGAGCGTTCGTCGTGGCAGCGCTGATCTCGCTGCTCGCCACGCCGGTCATCCGTCGCGTCGTGGACCGGCTCTCGATCATCGATCATCCGGACGAGCGCCGGACGCACGCCTCGCCACTCCCGCGCGGCGGAGGCGTCGCGGTGGCTGTCGCGTTCCTGGTCGTGGGCGGCGGCCTCGTCCTCGTCGGCGGCAGCCTGCCGGGCATGCCCGGGCGCGGATCCGTGTCCGACGTGAACCTGCTCGGGCTGTTCGGTGGCGGGATCCTCGCCACGGTCATCGGCGCGCTCGATGACCGATTCGACCTTCGAGCGCGTTGGCAGTTCCTGGGACAGCTCGTGCTCGCTGTGGTCGCCGTCGTGACCGGAATCACCGTCGGCTTCATCGGCGACCCGTTCGGGTCCGGGATCATCCGCTTCGCGGCGCCGATCGGCATCGCGTTCACGGTGGTGTGGATCGTGGGGATGATCAACAGCCTCAACTTCATCGACGGCCTCGACGGGCTGTCGACCGGCATCGCGCTCATCGCCGCCGTGACGCTCGGGCTGCTCAGCCTGACCCAGCTGGTCAACGAGCCGCTCGTCGCCATCCTGTGCTTCGTGCTCGCGGGCGGGCTGCTCGGCTTCCTGCGCTGGAACTTCCACCCGGCCGTGATCTTCCAGGGCTCGGCCGGCGTGATGTTCATGGGCTACGTGCTTGCCGTGCTCGCGATCCTGGGGTCCGCCAAGGTCCTGGTCGCGCTGCTCGTGCTGGCGGTCCCGATCATCGACACGTTCTGGGTCATCGTGCGCCGGGTATCATCCGGCCGGTCCCCGTTCAGCCCCGATCGTGGGCACATCCACCATCGGCTGCTGGACCTCGGACTTTCGCACCGATCGACCGTCTTGCTCATCTACCTCGTCTGCGCAACCCTAGGACTGATGTCGCTGCTCGTGTCGTCCGCAACCGGCGTGCTCGCGTTCCTCGTGGCCCTCGTGGGCTTCGGGGTGGTCGCGTTCGTCCTGCGCCGTGACCCAGCCGAAGCCGCCTCGTGAGCGACCAGCCGCCGAAGCCACCCCGCGGGCGACCGCGGCCCACCCCCAAGGGCTTCGACGATGTCCCAGTGCTCTCCGACGAGGAGGTCGAGCGTCGCGTCGGGGTCCGCGGTGGCGGCACGCCTCGCGCCCCGATCGAGCGCCCGCCCCGCGTCACGCGCCCGCCGCGCCGCGAGGAGCGCACCACGGCGCGCGATTCGCTGCTCCTCGTGGGCCTCGTGATCGTCGGGCTCGTGGCGGTCCGCGTGTTCCTGCCCGACGGCCCACTGGCCGCAAGCGCGACGAGCACTCCGAGCGGCACCCAGGCGGCAATCGCGACATCCGCCCCGAGCGGCTCTCCCGGCCCGACCATCGTCCCCGTCATCACCCTGCCGCCCGGCTCCTCGGGGCCGTCGGTGGGGCCGACACTCGAGGTGACGGTGCCACCAACGGCTCCTGCCCCGACGCCGACGCTGAAGCCCGGCGAGACTCCCAGGCCGACGCCCAAGCCCACGACGAAGCCAACGTCCGGGCCAACGCCCGTTCCGACCACGACGCCGACAGCCACTGTCCTCGTGAAGATGCAGGTGGTGAACGACAACGGCGGTAACGCCCTCCCGGGCGCCTGGACGATGAAGATCAACGGCGAGGTCGGCACCGGAGTGAGCCCGAACACCTTCGGCGGGAGCGAAGCAGGAACGTACGTCACGATCCCGGCCGGCAAGGGCTTCCTGGTCAGCGACAACAATGCCGTCGCGGGCTATGGCAGCTCGGCGAGCCCGGACTGCAGCCGCGATCCTGGCGTCGGCATCCCTGCCGGGACGACGGTCACATGCACGATCACGCGGAACGACCTCACGCCATACCTCAATCTAACGGTCTCGTTCTCCGGTGCGCAGCCGCCGAATCCCAGCCTCTCGATCACGGGAACTGCCAACCCGAGTCCGTCCTCGAAGACCTCGTTCGGCACGACGCCGGTGACGCTTGACGCGAACCACGACTACCAGGTGGTCGAAGACACGCCGATCAGCGGCTACACGCTCGCCGTGACCGGCAACGGATGCTCGAGCACGGGCCTCGCCCTGAACGTGATCGTCAGCTGCACGTATACGTACACGGAGATCCCGCCGTCGCCCGCGAGCCCGGTCCCGTTCCTCCTCCTGCCGATTCTCCGGCCGCGCCGATGGCGAACGACGGCAACGGGTTGATGCCCGGCCGGGATCCGGAAGCCGGCCCCGACCCGAACCTCGCTCCCGAGGTCGCTCCAACCACCAGCGTCCGCTCCTCCGGGGTCCGGTCACCGATCGATCGACGGCTCGTCCTGTGGCGCGATTCGGCGACGATCCTGATCTTCGTGGTCATCGGACTGCTCGCGGCCCAGACGTTCCTTCCACACGGTGGCGGGGCTCCGACGGAGACGCCTCTCCCCAGCGGCATCACCACCGGCTCGCTGCCCCCCGGCGTGACGCTCCCGCCGGGCGTCACGATCGGCCCGATCATCAACCCGAGCCTGGGCGTCGACGCCACCCCAACGCCCGTTCCGGTGATCACGCTGGGCCCGCCCACGCCAACGCCCTTGCCCTCGCCTTCGCCAAAGCCGACGGCCAAGCCAACCGCAAAGCCCACCGTCGCCCCATCGACCTCCCCAACGGACACGCCGGCGCCGACCCCCACGCCCCTTCCGCACGCGGTCGTTTCGTGTGATATCCCGGTTGGCCAGACTGTCACGTGCACGAGCACGTCCACGAACATCCAGCCGAACAGCGAGGCCTGGGACATGGGCGCATCGGGCAACATCAACTCTGGAGGCAACAGCTCCAGTTCGATCACATTCACCTACACGGACCCTGGAACGAACACGGTCACCCTGCTGGTCACGGGCCTGGACGGCATCTCGTCCGATACCGCGACCACGCCCATCACGGTTCCCGGGCCGTGATCAGCGACGGGCGATGAAGGCTCGCTGGTATACTCCCGTCGCTTTGCCAGGTGGCGCGTGATCGAGCCCGGGAGGGGTGGGGCGTATGCCGTCCTCTTCTCGGAGATCGGCATCTCACTCCTGATCACGACCCTTGTCGGGGTGCTCGTCGGTCGGTGGGTGGACGAGCAGCTGGATAGCCTGCCGATCTTCCTGATCGTCGGCTTCCTGATCGGGGCCGGCAGCGGGACGGTGATGATCTACCGCCTGGTCAGCAGGTTCCTGAAGACGATCAAGTAGCGGTCCCGAAGGCCGCCAGACCAGAGTCCGAGCGCGGCACGTGCCGCGCTCCCGCATGTGGAGGGCGTGTGTCGAGCGATCAGGTCGCGACCGACGCGGTCGCGCCGCCCCGGAAGTCGTCGCGCAACCGGTGGATCCTGCTCATCGTGGGCGTCGTCGTCCTCGACATCGTCGCGCTGATCGCGTTCCCGCCGTTTCCGAAGGGCGAGCAGCCCGGCGTCGACTGCCCCTTCCCTGCGTGCTTCATCCAGAGCGCCCTGGAGTTCCCGGCCCCGCATACCGTGATCGACCTCGCCCCCTCAAGCGCGGCTGAGGCCGGTGGCCTCGTGACCTTCCACCCCGCGATCAGCAACACGCTGCTCACGATGTGGATCGTCATGGCGATCGTCGTGATCGGCTCCGCCCTCCTCGTTCGAGGTTCCAAGCTGGTGCCGGGGCGCGGTCAGAACGTCTTCGAGTTCGTGTACGAGTTCCTGAGCGACTTCGGGATCGGCCTCGCCGGGCCCACCGCACGCCCGTACATCCCGATCTTCCTCGGGGCGTTCCTGCTCGTCCTGTTCGACAACTGGATCGGGCTCGTGCCGCCGGTGGGCAAGATCGAGGAGCTGCGAGCGCCGTCCAGCGACGTGAACATCACGATCGGGATGGCCCTTGTGAGCTTCGTCATCTTCCACGTCGAGGGCTTCCGCCATCTCGGCGTGGGTGGCTACCTCGGCAAGTTCTTCCCGGTCTACGAATTCAGGAACGGGATCGGCGCGGGCATCATCGCGATGTTCGTGGGGATCATCGAGCTGATGCTCGAGTTCGTGAAGCCGGTCACGCTGTCCATGCGGTTGTTCGGCAACATCTACGGCGGCGAGGTTGCCCTCGGCGTCATCACCTCCCTGACCATCGCGATCTTCCCGGTCGCGCTGCTCCTCCTCGACGGCATGCTGAACGCGATCCAGGCGCTGATCTTCAGCGTCCTGACCCTCGTGTTCATCACGCTCGCGATCGAGAGTCATCACGAAGAGGAAGGCCACATCGCCGAAGAGGTCGTGGCCACCATCGACGGCACGGAGCCATCCGGCCTCCCGGCCACCAGCTAGCTAATCCCGGGCGGCTCGCCCGGGAACATGGAGGGACATCGGAACATGGAGAACATCGGCGCAGGTCTCGCGGCTCTCGGGGTCATCGGCCCCGGCATCGGCATCGGCATCCTTGCCGGTCTTTCCGCAACCGCGATCGGCCGAAATCCCGACGCAGCGGGCCAGATCCGCGGCATCGCGATCATCCTCGCGGCCTTCGCCGAAGGCCTCGGCGTGCTCGCGATCGTCGTCGGCCTCCTCGCAATCTTCATCAAGTAGCGCGGCGCACGGGGTAACCCATCGTGGAGCTCTTTGGTCTCGCGTCCGCTGCTGCCGCCGGGGCTGCGCGGCTGGCAGCAGAAGGTGACCCGCTGTTCCAGGTCAACCTGTTCCAGGTGATCATCGCGGCGGCGAACTTCGTCGTCTTCCTGGTGCTCATGTGGACGTTCGCGTTCAAGCCCGTGGCGAAGATGCTGAACGACCGCCGGTCCCGCATCGAGCAGGGCCTGCGCGATGCCGAGCAGGCGCGCGCCGACCGCGAGAGCGCGGAGCAGGAGCGCCTTGCCGCCCTCACCGAGGCGCGGCGCGAGGCGAACGACATCCTGGCGCGGGCCCAGAAGGTTGCCCAGGAGACCCGCGACGCGGACATCGCCGCCACGAAGGCGGAGCTCGAGCGGATGCGCGTCCGCGCCTCCGACGAGATCGCCGCAGAGAAGGGCCGCGCCCTCGCGGAGCTGAGAAGCGAGGTCGCCGACCTGGCACTCCAGGCGGCCGGCCGCGTCGTCGGCGAGACCATGTCCGACCAGCGCCAGCGGCGCCTCGTCGAGGAGTTCCTCGCCGACCCCGCCGGAAGCGCCAAGCAGTGACCTGCTGATGGCGAGCCAGGGCTCGTCGGCCGCGCGGCGCTACGCCGAGGCCGCGTTCCAGCTCGCGATGCGCGACCGCGCGCTCGACGCCTACGGCGACGGGCTGGACCTGGCCGTCCGCATGCTGGGTGGCGACGACGTCCTGGGCATCCTGCGCAACCCGGCGAGGCCGCTGACGGAGCGCATGGAGCTCGTGGACAGCCTGCTGACCAGCCGCGTGCCGGAGCCCGTTCGCAAGATCGCCGGGCTGCTCGTGGCGCGGGGCAAGGTGGACCGGCTCGCGACGGTCGCGGGCGAGTACCGCCGCCTGCTCAACCGGGAGCAGGGCGTCGTGGAGGCCGTGGCCACCGCCGCAACCCCCCTGAACAAGCCGGAGACCGAGGCGCTCCAGCGCAAGGTCGCCGAGATGACCGGCCGCACCGTCGACCTCCGGGTCGAGGTCGACGAAGCGCTGATCGGCGGGCTCACCGTCCGCGTCGGCGACACCCTCTATGACGCCAGCGTCCGGGGCCGCCTCGAGCGGCTTCGCGAGCGCCTCGTGGCGGGCGCCCGCTAGCGCCCCGCCCGCCAACCGAAGGAGAACCGATGGCCATCCGCTCCGACGAGATCGTCAACATCATCAAGTCCGCGATCGACACGTTCGACGCGACCGCCGAGACGCGCAACGTCGGCACGGTCGTTGAGGTCGGTGACGGCATCGCCCAGATCTACGGCCTCGAGGGCGCGCTCGCGTCGGAGCTGCTGGAGTTCCCTGGTGGGGTGATGGGCATGGCCCTCAACCTCGAGGAAGAGACCGTCGGCGCGGTCGTCCTCGGCGACGCCTCGGCGATCAAGGAAGGCGACACCGTCAAGACCACGGGGCGCGTGGTCGAGGTGCCGGTGGGCCAGGCGCTGCTCGGCCGCGTCGTGGACCCACTCGGCAAGCCCCTCGACGACAAGGGGCCGATCAAGACCACGAAGACCCGTCCGGTCGAGCGCATCGCCCACGGCGTCATCGTCCGCAAGGGCGTGGACACCCCGGTCCAGACGGGCATCAAGGCCATCGATGCCCTCATCCCGATCGGGCGTGGCCAGCGTGAGCTCATCATCGGCGACCGGCAGACCGGCAAGACGGCGATCGCGGTCGACACGATCATCAACCAGAAGGGCCAGGGGCTCGTCTGCATCTACGTGGCGATCGGCCAGAAGCTCTCGACCGTCGCCCAGACCGTGGCCACGCTGGAGAAGTACGGCGCGATGGAGCACACCATCGTGGTCGTCGCCGGCGCCGAGGATCCCGCCCCGCTCCAGTACCTCGCGCCGTACTCCGGCGCGGCATTCGGCGAGGAGGTCATGGAGGTCGGCGTCGAGATCGACGGCGTGCTCGTGAAGGACGCGCTGTGCGTCTACGACGACCTCAGCAAGCACGCCTGGGCGTATCGCGAGATGGCCCTGCTCCTCCGTCGCCCGCCGGGCCGTGAGGCGTACCCGGGCGACGTCTTCTACCTCCACTCCCGCCTGCTGGAGCGCGCCGCGCGCCTGAACGACGAGAACGGCGGCGGCTCCCTGACCGCCCTGCCGATCATCGAGACGCAGGCCGGTGACGTGTCCGCGTACATCCCGACGAACGTGATCTCCATCACGGACGGCCAGATCTTCCTCGAGACGGACCTGTTCAACGCCGGCCAGCGGCCCGCGCTCAACATCGGCATCTCGGTGTCCCGCGTCGGCTCCGCGGCGCAGACCAAGGCCATGAAGAAGGTCGCCGGTCCGTTGAAGCTGGACCTGGCCCAGTACCGGGCGCTCGCCGCGTTCGCGCAGTTCGCGTCCGACCTGGACAAGGCGACGCGCGACCAGCTGACCCGAGGCGAGAAGCTGTCCGAGGTCATCAAGCAGCCGCAGTACCAGCCGCTCCCGGTGGAGAAGCAGGTCGCGATCCTGCACGCGGCCACGACGGGCAAGCTGGACGACATCCCGACGGCGCGCGTCAAGGACTTCGAGATCGGCTTCTACCGGTTCCTGGAGGCGGAGCGCCCCAAGATCCTGCCGGAGCTCGCCAGGACGAAGGCGCTCTCCGACGAGCTGGCCGCCGCGCTCACCGAGGCGCTCGACGTCTACCGGCAGTCCTTCCTGGCATGACGAATCAGTTCCGCCGTCTGGGCGGTCGAGGGCAAGGCGGAGCCGAGCACGCGAGCGCGCGCACCCCAAGGTGCGTAAGCGAGCGCGCACAGGCGACAACGCCGCCATCGACCAGCACAGGCGGCGGCCTCAAGAGTTCGCCACGGAGGCAGCGTGGCTAATCCGCAGGACATCCAGCGGCGCATCAAAGCGGCGAAGAACATCAAGCAGATCACGCGGGCGATGCAGTTCGTGGCTGCGTCGAAGCTGCGCCGCGCCCAGGACTCCACGCTCGCGGCGCGGCCGTACAGCGAGAAGATCGACGAGGTCCTCGCCGACGTGGCGGCGGTGCTCGGCAGCGAGGATCACCCGCTCCTGGCGGACCCGACCGGCTCCAAGCGCCTCATCGTCCTGATCACGACCGACCGCGGACTTGCCGGGCCGTTGAACACCAACACGATCCGGTACGTGGCCCGCGAGATCGTGGAGCATCCCGGCGAGATGGCCATCGTGACCGTCGGCCGAAAGGGGCGCGACGCGATGCGTCGAACCCACGTGCCGATCGAGGCCCACTTCGCGGGCTTCGGCGACAAGCCCACGTTCGCCGACGTGCTCCCGCTCGCGCGACTGATCACCGAGGACTTCCTGTCCGGCGACTACGGCCGGATCGACCTCGTCTACAGCCGGTTCATCTCCACCCTCGCGCAGAAGCCGGTGATGGTCCAGCTCCTGCCGATCCAGCCATCGCCCGACACCGAGGGCATCCCCGGCAACCAGTTCATCTTTGAGCCCAGCCCGGCCGCGGTACTGGAGCAGCTCCTGCCGCGCTACGTCGCGACGCGGCTGTTCCAGGCGGTGCTGGAAGGGCGCGCGAGCGAGGAATCCTCCCGCATGGTCGCGATGAAGAACGCGACCGAGAACGCGGGCGAGCTCATCGACGACCTGACCTTGGCCTACAACAAGGTCCGCCAGTCCAACATCACCCGAGAGATGATCGAGATCGCGACCGGCGCGCGAGCGCGCTGAGCCGTACCCAGGAGGACGAGAACGACATGGCGACTGCCGCACCAGCCAGGGCCGAGGGCCACGTCATCCAGATCACCGGCCCGGTGGTCGACATCGAGTTTCCGGCCGGGCAGCTGCCGGCGATCCTGAACGCGGTCGAGATCGATCGCCCGGGCCAGGATCCGCTCGTCTGCGAAGTCGCCCAGCATCTCGGCAACAACTGGGTGCGCAGCGTCGCCATGACCACCACGGACGGCCTCGCCCGAGGCACCCGCGTCGTCGACACCGGCGCCGCGATCACGGTGCCGGTTGGAGAGGCGACCCTGGGTCGCGTGTTCGACGTCCTGGGCCACGCCATCGACGGCAAGGGCGCGGTCAAGGCCGACGTGATGCTGCCGATCCACCGCAAGCCCCCGGCCTTCGAGGACCAGGTCACCGAGGTGGAGGTATTCGAAACCGGCCTCAAGATCATCGACCTGATCTGCCCGTTCAAGAAGGGCGGCAAGATCGCGATCTTCGGCGGCGCGGGCGTCGGCAAGACGGTCGTGATCCAGGAGCTCATCCGCAACGTCGCCCAGGAGCACGCAGGCGTGTCCGTGTTCGCCGGCGTCGGCGAGCGCAGCCGCGAGGGCAACGACCTGATCAAGGAGATGACTGACTCGGGCGTCATCGCCAAGACGGCATTCGTCTTCGGCCAGATGAACGAGCCGCCCGGGGCGCGTCAACGCGTTGGCCTGACGGGCCTGACGATGGCCGAGTACTTCCGCGACGAGGAGGGCCGCGACGTCCTCCTGTTCATCGACAACGTGTTCCGGTTCACCCAGGCCGGTGCGGAGGTGTCCGCACTCCTCGGGCGCATGCCGTCCGCGGTCGGCTACCAGCCGAACCTCGCCACGGAGATGGCCGCGCTCCAGGAGCGCATCACCTCCACGAAGAAGGGCTCCATCACGTCCCTGCAGGCCGTGTTCGTGCCCGCGGACGACTACACGGACCCCGCCCCCGCGACCACGTTCGCCCACCTCGACTCCACGATCCGCCTGGAGCGCAACATCGCGGAGCTGGGCATCTACCCCGCGGTTGACCCGCTCACCTCCACGTCCCGCGTCTTGGACCCCCTCGTGGTGGGCCAGGAGCACTACGACGTTGCACGCGAGACGCAGCGCGTGCTCCAGCGCTACCGCGACCTCCAGGACATCATCGCCATCCTCGGCATCGACGAGCTGTCCGAGGAGGACAAGTCCACGGTCGCGCGTGCGCGCCGCCTCCAGCGCTTCGCCTCGCAGCCGTTCTTCGTCGCCGAGGTGTTCACGGGCCGACCGGGCATCTACGTGCCGATCAAGGACACCGTGGCGTCGTTCAAGGCGATCCTCGAGGGCGAGGGCGACAGCCTGCCGGAGCAGGCGTTCTTCCTTGCCGGCACGATCGACGACGTGCGAGCCAACGCGGCCAAGCTGTCTGCCTGATGCCAATCCAGCTCGAGATCGTCACGCCCGAGCGGCTCGCGTACAGCGACACCGTCGATTCGGTGCAGCTGCCGGGGTCGGAGGGCGAGATGGGCGTCCTGCCACATCACGCCCCGCTGCTCGCCACCCTTGGCGTCGGCGAGCTGCGGATCCGCAAGGGCGGCGAGGAGGAGGCGTTCGCGATCGTGGGCGGCTTCGTCCAGGTTCGGCCGAACAAGGTCGTGGTGATGGCGGAGACCGCCGACATGGCCTCGGAGATCGACCTGGAGCGGGCGCGCGAAGCGCGGCGCGAGGCGGAGCGGGCCCTGGAGTCCGGCTTCCACGAAGGCGCCGACCTGGCGGCCGCGCGCGCGGCCCTGCAGACCGCGCTGCTCCGCATCCGGATTGCCGAGCGCCGCCATCACGAGGGTGCCCGCAGGCGGGTCTAGGGCCACAATCAGCGCACACATGAAGGTGCCCGCACGTTTGACTGACTGCAGTGGCTGACGCACGACCGTTTCACTGGGAGTACGACGCACCCGCGGTCGCGCCCGAGCGATTCCTCGTGACCGGCGGGTCGCCCCTCGAGGGGACGATTCGGGTCAGTGGCGCGAAGAATGCGGCGCTGAAGATGCTCGCGGCCGCGACCCTCACCGGGGAGCGCTGCCGGTTCACCAACGTCCCCGAGATCGAGGACGTCCGGGCGATGACCGAGACGCTCAGCGACCTCGGCGTCGTGGTGGACCACCCCGCGCCGAACACGTACGAGGTCTCCGCCGGCGACGTGGACTGGCTGTTCGTGCCCCTCGAGGCCGCGGCCAAGATGCGCGCCAGCTTCATGCTCCTGGGGCCGCTCCTGTCGCGCTTCGGCGAGGTCGTCATCAGCAACCCGGGCGGCGACCGGATCGGTCGGCGGCCGGTGGACCTCCACGTCGACGCCATGCGCGCCCTGGGCGCCACGATCGACTACCGCTACGGCTACTACTACGCCAAGTCGAACGGCAGGCTCCGGGGCTCGGAGATCCGCTTTCCCATCGTGTCCGTCATGGGCACCGAGAACGCGATGCTCGCGGCGACCCTCGCCGATGGCCAGACCGTCATCCGGCCGGCCGCGCAGGAGCCGGAGGTGGACGACCTGATCGCCTTCCTCCAGAAGATGGGCGCCGACGTGGAGCGGACCTACCCGGACACGATCGAGGTCAACGGCAAGCGCCGCCTGCGTGGCGCCGAGCACAGCGTGATGCCGGATCGGATCGAGGCCGGCACGTTCGCGATCGCCGCCGGCGTCACCGGCGGGCACGTGATCCTGGAGGGCACGGACTGCGACACGATGAACGCGCTCGTCGAGGTCATGGGCAATGCCGGCCTCTCGGTGAGCTGCGGGCCCGGTCGCATGGAGGTCGATGCGCGCGGCCTCGGGCCCGGCGGCATCAAGCCGGTCGACGTCGAGACCGGGCCGTATCCGGCGCTCGCCACGGACATCCAGCCGCCCACGACGGTGCTCCTCACGCAGGCCAACGGCGACTCCAAGGTGCACGAGGCGATCTTCGAGGACCGGCTGGAGTGGACCGGCGAGCTCGCCAAGATGGGCGCCCGCATCGACCTCAATGGGCCCCAGCGCGCGATCATCCACGGCCCGTCGAAGCTGCACGCCGCGACCGTGGAGATCTCCGACCTGCGCGCCGGAGCGTCGCTGATCCTCGCCGCGCTGGCGGCGAAGGGCACCTCGTCGATCGGTGGTGCGCACCACGTTCGGCGAGGGTATGAGAACATCGAACGGAAGTTCCTGGACCTCGGCGCCAGGATCGAGCGCGTCCAGGAAGGGGGCAGCAAGCCCGCATGAACATCGGCATCGATCTCGGCACGGCCAACGTCCTGGTCCACGTCGAAGGCAAGGGCATCGTGATCCAGGAGCCGTCGGTCGTCGCGGTCGACGATGACGGTCGCATTCGGGCCGTTGGCGAGGACGCCCGCGAGATGATCGGACGCACGCCCGGCAACATCCACGCGATCCGCCCGATGAAGGACGGCGTCATCGCCGACTACGTCATCACCGAGGCGATGCTCCGGTTCTTCATCAACAAGGCCATGGCAGGCCGCATGCGCATGCGCTTCAGCGGGCCCGCGGTGATGATCTCGGTACCGGCGGGCGTGACCTCCGTGGAGAAGCGCGCGGTCAAGGACGCGGCGCTCAAGGCGGGGGCGCGCGAGGCGCACCTGATCGAGGAGCCGCTGGCGGCGGCGATCGGCGCGAACGTGCCCATCTCGGGGCCGTCCGGGAACATGGTGATCGACATCGGCGGCGGGACGAGCGAGGTCGCGGTCATCGCCCTCGGCGGGATCGTCGTCTCGACCTCGCTGCGGGTCGGCGGCAACCGGTTCGATGAGGCGATCACCTCGTACATCCGCAAGAAGTACAACCTGATGATCGGCGAGCGGACGGCCGAGGAAGTCAAGATCACGATCGGGACCGCCCTGCCGCTCGAGCGCGAGCTGTCCATGGAGGTTCGCGGCCGCGACCTCATCGCCGGCCTCCCGCGCACGATCCCCATCACCTCGTCGGAGGTCATGGAGGCCATCGAGCTGCCGCTGCAGCAGCTCGTCGCCGCCGTGCGGCACGTGCTCGAGCAGACGCCCCCGGAGCTGTCCAGCGACATCATCGACAAGGGCATGGTCATGTCGGGCGGCGGCGCGCTCCTGCGCAACATCGACAAGCTCCTGACCCAGGTCACGGGCGTCCCGTGCCACGTCGCGGAGAACGCGCTGAACTGCGTCGCGCTTGGTACGGGCGAGGCCCTGAAGCACTACGACTTCTTCAAGAAGTCGCTCGTCCAGACGGTCTGAGCGGGCGCGAAGCAGAAGCGGGTGCCAGCGACCGACTCTCCGAGGACCGAGGAGACGCCCCCGCAAGCCATCGGTTCCAGTGTCCAACGAGCCTTCCTGGACCTGCATTGCCACACGTCGGCGAGCTTCGACTCGCTGGCGTCGCCCGGCGCGGTGGTTCGTGCAGCCGTGGCACGGGGCCTCACCCATCTCGCGATCACCGACCATGACCGCATCGATGGGGCGATCGAGGCTCGCGATCGGGCTGCGACTGACGCTCCGGGGCTGGCGGTCCTCGTCGGCCAGGAGATCCGAACGACGGCAGGCGACCTGATCGGGCTGTTCCTGCAGGAGACGATCCCGCCGGGGCTCTCGCCGGCCGAAGCGGTCGCCGCGGTGCGCGCGCAGGGTGGCCTCGTGGGCATCGCCCATCCCTTCGATCGCTTCCGCGGCTCCGTGGGCCGGGGCGAGACCGGGGCGCTCGACGAGCTCGCCGCGACGGTCGACTGGATCGAGATCTGGAATGCGCGCCTCATCGTCGGCGACGGCAACGCGCGGGCAGCGGAGCTCGCGCTTCGGCACAAGGTGACGGGCGTTGCGGTGTCCGACGCGCATACGACGATCGAGGTCGGGATCGCGGCAACGATCCTTGCCGGCGACGTGTCCAAGGCGGACGGGCTCCGGGCCGCCCTCGCTGGCCCCGTGGAGCTCGTGACGGGGCGCGCGTCCGCGTACGTTCGCCTGCTCGGCCCCGCGGCGAAGCTCGTGCAGCGTGCTCGCGGTCGTGGCCGCGTCCAGCCGCCGCGCGCGGCGACGCGATGACCGATGCGCCCGGCGACCGCGGCGACTCCATGCCGACGCCCCCAGTGACGGCAGCCGGCGTGGAAGGCGAGGTCACCCGCGAGCAGCTCTCGCTGACGCGGCGGGTCCGCCAGCCGAAGACGATCATCTCCATCGTCCTGCCGATCGGGCTCCTTGCCCTGTTCGTGAAGAGCCTCCCGGGCTTCAAACTGGAGGAGCTCCCGGACAAGATCCTGGGCGCGAACCCGTGGCTGCTGCTCGCGGCGTTCACGATCTTCTATGCCGGCTTCCCACTGCGCGGCCTGCGCTGGACGATGCTCGTCCGCCGGACCGGCTTCCGGCTCAAGGTCCGCGACGGGACCGAGATCATCTTCCTGTCCTGGCTGGTGAACTGCCTCGTGCCCGCCAAGCTGGGCGACGTCTACCGCGCATGGCTGCTCAAGATCAACAGCCCCGTCTCGCTCTCGCGGACGTTCGGGACGGTGTTCATCGAGCGCGTCCTGGACCTGTTCGCGATCGTCGTCCTGGGGCTCGCGGCGGGCTTCGTCTCGTTCCGCAGCGGCCTGCCGGGCGACGTGCAGGTCGTCTTCCTCATCGGTGTCGTGTTCGTGCTCCTGCTTGCCGGCGGCCTGCTCACGATGCGCAACTTCGGGCGCCGGATCATCACCCGGCTGCCCCTGCCGCACCGCGTCCTGGAGTTCTACGACCGGTTCGAGGAGGGGGTGTTCGCCTCAGTCGGCCTGCGGGCGCTGCCCCGGCTGGCCCTCGTCACCGGCTTCATCTGGGCGACGGAGGCGATGCGTTTGTACCTCGTCGTCGAGGCGCTCGGGCTGCCGGGCGTCCGCATCGGCATCAGCGGCGCGTTCTTCATCGCCCTGTCCGCGTCGCTCCTCACCGCCGTCCCGCTCACGCCGGCGGGCATCGGCTTCGTCGAGGGCGGTGTGGTTGGCCTCCTGACGATCGTCTACGGCGTCTCGCAGACCGATGCGCTGGCGATCACCCTCGTCGACCGGGCGATCAGCGTCCTCACGATCATCATCCTGGGCTCGATCGCGTACGCGATCTCCGGCAAGCGCCGCGGCTCCGGCGTCGTCGAGGCGCCCGCCTGACCTGGGCGCCCGTTCAGGCGCGATTCACCGCCGAGAATCGAATGACCCCCGGTCGCCCGGGGGTCATTCCTGTGTTCGAGTGGCTCGACCGCTCAGTGGCCGGTCGGGTGGTCCGAGGCGTTGCCTGCGGCGGCGCCTGCGTGGGCGAGACCCGATGCGATCGCATCGCGCGCGGTGCTGATGCCCGCGAGCCCGCCAGCGTCCGCGCTGGTCGAATTCGAGGTGATCGCGTTGACGGCCTTGTCGAGGCCCGCGTTCGCGGCGGCCAGGGCGTCTGCCTGGGCATCGGTGGCGGAAACCGCACTGCCGGCTGCAACAGCCTGTGCGGCTGCGCTGGCGGCGGTCGCGAGGCCAGCGCCCGCGGCTGCGGCGGCGACTCCGGTGGCCTTGGTCAGGCCGGAGTTGGAGGCAGCGACGGTGATGGACGCCGAGACCGCGAGGGCACCGACGGAAAGCAGGAGCGCGCTGAGGCGACGAGATCGGGTCATGAACAACTTCCTCTAGAGCTGCTGAGTGAACTTCGCGAGACCCGTGGCGGGTTCGCGGGGACGCATTGGTGGTAACGATAGGACCCCAGTCCGCGTTGCGCGGTCAAGACGAGGTTGCGATTTCTTCTCGACCTGCACGGTCCGCACTCAATCGTCCGCGACCCAACCGGACCGCCCAGCGAGCTTCCGTGAGCCGCCGCCATCAGTCCGCGGGGCCATGTACGAACGGGGGATATGGTCCTGATCGGGGCAAGTCGAAGATCCGGGCATGACGCGGACCAACGGTCGTGCCTTCAACGAGTGGCTGCGCGCCCAGCTGAAGGCCAAGAAGATGTCGCAGCGCCAGCTTGCGCAGCAGTCGGGTGTGGACCACTCGACGATCTCGCGCCTGGTGCGTGGTGACCGCATGCCCTCGCTCGGTACGGCGACCAAGCTCGCCCGCGGGCTCCGCGAGCTCGGCGAGAACGACGACGGCCCGCAGTATCTCGGGCTCATGGGTGGCGGCGTCCAGAACCCGACCGCGCGCGTCGAATACGCCCTTCGCGCTGACGAGGCGCTGAGCGAGGCCCAGGTGCGCCAGGTCATGGAGTACTACCTCGCGGTCCGCATGCGCCGTGTCGGCGGTGCCTTCAACGACGCCAGCCACCTCCAGCGCGCCGAGGTCGGCCAGCAGAGCGGCCGCCACCTCGCCCCCGCCGTGAACGGCCCGATCGTCCCCCGTCCCTCGCTGGTCTCGAGCGGCGGCCGCGTCGCAACCGATTCGCGCCCGCCAATGTCGCCTCGACTGCGGCCCGTGCGCTCCACGGACGGCTTCTGACCAGCTGAACGATTCGCCGAGGGCTGCCTCCATCCCTCGGTCCAGGGGCAGACGAACGCCGGCGCCCACCGCGCCGGCGTTCGTTATTGGTGGCGACCCGTCAGTCGGCCACCACTCATTGCCTTACTTGGTGGACCAGCGGCGGGCGGCGTCGCCGAGGGGGCCCCAAGCGGAGACGGCGAAGGCGCCCGCGAGCATCGCGAGGCCGACGAGCCAAAGGACGGGCAAACCCAGCATGGCGGCGATCGGGAGCGTCCAGGGCCGGTTCGTGCGGGCGCCCCAGATCACGACGAGCGCGGCGACGGGCAGGCGGATGAGGAGCGGGATCGGGACCCAGTAAGCGCGCCCGACATCGGGCGACAGCCCGGTCGAGAGGACGTAGTCCAGCCACTGGCTCCACATGTTCGGGGCAATCATGAACGCAGCAGCCGCGATGGTCGCGGTGACCCCGATGGCGATCGACAGGCGGCGCCACTCCCCTCGCGCAACGTACCAGAGGAGGCCCACGCCCACGCTGGGCTTGGTGAGCAGCGGGATCGCCCACAGGCCCGGCCGGCGCAGCGAGCCGACGACCGCAGCCGCGAGCAGCACGTGGATGTTGCCGAGGTACAGGTCCGACGCGACGACGGGGAGCACGAGGAACGCGAGCGCCCACGGGCCCGTGAGCCACAGCAGAGCGAACCCGATCGCCAGCGTCCAGATCGCCTCGAACGCCTCGAACGGGAGCTTGCCCAGCACGGCGAAGAAGAGGGCGGCGGGCGGCGGGTACGTGAAGGCGTCCTGCGTCGCGACGGGGCGCGTGTACGGGTTGGCGAGGTCCACCGCCCAGTACGCGTGCGCATCGCCGGCCGGAACCGGTCGCAGGATCGCGAACGCGATCAGCACGACGATGAATGCGAGGCGCAGCATTCGATCGACCATCCGCTGGCGCCGCTTGAGGATGGTCAGGAGCGGCAGCCCGCCGATCACGTTGCGGCTCATCGGGTCAGCGGCGCGTAGATGGAGACGGACGTCCGAGGCGAGGCATCGAAGCGCTGGACCAGGTGCGGCGGGACCCCTTCCGGGCCGGACCCCATCTCGGTGAGCTTCGCCATCAACGCGTCCTCGGCAGGTCCGCCGCACGGATGCCCGATGGCGGACTCGAACAGGCGGTCGCAGGCCACGACGATCACGTTGATGCCATCCGGGAAGCCCATGAGGTCGACGGCGCCGCCCGCCGGAACCCCGGCGTATTCGATCGGATAGCCGACGGCGTCGGGCAGCTTGAAGTTCGGGAGTCCGTACAGGACCACCGGGCGCCCGGCGGCGACCTCGGCGATTCGCGCCCCAGCAGCGCGCATCGCCGGCCAGCCACCATTCGGGTCGACCGCGGGCGGCATCCTGATGACGGTGACGGCGCCCAACGCCAGGAGGTCGGCGGCGATCGCTACGATCGCGATGGCCGTGCCGAGGCTGCGCGTCGTGCGCCAGGCATCGAGCGCCCGCGAAAGGAATCCGGCTGCCGGGACGCCGACCAGGATGACGACGATCGGATCGACGAACGCGTGGTAGTGGTCGTTCGGGAGTCCCGGGACGACGCGCTGGAGTGAGGGCGCCGCGAACGCCAGTGCGAGCGTGCTCCAGGCGATGATCCCGACCAGCCAGCGAAGGCCGGTCGCCTCGGCGCCGCGGGCCCGCAGCAGCCCGAAGGCAGCGATCGCCACGACGACCACGGCGAGGATGGCGGCCAGGGCCGGGACATCCGTGATGAGGCCCATGAGCGGCCAACCGATGATCCGGAGCAGCGTGAAGGCGACTGCCGAGACCGGCCCGCCGCCGATCGCCTCACCACCCCCACCACGCAGGTAGTCGAGCAGGAGGCCCGTCTCGCGGAAGCCGTTCTGGAGCTCGTAGGCGAGCAGGGGCAGGAACAGCACACCGACAACCGCAAGGCCGCCAATGATGCCGATCAGGGCTCCGCGGTTCCCCCGCGCCTCGAGCACGGAGAGCCCGAGGATGGCAATCAGGAACACCACGCCGAGCAGATGCAGCTGCGTGACCGCGCCCGCAGCCCCGATCGCGACCGCCCACCACCCGGCCGTCACCCGCCGGGATGCCACCTTGCCACGAACGTGCGCCCGCCACGCCGCCGCCAGCGCAAGCACGGCGAAGAACCCGATCGGGTTCGGGTTCCAGATGAACGTCGATTCCTCGATCGCGGCGGGCGACAACGCCAGGAGGACGCCGGCGATCAGGCCGGCGAGCGGCCCGCCGATCGCGCGGGCGAGCCACCACGTGAGCCCGACCGCGCCGATCCCGAGCAGCGCGATGAACGCGGTGACCGCCACCGGATCGCCATTGGAGATCGCGGCGGCCGGCGCGAGCAGGAAGTAGTAGAAGGCGCCGTGGTGGAAGTCGCCGACGGACGTCTTCGGACCCAGCAGCGGCACCACTCCGTCGCGCGTGAAGGCGAGGAGCGTCGCCATGTCGTGGCCCTGGTCGGCATCGAACGTCCCCCGCGCATCGATGCCCGGCAGACGCAGCAGCGCCGCAAGTGCAGTGACGGCGAGCAGGCTCAGCCGGTCGAAGCGGCTCACCTTCGCGGCGCCCGCCCCCGGGGCCGCGGTTGACTGCGGCGTCAGTTGGGGCCGGAGCGGCGGGGTGGCCCGCCCTTCGTGTACCCGCCGCCGACGACCGGCTCGATCAGCCCGTAGTCACCCTCGCTCCGGCGATACAGGATCGCGATTCGCTCGTTCTCCGCGTTGACGAACACGAAGAACGAGTGGCCGAGCTCCTCCATCTTCGCGACGGCGTCCTCCTCGAACATCGGTTCGATGTTGAATCGCTTGACCTTGACGATCCTGCCGACCCGCTCCGCGGCGGCCTGGCGCGCCGCGTCGTCCGCGGCGGTCCGGCCGCCTCCTCGCACGGTCTCGGGCGACTTGCGAACGCGGCTGGTCTCGCGATGGCTGACTGCCCTGCGCTCGATCTTGTCGAGCACGTCGTCGATCCCGGCCTGGTGCGTTGGGGCGGCGGCCGAGCTGCGCAGGGTCTGGCCGTCGATGACGAGGGTGACGTCCACGATGTGCGAATCCTGGATGCTCCGGTGCTGCTCCACCGACAGCTCCACCGTGGCGTCCGATCGATCGTCCAGCAGGCGTTCGAGCCGGCCCAGCTTGCGTTCCGCGTAGTCGCGGACGCGCTCCGGAACCTCGTAGTTCTTGCCCTTGACGATGGTCCGCATTGCGCACCTCCCGGCTGCGGCTCCATCGTACCGCCGGGCCCCGGAGACGGCAGCGCCATCACCGCTCCCGCGCCACGGCGACGGCCGATATGGCCATCGCGCCGGCCTCCAGCAGCGCGGTCGCGCACGCGGCGAGGGTCGCGCCGGTGGTCATCACGTCGTCAACCAGCACGATCCAGCGGCCCGCGACGTTCACGCCCGGGGCAACGCGGAACGCGCCCCGGAGGTTGGACGCCCGGTGCGCCCGGTCCAGGTCGAACTGGGCCGTCGTCGTGCGTGTCCGCTCGAGCGCGCGGAGGCTCGGCAGGCGCAGTCGTCGCGCGGCCTCGCCAGAAAGCAGGGCCGCCTGGTCGTAGCCGCGCTCGCGAACGCGATCCGGCGATGCGGGCACCGGCACGAACGCATCGCCGCCCGCCGCGACGCGGCCCCACCTGCGCGCCACTGCCGCGCCCATCAGCGGAGCGAGCCGGCGCTCACCGCCGTACTTGAGTGCGTGCACCGCGCGGCGCGTGACGCCAGTGAACGGCGCGCACCACTCCAGCTGGAGCAGCGGCGGCGGGATGTCCGCGGGCAGGCCGATCGGCACGCCCGGCTCCGCCTCCAGCCGAACGTCAAGCGCCGGCAGGCACTCCGAGCAGAGCGCCGCGCCTTCGCGCCGGCAGCCGGCGCACTGCGCGGGCAGCGCGAGGTCCAGCGCGCGATTGGCCACGGAGCCGAGAACGCCGCGAAGGCCGCCAACGAGGTCCATCGCGCGAACGATGGAGCCCGGCGCTTATCAGGCAGCTGCCTCGCGATTTGCGGCCGATTTGCCGGCGAGTCCGCCTGGCCCGGCGAGCCAGATCGGGATCGCGGCGGCGAGGACGGCGAACCCCTGCAGCGACAGGCCCGGGTTCGCGATAGTCACGCCCGCGACCAGGAGCAGCTCACCGGGTCGCCTGCCCACCACTCCGCCCGCAAGCGTGAGAACGAATCCTGCCGCGGCACGAATCACGTATGGAACCGGGACGATGCTGTTCCCGACGATGCCGGAGACACCGGTAATCGCGTGAAGCCAGGCGCGCCACAGGTCCGGCTCCAGCACGAAGCTCACACCGGCGATCGCGCCGCCAACGGCCGCCGAGACTGCGACATCCCGCCACCGCCGCCGAAGGACCAGGTAGACGATCCCGAGCCCCGGGCTGATCTTGATCAGGCCCAGGATCGAGAACAGCCACGGCCATCGCTGGAGGCCAAGCACGATCCCGAGCGCCATGAAGATCTCGACGTTCTCGATGCGGACGGCCACCGCCATTGGGACGAAGGCGATCAGGGCGAGCATCTTGAGCATGGTTCGCCCCGCGAGGTCCCACAGCGCGAGGAGCATCAGACCGCGGTAGATGACCGAGAAGGCCAGCGCCGGCAGGACCAGCGTGATCGGCGCGAGGACCTGGGCCATCGGCGGGGGATAGTGGTACGCGAACGGTTCGAAGGCCCTCTCGGGGGTGGCATAGATCGGCACGCCGTGGGCAAGTCGGTCGCCCGCGATCCAGTACGCGAGGCTGTCACCGGGCCCGTTCCAGTAGAGCGCGACGATGACGGCGAACACGGACGCGCCGATCGCCGCGAGCAGTACCAGGACGGTGAGCCGGAGTCGCTTCGGGCTCATCACGCGAGCCCTAGCCGAGGCGGACGACGTCACCGGCGACCGTGCCGCTCGCCTCGATGGCGCCCACCGGGAGCTCCAGGACGCCGGCTGCGCCCCGGACCAGGGGCACGAGCCCCGTCCACGGCCGCACGTTGCGCTTCGCCGCGAGGACCGTCCGCGACCCATCGGCATGGGGCTTGCCGAGGAAGACGGCGTCGATCGGGAAGCGCATGAAGAACATGTGGATGCCGTTCGTGCCGGTCAGCCAGAGGGCGTGGTCGGCAGGCAGGGAGCGCCGGCCCATCAGGCCCATGAACCGCGCCCACAGCGACGCGGCCGTTTCCACGGTGGTGGCGAGAAGGGTGTCGCGGGTTTCGTTCCGCGCCACGGGCGCGGCGTCCACGAAGTCGGCGCCTAGCCCAGGTTCTGCATGATGAGGATCAGTGCCGGGCCAAGGATGACCGCGAACAGGGACGGGAAGATGCACCCGACGAGCGGGAACAGCATCTTGATCGGGGCCTGCGCGGCCTGTTCCTCTGCGCGCTGGCGCCGCTCGATCCGGAGCTGCTCCGACTGGACCTGGAGCACCTTGGAGATCGACACGCCGAGCTGCTCGGCCTGGATGATCGCGCCGATGAAGTTGGTGAGCGGCTGGACCTCCGTGCGCGGGACGATGTCGCGCAGCGCCTCGCGCCGCGCCTTGCCGACGCGCACTTCCGCGAGCGCCCGCCGGAACTCGTCGACGAGCGGCCCCTTCATCTTCTCGACGACCTTGCCGAGGGCCGCGTCGAAGCCGAGGCCCGCCCGGACGGAGATCGTGAGCAGGTCAAGGGCGTCCGGGATCTGCAGGATGATGCCCTTCTGGCGCTTCTTCACGCGGCCACCGAGCCAGAACTCCGGGCCGATGTACCCGATCATGGCTCCGATCACGCCGAGCAGGAGGCCCTGCGTGATGTTGCCGCCGAGAATGCCGAACAGGATGAACAGGACGCCGCCGCCGACACCGGTGCCGATTGCCTTGATGCCCAGCCAATCCGCGACCTTCATGTCGCCGGGATTGCCCGCCTGAGCGAGGCGCTTCTCCGTTCGATCACTGAATGAGCTCGAGGTGATCCGTGCCACCGCGCCGGACAGCCGTGCGGCAAGGGGCTTGATCGTGCGATCGAAGAACGGCTGCTGGAGCTCCAGCTCCTGGAGGTCCTTGGCCGTCATCTGGCCGAGCTGCGAGAGGCGGGCCTTGAGCGGGTCCTCTTCGCGCGCGCCGGCGATCCCGATGGTGATCAGGATGATCGCAAGCGCGGCTGCGGCCGCAACGAGAATGCCGTCCATCGCTTAGACCTCGATGTCCACGATCTTGCGGATGAAGAAGAAGCCGGCACCCATGGCCAGCAGCGCCACGAGGAGCAGGATCAAGCCCATGGGGATGCCAAGGATCGCCGGCGGAGCGACGAACATCGGGTCGAAGAACGTTGGCGCCGCGAGGAAGATGAAGAAGGCCAGGAAGAACGGCAGCGCGCCGACGACGTAGCCGGACAGGCGCTGCTGCGCGGTCAGCGTCCGGATCTCGCCCTTGATCCGGATGCGCTCGCGGATGGTGAAGGCGATGGAATCCAGGATCTCGGCGAGGTTGCCGCCGACCTGGTGCTGGATCGCGATGGCGGTGGCCATGAGCTCGAAGTCCTCGGACTTCACGCGCTTGACCATGTTCTCCAGGGCGAGATCGAAGGGCAGGCCAAGGTTGACCTCGCGGATGACGCGACCGAACTCGATCGAGATCGGCGGCCGCGACTCGCGCACCACGAGCTCGATGGCCTGGAGGAACGAGGAGCCGGCGCGGAGGGCGTTCGCGATCAGCGTGACCGTGTCCGGCAGCTGCTTGTTGAACGCGCGGAGGCGCGAGGACTTGCGGTTGCCGAGCCAGAAGCGAGGCGCCATGAACCCGATGAGCAGCCCGAGGATGAGGACGATCGGGTTCTGGAGCGCCTTGACGACGAAGCCGATCAGGAACATCACGGCCGGCACACCCACCGTGAGCCCGCCCCAGATGGCGATGTACTCGGACGGCTTCAGCTTGAGGTCCGCGGCGCCGAGGTCGCGCAGCAGGTTGGCGCCGAAGTCGCGCTTCTCGACGACCTTGTTGAGTTGCGCCAGCGCGGCGGACTTGGCAATGAGCTCGGCAACGCCGCCCTGGCCGGCTGCCCCCGCCTCCGCCGTCTTGGATCCGGCTGCGTACCGCTCCAGCCGCTCCAACGTCACGCCGCCGGTCCCGGACATGGAGATGCCCAGGGCGATCAGGATGATCGCGGCTGCGGCACCGCCGGCGATGACGAGGGTCATTGGGTCCATCTGTCGGCCTAGAAGGTGAAGCCGAAGATGTTGTTCGGCAGGTGGATGCCCTGGGCCTCGAACTGCTCGACGAACTTCGGCCGGATGCCGGTCGGCTTGAGCCGGCCCTGGATCCTGCCGTCGATCACGCCGGTCTGCTCGAAGACGAACACGTCCTGCATGACGATCGTGTCACCTTCCATGCCCTGGACCTCGGTGATGTTCACGATCTTGCGGGTGCCGTCCTTGAGGCGGGACTGGTGGACGATGAGGTCCACGGCGGAGCTGATCTGCTCGCGGATGGCGCGGACCGGAAGGTCCACGCCGGCCATGAGGACCATGGTCTCCAGGCGGGCGAGCATGTCGCGCGGGGTGTTGGCGTGGCCGGTGGACAGCGAGCCGTCGTGGCCGGTGTTCATGGCCTGGAGCATGTCCAGCGCCTCGCCTGCACGGCACTCCCCGACCACGATGCGGTCGGGGCGCATGCGCAGGCTGTTGCGGACGAGCTCGCGGATGGGGATCGCGCCCTTGCCCTCGATGTTCGGGGGCCGGGACTCCAGGGTGACCACGTGCTCCTGGCGGAGCTGAAGCTCAGCCGCATCCTCGATCGTGACGATCCGCTCATCGTTCGGGATGAACGACGAGAGGACGTTGAGCGTCGTCGTCTTGCCGGAGCCGGTGCCGCCAGAGACGAAGATGTTGAGCCGCGCCTCCACGCACGCCCGGAGGAACTCGAACATGTCCGGCGTGGAGGTGCCGAACCGGATGAGGTCGTCGGTGGTGAACGGGCTGGCCGCGAACTTTCGAATGGTGATGACCGGCCCGACGAGCGACAGCGGCGGGATGATCGCGTTGACGCGGGAGCCGTCCGTCAGGCGGGCGTCCACCATCGGCGACGACTCGTCCACGCGGCGTCCGATCGGGGCAATGATCCGGTCGATGATGCGCATGACGTGGTCGTCGTTCTGGAAGACGACGTTCGTCAGCTCCAGCTTGCCCGATCGCTCGATGTAGACCTGGCGCGGGCCGTTGACCATGATTTCCGAGACGGAGTCGTCACGGAGGAGCGGCTCAAGCGGGCCGAGGCCGATGATCTCGTCGGTGATCTGCTCCAGCATCCGGACGCGCTCGGCGCGGGTGAGGGCGAGGCCCTCCTCGTCGATGACGCGGCTGAAGATCTCCTCGATCTGCCGGCGGACCTCCACCTGGTTGGTGAGGTCCAGCTTGGGATCAAGGTCCTGGATGACCCGGTTCTGGATCCGGAACTTGACGTCGCGGAAGGATTCGCGGGCGGGCAGCTGCGAGGTCAGACGGGGTGCGGCAGGCACGGGCGGGCCACCGGTGCCGCCTTCGGGCTGGACGTCGCGGCCGGACTGCTGACCGGAAGGAACCGGCAGCTTCTCGTCACCGGCACCAGCCGGGCGGGCGCTCTCGATGCGCTTGAGGAGTGACATCTACCCGGGTCCCCCTGCTACCGCCACGCGAAGAGTGACTTGTTCTTGGCCGCGCCCTTGGCGGCCTTGTCGCCCGGCTTGGCGATCGCGGCCGTGGGCGCCGGACCGGTGACCGCCGCCGCCAGGCGCTGGATGTCCTGCGACACCTGGGCCTCGCGATTGCTGAGGAAGAACGGGACGCCGCGGTTGAGGGCGTACACCACGCTCCGGCCGTCGCTGACGATCGTGTGGTCCACCTTGCGCCCGATGGAGTGCTCCACGTCCGCGACGCGGATGCCGAGCGTGGAGTCTGCGCGGTTGAGCACGAGCCTGATCTTCTCCGGACCGTAGCCCAGCTGCTCGCAGACCTCCAGGAAGAGGCGCATGTTCTTGACGCTCGTGATCTCCAGCGTCAGCAGGGTCAGGATCAGATCCGCCTCGTCGAGAACGGCGAGGGTCGCCTCGTTGAAGGTCGACGGGCAATCCACGACCACCAGGTCGAACGAGCCGCGCAGGCCCTGGAGGACCTTCTTCACGGCGGACGGGCCGATCAGCTCGGCCTGCTCCGGCGACGGTGGCGCGAGCAGGACCTTGACCCCGGAGGAGTGGGTGATCATGAACGTGTCGAGCGATTCGGCCTCGCCCGTCTGGAGCTCGCCCGCGAGGTCGGCGATGGACTTGTTCTTGGGGTTCAGGTTCAGGAGCACCCCGACGTCGCCGAACTGGAACGACGCGTCCACGAGCGCGACGCGCTTGCTGGTCTGTGCCGCCGCCACCGCGAGGTTCACCGCGACGGTGGTCCGCCCCACACCGCCCTTCGGGCTGAAGACCGCGACCACGGAGGCGGGCTCGCCGCTGCCGTTGGAGATCTCCTGGCTCGTGATGACGGGCGCGTAGCGGGTCTGCTTCTCCTTCTCGCGCGACCAGACCTGGCGGATGGACGCCGTCAGCTCATCGGAGCTGAATGGCTTCACGAGGAACTCGCGCGCGCCGGCGAGCATGGAACGTCGGAGGTAGTCCGCCTCGCCCTGGACGGACATCATGATCACGGCGGCGGTCGGCACGTCCGCGGCGAGCTTCTCGGTCGCGGTGATGCCGTCCATGCCGGGCATGTTGATGTCCATCAGGACGACGTCCGGCCTGACCTTGGACGCCATCTCGAGCGCCTCGGCCCCGCCGCCGGCCGCCCCGACCACCTCGACGTCGCTCTCGAAGCCCAGGAGCTTCGAGAGGTGATCCCGGGTCTCCGGGATGTCGTCGACGATCAGGACCTTGATTCGATCCGTCATGAGCGCGTTGCCCCTCCCGCCGCTACTTGAGCGGGGTCGGGATCGGAACCTGGACGATCTCGGGCGGCAGGACGCCGTACGTGTCGACCAGGGTCTTGAGGATCACGCCGGTGGTCTCCGCGGTCTGGCCCGCATCAAGGGGCGAGCGCAGGATCGCGTCCAGCACGCCCGTGGTCCGCGCGAAGAGCAGCACCTCGGCCTGGGCCGGGGTCACCGCGAGGATGAGCAGCTTGCTCTGCGGCTCCGTGAATTCCGGCGCGCGGGAGGGCGCGGGCTGGCCCTGCGCGGCCGCAGGCGCGGGCGGCGGCGGCGGGTTGATGACGCCGATGATCTGCACGTCCTGCAGCAGCAGGGGCAGCTTGATGCTCAACGGGTTGATACCCGACACCACGGTGACCGTGCCGTCCTTGAGGACCTGCACCACCGGGAACGCGTCGCCGCGGAGGCTGATGATCAGGTCAACCGTGTCGCCGACGTCCAGCAGGTTGCCGACGCCCGTGAGCTCGTTGACGGCGATGGTCATCGCGCGTCGCCCAGTTGGAACCGTCAGGGGCACCGCGCGGTTCTGGAAGTCGCTGGAGTGGACCTGGGCGCCGGCGACGATTGCCTTCCGGGTCGTCTTGCCGACGGCCTGGGACGGGTCGCCGTACACGCTTGTCTCGCGGAGGTTCACCGCCAGCGTTCGCGTGGTGAGCATCTCCGCGGTCACGATCGTGCCGAGCGGGATGTCCGAGACGGCAACGACGGTGGGCAGCTGCGTTGGCGCGGTCGCGGCCGGAGTCCCGGTCTGCCCGCCGCCCTTGTTGGAGCTGAGCAGGATGACGACGAACACCAAGGCTGCCAGGAACACGCCGAGCAGCAGGACGAGCCGACTGGTGCGTCGCACGGATTGGATCCTCCCCGGAAATGCTTGTCGCTTGTGACAGGTGGCACCACTCTAGCACCGGCCAGAGGAGCGGCGACTATACGAATGGGCTATGACCACTGGCAAGAGGTGGCAAGAACCCGCGCTCGGCGCAAGGTTCTTCGCAAGGCCCGCCAGGGAATGAAAAGACCGCCGGGCCTTGCAGCTCGGCGGTCTTCTCGCTGTGTCGGTGTTCCGTTAGACGGACTGGCCGATCGTGCTCAGGATGCCCGAGACCTGGCTGCCCAGGAAGATCAGGGCGATGATCGCCACGATGGCGATGAGGGCGAGGATCAGCGCGTACTCCGCGAGGCCCTGGCCTTCCTCGTCACGACGAACGAGATTGATGAGAGCGGTAAGGAACTGCATTGGTTTGGTACCTCCTTTCCTTGAGTGATCCCCGTCGAGGAAAGAGATCCCTCTTCCCCCGACAGAGTCGGCTCGGAACCCTAAACGGCTTGCCCGGCTTGTGTCAACCGACCCGGGAGTGGCCGCCGCTCCTCCGCCCGTGGGGTCGGAGGAGCCGGCTCCATGCTTGAGCGTTGCTAGACGGACTGGCCGATGGTGCTCAGGATGCCCGAGACCTGGTTGCCGAGGAAGATCAGGGCGATGATCGCGACGATGGCGATCAAGGCGAGGATCAGCGCGTACTCCGCGAGACCCTGGCCGTCCTCGTCGCGCTTGAGAGCCGCGAGGAACCGAGTGATGAGGGCCATGGACCGTAGCCTCCCGATGCGTGGATCCCGCCCTCTAGGTCGGCGGGTCAGCCAGAACCATACGATCGGTGACGTTGGGTGGCGTATGACCCATTGGTACTGGGTTCGGTGCTGAAGAGCCTCACTGGTATGTCGGTCGGGCTAGGGCATAGCGTTCCAGGGTTCGTAGGGTTCGCCCGGCGCCGGCCAGCGGAGGGCCCAGTCGGGATGCAGGACGTGTGGCAACATGCGGAAACTGAGGACGACGCCGATCAGGATGCAGGCAAGCGCGATGGCCGAGGCCGCCCGTCGACCACGCCAGGCTCCGATGATCGCCACCATGCCGAGGGCCGTCGCGGGGATGAAGAAATAGCGAGCGGCTCCCGAGGTGAGGTCCGTCAGCGGCCCGCCGTCGGAGCGCAGGAAGAGCCCGATGATCGCGAGAGCTGCAATCGCGTAACCCGCAACGGCAGCCACGCGCCGGGGAACCTGGCGCACCGCGACGAGGACTGGAACCAGCAGGACGAGCCCCGGAAGCAGCGCATGGTCGCGAAGGGGTTCGCTGAGCGTCTGGCCGATCACCGGGGCGACGACGAGCCGGAGCGCGATGTCGTTTGGGATGTCGCCGAGCGGTGATTGCAGGAACCGCTGCGAAATGGTCAGAGCGACCAGCTGGATCGCGCCGGTCGCCGCAATCGCATAGGCGAAGGGTCGGAATGCGACGTCGCGCCAACCCCGCGCCACGAAGATGGGCGCCAAGATCAGTGAGAACGGCCCGGTGAGTCCGGCCACCACGAGTGGCGGAAGCCAACGACGCCTTGGCGCGATGCTGAAGATGAAGGCACCAAGGAAGATGGCGAGGTACCACTGCACATACGTGAGGGACCCCGCGACCTCGGCTGAGAGGGGTGAGAGGACCACGAACAACCCAAGGACCGCGCGCAGACGGCGGTCGCCCGGTAGTTCCTCGCTCACGAAGAACGCCGCCACGGCCGCCATCACCAGAAGAGCCACCGTGTTGCCAACGAGCGGAGCGAGCTCGACCGGAACGGCGCGCTCGATGTACGCCACGAGCCGGGGCACCAGATGCAGATACCCCGCGTACGGGGTCCAGGGTGATGAGAACCATGCGCCGAGATAGAAGACCTGCCCATCCTCGTTGAAGAAGGTTGGATTCGTGATCGTCTCGGGTCGGCGCGCGACTGCGAGCGCGAGAGCGACAAGGAACACCCCGGGGACGGTCGCCAGTCGTGCAGACGCCGCCTCGCCGACCGTTCGGGCACGGCCCGCCAAGATCCAGAGGGTCTCCGGGCTCGCGAACGCGCTCGCCATCCGCGCATTCTGCATCGCACGGGCCCCGCGGCCAGCGACGCTGTGCGTGGACAATACCGAGCTGCGACGGTTCATCGCGGGACGAACCCCGCATCATCGACAGCGTCGCTGCGGATCAGGTCGACCTTGAGGCTGCTCCGGCGGGAGAACCTTCGGCGGTTGCCGGGGTGGGCAGGACCACCTCCAGGTGGAGTCGGGCGCCGTCGTCGAGCATCTCCGCGCTGACCCCGAGGATGCGAGCGCGTGCAGAGACCTCGCGCCACGCCTGCTCCGGCAGGCGGGACAGGCTGGCGACGCGCTCTGCCTCCACCGCGTCCAGGTACGCCTTCCGGCGCTCGCCGACCATCTCGGCCAGGGCGGGGGGCAGCTCGGCACCTTCCGGTGGAAGTTCCGGATCCGGCACGGCCTTGGGCTTGCGCCCGGCCGTGAGCTCCACGACGAGCCGCTCGCCCCAGTCCAAATGCATCGTCAGGGTGTCCGGCTTGCGCGCGACGTGTGCCGCGAGCGCATCGTCCAGCATGCGGAAGAGGCCGCTCTCCAGCTCCACCGGCAGTCGCCGGTCCACGCCGACTGACTCGAACTCCACTGCGACCCCGAACCGGCCGCCGCGGTCGCGCGTCGCGCGCCGCAGGGTGGGCACGAGGCCGAGGTCATCGAGGACCATGGGCCGGACGTCGAAGATGAACGTCTTGGTCGCGTCGAGGGTGCGCTGGACCATGGCGATGAGGGCGTGGACCTCGGCATTTGCCTTCTCCGGCGCCTTGGTCATGAGCCGGTCCACGATCTGCGCCTGCAGGACGATGTTGGTGAGGCTCTGCGCAGGCCCGTCGTGCATCTGGCGCGCGATCTCGCGACGCAGGTCCTCCTGGGCCGTGAGGATCATCCGGGACACGCCCGGCGGCATCGGCGCGCCCTCCTCGACGCTCGGCTGGTCGTCCTCCACGGGCGCGTACGGCACGCCGGCGCCCTTGCCCACCTGCGCCGGCAGGCCCGCGAGCACCCGCGCATGGGCCGCGTGCTCCACGATCGCGTCGTGCAGGCGTGCGGCGGACTTGCGCTTGCCCTCCAGGAGATCCACCTGGGCCTCCATGAGCGCAGCCCTGCGGGCGACGGAGACGAGCTGGTTGGCGAGCTCGATGAGCTCCTTCGCAGTCACGCCAGCCCCGACCGCAAAGCGCTCCGCTGCCATTGCGAGCTTGTCGGCGGCGGCGGTGCGCCGGACCTCGTGGCGACTCGCCTCGGTCTTCGCCTGGTTGATGAGGAGCTCGATCTCCTCAACCTCGCCCTGGAGGGCGGCGGCCTCCTCCGTCAGGCGCGCAGCGAGATCCGCTGCCGAGGTGACATCCCCGTTGGGCGGCGTTTCCGCCGGGCTCGCGGCTGCGGCGCCGGCTTTCGCGGCGACCTCAGTCCTCCGGCATCTTGATCCAGCCCTGGCGCATCGCGTACACGACGGCTTGGGTCCGGTCGTTCACGGCGAGCTTCCGGAGGATCGAGCTCATGTGGTTCTTGACGGTCTGCTCGCTGATGGACAGTGCGTAGGCGACCTGCTTGTTGGTCATGCCCTGGGCGATGTTGTCGAGGATCTCCACCTCGCGCGGCGACAGCGGCGCGAAGATGGGCTGGGCCTCCTGGCCGTAGACGGCAAGCTCGCGGAACTCCTTGAGCACGCGCGACGCGACGGCCGGCTTGGAGAAGACCTTGTCGTTGATGAGGAACTCGCCCATCGCCACGCGGCGGACCACGTGGATGAGGTCCTCCGGGCTGAGGTCCTTGATCACGAAGGCGGCCGCGCCGGCCTTGATGGACGCGAAGAGGGATTCCTCGTCCTCGTCCTGGGCCATGACGATGACCGCGATCGCGGGGAACTCGCGACGGATGCGCTGGGTCGTCTCCAGCCCGCCCGGGGCCGGCAACGAGAGGTCCATCAGGACGATGCTCGGCGAGACGGCGCCGGCCATCTCGATCGCGGAGCGCCCATCGGCGGCCTCGCCGACCACCTCGAACTCGCGCTCGCGGCTCAGGACGCCGGTGATCCCGCCCCGGAACAGGGCGTGGTCATCGACGACCAGGATTCGGATCTTGTCGGCCGCGATTCCGCCCCGGCGGCGATCGCCGCCTTCGGTATCGGCTGTCATCAGCGTTCCTCCCCAGGGATCGGCATGCCCATTGCGCCGGGCGGGATGGTCATTCGCACGGCAGTCCCGAGATTCGGACTGGATCGTACTTCGAATCTTGCACCGATCAGCTCGGCGCGTTCTCGCATGAATTGCAGGCCGAAGGATCGACGGCCATTGACGGGCGGATCGTCTGCGTCGAAGCCCTTGCCGTCGTCGCGAACCTCCACCACCCAGCCGGCGCTCTCGCGGGCCATCCGAACGCGGATGGATGTCGGCTGCGCGTGCTTGCGGGCGTTCTGGAGCGCCTCCTGGATGACCCGCAACGCCACGACCTCCACGGTCTCCGGCAGCTGGTCCAGGCCCTCGTCCAGCTCCACGTGCACCGGCACCCCGAGGGCGCTGGCGATCTGGTCACCCGCCTCGGTGATGGCGCCGCTCAGGCCAAGGTCGGCGAGCAGGGGCGGCCGCAGCTGGCTCAGGTAGGCACGAACGCCGCGCAGCTCGCGGGTCAGGACCTCGCGGAGCTGCTTCAGCTCGGCGCGAGCGAGTCGCTCGTCGCGATCCAGCAGCCGCTGGACGACCTCCACCTGGAAGATCGCGTTGCTGAGTGCCTGGGCAGGGCCGTCATGGACCTCGCGGGCGAGCCGGGTCCGCTCCTGCTCCTGCGCTTCCACGATGCGCATCTGGGCATCGGCCGCGGATGGCGGGCCGCTGGGGTCGGAGACGAGGGTGGTGTCCTCGCGGGCGAGGAACAGCCACGCATTCTCGAGGGACTTCGCGGCGAGGTCGATCCGCCCGAGGACGGACCGCTCGACGCCCACCTCCCGACCGGCCATCGCCTGGTCGGTGTCGGACTGGTTGGAGCCGCCGTTGCCGGTCGAGGCGAGGGTGCGCAGGGCCTCCCAGCGCTCCACCTTCTCGAGGTACGCGGTTCGGTATCGCTCGCGGACGTCGCGCAGGGCGTTCGCGCCGCTGGAGACGGCCGCTTGGGCCTCGTCGAGGAGGGCCGCCAGTGGATCATCCTGGATCAGGGTGTGGACCGGGGCTGTGGGGGCAGTCGGGGCCGCTGGGCTTGGGGCGGCTGGGCTTCGGGGCGCCGCCGTCTTGCGGGCCGCGGGTCGCCGTCCGTTCGTGGAATCGGGCGTCGACGCGTGCTCGCGGGGCGTCCCCAAGGGGGCCAGGCGCGCACGCAGCGGCCTGCTCCCAGCCTCGCTTGTCATCGCGGCCGAGTATAGGTTCGGGTCATGGGACCTCCCTAGCCCAATGGTCCCGGACCCACCCGGACTACTCGCTTCCGCCCGCGGCGGCGAGCTAGGGGCAGCGGATCCTGAACGCAAGGACGCCGTCGACGGGGAGGTCCACGGGGACGAAGCAGTCGCTGCCCGGGAGGCCGTCGAGGATCGCAGCAGGCCAGACGCCGGTGTTGTCCGCGTTCACGACGAGGAGGCGCGCCGGCGGATTGAAGCTGCGCGCAAGGTCCAGGATGCTCTCGGGCGACTCGTTGGGCAGGGCGAGCGTGCGGTGCCGCGTCGCCTCGGCGAACCAGATCGGGAAGTCCGTGATCACCGGGCCGGGCTCGGCGCTGAGGTCGAAGGCGGCGTTGGCCCCGGAGAACGCGGCAGCAAGCGCGAGGTATCGGTCGCCGGTGTCGCGCGCCGCCCGGCCATCGCTGGGCAGGATCACGGCGCTGAAGAGCAGGCCGCCCGCGATCGCGAAGGCCGGCCCAAGCCAGGCCACCGGATTGGTCCAGCCGCGGCGCGCCCCCACCCACAGGATCACCCGGTCCAGCAGGAGCAGCGCGGAGATCACCAGCAGCACGTGGATCGCGCCGGCGGCGTGCAGGAACGTGCCCCACGTCGTCGAGACGGGGAAGACCAGCGAGGCGACCAGGAACGTGATGATCGAGAAGACAAGCAGCGGGCGGAGCGGATCGGGGGCTCGTCGGTCGTCGTCACGTCTGGCCGGTGATGCCTGTGGGGTAATCGGGGCGGCTGAGGGCGCCGCGTCTCCTGCGCGGCGAGGCGAGCGCATCACGCCCGGAAGGCCCACGAGGCCCGCCACGGACAGCGGGAGCCCGAGGAACAGCAGGACGGACACGACATTGTGGACGGTCCCGGTCCAGCGCAGCTCGAGCAGCGTGCCGATGCCCGCGCCCAGGTAGCGGGCGAGCGTGGGGCGGTCCTGCCAGGCAAAGATGTCGCGGCCGTCGAGGCTCAGGGCGTTCGTCAGCGCCTGCCCCGGCAATGGGCTCCCGAAGGCGAGCCAGTCCCGGAACGCCCACGGGGCGAAGGTGAGGATGGCAACGAACGCGACCGGGATGACGTTGATGCCCCACGCGCCAAGCCGGTCGGAGACCTTCGGAAAGGCCAGGCGGACGTTCCGCCACTCGACGAGGGCGAACGTCAGTGCAAGCCAGATGGCCTCGTTCCGGGTCAGGGCGGCCAATGCGAGCACGACGCCGAGCGTCACCCGGATTCGAGACCGGTGCTCGATGTCCCGAGTCGTCCGGTCCACGAACGCGCCGATTCCTTCTTCGCGCACGCCTTGGATGCTCACGCGCCGGCTGAGGCGGGTCATCAGCAGGCAGGCGACGATCGCGAGGGCGGCGAACGGCATCGTCGAGTCCGGCTGGACCGATGCCAGGACAAGCGGGAGGTAGACGGCGGCGGTGAGCCCAGTGCCGAGGGCGAGCGTTCGAGCGCGACCCGGTGTGAACGCGCGGGCCTCCGCCACATCCGCGGCGAGCCGCCACGCCAGGACGGCGACGATCGACCCGACGACGATCGACGAGACCTGTGCCGCAGCGAAGGTCGTTCCGAAGAGCGCCATCGGGATCGCGGCGAGGAGCGACGGCAGGGGCAGCCAGACCTCGAACGCCTCGCGTGGGAACGTCAGCGGGGGCGTGCCGAAGCTCCAGATCGCGTCGGTCGTCAGGCCGTGGCCCTCGACCAGGTTCCGCGCGACGCCCACGTAGTACGCGACGTCCTCCGGCCGCGGGAACGTGATCTGGGTCGCTGCCCATGCGCGCACCACCAGCGCGACCACGAAGACGGCGGCGGTGGAGAGCAGTGCCTCGCGGCGGCTCACAGCGTCGGCCCGGGGCAGCGGCGAATCCCGCTCACGTGCCGCAACGCGTGTCACCCGACACCGTGCAGACCGGGTAGAGCGCCAGACGCGGCAGGCCGCCGTCGGCCGAGGGGATCTGGAACACGGGAGCCCCGATCCACGACGGTCGGACGCCCGCGAGGACTGGTGCGAGCGCCCGCGCCGCGTCGGCCCGCTCCAGGACGAGCCAGCGCGTGCCGTAGGCGCGGGCAACCGACTCGATGACCTCGATCGGGTCGTCCGGCGTCACGACGCCCGGCCGCCCGGTCCAGTACTTGAAGCCTCCGGCGTCGATGGACAGCAGCCGGTCGTCCTTCGGGACGCCCAACCGGTCAAGCTCTGCCGCCAACGCGATCCGAGGCTGGCGCGAGGCATCCCAGCCCCGCTGGACCGGCCCGGTGAAGATCACCGCGGACGCGACGACGAGCGCCACGATGCCCCACACGAAGACGGTCCCCGCGGATCGGCCCTCCCAGCTCCCACGGCGGCGCGAGAACCAGCCGACCATGATCAGGATGCCCTCGACGGACAGGATCGCCGCGTGCGGCGCAAGTCCGATGGCCGTGTGGATGAACGCACCGCCCGGGACGTGCAGTGGGTACAGGAACGTCGCGCCGGCGAAGGCGACGAACGTGTACACGAACCACGGCCCGTAATCGAGCGCGTGGCGCTTCGCCAGGGCTCCGATAAGCAGGAACGGCAGCAGCACCACGCTCCCGACGAAGACCGCGAAGTTTCCGAGCGCCGAAACCAGGCCGTCGAGCCGGCTCGCAAGGATGGCCGGCAATCCCTGTGCGAGGAACTTCTCGAGCGAGGGGTCGGCGGTGATCGAGTTCCACTCGGAGATCGTTCGCAGCCAGAGGGCGGCACCGGACGACGATGTCGGCGAGATCGAGCCGAAGACGGCGAGCTGACGCAGCCACCACGGCCCCATGACCAGCAGGAACAGGCCCGCCGCCCCGACGGCCGCCATAACGGGGATGGGCAGGCGATCGTCCATGTGGCTCCACGCGCGGCGCCCGCGTCGCGCCCGCCAGACGCGCGCCCGGTCGGCCACCCAGACGAGACCGATCGCACCGGCCAGCAGGATCCCGTCGTTGCGCGCGAGCGTCGCAAGGCCCGCGAGCAGACCGGCCACGGCAAATGACTTCGCGTCCCCTTTCAAGCCGCGTGCGGTGAGCCAGAGCGTGGCCGCGACGAGCGGGTGCAGGATCGCGAAGTTCTCCGGCTGCGCAACAAACACCGTGGCGGCGCCGGGAATGGCGGACAGCACCCCGGCTGCCAGGCCGACGATCGGCCGTGCGCCGGCGTCACGGGCGATCAGCCAGGTGAGGGGCGCCACGAGCGCACCGATGAGCACGCCCGGGAGGGCGCTCGCGAAGGCGGTCGGGCCAAGGAGCGAGATGAACGGCGCCTGGATGAAGCTCGCGAGGGGGAGCCAGTGTGCGTTCGACGGGATCGGCAGGACCGCGGGATTCGGCAGTCGATTGCCCACCTCGGCGAAGATCCAGACGAAGTCCACGCTGAGCCCTTGGCCGGCGGCAATGGAGCGCGCGACGTCCACGTAGTAGTAGGAATCCGGGTAGGCGGGATCGGGGAAGATCGCCACGAGGACGGCGCGCACCGCGAGCGCCAGGACGTAGAGCACCGCTGCGGTCCGCACGACGCCGGAGCCTACCAGCCGTCGAGACGGGATCTGGACCTCGAAAGTACTTCCGGCGATGTTGACTGGACGCGCCACTCCCCGATGCTATGGCCCGTGAACCCTTGGTCCCGGGCCGTCGCGCGCATCCCGCTGAGCCCGGGTGGCCGGACCGTGCTCGCATGGGGACTCTCGGGCGTCGGTTTCGCCCTCCTTGGCAGGACGCTGCTCGAGCACGGCATCCAGGGCGCGGGTGGCGGCGGCGGAATCGATGCGATCGACTATTGGAACGCATCGCGCAACCTGGCAGCCGGCCTTCCTCTTCATAGCGTCACGTATGGGCAATTCCTCGCCTATTCCTATCCGCCGATCCTCGCGCAGCTCCTTCTACCGTTCACGCTGCTGCCGTCCGATGCATTCGTCTGGCTGTGGCGAGCCCTGGAGCTCGCCTGCCTGCGAGTCGCAGTTGGGAGCTGGCGAACGGCCGGCATCGCCCTGCTCGGCTTCCCGCCACTCCTCGCGGAGTTGGATGCCGGCAACATCCACCTGATCATGGCCGCGGCATGCTCGCTTGCGATGCGGGGGCATGCATTCCTCGTCGCACCTGCCGGTCTCTTGAAGTTCGCCTCGCTGCCACTCGCGCCGCTTGGCTGGGTTCGCGACCGAAGAGGATTCCTTCTCGGCATCGCGCTCGCGCTGGCCATCGTCAGCGTTTCGATCGTCGTCGCTGCCGATCGATGGGCGGAGTACCTTCGTTTCCTGACCACCGCAGCGTTTCCCACGGGTTGGTACAACCTCGCCGAAGCGGTCCCGCTGCCGCTCCGGCTTGGCGTGGCGATCGCACTCGGGATCGGCGCCCTCCGCTGGGTCCGGCTCGCGCCCTTCGCGGTCCTGCTCGCGTACCCGGTCGTCTGGTTCCACGGCCTGGCGACCCTCGTGAGCGTCGTCACGCCGTTGCCGCAGCGGGAGCGCGGGGCATGACGAGGACGCAGCTCACGGCCGGCCGGTGGCGAGCCATCCGCGACGGCCTGACCGTCGCCGGCCTGCTCTTTGCCGCCTACCTGTTCGTCGTCGTGGCGCCGCAGGCGCGCACGGTCGGGTTCGATGCCTACGCCTACTGGCACCTGAACATCGAGCATCCATACCGCCTGTCGGCGGGCGACTTTGGCGCATTCACCTACACACCGGCGGCTGCCCGGCTCTTCGCGCCGTTCGCGCTGCTGCCCTGGACCACCTTCTTCACGCTCTGGCTGGCACTCCTCGTGGGAACGATGATCTGGCTGGGCTGGCGCCGGACCCTGATGGTGCTCGCGTTCCCGCCCGTCGCGGTGGAGCTGTACCACGGCAACATCGCCCTGCTCATGGCGGCCGCGATCGCTCTCGGGTTCCGCTATCCGGCGACGTGGGCGTTCGTGATCCTGACCAAGGTCACCCCTGGCATTGGGCTCCTGTGGTTTGCCGTCCGACGCGAATGGCGCTCGCTCGGCATCGCACTCGCGGCGACGGGCGCGGTCGTCGCCCTGTCGCTCCTCATCGATGGACGCCTGTGGGCCGAATGGCTGAACGGCGCAATCCTGCGGGTCACCGCGCAGGGCGTCAGCCAGCCGGAGCTTCCCCTCCCCCTGGTGGTTCGACTCCCCGCCGCGGCGATACTCGTGGCGTGGGGCGGCCAGACCGATCGACGCTGGACGGTCCCCGCCGCCGCGGCCCTTGGGCTGCCGGTCCTGTGGCTGTCCGGTCTGGCCATCCTCGCGGCGATCGCGGCCGTGAATCGGCCGGAGCTGCGCGAACGGCCGAGACCGTTGCTTCCCTCGCCCCGCCTTGAGCCGATCGAGCAACGCGCCTGATGACCGACCCACTCGATCCGTACGCAGAGGATGAGGCGCCGCCCCCGCCCATGCCCTGGCGCGCCGGCGCTGCGACGCCCTCCGAGCCTACGCACAAGGTGCTGGTGGAGGCCTATGACGACGAGCTGCCGGTTCCGACACGGACGGAGATGGCGAGCGCGGCCGCACAACGCGCTTGGTCGGGTGTCGGGCCTGCGACCCGACATGCCGCCAGCCTGGTCGTCTTCGCACTCGCGGTGATCGGGGCGCTCGCCGGGATCGGGGTGGCGTGGATGCACGTGGTCGACGACCCCCTTGCCGATGCCCATGCCTACTTCGAGGCGGCGTCCCGCCTGAATGCGGGTCAGCCGCTGTATCCGGCCGGGGTGGACCCGAGCGGCAACCACATCTACCTCTACCCGCCGCTGCTCGCAGTCGTGCTGCGCCCCCTGGCGTTGCTGCCGTTCGAGGCGTTCGCGCTGGTGTGGGAGCTCGTCGTCGTTGCATCCTTCATCGCGCTCCTCCGCTACCTCGGCGTTCGGCGACGCGCGACCTGGCTCGCCGTGGGCCTGCTCGGTGTTCCGATTGGGTGGGCACTGACGATCGCCCAGGCGCACGTGCCCATGGCATACCTGCTCGCGCTTGGGCAGCCCTGGTCCATCGCGCTGGCGGCGAACCTGAAGCTGACCCCGGCGCTCATCGCGATCTGGTGGCTGGGCCGGCGCGACTACCAGTCGTTCTTCGCGTTCTTGCTCTGGGGCGCCCTGTTTGTCGCGGCGCAGCTCGTCCTCGAGTGGAACGGGTCGGTCGCGTTCTTCGGGAGCGTGGGGTTCGACCAGCTCGGGCACGTCCGCAACATCTCGCCGTACGTCCAGTCACCGGTCCTGTGGGTCGTGCTGGTCTTGGTGGGCGCCTTGGTCACGCTTGGCCTTGCCCGCACGCGCTGGGGCTGGGCCGCGGCGGTGGCACTCGCGACGCTCGCGCCGCCGCGGCTCCTCATCTACATGCTCACCGGGCTCCTTGCGGCACTCCGCCAGCCCAAGGTCGCCGGAGAGCAGGGCCCGGACGACGTGTCGGACCCGGCCTCGGTCTACGTCCGGTCGGCGCGTTAGATGCGCCTCGCACCTACGCGAACATCCCATCGTCCGCCAGCTGCGCCGAGCAGTGCGGCTTAGCGGTGCGTTCGAGGCTCGTCAATCCGCGACCGTCTGTCGGCCTGCGGCGCGAGCGGCCTTCGGCATGCGACCAACGATGAGGCCTGGGTGGATAGCCGAAAGCTTCAACGCGCTCGCCCAATGGTGACGGACCGCGGGCGACCGGAAGTCGAACGTCCGCCCGCTCTTCCGCTCGTATTCATGCTCCATGACCGAGGCCGGCTGGATATGGACCTCCCAGCCGGATTTCCACATCCGATAGCACCAATCCCAGTCTTCGCCATACAGGAAGATCCGCTCGTCCATCGGGCCGACCTGGTCGATGGCAGCGCGGCGAACCAACATGACAGCGCCGATCGCGGATTGGATCGGCTGTGCCCGATCCGGGATGCGCCCCGATAGGACGTGTCGCGCGGCCAGCGATCGGAGGATCGGCAGGCGCCCAAGGAACGTCCGGCGCGCGAGCATCGTCCATGGCGTCGGGAACGTCCGCGCGTTCTGCTGGAAGCTTCCATCCGGGTTGAGGAGCCGAGGGACCACGATCCCGACTCGCGGATGGTCTGCCATGTAGCGCGCGAGGGTTTCGACTGCCTGGACTTGGGCGACGGCATCCGGGTTCACGAGGAGGATGTCGGCCGAGTGCGCCAGACGGCAGCCCTCATTCACGGCGACGGCGAAACCGTCGTTGGTCCGGCGACGCACGAGCCTGGCGTGCGGGTACTCCGCGGCAACGATTGCGGCGGTCCGATCGCGACTGGCATTGTCGACCACGATCGCCGGCACCGACGCGAGGGCGGTCAGGCAGCGGCGGATCCACCCCTCCGAGTCGAATGTGACGACGATCGCGGTCGGCATCGAACCCCAGGGCGGCTCGGTCCGTCGCGGTGAGGAGCTGGGCCGTTGGGTCGCTCGGGCATCCATCGCCCCTACGATAGGTCCGTCCCGCCCGGTGGGGTGTAACGGAGCTCGACGTGGGGAACCAACGGTGAAGGTGACGCTCGTTTCCGGATCGCTTCCGGACATGACCTGCGGCGTCGCCGAGTACACGGCGCGATTGGCGGAATCCCTGATCGACGCAGGCGCAGCTGTCCGGGTCGTCACGACGCGGGACGACCGGATTCGAGACGTGGGCGCTTACCCCATCGTGCAGGTCGCGGAGCGCTGGGGATTGCGCCAGCTGCCGCGGATCCTCCGGGCGATCCTCCGCGAGCGCCCGGATGTCGTCCACGTGCAGTACCCGTCGACCGGCTATCGGCACGGGCTGGCTCCCGGCCTGCTAGTTCCCATCCTGCGAGTGATCGCGCCACGGACGCGCGTCGTCGCAACCGTCCACGAATACCGCCACACGCACTGGCTCCACAAGGCGTATGCGGCCGTGACGATGCCGTGGGCCGCGGTCATCGTCACCCCCGACGAAAGCCAGATCGCGTCCATGCCCCTGATCGGTCGCCGGAATGTCGTCGAGATCCCGCTGACGTCGAACTTCAGGCTGATCCCTGAAACAGATGCGATGACGCCAACCCCGCGAGGCGAGGACTTGATCATCGGGACGTGGGGCATGCTGCGGCGCGACAAGGGGATCGACCTCGCGCTCGACGCCTTCGAGGCCGTCGTCTCGCACCGGCCCGCTCGTTTCGTGATCGCTGGCGACCCGGGGGCCGACAGTGCGTACATCCGGGAGATAGCCGAACGGATCGCTGCGTCCCCGGTTCGGGACCGGATCACGTTGACGGGCCGGCTCGACGAGGTCGATCTGCTCGCGACGATTGCGTCGCTCGATGCCTGCGTCCTCCCCTATCGGGCTGGCCTCGAGGGGAATCGAGGAACGTATGCCACGGCCGCACTGTTGGGCGTCTACACCGTAACGACGAGCTCAACCGCACGAGGCTTCGATTCGCCGAGCAACACCAGCTTCGTCCCACCAGGCGACGTCAACAGCCTTGTTGCGGCGATCCTCGAGGCACAGGAGCATCCGCGCCGTCGACCGGGCGACGCGTCCGAGCAATGGGCGTCGATCGCCGAGCGGCACCTCCAGGTCTATGCTGGTCGCCGTTAGCCGGAGGTCAGATCCGGCCCTTCCGCCGGAATGCGCCAGCCCCGACGAGAGATGGCGTCCGACACATTCCAGGCGACCGCTCGCACCACGACGCCGGGAACGCGGACGAAATCAGCCGGCCTTGTGACACAACGAGCAGCCATGGCGAGGGGCCGATAGATCAGGGACCAGGCGAGAGACGTCAGGTTCTGCCGCACGCCGCCATTCCGCCGCATGAAGAGGATCGCATTTCGGAGCGAAAGCTCGCGGACCTGCATCGATGGTCGCCGCGTCCCGCGCTCGTGAATGACAGCCGCTCGGGGCTCTACGACAATGCGAAACCCGGCCCGACCTGCCCGCGTGCACCAGTCCAACTCCTCCGAATACATGAAGAACTCGGGCGCTAGCCCACCGATTCGTCTGACCGCGTCCAGCGATACCAGGAGACAAGGGCCGTCGAGCCATTCGACCTCGTATGGCGAGTCCTCGCGGATCGGCCGCCTGCGGTGTCTCGTGCGCCCCAGGGGCCAGTCGATCAGCCCTCCGGCAGAGAAGACCGATCCGTCCACGTCGCGGACGATTGGACCCACCGCCGCGACGTCGGCAGCGGCAGCGGCAAGGAGAGACCCGACCATGCCCGCGTCCTCGACCACGATGTCGTTGTTCAGGAGCAACACGTGGCTTGCGCCCCGCTGCAGGCCCCAGCGCAGCGCCGCGTTGTAGCCCCCAGGCACGCCATCGTTCACTGAACGGACGCTGGCAGATACAAACTCGCCGAACTCGGCCGCAAGGCGCTCACCCTCGCCGGTTCCGGACCCATTATCCACGACCAAAGTCGGTAGGGGCCATCCATCGAGACGAGTGAGGCTCGCGAGGCATCGGCGCGTCGTCGCCTCGCCTCGCCACGTCAGGACGGCGAGGACTGCATTGCGACCGGGTGGCCCGCCGGCAACCTGACCGGCATCGGCCAGAGTCCCGTTCGCTGCTGTCACGGGGTGGCGAGGGGCTCGCGAAGGTAATAGACGTCCTGAGCGGTGATCCCGCTGAGAAGCTCCCTCCGGGGGGCATTCGTTGCCGCGTCACCGTCCATCGAACGCCGCAGGTACGGTGCGAGCCAGGATCTTGAAGTCGAGCCACAGCGACCAGCGGTCGATGTACGAGAGGTCGAGTTCGGCGCGGTCGTTGAAGTCGTCTGAACGTCGCGCACTGACCTGCCAGAGGCCGGTGATCCCCGGCTTCATCGCCAGGCGCCGGCGATGCCAGAGGTCGTAGCCAAGGACCTCCCGCGGTGGCGCCGGGCGGGGGCCCACGAGCGACATCTCACCGCGGAGCACGTTCCACAACTGCGGCAGCTCATCGAGCGACGTCCGTCGTAGGAAGTGCCCAGTGGCGGTGATCCGCGGGTCGTTCGTCAGCTTGAACGCACGCGGGTCCGACTGATCCACGAGCTCGTGGTAACGGTCCTCCGCATTGGGCTCCATCGTTCGGAACTTGAGGACCTGGAATTGCCTGCCATGCAGACCAACGCGCACCTGGCGAAACAGGATCGGTGACCCCTCACGAGCTCGGATCCAAAGCGCGATTGCCAGGAACACCGGCGACAGCCCCACCACGGCCACGGTGGACACCACGAGGTCCAGGGTCCGTTTCAGGATCAGGCCCGCCATTCGGTCCGGCCCAGTGACGAGCGAGTACACGGGCGTGCCATCGAGCTCCTCGACGCGCCCCGCCGACAGTGCCCCCTCGAGAACGTCCACCGGGACGCGGACGATCTTGCCCACCGCCTCCGCCAGGTGCGCGACAGCGTTCATGCGGTCCCACAGGCTGAACGGCAAGCAGATCGCGACCTCATCGACGACATCGTCCTGGAGAATTCGCTCGATGTCCTCGAACTTGCCGAGGTTCCGCCACTTCAGCGGTAGTTCGTAGGGGTGATCGTCCACGAACCCGCGGATACGGAGGCCGAGCTCGCGATGGCCCTCCAGCTTCGCCGCGAAGGCCTGGGCACGTGGCCCAGCGCCCACGACGAGCACGTAGCGCAGGTTGTAGCCGCGCTCTCGAAGGCGCTCCAGGACGTAGCGCATGAGAAGACGGCTGGCGATGGTCGTAAGCCATTGCGCCGGGAACATGAGCAGGAGGTAGGACCGGCTCACGTCCGGCAGGCGGAGCGCGAACAGGAGGCTGGACGTGATGAGAGCCATCACGACCACCGCTCGGCCGATCGCCGCCCCTTCGCTCCACACCGTCCATCGCGCGCGCGGTCTGTACATCCCATGCAGCCACAGGACCGCAATCCAGACGACGGCGTATGCGACAGCGAATGCCGCCGGCTGAGCGAGAACGGGGCCCCAGTGCGTGACCCACTCAACGCCGAAGCGGGCCATGGACAACACTGCAAGAAGCAGGACGGCGAGGACGCCGTCGGCGAGCATGAGCAGCGTTCGGAATCCGATCGCGTGTCTGCGAAGCATCGCTGGGCAGCCTAGGGTGGGGTGGTGCGTCCGCGCAATGGTACGCGCGGGCTACTCCAGGATCAGGTGGGCGAGGCTCGGCACGAGCATGTCGACGGGCGTGAATCGCCGGTAGGTGAACGTTCCCCAGAACGTCGCAAGCTGGCCCTCGAGAATGGCGGCGGGGTCAGGCTCCGTGACGATCCGAATGCGTCCTGATCCGTTCGTGAATCCGGGCGCGAGGCCTTCAAGCCTTCGCATGCGCTCGGCCGTGTCGGGCCGGCCGATGTGGGCCGCCACGCGTGCGCACCACGTCAGCGCGACGGAGTCGAGCGGCGCCGCGTCGCACGCTGCGACGAGCAGGTCGAAGGCCCGCTCCTGGCCCTGCCAGCTGTCGATCACGAGGAGGTCAAACGTCGAGCCCGGCAGGCCACCGGCAATGGTCCTCGCCTGTTGTGCCTCGTTGACCATCAGCGCCACCTGCCACCGAAGGTCCGGCGACCCCGTCGCAAGGATTCTCGTGACGGCGTCGCCAAGAACTGCCGTGCGCTGCACATCGGAGGCCCACCATGGATCGGCCGCGAGCGTTGGATAGGCGGTCAGGGTGGAAACGACCGCGTTGACCGCGAGGTCTCGCACCCCCATGCGAAGGGCGAGGTCTGCGACGCCCAGCGCCACGGCTGGCCGTTGGCGACCCAGTCGGAAGGCCGCCTCGAGCGAGGCTGTGGCTCCGGCGGAATCACCCTGCGCGAGCTGTTCGGCGGCGAGGTCAAGCCAGGCCTCGGGCAGGTCGTCGCCCACGGCGACGCGTTCAAAATACGCGGACGCCAACCCGTGGTCCCCGGCGCGGGCCGCTGCGAGCCCGGCTGTCAGTGCGTATGAGCCAATCGCAGGGTCGGTATCTGCGGCGGCCCGCGCGTCAGCCTGGGCAGCAACCCAGTCGCCGCCATTCAGCAGCTGGACGGCTCGCTCCGCACGCAGCGCAGGCACCTCCTGCAGCAGGAGGCCAGCCAGCGCCACGAGCACGGCGCCGATGGTGACGAGGCCGCCGAGGCGGGGCATTCGACGCGGTGGCAGGGCTGTGCCAGGGATCGATGTGGCGTCGAGGAACGCGACCGGTATGGCCGCGGCGAACAGGACGGCTGGCATGTTCGGGTAGAAGTCGAGCAGTTGGTGGAATCCGAGGTAGCTCAGGCCGAGAAGGCTTGTCCAGCCCATCCGACGCCGCAATGGATCAGGGTCGCGGATCGCCCCGAGCACGAGCCGAGCGAGGAAGGCGACGAGCACGACCCCCGCTACGGCTCCGACCACGCCAAGCTCGGCCAGCGTCTGGACCTCGATGTTGTGGGCATGGGGAATGTAGACGTCGATCTCGTTGACCGACGTGGCGCTGATCCGCTGAATGACCCACGTCCCGGGGCCCGTTCCGACGACCGGCGATTCCGCGAACATTCGCAAGGCGGTGACTGCGTACTGGGCGCGGGCATCCGCGCCGCCTTCCGACACGCGGCGAACGATCGCCGGCGTGAACACCACCGCTGCCAGCACGGCGGCCGCGAGCACGAAGGACGTCGTCGCACGGGCTGTTCGGGTGGCCACTATGACCCGACCAGCCGCGACGATGGCCGATCGACGCCGTCGGTCGAGCAGCGCGGCAGCCGCGGCGACCACGATTGTCAACCCGATCGCGAGCCAACCAGCCCGAGAGCCGCTCAGAAAGGCGACCAGACCGACCGTGAGCACGATCGCGCCCAACGCCACCTTCCCGCGACGGGTCCCGGGGTCCACGAGCGCCGCGGCCGGCACCGACAGCAGGGCCGACATCGTGAGGACCGCCGAAGAGTTGTTGTATGTCAGGCCTTCAAAGTTCGGTCGCAGGGGTGGGATCGCGAATCGGCCGAGCTCGCGCCACCAGTCGACCCAGTGCATGACGACGAGCCCGAGGAATGCCCCGGAGATGAGCCAGAAGAGGAGCGTCGCGAGGATCAACAGTCGCCGAGCAAAGAAGGCCTGCGCCATCAGCCGGACCAGCAGCAGGTACAACGCCGCGAGGACGATGGCGTATCCGAGGTACTCGAGGCTGACTCGCGGCACACGCGAGAATGCGGTTGAGATCGCGAGGCTGGCGAGCGACGCCACGACAACGGGCATGAGGACGCTTCGTGGACGCCACCTCTCCGATCTCACGCATGCGACGAGCCAGATGCCCAGCGTCGCACTCGCGGACAACATCGTGACCACGCGAAGGGGCGCGGCATAGATCCCCAGCCAGGCCCCGCCGACGATGGTCAGATACGTGGCGAGGACGACTATCGCCACCCATGTGAGCCTGAGGGTCACGGGGCAAGTGCCTGCGTGAAATGAAGGACCGCGTTGATGACGAAGAGCGCTGCGAATGCTGCGAGGCCTGCGAGCTCGAACCAAGCAGCGCGCCTGTTCGCCAGCGTCCACGAGAACGGCCAGGCCACCGCCAGGTACCTGCCGATCGACTGCAGCCGGCCCGTCGCCAGCGCCGTTACGACTGTTACGAGCGCGAGCGCCGTATATGCGGCCGGCGGTCGATCGACCCGCCGAAACACGAACAGGAACAAATACAGGCACAGCACACCGACGAGGAGAAGAACGATCGGATCGAAGCGATCGAGGACGGGTGTGACCGGTCCGGTTGGCTCCTGGCCGATCTGGCTCCAAGCCCTCTGCGCGGTGAACATGCCGAGGGGGTCGCCGAATGTCGTGCCGAGATATGCGGCGAACAGTCCGAATGCGGCGGGTCCGGCCGCCAGCCACCCGAATCGAGGCGAGCGCCAGCCGGCCATCGAACGCCAGCCGCCGCTCGACTCGGCGATCAGGATCGCGAGCGGAATGCCGAGCAAGATGCCCTGGAGTCGAGTAAGCGTGGCGAGCCCGTACAGGAACGCCATCAACCACCAGCGCCGATGCTCGGCTGCGAGGAACGCTCCCGCAGCGAGGAGCAGGAACAGGCTGTCGCTATAGGCCATGGCGAACGCCACGGCCCCCGGTGCCAACGCCACGAAGGCGAGACTCCGCACCGCCCGGTCGTGGTCCAGGTAGAGCATCGAAAGCCGATAGAGGACGGCGAGGGCCGCCACGAAAGCGAGATTCGCAACGAGCACGCCAGCGACGGCGATGTTGCCCAACGTCAGCGCCGAGAATGCCCGGGTAACCAACGGATACAGCGGAAAGAACGCCCAGTCGCGAAACATCAGCCGCACCGGCTCCGCGTGGTAGCCCTCGGCTGCAATGCCAAGGAGGTAAACGGAGTCGCTGCCGGTGAGGCTGGTGAGCAGGGAGCCTGTTGCGTACGTCGGCCCGTGGTAGCCGAGCGGGACGCTGGTCTCGAGAACAAGCGCGAGTAGGACGAGGGCGCCACGAGTCACGACGAAGAGGGCGGCGATCGCGAGCAGCGCGTCTCTCCACCGCATGCCCGCATGCTACCGTCCGGCCGTGAGCGGGAACGCCTACGGCCTGCGGCTGTTGCGGCAGCCAGGGGTCCAGCGCGCGACCGCCGCGCTCCTCGCCATCGTCGTCCTCGTGTTCCGGCTCGTGCAGTTCGCCACGTTCTCACGGCAGATCCAGTGGGGTTATGACTTCTCCGCCTACTGGAGTGCCGCGAACCACCTGCTCGCTGGCGAGCCCCTGTACTCGGCGGCGCAGCTCGCGGGGCCATATGCGCCGCAGCTCCAGTACCTGTACCTGTACCCGCCACCACTGGCCGCCGCTGTCGTTCCACTCTCCGCTCTCTTCCCGTCCGACTACCGCCTGGCCGCGTGGGCTTGGACGGCGATTGGCAGTTGCGTACTCGTGTGGGCCGTGCTCACCCTGGCTCGCTCGGAACGCCTTGCCGAACGCTTCCCGGTCCTTGCAGGCCGCGGCCGATGGCTCCTTGTGGCTGCGGCATTCGCGTTCCCCCCGGTCGTTGGTGAGCTCGTCATCGGGAACGTCCACCTGCTGCTGCTCGGCCTCCTGACATTGGCGTGGCTCGGCGTTCGTCGGGCCGATTCCCGGGGGGACCTCCTTGCCGGCGTAGCGATTGGCGTTGCCGCAGCAATCAAGGTCTTCCCCGGCGCCCTCCTCATCTGGTTCCTCTTGACCAGACGGCTCCGGGCGGCTGGCGGCGTCTTGATCGGCGCCATCGTGTTCGTCCTCGTCGCGCTTCCCGTTACCGGCATTGAGCCGTGGCAGCAATTCCCGGCGGTTCTGGCGAACTTGTCGGCTCCATCGGACACCACGGACACGCTCGCACCAACGGTCTGGCTAGCGCCGTATGTTGGATTCCTCGGCGCGAGGATCGTGGTCACGACGGCCGCCCTGATCCTGCTCGTCGGCATCTCGATTGGCTCGCGCCATGACCTGCCTTCGGCGCATCCCGCCACCGTCGCCCGGAGCTTCGGCGCCGCGGTGGTGCTGTCCGTGCTGGTGGCACCGGCTCTGTACCACCACTACCTGGCGATCCTCGTGCTGCCGTTCATTCTCGCCCTGGGCGCGGGGGTCTCGCTGCGCTGGCTCGCCGTTGCCTACTTCCTCATGTGGGGCGGCCAGCAGGCCGCGCTCGGGGAGTTCGCGTGGGTCGTCAATCGGGGCTTTCCGACCCTTGGTGCCCTGGTGCTCCTCGTTGCCCTGGTCCTACCGAGCTGGAGGTCACGTCGACCACGGGGCCGTCCGGCGACGCAAACTGTCGGATGATGCGGTCGAGCACCGCCTGGGCCCCGAGTCCAATCGCGATGAAGCCCGGCGTCGACGGGCTCGCGATCGCGAGGGCGACGAGTGGCATGCCCGCGATGACCGGCAGGGCGATCGACGCGTAGTAGAGCTGCGTATCCGGCCACAGGGCAGGAACGATCAGCCAAGCGGCTCGCCTTCTCCCCAATGCGACGAGCCCGAGCACCGCGATGAGAAACAGGACGGGCGAGACCGTCGCTGAAAGGCCACCTTGCGACTGAACCTTCAGCACGCTTGACACGTGCGACAAGGAGCCGAGGAACTGCGGCCAGTCAAGGAACAGCGCCGAAAGCACTCCCGCGACAGCGGCAAGGGCCAGCCCGCGCCACCGATTGAGCAGGACGAGAGGTAGCACGACATAGATCTTTGTGAGCACCGCGGCCGCGTCGGCAAGCACGCCCCCGCGAACGAGGAGTGCCAGCACAAGCGCCGCAGAGTTCCCGGACGCCACGCCGAACGCGACAGGCGGAAAGGCAAGCCACCAGAGGGGCAACCCAAGCTTGCATATAGCGTAGAGGGAGCATCCCGCGCTGATCACCACCCAGACGAAAGCGACCACCTCGTCGGACAGCCAAACGAAGGGTAGGTACGGGAGCATGCTTGGCGGTGGAGCGGCATAGACGATGTCATACGTGCCGGCCACCCACGGGTTGTCGCCCGCGAGGAGGGCTCGCGCCGCTCGAACGTAGACAACCGCATCCCAGCCAAGACGGTGGGCCACTGGCTTGATCAGCGGGCCCGCGATCATGCTGGCCGAGATCGTGCTGAACCAGACGAACATGAACGCGTCGGCCGCTCGGCGGAATCGAGGGTTGCGAAGGAAGAACGTCCGCATCACCGTCCCCACGGTCAGCGCAGCTTCACGAGCCAGACGGTGGGGTGCCCTGCGGGGTCCCGTGCCACCGCTACCGCCGTGGCCGCGAGCGTCTCGCCAAGGGCTGTCCGGAGATCGCCCACTCGGATCGCCAGGACTCGGTCGTACGCGGTCGCATCGATGGGCCCTGGCCTGACGATCGTCGGCCGGGTGAGGTCGCCGACGAACCTGATCGTCAACGCCTCGAAGTCATCGACGATGACGGCGTCCCTTGGGCCATGGGCGAGCCCCGCCAGCGCGACGAGGTCGTACGAGAACGCGGCATATCGGTCCTGGACGGGCCGCCCCAGATATGTCGCCACCGAGCCTGAGCCAACGGACACGAACAGCGCTGCGAACAGCGCGACGGAAACCATCCGGCCCGTAACGGGCGCCGCGCGAAGGCGGCCGGACACCGCGGCCGCGACGCGTTCCGAGATTGCCTGAGACCCGACCCCGACTGCTACTGCAATCGGCGCGGCGAGGCCCAGGGCGCGCAGGAAGTGTGGCGAGTCGCCCTCGGTCGCGATGAGCGGCGGCAGCAGGAAGACCGGAATGGCGAGGAGGATCAACGAGCGACTTGGCAGGGCGCGGTGTCGCCAGACGGAGACCAACCCGGGAAGGGCGAGGACGAGGACCGCCCAGTCGAGCAGCGGAAGGGCATTGACGTCGTGCCGCGGATTGGGATCGCCGACGAATGCGAACATCCCGAGCGTCCGGAGGACGTGGGTGACCGGGTCGCTGCCGGGGACGAGGGCTGGATTGAAGGGCATCACCCCGATGCCGCGGCCCAGGTATGCGGGTAGGTCTGCAAACGCGGCCGCGATCATCGGGGCCGCGACGATCGCGAAGGAAACCAGGAACGGGACGGCCCCACCGAGCAGCCGCTGGTATGTCGTCCTGTCGACCCGTCGGAGCCAGAGCAGCCAGACGATTCCGAGCAGGGGAAGGAGCTTGAGCGCCTGGTAGGTGTAGAGCGTCGAGAGCGCGAAGATCGCCCCGGCGACGATCGCCGTGCGTCGCGATGGGCGATCCACCCACGCGAGCAGGGCGATGAACGCGATGGCGCAGAAGAACGGGGTGATCGTGTTCCGCATCCCGTCGCGGCTGATCGCGATCAGCCACAGGGACCCGGCTGCCCACGCGGCGGCTGCCAAGCCGGCGCCGCGGCCGAACCTGCGCGCCAGCAGCCAGATGGCGAGCACGCCCATGACGCCCCACAGCGCTGCGACGGCACGCAGCGTCACGACCGAATCGCCGGCAACGGCGAATCCGGCAGCCACTGTGTAGGCGTACAGCGCCTCGCGGCCGCCGTCCTCGGCGATGAAGACAGGCCGGTAGGTTGCGTCTCGGAGGATCTGTCTCGCGCTCATTGCCTCCGCGGCCTCGTCGGGATAGAGGCCGCCCGGATTCGTCGCGAGGTCGATGAACCTGGCGCCACCCGCCCCAAGCAGGATCAGCAACAGGGCGAGCCCCGTGAGGATCGACTGGCGGAGTGCGCTCGTCATGCCGGCGACGTCGCGTTCGCGCCCGGGTGGGCTCGCGGGCCGGGTAGCAGCGCCAGGAACAGGAGCAGCGAGATCCAGTGGAACGCGGGGATCGCGATCACCGCCGCGAGCCCGCGAGCGATCGGTCGACGGACAAGGAGCAGCAGCAGGCCCGCCGCGACGATTCGCGCCGAATACGGGATCGGGATGACCGGCATGAAGCTCATCCCGGCGGAGGTGACCAGCATCCGAAGCCAGTCGGTCCACAGGCTCAGCCAGGGGATGGTTACCGCGAGCGCCACGACGGCGACGGGGACAATGCGGCGCCACTGGCGCGGATCGATGGCAAGCACGGGCGATAGCTTCTGGAATGCCATCACGAACGCACCGCGCGGCTCGCCGCGGACTGCGGCTGCGATCGTTGCGGCGATCACGAGGTTGAACTGCCCGGACGGCAGCTCGAATGCGATGAGCGGCACCCACAGGCAATAGCCGACGCGCTGCCAGCTGCCGGCGACAAAGCGAAGCGAGACGACCTCGAGACCGGTAATCGCCGCTCCGACGATCACGAGCGGCAGCCAGCTAACTGCAGCAAAGGCGAGCGCCCACGGTGGACCGTAGAAGAATGCGATCCCGAGGTCCGGCCGGTCGGTGAGGTAATAGGGTGAGATTCCGCTCCGGATCTCGTCGCCCACGCGGTCCCAGATGTGGGTGTCACCGCCGGGAAAGCTGAGCGCGCCCGTGGTGAAACCCCACCACAGAACGAACCCGGTGACCGCGTAGCCGGCCGACGACATCGCAAAGCGCGTTCGCCGCCCGGGCCTGGGCAGCGAACGCCATGCGCGGTAGCGGTCAAGATCGGTTCGAGCTTCGGCGGCCTCGGACACCGCGCGACGATACAGCGGGGCGGAGTCCCGCCGATACACTCGGCGGCGATGCCGTCGTCCAGCCAGACCGCTCCATCGACGATGACGATCGTGCTGCCGGCGTACAACGAGGCCGCCCGGATCGGGCCCGCCCTGGATGAGCTCTTTGCCTATCTGCGGGCTCCGGGTGAAGGCATCCCGCCCGAGATCGACGTGCTGGTCGTCGATGACGGCAGCTCCGACGCCACGGCCTCATTGGTCCGGGGTCGCCCAGAGTTCGGGCAGTCGATCGGCGCCGGCCTGGACCTCATGGGGGTGCCCCACGCCGGCAAGGGGGCCGCCGTGAAGGCGGGCATGCTGGCGGCGCACGGTGACCTGATCGTGTTCGCCGATTCGGACATGGCCACGCCACCCGGCGAGCTTGTGAAGCTCGTCTCGGCGCTTGCTTCGGCGGACGTCGCGCTCGGCAGCCGGATCCAGCCCGACGGCTCGGACATGCGCGCGACCCAGCCGCGCTACCGCCGGGCGCTTGGCGGCCTGTTCCATCTCCTCGCGTCCATCTGGGTCGTGGGCGACGTCAAGGACACGCAGGCGGGCTTCAAGGGATTCACGCGCGAGGCCGCGCACGACCTGTTCGCGCGCCAGCAGGTCACCTCGATCGTGTTCGACGTGGAGCTCATTCACCTTGCGCGGCGGCGCGGCTACAGGATCGCCGTGGTACCGATCCGCTGGGAGGACGTCCGCGGCTCGCGGCTGCGGCCGGGGCCTCGCCTCGCGCTCAGGGTCGCGTGGGACCTGTTCCGAATTCCGCTGCTGCACCGGGGAATGCGGCGGCGCCGCTGAGCGTGGCCCATCGCGCCGGAATGAGCGGGAGGAGCGCGCCCGCGATTGCGGCAAACGGCATCAGCTCTCCTGGCAGCCACCCCAGGAGCGGGAGTGCCAATCCCCACCACTGCCCGCGCCCCGCAAGGAACGCCGCGGGGATGAGCAGCTGGACGAGGTAGTGCGGGTGGAAGAACGGGAAGAACAGGATCGTTGCCGCGAGTGACACCACGACGGCAGTGACAGGGTCGCGGCGGCGCGCCGCGAAGAGGGTCGCCGCAAGGGCAACGCCGATCTGCAGGAAGACCCACATCGCCGACGGCCCCGGGATGCCGAAGGCCTGGGCCGTCGTGGCGAGGCTCAGGTTGTTCGGTCCGCTGCTGACGTCGCCGAGCCCACGGACGATGGCGAGGTAGCCCAGCCACCCATTGAGGCCCACGAGTGGGAGGGTGAGGGCTGCAATGACGACCCCGGCGCCGATGGCCCAGGCGGCCGCGCGCCACCGTTTCGCGGCGATCCATCCGATCAGGGCGATACCGAATGGATATCGCAGCACGCCGGAGATCGCGAGGGCCACGGAGCCCAGGGCGCGTCCCTGGAAGCGCCAGATGAAGGCCGAGAGGGCAACAAGGAGGACGCTCGTGTTCCCGAGGTTGAGGTCATACCAGACGGGAAAGGAGATCGAGGCAGTCGCGAACGTACCGGCCCGAGCCAGCGCGGAGATCGGCAGGATCGCGATCCCCAGCGCGAGGGCTGTGAGTCGGAGCCACAGCCACGCCATCGCCGCCGCATCCGGCGGCGCCACGGCCACCAGCGGCATGAGCGCGACCGCGGGCGGCGGCGGGTAGAGGTACAGGCCTGCGTACGAGCCCGAGTTGTACGCTTCCGCCGTGCCGGGGGGATAGAGCGGCTGACCGGCCGCGAGCCGCCGAGCGGCGGCGTCGTAAGCCTGGTAGTCGTAGGCGAACCCCGAGCTACCGACGAACGATCGCGTGGCCAGGAGGAGCATGACCAGCCCGAACGCGACGAGAAGCACGGGCGCCAGTCGAGTCAGGGCGGCCCGGGTGTTCGCCATGGCGGGCGATCATACGGCACGAGGATGCCGGCGCTGGGCAGGTCTGTGACCCAGGGCCGCACCGGCCGCGGGGCGGTTCGGGTCGTCCTCGGGATCGTTGTCAGCGCCGTGTTCGTGGTCCTCACGATCAGCCGGGTCGACCTCGTCGAAGTTGGTGCGGCCTTTGGCCGAGTCAACTTCTCGACCGTGCTGCTGGCGGTGCCCGTAGTGGGGCTGGAGCTGTTGCTTCGCGCGATCCGCTGGCAGCGGCTCCTGCAGCCGATCGCACCGGTTGCCCTTCGACGGACCGTGGCCTATCTCGCGATCGGCTACTTCGCCAACAGCATGCTGCCGGCCCGGCTCGGTGACGTGGCGCGGGCGTTCCTGGCCGGCCAGGCGTTCGGGATCAGCCGCCTTACGGTGCTCGGCACGATCGTCGTGGAACGGCTCGCGGACGGCCTCTTCATCCTCGCCGTGGTCGCCATCCTGGGCCTCACGGTCGCCGGCGGCGCCTCGCTCGCGTCGACCGCGCTGTGGCTGGGCGTGCTCGGCATCGGCGGTTTGGCGGTCCTGGTGGTCGCGCTCGCCTGGGTGAGGCGACCGGTCGGCGGCAGGATCCGGACGTCTGTCCGGTCGTTCGTGGAGCGGCTGCTCCGAGGCGTCGAAGGTCTCCGCTCGCCGGCCGTGGCGACCTCGACAGCCGCGCTCACCATCGCCGCCTTTGGGGCGGCTGTCGTGATGTTCGCGGTGATCGCCGGCGCCGCCAATTCCGGACTCACGCTCGCCCAGTCCGCGCTCGTCATGGGTGGCCTGGCGCTGAGCACCTCCATCCCGGCGGGCCCAAGCTCCATCGGGACCTACGAATTCGTCGGCCTCACGATCCTGACCTCGCTTGGCCTTGCCCCCGAACCAGCCCTCGCGATCGTCGTGATCGTCCATCTCGTCGCCACGTTGCCCGTGGCCCTGGCAGGCCTCATCGCCACGTGGCAGTTCCACTTCCGGTTCTCGGAGATCGCGCAGGACGCCGAGCCGGCGAATCTCGCGGCCGAGCCCATTTCGGAGGCGACTTGACCGCGCCCACCGTGGCCGTCGTCATGCCCGCCTACAACGAGGCCGGGAGGATCGGCGACACGTTCGATGCGATCGCGCGCTTCCAGGCCCAGCACGGACTCACGCTCCCCGTCTACCTGGCCGACGATGGCTCCAGCGATCGAACGACCGGGGTGGCGTGGACGGCCGCGAAGCGCCTGGGGCTCACCCTGGAGATCCTCCGCCTGCCCCACCGCGGCAAAGCATTGACGGTGCGCGATGCCATGCTCGCGGTCAGCGGACGTACGGATGCCGCGTACCTCCTGATGCTCGACGCAGACAACGAGATCTCCATCGACCACCTTGCAACGGTCGACTGGGCACCAGATCCAGACACGATCTACATCGCTCGCCGCGTCCGCGAGGCTGGGGGCCGTCTCGCAACGAGGCCGGCCGCGTGGCGCCGATTCATGTCAGGCGGGATGCGAGTCGCGTCGCGCCTCCTCCTGGGCCTCCCGTACTCGGACACGCAGTGCGGGTTCAAGCTGTTTCCCCGCCACCTTGCCTTCGAGCTGTTCTCGCAGCAGCGTTCGCCGGGCTGGGTCTTCGACGCGGAGATCCTCGTCATCGCCCGCCGCTCCGGGCTGCCGATCCTCGAGGTGCCGGTCACCTGGCAGCCGCGTGGCGAGAGCCGGGTGCGCGCCTCCTCGGCGATCACGAGTTCTGTCGCCCTGCTCGGCATCGCCCTCCGCCGTTGGGCGCGCCGCTACCGGCGCGTGGGTCCGCCCCGCAAGGGCCGCTAGGCCGCGCGACCGAATTCGCCGGACTGCGCTCCCGGCGGCACGAGCCGGCATCCGGCGACCGGTTCTGCGTCCGCGCCCGCATGGGACAATGCCCAGCCAATGAGAAGACCGACCCCCGTCGCCCCTCGGGCCGACCTGATCGTCGTCACCGGAGGCGCAGGGTTCATCGGCTCCCATATCGTGGATGCCCTGCTCGATCAGGGTCGACGCGTGCTTGTCCTGGACGACCTCAGCAAGGGGGCGCGCGACCGCGTACCGAAGGCCGCCGAGCTGGTGGTGATCGACGTGTCGCATCCAGACGCCCAGACACTGGTGGCGGAGGCTCAACCGTCCGCCATCGTCCACTGTGCGGCCCAGACGTCGGTACCGGAATCGTTCGTTGACCCGGCTCGAGATGCCAGCACGAATGTGGTCGGGAGCATCAACGTCATTCGCGGCGCCCTGGCAGCGGGCACGCGCCGCTTCGTCTACGTAACGAGCGGCGGCGCGATCTACGGCGCCGGCTCACCTCCCTACAAGGAGGACAGCCCGATCGGGCCGGCAAGTCCATATGGTTGGACCAAGCTCGCAGGCGAGCGCTACCTGGAGATGCTTGCTACGGGAAAGATGTCGTGGGTGGCGCTGCGTCTCGCAAACGTGTACGGCCCGCGCCAGCGGGCGGACGCGGAAGGCGGCGTGGTCGCGCGGTTCGCCCAGCGGATGTCCACGAACGAGTCAGTGACGATTGATGGCGACGGCGAACAGACGCGGGACTTCGTGTACGTCGGTGACGTCGTCGACGCAGTGTTGCGCGCGATCGAATCACCCGTGCAGGGCCCGCTCAACATAGGAACGGGCCGGGGCACGTCGGTGAACCAGCTGTTCAAGGCGCTCGCATCCATCGCGGGATATTCGCTCGGGGCGATCGCCGGCCCGCCGCGTCCAGGCGATATCCGCCACAGCGCACTGTCGTGTGAGCGGTCCCGTGTCGAGATTGGCTGGACGCCGCATGTGGACCTCGAAGACGGGCTTCGTGCGACGTACCGAGAGCTCACGACATGACCGCACCCGATCCAGGGTACGGAGCCGCAGCATGTGACAATGCGCGACGAATATGAGAGCAGCAAACACCGGGAGCCCGCCCGCTCCCGACCGACCCCTGCCCAGAGTCGTCATCGGGCCGCGCGCCGGAGCCGCCGAGTGGCTGGAGATCTGGAGGTACCGGGATCTCCTCCGGACCCTGGCTGAGCGGGATATCCGTCTTCGGTACCGCCAGACCGTGCTCGGCGTGTTCTGGGTGATCCTCCAGCCACTGGCGTCCTCGATCATCTTCGCGACGATCTTCGGCAACCTGGCGAAGCTGCCGTCGGACGGGGTCCCGTACCTCCCCTTCGTCTTCGCCGGCCTTTTGCCATGGAACCTCTTCGCCGGCAGCACACAGCGGGCCGGCAACAGCCTTGTCGCACACGCCGGACTCGTCACGAAGATCTACTTCCCACGAGCCATCATTCCGCTCGCGAGCGTCACCGGCTCCCTGCTGGACTTCCTGGTCGCCGGGATGGTGATGGTGGCCCTGCTTCTGCTGACGGGGATCGGTGTGGGCTGGTCCATCCTTGCCGTTCCTGCGCTGGTCCTGCTCATCCTCATGCTCGCCGTTGGCACGGGTTTGTTGTTTTCCGGGTTGAGCGTCTACTTCCGCGACTTCTCGTACGCGCTGCCGTTCCTTCTCCAGTTCTGGATGTACGCCTCGCCGGTCGTCTACGCCTCCAGCCTCATTCCGGCGAAGTACCACGTCCTGTACGCGATCAACCCGATGGTCGGGGTGATCGAGGGGTTCCGATGGGCACTCGTCGGCGGTCCCTTTCCGGCCGTTGCACTGATCGAATCGCTCGCCGTCTCGTCGGTCATCCTCCTGATCGGGGCCACGGTCTTCAAGCGAATCGAGCGATCGTTCGCGGATGTCATCTGATGGCTGACCTCGCCGTCCGTGCGGAAGGCCTGAGCAAGTCCTACCGCATCGACCACCAGGGGAAGGCCGGGGCTCGGACGCTGCGCGAGACGCTCGTGTCGCTGGCGCAGCGGCCTCTCCAGCGCAGGCCCAGTGATCGCAGCAGCCACGAGACCATCTGGGCACTCAAGGACGTGTCGTTCGACGTGAACCGTGGCGAGGTCCTGGGGATCGTTGGCCGAAACGGCTCGGGCAAGAGCACCTTGCTCAAGATCCTGTCCAGGATCACGACACCGACGTCCGGTCGGGCCGAAGTCGTTGGGCGGCTTGGTTCGCTGCTCGAGGTCGGGACCGGGTTCCACCCTGAGCTCACGGGCCGCGAGAACATCTTCCTCAACGGATCGATCCTCGGGATGAAACGCGACGAGATCAAGGCGCGCTTCGACGAGATCGTCGCCTTCGCCGAGACGGAACAGTTCCTGGATACTCCGGTCAAGCGCTACAGCACCGGCATGTACCTTCGGCTCGCGTTCGCCGTCGCCGCGCACCTGGAGACCGAGGTCCTCATCGTCGACGAGGTTCTCGCGGTGGGTGACGCGGCCTTCCAGCAGAAATGCCTCGGCAAGATGAGCGACGTGGCAGGACAGGGACGGACCGTCCTCTTCGTCAGCCACAACATGGGGGCGGTCTCCCAACTGTGCTCGAAGGCGATTCTGATGGAGCACGGCATCGCCAAGGCGTATGGAACGGTGGACGAGATCATTGGCCGCTACTCCGGGAAGGCCACCGAACTTGGGCGGGTTGAGCTCGCGAACCGCGATTCCGCAGCCGGCACCGGTGATGCGAAGTTCCAGTGGGCAGACGTCAGGAACGCCGATGACGCCAGCCAGCAAGACTTCTCGATGGGCGAGACCGTCCGGATCGCGTTTGGACTAAGGCTCGCATCACATCTTCCGAAGACTCGCTTGGTGATCGCGATCCGGCGATCAGATGGAACGCCCATATCCTTGATTTCCGACGATGACTCGTCCTTCGCACTCCCGAACGACCACGAGCAAGTGTCGATCTCCGCAGATCTGACGGACATTCGACTCTACCCGGGTACCTATTCCGTCAGCCTATGGGCAACTGACAACACGAATACGGAGGAATTCGACCGAGTCGACGACATTCTGGTCTTCAGGATCGTCGATGGCGGCAAGCTCACAATGCGATCGCTTCCCCGGCATGCTGGTTTTGTATTTCTGACGCCAACCTGGCGGAGTCGTCCAATCTTGAGCGAAGACTCAGGGATCAGGACCAGGCAGCTATCCGGTCGGCCATAGTGGGATCCAGCTTAGAGGCGTATATCAACGCGCCTCTGCCGATTGGGCCCGAGCTGCGACTCTTGTTCAGCCGCACTGCGCCCCTTGCGATATTCGACATCGGCGCGTGTGAAGGTGAGGACTCCGTGCGCTACGCGCGCATGTTCCCCCGATCAACTGTGTATGCAATAGAACCAATCCCATCGAACATTGCGAAGCTCCAGACCACGCTGGCTACGTATGGGGTCAGAAACGTCCGAATCTTGCCGTTTGCCGCAGCGGAGTCCCGAGGCCACGCCCGAATGTTCGTCTCCGCGGGACAACCGCCGGACCGTGAGACATCCGAGAGCTGGAACTACGGGAACAAGTCGAGCTCTCTCCTTGAGCCAGGCCGGCACCTGGAGATTCATCCGTGGGTCTCGTTCGACGAGGAGATCGAGGTCGAGACGCGGACCCTGGAAGACGTTTGTCGGGAGTATCGCGTTCCGCGAGTGGATTTCATCCACATGGACGTACAGGGAGCCGAATTGAAAGTGCTCGATGGGCTTGGCGAGCGAATCCGAGAGGTGAGGGCGATCTGGCTGGAGGTGGAGGCGGTGCCGCTCTACGTGGGGCAACCGCTGAAAGACGAGGTGGCGAACTATCTCGCCTCGCATGGCTTCATTTTGTCCAGAGATACGGTTGATGAAGTCAGCGGAGATCAGCTCTGGGTTCGAGAAGAAGTCGCGCGATCAGGAGTCAAACGCCGGCTTTCATCGATAGGTCGGAGGTTGACCTGGTATTCCGATCCTCTCGCACGGCGAGGATCGTAATGACCGGCGTGTGGACCATTGCATGAGGCTCGATGACAGGGTCCCGGCAGTCAGCGTGATCCTGCCCGTCTACAACTGTCCCCAGTATGTGGGATCGGCGATTGAGAGCATCCTCGAGCAGACCTTTGCATCGTTCGAGCTGATCGTCATTGACGACGGGTCCACGGACGAGACGCCAGACGTGCTGCGGCGGTATCAGGACCCGCGGATTCGGCACCTCGCCCAGACGAATCAGGGGCTGGCCCCGACGTTGAACAGGGGCATTGCAGCTGCGCGCGGTCGGTACATCGCGCGTCAGGATCAGGACGATGTGTCGCTTCCGGATCGCTTCGCGAAGCAGCTTGCGTTTCTCGACGCCAACCCCCAGTGCGATCTGCTGGGCACGTGGGCGGAGATCTGGGAGGGCGATGCCCGAACGGAGCGCAGTCACCGGCATCCGAGTGCGAATGCCGACCTCAAGATCCTGTTGTTGTTCGACAACCCCTTCGTGCACAGCTCGGTGATGATCCGCAGGTCAGCGCTCACCCTGGCGGGCGCCTACAGCACGGACCCGCTGCGCCAGCCACCGGAAGACTACGAGCTGTGGTCTCGGCTGGCCCGGACTGCCGAGGTTGCAAATCTGCCCGAGATCCTTCATGTCTATCGAGAGGTTCCCGGCAGCATGTCACGGGCCCGGCCGACCCCATTCGTGGACCACCTGGTGATGCTGAGCGCCGAGAACATTGGGTGGGCTGCCGGTCTCAAGCCTTCGCACACGCAGGTGATCAACCTCGCGTCTCTGGCGCATCGGGCCTATGACCGGGTCCAGGGAGCCCCCGACTTCGACGCCATGCGCACGATTCTGCGACGGGCCACTGCGAAGGTCGCAGCGGGTGGTCGCCTGGATTCCGATACGGAAGCTGATCGCCGCATCGTTGAGCTGCGCGGCGACTGGGACCGGCGGCGCCGCGCGAACGGCCTGGGCCGTCAGATCTCCCGCGCTCGGCGGGTCAAGGCCTCGCTCGTAAAGCGACTGCGCGCACGGGCCGCTCCACGACCGGCTTCCCCACCGGCACACCCGGTCGAGGCTAACGATGCCGATTAGCACCAGCGTGATCGGCGGAGCGGGGTTCCTCGGGGCCGAGCTCACGCGACTGCTCGTCGAGTCCGGTCGCGACGTCAAGGTCCTGGGTAGGCAACCTGAACCCAGACGGCAACTACCGGGCGCCGCCCGCTACGTGTCAGGCGACTACGGAAATCGTGCGGACCTCCTCCGTATCCTCGATGGTGCCGACGAGGTGATCCACCTCGCCTATTCGACGGTTCCCCAGACCAGCGCTGAGGACCCGGTCTTCGACATCGTCTCGAATCTCCCCGCGAGCGTGCAGCTCCTCAACCACGCCGCCGCGCTCGCCGTCGGCAAGCTCCTCATCGTCTCCTCCGGCGGAACGGTCTACGGCAAGACGGGTACGGAGCCGATCCGCGAGGACCACCCCACGAACCCCATCTCGCCATATGGAATCACCAAGCTCATGATCGAGAAGTACGCGGGCATGGTGCATTCCACGTCCGGGCTGCACGTCGTGGTCGTTCGGCCTGCGAACGTCTATGGCAACACCCAGCAGTCCCATGGGGGCCAGGGATTCATCCCGGCCGCGATCAAGGCGATCCTCGACCGGAACGAGGTTCCGGTCTTCGGTGCGCGCGGGGGGGTCCGCGACTACATCCACGTTTCCGACGTTGCTCGAGGCGTCCTCGCGGCGCTCGAAGTCGGTGTCCCCGGGGGGACCTACAACATCGGCACCGGAACCGGGCGAGACAACCTGGAGGTCCTTCGCGAGCTTGAGCCGCTCGCAGCCGATGCAGGCTTCCCCGTCCTCCCTCGGATTCTCCCGGAGCGCGTGTTTGACGTTCCGTACAACGTCCTCGACAGCCGCCGGCTTCGCGAGGTGTCGGGATGGCGCGCCGAGATCGAGTTTGCTCCGGGCGTCGCAGGTGTCTTCGCCGCCGCCCTCGATGCGCATCAGCGTCCGTCTTAGCGCGTGCGCATTCTCCTCGCCTGCCAGCTCTATCACCCGTCGGTCGGCGGAGTTCAGGAAGTGGTCCGCCAGGTCGCGGAGCGCCTCGTCCTGCGAGGCCACCAGGTGACGGTCGCCACGAGTCGCCTGCCCGAGCGCCGGATTCGAAGCCTCAACGGCGTCGACATCGTCGAGTTCGACGTTGACGGCAACGCCGTTCGCGGCCTCTCCGGAGATGTAGCCAAATATCGCCGCTTTGTCCTCGCAGGCGACTACGACGTGCTCATGGTCAAGGCGGCGCAGCAGTGGACATTCGACGCGTTGGTGCCTGTGATGGACCTGGTGCCGGCACCAAAGATCTTCGTGCCCTGCGGATTCTCGGCGCTCCACGAGCCCGCGTACGCCGACTACTACCGGGAGATACCGGCGCTCCTGGCGAAGTTCGATCACCTGATCTTCTACGCATCTGACTATCGGGACATCAACATGGCTCGGGATCACCAACTCGGGCAGTTCTCCATCGTGCCCAACGGGGCGAGCGAGCGCGAGTTCGGTGTCCCCCGGGACCCCGGCTTCCGACGTCGAATCGGAATCGACGAAGCCGCCTTCGTGATCCTGACGGTGGGGACGTTGACCGGCGGGATGAAGGGTCACCGCGAGCTCGCGCGGGCATTCGAGCTCGCGGACTTCGGCGACCGGCCCAGCGTCCTGATCCTGAATGGCAACGTGTACGCCGCGCCCCGCGCCCCGATTCGTAGGACGCTGCTGAAGAGCATGCGCGGGTACGCCCGGCGTCTCCTGCGTCGGCGCCGAGCGGTCAGTGCCGGAGCCGACTCGCTCGACGCCATCGTGGCGCAGATCAACAAGGGCGCGACGCGAAAGCGTGCGGTGATCGTTGACCTGAACCGCGACAACCTGGTCCAGGCATACATGAACAGCGACCTCTTCGCGTTCGCCTCCAACATCGAGTACTCGCCGCTGGTTCTCTACGAGGCCGCCGCAGCGGGCCTTCCGTTCCTGACCGTCCCGGTTGGCAACGCCGCGGAGATCGCCGAATGGACCGGCGGAGGGCTCGTCTGTCCGGCGCCGGTGGATGACCGCGGCTACACGCGGGTGGACCCGGTGGTGCTCGCGGATCACCTCGGGCGCCTGGCAGCGGATGGGCCCAGGCTGCAGGCGCTCGGGCAAGCCGGTCACAACGCCTGGTTGCAGCGGTTCACCTGGGAGACAATCGCGGGGCAGTACGAGTCGATCTTCCGGGACGTCGTGGAGCGCACCCAGGCATGAGACTCCGCCTCCGCCGGCCGCGGCAACGCGCGCCCGAAGCGACCCTCAGTCGGCAGAACCCGTCGAAGAACGTGGCTGGCACGGAATTCGAGGTCGATAACTGGGCCATCTCGGAATTCGTCCGGCTGAAGCTGGTCCCTCTGGTCGGGACGCATCCGTTCCCGCTCAACGAGCTCATGCTCCTCACGGCCGCGGTCTGCCGGTTCCAGCCCCCGCAGATCTTCGACTGGGGGACACACATCGGGAAGTCGGCTCGCATCTTCTACGAATGCGCGGCGCATTACGGGATCGACACGGAGATCCACTCGACCGACCTTCCTGACGCGGCCGATCACCCGGAACATCCGCACGCCCAGCGGGGCGTCATGGTCGCCGGCCTTTCAGCCGTGTCCCTTCACCAGGGCGATGGGGTGAACGTGTCGCTCGACATCTGGCGCTCCCGGGGCCGCAAGCCGACGCCGTTGTTCTTCCTCGACGGGGACCACGCCTACGAGAGTGTCCTGCGCGAGCTCGAGTCGATCCTGAACGAAGTCCCGGAAGCGATCGTCCTGGTGCACGACTCCTTCTATCAGTCCGCGGACGCCGGCTACAACGTTGGACCGCACAAGGCGATCGAGGCTGCCCTGGCGCACCGGCCCGGTGCGTACCGGGTCCTGCGGTCTGGCCTGGGATTGCCAGGACTCTCCCTGCTGTATCCGGACCGGCGATGACGGCCATGTCCGCCGGTTCCGTGGTCGTCGTCATCTTCAGCAAGGACCGGCCGCTGCAACTCGATGCAACCCTGCGATCGTTCGCGCTGCACTGCCCGGACCGCAGCATGTCCACCATTCGTGCCCTGTTCACGACATCCACACCACGGTTCGCGGCTGGCTACCGCGTGCTCGCGGCTGCGTACCCGGATGTAGAGTTCGTGCAGGAAGCCCAGTTCAAGCCGGACCTCTTGCGGGTGGTCGAAGGTTCGGCGTACGTCCTGTTTCTCGTGGACGACACGCTCTTCGTCGGCCCCGCATCGCTTGGCACTGCCGTTGCGGTCCTCGAGAAGGATGCGTCCTGTCTGGGCTTTTCCTACCGCCTCGGCAGGAACACGACCTACTGCTACACGCTCGACAAGCCGCAGCGCCTCCCCGCCTTCGAGGAGCTCGGCTCGGGCGTGCTCGGGTTCGATTGGACACAAGCGGAGAGCGACTTCGGCTACCCGCTGGAGCTGTCGTCTTCGCTGTACGGAACCGCGGACGTGCTTCCCCTGCTCCAGTCCCTGGAGTACAGAAATCCGAACACGCTCGAGGCTGCGCTCGCGCAGCGCGCCGCGTCGTTTCGCGCGACGCGTCCTCGGCTCGCCAACTACGAGCAGTCGGCGGCCTTCAGCATTCCTGCGAACATGGTCCAGACGGCCTGGGCGAACCGCATTGACGGCAACCCTGCAATGACGGCCGAAGCGCTCGCGGATGCCTTCGACCGCGGCGAACGCCTCGACGTGGAGCACTACCGAGGCTTCGTACCGAACGCGTGCCACCAGGAGCTCGAGTTCGTCTTCACGAAGGACCAAACGATCCCGACGGTCTCCATCGTCATCCCCTGTTACAACCAGGCGCAGTACCTGCCTGATGCGGTGCACAGCGTCGTCGCGCAGACCTTCACCGACTGGGAGATCGTCATCGTCGACGATGGGTCGCCCGACGCGACCGCGGAGGTCGCAAGGCGGCTTGCGGGCGAGGTCGGCTCGCGGCTGCGCATCGTCAGCCAGCCGAACGGCGGGCTGGCAGCAGCAAGGAATGCCGGCGTGGCCGCCGCCCGTGGCCGGTACATCCTGCCGCTCGACGCCGACGACATGCTCGAACCTAAGATGCTCGCACGGACCGTGGACATGCTCGAGCGCGAGCCCGGCATCGCGATTGTCTACACGGATCTGCGGCAGTTCGGGAGAGGCGCGGCCGTGGTCCGGGCCGAGGAGTTCAGCGCATCCAGGCTCCTCGAGGCGAATCACCTGAGCTACTGCTCGCTCTACCGCCGAGAGATCTGGGAGGCGGTCGGCGGGTACAACCCGAACATGCGGCACGGCTATGAAGACTGGGATTTCTGGATCGGCGCGGCGGAGCGCGGCTACGTCGCCCGGCGCATCCCGCAGGCCTTGTTCCGGTACCGCGTCAGGGCCAACGGCATGTATGCGAATGCCCTACGGCATGACTTCGAGCTTCGGACGCAGATTCGTGCGAACCACCCCGCGTCCTATCCCGTGGAGAATCCGGCTGTCAGCGTGATCGTGCCGGCCCACAACTACGGGCATTTCCTGCGTGAGACGATCCAGTCGGTCCGCGAGCAGACCTTCGCGAGCTGGGAATGCATCGTGATCGACGACGGCTCCAGTGACGACACGCCCCAGGTGTTGGATGACCTGGCGAAGCAGGACCGGCGCATTCGCTGCTATTCGCAAGAGCGGCAGGGGCTGTCGGCGACCCGGAACCGCGGTATCTCTCTGAGCCGGGGCCGATACATACAATTCCTTGATGCCGACGATCTCCTTGATCGGGCCAAGCTGGAGCGGCAGGTCGAGCGGCTCGACGGCTCGGCTGATGTCGACATCGTGTTCGGCCCAACCAAGTACTTCGATGACGGCGATATGGGGAATCTTCGCGACTCGCTCCTACCCGGCGGGCAACCGCTGTTGGACTTGCCAATACCGTCGCAACGGGAGCTCGTGGAGCGGCTCGTCGCCAGGAACATCATGACGGTCGCTGCCCCGCTGGTTCGCAGCTCCGTCTTCGACCGGGTGGGTCGGTTCGACATCACGTTGCCGAGTCTCGAGGACTGGGACCTGTGGCTACGCTGCGCGCTCGCCGGCGTGCGATTCGAGTACATGCAAGCCGACGAGGCGACAGCACTGATTCGCGTCCACGGCGTGAGCATGAGTGCGAATCGCGGACGGATGCGCGCCGCCGAGGCTCGGCTTCGTCACCGCATTAGTAGGCAGCTTCCGGCGACGCTACGGCAAGCTAATCGGCGGTGGCTGCGCAACGCCGCTCGAGCGGGCGCTGTCGAGACTGCGTTCTCGGGTGCCTCATTGCGGGCACTCCAGATCGCGGTCGCCGGCGCGTTCGCGAGCCACGATCCGCGGCTGCTCCTGCTGACCGTCCCGATTGCCCTTACGTTGGTGCCGGGTGGCACCCGGGTCGTGACCGCCGTTCGAGCTCGCCGACGCCGCGGACGGCGCACATGACCGCCGTCCCGCTCGTCTCGATCCTCACCCCGACCTACAACCATCGGCTGTACATCCGGCAGTGCATCGAGAGCGTCCTGGCCCAGACGGACGAACGCTGGGAGCAGATCGTTCTCGACGACGACTCCTCGCGGTCCTCGAGGGCGACGACTTCTGGCCGCCCGACAAGCTGGAGCGCCAGATCCCAGCCTTCACCGACCCGGACGTCGTGATGAGCTGGGGACAGGCCGGCCAGATGGACCTGCATGGAAGTCTCCTTCGTGTCTGGCCGCGGCCCCCGCTGCCCGGTTCGCCTGCTGCGGGCGGTCCCGATCGCGTCGGGGTGCTGCATCGCCTGCTGTCGGGCAACTTCATCCCGGCGTGCACAGCCATGTGCCGCCGCGAAGCCCTCCTCAAGGTCGGCGGCTTCGTCCAGCCGCAGGGCATGCCCGCGGCCGACTACCCCACCTGGCTCAGACTCGTCCAGCTCGGGAACGTCGTCCCGGCCGAAGGGGTCCTTGGCTTCTGGCGGCGTCATCCTTCCCAGGTCACGCAGGTCATGGAGCGGGAGATGCTCGCGGTCCCGCGGTTCAACTGGGCGTCCTGGGTCGCGGCTGACCTGTCTCCCGCTGACCGGGTGCAGCTCGGGCTGACCGCCCAAGAGGCTGCTCGGATCGACACGGCCCGTCGCGCCCGCACTGACTTCGCCGACGGCCGGCTGGCGCTCCGCAGGAACCGGCGCGACGATGCTGCGCGGCACTTTCGCGACGCCATGCACGGCGTCCGAGGAGTCGCCAAGGCGAAGGCCCTGGTCGCGCTGATCAGTACCCGACTCGGGTTGAACGTTGATCATCTCCTCCAGGTGCGAAACAGGGTCAGGCGGTCACGGCGCACATGACCGCCGTCCCGCTCGTCTCGATCCTCACCCCGACCTACAACCATCGGCTGTACATCCGGCAGTGCATCGAGAGCGTCCTGGCCCAGACGGACGAACGCTGGGAGCAGATCGTTCTCGACGACGACTCCCACCGACCCGGACGTCGTGATGAGCTGGGGACAGGTTGGACGAGTTGACGCAAAGGGCAACGTCTATGCGGTCTGGCCGCGGCCCCCGCTGCCCGGTTCGCCTGCTGCGGGCGGTCCCGATCGCGCGAGGGTGCTGCGTCTGCTGTTGACCTACAACTTCCCGCCCGCCAGCACGGTGATGTGCCGCCGCGACGCCCTCCTGAAGGTCGGCGGCTTCGTCCAGCCGCAGGGCATGCCCGCTGCCGACTACCCAACCTGGCTCAGGCTGGCCGCGCTGGGGCGCCTCGCCCCGATCGAAGGGGTCCTCGGCTTCTGGCGGAGTCATCCAGCCCAGATCACCCAGGTCATGGAGAGGGAGATGCTCGCGATCCCCCGGCTCAACTGGGCGGCATGGGTCGCGGCTGACCTGTCTCCCGCGGACCGGATGCGGTTGGGGCTGACCGGCCCCGAGGCCGCTCGAATCGACGCCGCTCGTCGCGCCCGGACGGACTTCAAGGCAGGGCGGCGGGCGCTCCGCAGGAACCGACGCGACGAGGCAGCCGGGCACTTCCGCGACGCGATGCACGGAGGCCGCGGAGTCGCCAAGGCGAAGGCCGTGGTTGCGCTGGTCAGTACGCGGCTGGGGTTCAACCTTGAACGTCTCCTCAACGTGCGCGATATCGTCACGCGGTCATGAAGGGCCTGATCCTTGCCGGCGGGACTGCGAGCCGGCTGAATCCGCTCACGCTGGTGACGAACAAGCACCTGCTGCCGGTCTACGACCGCCCGATGATCTACTACCCCATCGACACGCTGCGCGGTATGGGCATCCGGGAAGTCATGGTGATCCTGGGTGGCCGGAGCATCGGCGACATCGTGGAGCTCCTCGCCGACGGCGCGGACTTCGGCCTCGACCTCACGTACCGCTACCAGCGCGGGGCGCTTGGCATTGCGCACGCGATCGGGTTGGCGCGAGAGTTCGTGGGCGACGACGCCTTCTGCGTCGTGCTCGGAGACAACGTGCTGCAGGGGCTGGCGCTGCAGGAGGTGGCCGAGGCGTTCGAAGCCGGTCCGTACGACGCCGGGACGATGCTCTACCAGGTGCCGGATCCTGAGCGGTTCGGCGTCGCCGAGTTCGACGCGGCCGGTGCGCTGGTCGGCTTCGAGGAGAAGCCCGCACGACCCAAGAGCAACCGCATCCCGATCGGGGTCTACTTCCTACGGCCAGACGCGTTCGACGTCATCTCCACGCTCACGCCGTCCGGGCGAGGCGAGTTCGAGATCACCGACGTGCTGAATCACTACATCCCGCTGGGCAGGCTCTTCTGGCACGAGTACGCCGGGACCTGGACGGATGCCGGGACGGTGGAATCCCTGCTCCACGCATCAACCCTTGCCGCGAACCACCCGGCGGCTCCCGAATGAAGCTCCTCGTGTGCGGCGGCGCCGGGTTCATCGGCAGCGCGTTCGTCCGCCGCCGCCTCCACCAGACGGCCGATTCGATCGTCGTGCTGGACAAGCTCACCTATGCCGGCAATCTCGCCAACCTTGCCGACATCGAGCGCGACCCATCGATGGCGGGACGGTACCGGTTCGTCCAGGGCGATATCGCCGACCCGACCATCGTCGTGAAGCTCGTCACCGAGGCCGATGTTGACGCCGTGGTCAACTTCGCCGCTGAGTCGCACGTCGATCGGTCCATCCTCGATGCCGAGGCGTTCCTGCGGACGGGGGTCATCGGGGTGCACGTGCTCCTCGAGGCGACCCGGGCCCTGGCTGCGGAGCGCGCCGCCAACGGCAAGCCGGCCCCGCGGTTCCTCCAGGTCTCCACGGACGAGGTGTACGGCTCTGTCCCGACCGGGCAGTCCGTCGAGACGGATCTCCTGGCGCCGGCAAGCCCGTACAGCGCGGCCAAGGCCGCCGGCGAGCTCCTCGTGCAGGCGTATCGCACCACGTACGGCCTGGACGCGTTGATCACCCGCGGTTCCAACACCTACGGTCCATTCCAGTACCCCGAGAAGGTCGTTCCGCTGTTCATCACCAACGCGCTGCAGGGGCTCCCGCTGCCGCTCTACGGCGACGGGCTGCAGCGGCGGGACTGGCTCCACGTCGATGACCACGCAGACGCCATCGGCGCGGTCCTTGATCGCGGCGAACCGGGCGGCATCTACAACGTCCCCGGCACGGGGGAGCGGACGAACGTGGACCTGACGCGAACGATTCTCGCCCAGCTGGACAAGCCCTGGTCCCTCGTGCGGACCGTCGAGGATCGTGCGGGCCATGACCGCCGGTATGCGATGGACGGCTCGCGCCTTGCCGCCCTTGGCTGGAGCCATCAGGTCGCCTTCGAAGCGGGCCTGGCCGAAACGGTTGCCTGGTATCGCGACCACGAAGCGTGGTGGCGGCCGCTGCTGAATGCGGACTGGGCCGACTACTACGACCGGCAGTACGGCAAGCGGTTGGCAGAGTCGGTTCCCGGGGCATGATCTCCGGCCCGGTGGCGGTCACCGGTTCGACCGGCCGGCTCGGGCGGGCTCTCGTTCGCGCACTTGCCGCCGCCGAGCTCGAGGCCCGGCCATGGAGCAGGCCGGAGTACGACCTTGACGTGCCGTCCGCCGCGGACGCACTCCTGGATCGCGATCGCCCGGGACTCCTCATCCATTGCGCCGCCTGGACGGACGTGGATGGGTGCGCCCGCGATCCGGCGCTGGCGTTTCGCCGCAATGCCACGGCCGTATCCGAGCTCGCGATCTCGTGCCATTCCCGGGGGACATCGCTCGTGCTCGTCTCCACGAACGAGGTGTTCGACGGCAGGCGGGCCGACAGGATGGGCTACGTGGAGGGCGACGCCACGGGGCCGATCAACCCCTACGGCGAGAGCAAGCTCGCGGGCGAGCAGGCCGCGCGGGCGGTCTATGACGATGGTTCCGGGCCGACCCTCTGGATCGCGAGGACGTCATGGCTCTACGGACCGCCGGGCGCGGACTTCCCGCACAAGATCCTGGCCGCCGCCGCGCGCCTCCCCGCCGGCGCCCCGCTCCGTGTCGTCGCCGACGAGTTCGGCTCGCCGACGTACACGGAGGACCTGGCCGACGCCATCGTGGCACTCGTCCGTGGCCGCGCCCCGGGTGGCACCTACCACCTCGTCAATGCCGGGTACGCCTCACGAGCCGAGTGGGCGGAGCGTGTCCTCGCGATTCGGCACGTTGCCGCGCCGGTGGAGCCGATCAGCCAGCGGGAGTTCCAGCGTGCATCCAGCCCGCCGCTGTGGGGCGTCCTGGATTCGTCTGCGGCGGCCGCCCGCGGCGTCGTGCTCCGACCATGGCAGGATGCGCTGGACGACTACCTCGCCGGGACGGCAGCGTCGCGCTGACGCGCCGCTTTGACGGCCGCCTCGAGCGACGGGTTCGATGCGTCGCGCCCGGAGACGATGGGGTCGGGGACGGGCCAGCTGAGGCCCACGGTCACGTCTGACCAGGCGAACCCGTGCTCGTCCGACCCGTCGTACTCGTTGGTCACGAGGTAGAGCAGCTCCAGCGCCTCGATCGCCAGGAAGCCGTGGGCCACGCGCTTCGGGATCAGCACGGATCCGCCGGGGCCCAGCTCGAAGTGCTCCGTCGGAGGCGCGTCGCTGCCACCGGCGATCCGGGGTCTGAGGTCCACCAGCGCCACGGACGCTCGCCCGCTCAGCACGATCCACAGGTCCAGCTGCCGATCGTGGAAGTGCATGCCGCGGAGCACGCCGGCCTGGGAACGCGAAAGATTCGCCTGGCTGAAGGTCGCCCCGGCCGGGTCGGTCGTGCTCGCTCGCCACAGCTCCATGAACGAGCCGCGTGCATCGCCGATCGGGGTCAGCTGCCCCCGAACGACCCCTGGAATGTGGGGCGACTCGGTGTCGGTCATCGCTGGTTCGCGACCACCCGGGCTACGCCTTCGTACCAGTCGATCGTCGCGCGCAGGCCGTCCTCGAACGAGGTCTTCGCCTCGAAGCCGAATCGCTCCCGAGCGCGGCTCGTGTCCAGTGCCCGGCGTGGCTGGCCATCGGGCTTCGTGGTGTCCCAGCGGATCTCGCCCCCGAACCTCGTGGCCTGCACGATCAGGCCCACAAGGTCGCGGATCGTGATCTCGCGCCCGACGCCGAGGTTGACGGGCTCGGCGCCTTCGTAGCGCTCCGTGGCGAGGACGATGCCCTCGGCGGCGTCATCGACGTACAGGAACTCGCGGGACGCGGAGCCGGTGCCCCAGACCTCGATGTGATCGGCGCCACTCTCCCGGGCATCGACGCACTTCTTGATCAGGGCCGGGATGACGTGGCTGCTCGCGGGGTCGAAGTTGTCGCCGGGCCCGTACAGGTTCACCGGGATCAGGTGGATGACGTCGAACCCGTACTGCTGGCGGTATGCCTGTCCCTGCGCCAGGAGCATCTTCTTGGCGAGCCCGTACGGCGCGTTGGTCTCCTCCGGGTAGCCGTTCCAGAGGTCGTCCTCCTTGAACGGCACGGGCGTGAACTTGGGGTAGGAGCAGACCGTGCCGATCTGGACGAACTTCTCGACGCCGGCGAGGCGGGACTGCTCCATCAGCCCGATGCCCATCGCCGCGTTCTCGTAGAAGAACCTGCCCGGGTTCTCACGATTTGCGCCGATCCCGCCGACGACTGCGGCGAGGTGGATGACGACGTCCGGCCGTCCGTCCGCAAGGGCGGCGCGAACGCCTTCGGCGATACGCAGGTCGTAGTCGGCGGACCTGGGGACGAAGATCTCCTGGACGCCCGCGGCCCGCAGCCGCGCGACGACGGCCTTGCCGAGGAATCCGGCGCCGCCGGTGACCATGACCCGGCGGTCCGGCCACGTGGTCATGCCGCCTACGCCCGCACGTGATCCATCGCTCGGCAGCCTATCGTACGGCCATGCGCTGCGCCCTCATCGAGTACAACGGCTACCACGAGGAGACGCTGCCAACCTTCGTGAGGCTGCTCAACGAGCTCGGCATTCAGCCCGATGTCTACATGTCGCGACGCTCCAGTCGGCGACAGCCGTTTGGCCAGAACAGCGAGCTGCGCTTCCGCTCGCTGTGGGCTCCGGGCATCGACTGGTTCGGTGGCTTCGCCTTCCGAGCCCGGCGGTATGAGCTGGTGATCGTGAACTCGCTGGAGCCGCCACGCACGGTCATGCGGGTTGCAGGCATCAGGACCCCATTGCTCGGCGTCATGCACAACGCCGATCTGCTGGGATCCGAGGAGCTCTACCGCTCCTTCTTCGCCAGCCCGAACCGGCTGCCGCTCGTGCTCGGGCGCCATATCGCCAAGCACGCTGCCGTCGCGGGCGCGCCGTTGCGCTGGGTCGCTGATGTGTACGTCGGCCGGCCGGCGCCGAAGCGAGCGGATGGCCCCACGACATTCGCGGTGTCGGGGAAGGTCGACTTCGCGCGCCGGAACTACGTCGCGCTGCTCGATGCCGTCGGGGCGCTGGTGGCCGAAGGCGTGCCGGTTCGAATCAGGATCGTGGGACGCGCCACCGGGCGAGACGGACTGGCCCTGCGCACGGAGATCGAGCGGCGCGGGCTTGCGAGCGTGTTCGAGCTGTCTCCGGGCGAGATCACGCACCCGGAGTACCTGCAGCTCGTCGCCGGCTCAGACTTCGTGTTGCTGCTCCTCGATCACACCGCCGAGCACATGCGGCGCTACTTCGAGACCAAGCTCACCGCGTCGATCCCGTTGGCGATCGGGCTCGGCGTGCCGCTCGTCCTGCATCGCGATCTCGCGGCCGCCTACGGCGTGGAGGGTGGCGGCGTGCGCTACGACGACGGCGGCCTCGCCGCGGCCATGCGGACCGCGATCGGCAGCACCCCGTCCGAACGGGGCGCATGGCGAGCGGCGCTCGAGACGAAACGGTCCGAATTGCTCGCGGAATCCCTCGTCAACCTGCGCGAGGCGATCGCCACGGTGATGGCCTAGCTGCGGGATCTGGCCGGGCGGCCGTTCGGCCGGCCGACTACGTTGCGGCGGCCGCCGGCTCGTGCATCACGCCGGCAGGATCGATGCCGGCATCGCGCAGGTCCGCCTCGAGCATGAGCCGGACGAGGCCCGCGAACGTCACCGTCGGTCGCCAGCCGAGCACCCTCGCTGCCTTCGATGCGTCGCCCCGCAGATCGTCCACCTCCGTGGGTCGGAAGTAGCGCTGGTCGATGCGGACACGCTCCCGCCAGTCCAGCCCGACGAGCCCGAAGGCGACCTCGACGAGCTCCTGCACCGAGTGGGTCTCGCCGGTCGCGATCACGTAGTCGTCCGGGGTGTCCTGCTGGACCATGCGCCACATGGCGTCCACGTACTCGGGGGCGTAGCCCCAGTCACGGCGGGCATCCAGGTTGCCCATGTACAGGTGCTGCTCCTTTCCGGCGAGGATCGCGGCAATCCCGCGGGTGACCTTGCGGGTGACGAAGGTGCCGCCGCGGCGCGGGGACTCGTGGTTGAAGAGGATGCCGTTGCTGGCATGCATCTGGTAGGCGTCGCGGTACTGGATGGTCATCCAGTGGGCGAAGACCTTCGCGATGGCGTATGGGCTCCGAGGATGGAATGCCGTCGATTCCGACTGCGGCGGCGGCGTGCTCCCGTACATCTCGCTGGAGCCCGCCTGGTAGTAGCGGATGGGCCAGCTCGCCGTCCGGATCGCCTCGAGCAGGCGCAGCGTGCCCATGCCCACGCTGTCCGCGGTGAACTCCGGGACCTCGAAGCTGACCTTCACGTGGCTCTGCGCGCCGAGGTTGTAGACCTCGTCCGGCTTGACCTGGTGCAGATGCGAGAACAGGGAGGAGGGGTCGGTCAGGTCGGCGTAGTGCAGGAAGAGCCGCGTCTCGTGCTCGTGCGGGTCCTGGTACAGGTGGTCGATCCGACCGGTCGTGAAGGAGCTGGAGCGGCGGATGAGGCCGTGCACCTCGTAGCCCTTGTCCAGCAGCAGCTCTGCGAGGTAGGAGCCGTCCTGGCCCGTGATGCCGGTGATGAGGGCCTTCTTCATGACGACCGGCATTGTACGGGCGGCCTGCTCGTTCCCGGCACCGGACATTTGCATCGATATTGAGAGGTTGCGCACACAAGCAACATGCCCGATCCGGTGTATTCTCGCCGGGTGACCCCCACGCTCCAGGCTGAGCCCGACTGTGCGCGTCCGGCGAGCGCGGAGGCGCCCGCCGGTGGCAGCGGCCCGCTGATCGCGGAGCGCCGCGCCTTCCACGAGATCGACCGCGCCGTCTGGGACGAGCTCGCGGCACTGAACCCGTACGCCACTCCGTTCTCCAGCTGGGCCTTCCACCGGGCCTGGTGGGACGCGTATGGCGAGAACGCCCATGACGAGACGCTCGTCGTGATCGACCCGTCTGCCGATGACCCGGACCGGCCTGTCGCAATCGTGCCGCTCATGGATCGGCACGTGGTGGAGGCCTCCGACGCCGCCACGCATACGACGCTCCGCCATACGGACAACGCGTCGCTGACGCCCGTTCCGCCAACTGCCTGCGCCGTGTACTTCGGCGCCACCTACCACGCCGACTACGCGACCCTGCTCGGGCACCCCGCGGACATGCTCCGCGCCGCCGAGGCACTCGCGACGGCGTTCGCCAACGAGGCGGTCACCCCGCCGCCGACGCCGGCCGACCCCAACCACCCCGAGCCGTGGGCTGCCGTGGACCTTCGTCGCCTCCGCCAGGCAGACCCGGCCGCCGATGCGCTCGCCACGGCGTTCGGGCACCACGAGATGGCCGAGGGCTGGACGCTCAACGTGGAGCGCGAGGACGTCTGCCCGGTGATCCGCATCCCCGAGGGCGCAACGGACATCGACGCCGTCCTCAACACGCTCGGCAAGAAGGAGCGCCACGAGATCCGCCGGAAGGTGCGCCGCGCCGAGACGGCAGGCGAGATCGAGCTGATCGAATCGACGGACCCGGTCGCGGACCTGGACGCCTTCATCGACCTCCACCAGGCACGTTGGGGCGAGAAGGGCCTCTTCCCGCCGAACCCGGGTGGCGATCAGAGCCGTCGCTTCGTCCGACGGTTGTTCGAGCTGTTCGGGGCGGGCCCAGCCGCGGCCGGCTGGTCGGTCCATCTCGGGTTCCTCACGGTCGCAGGGCGCCGGATCGCCGCCGAGATCCATTTCGAGACCTCCGGCTCCGTCCTGTACTACAACGCCGGCGTGGATCCGGACGCGCGCGATCTGTCGCCCGGCGTGGTGCTCCTGGAGCGCCTCGTCCGAAGGGCGATCGCGCTCGGGAAGTGCCGCGTGGATCTGCTCCGCGGCAACGAGCCGTACAAGTACGAGTGGGGCGCCATCGACGAGCCGATCCAGCGGATCCTCGTCCGGCGCACGGCGAAGCTCGCATGACGAGCCGCCACGATCACGGCCCGGTCCAGGCGCCGGTCATCAACTCGCACGCGTCACCGGCGGCCTACACGCTTCGAATGCCGCCCAGCGCGCTCAGCTCTGATCCGTGCTTCGAGCCCGTCGTCCGCCTCCCCCTGCCTGCAAGCCGGGACCGCATCCGCGTCGTGGAGCTGCTCGCGACGGGCACCAGCGGCGGCGCCCAGGAGCACGTCTTCAACCTGGTGACGCGCCTCGATCGGGCGCGCTACGACGTCAGCGTCCTGTCGCTCTCGAACGGGTCGGCCATCCGCCGTCTGGAGCGCAGCGGCATCTCCGTGTGCGCCCTGGACGACATGGACGACGCAGCGGCGATCGAGGCCGTCGCGTCGCACCTCACCGCCGTGAAGGCGGATGTCGTGCACAACCACATGTACCGAGCGGAGGTCGTTGGGACACAGGCTGCCTGGCGACTCGCGGCGGGCGGCCGGCACCGGCCGTACATCGTGGGGACCGTCCACTCGAGCCGCGTCCGGTCGGACGAGGATCGCGAGCTCCTCCGGCAGCTCACGCCGAAGATGGACCACCTGATCGCCGTGTCCAGGGCGATCGTGCGCAAGATCGAGGACGAGGGCCGCGACGGTGCGCCGGTGAGCCTCATCTACAACGGCGTGGACCTGACGCGCTACTCCGAGCCGGACATCTGCGGCACGCTCCACAGCGAATTCCCCATCCCGCCGGACGCCCCGATCGTCGGCGTCGTCGCCCGCCTGGAGCCGGAAAAGGGCCACCCCACGCTCATCGAGGCCTGGCCGGCGGTCATCGCGGTCGTCCCGAAGGCGCATCTCCTGATCGTTGGCGAAGGCTCGCAGCGCGAGGCGCTCGAGGAACAGGTTCGCGCGCTCGGCATCGGAAGCTCCGTCACCTTCACCGGCCGCCGAGACGATGTCCCCGCGGTCACCGCCGCCCTCGACGTCGCCGTCCTGCCGAGCTACCGCGAGGCCCAGGGCCTGTCGATCCTGGAGGCGATGGCGCTCTCGCGGCCGGTCGTGGCGTCCGCCGTGGGCGGCATCCCGGAGATGATCGACAGCGGCCGGACCGGCCTCCTCGTCCCGCCCCGAGACCCGGCCGCCCTCACCGCCGCGATCGTGCGTCTCCTCACTGACCACCCCTACGCGGACACGCTGGCGAAGGCCGCACAGAACCTGGTCCACGATCGGTTCTGCGTGGAGCTCATGGTCCGCGCGATCGAGACGATCTACGACGAATCCGTCGCCGACGAGCGCCGCCTCGCGGCCGGCTGACCTCGCGGGACGATCAGCACCTGCGGAGCGCGAAGGCCGCACCGTAGACTCGGGCCCGATGGCCCAGTGGACTCCCCGCCAGCGCTGGTACCTCGCGCTCGGGGTGCTCGCCGGCATCGGCCTGCGGGCATGGGCGCTGCCGATGCCCGGCTACGTCGGCGACATCGACCAGTTCGTGGCCTGGGTTCGGCACATCGCCGAGAACGGGCTGCCGCGGGCCTATGACGAGCACCTCTCGTTCGGGCCGGTCATGGCATACGTGTGGGGTTTCCTGGGGCTCCTCGATCCCGCGTTCAGGACTGCGACGGACTCGTCCGACCTCGTGATCCGCATCCTCATGAAGCTGCCCGGGACGATCGCCGACTTCGGCCTTGCTGCCGGTGTCGCCTACTGGCTCAGGGCCCGCCCTGCGTGGGCGATCGTCGGCGCAACCGGGCTGCTGGTGATCCCCGCCACCGGCTTCGTGAGCGCCTGGTGGGGCCAGTACGAATCGATCTTCAGCCTCGCCGTCCTGGTCGCGCTGCTCCTCGCGGCGCGCGGCCGCGACATGCTCTCTGTCGTGGCGCTCACGATCGCGCTGATGACCAAGCCGCAGGTTGCGCCGCTCCTCATCCCGTTCGCGGGATGGTTCATCGCCCGATCCAGCCTGGTGGGGCTCATCCGGCTCGCGGTGGTCGGCGCAGCGGTCACGTTGGTGCTCTGGTTGCCGTTCGTCGCGGCGGGCGGACCTGCGAAGTACCTCACCGGCCTCGCCCAGTTCCAGGACGACTTCTACGCGATCCTCTCGCTGTACGCGTGGAACTTCTGGTGGATCGTCCAGGAGCTCCTGGGGCATGGCTCGCTGGTTAACGACAATCAGGCCTTCGTGGGCCCGCTCACGTTCAGGGTGATCGGCTACCTGGTCACAGGCCTGCTCCTGCTGGCAATCGGCTACGGCGTGTGGCGGCGTCCCACCGCGCGGACACTGGCGCTGGCCCTCGGGGCCGCGGCTCTGGTCGCGTTCGCCTTCCTGACGACGATGCATGAGCGCTACGGCTACGCCGCGATGGTCTTCCTGGCCCTGCTCGTTGACGATCGCCGCGTGCGCTGGGTGGCACTCGCCGTTGGAGTGGTGACCTCGCTCAACCTGTTCGCGTCGGCGACGTTCGCGGGCTACCAGGGGCCGGAGGTCGCGATCGGAGGCCTCGTGGGCATCGCCGGCTCGCTCGCCACGGTCGTCCTCGCGTTGGTGCTGGTCCTCGAGGTGCTCCAGTCGTCCCGCGCTAGCGACGCAGGAACGCCACCCGATACCAGTGCAGGTAGTGCGGGAGCCACTTCCGCAGCTTGAAGTTGCTCTGGCCGGCGGTCCGGTCGCGCCATGTCGTGGGGATCTCCGCGATCCGGCGCTTGGCGAGCGTCGCCTTCACCGTCAGCTCGAGAGCGAGCTCGAATCCAGCCGTGCTGTCGATCGTCGTCGACTCCAGGAAGCGGCGACTGTAGAGCTTGAAGTTGTTCGTCGGGTCGTGCGTCGGTACCCGGGCGAACCAATGCAGCGTGAGCCCGGCGATGCGGCTCATCAGGCGCTTGAGCGGGGGGCCGCCGATCTGCCGGCCGCCCTTCATATACCGAGACGCGGACACCACATCCGCGCCGCCCTTCGCGAGCTCCATCATCCGGTCCACCGCCGTCGGGTCGTCCGATCCGTCCGCCATCGAGATCAGCACGTACGGTGTGCTCGTCCCGGCGATCCCGGCCTTCATGGCGTTGAGGACCCCTCGCCCAAGGTCGTTGCGGAGCCCGCGGAGCGATGGAATCTCGCCAGCCAGTCGCGCGACCACGGGCACGGTCGTGTCCCCGTCGAAGTCGTACACGACCACCAGCTCGTGCGGCGTCGTGACCGCCGCCGAAAGGGCGCGGAGCACCGGCTCCACCGCCTCGCCCTCGTTGTAGACGGGCAGGATGATCGCGACCTCCGGGTTCACAGTCGGCCGGCGTCCAGCTCGGCGCGGATCCACGGGATGACCTCGTCGAGCATCGAATCGAGGGTCGTCGTCGCCTCGAACCCGAGGACCTCGCGAGCCTTGCGGACGTCCGGTACGCGGCGCTGGACGTCGTGCTCGAACGGCGGATCGGTCACGTAGCGGAATGCCGGTCCGTCGGGGCCGTGGACCTTGCGCCAGATGGCCTCGGCGAGCTCGAGGACGGTCGTCGATGCCGCGGTCGAGAGGTTGAAGTCCTCGTTCATAGCCTTCGATGATTCCATCGCGATCCGGATCCCCCGGGCGAGGTCACCGCCATACGTGTAGTGGCGAACCTGGTTGCCCTCGCCAAGGATGTGCAGGGGATCCTGGCCCTGCATCGCCTTGAGGGCGAGGTCGGGGACCACGTGGGAGAGGGCGAGCTTGATGTTGCCGCTCATGACGTCCGTGTCGCGTAGCGCCCGGCGCTCGCCGATGCCCACGCAGTTGAACGGCCGCAGGATCGTCCACGGAAGCTGGTACTGCTCCCACGCTCCCTTCACGAAGTACTCGGCCGCCAGCTTCTGGAAGCCATACGTGGACACGGGCGGCGGCGATGTCAGCTCGGCACCCTCCGGAGTGGGGAAGACGTCTGTGGACTCGAACACCATCGACGAGCTCATCACCACGATCCGCTGGAGGGTGCCGCGCTTGTGGGCGTCGATCGCGGCATCGAACGTCGCCGCGAGGATGCGCTCGTTCTCGGCCAGGAGGTCGTACGCGAACTCGTGGAAGTAGCTGATCCCACCGATCATCGCCGCGGCGGCCACGACCTGGTCGCACTCGCGCGCCAGCTCGGTGAGCAGCGCCACGTCCTTGGCGTCGCCCTCGACGAAGCGGTACCGCGGATGGCTGTCGTACGACTTGGCAAGGCGCCCGTACTTGCTGAAGTTGTCGATCCCGATCACCTCATGGCCGCGCTCAAGCAGCTCGGGGACGAGATAGCCGCAAATGAAACCGGCGGCGCCCGTGACGAGAATTCGCATCAGGGGCGCGCCGAAGTCACGGTGAACTGCGACTGATCGATCCCGAGTTGGATGAACCGCGGAAGCGTCCTCCGGCGGCCGATCTGAATCGCGATCGCCTCGAGGACGACCCCACCAAGCGTGAGCCCGGGGATTGGGAGTGCCCAGCACGCGGCGATCAACGGCGACAGCGCCGGAACTGAGCCGACGCGGTAACCCGGCTGGGCAAATGGCCAGAAGATTGGTGTTGCCAGCCACAGGCCTCGCCGAACCCCAAGACGAGCCAGCGCAAGCACGCCGACTAGCATGAGCAATGGATTACCGAACGTCGACTCGCCCTGCGCTTGTCGCGCGAGGCTCGAACCGATCTGGGGCAGTTCCTGGATGAACCGTACCCACGGCAGGAATGGAGCCGTCACCAGGACGACCGCAGCCGCCAGCGCCACGGCGCGCCATCGATTCTCAGCGACCAGTGCAAAGACGGCGTACGGCTTGATCACCGAAGCAATACCCGATATGGCACCGCCGGCCACGAGCAAGGCGAGGACCAACACCTCCGGGTGGCCAAGGAGGATCGATCCGAACAACGGTGGAAAGAACAACCAATACGCGGGCAGGGCAAGGCGCTTGATCGACCAGAACGCCAGCGCCGCCATGCCGAGGACCGATCCCCACGTAATCAGCTGACTCGGCAGGATTACGAGTCCGACAAACGGCAGGAGCATTGGCGGCGGTCCTGCGAAGATCAGGGCCGGTGGGCCAACGGACCAGGGATCGGCGCCATTCAGCCACGCTCTCGCCGCGTCCGTGTAGTTCACCGCGTGCGAGCCGAGGATCGGCGGGGCGATCAGGATGAACAGGAACGAGCGTGCACTGCCGATCACGAACGTCGACATAAGCAACGTGTGCCAAAGCATCTCGTGGGAGATCTGCGGCCGGACAGAAGCCAGACGCCCGACTGCGTCGCTGATCAGAGCGTGATTCCTTCGCCCAGTGCGCCCCAGACATCGATGACGTCCTTGCCGCCGAGCTCGAGCCCGATGTACGCCTTGTGCGGGGCCCCGAGGATGAGGATGTCGCTCTGGGCGACGACGTCGCCGACCCCAAGCAGCCGGTCGTCGATGACGTAGGGGTCCGTGCACAGGACGCGCGCCCCGGCCCAGGTCAGGAGCTTGCGCACCTTGTAGCTGAGCGATGCGCGCGTGTCGTCCGACTCGGCCTTGAAGGCCATGCCCAGGATGCCGACGGTCTTGCCCTGGAGCGTTCCGTATCGGCGCTGCAGAGCGGAGACGATGTACGCGGGCAGGCCCTCGTTGACCTGCATCGCCGCCTGGCCCATCGGGAAGTGGTCGGCGGTGAAGGCTGAGAGCTGCATCGTGTCCTTGAACAGGCACGGACCCGCGGCGAAGCCCGGCCCGGGAAGGTCGCGCGCTCGCGGATAGTCTTCCCGGATCGCCTTCAGGACGTTCGTGTAGTCCACGCCCGCCTGGTCCGCGATCATCAGGAACTGGTTCGCGACGGCGAACTTCATGTACCGCCACGTGTTGGTGAAGAGCTTCGCGAGCTCGGCCTCCTTCGTCGTGGTGCGGATGGTCTTGGGGCCCAGGCGTGCGAAGAGCTCGCCGGCGCGCTCCGCCGCACGATCCTCGTCCGCGCCGATGATCTGGGGCAGAGACCGCAGCTCCTCCAGCGCGTAGCCCTCGGCGATGCGCTCTGGGCAGAAGGCCACGTCCACCGTGCAGCCGCGTTCGGCGAGCTGCTGTGCGACGTAGGCAGAGGTGCCCGGGTAGACGGTGCTGCGCAGGACCACGAGGGCGCCCTCACGCAAGTGCGGCGCGATCTCCGCGACGGTCCGTTCGAAGATCGTCATGGACGGGCCCAGGAACTCGTCGACGGGCGTCCCGATCACGACCACCACGCGGTTCGTCCGCTCCAGCATCGTCGGGTTGCTGTCGAAGGAGAGGCGGCCGGTTTCGAGGATCTTCGGGAGGAGGTCGTCCGCGCCGCTCTCGCGGAACGGCATGGAGCCCCTCGCGATCCGCTCGATGGTCGCCTGGTTGATGTCGTAGATGCCGACCGTCCAGCCGGCGTCGGCAAACGCAAGGCTCAGCGGCAAGCCCACGTGGCCCCCGCCTCCGAGCACGACCAGATCGAGATCAGGCTCAGTCACCGCCGGGACTGTACCAGCCGCCATGGGGGGCCAAGCGATGGCCCGTTGGTCCGGGGAGGTGCAGATATCACGGGTTGGCACGAGTCCTCGAAATCGGAGACGCGGCTACTCTGTACGACCCGTGAACCTACCTGCGCCTCGCGCACTCCTTCGGCCCATCGACACCCTGCTCGCGCGCCTGCCCGAGCCGGTGGAAGCGCGCATCCGCGAGCGGCTGGGCCTGGACCTGTTCATCGTGGTTGCCACCGTCGCGGTGTTCCTGCGCCTCTTCAACGTCTCGCCGTGGACGCCCTGGGTGCTGGACATGCACACCTACTGGGCCACGGGAGCGGGCGTGAGCTACGTCCAATCGAACCCGTACGTGATCGGCGCGTACCTCTATGCGCCGGCGTTCGCCCAGGCAATCGCCCCGCTCACGCTGCTGCCGTGGCCGTGGTTCGCCGCCCTGTGGACCGCAGCGATCGCGGCGGCGCTCGTCTGGCTCGTGGGCCGCTGGTCCTTCCCGGTGCTGCTACTGACTGGCGCGGTCGCGCTGGAGCTGTATCTCGGCCAGATCGACGTGTTCATCGCCGCCGCGGTCGTCATCGGCTTCCGCTACCCCGCCGTCTGGGCCTTCCCGCTCCTGACGAAGGTCGCGCCGGGGATCGGGCTGCTGTGGTTCGCCGTCCGGCGGGAGTGGCGGAATCTCGCCATCGCCATCGCCTCCACGCTCGCCGTCGCCGCGGTCTCCGCGGTGTTCATGCCGCAGCTCTGGCACGACTGGTACGACCTGCTGCGCCGCAGCGTCACCGACCGCCAGGTCGTGGAGGGCGCGTACCTCGCGATCCCCGTGTGGGCTCGTCTGCCGTTCGCCGTCGCGATCATCGCGTGGGGTGCTCGTACCAGCCGCCACTGGACCGTGCCGATCGGAATCCTCCTCGCCATGCCCATCCTCTGGATCAACGTGTTCACCATCCTCATCGCCGTCATCCCGCTCCGCGAGGAGCCAGGCCTGACGCCCGCTCGAGCCTGGCTCCTGCGCGAGCGCCTCCTCCCCGACGTCCTCCGCCCGAAGCCCGCCGCCGTCCCGCAAGCAGGCTGACCACCGCCTTGGTCGCCGCCGCGAACCGCCGCTGGCCGTCCATCGGGGAGCTGTGGACGTTCCTCGGGATCGCGCTGCCGTTCCTCGCGGCGCTCCTCGTGCCGATGCCCTCGGTCGACCTCGCGTACCAGCTCCGTGCCGGCGCGGGAATCCTCGCCGGTCAGGGCATCCCTGCTGTCGATACGTGGACCTTCACGGTCGCCGGCAACCCCTGGCTGGACCAGCAGTGGGGCGCGCAGGTCCTGCTCGCCGCCGTGTACCAGGCCGGGGGCTGGACCGGCCTCGCGATCCTCCGGGCGACACTCGTCGCGGCCGCATTCGCCGGGGTGCTCGCGGCGCTTCGATCCTCCTGGTCCATCGCTTCCGTCCGCGCCGGCGGCTCCTCGATCGCGAGCTCCGCCCGAACCGCGACGCTGATCGTGCTCGGCTCGTTCGCCGTCGCCGCGCCCGCGCTGGCGCTGCGACCCCAGCTGTTCGCCATCGTGCTCTTCGCGGCGACGCTCCTGATCCTCGTCGACCGCTCCCGGCACCCGCGCCGCCTGTGGCTCATCCCGGTCTTCGCCGCCGCGTGGGCAAACCTGCACGGCAGCTTCCCGCTGGTGGTCGTGCTCGTGGCGCTCGCGTGGGTGGACGAGGTCGCGCTGCTGCGCATGCCCGTGCCCGCGGGACATGCTCGCGCGCCCCTGTCGCGCCGGCTCCTCGGCTCCACCGGCCTGGCGCTCATCGGTGCCATCTCGGCCCTCGCCACGCTCCTGAGCCCGTTCGGGATCGATGCCTGGAAGTACATCGAGAATCTCGCCCGCAACCCGGAGATCACCTCGGCGGTGACCGAGTGGCGGCCGCCGACGCCCCTCGAGCCGGCCGGTGCCGTGTTCTACCTCTCGCTGCTCATCGTGCTCGGCATCGTCGCGTACCGGCTCCGCTCCGACAGGGGTCGCCCAGGCGCCCAGTTCATGGGCCCGACCCTCTCGATCGTGGTCTTCGGCGTCCTCGGCGTCGTGACCGGCCGAGGTCTCGCCTGGTGGGCGATCGCCGGCTTCGTTGCCGGTGTCTCGCTCCAGCCGGGGCTCCGGCTCGCCGACCTGCGCCTCCCGCGCATGCCCGTCCTCCGCGCCCGAACCGCCCGCGAGGCGTCCGAAAGCGAAACCCGCCGCTCGCCGCTCAACGCGCTCGTCGTGGTGGTCCTCGCCACCGCAGCGGTCGCAGTCCTGCCGCTTTGGCGCCCGGTAGGTCCGGTCGGCATCCCCTCGGCAACCCTGAGCTTCGCCCCGCAGGGCATCGTCGAGAAGCTCAACTTCCTGGTCGGTGTCGGTTCGCTTGGCCGCGACGCCCGCATCTGGAACCCGCAGACATGGGGTTCCTGGCTCGAGTTCGGAGTGCCCGAGGCCAGGTTCGCGATCGACTCACGAATCGAGCTGTTCCCCTCGAAGGTCATCGCCGAGAACGAGAGCATTACCCGTGGCTCCGCGGACGTGCTCGACGTCCTACGCAGCTACCACGTTGACGCGGTCGTAACCACACGAGGCCTCGACAGCAGCTCCTATCGCAGCCTCACGCCGGTCGATGACCTGTGGACGGCCCTCTACAACTCGGGCGAATGGACCGAGGTCTACCAGGACGTCGATGGGACCATCTGGATGCGAACGGCGGCTCCGTTCGGGGAGTAGCTACGGGCGGTAGCTGTGCCAGTAGCGCTCGGCCGGCCCGTTGACGCGGCCGAGTGCGCCAACCGCGGCTGCGTGCTGCCGGACGGCGGCCGCCATCTGCTTCTCGCCGCCGAAGAGCCGATCGAGCTGGCTCTCGTACATCGCGATGCCGCGGACCTTGCGCTCAAGCTGGTCGCCGATGTCCGCGTAGCGCGGCGTCAGGAGGATGTCCGACGGGATGCCATCCAGCGCGCCATGTGGCAGGTCGTCGAGCGACTGGAACGTGTTCCACAACGCGTACGGGAAGTCCTCGTAGAAGGCGACGGTGCCGGCCCACTCCGGCCCGGGCATGACCCACGTCGCGGGCTCGGCGAGGAGCGAGACGCCGACGTCTCGGCAGAGCTGGTGGTCCACGTGGTTGCCCACCGCGAGCGGCAGGTACACCGTGGAGGGCTCCAGGCGCGCGATCTCGCGGCGCAGGATCGCGAGCGGCGCATCGTCGTCCGTTCGAACGGGACCGAGCAGCTGGTCGTCGCCCTCGTAGCCGCGGAAGACCGCGTCGGCGAGGTCCAGGAACACGACCGAGGCCTCGGCGAAGTACGCGTAGCGCTCGTCCTCGACCCGCCGCCTGGCGATGATCTCGCCGGCCGTCGCCGCCTCGAGGACGTCATCCGTGTACAGCGCGCCCTGGGTGGAGACGTCGTCCATGACCGCCTGGCCCGCCAGGCTCCTGTTGCGGATGCTCGCGCGGCGGTACCACGAGGCGCGCTGCCAGAACCGCTTCGCCGCGGCGTCCGCGTCCGCCTGGGTCGCCTCCAGTCGATCGTCGTCCGCCGACCACGGCGCGTCCGTGCCGGGCTGGTCCGCCCGGATGCTCGCCCGGTTGAACGCCTCCGTCGCGGGCCACAGCGCCTTGGTGCCGAACCCGAGCGCCTCCCGCTGGTAGCTGGTCAGCGAGCCACCGGTGGAGCTGGATCCCGAGAAGACGGTCAGGATCGTGACGTTCTGGCCAAGCTCGCGCAGGCTCGCGATCAACCCGCCGCACGAGAGTGCGACATCGTCTGGGTGGGGAGCGACGAACACGTGGGCCATCGACGACCGAGTATATCGACGCGCCCGGTCGCCCTAGCGCTCGATGTCGGACCAGCCGGCCTCGCCGACGAGGGGCACGAAGACGCACGCGCCGTCCGACCACTCGCCCCAGTCGTTCGGGCCGCTGCGCTCGACGACCATCAGCTCCTGCTGCTCGCGCGGTCCGACCGGGATCACGAGGCGCGCACCTACCGCGAGCTGCTCTCGGAGCGCATCCGGGATCGACGGCGCCCCGGCCGTGACGACGATGCCATCCCAGGGCGCGCCCTCCGGCTCGCCGAGGCTCCCGTCGCCGACGCGCACATCGATGCTCGCGCTGCCCTCGCCGCCGAGCCCAGCGAGGCGTTCTCGGGCGGACTCGGCGAGATCCGCGTGGCGCTCGATGCTCGTGACCCTCGCTCCCAGCGTGGCCAGCACGGCTGCCTGGTAGCCGGAGCCGGTGCCGACCTCCAGGATCCGGTCACCCGGCTGGATCTCGAGCAGCTCCGACATGCGCGCGACCATGTACGGCTGGCTGATCGTCTGCCCGGAATCGATGGGTAGCGCCCGGTCGTCGTAGGCCACCGATGCCGGGAGGCCTGGCACGAACACCTCTCGGGGCATCGACCCCATCACCTCGAGCACCCGCGGGTCGCGGATGCCGCGACGCCGGAGCTGCTGCGCAACCATGGACGCCCGAGCCCGCTCGGCGTCCGAACCGCGCCTCAGGAATCGGACGGCGCGGTCGATGCTGCGGGGGACCCCGTTGGTGCGACCGAGGGTGCGGCGCTGCCGCTTGCGCCCGGGCTCGTGCTCGGGGCGGGGGACTGCGACACGACCGGCGTTGGGGTCGGGATCGGCTTGAAGGCCCCGCCGTGCCCGAAGGCCATCGCGTTGAGGAAGATCAGCACGAACACGACGATCGACGCGATGACGAACACGGCCGAAGCCGGGTCCTTGATCCGCAGCGCTGGATCGATCGCGAATGCGGTCCTGGTCGCAGCCTTGACCTTCGGCCCTCGGCCGGCAGCGGCGGCACGCGCGGCGGCGGCCTCGGCGGCTCGCTGGCGCGCCCCGACTCGAACGGGCGCGGCCGGCATGCCCTCATCCTCTGCGGCCGCTTCGGCCTCGGCTTCCGCCTCGTCGTCGGCCTCGGCCATGTCGGCCTCGGCTTCCGCAACCTCCGCGTCGTACATCGACTCGCCGCCCGCCGCGGCCCCCTCGACCTCTGCCGTGGCGGCGTCGCTCGCAGCGTCCACCTGGGCGTCGGTGAGGTCCTCGGACCCGTCGCCGGGCGCGTCGTTCGTTCGATCAGTCATTGGGCGCGCAGTGTACGCGAAGGCCTTCAGGCATCGCGCACGGCTGGCACGAGGAGGCCCCCGATGCCTGCCGCGACGGTGACGAGCCCGAACACGCCGATCACCGGCGCCGCACCGAACATCTGGCCCAGCACGCCACCCACGCCCATCGCGAGCGTCATGGAGCCGAACACCACCGAGAAGCGAAGGCCAAGGACGCGACCCATCAGCTCCGGTGGCGTCCTGCGCTGGAACAGCGTCTGGCTCGGGATCACGAAGGCGAGATTCCCCACGCCCGTCCCGAACGCGATCCCGAGCGCGAGGGACAGGTTCCCGGTCAGCGGCAGGAGCGCGACCATCGCGCCGGTGACGATGTAGCCCAGGATCACCATGCGACCAAGGGCCAGCCGCGCCCCGATCAGCCCGATGACGAACCCGCCGACCATGTTGCCGGCGCCGATCGCGCCTTCGATGAACGCATACGCCTCGCGATCGGAGAGCAGGCCAAGGTTGAGCGACTCCGCCGCGTACACCGGCGTGAGCACCAGGAAGATCCCGAGCATGAACTGGCCCGCGGTCGCCTGGATCGTGTTCGCGAGCAGGACCGCATCGCCGCGCAGGAAGCGCCAGCCCTCACGGAGCTCACCACCGAACGCGGCGAGCGCCGCCCTCGCGCCACGGCCCACCGTCGCCGCCACAGTGCGTCCCATGGGCGCGACCGCGATCGACGCGATCAGCAGCGCCGACGCGACGTACGTCACGGAGTCCACCCAGAACGCGAGCGGCAGCTGGCTCCCGAGCAACGCGACGAACAGGCCCGCGATCACGTAGCCGCCGATGTCGGCGAACGTCTCGCCCACCCACAGCGCCGAGTTCGCCGGCACCAGGTCGTCCGATTCCACGATGCGGGGCAGGATCGCGCCCTTCGCGGGCCGGAAGAAGATCGAGACGGTGGTCACGAGGAACACCAGCGGGTACGCGAGGGCGAGATTCGTCACTGCCGCAATGGGAATCAGCAGGACGATGCCGGCACGAAGCAGGTCGCTGACGATCATCACCTCGCGGTGGTCCCAGCGGTCCACGAGGGTGCCGGCGATGGGGCCGAACAGGAGGTTCGGGAGCGTCGCGACGAGGAAGATCGCGCCGACCGCGATCGGCGACCTGGTCGCCTCCAGCACCACGAAGGCGAGCGCCACCTGGTGGATCCGGTCGCCCAGCGCGCTGATGAGCTGCCCGGTCCACAGGGCGCTGAACGAGCTGTCGAGCGCGAGGCGGACATAGGGATGCCGCCGAACGCGTTCCAGGATCGGCGGGACGGTCGGGAGCGGGCGCCACCGCTGCTCGCGGACCGTGCCCTCCGAGCCAACGGAGGGGCCACCCAGCGACAGCGGACGCTCGAGTGTCGCTGCGGTCACGAGGCCGCCGTCGTACGTGCCGAACTCGGTGATCTGGGCCGTTCCGGTTGACGTGTCCGCCGGCAGGCCGTCGAGCGCTGTGCCTCCGAGTACGCCGAGGCGCCGTCGGATTGCCTCGAGGCCTGCCTCCTCGAGCTCCACCGGGTTGCGGACCGTCGTCGCGAACAAGAAGAATGCGAGCCCCGCGGCCAGGAACACGTCGCCGATGCTCGCGACGTTGCGAATGAACGGGATCGGGATCGGGATGATGTCGCCGAGCGGTCCGGCCTGCGCCAGGAAGTCGGGGCTGATGCCCCCGCTCGTCACCGTCCCGACGATCCGGTGGAACGCCGAGCCGATCTCGGTCGCGGGGAGTCCCGCCGCCAGCACGCTGGGTTCCCACACGGGCATGAACCCGCCGTTGGTCACGATCGCGACGGCGTTCAGCAGGATGCCCACGAAGGCGAGCGGCAGGCCCGGCTGCTCGCGATTCACCCACAGCCCGATCAGGAGCAGCACGAACCCGCCGGCGAACAGCGGCAGTCGAAGGGCGTCGGCGATGTCGTTGCCGTTCTCGATCGCGAACTGCGTCGCGTATCTGAGGACGAGCCCGAGGAACAGGAGCTGGATCAGGCGCAGCCGGACGCCGGCGAGATTCTCGATGCGCCCGCCGGCCACCATGCCGAGCACGAGGCCCGCGACCAGGCTGAGGATCAGCATCGTGGAGTCATTGGCAGTTCGGGGTTCGCCATCGCGTGCACGCGCCCATTCTCAGGGCGCTGCCAGGCCATCGTCGGCTCGTTCGACCGCGGCGGGACGCGTCCTGTTTCGCGCCGAATTGATGACTTCGCTGCATCATGCCGCCGGCGTTGCCGCCGAGGGTGGCGGAATTGATCGGGGCGGCGATCCCCCGCGACGCGCGGCCCCGACGGCTCAGGCGAGATCGGCGGTTGGAGACCCCGGGATCGGCCCGTCGTGGGCGCGCGCGACCCTCGCGCCGTGCTGGCCGAGCAGCGGGATCGGTCGAAGGTCGGGCTCGTCCGCGTCGCGAACGTCGTCGGCCCAGGAGGTTTTCACGAACGCATCGACCACCTCGGGGTCGAACTGGACGCCCGCGAACTTGCGGAGCTCACCGAGCGCCTGCTCGGTGGAGAGCGCCTTGCGGTACGGTCGATCGGCGGTCATCGCCTCGAACGCGTCCGCGACGTGCAGGATCCGGGCGAGCTTCGGGATCTCGTCGCCCATCAGTCGATCGGGGTAGCCCGAGCCGTTGTACCACTCGTGATGGTGCCGGATCACCGGCAGCTCCGGCGCGAGCCGATCCACCGGCCCGATGATCTGCGCTCCCAGGACCGGGTGGGCATTCATCGTGATCCGCTCCTCGCGGGTCAGCTTGCCCTGCTTGAGCAGCACGTTGTCCGGCACACCGATCTTGCCCACGTCATGCAGGAGCCCGCCCCATTCCAACGCCTCCAGTTCCCCGGCCGTGACCCGCATCTGCCGCCCGATATCCACCGAGATCGTCCTCACCCGCTGCGAATGCTTGCTCGTGAACGGATCCCGTTTGTCCACGGCCTCCGCCAGCGCCCCAATCGTCTGGGTGAACATCTCCCGCATCTCGATGAACCGCTGGTACGCCACCCTTGTCGTGAAGAGGGGAAGCCCGAACAGCAACGCGGTCCACCAGCCGCCGCCAAATTCGTACATTCGCGCCATCAGCCAGCCAAGTGGTGCGAGCGTCAGGAAGTTGGCCCAGACGTTCGACGTCTCAGTCCGAGTGATGAACTCTCGGACTGATCGTCCATCGCGGATCAACACGACCAGCGAGACGAAGACAAGATTCAAGAGGAAGTACGTGAGGGTCCCGAGTAGCGTGGCGGCCAGTTCCCGTGTCAGATCGGTCGGGTCTCTTCCTCGAAATGCCTGAATCGCCAGGGCGCCGCTGACCGCTGGAAGCAGGATGATCGCGTGATTTGCGAGCGTGCCGTACCAAGGGATACGTCCGCGAAGCTCTCGATGGTCTGTTGAGCCGATGAGTGCGACGATCCCCGCTGCCGTTGGACCGCCAAGGACAGCAACGGCCATGAGCGGCGCGGTTGACACGGCAACCTGGACACCGTCGGTGAGCCGCACCGGAAGCGCTGACGCCACGAGCGTAATTGCCACCCAGAATGCGACGCCTGCCCACGTGTCGATGAAACTGGTCGAGAGGCGGTCGCCATCGATCTCAATCGCGATACGCGGATCGATCGGAAACACAAGGCTCGTGGCAACCAGCACGATTAGTGCTGCTCCCACGAGCCAAGCGACGTATACGGCCAGTGACCTGGTCAAGCTCGCTTCCCTCGTACCCAGTTCGTGGCCCGAACTCTAGCCCCTAGAGTCAGGGGGCCCATGGGCAGAAGGTACTAGTAGGGCTTGAGGGTGGCGGCCCCTGCAAGTGCGACTGCGGCGATCCCACTCAAGGTGATCATGATCCGCAGGATTCGCTCCTTCATGGCGATTCCTCCGGCTAGTAGGGCTTGAGAGTGTTCAACGGTGCCACGCTCGTCCTCCTCGCGGTCTCCGCGTTCCCCTTCAGAAACACGAAAACCGACCAGACACTAGGTCGGTCGGTTGCACTACTCGCTCAGCTCCACCCTAAGTGCCCATTTCAGGTGGAGCCTCGGCGCGTCCGAGCGTTCTTGGTTATGGCCGGGTAGTACCGAAGTACTAACCGAGGGCCGGACTATAGGTAGCCCTAACTGCACCGGTCAATACGCATGTCTACCTATCGCATCCGAACTAGACCTCGTTGAGCGAAGGCGGCTCGATACCCAAGTCGCGCATCGTTTTGGCGTAGTGCGTATAGCGCTCTGCGGCCGCCGCGTGAGCGCCCGCCAATCGGTAGATCCGCACCAGCGCAAGCTGCAGCTCCTCGGAATCAGGCTCGACCTCATAGGCCCGTTCCGCGAGCAAGACGCCGCGGGCGTAGTCGCCGGCGTCGATATCGAGTCGTACGGCACTCTCGATCACGCGCAGGTAGGCGGCGTGAAGTCCATCGCGGAAAGCCCCCGCCCATTCCTCGTATGCGAAGTCGAGTGCGAACTTGCCCCGATACTCCTGGGCGAGGGCAAATGAAGCCTCCGCATCCGGATCGCCGGTGATGCTCCTGATGATCTGAAGGCTTCTGCGGCTCCGGGCGTCGATCAACTCCGGATCAAGCCAGATTGTTTCGCCATCCTGCTGGACGTATCCCGGCGACGTGTCTTCGCGATACGAGGGCTCGAAGACTCGCCTCAGGAAGTACACGGTCTGGTTGAGCGAGTTCAGCGCCGCCTGCGGGTCTAGGTCCGGCCAAAGTGAGTCGACAACCTCTTCGCGCGTCGCGGTCCACCTCGAACGCGTGAGGAGCAAGCAGAGCAGACCGAGCACCTTCCGGCGAACCTCGGAGCCCTCTACCGTTCGACCGCCCACCACAACGTGCACACGTCCGAGGTCCTCCACGAGTACGTGCGTCGCCAAGCGGCGCGCGAGGCCTCGCCCGAGCGCGGCGCCGCGCGGGTCTCGAGTTGTCCGCGCAACGCGCCTCAGGAGGGCAACGTCCTCCGCCTCGCCGATTTCCTCCAGCAGGTGCGCCGCTGGAAGTCGATTCGGACCCGACTCAGTCGCAACCCGCCGCACGGCCATGAGCCACCGCCAAGGTCGGCGTACTGCCTCCTGTCGGATCGCCAACAGGGCCTCGGTGGAGTACTGGGCCAGACAGGCCACCACAGCCTCCGCCGCCATTGCGAGAACAACGGGGTTGCGCGCTGCAATGCCGGCGATCGTCGTCGAGTTGACGATCGCCGGAGCTGCGGTGGCTTGCAGAGTCGCAGCATAGTCAGCCCACATGGGCGAGCCTTGCTTGGTCGCGAGAGCCGCAGCACTGTCGGTCGACTCGGCGGCGTCGGACCTCTGCGTCAGGACAGCAACCAATGAGTTAGTCAGTTGCCGGCGAAGCTCGAAGACCGGAGTGGAGTGGGGGCGCGCCGCAGCGATGCGCCGAAGGTCGCTTGAGGCGCCGTCGGTCTCGCCTAGGTGTGCGCGAGCGACAGCGCGAGCCAGGAGAGCGCGCTCACCATTGTCGCGATCCTTCCCCACGTGATCGGAAACCCGGTCCAGGTGTTCGAGCGCTCGATGTGGTTCGCCGTAGAACTCCTCGACCTCTGCCGCCTCGGTCGCCACCTCAAGACGCTGCCCAGCCGGAGCTGTGCCTGTGGCGGTCCCAATCTCTACGCGCGCCGCAGCGATGTCGCCGAGGTGGGCAAGTGCTGCGGCGCGCGCTAGGCGTGCCGAAACCAGCTCGACGCCTGCCGAAGAGGCCGCCAGTAGCGAGATTGCCTCGTCAGCGCACGCAAGGGCCGTCTCGGCATCTCCTATTGCGAGTTGAATCTGAGCCCTGTTGCACAGGGCTACGCCGAGGAAGTGGGGTCGCCCGCGATTGCGCTGGGTCTCAACGATCCTGTCCAAGGAAGTCGCCGCGACCTCGAGTGAACCATCGATGGATGTCTGCAGAGCGTGGCGATAAGCACGTCCAAGGGCAGCCAGTTCGGGATGGGCCGCTTCCTCCAGAAGCCGAACGGCGTCTCCTGCCGCAGCCACATCGCCCGCGAGAGTGCGCGCGGAGACGAGGTTCAGAAGTACCGCCGTCGAGGCGGGGTCCTCGGCGAAGGCTTGTTCGGCTAGGGCGAGCGCTTCGTCGGCGGAGGCGCGCTGCTGGGCGAGGCGGGAGCGGAGGATTAGGCCGGGGGCGCCGGCGAGGGCGCCGGATGTGAGCGATGAGGAGAGGTCGTCGGCGGCCGCGTAGGCTCCTGTGGCGAGGATGTTCTCGATCGCGGCTGCGAGGACGCGCCGCGCGTCGCCCTCGTGGTCCGCGGCGAGGTAGTGGCGGCCGGCGATCCGCCAGTCGAGCGGTTCGGCGGCTTGTGCGACGCGGAGGTTGATGGCGCGAAGGCCATCGTCGCCGACGGATCGCGCAAGCCGGGCCTGGAGGAAGTCGCGGACGAGCGGATGGGCTCGCGCGACGTGCCGGGTGTTGGGGCCGCCCTTGCCGAAGAGACCGTGGCGCTCGCCATCCTCGATGAAGCCGCGGGCGTCCGCAACGCTCACCTCCGCGGCGATCGGGCCGAGGGCCAGATCGACCGTGTCGAGGACGGACGTGCGCATGAGGAATGTCTGCAGCTCTACCGGCAGGTCGCCGACGACCTCCTCGGCGAGGTATTCGTAGAGGTGGCCTTCGGCGCCGCTCAGCGACGAGATGAACGCTCGAATCTGGGCCTGGTTTCGATCGTGGAGTGCGGCCCGGACCAGCTGGAGCGATGCCGCCCACCCTTCGGTACGCCGGCGCAGCTCGGCGAGGACCGCCGGCTCCAGGCGCATCTCGTAGGTGTCCCGGAAGAGCTGCTCGGTCTCGGCGGCATCGAACCGCAGGTCGTTCGTTCCCAGCTCCGCGACCTCGCCGAGCGCCCGAAGCCGCGCCAGTCGAAGCGGCGGCTCGCGCCGGCTGGCGAAGACGAGGCACATTCGCTCGGGCCCGCGCGTGACGAGCTCGCGAACGATCGTACGGACATCCGGCGCGTCGTCGACCAGGTGGAAGTCGTCGAACACGAGTGCGGTCGGCTCGTTGGGCAGGCCGCCGAGCTCGCGCAGGAACGTATCGAGCACGGTGTCGAGCGGTGGCGCGGCCGTGGCGGTCTCGCGGAGCAGTGCACTTGTCGCGGCGCCGAAGTCCGGCACGTGGATCCGGACCGCGGCCACGAGGTACGCCAGGAACCCGACCCAGTCGCGATCGCCGCGATCGAGGCGAAACCACAGCACCCTGAGGCGGGTTCGACGCGAGAAGTCGGCCAGCAACGTCGTCTTGCCGTAGCCGGCCTCGGCGATGAGCAGGACCGTTCGCCGATGGATCTTGACGGAGAGCCAATCCAGGAGCCGGTCGCGCGCGAGCGTCTCCTCGCGGAGCGGCGGGGCCTGCACCTTGCTGACCTGTACGGGGTACTCGGACATGCCGAGGTGCCCTCCGCTGGACGCGAGGCTGGCAATGACGATGGATGGGCGCGCGCCGGCCGGCTGCTGGTGCTCGATCGGCCGGTCGAGCGGCGCGAACGATAGGGACGCGTCGCGGCGCATGTCAACGGCGGCCGACTGTCTGGTGGGCATGCCCGGCATCTTGGCGACGCCGGCTCACCGCCCGATTACGGCACCGTGGATTAGCTGTGGATAGTGGCCTCAGCCCTCGTATTCGAAGCCGATCTTGAGGTCCACGTGGTACTCGACGATCTCGCCGTCCTCGACCACCGCGGTCGACTTCACGACCTCCACGGTCTTGATGTTGCGAACGGTTCGCGAGGCAGTGGCGACGGCCTGGCGGGCCGCGTCGCTCCACGACTTCGGGCTCGTCCCGACCATCTCCCTGACGATGATCACGCCCATCTCGATCTCCTTCGACTGGCCCCGCGGCCCGCCCGGCAGCGCGAGCTCGACCCGGCCAGTCTAAGGGCGGAGTTCGATCAGCCGATCAGCTGAGAGCCGGCGCCGCCGCGGGGTCGATCTGGCCGGCCCTGACCTTGTCGAAGCAGCTGCTGCAGTACACCGGCCGGTCCGTTCGCGGCGCGAAGGGCACCATCGCCTGATTCCCGCACGAGTTGCAGATCGCGGCGTGGTACTCCTTGGGGCCGCCCATACGGACGCGCTTGGCGTTCGCTCGACAGGTTGGGCAGCGCTGGGGGACGTTCAGGAGGCCCTTCTCGGCGAAGAAGCGCTGCTCACCACCAGAGAAGATGAAACCGTCGCCGCAATCGCGGCAGGCGAGCGTCCGGTCTTCGTACACCGTGGCCAGCCTCCGATGAGGGTTGGACGATCCGGTTCCGCACCCCCATCCGGAACTGTCGCGCCGAAGAATACGAGCACCGTCAAGCGAGTCCAGGCCGTTCCGCCACGCGCCCGTGCGGCACGGTGCACCGAGGCACCGACAACGAAATGCCCTTCAGCCGTTGGAACCAGCGCCGTCGCCCCGCCGTCCTCGGCGCATGACAAGCGCCTTCGGCCCTCGTTCCGCACGCCTCGCGCGGCCTGCGCGACGCGGGTCGGCGGCCGCGATCTTGATGCTCCTCGCGCTCGTGGCCGCGTGCGCCCAGGCCGGCTCATCCGCAACTCCCGGGGCCTCGGCTGGCCCCAGCAGCGGCCCGACCCCGACATCGACTCCGGTCGCCGACGGCATCCAGCATCCAACCGGCACTACCGACGTGCTGCTCCGGATGGAATCCGGCGGCGGCTTCGTGCCGATGGACTTCTTCGCCACGAACGCGCCGAGCTTCACGCTTTACGGTGACGGCACCGTGGTCTTCCGGGACCCGACGATCAGCCCGCCCGACCCAGGTGACGGACTCAACCGCCCGGTCCCGTTCCAGACGATCCGGCTCGACGAGGAGGGCATCCAGGCGCTGCTTGCCGACGCGATCGGCCGCGGGGGACTCGGCATCGCGGCGGGTCCCTACATGGGCCTGGGAGCGGACCTCCCGACCACGATCTTCACGATCACCGCTGATGGACGCACCAAGGTTGTCAGGGTCACGCCACTGTCGCCCGACATGCATCCGCAGAATGCCGCGATCGTGGCGGCGCTCGCGGCATTTGCCGAGCGGCTCGATGGGTTCGGTGGCTCCGTGGCCGGTGAGCAGGCCTACGTGCCCCCGGCCTTCCGGGGCGTGCTCTCGTCGATCGATCGGCCGCTCGGGCCTGTGATCGCCTGGCCGTGGTCCGACATCAAGCCGACCGACTTCACGGCAGGCGAGAACAGCATCCTGCTGCTTCGGACGATGACGCCGGCAGACGTCGCCAAGCTCGACGTCAAGTCGATCGACGGTGGGCTCACCGGCATGACGCTCCAGCTGGATGCGAAGCTCTACTCGCTGGCTCTTCGCCCGCTGCTCCCAGACGAGAAGAAGTAGCGCTTACGCGCCGGTCTCCGCGTATCGTTGGCCCGCATAGGACTGGAACCGCGTCTGGCTCTTTCGGAACCAGAGTTGGATGTCGCCGGTAGGCCCGTTGCGGTGCTTGGCGAGCTTGACGTTGATGACCTCGCCGTCGAGATCCGCCTCCTCGCCGACCTTCTCCTTCTCGCGGTACAGGAAGACGACAAGGTCGGCGTCCTGCTCGATGGCGCCGGACTCGCGGAGGTCCGACAGGCGCGGCTCCTTGGACTCCCGCATCTCCGGCTGGCGCGAGAGCTGCGAGAGCGCGATGACGGGCACCGAGAGCTCGCGCGCGAGCGCCTTCAGCCCGCGCGAGATCTCGCTGACCTCCTGGACGCGGTTGGCGTCGCGGTTCGAGGTGGTCGCCTGCATCAGCTGGAGGTAGTCGACGATCACCAGGTCCAGGCCGGATTCCGCCTGAAGCCGACGCGCCTTGGTGCGCAGCTCCATCGACGTGATGTTCGGCGTGTCGTCGATGTATAGCGACGCCTCCGACAGGTCATTCATCGCCGGCGCGATCCGGGCGAAGTCCAGCTCCTCGAGGAAGCCAGAGCGAAGGCGCTTCGAGTCGATGTTGGCGACGCTGGACAGAAGCCGAAGCACGAGCTGCTCCTTGCTCATCTCCAAGCTGAATACGCCGACGGTCTTGCGCTCCTTGACCGCGGCGTACTCCGCGATGTTGAGCGCGAAGCTCGTCTTTCCGACCGAGGGGCGAGCCGCGACGATGATCAGGTCGCTCTTCTGGAAGCCGGTGGTCAACTGGTCCATGTCCGGGAAGCCGGACGAGATGCCGCTCAGCTCGCCGCGATGGGCGTGCAGGTAGTCAAGGCGGTCGTACGCAGAGTGGAGGAGCTCCTTGAGCTGGCTGAAGCCCGTCGTGATGCGCCGGTTGGAGACGGTGAAGAGCTCCGACTCCGCGCGGTCGATGGCTTCCTGGATCTCCGCCGGATCCTCGTAGCCGATGCCGGCGATCTTGCCGGCCGCGCCGATGAGGTTCCGCAGGACCGCCTTGCGCTCCACGATCCGCGCGTATTGGACAGCGTGGACGGCTGTGGGCGTCTGGTTCGAGAGCTGGGAGAGGTAGGCGCGTCCGCCGACCTGCTCGAGGTCACCACCGCGCTCCAACGCCTCCGCGACCGTGATCAGGTCCACCGGCTCGCGGCGCTCGAACAGCTCCAGCATGGCGCGGTAGACGCTCGCGTGCGCCTGCCGGTAGAAGTCCTCCGGGCGCAGGAATTCCGCGATCTCGATGATCGTCTCCCGATCGATCAGGATCGCGCCGAGGACCGATTGCTCGGCCTCCAGGCTGTGGGGCGGTAGTCGGTCGATCACCGTGGCTCCAGAATGACGGCAGGTTGTGACAACGGACTGTCACCGCCGACGGGGCATTCCGAAAGTGGCTTGTCCACGACTATCGGGGCGTGACGGCTCCCGCCCGTGGACCGTCGGTTACCGCGGTGTGGACGCCGTGTGGAACGTCAGTCCAACCTGCGAATCACGCCGATGAGCTTGCCCTGGATGCGCACGTCGTCGTAGAACTGCGGCGGGTAGGCCGCGTTGGCAGGCTGCAGGCGGACCTTGTCCCGCTCCTTGAAGAAGCGCTTGAGGGTGACGCCGTTGTCGTCAACCTGGGCGACCACGATGTCGCCGTTGCGGGCGGTCGTTTGGGGGCGGATCAGGACGAAGTCGCCGTCCGCGATGTGCTCCTCGATCATCGAGTCGCCGCGGACGCGCAGGACGTAGGCGTCACCACTCGGCGCAAGCAGATCCGGGACGGCCATCGTCTCCGATGCGTCCTGGTACGCCTCGATCGGGCCGCCGGCTGCGATCTCGCCAACCACGACGAGGACGTGCGCCTCCGCGGTCACGGATTGCGGGACGAGCTCCGTGGTGAGGCCCATCTCCATCGCCGCAGTGGGCGTGAGCCGGATCGCGCGTGATTGCGCGGCGCCACGCTCCAGGAAGCCCTCGCGCTCCAGCATCTGCAGGTGGTGGTGAACGGCGGACGTGGAGCTGAGGCCCACCGCCAGCGCGATCTCGCGAACCGAGGGCGGGTAGCCCCGCGATCGCAGCGTCGCCGCGATGTAGTGGAGGATCTTCAGCTTCCGGTCTGCGTCGTGTCTCGTCACTCGTGGCTCCCATGGGGCGATGGCCATGGGCATCATACCGAACGGGTGTTCGATGTCAAGGTCCTGTCAGGCCTCGACCTACGGATCCCGGCTCGGCCCAAGGGCCCTCCGGCGCTCGAGCGCCTCGGCGTCCTCATTGCCTTCGAACACGATCCGCGAGGCTACGCGCTTCGCGCGCTTCATCCGCGAGTTGAGCAGGGTGTAGACCTCGTCCTTCGTCATGCGGGTCCCGGGCTCGAGCAGCACGACGCCGGCTGATGCGTTGACGGTCAAGCGAACGCCGTGGGACCGGAGCAACAGGGGCTGCCGAATGGTGGCCTGCAGCCGCGCGACGAGCCTCACCGCGACCTCCATGTCTGGGACGTTCTCTAGGAGGACGTAGTACTCGTCCCCGGCCAGGTGCGATCGGGCAACCGAGTCGGTCCCCCGGACTGCGGCGAGCAGTCGCCGTGCGACCTCCCGAATGACCTCGTCTCCTCCGGCTTCCAGGTAGAGGTCATTGATCCTCTTGAACTTGTCCAGGTCCAGTTGGACGGCGGCCGCCGAATGCCTGCCGAGGCGTGCCGCGTCGAGCGCCGCGTTGATCCTGGGTGAGAAGCCGAGCTCGTTGAGCAGCCCTGTCTTCTGGTCTCGCCGGAGGGCCTCGCCGCCGTCGAAGGCCTGCCAGATGATCAGGACCAGGAAGACGCAGGCAATGGGCGCCCAGAAGCCGACGGCAACGTATGTGACGGCCATGAGCCACGCGAGCACCGCTTCGCCGACCGATGTCGCCCGGAAGCTCGCGTCGTAGGAGTGCCGCGCGTCGCCCAGTCCGATGTTGTTCTTGAATGCGAGTGTCGGAACCACGAGCGCGACGTTCGCCGCCGCGAACGAGAAGGCGGTCACGAGCGCGACGATGAAGAACGCGATGGCCGGTTGGCTCTGCATCATCGGGACGCCGGCGAGCATCCGTGTCGCGGTCTCCCCGAGCACGCCGGCCGTGACGGCTGAGAGGATTGACACGGCGTGGTTTGCCAACGTCCCGTACCACGGCAGAGTCCGGATCTCGCGGATCTCGAACTCTGAGACCAGGCCAAGAAGCGCGCCGGCGAATGGCCCGCCGAGCACGGTGCCGGCCACGATGAAGGGCATGCTGAAGGTCATGACCGAGCCTCCGGCTCGCATCCGGGCGCGCACGCCGCCGATCAATCCGAACGCGAGCCAGAAGGCCACGCCGACTGGGACCGCCACGCCGCTGTCGAGCCCGGACCAGGGCAGGGCGATCGAGTCCAGGATCGGCATCGACCTGGCCGCGACGACGAGCACGAGGGCGGCCCCGGCAATCTGTAGGCCGAGCCACGGCCGGAGCAGCCGGGACGGCAGGAGCGAATCCGCGCTCGAGGGCGGAGGCACCGATGGCGCGGTCATCCGACGCCACGTGCCAGAACGGCATCCATCAGGGGGCACTCCCGAGGAAACCTGAGCAGCGCGACAGGCTGGCGAGTGCTCGCAACTCGCTGCGGCCGGGCAGTCCGGCTCGATCACCGGTGCTATCCCAACCGGACCCCACTCTTCGCCTCTGCCATTGCGAGCGCGCGGGCCCGGAAGTAAGGGGCGGGTAGTACTTCCGGATGGTCCGGAGCATTTCCGGGAGGGTCCGGTGCGGTGCCAGGGGTGCGAGCTACGCCTGTCACGGTGCGGGCAAGGGCCCCTGCTAGACTCGCCACGCTCACGAGCGGCGTCGCGGCGCCCGGTGGAGCCATCCTGGGAGGCGAGATCGCCGGCATGGCGTCAAAGTCCAGCGAGAAGTCGAAGCAGGCAGCAACAAAGCGCGGGAAGCGCGGCGGTGGTGCTGGCATGCGGCGCGTGATCGCGGCTGCCGCGTTCATGCCGATGGCGAGTCGCGCACCGCTGTACGCGCGCCTGCTGTGGTCGCTCGCGACGGACGCGCGGACGCCCACGGCGCGCAAGGTGATGCTTGCGGGCGCGCTCGGGTACGTCGTGATCGGGCGCGACATCGTCCCGGACTTCGTGCCGGTCCTCGGCCAGCTCGACGACCTCGTCGTGGTGGCACTGGCGACAGAGTTCTTCCTCGACGGTCTGGACGACCTGCTCCTCGCCGAGAAGCTCGCCGAAGCCGGCATTCCCCGGGCCGCATACGATGAGGACGTCGCCCGGGTGCGACGGCTGGTCCCGGGTCCGATCCGCCGCGCGGTTCGCCGCATCCCGGGCGCCGTCCGGTTCGTGGCCGACGCCGTCGGGCAAACCGGCGTGCAGCCGCGATTGCGTGGCTGGATCAACCGCGAAGGCGCACCCGCGTGACACACCCGGCAGCCCTGCCGGCCACTGGAGGAATTTCGATCCTGTGAAGGTCATCCTGACGAAGGACGTGGACAAGATCGGCAAGTCGGGCGAGCTGAAGACCGTCGCCGACGGCTTCGCCACCAACTTCCTGATTCCGCGCAACCTGGCCGTGCCGGCCGCCGGCGGCGCCTATCGCGCCTGGCAGCACGACATCGCGTCGCGCGAGGACAAGCGCCAGCGCGAGCGCGCGGACGCCGAGATCGCCGCGACCCGCATCGCCTCGACCACGCTCACGATGGGCGTGAAGGTCGGCGACGGCGGCAAGCTCTACGGCTCGATCACGACCAAGGAGATCGCGGAGGCGCTCGCCCGCCGCGGGATCGTCGTCGACCGCCACAAGATCGAGCTCGACGAGCCGCTCAAGTCCCTTGGCACCTACAAGGTGGCCGTGAAGGTCCTGGCCGGCCTCAGCCCCGAAGTCACGGTCGTCGTCGAGCCCAAGGGGTAGACGCCCGCGCGACTCAGCGACGACACTTGACCTGGCACGAGGCGGTCGACAATGGCCGGGCGACACCCGGCGCCACGGAGCGGGCCGGCCCGCGCACGATCCTCCACGTCGACCTGGACGCGTTCTTCGCGTCGGTGGAGCAGCGCGACCACCCGGAGCTGCGCGGGAAGCCTGTCGCGGTGGGCCTCGGCGGTTCCAACGATCGCGGTGTCGTCAGCGCAGCGTCCTACGAGGCGCGCAAATTCGGAGTGCATTCGGCGATGCCGATCCGGACCGCGCGGCGGCTCTGCCCGGACTGCATCTTCGTGCCGGTGGACGGGGCCAGGTACCAGCGCGTGAGCCGCGAGGTCATCGCGATCCTGCGGCGGTTCACGCCGCTCGTGGAGCCGGTCTCGATCGACGAGGCATTCCTCGACGTCACCGCGTCGCGCGCGCTGTTCGGCGACGGCGAGACGATCGCGCGCCGGATCAAGGCGGCAGTTCGCGAGGAGGTGCAGCTGACGATCTCCGTCGGCGTGGCGGCCACGAAGCTCGTCGCCAAGATCGGCAGCGACCTGCGCAAGCCGGACGGCCTCGTCGTCGTGGAGCCCGGCACGGAGGCGGGATTCCTTGCTCCCCTGCCGATCTCGCGCCTGTGGGGCGTCGGGCCGTCGACGGCGGCGGCGCTGCGCGACTTCAAGGTCGTCACGATCGGCGACCTCGCCGCGCTCGATCGGTCGGCGCTCGTCCGGCGGTTCGGGAAGCACGGCGCCTCGCTCGTCGATCGGGCGCACGGCGTGGATCCCGACCCGGTCGATGACCCGGACGGGGCCAAGTCGGTGGGCCACGAGCACACGTTCGACGAGGACACCGCCGACCCCGAGGTGCTCGAGCGAACGCTGTTGGCGATGGCCGAGGGCGTGTCAGGCCGGCTGCGTCACGCCGGATTGAAGGCAGGCACGGTCACGGTGAAGATCCGCGACACGGCCTTCAACACGATCACCCGCCAGCGCGGGCTGCCCGAGCCGTCGGATCTCACGGAGCCGATCTGGCGCACGGCGCTGGAGCTCGCCCGGCCGGAGATGAAGGGCAAGAAGATCCGGCTCCTCGGCGTGACGGCCTCGGGGTTCGGGGTCAAGAAGCAGTTGGGGCTGTTCGAGGTGGAGGACGACCGGCAGCGGCGGGTGGTGCGCGCCGCTGACGAGGTGCGGGAGCGCTTCGGGACGCGGGCGATCACCCGGGCGCGGCTGCTCCGGACGGGGCTCCCGGCACCGTTCGAGCGGGACCTTGGAACGGCGGTCGAGCGGCGCGGCGAGCACGCCGAGGATCTCGACAGCGGCGTTGCGCGGCGGCGAAAGCGTCGTGACACACAACCTGACACGGCCCCATCGGAGGATGCGTTCGACGAGTAGCCAGGGCTTGACATCGAACAGGTGTTCGGTCTAGTCTCTGGGTCGAAACCGAACAGGCGTTCACGGCACCAGTGCCCGGTGACCGGAGCTCGCATAGCGCCCCCGAAAAGGAGCTGCGAAATGGCGATGATCCGAGTCGAGCCGGTCGAGGTCCGGGTTCGAGCCGATTGGTTCGATGGCCGTCCGCGCGAGGTCACCCTCAACGGTCGGCGACTCCGCGTCCTTGACGTCATCGGCGTCCGGGACGAGAGCGCGGCGTTCCCGGTCGTGACCGGGCCCCGCACGCTCTTCGAGATCGAGACGGCGGACGCCCGCCTGCAGCTGGCGTTCCGCCATCGATCCCGCCGCTGGACGATCGAGGGCGTCGAGACGCACGAGGCGCAGCTCGCCGCGGCGTAGCGGCCGGCACACCACATACCGCCGATCCGGTGCCAGGATCGGCGTCAGATCCGGCCGGTCCCTCCAACACGGCCAGGGTCGACCATCGGTGCGAAGGGGTGCGCCGGTACCGCGCTCCTTCGCACCAAACTCATATCCTGCCCGGTCGCCATAATCCGGCACGTGCAAGCACCGTCGTTCCGCGACCTGACCCTGTCCGAGTTCGCCGGGCGGCTCGCCGGGTCTGACCCAGTCCCCGGCGGCGGAAGTGCGTCGGCCGTCTCGGCGGCCCTGGCGGCCTCGCTTGTCGCGATGGTCGCCTCGCTGTCGACCGGCCGGGCGAAGTACGCGCAGCACGAGGGCCTGTACGCCCTCGCCCGCCCGGAGGCTGCCCGACTGCTCGACGAGCTGTTCGTGCTTGCGGACGAGGACGCGGCCGCATACGCGGCCTGCGCATTTGCGCTGAAGCTGCCGCGCGAGGCGTTCGCGGACAAGGAATACCGGGATCGCCAGGTCCGCGAGACCGCACAGGTTGCCGCCGAGGTGCCGCTTCGTTCCGTGGAGCGATGCCACGACGTGCTCCTGCTCGCCGAGGCACTCGCCGGCCGCTCGAACGTGAATGCTTCCTCTGACCTCCGCGTTGCCGCGCTGCTCGCCGAGGCAGCGGGCCGGGGTGCGGCCGAGAACGTCCTCGTCAACCTGCCGCTCATCGGCACGAACGAATGGACCCGGGCCGCCGAGGCGCGGGTTGGCGTCCTGCTCGAGGATCTCGCGGTCATTGCGAGGCGGGTCCATGAGATCGTGGTGAGCGGCGAGCGACGCGAACCATTGACGACCCTGCCCGAGCTCTCCAGGTGAGCGGCGCCGCCGCAGCACCGGCGACCAGCGCGCGGCGGCTCGAGGGGGCGCCGTTCGCGAGCGAGATTCGAGATCGAGTGGCGGCGGACGTCGCAGCGTACGTCGCCGGTCACGGGCATCCGCCGGGGCTCGCGGTGGTGGTCTGCGGACGAAGCGCCCCGTCGATGGTCTATCTGGAGCGGATCCTCAAGGCCTGCGCGCAGGTCGGGATCGAGGGCTCGCTCGTCGACGTCCCCGGCGATGACCCCGAGACCCAGGCTCGGGAGCTGACCGCGGCGATCCGCCGCCTGAACTCGGATCCGCGGGTCGCCGGGATCATCGTCCAGATGCCTCTGCCCACCGGAGTGGGCCTTCGGACCGTCGTCGACGCCATCGAACCGCTCAAGGACATCGACGGCATCCACCCGCTGAACGCGGGGCTCCTGCGGCTTGGGTACGAGGGCTTCATCCCCGCCACGGCACACGCGGCGCTCGAGATGATCCACCGCTCCGGCGTGGAGGTCAGCGGCGCGGACGCCGTCGTGATCGGGCGGTCGCCGGTCGTGGGCATGCCGCTCGCGTTCATGCTCACGAAGGAGGACGCGACGGTCACCGTCTGCCACTCCAGGACTCGCGACCTCGCCGCGAAGGTCCGTGCCGCGGACATCGTCGTCGTCGCGGCCGGGCGTCCGGGGCTCGTGACGGGCGCGATGCTCAAGCCCGGCGCCGTCGTGATCGACGTCGGGATCAACGTTGTGGATGGCCACATCGTCGGCGACGTGGATTTCGCGTCGGCGGAGCGCGTGGCTTCGGCGATCACGCCGGTTCCCGGGGGCGTGGGACCGCTCACCAACGCGTTGCTGCTCAGTCACCTCATGCGCGCCGCGCAGCGCCAGGACCAGGCAAAGGAGCGATTCGACGCATGACCACCGGTTCCACGCCCATGTCCGATCTCGATATCGCACGCTCGGTGACCCCGCGCCCGATCATCAACGTGGCCCACGAGCTGGGTCTGCACGACGACGAGATCGAGCTGTACGGCTCCACCAAGGCGAAGATCACCCTCGCCGGCATCGAGCGCCTGGAGGCCAAGCGGCCGCGCGGAAAGTACGTCCTGGTCACCGCGATCAGCCCCACGCCGCTCGGCGAGGGCAAGAGCACGACGACGGTCGGGCTGGCCGAGGGCCTGAACCGGATCGGGCACAAGGCGGCGGTGTGCATCCGGCAACCAAGCCTGGGGCCAGTGTTCGGGATCAAGGGCGGGGCGGCGGGTGGCGGGCACAGCCAGGTCATCCCGATGGAGGACTTCAACCTTCACCTGACAGGCGACGTCCACGCAATCGGCGCGGCCCACAACCTCGCCGCCGCCTTCCTCGACAACCACATCCACCACGGCAACGCGCTGGGCATCGACGAGCTGGGCATCGTGTGGCCGCGCGTCCTGGACATCAGCGACCGGGCGCTGCGCAAGGTCGTCATCGGCCTCGGCGGCCGGGAGAACGGCTACACGCGCGAGACGGAGTTCGTGATCACCGTCGCGTCCGAGGTGATGGCCGTCCTGGCGCTCGCCTCAGATCTCGCGGACCTCCGCGCGCGACTCGGCCGGATGGTGCTGGCGACGACGCGCGATGGGAAGGCGATCACCGCCGAGGACCTCAAGGTTGCCGGGGCGATGGCCGTCCTGCTCAAGGATGCGATCAAGCCGAACCTGCTCCAGACCCTCGAGGGCGGTCCCGCCTTCGTGCACTGCGGCCCGTTCGCCAACATCGCGCACGGCAACAACTCGGTGCTCGCCGACCGCATCGCCCTCGCGACGAATGACATCGTCTGCACGGAAGCGGGATTCGGCGCGGACATGGGCGCCGAGAAGTTCTTCGACATCAAGTGCCGGGCGTCGGGCCTCCGCCCCGATGCCGCCGTGGTCGTTGCCACCATCCGGGCCCTGAAGATGCACGGCGGCGTCGGGAAGATCGTGGCCGGGAAGCCACTGGACCCGGCGCTGCTCACCGAGAACGTGGAGGCCGTCACGCGTGGCGGCGCGAACCTCGCCAAGCAGATCGAGAACGTGCTCCTGTTCAACGTGCCGGTCGTGGTCGCGATCAACTCCTTCCCGACCGACACGCCCGCAGAGGTGGAGGCGGTGCGCCAGGTCGCGATCGCCGCCGGGGCGCGCGAAGCCGTGGTGGCGAACCATTGGGCAAAGGGCGGCGAGGGTGCCGAGGATCTTGCGACGGCCGTCTGGGCCGCCGCGGAGGTCGGCGCGCCGGCCTTCAAGCTGCTCTACGAGGACGACGCGTCGCTCGTCTCCAAGATCGAGGCGATCGCCACGAAGGTCTACGGCGCCGACGGGGTCGATCTCAGCCCGGCGGCCGCCAAGCAGCTCGCGCAGTACGAGGCACTCGGCTTCGGGAACCTGCCGATCTGCATGGCGAAGACGCAGTACTCGCTGAGCCACGACGCGTCGCTCAAGGGCCGCCCGACCGGCTTCCGCGTGCCGATCCGGGAGGTCCGGCTCTCCGCGGGCGCGGGGTTCATCACGCCGCTCGCGGGCGAGATGCGGACCATGCCGGGCCTGCCGTCGCGTCCGGGCGGCGAGAACATCGACCTTGACCCGGAAGGGGAGATCGTCGGGCTGTTCTAGCCCGGGTGTGTCTGCCTTGGGCTAGGAAGCCGCCTGGATGAAGGCGAGCATCACGACGAGCCCCAGGAGGATGCCGACCAGGCCCGCGCCCCACGCGCGGACGTCCAGCGGACCGAGCGCGTCCCCGCCGTGGGCGTGATCGTCGTGGCCGTGCGTGTCGCCGTGGTCGTCGGCCGCGCCGTGCGGCCCGACCATCGACTCGCCGCCATGCGGATCTGCCTTGTCGCTCATCGGGCCCATCCTACACTCGGCCGGTGACCCGGGACGCGCGGCTGCTGTTCCTCGCGCGGGCCGTGCGGATGTTCGGCTACGGGGCGCTCGGAGTCATCCTGGTCCTGTACCTCGCCGAGGCCGGGCTCGACGCCGGTGCCATCGGCCTGCTGCTGACCCTCACGCTTGCGGGCGACACGGTCATCAGCCTGTGGCTGACCACCCATGCGGACCAGATCGGACGGCGGCGGACGCTGGTCATCGGTGCACTGCTCATGGCCGGCGCGGGCGTCGTCTTCGCAGGCAGCACGTCGTTCATCGTCCTGATCGTTGCCGCGACGCTCGGCGTCCTCAGCCCGTCGGGGAACGAGGTGGGGCCCTTCCTGCCGATCGAGCAGTCGTCGCTCACTGAGGTCACGCCCGGTGCCAGGCGGACGAGCATCTACGCCTGGTACAACCTCGTCGGGTCGATTGCGACCGCAAGCGGGGCGCTCGTCAGTGGCGCTGCGGTGGGCGCCCTGCATGCCGCCGGCTGGAGCGAGCTCGACGCGTATCGCGCGGTGCTCATCGGCTACGCGCTCGTCGGGCTGGCGATCGTGCCCGTCGTTCGGCTCGTGTCGCCCGCCGTCGAGGTGCCACCCGTCGACACGTCGATCGCCCGTCGCCTCGGCCTCCACCGGTCGAAGGGCATCGTGGCGCGGCTCGCCGCGCTCTTCGCGGTGGATGCCTTCGCCGGCGGCTTCGTCATCACCAGCCTCCTTGCCTTCTGGTTCCACCAGCGGTTCGGCGTGTCCGTCGAGGTGCTCGGCGCGATCTTCTTCGGAGCCCAGCTCCTCGCTGCCGTCTCCGCCCTGGCCGCGGCTCGGATCGCGGCGCGCATCGGGCTGATCAACACGATGGTGTTCACGCACCTGCCGTCGAACGTGCTGCTGATGCTGGTGCCGCTGATGCCGACGGTGGAGCTGGCGGTGGCCGTCCTGCTGCTCCGCTACAGCATCAGCCAGATGGACGTGCCGACGCGCCAGAGCTACACGATGGCGGTGGTGGATCCGGACGAGCGCTCCGCGGCGGCGGGCGTCACGGGCATCGCAAGGACCACGGGCGCTGCGCTGTCACCCCTGCTCGCGGCGCCGCTGTTCTCCGTGCCGGGTCTCGCCTCCGTGCCGTTCTTCCTCGCCGGCGGGCTGAAGATCGCCTACGACCTGGCGCTCTGGCGGGCATTCCGGAGCCGCAGAGCGCCGGAGGATCCGGCCGGTCCGGCCTAGGCGCCGCTACGCGCTGGGCTTCGTCCCGCGGCGCCAGCCGGGCATGCCCAGGCGCCACCACACGAAGAGGGCGAGGAGGAGGACGACCAGCACGGCGATCGCGAGGTCGTATGGCTGGAGCATGTGCCGGATCTCCACCCAGTTGCCGCCGAGCTGGACGCCCGCCCAGACCAGCAGGATGGACCACGGGATCGCCCCGAGCGTGGAGTACAGGATGAACTTGCCGAGGTGCATCCGGGCGACTCCCGCCGGGAACGAGATGAACGTCCGAACGATCGGCATCATCCGGCTGAAGAACGCGGTCGCGGGGCCGTACTTCTGGAAGAACCGGTCCGCGAGCTCCAGCTCGTGCGGGCGGATGAGCAGGTACTTGCCCCACCGCTCGAGGAACGGCCGGCCACCCCACGCGCCGATCGCGTACCCGATGAGCGAGCCGACGGTGTTCCCGAGCGTCGCCACGACCACGACGATCCAGAAATCCCAGCGCACGCCGGTGATCGGCTCGACCTGGGATGGGTCGGAGACCAGAAAGCCGGCGTACGGCAGCACGAGCTCAGAGGGCAGCGGGATCATCGCGGACTCGATCGCCATGGCCACCGCCACGCCGACGTACCCCACGGCGCCGTACAGCGTGTTGAGGAACGGGATGACGATCTGGTCGATGAAGGCGAGCATCGGGGGAAGATAGCCGACTATCCTCCCGTCGTGACCGATCAGCGCGTTGTGCTCACCGGCGCCGATCTCACCGTCGCCGATGTGGAGGCCGTGGCGCGCGGTGGCGCGCATGCCGTCCTGGGCCCGGCGGCGATCGCGCGGATGGAGGCTTCCCGCGCCGTCGTCGACGCGCTGGTGGACGAGGGAGCGGTCGTCTACGGGCTCACGACGGGGTTCGGCGCGCTGGCCGATCGGTCGATCGATCGCGCGGATGCCGCGAAGCTCCAGGAGAACCTGCTCGTCAGCCATGCCGCAGGCGTGGGCGAGCCACTGCCGCGCGAGGTCGTGCGCGCGATGCTGCTGCTCCGGGCGAACACGCTCGCCCTCGGGTTCTCGGGCGCCCGGCCCGCCGTAGCGGAGCGATTGCTGGACCTCATCCGGCTCGGCATCCACCCGCTTGTCCCGGCGCAGGGGTCCGTGGGCGCGTCCGGTGACCTCGCGCCACTCGCGCACCTGGCGCTGCCGTTGATCGGGCGCGGGCAGGTAGAGATGGGCGGGCGCGTGGTTCCGGCACGAGCCGCGTTGCGCGAGGCGAGCCTGGAGCCGCTCGTGCTCGGCGCCAAGGAGGGATTGGCCCTCCTCAACGGCACGCAGCTGATGTCCGCCCTGGGCGCGCTGGTCTCCGCGGACGCGGCGCGCCTCACCGCGACCGCGAGCGTTGCGGCCGCGATGTCCGTCGAGGCGCTCCTCGGCACGGATGTCGCCTTCTCCGCGGCGCTCCAGGCGACGCGCCCGCATCCGGGCCAGGTCGCGGTGGCCGGAGAGCTGCGCTGGCTCCTGCGCGACAGCACGCTCCAGCGGTCGCACCACGCGTCCGTGCACAAGGTCCAGGACCCGTACTCGCTGCGCTGCGTGCCGCAGGTCCATGGCGCGGTCCGGGACGCGCTCGACTATCTGGGCCGTGTCCTGGCAGTCGAGATGAACGCCGCGACGGACAATCCGCTGATCTTCGTGGACGGTGGTGTGGCGGACCCCTCTGCGCGCGCAACAGGTGGCGGCCGGGTGATCTCCGGCGGGAACTTCCACGGCGAGCCGATCGCGCTCGCACTGGACTTCGCCAAGATCGCCGTTGCCGAGCTGGGCTCCATCAGCGAGCGCCGGACTGCCCTGCTGCTGGATCCGCACCTGAACGGCGGCCTGCCGGCCTTCCTCAGCTCCGACTCGGGACTGGACAGCGGCTCGATGGTCCTGCAGTACACGGCCGCCGCCCTCGCGTCGGAGAACAAGGGCCTCGCCCATCCGGCGTCGGTGGACTCGATCCCGACGAGCGCCAACCAGGAGGACCACGTCTCCATGGGCCCGATTGCCGGGCGCCAGGCGCGGGTCATCGTCGAGCACGTCGAGCGGATCGTCGCGATCGAGCTCCTGTGCGCGGCCCGGGCGCTGGATCTCAGGCTGGCCATGCTGCCGGGAACCGTGCCCGGCGCAGGCGTCGCCGCTGCCCACGCCGCCATTCGCGAGGTCGTCAGGCCGTGGGACGGCGACCGCGAGCCGGGCCCCGATCTCGAGGCGATCGCCCGGCTCGTGCGCGAGGGCCGCCTGTCCCCGCTGGCGCGGCCCGACGGCAAGACGGCATGACCAGCGTTCGCATCATCGACGTCAGCGACGAGGCCGGGTTCGGGCGGATCCCGCTCTGCGTGGATCCGGGGTTCGACCATCGAACGTGCGACTACTGGGAGGACGACCGTCGCGGCTCGAAGGCCGCGCGCCTGTCCTGGCTGGAGCCCACCCCGCCGGCGCCATCGGCGCCGACGCTCGCGGGAAACCCGTTTGCGCCGCCGGATCGCGGGCCGGCGTTCAACCCGTTCGACCCGAAGGCGGCTCGGCCGGCCGAGGCGAACCTGTTCGACCCCTTCGCGGCCGAGGACGACGAGCCGATGGACAATCCCTTCGCGCCGACACGGGAGCGCGGTCCGTCGCTTGCGTCGGACGCGCCCCGCAAGCTGCAGCTGCTCGCGCGCGGCAAGGCCGTGTTCGGGAGCTACGCCAAGGTCCTCGAGGCCGATGGCGAGCCCGCGGTCTGGTGCCAGTTCGGGCCGCTCTCCGCGTACCCGCGCGCCCAGCGCGTTCGCGACCTCTATCCGAAGCTCCCGAGCGCCCCGCTGCCCGCGGTGATCACGTGCATCGCGACCACCGCCGCGGCTCGAAGTCAAGGGTTGGCGAAGGCGCTCGTCGCCGCGGTCGTCGCTGACCTGGCGGCGCGCGGGTTCTCCGCGATCGAGGCGTATCCGGAGCCGGAGGCACGGCCCGACGCGACGAGCGTCGCGAATCCCGCCTTCTGGCGGGCCTGCGGCTTCGACCTTGCGATCGACGATGACCGCTTCCCCGTCGTCCGGAGGGAGCTGTGAATCTCGCCCACGTGCCCCGGGCGCGATGGCTCCTCGGGGTCGCGACATCCGCGTTGGTCATAGCCGCCTGCTCCGGCACTACCAGCCCGACGCCAGCCTCGCCGCGCGCCTCCGCCGCCGCGACCGCCACGATCTCGCCGCTGCAGACCTTCGGGGCTCCGCCGAGCCCCACGCAACCGGACGACAGCTCCGCGATCGTGCTCGATCCCGCGCTGCTCGCCTACCTCCCGAAGGCCGTCGAGGGAATCGAGGTCAAGGAGGACGTCGACGAGGCGGCCACGGCGCTCAACGATCCGGCGCTTCCGCGCATCGCCTCGGCCGTCGACGGTGCGGTCGCCGTGGACACCGGCACGGGCAACCTGGTGTACGCCTGGATCGTGCGCCTCCGGCCCGGCACGTTCACGGACGGCGACTACCGCCAGTGGCGCGATTCATACGACGAGGGCGCGTGTACGGCCGCCGGTGGCGTCGTCGGCCGCGCCGAGGCTACGATCGGCGGCCGGCAGTCCTACGTCACGAGCTGCGTCGCCGGCCTCCGCACCTATCACGTGTGGCTGAAGGACCAGGACATCCTGATCTCGGCATCGTCGATCGGTGACGGGAAGTTCGGCGAGAAGCTCCTGGAGGGCCTGCGAACCCCAACATGAACGAGGTGCTGGCATGAACCCGCCACTGCCGGGCGCCCGGCCGGTCAGGGCCCCGCGCGGCACCGAGCTGTCGTGCCGAGGCTGGCAGCAGGAGGCCGCGCTCCGCATGCTGATGAACAACCTGGACCCCGAGGTCGCCGAGAACCCAGACGCGCTGGTCGTCTACGGCGGCACCGGCCGCGCAGCCCGCTCGTGGGCTGCGTTCGATGCCATCGTCCGGGAGCTGCGCGCCCTCGCCGACGACGAGACCCTCCTGGTCCAGTCCGGGAAGCCGGTGGGCGTGCTCCGGACGAACGAGTGGGCGCCACGGGTCCTGATCGCGAACTCCAATCTCGTCGGCAAGTGGGCGAACTGGGAGCAGTTCCGCGAGCTGGAGAAGGCCGGGCTGATGATGTACGGCCAGATGACCGCGGGGTCCTGGATCTACATCGGGACCCAGGGGATCATCCAGGGCACGTACGAGACGTTCGCGGAGCTCGCGCGCCAGCACTTTGGCGGGACCCTGCGCGGGCGCGTCGTGCTGACGGCGGGTCTCGGTGGCATGGGCGGCGCGCAGCCGCTGGCGGTCACGATGAACGAGGGCGTGTGCCTGGCGATCGAGGTGGACCCGACCAGGGCCGCGCGCCGTCTTGACATCGGCTACGTCGACCGGCTGACCGACGACCCGGTCGCGGCCCTGGCGATGGCCCGTACCGCGGCGGCCGAGGGCACGCCGCTGTCCATCGCGCTCGTCGGCAACGCGGCCGAGGTCGAGCCGATGTGGGCGGGGGCGGGCGAGCGCTTCGACGTCGTCACCGACCAGACGTCCGCGCACGATTCGCTGGTGGGGTACGTCCCCGCGGAGATCTCGCTCGACGACGCGGCGCTCCTCCGCGAGCACCAGCCGGACGAGTACGTGCGCCGCGCGACCGCGTCCATGGCCGACCACGTCCGCGCGATGCTCGCGTTCCAGCGTGCCGGCTCCATCGTGTTCGACTATGGCAACAACCTGCGCGCCCAGGCGAAGGAGGCGGGCGTCGAGAACGCGTTCGACTACCCCGGCTTCGTGCCCGCGTTCATTCGTCCGCAGTTCTGCGAGGGCCGCGGCCCATTCCGGTGGGCAGCCCTCAGCGGCGACCCGGCGGACATCTTGCGGACGGACCGTGCGATCCTGGAGCTGTTCCCCGACGATGCCGGGCTCCGGCGCTGGATCGAGATGGCCGAGGCGCAGGTCCCGTTCCAGGGCCTGCCCGCGCGCATCTGCTGGCTGGGCTACGGCGAGCGGGCGAAGGCCGGGCTGGCGTTCAACGAGCTGGTCCGGACGGGCGAGGTCTCGGCGCCGATCGTGATCGGGCGGGACCACCTCGATTCCGGCTCCGTCGCATCACCGAACCGCGAGACCGAGGCCATGCGGGACGGCACCGACGCGGTTGCCGACTGGCCGCTGCTGAACGCGCTCGTCAACACCGCGGCGGGTGCCACGTGGGTTTCGATCCACCACGGAGGCGGCGTCGGGATCGGGTACAGCCAGCATGCGGGCATGGTGGTGGTGGCGGACGGCACGGAGCTCGCGGCGCGCAAGCTGGAGCGGGTGCTCACGACGGATCCGGCGATGGGCGTCCTGCGCCACGCCGACGCCGGCTACGAGCGGGCGATCGATGTCGCCCGCGAGCGCGGCGTCCACGTCCCGATGCTGGACGGCTAGCTGTTCTTCCCTATCAGGTTGTTGACGGGCACGCGGCTCATCGGCGGCTGCCCGGCGAGTGACCAGTGTGGTCGGCGGAGATTGTAGAAGTCGAGAAGCCGGGGCAGGTCGGCGATCCGCTCGAGCGTGTCGGTGAAGGGCTTGGCAGAGGCCCATTCTCGGAGCACCGTTCGGACAGTTCGTGCCGTGGATCCGTCGCAGCTGGTCCAGCTTCGCAGGCCAACCGGCTGTGGTCGTCGATCGCGAGATGGACCCGGTTCCAGCCGATGCCGCGGTGCTTGTCCTTGACCGTCACACCGAGCGCCCGATGCCCGCCACCGGGTCCGATCCTGCCCAGCATCTTGGTGTCGAGGTGGACGAGCTCGCCCGGTCGCTCGCGCTCGTAACCGGCTGATGTCCGCGGCGACTGCTGCGGCTGTGATCGTCCAGCCGGCGTGGATCCGATCGACCAGGAGCTGCCGACCGTGCGGCGTCAGTCGGGCATTACGATGAGCCATGAGGGTCCCTTCTTCGACTGTGGCTTCCAACACCAACAGCCGAACGATAGGGGCCCTCAGCCCGTCAACAACGTGATTGGGAACTAGAGCTAGGCGACCGAGGCGCTTCCGGCAACGGGCTCCAGCCCGAGGTTGCGGACCGGCGGCGAGAGGAGCGAGCCGCCCGCGAGCAGCGCGAAGCCGCACCCGGCGACGATCATCGTCGCGTCAAGGCTGACCTGCATGGCGGCGTCGGCGACGAACATGGAAACGGGCACAAATCCGACGGACCTCGTGATCAGCTGGCTCGTGACCCGGCCGCTGAGCTCCAACGCGGCCATGATCACGCCGAATCAGCGACAGCGCGTCTCAGGAGGCTCCGCCCGCGCGTGGTCGATGCGCGCCGGACGCCCGCTCGCGCGCACCCGGCCGTGTCACGATGGCCGCATGCTCGTCGAGTCGGTCCCGAACTACTCGGAGGGTCGGCGCCTGGAGGTCGTCGACCGCCTCGCGGGGGCCGTCCAGGCGACCGATGGGGCGTACCTGCTCGACCGAACGAGCGATGCCTCCCACAACCGGTCCGTCCTGACCCTCGCGGGAGAGGCGTCGGCCGTCGAGGCGGCGCTGGAGGCGACGATCGAGGTCTCCATCGACGCGATCGACATGGAGCGGCACACGGGCGAGCACCCGAGGATCGGCGCCGTGGACGTCATTCCGTTCGTGCCCCTGGGCTCGACGACCATCGACGACTGCGCCGCGCTTGCACGAACATTCGGCGCCCGCGTCGCCGATCGCTTCGGGGTTCCGGTCTACCTGTATGCACGCGCGGCGTCGCGGCCGGATCGTGTGCGGCTCGCCGACGTCCGCCGTGGCGGCTATGAAGCCGTGCGCGACGAGATCGGCGATCCGGCGAAGGATCGGCGGCCGGACTTCGGACCTGCCCGAACGCACCCGCGCGCTGGGCCGTCGCCGTCGGCGCCCGGCCGTTCCTGATCGCCTGGAACATCAACCTCACCACGAACGATGTCGAGGTCGCCAAGCGGATCGCCCGAGCCGTCCGGGAATCCGGCGGCGGCCTTCCCGCGGTGCAGGGCAATGGCTTCATGATCGACGAGCTCGACGCGGCCCAGGTCTCGATGAACCTGCTCGATTTCGAGACGACGCCGATGTGGCGGGTCTACGACGAGGTCGCCCGGCTCGCGGCAGCCGAAGGCGTCGGGATCCGTGAATCGGAGCTGATCGGGCTGGCGCCCCAGGCGGCGTTCGATGGCGTCGCGTCGCACGCGGGTACCCCGGCAGGAGCCGGCACGGAAGCGAGATTCTCCGCTGCCGCGGCCTACCTTCGCCTCCGCGATGCCCAGCCGCTGATGGTCCTGGAGCAGCGCCTCGCCGCGGCGCGGGCATCCGCGGGTTGAGCGAGCCGCCGATGGGTCTCCGGCTCATCCAGGGAGGGCGCGCGTCGGATGGGCTGCCCGGCCTGATCATCGAGCATGCGTCCGAGGTCGCGACCATGGCCGGCGGGCTTCGCCTGGGCGTGCGCATGGACGACCCGGCGCTCCTGGTCGCGCCGGGCGGCGATCCGTCTCATGACGCGGCCCCGGCCGTCGCGTGCTGGGAGGGCCGGATCCTCGCGGCCGGGCCACGCAACGACCTGGTCCAGGCGCTGGAGGGCAGCGGCTATCCGCTGGCGCGGTTCGCCCGGATGGATGCGGCAGGCGGAACCATCACGCCCGGCCTCATCGATCCGCACACGCACCTCCTGTTCGGTGGGTCCCGCGAAGGTGAGCTGGTCATGCGGCAGCGGGGCGCCGACTACCTCGAGATCCTCCAGGCCGGCGGAGGAATCCTGTCGACGGTCGCGGCGACCCGCGCCGCCAGCGACGAGCAGCTCGCCGAGCACGGCCGGCGCTGGCTTGGCGAGATGCTGGCGCACGGGACCACCACGATCGAGGCCAAGTCCGGCTACGGGCTGGACCTCCCGACCGAGCTGCGTCTGCTCGAGATCGCCTACCAGCTCGGCAGGGAGGGCCCCGTGGACGTCCTCCCGACGTGGCTCGGCGCGCACGCCGTCGCACCGGAGTTCCGGGCACGGCCCGATGGCACTGAGGCCTACGTGCGCCACCTCGTCGAGGAGCAGCTCCCGGGCGTCGCGGCCCAGGGTCGCGCGCGATTCGCCGACGTGTTCTGCGAGCGCGGGGTGTTCAGCCCGGAGCAGTCCCGGCGCGTGCTCCTTGAGGCCGCGCGACTCGGGTTGGGGTCGCGGCTCCACGCGGACGAGCTGGCACCCAGCGGCGGCGCGGAGCTCGCGGCCGAGATCGGGGCGCTGTCCGCCGACCACCTGGCGGTGCCATCGCAGGCGGGGATCGACGCGCTGGCGGCCGTGGCCGCCGCGGGTCAGCCGGTGGTCGCGGTGGTCCTGCCGGCCACGACCTGGTTCCTGATGCACGAGGACCGAGCGCCCGCGCGCACGTTCATCGAGCGGGGGATTCCCGTCGCGCTCGCCACGGACTTCAACCCGGGAACCTCGCCGACGCCCAGCCTGCCGTTCGTCATGACGGTCGCCTGCCTGGAGCTGAAGATGACGCCATCGGAGGCGCTTGCCGCGACCACGATCAACGCCGCCGCCGCGCTGGGCCTCGCCGACGAGGTCGGATCCATCGAGACGGGCCGCTACGCGGACCTCGTCCTGTGGCGCGTCCCCACCCATCGGCAGATTCCGTACTGGCCAGCGGCTGACCTGGTACGGGCCGTGGTCAAGCGCGGCCGGGTGGTTTTGGAGCGAGCCACGCCCTGAGACTGCGGGCCGAGGCTGGTCTCCGAAGGCCTCAGGCCCAACCGTCCACCGGGTTCAGGCCTTGCCGCGAGACTCGAGCAGGACGGTCGTGGTCTCCTGGGGCAGCGTCGAGAACGACACCGCAAGCTTCGCCTGGGCGGTTGGATCGCCGCCCATCTCGTGGAAGAACTTGGCGATGGCCTCGGCGCAGTCAGCGTCGTCCGGGCAGACCGGCATGGCCACGACGATCCTGGGGTCAAGCTGGGCGATCAGCTCGGCGGTCTTCGTAGCGTTGAGCGAGCCGCCGACGGGGACGCAGGCGATGTCCACGGAGCCGATGTCGCCGAGCTCCTCCTGGGTCAGCAGGTGCCCGACGTCACCCAAGTGGATGGTGTGCAACCCGTCGAGCTCGACCACGAACGCGGTCCCCCGACCCCGCCTCTCGCCCTTCGCGTCATCGCGGTACGTGCGAACGCCGGTGACGAGGACGTGGCGGGCCTCGTACTCGCCCGGTCCATCGACGGTGAAGGTCGACTCCAGGCTGGTCGGGAGGACCGTCTTGCCATCGCGTGAGCGCCGACCCTTGGCCTTCGCCAGCGGCGCGTCATCGGGATGGCTGAAGGTCGTGATGTCCGCGGTGATCCCACGCCCGGTCGGCCCCACGACCGACTGATACGCATCCGCGACGACGACCGCGTCGCGCCCCTTCAGGCGAACACAGGTCTGCCCATACCAAGTGATCTCCATCCACCCGATTCTGTCACACGTAGCCCACCTGCCGATTGTTGGCGGGTCCTGTCGCTCCCCGACGGCCGGCTCGCTTGCGACCCACGCCCGCTTCGCGTGCGACCGTCGGCGCGCGCGGCCGTCGGCACGCGCCACCCGCCGCCAATCGACAGGGTTTCCAGGCGTGCCGATCGAGCGCACTGAACAAAGGTGGGTGAAAAGGAAAGACCGGGGACGCCTGCCCAATCGGCGCCCCCGGTCGGAGGGAGGGAGGATGGAACCACGAGGGTTCGGTCCGAGGTGGAGACTATTGCCCGGGGGTTCAGGCCGGTCGCCCCAAGCGGTTAAGAAACGCCAACGCGGGGGAATCGCCTAACGACGATCTGGCCCGGGATCGGTAGGATCGCCGCTCATGCCACGCCGTCATGTCGTCCTCGCCGTCGCATTTCTGCTGTCTGCGTGCAGCACCGCCATGCCGAGCGCCACCCCCACCCCGACGTCCGCTCCGCCGGCACCAACACCGAGCGCGCCTGCCGCCACGGCCGGCGATCTCCCGCCCAACGCCGCGAAGGTGTATGCCGCAATCCGATCGCAGGTGGAGGTGATCCGGGGCCTCAAGCCGACCGCCGCGGTCGATCCAGTGACCATCGACGAGGCGCAGCTGCGCGCCAACCTCGGAGCGGAGTTCGACGCGACCTTCACGCCGGCGCAGCTCAAGGACACCGAAGACCTGCTGGTCGTGCTCGGCCTCCTGCCGCAGGGTTCCTCGCTTCGCTCGCTGACGCTGGACTTCCAGTCCGGTCAGGTCGCGGGCTACTACTCACCGGACATGAACGAGCTGTTCGTCGTGAGCCGCTCGGGCACGCTCGGGCCGGTCGATGAGACGACATACGCCCACGAGTTCACCCATCAGCTCCAGGACCAGCACGTAGACCTGGACAAGCTGGGCATCGACGTCCAGGACCAGAGCGACCGCTCGCTCGCACGTCTCGCGCTCGTCGAGGGCGATGCGAGCTCCGTCCAGAGCACCTGGATGTTCGCGAACCTGGACTCGAAGGAGCTCGGGGAGGTCCTTGCCGCGGGCCTCGATCCGGCGGCGCTCGCGGCACTTCAACGGGCTCCCAGATACCTCCGCGATACGGCCCTCTTCCCGTACCAGGACGGCTTGTCCTTCGCCACGCGCCTGCTGACGAACGGGGGCTACGCGGCGGTCGACGCGGCGTTCGCGGACCCGCCCGATTCCACCGAGCAGATCCTCCACCCCACCAAGTACCTCCAGCGCGAGAAGCCGATCGCGGTGACGCTCCCGAAGGTCCTGGTGGACCGGGCGGGGCCGGGCTGGACGGCGGCCGGCCAGGACACCCTTGGCGAGCTCATCCTGCGCATCTGGCTGAACGAGGGCGGCGTGAGCACGGCGGACGCGAGCACGGCGACGGTCGGTTGGGGCGGGGATCGGCTGGTTCTCCTCCGCGGGCCGGGCGACGCGGTCAGCGTCGCGCTCCACACCGAGTGGGACACGCCGGCCGATGCCGACGAGTTCGCGGCCGCGGCAACGATCGCCCTGGCGAAGATCGCGTCGGGCGGCCGAGTCGTGCATCCATCGGGCTCGACGACGGTGTGGATCGCGATTGGCGACGCTGCCGCGGCCGTCGCGACCGTCGCCGTCGCGGGCGCCTGACCGGCTACATCTGCTCCGGCGCGGAGATCCCCAGCAGCGCGAGCGCGTTCGCCAGCGAGATTCGCGTGGCATCCACCAGCGCCAGCCGCTTCGCCGAGCGCTCCGGCTCGTCCGGGTCCACGACCCGGGCGTCGCGATAGAAGGCGTGGAACGCCGTCGCGAGCTCCGTGGCATACGTGGTGACGCCCTGGGTCTCCTGCGCCGATGCCGCGTCCTCCACGACCTCGGGCAGGCGCGCGACGACCCTCGCGAGCGTGCCCTCGGGCCCTTCGCCGAGCGACCCCGCCACGGATGGCGCCGCCGCAAGGCCCGTGTCGGCCGCCTTGCGCAGGATCGAGGCGATCCTCGCGTGCGCGTACTGCACGTAGTAGACGGGGTTCTCGCTGGACTGCTTCTTCGCCAGCTCGATGTCCACGTCCATGTTCACGTTCGCGCCGCGGCTCGCGAAGTACCAGCGGGCGGCGTCCGCGCCGAGCTCCGCGAGCAGGTCGTCGAGCGCGATGAACGTCCCGGCGCGCTTGGACATGGACAGCTCCTGGCCGTCCTGCAGGAAGTGCACCCAGCCGGTGAGGATCACCTCGACCGCGGCCTTATCGAAGCCCATCGCCTCCGCCGCGTTGCGCAGGCGCGCGACCGTTCCGTGGTGATCCGCGCCCCAGATGTAGATGAGGTGGTCGAAGCCGCGGCTCAGCTTCTCGGTGACGTAGCCGATGTCGTACGCGAAGTAGGTGAGGCTCCCGTTGGAGCGGATGACGACGCGATCCTTGTCGTCGCCGAAGGCCGTCGAGCGGAACCACGTGGCGCCATCGGCCTCGTACAGGTGGCCGCCCTCGCGGAGGCGGGCGATGGCCCGATCTACCCAGCCGTGCTCGAGCAGGCTGCCCTCGGTGGTCCATACGTCGAACCGGACACCGAGCGACGCCAGCGACGCCTCGATGCCCTTGCGGATCCTGTCCGATGCCCAGCGGCCGGCCGCCCACGCACGCTGTTCCTCGGCGTCGTCGCCGGTTCGGGCTGCGACGACCGTGTCGGGGACCTCCGCGGCGAGATCCACCACGTACTCGCCGTGGTAGCCGTCCTCGGGGACGTCGCGGCCCTCGCGGATCGCGAGCACGGACGCGCCCAGGTTGCGCACCTGCGCCCCCGAATCGTTGAAGTAGTACTCGCGTGTCACCCGCTGGCCACCGGCCTCGAGCACCCTGGCCAGCAGGTCGCCGACGAACGCGCCGCGCGCGTTGCCGACGGTCAGCGGTCCGGTCGGGTTGGCCGAGACGAACTCCACGTTGACGTGTCGCCCGGACGAGGCGCCGGTGCCGCGGCCCCAACCCGCGGGCTCGCGTCGCGCGTGATCGACGATCGCCTCGACGGCAGCGTCCGTGAACCGAAGGTTCAGGAAGCCCGGATTGACTGCCTCGGCCGTCCCGATCGCACTGCCCGGGTCCGCGGCGCGAACCTCGACCATCGCCTCGGCCAGGGCGGTCGCGATGGCGATGGGTGCCATCCGGAGCGGCTTCGCGAGTCGGAGGGCCAGGTTGGCGGCCAGGTCACCGTGCTCCGGCTTCGCCGGCCGGCTCACCTCGATCTCCGCAGCCCGCGCCTCTGGAACGTCCGGCAACCGGCCGGAGGCGATCGCCCGCTCGAACGCGGCGCCAACGGCGTTCCTCGCCGCCGCTCGCAGCGTCATCACTGGGTTTGATCCGCCGTGTGCGTCCACCCGAGCATGGTACTGACGGACCAGAAGTCACGGCCCAGCCCGTCCGAATCGTTGCAATGTTCGACGAAATGCACCGAATTCGTGGGCGGTCTGCGTGTTTGCAGTCGCATTAGGGACACTCTGGGAGTGTGAGGAAGTACTAGACGACCAAAGGACCTTCGTGCACACTACGGGCCCGATCGGGCCCCCGTAGGGTCCTCGGGGACTTTGGCAAAGTACTCAGGTACCTATGCCGGGGCGGCAGAATCAATGGTCCGGTCCAGGTTGGGATAGCGGAGGGACAAGGCACAACATGACCAGTCTGAAGAAGCTCGCAGCGCTGTTCGGCGCTGGTGCACTCGTGTTCGCGATGGCCGGGACGGTGCTAGCCGCCACGCCCGCCAGCGACCAGGGTGTCGTGCCGACGACCGTCGATCCGGGGAACATCACCCTCGACGGCAAGGGCAACAACGACTCGGCCAATTGCGCCGTTGCTGACGGCCTCGAGACCGGCGACTCCGCCGGCAGCGACGATACCGACAACGGTGTCCACGTTGCCTGGACCTACGACGGAACCTCGAAGGCCTTCGGCTTCACGGCCACAGGCGGCCTCGTGACGATCGCCTACGTCAAGGGCGGCAACGGCTACAACAAGTACGACTACACCGGCAAGTCCGGTGGTGGCGTTGCCTCCGATGGCAACATGTTCGCTCCTGACACGAACGGTGATGGCAAGCCCCAGGGTCTCAGCCACGCGGTGTTCTGCACCTCGCCGTCTGAGTCCGAGCCCACGCCGACCCCGACGTTCGGGTCGAGCCAGGCAGGTGAGACTGATCAGGCGACCGAGCCCAACACCGCTGCCATCGGCGGGAACGGTACCTCGGGCCCGGCTGACAGCGCGTGGCTGCTCGTGGTCGCGCTCGGCGTGCTCCTCGCGAGCGTCGTCGTGCTGACCCCGGCGCGGGCCAAGAGCCGGCGCTAGGTAGCAGTCCCGACCAGGGACCAGACCAACGAAACGAGGGCCCGGGAAACCCGGGCCCTCGTTCTTTTCTGCCTCGCAGCGCGGACCGCGGTCGAGCGTCGGTCGCGGTCTTGTGATTCATGACGGGCGCCGGGCGACGGTGCGGTCATGGGCGAGATCGGCTCCGGGCTGGAGCACGCAAGGCGGGCGGCGGGGAAATCCCGCCGGCGCTTGCCGGTTACCCGCTAGCGAGTCGGTGCGTTCTCCGGGGCGCCGGGAGGCGTGGATGGCCGGCCGCCATGCGCGCCCTTGTCCTTGAGCTTCGCGGTCGCCTTCTGGCTCGCATCGATCGCGTGCTCGATGGCCGCCTGCTCGGGTAGCGTTGCAGTCAGGGCCTCGAGCACAGCCGTGTGCTTGGAGAGCTCGGCTTCGAGGCGCGCGAGGCGGTCGACGTCGTCTCCGACGTCGGTGACGGTCGCTTCCACCTCGGCCTGATAGGCAGCAAGGGCGGCGGCGAGTGCCGAGAGATCTCCGCGCCGCGCGGCGGCCTCAGCCTCGGCCAGGCGTTCAGTCAGGAGTCTCTCGTGCGAGGCGAGGCGGGCGTCCACCTGGCTCGGCAGGAATGCGGTCTCGATCGCGACGCGGGCGTTGTAGAACGGGCTGCCCGGCGGCGCCGCGAGCACCGCCGCGCTCGTCCCGAGCGTGAGGGTGGCGGCGAGGCCCAGCGCAAACGCCCGCTGCGGCACACGGAAGCCCGGCAGGCCCCAGCGTGAGCGGCGAGCGACATCGGTTTCCGCCGCACGTTGTGCCGTCGCCGCAATGGCACTGCGGAGGGCGGCCTCCCTCAGCACCTGGGCGCGCATGCGGGCGAGCACGAGACCGGCAGGGCTCAGGCGGGCGTCGGCGTACGCCTCCAGCAGGTTCTCGATCTCGTCGAGGGCCGCGAGGTCGCGGTCGAAGTACTCGGTCATCGGAGCACGTTCATCGTCGCCGCGACCACCGAGGCGGCGGACGGCCCGGACTTCGCGGGCGCGCCGACCTCGATCCCGAGCGAGCGTCGCAGGGACGCGATCGCGCGGAACTGGAGTCCGCGGACGGTCCCCTCCTGGCGACCCATCGCCACCGCGGTCTCGAGAACCGAGAGGCCGGCAAAGAAGCGCAGCTCGATCACCTCACGTTGATCGTCGGTCAGCTCCGTCAGCGCACTGGCGACCTTGTCGAGGTCGTCCTGCAGGGCCGCCTGCGCCTCCGGCCCGGCGTCGTCGGTCTCCCGAGTCACCGCGGCCACGAGCGACAGGTGGTCCCGTCGTGTCCGGATCTGGTCGATGATCGCGTTCCTGGCCAGCCGGAAGAGCCAGCCCCCGAACGGGATGCCCCGCGCCTCATAGCGCGGGAGCGCTTCCAGGGCCTTGACGAAGACCAGCTGCGTCAGGTCCTCCGCGTCACTCGGGCCGTTGACGCGGCTGGCGATGAAGCGATGAATCGGCCCCGCGTACGCATCGAAGATGCGACCGAAGGCCTCGCGGTCACCCCGCTTGGCCTCCGCGACGAGCCGATCCAGCGTTTCGTCGTCCATTGGGTAACGAAGGATCCCTGCCCGGCGTTAGGTGCGCAAGCCGTCGACGGTACTGTTGGAGGTGTCGCGTGGCACCTGGATGCGCACGCGCTCGGCCCCCCGCCGGAAGCTCAGCGCCTCGAATCCGGCCGCGGCGAGGTGCCGGTACGACTCGTCCAGTCGTGCCGCGAACGACCCACGGGAGTGGGCATCAGATCCGACAACCACGCGCTCGCCCCCCAGCTCGCGAAACCGCGCCACGACGGCCGCCGAAGGATACGTCTCGGCCCCCGGATACCTCAAGCCGCTGCTGTTGACTTCGAGCGCCACCCCTGACTCGATGATCGCCCGAAGCGCCGGCTCCTGGAGGTCCGGCCGCTCGGCAAGGTCCGCGGCGGTGATGAGCGGGTGCAGGTAGCGCTTGACGACGTCGAGATGGCCGATGGTGTCGAAGAGCCCGGAGCGTGCCGCCGCGATGATCTCCGCGTAGTAGGGGGCCACGACCTCGTCCAGCGAGCGTCCTTTGATCCAGTCGCGCACGCGCGACGGCCAGTACGGCGATTCCGGCCAGTCGTGGACCGAGCCGATCACGTAGTCGTAGTGGTGGTGCTTCAGATGGTCGCGGACGTCCGCCTCCCAGCGCCGGTTGAAGGTGAGCTCCGCCCCGAACCGGATGACGACGCCCTGCTTCGCCCATCGCTCCGCGGCACCGCGGACGACGCGCTCGCGGTCGTCGAAGCGTGAGTAGGCGTACGCGGGGTCGCGCGGGTCGAAGTCGACGTGATCGGTGATCGCGATCTCCGGGATGCCACGCTCCACCGCGAGGGCGGCGTACACGTCGATGGGGACTGCGCTGTCTGGCGACTGCTCGGTGTGGAGATGGGCGTCGAGGGGCAACCCGTGCACGGGCTGAGGCTCAGTGCCGGAAGGGAAGTCCCGGGTCACGCCGCGATGATGCCGAGCTCGTTGCCCACTCTCGCGAACGCGTCGAGCGCGCGGTCCAGGTGCTCGTCGGTGAGCGCCGCGGTGACGATCGTCCGGAGCCGGGCCTGGTCGAGCGCGACGGTGGGGAACACGACCGAGGTCGCGAACACGCCCTCCTCGAACAGCCGGCCGGAGAAGCGGATCGCGGCTTCCGAGTCGCCTACGATGATCGGCGTGATCGGCGTCTCGGACCTGCCGGTGTCGAAGCCCAGGCGGGTCAGCTCTGCCTTGAAGCGCTTGGTGCTCGCCCACAGGCGCTCGATGCGCGAGGGTTCGTCTTCCATGACCCGGATGGCCTCGCGACAGGCGGCCGCGTCAGCCGGCGGGTGGGAGGTGGAGAACAGGAACGGCCGGGCGCGCTGGACGAGGATGTCGCGCAGGGCCTGCGAGCCGGCCACGTAGCCGCCGAGGACACCCATCGCCTTCGACATCGTGCCGACCTGGACGTCCACGCGCCCGTGCAGCCCGAAGTGGTCCACCGAGCCGCGACCGTTGCGCCCCAGGACGCCCGAGGCGTGCGCGTCGTCGACGTACACCGCGGCCCCGACCTCCTCTGCCGCCTCGACGATGCCCGGCAGCGGCGCGATGTCGCCGTCCATCGAGAAGACCCCGTCGGTGACGACCAGGATCAGCCGGTAGGGACCGGACCCGTCCGGGCGACCTTGTTCCGCCGCCTCACGGAGGATCTCGCGCAGCGCCACGACGTCCTTGTGCGGGAAGACCTTCCGGGGCGCCTTTGAGAGGCGCATGCCGTCGATGATCGAGGCGTGGTTGAGCGCGTCGGACACGATCAGGTCCGCCTCGCCGGTGATCGTGGGGATGACCCCGGTGTTCGCCGTGAAGCCGGACTGGAACGTGAGGACGGCCTCGGCGCTCTTGAAGACCGCCAGCTCCGCCTCGAGCAGCTCGTGCTCCGCCATGGTGCCCGCGATCGTCCTGACCGCTCCGGAGCCCACACCGAACTCGGCCACGGCGGCGAGCGCCGCGTCGCGCAGCCGCGGGTGGTGGGTGAGCCCCAGGTAGTCGTTCGACGAGAGGCTGATGACCTCGTGACCGTCGACGACGGTCACCGGGCCCTGCGCCGCGCTCATCACGCGCAGGGGCCGGTACAGATGCTTCGACTTCAGGTCAGCGAGCTCGGCGTCGATGAACGCCAGTGGATTTCGTTGCCTCGTCATGACGCGCCCCAATCCATGATCACCTTGCCGGAATCGCCGGAGCGGGCGGCCGCGAACGCGGCCTCGAAATCACGGAAGCCGAAGCGATGCGTGATCGCCGGCCGGATGTCGAGCCCGGACTGGATGAGGACGCGCATCTTGTACCAGGTCTCGTACATCTCTCGGCCGTAGATCCCGCGCAGCGTCAGCTGGTTGAAGACGATCGTGTTGACGTCCAGCGAGATCTCCGCGGTCGGGATGCCGAGGATCGCGATCCGGCCGCCGTGGGCCATGTTGTCGATGGCCGAGCGGAGGGCCGTGGCGTTGCCCGACATCTCGAACGCGACGTCGAAGCCCTCGACCATGCCCAGCTCGCGCTGGACGTCGCGGAGGTCGCGCTCGCGCGGGTCGATCGCGATGGTCGCGCCCATCCGCATCGCGAGGTCGCGGCGGAACGCATTCGGCTCGCTGATCACGATGTTCCGGGCGCCCGCGTGACGGGCGACGGCGCTGGCCATCAGCCCGATGGGGCCGGCACCGGTGACGAGGACGTCCTCGCCGAGGACCTCGAACGCGAGCGCCGTGTGCACGGCGTTGCCGAATGGGTCGAAGATCGCGGCGACCTCCTCGTCGATGCCCGGCGCGTGGTGCCAGACATTGGTCATCGGCAGCGCGACGTACTCCGCGAAGGCCCCGTCGCGATTGACGCCCAGGCCGACCGTGTTCACGCACAGGTGCCGCTGGCCCGCCAGGCAGTGCCGGCAGCGGCCGCACGTGACGTGCCCCTCGCCGCTCACGAGCTCGCCGGGGTGGAAGTCGGTGACGTTCGCGCCGACGTCCGCAACCTCGCCCACGAACTCATGGCCGATCACCTGCGGCGGGTGGATGGTCTTCGCCGCCCACGGGTCCCACGACTCGATGTGCAGGTCCGTGCCGCAGATGCCCGTCTTGTGGACCCGGATCAGGACGTCGTTGATGCCGATATCCGGCCGCGGCACCTCCTGGAGGCGCAGCCCGGGCCCCGCGTCGACCTTGACCAGGGCAAGCATCAGGTGATGGTGCCGATCAGCTCGGCGACGGGCCGGTGCTGGCCGGCGCGGTCGGAACCGTCGTCGGTGCAATTGTCGGTGCGGTGGTCGGCACCTGGGTCGCGGTCGCGGCCGGGGTAGGAGTCGCTGGTCCCGGGGTCGGCGTGGGCAATGGACACGCGAGCTCCTGGACGTTGAAGCGCTCGGCTCGCTCCGCGAAGAACCTGAGGAGCGACGCCTCGTCCAGCGTCTGCATCGGCAGCACGTTGTCCCAGACCAGGGCCGCGTACGGCCACGCCATGTCGTCGAAGCGGGTGATGACCGGCGAGGTCTGGTTCGGCGGGAAATCGCAGACAGGGCTGTTCGGCCACTTGGCGAGCAGGGCTTTCAGGGCAGCCTGCCCGGCGTCGTCGCAGGCGGGCCCCGGGCACTTGTAGAGGAGCACAAGGGCGCTGTGCTCGAGGTTATGGATCCAGCCCTGTGGGATGGTGACGTCCGAGGGCCCGTACACCTTGTTGCCCGGGATTGGACCAAGGGGCGGTTCGTTGTAGTGCTTGCCGCTCGCGGGCGGGCAGAACGTGTAGGTCACTCGAGTGCCGGCGTCGACGTGGTTGTGGCCCATGTCCGCCTGCACGAAGCCGATGGGCGGCTCCGTCGCGGGTGGGTTGGTGGTGCCCGGCTCCGCAGTGGGCAGGACCACGCGCGGCGGGGCAGTTGGGTCGAACGTGTTCGAGCACGCATATGCGGGCTGCGTGGAGTTGAGGAAGGCCATCCCAGCGAGGATCAGCACGGCCACGGCGCCGCCGGCCACCAGGAGCCGGTTGCGGTTCCGCTCGAGGAAGGTGGAGCTGCGGGGTGCGGGGCGGCGGGAACGTCGCGTGGCCCGGCCGGCCGGGGTGGGGCGACGGGAAGGCGTGCTCAAGTGGTCGGCCTCACTGGTCGTGGTGGGCGATCGGCGTGCCAGTCTGCCAGATCGCGCGCGCGAGCGCGAAGAGCGGTCACGGGGTCACTCCTGGTCCAGCCACGCGACGGCCGCGGGCGTGCGCAGCCCGCGGAAGAGGACCATCGCCACGACGACGACCAGGACCGCTGCAACCAGCTGGTTGATGAGGACGGCCAGCGGGACGGCCGGGATCGCGAGGCTGAGCAGGCCGAGCGCCAGGTTCCGGGCTGCCGCCTTGCGCTGGAGCACGAGGGTGGTGGTGAAGATGGTGTATGCCAGCAGGGCCATCAACACGACGCCGGTGAACGTGATGGGCACCTGAATCGCCTGCTCCACGACCGGGCCCAGCGCCAGCCCGACCCCTGCCAGAATCAGGAACGCATACACGAGGAACAGGGCGATGCCCCAGGGCATTCCGCGGACCGAGATCATGGCTCCATTGTGGGCGACAACGCCAGGGGCATCCGACTCTTGACGGCCGGGGACTGGATCGCTACTGTCACTAAACCGGTTCACTAAACCGGTTCACCTGCGATCCGCCGGGAGGCTGGCCTGGGTCGTGGGCGCGACGGTGCTCACCCCGTCGCCGGAGGAGGACATGGAGCGGCGCAGAACTCGCCCGCGCATCGCAGACGTCGCCCGTGAGGCGGGTGTGTCGAAGACCGCCGTGTCGTTCGCGTTCAACAGCCCGGAGCGGCTGTCCGCAGAGACCGCCATTCGCATTCGCGAAGTGGCCGGAGCGCTGGGCTACCGCCCCAACCCGGTCGCGCGAATGCTCACGCAGCGGCAGACCATGACGCTCGGCGTGCTCACGCCGCAGGCGCTCGCGGTGATCTTCTCCAACCCGTTCTTCGCGTTGTTCAGCGAGGGCGTCGCCCACGCCGCCGAAGACCTTGGCTACGAGCTCCACTTCATCTCGCCGCTGCACGGCTCGCTCGCACTCGCGGTCGGTCGCTCCACGGTCGACGGGGTGGTTGCGATCGGACTGTCCGCAGATCATCCCGAGGTCGGGCAGATCCGCGGCGCGGGGCTGCCGATGGTCCTGGTTGACTCGGACGACCTGCCGGGGCACAGCTCCGTGGTCGTGGACGACGAGGCGGGCGCCCGGGCTGCCGCCGAGCACCTGGTGGAGCTCGGCCACCGCGACCTCCTCGTCATCGCCATCGAGGGTCCCGCGACGCCGTCCGGCGAGCCGGGTCGGACCGGCGTCACCGAGCGCCGCCTCCGTGGCTACCGTGCCGTCCTCGAAGGGGCCGGCATCGAGCTCTCGGCCGAGCGCGTCGTCGCCGGCCGGTCCTCCATCGACGGCGGTTCCTCCGCCTTCCAGCGTGCGTGGGCCATGGGCATCCGGCCCACGGCCGTCCTGGCCATGAGCGACGCCATCGCGATCGGCGCGATGCGCGCCGCCCGCGAGCTGGGCCTGCGCATCCCCGACGACCTGAGTGTCGTCGGCTTCGATGACATCGACCTCGCCGGCCACGTCGACCCACCCCTGACGACGGTGCACCAGCCGATCCGTCAGAAGGGTGCCGACGCTGTTCGCCTCCTCCTCGCCGAGGTGGAGCAGCGAGAGGCGAATCGTCCAGAGCACATCCGGCTCGAGACGCGGCTCATCGTCCGCGCGTCGACCGGGCCCGCGCCGCAGTTGCGGCAGGAGGTGCCCTGACTAGACTTGGGTCGATGGTGCGAGCTGTCGGCGGGGTGCGCCCCGGCGCGGTGGTCGCTCAACGGGACCGGTCGACGCCGGCTCCCACGGCCTGAACCCAGGAGGCCCCCGCCTTGGGGACTCCAGTGCGACAGAGGAGATGACAGACCCCATGAAGAAACCGATCAAGCTCGTCGGCCTGCTCGGCGCCCTGGCCATCGTGGCCACCGCCTGCGGTCCAGCAGCCAGCACGACGGCGCCGACCTCGGCGCCGGGCGGCACGACGGCGCCGGGGACGGCGACACCGACCGAGGCCAACAGCGGCCCGGCCGCCCTCAAGGGCTCGCTGACCTTGTGGCATTCCTACGGCTCCGGTGGCGGTGAGACCGGCGCCCTCGACCAGGTCCTCGGCGCGATCCGCGCCCAGAACCCGGAGCTCACGATCAACGTCGTCGAGCAGCCGTTCAGCGACATCTTCACCAAGTGGCAGACCGACGTGCTGGCAGGCGAGAAGACCCCTGACCTGTACATCGCGCCGAACGACAACCTGTTCTCGCAGTCGGACGCCGGCGCCCTCGCCGACATCACGACCCAGCTCTCGGGCAAGCTTGACGGCTTCTCCGCGACTGCGGTCGCCGGCTCGCAGGTTGGCGGCAAGTTCTTCATGGTTCCCGAGTCCCTGAAGGCCGTTGCCCTCTGGTACGACGGGACCGCCATCGCCACCGCCCCGGCCACGACCGATGCCCTGCTGGCTGGCGTCAAGGACGGGTCGATCAAGCTCGGCCTCCATCAGGATCCGTATTTCCAGTTCGGCTGGAGCGGGTCGTTCGGTGGCAAGCTCATGGACGACTCCGGCAAGTGCGTCGCCGATCAGGGCGGCTTTGCCGATGCATACAAGTTCGCCGCGGACCTGAAGGCCGCCGGCGCGAAGTTCTACACCGATGGCAACGCCATGAAGCAGGACTTCCAGACCGGCAAGACGAACGCAATCGTCGACGGCCCGTGGCTCACGGCCGACCTCACGGCTGCGTACACCAAGCTCGGCCGCACGCTCGCCGTCGCGCCGATCCCGTCCGGCCCGAAGGGCAAGGCCAACCCGCTCACCGGAACGGACGGCTGGTACATCAACCCCAACAGCCCCAACAAGGACCTGGCGGTCCAGTTCGCGCTCCAGATGGTCAGCACCACTTGGGAGCAGATCTTCGTCAACTTCGCCGGCCACGTGCCGGCGGCGCCTGGCGTGACCGTCAAGGACCCCATCGTCAAGGGCTTCGCGGATGCGGCGGCCACCGGCCTGCCTCGACCGCAGAACAAGGAGCTCAACAACTACTGGGGCAACTTCGGTAACGCCCTGAACGCGGTGCTCGACAAGGGCACCGATCCGACCGCCGCCATCGCGACGGCCTGCACGACCATGAACACGGCGAACGGCAAGTAGCCTTCGCTCGATCGGCCCGGGGCGCCCACGCGGGCGCCCCGGGCCGAAATCGCTGAACCGGCGCGCAATCTTCCCCTTGCTCTGGGCCCACCGGACCCGGATACTCCAAAGGACTCCCATCCCTCACCGCGAGGCGAGCCAGCAGCATGGCGACGACGGCGATGGCCCCTGCGATCCAGCGCCCGAAGGGCACGCGGATCCGGCGTGCGACCCAGCCGTACCTGTACCTGCTTCCCGCGTTCATCGTGATGGGCGTCATCACCTTCTACCCGCTGATCTTCCAGGTCTGGATGTCGTTCACGGACTTCGGGCCGAAGAACTTCCGGGTCAACGACCCGATCGCACCGACCTTCGTCGGGCTGGATAACTACTTCCGGATCGCGACCTCGCAGCTCCAGATCCCGAACTTCGAATTCCTCCGCCTGGTCTTCTTCAACCTCTGGTGGGCGTTCAGCAACGTCGTCCTGCACGTGATCATCGGAGTCCTGGTGGCGGTCCTGCTGAACACCAAAGGCCTCATGTTCCGCGGCTTCTACCGCGCGCTGTTCATCCTCCCGGTCGTGATCCCCTCGCTGATCGTCGCGACCGTCTGGCGGAACATGTTCGATACGGACGCGGGAGCCGTGAACTTCCTCATCCAGGGCGTTGGTGGCCTGTTCGGCCTCCCGGCAGACACGGCGGCGTTCCACCTGAACTGGCTGCGCCAGACGAACGACCCCATCCCGTTCATCCCGTTGCCGCTCGCGTACTTCGCGATGCTCATCGCGAACACATGGCTCGGATGGCCGCTGAATGCGGTCGTCGCGACCGGTGCGCTCCAGAGCATCCCGGGCGAGCTCTACGAGGCGGCAGAGATGGACGGCGCGTCGGGCCGGCAGAAGTTCCGGCACATCACGATCACCTACCTCCGGCCCGCGATGGTCCCGTACGCGATCTACGGATTCGTGATCACGTTCAACCTGTTCTTCCTGCCGTACTTCATGACAGCCGGCGAGCCGTTCGGAAGGACGGAGATCCTGGTGACGCAGGCGTACCGCCTGGCCGTCGATCGCCAGCTCCTGGGCGTCGCGGCAGCATTCGCCGTGTACCTGTTCTTCCTGCTCCTCGCGGTGACGCTCGTCACGAACCGCCTCGCGAAGGCGACAAAGAGCTACGCCGAATGACCCGTACCCAGCGCTGACGAGGACACCGATGGCCGCGATCACCGACTCCCGACGCTTCGCCTTCCTCCGCCGCCCCGGCGCGAAGACGAAGGTCGCGGGCAATGAAGAGCCCAGGCTGCCGCTCGGGCGGCAGCTCCTGCTGCAGATCCTGTGCATCTTCATCGGGATCACCGTCCTGTTCCCGATCGTGTGGATCTTCAGCATGTCCATCGACCCGCGGAACTTCGCACGGCCGGATGCGCTGAACCTGATCCCGCCCGGCGCCACGCTGGACGCCTACATGAAGGTGCTCAACCGACCGACGTCGAATGCGATCAGCTTCCTGGGCCTGGCCAAGAACAGCCTGTTCATCGCGATCTCGAGCTCGGCGATTGCCGTGGGCATCGGCGTGACGGCCGCCTACGCGTTTGCGCGCCTGCGCTTCCCCGGCCGCGGGGCGCTCATGATCGCGGTCCTGGGCGTGCTGATGCTGCCGTCGGTGGCGACGCTGGTGCCGCTGTTCGTCTTCCTCAACCAGTTCAAGATCGAGTTCGGCGACCTGTCGTTCAACCTTCGCGCCTCGCTCATCGGCGTCTCGCTAGCGGTGATCTCGAGTCAGCTGCCGTTCGCGATCTGGAACCTCAAGGGATACCTGGACACGATCCCGAAGGATCTCGAAGAGGCGGCCGTGGTGGACGGTGCCTCGAGGAACCAGGTGTTCCTCAAGATCATCCTGCCGCTGGCGATCCCTGCCGTCGCGGTCACGGGCTTCCTGGGCTTCCTGGGCGGCTGGACCGAGTACCTCACGACGTACTACTTCATTGGCGCGAACCCACAGAACTGGACGCTGTCGATCGCGCTCAACAGCATGGTCGGTGACTTCGCCCGGACGACCACGTGGTCCGAGTTCGCCGCGTTCGCAATCCTGTTCGCCCTGCCCGTCTCCCTGGTGTTCTTCTTCTTCCAGCGGTACCTCGTCGGCGGCCTGGCCGTCGGCGGCGTGAAGGGCTAAGCCGCCTCAGCTCGCTGGCGGGCAGACCACTCGAACCAAGGCCGCTCGCGCATCAGGGCGAGCACCACGAAGACGTCCAGTCCGCCGAATACATAGCCGATCGACGTCTGCGAGAGCAGCTCCAGGAACCCGATCACGGCCATGACGTTGACCGTGACCAGCCATGCCCGACCGAACCGGACGGCAAGGCCGAGGGCGAGTGTCACCGTGGCGACGGCGATCGTGATCAGCGTCGGCACGCCGATGTCGCCGCCCGACTGCGCCATGCCCATCAGCCCGTCGACCGAGATGAGCAGGTTGGTCGCGGCACCGACGACGAGGATCGCGGAGGCGAGCTCCACCAGGACGGGCCGCGGGTGGAAGGTCCGGGGCGCGGCAGGTGCCTGCTCCGCCACCGGCGGCTCACCCCGTGGGTCTCGCCGACCGGTCACGAAGCGGAGAGGCTGATTACGTAGCCGCTGTCCGGCTGGAGCGTTCCGATGGGCTTGTACTTGTCGAAGCCGCCTGTCGCATTGGCGGTCGGGGCCGTGACGGCCGGGGTCGATGCGTCGCCGACCGCTCCCAGGTACTTCGCCGTCGTGACGCCGCACAGCGGCCCGCCCTTGAGCGACAGGTCGTAGTCCGTGACGGCCTTCGCGCCCACGTTCATGACGACAAGGAGCGTCTCGCCGGCCGTGACACGCAGCCAGCCGATGACGCTCGCGCCATCGCCGGCAACGAGCAGCGTTCCTCCCTGCGACAGCGCGGGATGGGCCGCCCGGAACGCGATCGAGAGCCGGTATGTGGCAAGGAGGCTGAGCGGGTCTGCAGCTTCCGTGGCGACGTTGGTCCTCTCCCAGCCGTCCGCGAGCGGCTCCCACGGCGTTCCCGTCGTGAACCCGGCGGCCGGGCCATCGGCGGTCCACGGCATCGGCGTGCGAATCTGCTCGTCGGGCTTGCGGCCCTCGAGGCCGATCTCCTCGCCGTAGTAGATGAACGGAACGCCCGGAGCAGTCAGGAGCATGAATGCCGCGAGGCGCGCCGACGGGACGTCGCCGAAGACCTGGCTCATGACCCGGTTCTGGTCGTGGTTCGTCAGGAACGATGCCTCGCGGTTTGCGGGCCAGTACTTGATGGTCTCGGCGAGGGCGGTCGTGATGGGCGCCGTCCGGCGTCCCGCGACGGCCGAGATCATCGCCGACGCCAGGCCGAAGTCGAACGTCATGTCCAGGCTCTTGGGGACGTACGCGCCGGCGGCCCGGGACACGTCGTACGCCTCGCCGAGGAGGAGCGCGTCCGGGTGGCTGGCGTGGACCTTCGACGAGAAGTCCGCGAGCCACGCGTAGGTCTCCGGGGTGTTGACCTGGTGCGCCCCGTCGTCCTCGATCAGGTGGCGGGCCGCGTCGATCCGGAAACCGTCCACCTCGAAGTCGTCGAGCCAGACGCTCGCGATCCGGTCGATCTCGGCGGTCACGGCAGGGTTGCGCAGGTTCAGGTCCGGCATCGCCTCGGAGAAGGCTCCGTAGTAGTAGTCGCCGGCCTTGGTCTGGTGCCACGGGCTCGGGCCGGCGACCGGTGGCCAGCCTGGATTCGTGTCCGACCAGATGTACCAGTCGCGGTGGGGGCCGCCCTTGAGCGCATCCTGGAACCAGGGATGATCGATCGAGGTGTGGTTGATCACGAAGTCCACGATCACCCGGATGCCGCGCCCGTGCGCTGCGGCGACGAATGCCTTGAGCGCAGCCTCGTCGCCGTAGTCGTGCTCCACCTTGGTGTAGTCGGTGACGTCGTAGCCGTGGTAGCTCGCGGCCTCCGCGACCGGCATCAGCCAGATCCCACCGATGCCGAGATCCTTGAGGTAGTCCAGCCTGGAGGTGGCGCCGGCGAGGTCGCCGATCCCGTCGCCGTTGGAGTCCGAGAAGCTCCTGACGAACAGCTCGTACCACGTGCGCCCGGCCCAGACGGGCGGTGTTGGTGCCGGGGCCTCGGCACCGGGAACGGCCACCGGCACGCAGGCGGCGACCGTGGGGGCAGCGCTCGCCATGGCGCCAGCGCTCGCAGGCGGGGTCGCGGACGGCGCCGGGCTGCAGCCCACGAGAAGCGCGACGAGCAGGGTCGCCCCGAGCCGCTCCCTCATTCGTGCGACCATCGCCATCCCCGCCAGTATGGAGGAGCCCGCGCCGCATGCCCGAGACGCCAGCCTGGGTCCGAGACGCCGTGTTCTACCAGGTCTTCCCGGACCGCTTCGCCTCGAGCGACCGCGTCCCGAAGCCCGGACCGCTGGAGCCCTGGGACAGCCCGCCCACGAACTACGGCTTCAAGGGCGGCGACCTCCTGGGCGTCGTGGAGCACCTGGATCACATCGCGGCGCTGGGCGCGAACGCGCTGTACCTGACGCCGATCTTCCAGTCGGCGTCCAACCACCGCTACCACACCTACGACTACCTGACGGTCGATCCGCTGCTCGGCGGCGACGCCGCCCTCCGCGAGCTCCTCGACCGGGCGCACGAGCGCGGCATCCGCATCGTCCTCGACGGCGTGTTCAACCACACGGGCCGCGGCTTCTGGCCGTTCCACCACGTGCTGGAGACGGGGATCGGGTCGCCGTACCGCAACTGGTTCCATTACGACGAGGCGGCGCTGCGCGAGGGACGGCCGCTGAACGCCTACCCGGCCGGCCGGATGCGCTCGGGGCAGCCGGACGACCAGCACCATCCGGGCGAGATCGATCCCGGGGCGGACGCGGCGTCGGCGCGCGCGCGCCTGGGCTACGAGGCCTGGTGGGGCATGCCAGCCCTTCCCAAGCTCAACGTGTCGGAGCCGGGCGTCCGCGAGTACCTGTGGAACGTCGCGGAGCACTGGCTCCGCTTCGGGATCGATGGCTGGCGCCTGGACGTGCCAGCGGAGATCGACGACCCCGCGTTCTGGGCGGAGTTCCGGCGCCGGTGCCGGGCGGTCAATCCGGAGGCGTACCTCGTGGGCGAGATCTGGCACGTGGCGCCCGAGTGGGTTGCCGGCGACAGATTCGACGCGCTCATGAACTATCCGCTCGCCGAGGCGATCATCGGCTTCGTGGGCGGCCGGTCGCTCAACGAGGCGCTGCTCCGGTCGCACCACGAGTACGGCATGGTCACCCGCCTCGACGGGCATGGCTTCGGAGCGCGACTCACGGAGCTGCTCGCCGCGTACGCGCCGGAGACCAACGCCGTCCAGCTGAACCTGCTCGACAGCCACGACTCGCCGCGAGCCCTCTCGATACTCGGTAACGATCGGGAGGCGATGCAGCTCGCGGTCCTCCTCCAGGCGACGCTGCCCGGCGCCCCGTGCGTGTACTACGGCGACGAGGTCGGGGTCACCGGCGGGATCGATCCGGATTCAAGGCGCGCGTTCCCATGGGACGAGGGGCGCTGGGACCACGAGCTCCTCGACTCCATGCGGGCTGCGTTCGCGGTCCGGCATGCGGAGCCATGGCTTCGGTCGGATGCCGTGACGATCACGTCGGCCGTTGGGCCGGCACTCGCGTTCCGGCGCGGCGACGCGGCTGAGCTGAGCGTCGGCATCAACCCCGGCGACGAGCCCATCCGGCTGGCTCTCGGCGGGGGCGCCGGTGGATCGGTGATCCTGCCCATGGGTCGCGCACGAGCCAGCGCGCCAGCCGTGACCGGCGCGGACGGTGGCGTCACGATCGAGCTGCCCCCTCGATCCGGGGCGGTCGTCCGGCTGGCCTGAGCGATACTCGCGCGGTGTCCGACCTCCCGATCTCGCTTTCGCCCGCGCTGGAGGCCGCATTCCTCGAGGCGCTCGACCCGCCCGGCAAGCTGGTCGCCGCCATCGATGCCCTCGGGACGGTGGTGGACCGCGACGTGCTCGTGGTCGATGCGGCCGGTGGCCCGGTGGTTCGCGGGCTGCTCGCGGCGGGCGCCCGCGTGACACACGCCGACCTCACGCGCCCGTTGCAGCTCGATGCGGCCGATGGCTCCGAGGACGTGGTCCTCGGCCTGTGGTCATCCTTCCGGGGTGTCGTGCCGCGCGACGTGGCCGAGGTCGATCGCGTCCTGCGGCCCGGCGGCCGCCACCTCGTGGTCCACGACTACGGTCGGGACGACGTCTCGCGCCTGTACGGCGCGCGGCCGGAGTACGGCGCCTGGAGCCAACGCACCGGGCCGTTCCTGACCGGCGGGTTCCGGGTCAGGGTCGTGCACTGCTTCTGGGAGTTCGGCTCGCAGGAGGCGACGAGCGCCTTCCTCGCGGCCGCATTCGGCGACGCCGGGGCGCAGGTCGCCGCCACCCTGAAGCGGCCGCGGCTTTCCTGGAACGTGGCGGTCTACCATCGGACGCGACCGTGAACGACCGCCCGATTCCCGCCCGCGCGCCGGCGCAGCGCCCAGGCCGCTACCTCGGCCCGATCCGGCTCACGGTCCCGCTCGTGGTCGTGGTGGTGGTCCTGATCGGCTCGGTCATCTTCGACGCGTGGGTCGTGCTGACCATCACCGACGGCCAGATCCCACTGCTCGCCGTCGGACTCGTGGTCACCGGCGGATCGCTCGGCGCGATCGCGATCGGGGCATTGGTGGGCATGTGGCGCGCCGCATCCCGTGCGGCCGGCGGTCGATCGTTCGCGCTGGCGCTGGTCGGCGGCCTTGCCGGCCTGGCCGCGATCGGCTGCTTCGCGATCACCGCCCTGCTCGTGCTCGTGTGGAACACCTGAGCGACGCCGCGCACACGCTGCGACTTGGTACCCCCAGCCGGATTCGAACCGGCGATCTCCACCTTGAAAGGGTGGCGTCCTAGGCCTCTAGACGATGGGGGCGCGACGCACATGCAACCACATCGCGGCGTTGTCGGCTGCGCTCGCTCGCTCTGCAGCGCGATACCATCGCGACGATGAGCCCACTCGACTACCTCGGCGTGCACATCGCGACGATCGTCAACGACAACGTTTCGATCCGGTGCGACGGCTGCCTCGAGGTCATCGACGGGACGCCGTGGCGGATGAACATTTTGGACGTGGTGGCCGCGGAGACGCCCGTCTCGTGGGCCGGACAGCCGGTGATCAACCCGGGACCGTTCGAGTTCCACGGCGATCCGGCGCACGTCCGGATGTGGATGCGCGACAAGGGCTACCTCTTCTGCAGGAAGGGCGAGGTCCGCGAGATCATGCGGCCGCTCCCGCTTCCCGGCGGCGATGGCGAGTCCATCCGCTACGGCCTGTGCGACGGCCTCCACCGGGATGATCACGAGCTGATTCCCGCCTGATCCGGCGCCCGTTGACAGGGCTCCCGCCAGGCTCCTATCCTCCCGCCGTCGACGCGGCACGGTGAATACCTAGCTTTACTCAGATTCGTTCTAGGCGGGGAACCCGACGGCGCGGCACGACGCAGGACCACGGAAGGATCCACGTGCCCGGAATCGAAGCGAGCCTCGCAGCCCCGTCCGCCGACTGGCTGTCGCTTGGGCCGGCGAGCCGCCAGCTGGGCGTGGACCCGGACACGCTGCGCCGCTGGTCCGACGTGGGCCGCATCCGCTCGTTCACGACCCCCGGTGGCCATCGACGATTCGCGCGGGCCGACGTGGCCCGGCTCCAGGAGGCGCGTCGGAACGCCAAGCGACCGCTCGCGACCCTCGGCGCGACGCCGGAACGCATGGCCCGCGCGTACGCCCGCTCGTACCGAGCCGGCAGGTCGCTGCCGGCGACGCAGGCGCTCGATGGACCGGAACGCGACGCCTTCCGGGCGGAAGGCCGCCGGCTGATCGAGACGCTGGTCGCTTACCTCGACGCATCGAACGCGGCCGGCCGGGAGGTGGCCGAGGCCGAGGCAATGACCGCCGTGGCGACGACCGCCCACCGCCTCGGGGACTCGCATCTGGACATGGCGACGGCAATCGGCGCGTTCGTGGCGGCCCGTGGGCCGTTCCTCGGCGAGCTCGAGTCGATCGGCCGCCGACGTGCCCTGGAGGCACCCGCCGTCATGGGCCTGTATGCCGAGGCGGCTGCGCTGCTGGACCGCCTGCTCCTGCACTTCGTCGCGATCTTTCAAGCGCCCCGTCCATCGTCACCCCGGAAAGCCTGAGGACCCCGAATGCTCGCCTCGACCCTGGCCGCCGTCACCGCCGCTCTCGCGTTCCTGATGGCGATCGCGCTCCTCGACCAGTGGCGGGAGCGCCGTGGGCCATACCAGCTCGCCTGGGCGATCGGGTCGCTGCTCTTCGGGGTCGCGTCCGCGGCCGAGGCGATCGGGGCGGCAGCCGGCTGGAGCCCCGAGCTGTTCAAGGTCTGGTACCTCGCCGGCGCCGTGCTCAACGCGGCCTGGCTGGGGCTGGGGACCGCGTTCCTGCTCGGCAAGACTCGGTTCGGCTATGCCTATGCCGCGCTCGCCGGGCTCGGCGGCGTGTTCACGATGCTCAGCCAGGCGAAGAACAACTACCCGGACGTGGGGACCCTGCCGATCCTGTACCTGATCTTCGCGCTCGTGCTGGCCCTCGCCATCGGTGTCGAGACGTACTTCCAGAACACCCGATGGCCCCGGATCGCGGCCATCGGGGTGATCGCGATCACCGTGCTCGGGACCGCGCTCGTGGTCGTGGCGCCGCTGCCGGTGGGCACGCTCCAGCTGGACGTCCACGGCGTCCCGGTCCTGACGCCGCTGCCGGGGAGCCTCCGGCTGCTCACCCCGCTGATGAACGTCACGGGCGGGCTGGCGCTCATCCTGGGCGCGCTGTTCTCCGCCTACGTGTTCATGCCGAAGCGCCGGGTCCTGGGCTACTCGCTTGACCCGGGACAGCCCGGCGACCACATCCTGTTCAATCTCCTGATCGCCCCCATCGCGATCGTCGTGAACTTCGTTGCCTCGCTGCCGGCCGCCTTCTCGGCACTGGTACGAGGCAAGCTCCACAGTCGCGTCCCGGCGACCATCCTCATCGCCGTGGGCGCGCTGCTCGTCACGGGCACGGACTTCGGGGTCAAGGGCGGCGAGACGACGATCTTCGCGCTCAGCAAGCTCGTCTCCATCGGCCTGATCTTCGCCGGCTTCCTGATCTCCATCGAGGCGTTCCGCGAGATCCGGATCCCGTTCACGAGCATCCGGATCGCCACCGGACGACGGGAGGCCGGGCCCGAGCCAACCTGAGATCCGTCGCGGCCGCAGGTGGCGGACGCGTCCCGCCGGTCCGCGGCTAGCATTCACGTCCCATGCCACTTCCGCGCGCCGGTTGGCTCGGCGCCCTCATCGTCCTGATCGGCGCTGCCCTGTTCGGGTCGCTCGGGGTCGCCTCGCGGTTCGCGTACGACGCCGGCGTCCAGCCGTTCGCCTTCGTCGCCTGGCGCGCCGGCGTCGGCGCCCTGGGGATCCTCGTCGTCCTGTCGCTGTCGATCGGGTTGCGCGCGGCGTGGGCCAACGTCGCTGAAGCCGGGCGACGCGCCCAGGGGATCCTCGCGCTCGGGATCCTGCTCGGCGCGTCCCTGAACCTGGCGATGTTCCTGGCATTCGATCGGACCACCGTGGCCCTCGCGCTGCTGGGCTTCTACACGTACCCCGCGATGGTCGCGGCCGCCAGCGGATTCCTCGGACACGAACCGCTCGACCTCGCCCGGATCGTCGCGCTCGTGCTGGCGCTCGGGGGCATGATCGCCGTCGTCCTGGGCGGGCTCGGCACCACGGAGGCAGTCCGCATCGACGCGCTCGGGATCGCCCTCGGCCTCGCGGCGGCAGGGTTCCAGGCGACGTTCGTCCTCACGAGCCGTGGGTTCGCCGCGGTCCGCGCGGACGTGGCGATGGGCACGATCCTGGCCGGCTCGGCGCTGGTCGCGGCGGTGGTCAGCATCGCGACGTCCGGGTCAGGCGCACTCCTCCAGCCGCTCGGACAGCCGCCGGTCGTGGTCCTCCTGGTCATGGTGGGCCTGTTCGCGGCGGCTCTCCCATCCGTCCTGTTCCTCACCGGGATCCGCTGGATCGGCGGCGTCCGGACCGGGATCCTGATGCTGTTCGAGCCGGTGGTGGGTGTGGGGCTCGCCGCCGCCCTGCTTCAGGAGGGTCTCCAGCCGCTCCAGATCGGCGGTGGCGCGACGATCCTGCTCGCGGCACTCATCGTCCAGCGTGGTTCGCGCGCCCCGGGTGAGGCGGGCGTCGTGGCCCCGGTACCGGGCGGGCCATGAACGAGTCGCATGCCGAGGCAACGCCGGGGCGCAGCTGGGTCGCCGCCGGCCCCGCCGACGCCCCGCCGATCGTGTTCGTCCACGGGGCGATGATGGGTCGCTCCGTGTGGCAGCCCCAGGTCGCCGCGCTCTCCGACCGGTACCGCTGCATCAGCGTCGACCAGCCCGGCCACGGCACGCTCCGCCGCCAGCCGTTCACCCTCGACATGGCGGTCGAGAACGTCCTCGCGGCCATCGATCGAGAGGCGGGCGGCCGCGCGGTGCTGGTGGGCCTGTCCCTCGGCGGGTACGTGTCGATGGTCGTCGCGGGGAGGTACCCGGACCGTGTCCGCGGCCTGGTGATCGCCGGCTGCACGCGCGAGCCCGTGGGCCTCAGCAGGGCCGGCTTCCACCTGTACGGCTGGAGCCTGCGCCTCCTGCCGGAACGCATCGTGGGCGGCGTCGCGAAGGGCTGGTTCCGCATCCGCTACGGCGCGGACGTCGCGGCCGCGATCACGGCCGGGGGTCATTTCTCGCGCGGCGGGGGCCAGGCCGTGCGACGCCTGGTCGGCGGCAGCTATCGCGAGCGACTCCGTGCCTACGGCGGTCCGGTCCTGGCCATCAACGGCGTCAGCGATCTCGTCTTCGTCGTGGGCGCGAAGCGGTTCCTCGCGGGCGTGGAGCGCCTGACCTACCGGGTGATCCGGGGCGCCGGCCACCTGTCCAACGTGGACAGGCCGGCTGCCTTCACGGCACTCGTGGAGGAGTTCATCGGTACCCTGGAGCGGTAGGCCGCAAGGGGGCCGGTGGTATCCTCGCCCACGGTTCGACCCGTCGGGTCCGTCCCCACCGTGAGGTTCGATGCGCGTCCGCAAGGCTGTGTTCCCGGCGGCGGGATGGGGCACCCGGTTCCTGCCGGCGACCAAGGCACAGCCCAAGGAGATGCTGCCGCTCGTCGACAAGCCGATCATCCAGTACGCGGTCGAAGAGGCCGTGGCGGCCGGCATCGAGCAGGTCATCATCGTCACCTCCAGCCAGAAGCGGGCGATCGAGGACCACTTCGACCTGTCCTACGAGCTGGAGCACCTGCTCGAGGACCGGGGCGAGATCGAGAAGCTCCGGCAGGTCCGCAAGATCAGTGACCTCGCCCAGATCGCGTACGTCCGCCAGAAGGAGCAGCTCGGCCTGGGCCACGCCATCCTGATGGCCAAGGACCTGATCGGCCACGAGCCGTTCGCGGTCCTCCTGCCCGATGACGTCGTGATCGCCGATCGGCCGTGCATCGGCCAGCTGATCCATGCCTACGAGGGCACCCACTCGTCCGTCGTCGCGGTCACCGAGGTACCGGCCGAGGAGGTGTCGCGGTATGGCATCGTTGCGGCCGAGGTCGACGAGAGCCACCTCGACGGCGGCCGGCTGCGCCGCATGACCCGGATCGTCGAGAAGCCGTCTCCGGCGGACGCGCCGTCAACCCTCGCCGTCATCGGGCGCTACGTGCTGACGCCCAAGATCTTCGACAAGCTGGAGCAGACCCAGCGAGGCGCAGGAGGCGAGATCCAGCTCACCGACGCTATTGAGGCGCTGATGGCCGAGCAGTCGGTCTACACGTACGAGTTCGAGGGCATTCGCTATGACGCCGGGACCACCATGGGCTGGCTCCAGGCGACCGTGGACCTCGCGCTCCAGCGCCCTGACCTCGGCGCGGAGTTCCGCGCCCACCTGAAGGGGCTGGACCTGTGACCGACATCGGGACGGTCCTCGGCGGCCGCTATCGGCTCGTGGAGCTGCTGGGGCAGGGCGGCATGGCCACGATCTACCGCGCCCGCGATGCCCAGCTGGAACGCGACGTCGCGGTCAAGGTGCTGCGGCCCGAGTACGGCGCAGATCCGGACTTCCTGGACCGGTTCCGGCACGAGGCGCAGTCGGCCGCGTCGCTGAACCACCCGTCCGTCGTCGCGGTCTACGACTACGGCACCGACCCGGTGGGGCCGTTCATCGTCATGGAGCTCGTGGAGGGCGAGGATCTCGCGACGATCGTCCGGCGGAGCGGTGCGCTGCCGCCGCGCGCCGCCGCGCGCCTGGTGGCGCAGGCCGCGCGGGCGATCGCCGCCGCGCACGACCGCGGCTTCGTCCATCGCGACATCAAGCCCGGCAACATCCTCGTGACCCGCGAAGGCCGCGTGAAGGTCGCGGACTTCGGGATCGCGCGGGCGCTGTCCGAATCCGCGCTGACGCTGCCCGGGACGACGCTCGGCTCCGTGCACTACTTCAGCCCGGAGCAGGCGCGCGGCGAGCTGGCGACCCCGGCGTCGGACATCTACAGCTTGGGCATCGTGCTGTTCGAGCTCCTCACCGGGCGTCGGCCCTGGACGGGCGACACGGCCGCGGCCATTGCCACGGCCCGCCTGACCGGTGCCGTGCCGAGCCCGTCGGCGCTGCACGGCGGCATCCCGTCGACGCTCGAGGCGATCGACCGGAAAGCGCTTGCCACGAACCCCGAGGGTCGCTTCGCCAGCGCGGCGGACATGGCCGAGGCGCTGGAGCTGTTCCTCGGCGAGGAGCGGGTCGCTGACGGCCTTCGCAGCCACAAGGCCGGAGCTGGCGCGGCTGGGGTCGCCGGTGGTGCCGCGGCCGGCGCGGTCGCAGGCAGTGCCGCCGCAGCCGGCGCGGGGGCCACCGGCGCAGCACCGACCATTGCCGCCGGCGTCGCGAGGCCCAACCCGGAGGCGAGAATCGCCTATCCCGCCGATGCCTACGCCGCCGCGCCGGCCGGGACGCCACCCAGGCGACCGGCGGCGTCCATCGTTACCGGCGATGACGATCCCGACGACGACGCACGCCGCGGCTCGTCGCCCTGGCTCTGGGTGAGCGCCATCCTCGCGATCATCATCCTCGCCCTCGCGGCCTTCGCGGTGGTCAAGCTCACCTCCGGACCCGGGGCGTCACCCGCGGCCCAGGTCGTCGTGCCGTCTCTCCTCGGCAAGACGTTCGAGGAGGCCCTCCAGGTGGCGAAGGCAGTCGGGCTCAAGGTGCAGCAGGTCGCGTTCGAGGACAGCACCCAGGCGGCGGGCACCATCACGAAGCAGGACCCGGCCGCAGGTGCGACCGCCGACAGCGGCTCGACGATCAACCTCACGATGGCGAAGGGCCCGACGGGTGTCGCGGTCCCGGACCTTCGCGGCCGAGTGGAAGCCGACGCGGTCAACCTCATCGTCGCGGCCGGCCTCAAGATCGGTACACGGTCGGAGGCGTTCGACCCATTCTTCCCGGCCGGCTCGGTTGTCGATCACAACCCGGGCCCGAACAACGTGGTGGTGCCGGGGACGCCCGTGGACTACGTCGTCTCCAAGGGCCCGGAGCCAACGCCGACAGCCGCGCCGACACCCGCGCCGACTCCCACGCCCAAGCCCACACCGGCCCCGACCCCTGTCCCGACCCCGGTGCCCACGCCCCAGATGCTCACCGTCCACGACTACCGGTGTACGCTCCTCGCCCTCGCGCAGTCGCAGATCCAGAACGACGGCTTCACCCTCGGCACCCTGAGCGGACCGAACGACCCGGCGTCGATCGTGGTTGCGCAGGATCCGGCGCCGGATACGGTCAAGGTGGCCGGTACCGCCATCAACCTCACGGTCGTCGCCGCACCGGCGGCGACCTGCCCGGCCTGACCTGCCCGGCCTGACCTAGCGGTCGGACTCGCCGAACAGGCTGGTTCGCGTCTCCCACGGCTCACCCGGCTCACCGAGCAGCAGGATCGGCGCCGGAACCGCCGAGTCCCGCGGCGGGAGCGAGGCGATCTCGTCAACTGGGACGAACCCGCGCACCGACCTCGTCTGCCGGGGCGCCCCGAGCGGGTCGTTCTGCTGGGCCGTCGCGGTCGCCTGGGGCTCGGCGGCGGCCGGTCGCTCCGCCCAGCAGCCACGAAGCTCGCGTCCCGTCAGCGGGCGCCGCTTCCGATCGAGCGCGCAGAAGCCGACATCGGCCGCCAGCGAGGCGCGAAAGTGCCGGCAGGTAGAACAGGTGGTCGATGAACGACGGCAGACCCAGCAGCGCGCCGTCTCTGCCTGTGGGGCGCCGCAGTGCGGGCAGTGCCACATGGCCACCGTCCGATGGTAGCTGCGCGCGCCCCGGGCGTCACGCCCTCGGCGCTACTTCACGAAGGTCAGGGTCACCCGGGAGGTCGAGGTCCCGTAGACGTCGGACGTCACCAGCACGGTGCCCAGACCTCCACCAGTGGTGAGCGAGCCGACCAGCGGCGTCGTGAAGACGGCGCGGCCATCCGATCCGGTCACGAGGCTGTTGGAGATGGGCGCAAGGCCCGGGATCTGGAGCGTGAAGAACGCACTCGCGCCGGCGAGCGGCGCGCCGGACGGGTCGGTGACCAGCGCGACCAGCTGGATCGACGCGGGACGCTTCGCGACGGAGATGCGGTACGACGACGCCGACAGGCGGACGGTCATCTTCGCCGATCCCTGAATGAGCTTGAGCTTCGCCGTGCCGACGTTGCCGGCCGGGTCGGTGCCGGTGATGGTGATGTCGTTGGTGCCCGGGCCCAGCGACAGTCCGAACTCGAACGTTCCGTCCTTCGCCGCGATCACCGAGATCGAGGTCCCGTTTCCTGCGTTCAGGACCACGAGGCTCGTGTTCGCCTGGGTGGTGCCCTTCACGCTGACGTCCGGCGCGTCGACGGCCGCCCCGTTCTTTGGCGAGGTGATGGTGATCTTGGGCGGGTCCTGGTCGAGGATGTACGTCACGATTGGGGACTGGTCGGATTCCTCGCCGCCCCGGAAGAGCGTCGCCGAGATGTCGTTGCGGCCGGCCGTGAGCTCGAACGGGATGCTCATCCGGCTCGTCGTTCCCACCGGCACGTCCACCACCGGTGCCGCCTGCAGTCCCGCCAGCGTGAGGTAGAGCCGGACCTTTGCGGTGGGGTCGCCCACCACCTCGGCAGGGATGGACACGCTGAGATCGATCGTCTTGATGTTCGTGTACGGCTGCGCGGGCGAGGCGATGCTGGGCGAGTCCGTCGCGATGACCTCGGTCGCGCTCGGCTGCGGGGTTGCCGTCAGGCGCCCGAACGCCGACCCGATGGTGGACCCGAGGCTTGACAGGACGGGCCCGACCCCACCGCTCGCAGCGACGAACGCGACCGCGGCCAGGATCACGATCGAGAGCGCCAGGAGCGTCCGTGTCGCCAGGGGCGGTCGCCTGCGCCGTGCGTCGATGCCGCGGTGCTCGCGGACGCGCCGGCGATCCGGCGCTGCAACCTTGACGGGTTGTCTGCGACCGCTCGACGGCGGACGGGGGCGGACGTGCGAGCTGCCGCGACGGGTCGTCATCTCACCCTATCGTCGCACGCCACGGCCCGAGCACGCTGCGGTGTACGCTGACGAGGCGCGGCGACCGGAGCCGCCGCCGGAGTGGGGGATCTCGTGCAGCCTGGCGGTCCCAAGACGGGTCGCGGGGTCCGCGTCAGCGGGCGCCCACCCTTCGGTCTCGGCCCGATCTCGCGCGTGGCGACCGTGCCTGCGCCCGGCGGGCAGCCGGTGCCGGATCGGATCGTCGCGTCCGGTGCGGGTCGTCCGGGCGACCGCAGGTTCGGGATCACGATCGGCGGAGGGCCGGCCTCGGACCCCGCGCGAACCCGCGCCTTCGGCCTCCCCAACCTGCGCCGGAACGTGTGCCCGCACTTCTACGTGAGCGGGGCGCGCGGCGCCCTGCCGATCCACGCACCGCACCTGCTGAAGGGCATCGTCCGCCAGGACAGCGTCGTGTCGCGCTGCCAGCTCCGCGGTGGCGTCCACCTGGAGCAGAGCTACGTCAACGACGTGTGCCTCTCGCCGCGGTTCAACCAGTGCGTGTTCTACGAGGAGGAGCTGAGCGGGCGTTGAGCCTGCCAGCAGGGTCGGCCGAGGCGGCCGGGTACCACGCCGCGGTCCGGGCGCTCGCCGACCGTGGGCGGTTCGGGGTTCGACTGGGCCTGGCTCGGACGCGCGCGCTCCTCAAGGTCCTCGGCGACCCGCAGGTGGAGCTGCGCGGCGCCCTCGTCGGCGGCACCAACGGCAAGGGCAGCGTGCTCGCCCTCGCCTCGAGTGCGTTGCGGGCCGCCGGGATCCGCACCGGCGCGACGCCCAAGCCGCACCTGGTCAGCTACCGGGAGCGGCTGGAGATCGACGGCCTGCCCATCGACCCCGTGACGTTCACGCGCCTCGCCGGTGAGGTCCTCCAGGCGGCCGATGGTGTCGCCAGGCGCCACGGCCCGCCCACCGAGTTCGAGCTGATCACCGCGATGCTGTTCCGCTGGTTCGCCGAGGAGGGCGTGAAGGTGGCCCTCATCGAGGTTGGGCTGGGCGGCCGGCTCGACGCGACGCATGCCTGGGATGGCGGCGTCGCCGCGATCACGAACGTCGCCCTGGATCACACGGCCTGGCTCGGTGACACGGTCGCGGCGATCGCCCGGGAGAAGGCGGCGATCATCGAGCGTGGCGACATCGCCGTGACCGGCGCCAGCGGTGATGCCCTGGAGGTCATCAGGCGCAGGGCACGCCGGGTCGCGGCCCCGTTGACGGAGGTGGCGCCCGCGCCGCTGCTGGGCTGGGACCGCGACGGCCTCGAGGTGCGGCTGCGCACGCTCGGGCCCACGCGAATCTCGCTTCGTGGCCGGCACCAGGCGGAGAACGCGGCCGTCGCCGACGCGGTGCTCGACGCGCTCGCGACGGCGGGGATCGCCGAGGTGGACGCGGCGTCACGGCGCAGCGGTTACGCGACCGCGACGTGGCCTGGCCGCCTGGAGCTGCTCCAGGTCGGCGAGCACGGGGTGCTGCTCGACGGCGCCCATAACCCGGCCGGGGCGGCGGCGCTGGCGCAGGCGCTCGACGACCTGCGGCCCTTTCTCGCGGGAGGACGCGAGCCGGACCCGCCACCACTCACGCTCGTGCATGGCTCGATGGCGGACAAGGATGTCCCCGGCATCATCCGAGCGCTTGATGGGGCCGTTGCATTGCGCGGCGCCCGGATCGTCGCGACGCGGGTTCCGGGCGAGCGAGCCCTGCCTGCCGCCGAGCTGGCCCGCCAGTGGCGCGCGATCCGGCCGGGTGCGACGATCATCGCCGTGAGCGACGTACGCGAGGCGCTCGATCGGGCGCTGGACGGCGCGGCCGGACCGGTCGTGGTCGCCGGCTCGCTGTATCTCGTGGGCGAAGCCCGGCGCCGGTGGCTGGACGATCCCCGACTGCGCGACCCGGAGGAGCCCGGGTCATGACGGACCTGGGCGAGTCCCGCATCGGGCGGCGGACGTTCCGCTGGGGTGAGCGCACGTACGTCATGGGCATCGTCAACGTGACGCCCGATTCGTTCTCCGGCGACGGGCTGCTCGGTGGGGACGGCCCGGTGGCGGCCGCCGTCGAGCAGGCCCGGCAGATGGCCGGCGAGGGCGCGGACCTCCTCGACATCGGGGGCGAATCGACCCGGCCGGGCCACGCCACCGTGGACGAGGCGGAGGAGCTTGGAAGGGCAATCCCGGTCGTCAGGGCGATTCGTGCGGCGCTGCCGGCGATGCCGCTCACGATCGACACGACGAAGGCAGCCGTAGCCGAGGCCGCCCTCGCCGCCGGCGCCGACGCGATCAACGACATCTGGGGCGTTGGCGAGGATGGCTCGCTGGCGAGGCTCGCCGCGGCCCGGGAGGTGCCGATCATCGTGATGCACAACCGGGCCGAACCGCGCTACGTGGACCTCGTCGCGGAGGTCGTCGATGACCTTCGTCGCGCCGTGGACCGAGCGGTCGCCGCCGGCGTCCCGAGGACGAGCGTGATCGTGGATCCGGGCATCGGGTTCGGCAAGACGGCGGGGCAGAACCTGGAGCTGCTGCGGGACCTCGGTGCCCTCCGGGCGCTTGGCCGGCCGATCCTGCTGGGCACCTCCCGCAAGTCCACGCTGGGCAAGGTCCTGGACCTGCCGGTGGACCAGCGCCTCGAGGCCACGCTCGCCACCACTGCGCTCGGGATCGCCGCGGGCGCGGACGTCGTCCGCGTCCACGACGTCCAGGCGAACGTCCGTGCAGCGCGGATCGCGGACGCGATCGTGCGCGGCACATGGCACGATGGCCCCGCATGAGCGATCGCATCGTCCTGTCCGGCATGGTCTTCCAGGCGCGCCACGGGGTCCACGACTGGGAGAAGGTGCAGGCGCAACGGTTCGAGGTGGACGTGGAGCTCGCGCTGGACGTCCAGCCCGCCGGCCTCGACGACGACCTCACGCGGACCATCGACTACGGCGCGATCTACCAGGTCACGTGCCAGGTGGTCGAGTCGACGACGTTCAACCTCATCGAGGCCCTTGCGGAGGCGATCGCGCACGAGGTGTTGAACGAGCACGCACAGGTGGACGAGGTGGTGGTGCGGGTACGGAAGCCGGAGGTCCGGCTCGGTGGGCCGCTCGCCTACGCGGGGGTGGAGATCCGGCGCGTCAGGAACCGCTGACGGCTCCGCGGGCGCCGGACAGCGCTGAGCGCGCCGAGCGTCGGGCTACAGCCCGTCCGGGCGCGTCCCGAGGGTCACGCTGATCGTCACCTCGGTCGTGCCGCGCAGGACCGTGAGCTTCACGACCTGGCCGGGGCGGTAGCTGGTCAGGATCGCGTCGAGCGGGTGCTCCGAATCCACGGCCTGGTCCTGGATCCTCACGATGATGTCGCCGTCCTTGAGCCCCGCGGCCTCGGCAGGGCTGCCAGGCGTGATCGCGGGCTGGGTCGCCCCGGCAGCGTCGGTCGCCGGCCCGATCAGGGCCCCCGCGTCCACGGTGAGCGACTTGGCCTTCTTGACCTTGGCATCGATCTGCGTGTAGCGGATGCCGAGGTATGGCCGGGCGAGCGGCTCGCCGGCGAGCGCCTGCGCCATGATCGGGCGGGCGATGTCGATGGGGATCGCGAAGCCGATGCCGGTGGAGTCCCGCTCCACCGCCGTGTTGATGCCGATGACCGCACCCGCGGCGTCGAGCAGCGGGCCGCCGCTGTTGCCAGGGTTGATCGCGGCGTCGGTCTGGATCAGGTTGTGCAGGCTGATCGTCGCGTCGATCTGGACCGTCCGGCCGGTCGCAGAGATGATCCCGGTCGTCACCGTGCTGGTGTAGGTGCCCAGCGGCGAGCCGATGGCGATCGCCAGCTGGCCAACCTTGATGTCTGCCGACTTGCCCATCGGCGCCGCGGGCAGGCCGGTGGCGTCCACCTTCACGATCGCGAGGTCGGTGAGCGTGTCGATGCCATAGACCGTGCCGGTGAACTCGCGGCCGTCCTTGAGCTCCACCGTGAGCGACGAGGCAATCGCCTTGTCCCCGGTCAGGACGACGTGCCGATTGGTGAGGATCCAGCCATCGGCGTCATAGATGATCCCCGAACCGATGCCCGTCTCCGGAAGCGTGCCGCCGAAGGCGTCCTGGCTGACGCCGGTTGCCGTGATCCGAACGACGGCCGGGCTGACGTTGGCCGCAGCCGCGACGATGGCCGATGAGTCGTCCACGGTCACCGTGCGCTGGGTGGACGCCGCGACCGGGCTGCTCTGGCCAGGCCCGGCCGCCCGGTTCAGCGCGCCGGTCGACTCCAGCAGCAGCACCGTGCCACCGGAGGCGAGGACGGCGGACAGGAGGGCGGCGCCCAGGATCATCCCGATGCCGATGCCGCCCCGTCGAGGTGCGCCGGCGGCTGGCGCGTCGGGTGCGCTGGGCACGACCAGCGCGGTTGCAGCCGGCTCTGCCGCCGCGCTGTCGGCGGGCACGGCGGGGTCCAGCCAGGCCGACCGCGCCCACTCGGGACGGCGTTCCGGCGTCGGGGTGTAGACGACGGTCTCCGTCTCGGTGAGGGGGGCGGAGATCGGTTCGTTGGGCGTTGGGAGCGGCTCGTCGGTCATGCGCTGCCTAGGGTGCGGGCTGCGGGTTCAGGTTGTGAGCGGGTGACGATGAAGTTTCCACCACGCGCGGCCCATCGAGGTCCGGGTGCGGCCGCGGCTGGGCGGGCAGCATGACACGGAACGTCGTCCCGGCACCCAACCTGCTCTCCACCGCGACCGTGCCGCCGTGCATCTCGACGATGCTCCGGACGATCGCGAGCCCCAGGCCGCTCCCGCTTCCCCGGGCCTCGCTCGCCTGCGAGCCGCGGAAGAAGCGATCGAAGATCCTCGGCAGCTCCCCGGGGTCGATGCCAATGCCCGTGTCGGAGACCGTGATCGAGGCCGCTCCATCGGCCTCCGGCCGGACCTGCACGTCGACGCGGCCGCCGCGCCCGGTGAACTTGATCGCGTTGCCCACGAGGTTGGTCACGACCTGGCCGATCCGGACCGGGTCGTGGCGGATCTGGATCGCATCTGCGGGCCGGTCCATCGTGAGCTCCACCCCCCGACGCTTCGCGGTCGCGGCCGCCTGGTCCACGGCCTGCTCCACCGACGAGCGCAGGTCCTCGCGCCGAAGGTCCAGCAGGACGAGACCGGAGTCCAGCTTCGAGAGCTCCAGCAGGTTCTGCGCGAGCCAGTCCAGGCGCTCGATCTGGGCGCGGCTGGTCTCGAGGAACTCGCCGCGCGCCGTGGGGTCGTCCACCGCGCCTTCCACGAGCAGCTCATTGAAGGTCCGCAGGGCGGCAATCGGCGTCCGCAGCTCGTGCGAGACGTCGGCGAGGAACTCGCGGCTCCGGTCGCGGTCGCGGCGGATGATCTCCACGCTCTCCTGGAGCCGTTCCGCCATGGCGTTGAACTGGAGGCCCAGGTCGGACAGCTCCATCGGCCCGTCCTCGATCGCGTCCGCGGGGACGCGGCGGGCGAAGTCGCCCTCAGCCAGGTCGTGGCTGGCCTCGGTGAGGCGGCGCAACGGCGTGATGATGCGCCTGGTCAGCATCGCCGCGACCACCACGGCCACGGACAGTGCGATGAGCCCGATGACTGCGAGCAGGCCGGTCACGTTGGAGATCGCGACCGCGCGGTAGGTGTACGGGTTCACGAGCGTGACCTGCACGCCGTACGGGATCGCTGCCGACGAGACCTCGACCACCACCGGGTCGCTGGTGAGGCGCTCACGGGTCTGCCTCGGATGTGGCTCCTCCTGTGCAGCCGCCTCGAAGTCCCCGTTCGCGGCCGGCCTGAACGTGCCGCCCGCGAGGCCCAACTGGACCCGGATGTCCGCCTGGGCGAGACGGTCCGCCATGAACCGCAGCGGTGTCTCTCGTGACAGCTCGGCCACGACAGCGGGGTCCGCGATCCCGTCGGTGGACACGACCGGCCGCCCGGCGCGCACGGTGCTGGTGCTCTCGGCGATGAGGATCACGTACTGCGCGACGCCGCGGGCCCGCGCGGCAAGGTCGTCGTCCTGCTGCTGGTCGAAGTACGCACCGAGGCGGTTGACCACGAGCAGCCCCACGAGCCCGAGCGTGACCGCCACGACGGCCACGAAGGCCAGGGTGAGCCGACCCTGGAACGTCTTCGGCGCGAGGCCGTCCTTCACGTCGTCAGCGCTCGGCGAACGCGTACCCGACGCCGCGAATCGTCTGCACGAACGCGGGATTGGTCGGGTCGTCCTCCAGCTTGTCGCGCAGGTGGCTCACGTGGACGTTGATCGTCTTCTCGTCCTGGTCCAGGGCCTCGTAGTCGCGGAGGAGGTCCAGCAGCTCGGCGCGGGTGTACACCCGGCCCGGCTTGCTGGCGAGGTGGCGGAGGATCTCGAACTCGGTGGGGGTGAGGCTGATCCGCCGGTCGCCGCGTTGGACCCGCCGGCGATCCAGGTCGATGAGCAGGTCGCGATGCCTGATCACTCGGCCGCCCACCGCGTCCGCGAGGTCGCCGTATGCGCGCCGCAGGAGTGCCTTGATCCGGCTCTGCAGCTCCCGCAGCCCGAACGGCTTGGTCAGGTAGTCGTCCGCCCCCAGCTCCAGGCCGATGACCTTGTCCACCTCCTCGTCGCGGGCGGTGAGCATCAGCACCGGCGACTTGGTGCCGGCCGCGCGAAGGCGGCGCAGCACCTCGAAGCCGTCCATGCCGGGGAGCCGGACGTCGAGGAGGATCAGGTCCGGCGCCGCGCGGGTCGCCACCTCCAGGCCCTCCTCGCCCGACCGGGCGAGCGTGACCTCGTAGCCTTCCTGCTCGAGGGCGTACTGGAGCCCACGCGCGACGGCGTGCTCGTCTTCGACGACCAGGATCGTGGCTGCCATGTGCTCGATCCTACACCCGGGGCCGTCGCCCGCCGTCGCAGGCAGGCGTTGTGGCTGCGCGCGTCGGCTCACGCACCTTCAGGTGCGCTCGCATTCCGTGCTCGCTCCGCCTTCGCCTGCGACGGTGCGCTCGGCCGAATATTTGGCAATTGCGACTGGCGTGGTAGCCTACCGGCCCGATCGATCGTTCCCGGAGGCTCAACTTCCGCATGTCCACAGCCCGCCCCAAGCTCGCCGCCGCGAGCCGCTCCGTGACCGGCAAGAAGGTCGCCCATATGCGCCGCGACGGCCGCCTGCCCGCGGTCGTGTTCGGCCGCGGCCTCGCCTCGGACAACGTCTCCGTCGACGCCCACGAGTTCGAGCAACTCCGACGCCACGCCGGTCCCAACACCCTGATCGACCTGTCGGTCGATGGCGGCACCGCGGCGCCGGTGCTCGTGTCCAACGTCCAGATCGGCGTCGTGACCCGCCGGCCGCTGCACGTGGACCTGTTCGTCGTCCGCATGACCGAGGAGCTCACCGTGGACGTGCCGCTCGTGTCCGAGGGCACCTCCGACGCGATCGAGAACGGCGGCGGCACGCTGATGCACGTCATCGAGCACGTTCGCGTACGGGCGCTGCCGGATCACCTCCCGCAGTCCATCCACTACTCCATCGACTCGCTCGCGACGTTCGATGACCAGATCCACGTCAGCGATCTCGTCATCCCGGCCGACGCGACGCTCCTCAACGACCCGACCGAGGTCGTCGCCAAGGTCCTGCCGCCGCGCGTCGAGGAGGTCGTCGAGGCCCCCGAGGCCGCCGAGGGTGCCGAGGTTGCTGCCGAGGGCGCCGTAGGCGCCGCGGCCGGGTCCGGCGCCACGGAGAGCGACGCCGGCTGATCCCGGCCAGGCGACCCGACCGGCCGTCGGGTCAGCCCGGGACGCGCCCGATCGCGTGCACCACGGGCAGGCGCAGCGTTCGCTGCTCCCGCGTGAGCCGGGTGAGGCGGCGCCTGATCTCGCGTTCGATGTCGCGCCGCTCGGTGCGATCCAGCTCCGCGAACAACGTCGCCTCGTCGAACCGGGTCAGGAACGCGACGTAGCCCGCCGGGTCCCACTCGTGCACGACCTCGTCCACGTGCGCGCGGACGTCGCGGAACCCCGCCCGGCGCATCGACAGCGCCGCCGCCTGCGCCGACGCGATGTCGCCCTTGCGGGCGCCCTCCTCGGGCGGGTCGAAGCCGGCCTCGTCGAGGACCTCGTTCGCCACGCGGTCCGGCTCAAATGGCCGGTCGGCGCGCTGCCAGGCGACCCAGGCGAGGGTGCCGCCGAGCCTGAGGACGCGGCGGATCTCGCGCAACGCCGCCGTCCGGCTCGGCACCAGCTGGAGCACGAACGAGGAGACGGCGAGGTCGAAGGCGCCGTCATCGAACGGCAGCTCATCCGCCCAGCCGACCTCCGTCCGGTAGCGCCCGTGGTGGTCCGGGAGCCGTTCTTCCGCGGCGACTCTCGCGAGGTCCAGCATGCCTGTCGATGGATCCACCCCGGTGATCTGGAGCGCCGGCCAGCGCTCCAGCGCGGCGATGGCGAGCGTGCCCGTCCCGGTCCCGACGTCGAGGAGCGCGGGTTCGCCCCCCGCGACGATCGCCGCCTCGATCGCCGGAGCGACCAGGTCCAGCACGCGCTCGGCGCCAGGACGGATCACCGGCCCCCAGTGCCGCTCGTACCCCTCGGCGATCTCGTCGTAGCTCACGCGGGGATCGTAGTCGGCCGCCGGGCTGCCGGGTCGGGTACCGTGGCGGCGTGAAGCTCCCCTTCCAGCCGCCGATCGAGCCGATGCTCGCCAAGCCTGCCGACGGCCTGCCCGAGGGAGATGGATGGCTGTTCGAGCCCAAGTGGGACGGGTTCCGCGCGCTCGTCTTCCGTGATGGTGACGAAACCCTGATCCAGTCGCGCGACCTGAAGCCGCTGGACCGCTACTTCCCCGAGCTCGCGGTGCCACTGCGCGCCTCGCTCCCGGAGCGCTGCGTCGTCGATGGCGAGGTGGTCATCGCCGGCGACGGCGGCCTCCAGTTCGAGGCGCTGCTCCTGCGCATCCACCCCGCCGAGTCGCGGGTGCGCATGCTCGCGGAGCAGTCGCCCGCGTCGTATATCGCCTGGGACCTGCTCGCGATCGGCGACGAAGACCTTCGTTCCGCGCCGCAGGCGGAGCGCCGCGCACGCCTCGAGGCCGCGCTCGCGGGCATCGTGAAGCCGCCCGTCCACCTGACACCCGCGACGACGGACCGGGCGCTCGCGGTGGACTGGTTCAACCGGTTCGAGGGTGCAGGCCTGGACGGCGTGATCGCGAAGCGCCTCGACGGCACGTACCAGCCCGGCAAGCGGGCGATGATCAAGGTCAAGCACCAGCGCACGGCAGATTGCGCGGTCGCCGGCTTCCGCTGGCACAAGAACGGGCCGGGCACGCACATCGGCTCCCTGCTCCTGGGCCTGTTCGACGACACCGGGACGCTTCACAGCGTGGGCGTGACCTCGTCGTTCACGTGGGACAGGCGGGCGTCGCTCGTGGGGGAGCTGGCGCCCCTCCGCGAGAACGCCCTCGAGGGGCATCCGTGGGCGGAATGGGCCGAATGGGCGGAGGCCGCCGAGGCGTCCGGCCATCGGCTGCCCGGTGCGACCTCACGCTGGAACCGGGGGAAGGACCTGTCGTGGGAACCGCTTCGGCTCGAGCGGGTTGCCGAGGTCGCGTACGATCACCTCCAGGGCGATCGATTTCGGCATGGGACCACGTTCCTCCGCTGGCGACCCGACAAACGGCCGGCGGACTGCCGCTACGATCAGCTCGAGGAAACGGCCGCGTACGAACTGGACCTGATCTTCAGAGGAGGGGGAGCACCGTGACCGACGAACAGACGCCCGCGCCGATGCCCAGCTCGGAGCCACCGCCCCTGGCGCCGCTCGTGCAGCAGGCCAGCGCCCCAGCGCCCACACCGCCGCCCGTGGCCTGGGCCCCGGCGCCGGCCGCCGCAGCAGTACAGGGCGGCCGTACCGGCCTCGCCGCTGCCGCCGGCGTGATCATGCTGATCCTCGGGATCCTCGGCGGCCTCCTCGGGCTGTTCGTGGCCGTCGTCGGCGGAAGCATCGTGTCCCAGCTCGGCGACATCGTGGCCGTGCCTGGCCTGAACGATCCGGGCAGCGTCATCGGTGGCGTCGTCGCGTTCTTCGGGATCATCGTCGTGATCTACAGCCTCGTGTACGTGATCGGCGGCATCGGCGTCCTCCGGTCGCGCAACTGGGGCCGCATCATCGGCCTCATCGTCGGGATCATCAGCGGGCTGATCTGGCTGAGCGGCCTCGGTGCGGAGGAGCGGGCGAACCTGCCCTTCACGATCATCATGCTCGGGGTCCACGTCTACATCGTGGTCGTCCTGATCATGTTCTGGCGGTCCAAGCCCGCCTGACCAAGGCCTACCCGGCGGCCCCGCCCTCGTCGGGGTCGCCGGTCGCCCGCCTCCGCGGAGCGCGCTATTCGACGGTCACCGTGGTCTGCATGACCTTGTGAGGCCTGCACGTGAACTGATAGACGCCTGGCGTGGAGAAGGTCACGATGACGGTGTCGTTGACGGGCAGGTCGACATCGACGCATGCGTTCGGGGCCGGCACGGCGTAGGTGCCCTCCGTGACCGTATGCGTGGCCTCGTTGCCGTTAACGAAGGCGACCGCCTGACCGACCTTGATCGTGACCGGATCACCGAAGTCCGGGAAGCCCAGATCGTCCCAGACGACTCCGATCGTCGCGCTCGGAGCCGCGCCGTGTGTCACCGCGCAGCGCACCGGCCCAGCGGCTGTCGCGGACGGTGCGCCGGCCGTGACAATCGCCGCAGCCGTGGCGGTCACCGGTGGCGTGGCGGTCACCGGTGGCGTGGCGGTCACCGGTGGCGTGGCGGATGCGATTGGAGCCGTCGTCGTTCCGGCGCCTGGCGAGCCGCGCACGTCGCTGCCACACGCGGCCAGCATCGCGACCAGGACGACCCCCGCGGCGATCGCCCATCGCCCGGCGCCCGGATGGGTCACCACGGCCCCGCTGGGCGAATCAGCACACGCAGTCCCTTCAAGTGGCGCCCGAAGCGGGTGGAGCATACATCCGCGCCGATTCCGCTCAACTGACCAGCACGGCGCCCCGGCGGGTTACGTCCTTGCTGGCGGCTATCGCTTGCGTGGGGACCGCTCGAGCTGCCCTGCGCGATCGGGGAACGCGTACTCCGCCCATGGGTCGTAGTCGGGATCCAGGGCCTCCTGGGGCGGCCGCTCGCTCTCGGGCACGTGGGTGAGATTCACGCGCACCCGGTACCAGAGCGACGAGCGCCCGCGCATGCCGTCGACGAGCACGTCGGCGACATCGAGCGCGTCCGCGGCTGCCGGATGCCTGACCTTCCAGCGCTCGAGGCCCTCGAGGGCCTCTGCCTTGGACTTCGCGCGTGATATCTCGATCACCGGCACCGCTGAGCGACGCCGACCCGTCGGTGTTGGCGTCGTCCCGACCCCCGCGGCGTTGGCGGCCTGGCGCCTCTCCAGCTCAGCCGTGAACCGTTTCTCCATGGCCGCGCGGCTCTTCTCGCGCTCCGCCTCCGCCTCGGGCGTGTCGTAGTCCTTCGTCGCCCGTCGCTGCTTCGACGGCTGGACCCGCGGCGGCTCACCCTCCTGCTTGCGGTAGTTCGGGGGCCACGGCGCGTCGCCCATGCCCGCCGCCTCGTCGCGGCGTGACAGTTCCAGGAGCGCCTCCAGCGAGCCGGGCGCAGCGTCGATCCCTGCCCCGGGGTCACCGATCGCCGCGAACCGGGCCGGCACGGTGGAGATCGTGAACGCCTCGGCCTCCGCGGTCGGCAGCTCGTCCCACGAGAGCGGGGTCGAGACGCGAGCATCCGGCAGCGGCCGGACCGAGTACGCCGAGGCGACGGTGCGGTCCTTCGCGTTCTGGTTGTAGTCCAGGAAGACGCCGTGGCGCTCCTCCTTCCACCATTTCGACGTGGCGATGGCCGGCGCCCGCCGTTCCACGTCCCGGGCGATCGCCAGAGCGGCGCGGCGCACCTCCGGGTACGTCCACTTCCGCTCGATCCGGACGTTGACGTGGATGCCTCGCGAGCCGGACGTCTTCGGCCAGCCGGTGAGGCCCACCGCCTCCAGCGATTCCTTCGTGACCATCGCGACGTCGCGGATCTGCGACCAGCCAACGCCGGGCACCGGGTCCAGGTCCACGCGCAGCTCGTCCGGATGGTCCAGGTCGTCCGCCCGGACCGGGTGGGGATTGAGGTCCAGGCAGCCGAGGTTCACGATCCAGGCCAGCCCGGCGGCGTCGTCGATGACGATCTCGTCGGCCGTCCGTCCGGAAGGGAATGACAGGGTGACCGTGCGCAGCCATTCCGGCCGGTTGTCCGGCGCGCGCTTCTGGAAGAACGCCTCGCCGGCGGCGCCGTTCACGAAGCGCTTCAGGGCCATCGGCCGCCCGCCCGCACCGGTCAGGGCCCCCGGAGCGACGGCGAGGTAATACCGGACGAGGTCCAGCTTCGTCGCCCCGATCGCCTCGAAGAAGATCTTGCCCGGATTCGTGACCACGACGTCGCGGTCCCCGATCCGGAGGACCTCCTGTTCCTTCGGCATGCGCGGATGCTAGCGTGCTGTCGATTCCGGCCGGCCCGTTCGTCGAGCTTCGTGATCGCGGCAAGCGACCGCGACGCGCGAGGAGGATCCGATCCCGATGCGCTACCTCGTCCTCATCTACGGCGAAGAGCTCGCGAGCCCGCCGCCCCCGGAGCGGCTCGCCGAGGTCGGTGCCGCGTACGAGGCGTTCACGACGATGCTCCGCGACCGCGGGGCGTTCGTGGACGGCGACGAGCTCCAGCCCACCACGACGGCCACGACGATCCAGGTCCGGGACGGCAGGACGCTGATCACGGACGGGCCATTCGCGGAGACCAAGGAAGCGCTCGGCGGCTACTACCTGATCGAGGCGGCCGACCTCGACGCGGCGATCGAGCTGGCCTCCGCCTGCCCGGGCGCCCGCTGGGGCTCCATCGAGGTGCGCCCGGTCGTCGCCGTGCCGGGCATGTGACCGAAGCTGCCCACGAGGTCGTCGACCGCCTGTTCCGCGAAGAATCCGGCCGGGCCGTCGCGACCCTCATCCGCGTGCTCGGCGACTTCGACCTCGCCGAGGAGGCGGTCCAGGACGCGTTCGCGAAGGCGCTCGAGACCTGGCCCGGCCAGGGCCTGCCGCGCAACCCTGCGGCGTGGATCACCACGACCGCCCGCAATGCGGCGATCGACCGGATCCGGCGGCGGCGTCGCCTCGTGGACAAGACCGACGAGCTCCGACGTGACGCCGAGATCGACGCGTCGGGCGGCAGTCCGGGGATCGAGGAGGTGAGCGAGACGGACGGCATCGACGACCGGCTGCGGCTGATCTTCACCTGCTGCCACCCCGCCCTCGCGCCGGAGGCGCGCGTTGCGCTGACGCTGCGCACGCTGGGCGGGCTCACGACGCCGGAGATCGCGCGTGCCTTCCTGGTCCCGGAGGTGACGCTCGCGCAGCGGATCGTCCGGGCGAAGCGGAAGATCCGCGACGCCGGCATCCCCTACCGGGTCCCGCCCGCGCATGCCCTCCCGGAGCGGCTCGACGCGGTCCTGAGCGTCCTGTACCTCATCTTCAACGAGGGCTACAGCGCCACCGAGGGCGAGGCGCTCGTCCGTCGCGAGCTGTCGGCGGAGGCGATCCGGCTGGCCCGCCTCGTCGCCGAGCTGATGCCCGACGAGCCGGAGAGCCTTGGGCTGCTGGCGTTGCTCCTGCTGCACGACGCACGACGTGAGGCGCGGACGAGCGATGCAGGGGATCTCGTCCTGCTGGAGGACCAGGATCGGTCCCGCTGGGATCGCGCCGAGATCGACGAGGGCCAGGCCCTGCTGGACCGGGCGCTCCGGATCGGGCGTGCGGGTCCGTACCAGGTGCAGGCGGCGATCGCCGCCCTGCACGACACCGCACCGACGGCGGCCGCCACCGACTGGCGGGAGATCGCGGCCCTGTACGGACGCCTCGCCCGGCTCGCTCCGTCACCCGTCATCGAGCTCAATCGCGCCGTGGCGATCGCGATGGCCGAGGGACCGGCCGCGGGCCTCGCGCTCCTCGACGCGCTCGGCGGAGACGAGCGCCTGGCCACCTATGCCTACTTCCACGCGGCACGCGCCGACCTGCTCCGTCGCGAGGGCAGGCGCGCCGATGCCGGGGCCGCGTACCAGGCGGCGCTCGCCCTCACGTCGAACCAGGTGGAGCGCGCATTCATCGCCCGCCGCATCCACGAGCTGGAGACGGATCGACCCAACTGACCGTCGGGCGTGATGCAACTGCAACGCCGCGGCCTGGTCATCAAGGGTTCCGTGAGCCACGCGCCCATCACGATGCCGGTCACTGATCGGGAGGGGCGAGTGCGTTCGGAATCGTTGAGCTGGGTTGCGCGCGGCGCGGGCCTGGCGATCGGCGTCGGTCTCGTCCTCCTCCTCGCCGGCGTGGTCGCGATGGCGCGCGAGGTGTTCCTCATCATCTTCGTCGCCGTGCTGCTGGGGGCAGCCCTGGAGCCGGTCGTTGGCACCATCCGTGGGCGCACCGGGATCGGACGAGGGCTGTCGATCCTCATCGTGTATGCGGCCTTCCTGGTTGCCGTCGTTGCGGTCGCCCTGTTCATCGTCCCGGCCGCCGCCGTCCAGATCGGCGCGGCGGTGGGCCACTTCCCGACGTTCCTCGAGCAGGTGCGCACGTGGAGCACCCAGCTCCGCCCGGAGGCCCTGTCCGAGGGGATCGGCTCGGTCATCGACGCGATCGAGGCGCCGCTCAAGCCGGGGCCACCGCCTTCAGCGGACAGCGTCCTGGGCGCTTCGCTCATCGTTGGCCAGGTGACGGCGGCACTGGTCACCCTGCTCGTCCTCGTCTTCTTCTGGCTGACCGAGCGGTCCCGTCTCCAGCGCTACGCGCTCGCATTCATGCCGGCCCGTCGCCGCGCAGGCATCCGCGAAGGCTGGAACGAGGTCGAGGCGCGCCTGGGCCTCTGGGTACGCGGCCAGCTGGTCCTGATGCTCACGATCGGCGTTGCCACGGGCGTCGCGTACAGCCTGCTCGGCCTGCCCGCAGCCCTGCTGCTCGCACTGATCGCAGCGCTCACGGAGGTCATCCCCATCGTCGGACCGTTGATCGGCGCGGTGCCGGCGCTGCTGATGGCGACCACCGTCTCGCCCGAGACGGTGGTGCTGACGCTCGGCGTCTACGTGCTGCTGCAGCTCATCGAAGGCAACGTGCTTGTCCCGATGATCATGCGCAACAGCGTGGGGCTGTCCCCGTTCCTGGTCCTCGTGAGCCTGCTCGTCGGCGGCGCGGTCGCGGGGATCCTCGGCGCGATCGTCGCCGTCCCGACCGTGGCGGGCATCACGGTCGTGCTCGGCCGGCTCCAGGACCGCGAGACGCCGGTGCCGATCGATCCCGCTGCGCTCGAGGCGCCGGAGGACGAGGCAAATGCGATCGAGGCGTCAGGTGCGGCCGACTCTCCGGCCCTGAAGCGTCGGCGGAAAGCCAGTGCCGCCCGCGCCTGATCGCCGGTCAGCCTGATCGGCCCGAGCGCTCCGCTGGGCGCCGTCACCCGCTCACCGCCCGGATCGCGAGGACGACCGCTGCCCCCAGCCCGGATAGCGCGACGAGCGCGGGGCCGCGGCGCGGATCGCGATGCTGGGACTCCGGCAGGAGATGCCCCGCCCCGACGGCGATGAACACGCCCGCGAACGCCGCCAGCAGCAACCCGAGGGTCGCCGGCGAGATGGAGACGATGGTGCTCAGCGCCGCGCCGGCGAGCGGGGCAATGGCGTCGAGGACCAGCAGCACGACGGCCGTGCGCTCGCCGCGCGCCGCGTCCAGGGCCAGCGTGACGACGTTCATGCCGTCGGCGAAGTCGTGGGCGAGGACCGCGAGCAGGACGATCAGCCCGAGGTCGCCACCCGCCTGGAAGGCGAGCCCGATGGCGAGACCGTCGAGCGTGGAGTGGATGATCAGGCTGAGTGGCGGCAGGATGCCGAGGACTCGAGACGTCGCGCTCATCGGCTTCGTCTCGACGGGCTGCGTCGCGTGCGGCCCGCCGTGGTAGCCCTCGCGGTGGGCGCCGTGCTCGCCGGCCAGCTCGAACGCGATCTCGTGCTCCAGCGCGTGCTCGAAGCTGGACTGGTGCAGGAACGCCTCGACGAGGCTGAAGCCGATGAACCCGACGACGGCCGCGATGCCGACGGGGAGGGCGGCATCGGCGCCCACGAGGTCGAAGGCCTCCGGCAGGAGGTCCGCCACCGCGGTTGCGACCACCACGCCGGCCGCGAGCGCCATGAACGCATGCAGCCGATGCCGGAGGCGCAGCGCCGCGACCCCGCCCAGCAGGGTGGAGAAGAACGGCAGGATGGCGGCAATCGGCATGTCCGGGCCATGGTAGAGGCCGAACCGCTGGGCCGCCGTCAGCCGTCAGTGACGATGCAAGGCCCGAGGTCAGCGGCGGCGGGCGCGATCGAGGGCGTTTGCCAGGCCGATGCCGGTGACGACGATCAGGACGGTGACGACGACGAGTGCCGCGCCCGGGCCCGTCGGCGTCCCTGCCGGAGTCGTGGGGCCTGCGGAGGAGTCGGGGCTCGGGGAGTCGCTGGTGAGCGTCGGTGTCGCCGTCGGGCTCGCCGTGGGCGTCGGTGCCTCGGTTGGCGGTGCCGATGGCGTCGCCGAGGGCGCGGGCTGGAACGTCGAGTCGAGCTGCGTGAAGTTCGCCCACAGGTACTCGCGAGGCGTGACCCCGGAGTCGTGGATCTGCTTCGCGAGATCGCGCCCGAAGTAGCGGTAGTGCCACGGCTCGTAGCTGTAGCAGACGAGGTCCTGCTTGCCCTTCGGGTAGCTCAAGGCCGATCAGATCGCCGCGGCGATCGAGGCGAACCAGCAGCTGGTGGCCCTCCTGCCCCCGGCCTCGTCGAGGCAGGCACCAAGGTGCTGCCGATCGCGGGCGACGGCCCATACGGCCTGTTCGGGCCGGACCTGTTCGGCGATCCGGAATCCCGGGCGCTGCCGTATCCGGTGCAGGGCCGGACGAGCGGCGGCGCGACGCTCGACACCGCGTGGACGGCCTACGACGCGACCAAGGTCTGGACGCTCAACGAGACCGGCAGCCTGTGCGCCGACCGCGCCGGCGACCATAAGGCCGTGACGCTCAAGACGGGCTGGGACTGGGTCTTCGATGGCGTCACGGCTACGTACAAGGGCGCGCCCGTTCCGAACCCGAACCCACCGCCGGGAAGTTGATCAACGTGCGCCTCCACCCGTACGTGATGATCCTGGCCGCCCGCGCGGCCCTGACGGATCCGATGGGCGACGGCCGCTACGTCCTCGATCGGATCTGGGCGAACTCCAAGCTCGACTACACGCCCTGAGCGAATCCGCGCCCTGACGCGCGCACGCCCGGATGCGTCCCGGCGATCACGCGAGCGACTACGGCTCGCCGATGCAGGGGTTGTCCTTGATGCCGATGGACAGCTCCTTGCTGTCCGCGGCGAGAACGGTGATCGAGCTGATCTCGCCCGAGGCGTAGGCGATCTCGGCCGCGCTGTCGCAGATCGCGAGGCCCTTGGCGACGTCGGTCACGGCCAGCGTGGTGATGATCAGGGCGTCGTGGCAGCCGCCCTGAGTGGTCACCGAGACGATGTCCGTCCGGGCCGCGAGGCGCTGCCGGATGAGCGCGGCCGTCCCCTCGCCGCAGTCGCCCGTGACGGAGCCCGGGCCGGAGCTGGCGGCCGTGGACGTTGCGGCCGGCGCTGCAACCGACGGCCGTGAGGTTGCAGGAGCCTGGGTTGCGGCCGGCGAGCAGCCGGCGATCGCGATCGTCGCGAGGACGATGAGACGGAGGGCAGCTGCCCTTGGGGAGTGCATGGGGGGCAGCCTCGATCGACACGCGTTGGCCGCCTGCCGAGGCGGGGGGGGAGCAGAGGATAGCCCGGATCGGCGCAAGGTCGCATTGCAGCTGGCTCGTGCGCGTTCCTCAAGCCGGTCGAGGCGACGCTCGACTCCGGCCCCAAGTCGGTCGACCCTTGCCGGACAGGGCCAGCCGGCTCCCGCGACGTTCACCTACACCGCCGGGCCGAAGGACGGCGACGCTGGAACGGTCAAGTTCAAGTCGACCTCCAACCGTGGCATCGGCATGGCGACCGTGCAGTTCCGGGTCGGCGGGGGTTGGAACGCGGACAAGCACGACGGGGACGGCGCTCGTCTCGGATGTCACGCGCCATTGTGGAAGCGTCGATTTCGACCAGCACCGCCTGCGCGTGCAGCGATCGCTGCGCGCCGCGAGGGTGCATGTGTGGGTGAGCACGAAAGGTGCCGAGAGATCGCCACGAAAAGTGCAGAGGCGATCGAGGTCAGCCGAGCATAGGCGATGCCTCCCGGCCTGAGGGCACGTGGGCCCGCATCCGATAGGAGTGGCCCTTGATGTTGACCA
>JACPOS010000009.1 GCA_016191395.1 Chloroflexota bacterium
GAGGTTGCCCTGCACCGCTTCGTCCGCTACTACAACGACGAGCGCCCGCATCTCGGGCTCGGCGGTCAGACGCCTCGGCAGCGGTTGGTGGTCAAGTTGGCCGCCTGACCGTCACCAACGTCTTGGGGGACTACACCTAGCGGTCGGTGCGGATTCGAAGGGCTTCGGGAAGCTCGTCCCGTACACGAACGATCAATTGCAGGGCGCGACCCCCGTCGCCAACACGATGCCGCTGCACGGAATCGCCTGCTCGACCACATCCACGTGCGTGGCGGTTGGGCGCCTCGCCGACGCGGCCCAGGCGGCTTACGTCGTCATCACCGACGGGGTGCCCGGAACCGTCCACGGGGTCCCCGGCACGTCGCAGTTCGAGGACGTCGCGTGCGGCGCACCCAACTGGTGCGTTGCCGTCGGAAACGTTGGTGGGGCAACTGGCGTGATCGCGGAGATCGAGCTGACGGGCGCGGACGCCCCGACCGGTTCAGCAGGGACAGACGCGTCGGACCCGTTCGACGAGCTCCTCTCGCTCCTGCCCGGGCTCATCGTCTTCCTCGGCGGGCTGGGCATCCTCATCGGGGTCATCTACCTGGTCGCGCGGCTCCTCGGCCTCGTCCCGAACCTGAACGGCGATCCGATGGGCTTCCTGGAGCTCGTCGGAATGATCGCCGCGGGCATCCGGGGCGGCGGCTCGACCGGCTCGACCGGCGGAGGCTCGGCGGCCTCGGGCAGCCCCGCGGGGACCGGCATGGGCGACGCAGCTGGCGCAGACGACCCGGGCGCATCGGCTGGTTCCTGAGGGTGCGGGGCCGGGCTGCCGGCCGGACGAGATGACTCCTCGTCATGACGGTGAGCGGGAGCACGGCGAACCCTCACCTGATGATCGGCTGGCGACGTAGGGCATGGGCCCTGGCGACCGCGGCTCTCGTGGCCTCGTGCTCAACGCCGGCCACGACACCGTCTCCAGTCGCGGTCAACCCGACGCCGACCGCTCTTCCTGCGACCACTTCGGACGTCGTCGCCTCAGCCCCGACGGGTCCGCCGCTGACCCTGCTCTGGCAGACCGGCGGCACTCCCGAGAGCCAGATACAGGATCCCATCCACCTCGCACAGGGTCCCGACGGGAACATCCACGTCGGCAGCGCCACGCCCTCAGGGCTCATTCGGGTGTTTGACCCGAACGGCAAGTTCGTGAGGGCATTTGGCTCAACGGGACTGGGCGACGGTGAGTTCAGCTTCCTGCTGGGCATCGGCGTCGACGCGCGGGGCAACGTCTACGCGGCCGATTTCGAACGGGTCCTGATCAACAAGTTCGACAGCGCCGGAGCATTCCTGCTGCAGTGGGCGACCGAGCAGCCGGTCGGGCCTGCCGGAGTGGCGGTCGACGCGCAGGGGAATGTCTACGTCGTCAATCACCGTGTGCACGCCCATGGGGTCCAGAAGTTCGACGGCAACGGCAAGCTGCTGGGGGCCTGGGGCAGCAACGGGAGCGGTGAAGGCCAGATCGGCGCGGGGGGCAGCAGCGGGCCGGAGGATCTCGCCGTGGACCAGCTGGGCAACGTCTACGTCGCCGATCGAGTCAACGACCGCATCCTGAAGTTCGATGGCAACGGGAAGCTTCTCGCAACGATCGGCACCTCAGGCTCGGCGGGGATGGGCCAGCTGTCGGGGCCTGGTGACCTGACGGTCGATCGGCAAGGAAACATCTACGTCCTCGATTCGAGCTTCCTGCAGAAGTTCGACGCGAACGGAGCATTCGTTTCGGAGTGGCCGCTCGACGGCCCGCTCAGCAACGCCGGGGAGGTGATGGCGGACGCCGAGGGCAATCTCTACGTGAACACTGACGTCCTTCTCGAGAAGTTCCGTCAATGACTCCGTAGGCCCGAACGCGACGAATCACTTGGTGTCCGCGGCGGCCTCTGTAGGGCATGCTGCAGGCGATGAGGGCGTCCACCGACCCCGCGACCACCGCGATCGAGCGGGCGCTGGCAGGCGACGAGTCCGCGTTCCGCTGGATCGTCGAGACACACAGCTCGGACATGCGCCAGGTGGCGTTCGTCGTCTGCGGCGACCTGGACCTGGCCGAGGAGGCGGTCGCCGTCGCGTGGCCGATCGCCTGGCGGAAGCTGCGGAGCCTTCGGGAGCCGGGGAGTCTTCGGCCCTGGCTCGTGTCGATCGCGGCGAACGAAGCCCGGGGCCTGGTGCAGCTCCGTGCGCGGCGTGCGGTCCGGGAGATCGCTGTCGAGGCGGTCACGGACGTGGACGCAGGCTCGCACGTCGTCTCGCCACACGGGAGCCTCGCGTCTGCGCTTGACCTGGCGAACGCCCTCGCCGGACTCCGTCCCGCCGATCGTTCGCTGCTCGCACTCCGGTACGTGGCCGGGCTCAACTCCACCGAGCTCGCACGCGTGACGGGCCTGACGCCCGCCGGGACGCGTGCGAGGCTCAAACGACTTCTCCAACACATGCGCCGGGAGCTTGGTGATGACTGACCAGGAGATGCCGGACCTGCCCGAGCCAATCGACTCGTTCGAGCGGCGATTCGCGGTCCAACTGCGGGCATATGCCACGACGGCAGCCGGCGCCCCAGCCGCCCAGGCCGTGGCCCGTGCCGTGGCGACCCGCCACGGCACGACGCGACGACGATTCACCTGGCCGCCGGCACGGACGTTCGTGCTCGCGGGGCTACTCGTGACGGGTGTGCTCGGTGGTGCGCTGCTCATGGCCGGGACCCGCCTCGCGGACCGCACGATCCTCGGCTCACCCGCGCCCGCCCGGAGCCTTGCGACGCTGTCGCCCAGGGAAGCGGCCGGCATGCCGATCGTGATCGGCGGCGATGGGATCAGGCTGCGCCAGGCATACGACTGGTCGGCCAAGGCGTTTGTCGATATTCCGCTCTATCGAAACGCACTCGGGCTCGGCGCGTCGCCGGCCCTGGCATTCGAGAGCGACTGCTCGCCGTGTCATGCGTACATCACCCCGGACTGGCGAGCCCCGGGGGTGCCACAGCTCGCGCTCGATCCAGTCGCCATCGACGGGACAAGCACGCTTGGTCCCCTTGCCTGGAACGGGGATTACCTGGCGCGGGCTGGCGTCGACGCGATCGACCTCGCCATCGTTCGTACCAATGCGTCCGGCGGCATGGAGGTCGCCCACCGCTCCATCCCCGTGCCGGGTCTCGGCCGAGGGACCGCGATCTGGTGGGCTGGCGGGGACAGGTGGATCGCGGTGATCGGAACCGGGGCCGACCACACGTCGCCGGCAGGTGACCTGTTCCTGGTCTCGATCGCAGGCGAGGTCCAACGCCTGACCACCGGGCTGGCACTCGCCGCCCGTGCCGACGCCGCCCGCCTCGTCGCTCGGCCTTTCTCTAGCGAGTGGGTCCTCCAGGCCGCCGATGGGCGCCCCGTGCTCGTCAGCGCAGATCCCGGCAGCGGCCAGATCGGCGCGGTCCAGTCGCTCGCGGCCGGGATCGCATGGGCCGACATCGATGCGCTGAGCTGGTTCGGCAGCAGCTTCGTGGTCGGCGACCGACTCGTGGCGGCCGCGGACGGGACGGTTCGTGACTTCCCGAACGCTCCAGGGGCGTGCCGATCGACGTTCGCCTGGAGCGGCGGCCGGTCCCACGCGTTGGCGAAGGTCATCAACGGCGATCTGGTGCTGCATCCGGAGAGCGGAGCCACCACGCTGGTCCCCGGCATCTGCGGCCCAGGTGAGACGGCGACGCTGGTGTGGTCATGGTCGTCCGACGATCGACTGCTCGTCGGCGTGAACGGGGCCAACGGCCGATTCAGGCTGTACCACGTGAACGCGGACGGCAAGTCCGATCCACAACCGTTCCTGCTCCTCGATACCGTCGGACCGGGCAACGAGCAGGTGTTCTGGAACTACTGAGAGCGCCTCCGGACGCTGCGACTGCTGGCCGCCCGGACAGACGCAACGGGTCCGGGTAAACCCGAGTCCGCAGCGCGGGTCATTCCGGTTCCCAAACCCAGCCCATCCAGCGATGCTGTCAGGGTGTTGCCAACCTGTCGGCCTTCGCATCGTCCTCGCGCGGGCGCTTGAACCGAGCCGATGACTGAATCACGTCGCGATCGATTGGGCCCGCTCAGGGAGCGGCAGTTCCGCCTGCTCTGGATCGGCCAGACCACCTCCGCCGCGGGAGACTCGATGGTCTTCCTCGCGTGGTCCTTCGCGGTCCTGCGCATCGGGGGTGACGCCACCTCGATCGGGCTCGTCTTTGCCGCCTATTTCGTGGCGTTCACGATCTTCGTGCTCGCCGGGGGAGTCTGGGCCGATCGGTTGCCCCGCCAGCTCGTGATGGTCGGAGCCGACGTGGTGCGCGGGGTCGGCAACGGAGCCATCGGCATCCTGCTGCTGACCGGCTCGGCGCAGCTCTGGCACATCGTGGTGGGCGCAACGCTGTTCGGCATCGCCAGTGCGTTCTTCGCGCCCGCAAGCCAGGGGCTGATCCCGCAGACGGTCAGCGCCGGGAAGCTGCAGCAGGCGAACGCGCTCATGAGCGTGTCGCGCAGGGCCACCGCCGTGGCCGGACCGACCGTCTCCGGCCTCGTCATCGCCCTGGTCGGACCGGGTGCGGTGTTCGTCATCGACGCCGGCACGTTCGCCGTCAGCGCCATCTCCCTTGTGTTCCTTCGGCCGACCCGCGGCACCGGGCCGACCGAGCACACGGCGTTCCTGGCTGATCTGGCCGGAGGCTGGAGGGAGGTCCGGACGCGCCGCTGGATCGGCGCTGCCTTCGGTGCCTTCGCGATCGGCAACATGGCCAACAGTGCCTTCCTGGTGCTCGGGCCGGTCATCGCCGAGCGGCAGCTGGGCGGTCCATCGGCGTGGGGCGTGGTCCTGACCGGAGGTGCCGTTGGGGGGCTGCTCGGGGGCCTGCTTGCCTTCCGTCTGAAGCCACGCCGTCCGATGCTGGTGGGGTTGGCGATTGTCTCGGTGACCGCCCTGGAGGCCCTGTCGCTGGTCGGCCCCGCGCCGATCCTGCTGATCGCCGGCGCATTCCTCCTGGGAATCATCGCGGAGGAGCTCTGCAACACGTGGTGGGTGACGATGCTCCAACAGCATGTCCCCGATGAGGCTCGATCGCGGGTGTTCAGCTTCGACCAGCTTGTCTCGTACATCTTCAACCCGCTCGGCCTGCTCGCGGTCGGACCGCTGAGCGTGGCGATCGGCGTGACGCCAACGCTTGCTGTGGCCGGTTCACTGCTCTTCATCGCCTACATGGGAGCGGCGCTGCTCCCGAGCAGCCGAGCCGTCACCTGGGTCGAGGCTGCGCCCTCGGTTGCGTCACCCGATGAGCAGGTCGAGGTTCCGGAACTGATCGAACCCGCGATCTAGCTCAGGCGAGTGAACAGCGGCTCAAGGCCGTCCGCTATCGTGTCGGGCACGACGTAGGCGGTCGTTTCTCACACGGAGCGTCGGAGACGATGGCGAAGCCAGCCCTGCCCAACCTGCAGTCGGCGCTGGCCGACCTGCATGCCGCGACGCGCGGACGACTGCTCGCCTCCGATCATCCCTCGTACGAGCAGACGCGACGCTCGTTCAACGCGATGGCCGCCGGACGGCCGGTTGCCATCCTGCAACCCGACGACACCGCCGATGTCGTGGCGGCCGTCACGTGGGCGACCGACGTCGACGTCGCGATCGGCGTCCGGGGCGGTGGTCACAGCGTCGCCGGGCACTCGGCGCCAGAAGGTGGGCTGCTGATCGACCTGTCGAAGTGGCGTGGCGCCGAGGTCGATCCGGCAGCTCGGACGGCTGTGGCCCTCGGCGGCTCCAGGCTCATGGATCTCGATGCCGCAACCACCGCGTATGGTCTCGCGGCGCCGTCCGGCACCTTCGTGGATACGGGAATCGGCGGCCTCACCCTCAGCGGCGGGATCAGCTATCTCGTCGCATCCGAGGGATTCGCGTGTGATGCGCTCATCGGGGCTCAGCTGGTGACGGCGACAGGCGAAGTGATCGATGTCGACGACCAGCGCGAGCCGGACCTGATGTGGGGCCTTCGTGGCGGGGGTGGCAACTTCGGGGTCGTGACGCACCTTCGGTACCGGCTGGCGGACGTGACCCAGGTCGCGGGAGGCAGGATCAACTTCCGTGGGGACGGCGTGCCCCGCGTGATCGAGCGAGTGATCGCTCTCGAGCAGCACGCGCCGGACTCGCTGTCGCTGCAGATGCTCGCGAGGCGATGGCCCGATGATGGGGCGCTTGGGCTGACCCTCCTGGTGGCGTGGCGCGGGGACCCGGCCGAAGGTGCGGCTGCCCTCCGCGAGGTTGTCGCCGATCCCAGTCGTATCGACGGCGACGTCCGGCCGATGAACTGGCTCCAGGTCCAGGCCCTGAACCCCCCGCTTCCCTTTGGGCTTCGTCACTACTGGAAGGGTCACCTCGTTCGCGAGACCCCCCAGGACCTTGCCGACGCCGTGGTCGACGCGTCGAGGGAGATCAGGGGTCGCAGCGTGATCCTGATCGAGTTGATCCATGGTGCCGCCCACCGGATTCCAGCCGCCACGGCGGCGTTCGGTGGCCGTGCGGCGGTTGCGAACGTCACCGCGCTGGCGATCTGGGCGGACCCGGGCGACGACGAGACCCAGATCCAGTGGTCGCGGCGGACTGCGGCCCGCATCGAGCCCTTCTCACTCCGCGGGGGCGGGTACCTCAACTACAGCGAGCTCGACCTGTCAGCAAGTCGGGTCGCAGCCGGGTTTGATGCCCCCTCGTTCGATCGGCTGCGCCGCCTGAAGCGCATCCACGACCCGACCAACCGCTTCCGCTTCAACGCAAACATCCCGCCAGCGTCCTGATGACGGGTCGGCGGCAGCCGCGGGGGGTTACGGTGGCGCGCCCGGAGGGATTCGAACCCCCGACCCTGTGGTCCGAAGCCACATGCTCTGGTCCGCTGAGCTACGGGCGCGCGGACGACAAGGGTAGCGCAGGCATCGAGACGCACCGCCCGCAGCGGGGCTAGGCTGCGGGCGTTCCGGCGCACGGGGATGTTGTGCCGGCGCGCCAGGAGGAGGCCACCATGTCGACAGGCAACGGCACGAAGGCGGACCCGTGGGTCCTCAGGACTCCGCCCGGGACCTCCGAGTACACGATGTATCGCGACGACACGGTGAGCCCGCCGGTGATCGTCTGCCAGGTCGGCTCCACGCAGCTGAAGTACGACGCCCGAGCCATCGACGACCTGCACGCCATGCTCAAGGCGCACGGCGACTGGATGGACCTCGGCGCGGCGGACGAGCAGAAGGACGCGAAGGCCGGCACCGTCGAGGCATGGGGCCGTGACCCGTCCAACCCGGTCGGTGGCTGGTACGGCACCCGCAAGGGCTACCGCGGCCGGTTCGGCATGTACATGCCCCCGCTCCTGGAGGCGCTCGGGCTTGCCGAGCTGACCCACGAGGCGAAGGGCAACCGGATGCGGGCGAAGGGCTAGACCCGGCGATATCGTCGGGCGATCAGCGCCCAGCCGGGGACCCGCGCGACTGCCCGGGACAGCGGGATGACCGACCCATCCCGGCCCTCGACCACGAGCGAGCGCGACGCCGCCTCGTCGCCCATGCGCGCGTCGACCATCGCGAGGTCGATCGCCACGTCCCGGGACGCGTCCGCGCCGAGCGCGGCCACGTCGGCATCGGGGAATGCGCCGTTCTCGTACGAGGCCCGGAGCTCGGCCTCTGCACGCCAGCCCGGGCGGCGAAGGAGGATCCCGCGCCACCCGTCGGCGACGGCTCGCGTCACGCGCCCGTCGCCCGGTTCGGTTCGCTTGTCATTCGCGACGACGTCCTCGCCGCGCGCCCACCGCGCTGCCTGGTGCAGCAGCGCGTACTCGTCGAGGTCCACGTAGTCGGCAAGCCGGTCGGCGGGGGAGTCGTCACCGAACAGGGCCGCGATCGCGGGCTGGAAGACCTCCGCGAGGTCCAGGTCGATCGCGCGCACCGTCCGGTGGAAGTACACCGCCTGGTAGAGGAGCATCCGGGCGCCGAGGAAGCCCTCCAGCGCCGTCACGCCGGGCTCGTACAGCGTGAGCCCGCGATCCGAGACGTAGGCATACCGGCGCAGCCGCTCCACGTCGATGCCCACCCGGACGCCCGTGAAGAACGCGTCGCGCCGAACGTAGTCAAGGTTGTCGACGGTGAACACGCCGGACAGCAGGGGCTGGAGCAGCCGCACCCAGCGCGGCATCGTGGGATCAGCGAGGGCCGGCTTGGCGACGAGGAACGAGACCCACCGAGGGTCGATCTGCTCGGCCTCGCCGAACGCGTCGCGCTCGGGCGTCGCGCCAGGCGCGCGGCGGAGGCCGCGGATGATCGGGCCCAGCTCGCGCTCGATGATCAGCTGGCTGAGGTCCTCGTGGGAGAGCTGCTTCTTGCCGGCGCGCCGTGCGTCGTGCGGCGCCGGAAAGGCCGCGAGCACCCGGTCGTCGAAGAAGTGCGCGAACGGTCCGTGGCCCACGTCGTGCAGCAGCCCTGCGACCCGAAGGGTTTCGACGACCAGCCCCTCGGACGGCAGCGGCTCGTCCGGATCGAGGGAGGGGAGGGCCGTCAGGAGCGAAGGCAGCAGGGCGCGCGTCCAGAGGCCAGCCTCGTGCATGACCCCGAGGCCGTGCGTGAACCGGGAATGCTCGGCGGTGGGGAACACCCAGCGCGCGCTCTGGAGCTGACTGATCCGGCGCAGGCGCTGGAGCCAGGCGGTGTCGAGGAGGTCGTCCTCGGCGACGTCCTCGTCCGGCAGGCCGGCCGCAGCCGACTCGTCGCGCGACAGGCGCTTGGTCAGCTCCAGGTAGCCGTGGATCGGGTCGCTGATGAGGTTGACGGCGGCGAAGGGATGGCGCGCCACGCCCTGAAGGATAGGGTCCGTCAGGGGACCCAGACGCGCAGCTCCGCCGAGTAGGACGAGACGTAGCCGAGATTGTCCCGGGCGCGGACCCGCAAGCCATACCAGCGGCCGTGCGCGCGGCCGTAGAGGTACAGGGATCTCGCCGTGGTGCCGCTGCGGATCGTGACCCACGTCCCGGTGCCGACGCGGTACTGGACGTCGAAGTTCTTGAGGCCCGCCGTATGCGTCTGGAGCCGGGTATCGGCGCCGGTCCACGACCAGTACACCGTCGTCCCGCTGTGCCACGCGGTGCTCATCCTGGCCCACGGCCTGGTTCGATCCCGGGATTCGGTGAGCACCGACGACGCGTACGTCCAGCCGTTGGCGCTGCGGTAGGCGACGCCGACGCCGATGTAGTTGTACGTGCTGCTCATCAGGATCGCCCGGTGGGTGGAGCTGCTCATCCAGCCGTTGAAGATCTGCTGGGCGGCCTGGCTGCCCCAGGGGTAGTTGTTCGAGGCGATCACCTCGCCGGCGCTGTACCACTGGATCCCGCGGGCGTTCAGGGTGCAGGACAGGCAGCTGATGTGCTGCATCGCGCCGATCGAGGCCATGTACGCCGCCCGATCGCCGGCGAGGCTTATCAGACCGCTGTGGAGCCGCAACGGCACGAGCCCGAGCTTGGTCCGCTCCGCATTCACGAGCGAGACGACCATCGATTCCATCGTGTCCGACGTGCTCGCGGCGACCGGTGCCGGATTGGCGATGGGGCCGACAGCTGTCACGAATGTTGCGGCGAGCATGGCCGCGACAACCAGCCTCGAGACGGCGGCAAAGGGCCGTGATCGGGTCATGGCGTGGACCTCGAGTGCCGACCCGAACGGGTCAAGGGGAGGGCGGTCGGATTGTCGCCCATCGGCTCAATCGGCGTATCGCATCGCCGCGCGTCGGAGGATCTCGCCGACCTGCACCCGAAGCTCGGGGGGTTGCAGGACCTCCACGTCCTCGCCCCACGACAGGATCCACAGCCGGATCTCGATGACGCCGCTCACGGTGGAGCGCCAGATCAGGCTGCCATCGGCCTGTCGCTCCGTCCGCTGGAGCGAGTGCCAGGTGGTCTCGGCGACTCGGTCCGCGACCGCGGGCAGGAAGCGCAGGACGACCTCCGTCGCCGGCTGGTCCGCGATGATGTCCCAGCCCCGCCGCAGGTCCCGCTCCAGGGTGGCGCCCTCGGGCGGCTCGAACGGCCGTGCCGTCACGCGGACCTCCCGGATGCGCTCGATCTTGAACGTCCGCATGGCATCGCGATCCTCGTCCCAGCCGATCAGGTACAGCGCATGGGTCTGGAGCGATGGCTCGATGAGGAACGGCCGCACCGTGCGCGTGCTCCGCTCGCCCGGGCGCCCCTCGTACGCCGCGCCCTCGTACACGATCTCGACGACCCGCCGTTCGGCCCACGCCTTCGTGAGCAGGCGGACGTGGTCGCTGAACGCGGGGTCGCGCGGCGCGTCCTGGAGCACGTCCAGGCTCCGCGCGACGTGCTCGCGCAGCGCATCCGGCAGGGCGGCTGCGAGCTTCTCGAACGCGGACGCGAGGTACGGGTCGTACTTGTCCGCGTAGCGAACCATCAGCCGCGCGCCGAGGAACACCGCCATCGCCTCCGCGAGGGTGAGCTTGAGCGGCGGCAGGAATGCGTCGCCCAGGATGCCCCAGCGCCCGCCCTCGGACCAGGTCGGGAGTCTGACCTCGCTCTCCAGCGCGTGGAGGTCCCGGTAGACGTTGCGGACGGACATGTCCAGCCGCTCGGCGATGTCCCTGGGGCGCATCCCGTCCGGGTTCCCGGCGAGCAGCCCGGCGACGCGCATGAGCCGCGCGGTCCTGTCGCGCTTCGCCGGCTCTCGCTCCTCCCCGTGGAGGTCGTCCACGGCGCGAGGATAGGCCGCGGGAACCCGCGCGTCGCAAGTACCGGTGCCAACCGGTACCGACGGGTCATCGTCACCGGACCGCACCAGACCGACCATCGCCCCACCGAACCGACCGGCATTCGTCCGATCGGCCACCCGGTCCGCATTGCGTGAGCCAGGGTCAATGGAACAGATCGAGGCGAGCCTTCGCGCGACGTATCGCGCGTTCCTGGCGCGCGGCCTGGATGCCGGGGAATCCGCCAACCTCACCGCGTTCCTGCACGGGCTGCCCAGCGCCGGCCTTCACTGGACGCTGCCCGAGATCGAGGCGATCGTTCGCCGTCGATTGCGGCGCGCTGCGGAGCTGCGGGCTGCCGGCCACCCGGTCGGTCGCCGGATCGCCGCGCAGCCCGCCGGCAGCACGATCCACGACCGCCGCCACGCGACCTCCGCACATGTGAGCGACCCACCCACTCCCTGACATCCCCCGGCGACCGAGGAGCTCCTCCCTCGGCTCGCCCGCACCTGGGACGGCGCCCGATCTCCTCCGGGCGCCGTTCCGATTCCGGCGGCTCGCCACACGGCGATCGCTCGCTACTATCGCTCGATGCAGCCCGCCGTCCGCCCGTTCATCAGCTTCCTGACCGACTTCGGGCCCGATGCCGCGGCCGCGATCTGCCGCGGCGTGATGCTCGGGATCGCCCGCGACGCCCAGATCGTGGATATCAGCCACTCGATCCGGAAATACGCCATCCGCGATGGCGCCTACCTCCTCTGGATCACGCTGTCGTGGCTGCCGGTGGGCGTGCACGTGGCCGTCGTGGACCCGGGCGTGGGCACCGCCCGGCGCCCCATCGGCATCCAGACGGCCCGCGGCGACGTGCTCATCGGCCCGGACAACGGGCTCCTGTGGCCAGCGGCGAAGGTCCTCGGCGGCGCCCTCGAGGCGCGCGTCCTCGAGAACCGGGCGTGGATGCTGCCGAAGGTCAGCACGACGTTCCACGGCCGGGACATCTTCTCGCCGATGGCCGCGAACCTCGCGATCGGCGGATCGTTCAAGGACGTGGGGCCCCAGGTGGACCTTGGGTCGATCACCGCGCTCGACTTCCCGGAGCCCGTTGCGTCCGAGGGCCAGCTGGACACGAGCGTCGTGTACATCGCGTCGTTCGGGAACCTCCACCTTGCCGGCGGGGCGGGCGACCTCGCGAGGGCGCTCGGCCCGGTGGAGCCGGGGACGCGCTTCACGGTGGAGCTCGAGAGCCTTGACGGCCGCCCGGCGCACGTCGAGGAGGCACCGTTCGTCCGGACCTTCGGCGAGACGTCGGTCGGCACGGCGATGCTGTACGAGGACTCGTTCGCGCGCCTCGGCTACGCGGACAACCAGGGCGACGCGGCGCGCCGCCTCGGCGCCCGACTGGACCAGCGGATCCGAATCCGGCGCGCCTGACGAACCCGACGATGCCCGATCGGATCGTCGAGATCGACCGGTTGAGCTTCCGGTACCGGCGCGCCTCCGAGCCGGCCCTCATCGACCTGTCGCTCACGATCGATCCGGGCGAGGTCCTGCTCGTCGCCGGCCCGTCGGGCTGCGGCAAGAGCACGCTGATCCGGGCCATCAACGGGCTCATCCCGCATGCCTATCCGGGCGAGCTCACCGGCTCCGTCCTGGTCGACGGCCGCCCGACGACCGAGCAGAAGCTGCGCGAGATCGCCCGCAGCGTCGGCACGCTGCTCCAGGACCCCGCGCGGCAGATCGTAGGGGCCACCGTCGAGGCCGAGATGGCCTTTGGCCCGGAGAACCTGGGCATGGACCGGAGCGAGATGTGGCGCCGCATCCGCGAGGTGTCCGCGACCGCGGGCATCGAGGCACTCCTCGGTCGCGAGACGGCCAACCTGTCCGGCGGCGAGCGCCAGCTCCTCGCCATGGCCGGGATCCTGATGCTCCAGCCAAGGCTGTTCGTGGTGGACGAGCCCCTCGCAAACCTGGATCCGCTCACGGCCGCGCGGCTGCTCTCCACGCTGCGCCATCTCGCCGACGAGGGCCACGCGGTCGTCATCGTGGAGCACCGCGTCGAGGAGGCACTGGACCTCCGGCCGGATCGGGTCCTGTACCTGGACGAGGGCCGGACGAAGTACCTCGGCAACGTCGCGGGCTTCCTCGAGGTCGCGGATCCGTCCGCGGTGAAGCTCCCGTTCGAGGTCGTGCTCCAGCGGTTCCGCAACGGGCCTGTCGGCGCGGCCGCTGCCGCTCCGACTCCGCCCGTCCTGGAAGTCGGTGATCCGGCACGCGCACCGCGCCTCGAGTTCCGCGACGTCCGGGCGGGCTGGGGCGAACGCGAGGTGCTCCACGGCGTGAGCGCGAAGCTCGGCGCACGCGAGGTCGTCGCCGTCCTCGGCCCGAACGGCTCCGGGAAGACGACGCTGCTCCGGACGGCGATGGGCCTCACGCCGACGCGCGTCGGGGAGGTCCTGGTCGACGGCACGTCCATCGCGGGCCGGTCCGTCGCCAGCCTCGCGACGACGTTCGGGTTCGTGTTCCAGAGCCCCAGCCAGATGCTGTTCGCGCGCACCGTCCGGGACGAGCTGGAGTTCGGCCCGCGCAACCTCAAGCGCCCGCCGGAGGCGCTCGAGGGGATCGTGGATGCCGCCCTCCGGCGGACGTCGCTGGACAGCCTCGAAGACATCCGTCAGCGGCCGCCGCTCACGCTCTCCTTCGGGCAGCAGAAGCGCCTCGCCCTGGCCATCGCCCTGGCCCTGGAGCCACCCACGCTCATCCTCGACGAGCCGTCAGCCGGGCAGGATCATCGTACCGCGGCGCTGTTCATGCGCGAGGTCCTGACCATTCCCGGGCTCGAGTCCATCTACCTCGTCACGCACGACGTGGACCTTGCATTGGCGCACGCGACCCGTATCCTGCTGTTTCGGGACGGTCAGATCGTCGCGGACGGTCCGCCTGGCACCGTGATCGAGGACGAAGATCGCTGGACGAGCTGCAACCTTCGACGGACCTCGCTCATCCGCGCCAACGCCCACTGGCGCAGTCCTGAGCAGCGGTTCCTCGACACCGAGGCGCTCGCTCGCCTCGTCCTTGCCCGGGATGGGAGCGCGAGCGGCAACGGGCGGAAAGGAGACTCCAGCGTCGGCGCTCCGTGATTCTCGCGCACCAGAGACCTAGAGGAGGGATTCCCGGATGACTGCAATGTCCATGCAAAGACCCTCGATATGGGCCGTGGATTCGCGCGTGATCGTCTACTCGGCGATCGGCGCGGCGCTCTACGGCGTGCTCGTCGGCATCTTCAAGATCCCCGTCCCCGGCAGCACCGCGGTCGACGTCCGACCGGCGTTTGCCCTCGTCCCGTTCTTCGGCATCGCCTTCGGGCCGATCGTCGGGTTGTTCACGGGGCTCGTCGGCAACATGATTGGCGACCAGATCTCCGGCTGGGGTCTCCTGACCTCGTGGAACTGGAGCATCGCGAACGGCATCGTGGGCCTGCTCGCCGGCCTCGCACCGATGATGCTCGCGTCCATGTGGTCCAAGGGCCTCATGAACAAGGCGATCGCGGGCGCCGCGGCGGGTGCCGTGGCCGTCGTCGTCGGCTTCCTGTTCGTGTTCACGGACATGATCAAGGACCAGATGGACTTCAGCGCCGTGCTGTCCGAGGAGTACGTCCCGGTCATCATCGGCGACCTCATCGCCACGATCATCCTCGTGCCGGTCCTCATCTACGCGTGGGAGCCGGTCAAGGACAGGCTCGGGCGCTAGCCCACCCGGAGGCGCGACCGTGAACTTCGCGCCACGCTACCTGGGCCGGGGGTCGTGGCTTGCACGCCGCGACCCCCGTGTCCTTGTCCTGGCCGTCGTCTTCTTCGTCTTCGCGGCGATCCAGGTCTGGGACATCCGCCTCGTCGCGCTGCTCCTCGTGCTCGCGCTGGCCTACTACCGCTCCGCCAGGATCCCGTTCCGCGAGGTCCGGCGCCAGTGGTTCATCGCGATCCTGTTCGTGAGCCTGCTCGTGTTCGGGAACGGCATCTTCGCCTCCGGGCGGGTGCAGCGCCTGCCCGACGGGGCGGTGCAGCACATCTATGGCTACCTGCCCCTGCTCGGCACGCCCATCTCCGCGGAATCCGTGACGTTCGCCCTGACCCAGTTCCTCCGGTTCATGGCCATGATCGCGATCGGCTTCCCGCTGGCCTTCGCGATCGACCCGGCGGCCTTCGGCGTCACCTTCGCCCGGCTCGGCGTGCCGTACCGGTTCGCCTACGCGATCGACCTGACCTGGCGGTTCATCCCGTCGTTCGCCGCCGACTTCCGCACGACCATGGACGCGCAGCGAGTGCGGGGCATGGACCTCGGCGAGCGCGTGGGAGGCCCGCTCGCGCGGCTTCGGCGGCAGGTCCCGATCCTCGTGCCCACCATCGTCAACGCGATTGCGGGTGCGGAGGACACCATCGACGCGATGGACCTGCGCGCCTTCGGCACGGGCAGGCGGACGTGGATCCGCGAACTTCGCCTCGACCCGACGGACCGGGTCGTGCTCCTTGCGTTCGTGGCGCTGTTCGTCGTCGCGACGGTGGCCGGCTTCACGACGAGCAGCTCGTTCCTGTGGATCCCGCCGTTCCTGATCCCGAGCTGACCCGTTTACTGCCCGAACATCTCCGACAGCGTGACGGGCTGGAGGCCCAGCGTCTGGCAGGCGGCGAGGATCCCGGGCAGGGCCTGGAGCGTGTTGTAGCCGCCGAGGTGCATCAGGACGATGGAGCCGCCCTGGCCCTTGGCGAGCAGCTTCGCCTTCATGTCTGCCGCGGTCGGGCCGCCGTCCACCAGCGGCCGCCAGTCGATCATGTCCACGTCCCACGTCACCATGAACTGCCAGCCCGCGGCCCCCACGCCGGCCCGGACCGCGGTGTCCCAGCTCCCGAAGGGTGGCCGGAACCAGGGCTTCGTGGAGCCGACGACCGGCAGGAGCGCCGTCTCCGTGCGCGTCAGCTGGTCGGCCATCTGGGCGCCCGTGAGGGCCTTGAAGTCCGGGTGGTCCCACGAGTGGTTCCCGAAGTCGAACAGATCCGGCCGAGTCGCAGCGAGCTCCATCGCCGCGAGACCCTGGGCGGTCTGGGTTCCGGACTTGCCGGTGGGGAACAGCGTGGCGTGCACCTCGTGGTCGATGAGCCACCCGATGATGTCGAGCGCCGGGTCCAGGCGGCCCCCCATGTCGAACGACAGCGCGATGTTCTTCACCGTGCGCGGGCCGTGTGAGATCACGGTCGCGGGCGGTGCCGTGGTCGGCACGGCCGATGGTCCGATCGTCGGCACGCTCGTGGCGGATGGCCCCGGGCTCGGCGTCGGCGGGTTGGTGTCATCGACGACCTGGCCGGGGATGAAGACCAGGGCCCAGCCGACCTCGAGGTGGTTCGGGTCGTAACCCTCGGATTCCGGGTCCAGCGACGGGTAGGTGCCGCGGTTCCACCAGGCGATCGAGCGCGCGGTGGTCCGGTAGGCGGTGGCGATGGAGTTGAGCGAGTCGCCGACGCGGACGACGTAGGTCGTGAACGTGGGTGCCGGGCTGGGCGTGGGGCGGACGAACGAGGGGGCGCCAGGGCTCTCGGTCAGGCCGGGGCCGGTCGTCCCGGGCGATCCACCCGGCGAACCGGATGGTCCGGGGCCATTGGGCGGGAGCAGCCCGGGCAGGATCAGGACTGCGGCAATGGCCAGCACTGCCAGGGCGAGCGCCACGGCGAGGAATGGCGACTCGAGCGGCGAGCGCCTGGCGGCGCGGGGGCGCGGGGTCGGATCGGTCATCACTGGATTCTGACGCGCGACGGCGCGATCTGGCGACGGAGCGTCAGGCGGGCGCCCCGAGCGGGTCGATGGGCGTCGGGGTCTGGAGGGTGAATTCGCCGACGAGGGCCAGGCCCTCGGCGGCGCTCGCGACCCGTCCGCCGCCGGAGCGCTTCGCGACGAACAGGGCCCGGTCGGCGGCGAGCAGGACCTCCTCCGCGCGCTCCCCGTCGGACGGGTATGAAGCCGTGCCGGCGGACGCCTCGAGGGAGCGTGCCCGCCCTCGCCACGTGGTTCCGGAGGCGACGACGCCCTTGACGGCGGCCCGCACTCGCTCGGCGATCGGCCCGACCTGGTCGCCGTCGGTCCGCGGCAGCAGGACGGCGAACTCGTCGCCGCCGTAGCGGAAGACCCGGTCGCTCTCGCGGCTCGCCGCGACGATCGCCTCGGCGACCTGGCGGAGCAGCAGGTCGCCGGCCTGGTGGCCCATGCCGTCGTTGACCGGCTTGAACCGATCCAGGTCCAGCATCACGAGGCTGAATGGCTCGCCCGCCGTGATCAGGGCCTGGAGCTGCTGGCCGAACGTACCGTGGTTCAGCAGCCCCGTCAGCACGTCGGTCTGGGCGTTTCGCTGGACCGCGAGATGGACCTCCGCGTTCTGGAGCGCGATCGAGGCCTGCGCCGCGAAGAGCTGGACGAGCTCGAACTCGTCGTCGGAGAAGACGCGGCCCTCGCCGAGGCGCTCCAGCGTGAGGACGCCGATCGCGCCGTCGCGCCCGCGGAGGGGCACGCACACGATGCTGCCGTGTACCGGGCCGGACGGCGGGTGCCCGATGCGCGCATCGTCGAACTCGTCGATGACCCGAACGGGCTGGTTGTGCTCCAGGACCCAGGTGGCGATCCCGGTCTCGCCGGCCTGCCACGGCTTCAGGTAATACTCCGCGTCGACACCGCGGGCAGTCACCGGCGAGAGGCCACCCGTCGCACGGTCCACCAGCTCGATCGCCACGTTGTCCGACCCGATCAGGTCTCCCAGGCGGTCGGCAATCGTGCCCAGGAGCACCGGCGGGTCCAGCGTCGTCAGGATGGATTCGGTGATCTCCAGGAGCTCGCGCTGCCCGCGCACCTTCTGCTCCAGGGCGGCGGATTTCTCGTGCAGCCGCTGGGTCGCGTCGGCGTTGGCCATCGCCTGGGCGGCGAAGCTGGCGTAGATCTCCAGCAGGCGCAGGTCGTCGTTCCGGAACTGGCGCAAGCCCAGCTTGGACAGGACCAGCACGCCGAGGACCTCGTCCTCGAACAGCATCGGCGCCAGCAGCATGGACTCGTCCAGGTCGTCCTGCGTGCCGGCGATCGTCTGGGCACGGGTGTCCTGGGCGGCGTCGTCGAGACGCTGTGCGATCCGGTGCTCTGCGACCCATCCCGTGATCCCGACGCCGACGCCGATCCGCAGCTGCTCCGGCGTCTCGTCCTGGTATTCGCCGACCCGGCCCTGCATCGCGACCGGAACGAGATCCCTGCCCTCGATCCGGTAGACGCGGACGTTGTGGTAGTCGATCAGCTGCCGGAGCTCCGTCGCGATGGCCGCGCCGATCTCCCTGACGCTGGTGAGGCGGTTCAGGCGCGCACCGAGGGCCTGGATGGACTGGAGCTGCGCCGCCCAGGTCGCGAGCTGGGCGTAGTTCGCGGCCGCCTTGATCGCGACGGTCGCCTGCGTCGCGAGGGCCGCCATGGTCTCGAGCTCGTCCTCGGTCCAGGGATGCGGCTTGTCGTGATACACGCCGAGGATGCCGAGCGGCTCCGGCCGATCGCCATCGAACAGCGGTGCGATGCACGCCGTGTCGAAGCCCTCCTGGACCACGGCGGCGCGGAGGTCGCCGGCGCGGGGGTCGGCGGCGTAGTGCACCGAGAACATCGGGCGTCGAGCGTCGATGGCGGCGGTGCCGAGGGTGTACCCCTCGACGGTCGAGACGGCGTTGATCCACGCCTGCGACAGGCCGCGGGAGGCCGCCATCCGCCGCCGACCCTCCTCCTCGAACAGGAAGACCGCGACGCGATCCGCGGAGAACAGGACGAGCGCGTGGTCGATGACCCGCTCCAGGATCTCGTTGAGGTCCAGGCGGCTGCCGATGTCGCTGGTGACGCGCCGTAGCGCGTCTGCACGCTGGAGCTGGTGGGCCACGATAGCCGCCGAGGCGGCCGCCCGGATGACGTTCGCGACCGATGCAGCGGCGACATGGATCAGATCCCGATCCACGTCATTCAGCGGGTCGTTCGCGTGCCGGACGAGCAGGAGCACGCCCCATGGACCCTCGTCGCCCGCGATGGCGCATGCAACCTCTCGGCCAGGATCATTCGTGACGGACAGTCCGGGCCGCTCCTGCTCGGCGACCGACGCCGGATCCCGGAGTGCGTCGCCGAGCACCCCGAACGTGCCTGGCAGCCGGACGAGCGCGAGGCCGGAAGCACCAGCGGCCGCGGCCGGGACGAGCTGCGAGCCGTCCAGGCGCCAGGCTGACGCGTGCACCACCCCGAGCGTCTCCTGGATCAGCCGGATGGCCGCCGCGAGCTGCGCACCCGGACGGGCAAGCGCGTCGCGGATCGCCGAGCTGCTGAGCGCCGACAGCTCGCCGACGAGGCGAAGCATCGCGTGGTGCTCCTCGAGCGAGACCACGGGACCGGGCTCGGGTTGCGCGCGCCGGCGCGCACCGACCGACCGGGCCTCGTCCGTGATCGGGGGCATGGTCACGGTATCCAGCCCGGCGAGGAACCGCAGGAGGTCCCCCTGCCGGTAGCGCCGATCGCCGCGGGGGTTGATGCGGTAGTAGCGCAGGCGGCCGGCGTCGCTCCAGGCCCTGACCGTGTTCGCGTGCACGCCGAGCACCTCGGCCGCGCGCGTGACGCTGAGCGTCGCGTCGAGCGGTCGGGGATGGTGCACGTCCACCTTCGCCAAATCGGCCCCCCGGAGGATTCGTGAAGTTACGGTCCGAGGATGACTACCCCACTTTTCTTGCCAATGGGCCGAAAGTACCGGGTGGTGCGCGGCGTCATCGCGGACGCGTGAATCGAACGTCGGTCAGGCTCGCGATGAGGCTGACAACCCCCACGCCGAGCACGCCCAGGAGCGCGAGCAGCGGCTCGCCGACGAGGCCGGGGCCGTTGCCGCTCGTGCGGGTGTCCGAGCCCGGGCGGAGCGCCGGATCGGGGGAGGCCGCGAGCGCGGTCGCCGCCCCCGGGCCGATGAGCGCATCGGCGATCCACCAGAGCGCCGCGATCACGAGCAGCGCGACGCCGACGGCGATGCATGCCACCGCGAGCCGGGAGCGCCCGGTCGCGCCGCCGCTGAGGGTGCGCATCGCCTCATCCCCCTCGAGCGTGGAGAGGATGAGCGGCCGGCCCATTCCCGGGCCGATGACGGCGGCCCCGTTCGGTGCCCGTGCCGGGACCCCGAGGACCGTCGCGTGCTCCACGCTGGACACGAGCTCCACCCGCATGCGGACCCGGGCAGTCGGATCGATTCCCGCGGCGACCATCTCCTGCACCTCTCCAGCCGTTCCCATGCTCTCACGCGGCACGGTCACCAGGCCGTCGGCGATGGAGCCGCCGTCCACGGCGATGTCATCCAGTCCCTCACGGATCACGAAGGGCACGACCTCAAGCCGCTGGTCGAACCTCGTCCAGGGGCCGTTGTCGGAGGGCGGTTGCCACTCGATCGTCGTCCGGCGCATGACGAGCGGCCGGTGGTCCGCGTCCTCGAACTCGGCGTCGCTGTCGATGCGCCCGTCGATGCGCACGTAGCCCCTGGTGCCCGCCTCCGCCAGCTGGACGGCCTCGGCGACGGAGACCCGCGGCGCGACGGCAAGCAGGCGTCCCACGCGATAGCCCGGGCCGAAGCTGCGCAGGATGGCCGCAGCGATGCCGAGCACGACGACGCCTGCGGCCGCGAGGAGAAGGGGAGCCACGGCGGGGATCATAGGGTCACCGGAATCAAAGGGCCCGGAGGAACCTACCCAACACGTGGACCTTGAGGTGATCTCAGTCGTTAGTGTCGCTCGGCCCCTCCGGGCTGATGCATACGCTAGGGCTGGCCCACCTGCCGGTCAATGCCATCTGTCCACCAGATTCGGTTGCTGGCTCCGGCTTGTCCACGGCGGGTCCACAGTCGGCGGGTGCCGGGAGCTCAGCCCGCCGATCGGCCGGTTGCTGGATCGATGGCGTTCACTCCGCCGCCGTAGCCGGTGAGCACCAGCCGCCCGCCGACCATGGACGCCTCGGTGACGACGTCCGAGTGCGCGATGCGCCATGCCACGGTCCCGTCCGCTTCGATCGCGAACGTCTCCAGCTCCGCCTGCAGGATCACGTGGCGCAGCCGCGACGATGCGAACACGGCGAGCAGCGGGGTCGCCGATCGATGACGCCAGCTCGGCGCCCCGGTCCGCGCCTCCAGCCCGTAGGCGTGGAACCCGTATTTCACGACCAGCTGGCCGGCTGTATCCCAGAGCTGCGCGGCTGGCTCGTCATTGAGGGTCGAGGCGAATCGGACCGTCCAGCCGCCGGCCGGCCCATCGACACGGAGCTCGGCGCGGCACAGCTCATCGGGTGCGGACGAGATCTCCGGACCAAGGTCGACGAGGCTGCCGCCGACCTCCGACAGGGCGAAGACCGCCGCTGCCTGGCCCGAGCCGCCCCACCGCCAGCGCGCCCGCAGGCCGCCCGGGTAGGCGATCGTTGCGTCGTGCGGCTCGGCGGCGGGCATCAGGACGCGCGCTCGACCGGCGGCTCCTCCGCGATCGGGGCGACGTGGGCGTCGGCAAGCATCCGAAGCGTCCCCGGCGAGACGGGGAAGACGGCCGTCGGCAGGCCCGCGGCGGCCCACACGGTCTCGTAGCGGCCGAGGTCCGGATCCATGATCACGCGCGTCTTCTGGCGGTGGGCGAACGGCGGGATGCCGCCGATCGTGTAGCCGGTGAGCTCGTCTGCCTCGCGCGCCGTTGCGCGCCGAACGTCACGCCGCCCGACGACCGCCGCAAGGCGCTCCAGGTCCACGCGATCCGCGCCGGACACGAGGCACACGATGGGCTCCAGCGAGCCGTCCTCGGCGGCCGTGACGAAGACGAGTGACTTGACGATCTGGCCGAGCTCGGCGCCCACGACGCGGGCGGCATCCGATGCGGTGTGGGTGGAGTCGGGAAAGGTCATGACCTCGAGGGTCACGCCCTTTCTGGCGGCGACGTCAAGCACCCGCTGGACGGCTGGGTGCTCGAGGACTGTCGGCACGGCGGCGAGGATAGCATCGGTGGCGGGGCGGGATCGGCGCGCGGGCTAGCATCGCGGCAATGGATGCCATCGTCTTCGACTGGGACGGGACCCTCATGGACACCCTCCCCGCCATCTTCGATGCGAACCTGCGGGTCCTCGCGGAGATCGGGCTGCCCTTCGACGAGGACCGCTATCGCGCGGCGTACGTGCCCGACTGGCGGCTCATGTACCAGCGGCTCGGCGTCCCGGACGCGGAGCTGGAGTGGGTCGGAGCGCGCTGGCTGGAGCTGTACGGCGAGATCGGCGAGACAGGCCTCCTCCCCAGGGTTGCGGAGTCGCTGCGCCGCCTCGCGGACGCCGGCTTCGTGATGGGCCTCGTCACTGCCGGCCATCGCGGCGTGGTGGAGGGCCAGCTGGAGCGCTATGGGCTGGGCAACCTCCTGCGCGCCCGCGTCTTCGGTAACGACCCGATCGCCTCCAAGCCGCATCCGGACCCGCTGCTCCTCGTGCTCCGTCAGCTGGGCCGGATCGACCGCATCGCGACGGCCCGCTACATCGGCGACGTTCCCGACGACATGCGCATGGCGCGCGCGGTGGGAACGCTGGGGATCGGCATCGAGTCCACGATCTGGACGCGAGACGCGCTGCTCGCGGCCGGAGCGAGCGCCATCTACCCTGGCGTGGCGGAGTTCGTCGACGACCTCCTCGGCGGCACCTGAGGTGGTCCACGTCGTGATCCTGGCCGATGGGGAGGCGCCGTCGCGCGACCTGCTCGACGCGGCCTGGCCGGGCTGGTCGGCCGGGACGGTGATCGTCATCGCGGCCGACGGCGGCGCGATCCACGCCGCGGCCCTGGGGCTCATGGTGGACCGCTGGGTCGGCGACGGCGACTCCATCTCGCAGGAGCTGCTCGCATCGCTCGAGGCTGCAGGGGTCGGGATCCTCCGTGCTCCGGCCGACAAGGACGAGACGGACCTCGAGCTTGCACTGCTGGCCGCGATCGACGCCGGCGCCGACGAGATCACGATCCTCGGTGCGCTGGGCGGCGCCCGCACGGACCACGCACTGGCCAACGTGGGCCTGCTCGGGCACCCGGCGCTCGATGGCCGGCCGGTGCGGCTATATGACGAGCACGGCGCGCGTCTCTCCCTGCTGGTGGCACCTGACGCCGCCGGTCAGCCGGTGACCCGTGTGCTCGCAGGGCGACCGGGCGACATCGTGTCCCTCGTTCCGGGCGGCGTGTCGGCCGTCGGGGTGACGACCGATGGGCTGCGCTTCGCCCTGCGCCGCGAGCCCCTGGTCCTCGGGAGGACGCGCGGGGTCTCCAACGTCCGGATGGAGCCGGTCGCGCGGGTCACGCTCGAATCCGGCCGGCTTCTCGTGATCGAGACCCCTGCTAATCTCCGGCCATGAGCGTCCCAGAAGCTGGCCAGATGGCGCCCGAGGTGGTCCTTCCCGACGAGACCGGCGCCGTCCACCGGCTTGCCGACCAGCGCGGCCGATGGACCGTCCTGTACTTCTACCCCAAGGACGACACGCCCGGCTGCAACACGGAGGCGTGCCAGTTCCGCGACCTCGACGAGGCGTACGCCGGCACCGACGCGGACGTCTGGGGCGTGAGCAAGGACAGCGCGGCGAGCCACCGGCGATTCCGCGAGAAGTTCGACCTGCCGTTCACCCTCCTGTCGGATCCGGGTCGGGAGGTCATCGACCGCTATGGCGCATGGGCGGAGAAGACGGCGCTCGGTCGGACGTACATGGGCATCGTCCGGTCCACCTTCCTGATCGACCCTGACGGGAAGATCGTTCGCGCCTGGCCCACGGTCAAGGCGGATGGGCATGCGGCCGAGGTCCTCCAGGCGCTCGCCGAGGAGCGCGCGGCGCGCGGCTGATGGAAGCGCACACCTGGCGTCCCGCGCGGTTCATGGTGATCGCCGCGCACCCTGACGACGCCGATTTCGGGCCGGCGGCAACCGCCGCGAAGTGGATCGACGCCGGGTCCGTCGGCTGGCTCGTGTGCTGCACCAGCGGCGACGCCGGCGCCGAGGACCCCGGTACGGACCCCCTGGAGCTCGCGGCCCTGCGCGAACGCGAGCAGCGCGCGGCGGCCGCCGTCGTCGGCTACGCGGGCGTGACCTTCCTGCACATGCCCGATGGCGCCCTCGTGAACGACCTCATCCTCCGCGAGCACCTCGTGCGCGAGATTCGCACCTTCCGCCCGGACGCAGTCCTCGCGACGGATCCGGAGAACACGTTCCCGCGCGATCAGGGCGTGAACCACACGGATCACCGCGCGGCGGGCTTCGCCGCCGCGGACGCCGTGTACCCCGCTGCCCGCAATCCGATGGCCTTCCCGGCGATGATCCGCGGCGGCCTGGCCGCCCACCGCGTCCGCCGGCTGTACCTCTTCTGGACGCACAAGGCGACCGTCCACGTGGACGTCACCGCGACCGTGGATCGCAAGCTGGACGCGCTCCGCGCCCACGCCAGCCAGCTCAAGGACTTCGCCGCGATCGAGAAGCGCATCCGCGAATGGACCGCGGAGCTGGGTGCCGAGATCGGCGTGGCGGCGGCGGAGAGCTTCCACCTCATCGTCATCGACGACGACGAGGCCGAACAGACGGCGGACGAGGAGACGGAGCTCGCCGAGAGCGGCTCCACCGCGTAGCTCCGGACGGACCTCAGGGCTGCGGGGCGACTCCGGATCGGGTCGGCGCCCGCAGGGATTCTCCGAGCAGCGCGGGCCGGACGGCCTCCCAGGTGACCCACAGATCCGCCAGGCCGGCGGCGTGCTCGCCGAGCAGTGCCTGCATGTCCGCCGCCGTGTAGTCAGGACCGGCAGCGCCGATCAGCTGCTCCGGGGCCGGGCGCGCGCCGATGAACAGGCTCGCGATCTCGCCCTGGTTGGGCCAGGCGCGCAACCTGCGCGGCTCCACGCCGACGTCGGCGAGCGCGCGCGTCATGTCCCGGTAGGTGGGGACGCGGTTCTCCACCCAGCCGGACATGCCGTCGTAGCGATAGCCCATGGAGTGGAGCGCGGCGACGATGCGCCGGCATTGCTCGATCGTGAACGCGTCCCAGAAGGCAGTGCCCATCGGGAAGTCGATGACCGATTCGCGGACGGCGGCGTCGCTCATCGCCTCCACCAGCCCGCCCAGGAGGAGCTCCCAAGTCCGCCGCTGGCGGCCATCCTCCCCAGCGATGCCGTCGACGACCTCGACCATCGCCCGATGGTCGCCGCGCAGCATCCGCTCCAGCTGCGTGGCATGCGTCGGGCGACGGCGGAGCCCCTCGAGCTCCCGATCGACCTCGGGTTCGATGGGGATCGCCACGGGTGCCGCGGATGGAACGAGCGTTCGGTTCGGCGGTTGAGCGGCTGCCGCCTGGGGCTCCGGCCCGGCCTGCGCAGCGGGCGCCATCTCGGGCCGCCATGCGGGGGTCTCCGGCATCGACGGGGCGGCCTCGGGATTCGCGTCGCGGTCGGAGGCGCGCCGGTCGCCGGGGCCACCGGGCGCCGGGCCCGCGGGCGCGCCGATGAAGGCGTCCTGCGAGAGGGTCTCCGATCGGCGGGGAACGGCGTCGCGGGTCACGGTGACGCGCACGTCGCGTCGCGTCGGACGGCTGCCGAGGGTCACGACGAGGGCCGCGCCGCTGGCGGCGCCGAGGAGGAGACCGAGGGCCAGGATGGCCAGCTCGCTCGCTGTCACGCGGGGTCAGGATCCTCGGAGTCCAGCACCTCTCGGGGCGCCGTCGCTGCCCGGGAGCGTAGCTGCGCACGTTGGGTGCGTCAACCCGAAACGGACTGCCGCTGCACCGCCGGGCGGGCGGGTGGTAGATTGACCCTGCCGGCAGCGTCCCCGGCACGCCGGCTCTCGTCGATTGCGCCCCCATCAGAGGTCCAGCCGCGCCTTGACCCTCGACGTCCGCCCGGAATTCCTCGTCCAGCCGGTCGATGCTTCCTGGCTCCAGTGCAACATCGAATGCCAGGAAGCCTGCCCGGTCGGCACGAACTGCCGCGGCTACCTGAACCTGGCCGCGGAGGGCCGCTTCGAGGAGGGGTACATCCTCTCCCGAGAGCCCAACCCGGTCGCGGCGATGTGCTCGTACGTCTGCTCCGCTCCGTGCGAGCGCGCGTGCCGCCGCGGCGACATCGACCGGCCGCTCGCGATCCGCGCGATGAAGCGGTTCCTCGTCGAATGGCACGAGGCATCCGGTATCGCCGACGTCATGCCCCACATCGAGGCGCGTGCGGAGAAGGTCGCCGTCGTCGGGGCGGGCCCGTCCGGGATCGCCGTCGCACGCGAGCTGGCGATGAAGGGCTATGGCGTGGATGTCTACGACAGCCTCCCGTTCGCGGGCGGCACGATGCTCATCGGCGTGCCCGCGTTCCGCCTCCCGCGCGAGGCGATCGAGATGGACGTCAAGCTGGTGGAGCGCTTGGGCGTGCGCTTCCACTACAACGTGAACGTGGGCGTGGACCTCGCGTTCGACGACCTCCAGCGCGACTTCGACGCCGTCGCGATCACCGCGGGTGCCATGAACGCCGTCGCCCTCGACGTGCCGGGCGCGGACCTCGAGGGCGTCCAGTACGGCGTCGACTTCATGAAGAAGGCGAACCTCGGTGAGCCGATCGAGGTCGGCAAGGACGTCGTTGTCATCGGCGGCGGCTACACCGCGATGGACTGCTCGCGGACCTCCCTCCGGCATGGTGCGGAGAACGTGGCGATCGTCTACCGCCGCACGCGCTCCGAGCTGGTCGTCGACGAGGAGGAGCTGGGCGAGACGGAGCGCGAGGGCGTGCGCATGGAGTTCCTCGCGAGCCCCATCGAGGTGCTCGGCGAGAACGGTCACGTGACGGGGGTCAAGTTCATCCGGAACAAGCTCGGTGAGCCGGACGCATCCGGTCGCCGCTCGCCCGTGCCCATCCCCGGCTCGGAGTTCGTGATCAAGGCGGATACGGTCATCCCGGCCGTGTCGCAGGCGGCAGATCTCACCTTCCTGCCGGTCGAGGCGGACTTCGAGGTCAACCGGGGCCGGGTCAAGGTGGACCCCGCGACCTACGCGACCAACCAGCGCGGCGTGTTCGCCTGTGGCGACTTCGTGACCGGGCCCACGACGCTCATCGAGGCCGCCGGCCACGGCAAGAAGTGTGCGTACGCCATCGACCGGTACCTCGCGGCGCGAATCGACGTCACGGTCGCGGCCAACGTCCGGATGACGAGCGCGTGGACGTTCGAGATGCCGGAGTTCTACGACGTCCTGCCGCGCCAGCACATCCCGATGACGGCGCTCGCCGAGCGAATGCCGTCCACGGATCCGGACGTGAACTTCACGACCCAGGTGGAGCGCGGCTACGACGCCACGGCGGCCGTCGCCGAGTCCACCCGCTGCCTGATGTGCAACTACAACATCTGGTTCGACCCGTTCCGGTGCGTCCTTTGCGGCGCCTGCGCCGACGTCTGCCCGGAGGGCGTCATCCACATGGTGGACATCAACCAGCTGAAGTCGGAGGGCCTCCTGACCGAGCTGGACGAGGCCTACGGCTGGCAGGACGGCGCCGCGATGGTCCTGGACGAGGAGCGCTGCATCCGCTGCGCGCTGTGCGTCAAGCGGTGCCCCTTCGACGCCATTACGATGGAAAGGTTCGAGCTCCAGGAGATCTCGACAGACGGCCGGCTCTACAAGGAGTCGTACCGTGACGCGCAGCTCGCCGGGACGCCCGGCGTCGCAGGAGGACTTTCTTGAGCTTCCTCGAGCGGGTGGATCAGACCATCCGCCGGAGCCCCGTCTGGCGCTCGCTCTTCCGCAACCCCTACCCGACGGACGAGCGGTCGCGCGCCTACGCGGTCATGAACAACGTGTTCCTGCACCTGCACCCGGTGCGGGTGCGCCAGCACGCCGTGAAGTTCGCGTACACCTTCTGCCTGGGCGGCCTGTCGTTCTTCCTGTTCCTCGTGCTCACCGTGACGGGCGTGTACCTGATGTTCTTCTACATCCCGTCCACCACGTCCGCGTACACGGACATCCTGAACATCCAGGCCAGCGTCGCCTTCGGCCAGATCACCCGCAACGTCCACCGATGGGGCGCCCACTTGATGGTGTTCTTCGTCTTCCTGCACATGATGCGGGTCTTCTATCACGGGGCGTACAAGCCACCGCGTGAGTTCAACTGGGTCGTCGGCGTGCTCCTGCTGCTGATGACGATCGCCCTGAGCTTCACCGGCTACCTGCTGCCGTGGGACCAGATCAGCTACTGGGCCATCACCATCGGCCTGAACATGGCCGGCGCCACCCCGATCATCAACACGCCGATCCAGTCGCTCATCTTCGGCGGCCTGGAGGTCGGCCAGAACACGCTGCTCCGCTTCTACGTGCTCCACATCATGGTGCTGCCGCTCGTCGCCGCGCTGTTGCTGGCCGTGCACTTCTGGAGGATCCGGAAGGACGGCGGGATCTCCGGCCCACTATGACGGATCAGAAGACGGGCAACGAGTCCCGCGTCGTGCTGCCGGTGGACCCGACCCGGCGGACGGAGATCGACAAGCAGCGCGTCCCGATGTCCGCGCGGCCGTACCGGCTGCTCGCGATGGTCAAGCAGGACGCGGTCGTCAGGGTCCAGAAGGAACCGGACGACACGGTCATGACCTGGCCGCACCTGCTGTCCATCGAGTTCCTTGCAGCCGTCGTGATGAGCATCTTCCTGCTGCTCATGGGCCTGTTCATCAACGCACCGCTGGAGGAGCTCGCAAACGGCAACGTGACGCCACCCGTGGCGAAGGCGCCGTGGTACCTGCTGGGGCTCCAGGAGATGCTGGCATACTTCCACCCGGTGGTCTCCGGCGTGCTCGTGCCGTTCCTGTACATCCTCGTCGGCGCCTTCGTGCTGCCGTACATCGACCGGTCGAACATAGAGGCGAAGAAGCCGTCGGAGCGCAAGACGGCAGTCGTGCTGTTCAGCCTCCTGTGCGTCCTGGGCCTGTTCGTGACGTTCGTGGGCGTCTTTTTCCGTGGGCCCGGCTACTCGCTCGTGACTCCCTACCTGCCGTTCTTCGACAACTTCACGAACGGCCTTCACTTCTCGCTGTGAGGACGACCCGATGAGCAACTACCACCTCCAGCCCGCCGACAAGCCCCAGGCGCTGACGCCCCAGGCGCTGCGCTCGCTTCGCCAGGATCCCGTCCAGGGGATCTCGCGCCGGACCCTCCTCCGCCGCTCCATCGGCGGCGCGACCCTGCTCTGGCTGACCGAGGTCGCCGCCGGGTCCATCGGGTTCCTCTGGCCGAGCGCGAAGGCCGGCTTTGGCTCCGTGATCAAGATCGGCACGATCGCCGAGATCAAGGCCGCGAACTCGTCCCTGCCGTTTGCCCAGGGCTTCCCGGTCTACTACCAGGCGGCCCGCGCCTACATCATGCTCATCGACCCGTCGCGCCAGGAGTTCATCCCCGGCGAGGACAAGACGGGCGACGGGACGGCACTCAACGTCCGGGCCCTATACCAGAAGTGCCCGCATCTCGGATGCAAGCCCAACCCGTGCCTGAAGAACTTCTGGCTCGAGTGTCCGTGCCACGGATCCCGCTATGACCGGCTCGGGATCAAGGCGCTCGGCGCCCAGTTCGGACCTGCGCCGCGCAGCATGGACCGCTTTGCGATCACGGTCGACGCGAACGGGACGCTCGTCCTCGACACCTCGAAGATCACGCTTGGGCCGTTGCCCGTCGCGGTCGGACAGCCCGGCATCATCCCGCCGAAGAGCCCCATCGGCTGCATATGACCGAACAGACCGGCGACCGGCCGGAGGGCCGGCCGGAACGGCCGCTGCCCGCGCGCCTGCCCGGCGAGGTCGAGCCAACCCGCTCCGCGGAGCGATTTACGGCGCCGCGCCAGATGCGCGCGATCGGCGGACTGACCTCCGAGCGCGCCGCACGGATCGTCCGCCAGTCCGGGGACGCGCGCTGGGTCGCGTTCCTGGGCATGGTCATCGTGGCCCTGTTCGTGATCGTCTACTACTTCTACGAGCTCGGCGTGCCGATCATCAACACGACGCCGCGGCTCCAGGCGGAGGGCAACCTCCAGCAGGTCACGGCGATCGAGCGTGGCTACAACCTGTACCAGGCCAACTGCGCGCGCTGTCACGGCGTGAACGGCCAGGGCGCGGTCGGGCCGATCCTCAACGACCAGTCCAAGCTGTTCAGCCACCTCAGCGAGCAGTACCTCAAGAACGTGCTCACCGTCGGTGGGCGGTATGTCTGCGGCAACCCCAAGAGCCTGATGCCCGTGTGGGCGGACACGAACGGCGGGCCGCTCAACTACCTCCAGATCGCCGACATCATCGCGTTCATCCGCGCGCCCAGCACCCAGGAGTACGCGCGCCGGACGCCGACGTTCAACGAGCCGATCCTCGGCGCGGATGGCAAGGTCATCACGTTCAAGGGCTGGCGCGATCCGGACTTCAAGCCGGATCCAAGCGCTAGCCCCGTGCCGGACTGCTACCTGGGCAACGCTGCGACCTCGGCGCCGCCCGCCTCCATCCCGCCGAACGTCACGATCCTGGATCTCGGCATGGCCGGCGTCCTGGAGTACGACAAGCACGCGCTCGAGGTGACGGCGGGCCAGCCGTTCGCGATCCGGTTCAACAACTCGGACAGCGGCCAGACGCACGACGTCGACATCCGCCAGACGGACGGGACGACGGTCGTGCAGGACCAGCCGACCGTCCAGGGCCCGGGCGAGGCCACCTACCTGTACGCGGCGCTTCCCGCGGGCACCTACGACTTCATCTGCTCGGTGCACCCGATCCCGAACATGACCGGCACCCTCACGGTCAAGTAGACGGACGATGGCAAAGGCGCTCGCTGGCTCCAGGCCGATCCGCCGGCGACCCATGTTCGGCTTGTTCGACGGCGACGGCTGGGCCTGGGCCACGACGAAGGCGCTCTTCTGGCTCCTCGTGATCATCATGGCGCTCGGGTACATCCCGGACCGTGCCTACTACTTCGTGGTTTCGCGGACGATGGACGTGGGCCTCGTCCTCTGGTCGCCCGTCAACCTGTGTCCGCCCGAGAACGGCTCCTCGATGCCCTGCCCGGTGCCGGTCGGTGGCGTGCTGCCGTGGCAGCCCTCTCCCGCGCAGGTCGCGCTGCCTGCCCCGAGGACCGGCGGCGCGGCCGCCCAGATCGGCACGAACCTCCTGTACATCGGCGGCACGGACGGCAAGACGCCGTCGGCGACGACCTACCTCACCAAAGTGGACAAGGGCAACCTCGGCGCCTGGGTGGAGGGGCCGGCGCTGCCGGCGGCGCGCACGGATGCCGGCCTGGCCATCCTGAACGGCACCGCCTACCTGGTGGGTGGCGCCGGGCCCGACGGTGCCCCGACCGATACCGTCTGGTCGATCGGCTTGGACCCGGCCACGAGCAAGCTCACCGCCTGGAGCGAGACGGTGATCGGTGCCGCGACGACGCCACCGCCGAAGCTTCCCGCGCTGCCTGCGCCGCGCGCCGGCGCGTCGGTGATCGCCGTGACGGACGGGATCGTGGTCGCAGGTGGGCGAGGGCCTGACGGCAAGCCCACCTCGACGGTCTGGAAATCGACGCTGGACTCGAAGGGCGCGCTCGGCAAGTTCGAGGCGCAGGCGGCCAGCCTGCCGCACCCGATCACCGACGCCGCGATCGCCTTCGAGGGCGCCTACCTGTGGGTGTTCGGCGGATCTGACGAGACCGGTGCCACCGGCTACGTCCAGCGCGCCGACTACGGTCCAACCCCCGGGCCAACGGCCGAGCCCGGCGCACCGCCGGCCACCCCGGCGCCAGATGTCGTCATCAGGTGGGCAACGCTCGACGCCGCAAACCTGCCGGCCGCCCGATCCGGTGGCGCCTCGTTCACCGCGAACGGCGCGATCTACTACGTCGGCGGCACGGACGGAAAGGCGTCGCGCAAGGAGCTGTACTGGGCGCTGCCCGACTCCGGTGGCAACCTGAAGGGTGGCTGGCATCACCTCGACGCCACGGATCTGCCGGGCGGGCTCGTGGATGCAGCGCCCGTCGTGACCAGCGCCACCGCCATCCTCATCGGCGGCACCGCCGATAGCGGCGTGCTCGCAAGCGCAACCAGGGCCAGCCTCGCGCCCCAGGAGCCGTTCTTCCGGCTCGGGATCGCGGGCGTCACGGTACCGGGCCTCCAGATCGGCGGCGCGATCGGCGTACAGCTCGGCTACCTGGCCGCGGCCGGCGTAGGCACCGGCAACTTCGTCCTGCTCGTGGTCGTCGGGTGGGCGTTCAACCACCGCACCCAGATCAGCGCCTGGCGCGAGCGCCGGAAGATCGCCAGGGAGGCGAAGGCGCCGGAGGCCGAAGAGGCCTGAGCCGCTGGTCCTATGCGGACTGCGGCGACGCTGCGCCCTGCTGCCGCGGGATCGCGATCGCCGGGTCGTCGATCTCCAAGGGCTCCGCGAGGCGTCCGTCGATGGTCGCCAGCAGTGCCGGCACGTCCACCTTGAGTCGGACGCCGGCCGGCCCGGCCCCGGCGAGCCGCTCGCGGGCGCCTCGCATGTTCTTCTCGATGCCCGCCGGGTTGGACCGCGCGCCGTGCACGAATGCCGCGGCCAGCTTGATCACGCCCTGGATCAGCTCGCGCTCGGCGAGGTCACTGGCACCCATCCACGCCGGCTCCAGCAGCTCGTGGGCGAGGAAGAAGTCGTCGTTCGCGTAGGCCGCGAGCCCTGCCTCGAAGGCCGTCCGACGCACCGCGGCCGGCATCGGCCGATACGCCTTCGCACGTCCGCCCTGGAGCAGCGTCTGATCACGGGGTGGCATCGACACGATCGTAGCCCCGAACCATGGGTAGCAAAGCGCCGAGCGGCGTGGCGAGGCAGGCGGACGATCCCGCAGGTGATCGTGTGATGCGGCTCCGGCCCAGTGCGAGTCGCGGATTGTGTCAGGTGGTCACCGGGTGACTGCTGGTCAGCGGCTTCTCGTCAATTCAGCACCCCGTGATTGTTTGGCAACTGCGGCGCCCGTCGAGTGGTCTGGCTGAGCACGCGGCAAGCGATACGGATCTGACGGCTCCTGACGAACAGTCATGGGCTGCCCATATGACGATTTCTGCGCCCGGGCGCCAGCGCCCGGGCGCCAGCGAAGGGGGAGTCGCCCTGAGCCTCGATCCGCTACGCCGCCGGGGTCCCGGAGCCGCGACCCATGGGCAGCTCGCTCAGGGGCCGGCGGGCGTCGAAGCCCTCGTCCACCGAGTGCCAGTGCGCGACGTCGGTCTCGCCGAGGCGCCAGCACAGCCAGATCGGGCGGCCGCTTACGAGCGCCGGGAAGTCGATGAGGCCGGTGGAGATGTCGCGGAGGGTGATGTCCAGCTCCACGAGGCGGGCCACGCCGGCCTGCATCTGGTCGATAAGGCCCTGCATGCCCAGGCGGAGCAGGCGGATCTGCTCGGCGGCCTCGGCGCTGGGTGCCTCGTCGTCCGGCGAGGCGGCGACCACCCGATCCCGCAGCGCGATGAGCTCCACGCGCTGGTCGCGGAGCGCGGCGAGGATGCGCTCGACCTCTGGCAGCGCGAGGTTCGCCTCGTCGATGGCGTAGAAATGGCTCACCGCCGGAGTTTAGGGCCACCGTATGATGCGAGCCATGAAACCAGCGTCGCGGATGGATTCCATTGGTACCGAGAGCGCCTTCGAGGTCGCCGCCAGGGCACGCGCCCTCGAGGCGACCGGCCGCTCCATCATCCACCTCCAGATCGGCGAGCCGGACTTCGACACGCCCGCGAACGTCCGCGCGGCGGCGAAGCGCGCCATCGACGCCGGGATGACCCACTACCCGCCGTTTGCCGGCCTGCCGGACCTGCGCGCGGCCATCGCCGCCGATACGACCGCGCGGCGCGGCTTCGCGGTGGAGCCGTCCAACGTCTTCGTAACGGTCGGCGGCAAGGGCGTCATGGTCTACGCGATCATGGGCCTGGTGGACCCGGGTGACGAGGTCATCGTCCCCGACCCGGGCTACCCCATCTACGACTCCATCACCCGCTTCGTCGGCGGCATCTCCGTGCCCATCCCCATCCGGATGGAGAACGACTTCCGCCTTGACGTGGACGAGCTCGCGACGCTGATCACGCCGCGAACCAAGCTCCTCGTGCTCAACTCGCCGGCGAACCCAACGGGCGGCGTCCTGACTCCAGGCGACATCGAGCGGATTGCCGAGCTCGCACTGCGCCACGACCTCGTCGTCCTCAGCGACGAGATCTACTCGCGGATCCTGTACGACGGCGCTGAGCACGTCTCGATCGCGTCGCTGCCCGGCATGCAGGAGCGCACGATCGTCCTCGACGGCTTCTCGAAGACGTACGCGATGACCGGCTGGCGCCTCGGCTACGCGATCGTGCCCGACTGGCTCGTCAGGACGTACGGCCAGCTGATCATCAACACGATCAGTGGCGTGACCGCGTTCGCGCAGGCCGGCGCCATCGAGGCCCTCCGTGGCCCGCAGGACGACGTCGAGGCGACGGTCGTGGAGTTCAACGCCCGCCGCGACCTGATCGTCGACGGGCTGAACGCGATCCCCGGGTTCCGCTGCCACCGGCCGCAGGGCGCGTTCTACGTCTTCCCGGAGATCTCCGGCACGGGGATGACGGGCGCGCAGCTGGCCGACCGGCTGCTGAACGAATCCGGCGTCTGCGTGCTCGCGGGGACCGCGTTCGGCGGCGTGGGCACGAACCACATCCGCATCTCGTATGCCAACTCCCGCGCGAACCTGACCGAGGCCCTGGCGCGCATCCGGGCCTTTGCGGAGCTCGGTGCGTCGGTCCGGTGAGCGATCGACCGAAGGTCTTCGTCTCCCGCGTCATCCCGGACGACGGGCTGCGCCTGGTCCTGGACGAGGCGGATGCAACCGTCTGGCAGGACGACATGCCACCGTCCCGCGATGAGCTGCTCCGCTCGGTCGAGGGCTGCGCCGGCGTGCTGACGCTCCTCACGGATCGGGTGGACGACGAGTTCCTGGACCGGGCCGGCCCGCAGCTCAAGGTGGTGAGCAACTTCGCCGTCGGCTTCGACAACATCGACGTCGCGGCGTGCACGGCGCGCGGCGTGGCGGTGGGCAACACGCCGGGCGTGCTGACCGAGACGACCGCGGACCTCGCGTGGGCGCTCCTCATGGCCGCGGCGAGACGCCTGGTCGAGGGCGATCGGTACGTCCGTGACGGCCACTGGCGCACGTGGGGCCCGATGCTGCTGATGGGGCCGGACGTCCATGGGGCGACCATCGGGATCGTCGGCTTCGGGCGGATCGGGCAGGCGGTCGCGCGGCGCGCACGCGGCTTCGGCATGCGGATCCTGTACCAGGATCTTCACCGCGCGTCGCCGGCCGTCGAGGCGGAATACGGAGCGACGTTCATGACCCTGGAGGGGCTGCTGCCGCAGTCCGACTTCGTGACGCTCCACGTCAACCTGAGCGAGGAGACCCGCGGCCTGATCAACCGCGAGCGCCTCGGCTGGATGAAGCCCACCGCGGTCCTCGTGAACACGTCCCGCGGACCGGTCGTCGACTCGCTGGCGCTCGCGGAGGCCCTCCAGAATGGGCATATCGGCGCCGCCGCCCTGGACGTCACCGACCCGGAGCCCATCCCGGTCGATCACCCGCTCGTCGGCCTCGACAACTGCCTGATCGTGCCGCACATCGCGTCCGCGTCGCGCGCCACGCGCGGCCTGATGGCCACGATGGCCGCCGCGAACCTCCTCGCCGGCGTCCGCGGCGAGCGCCTCCCGACCCCCGTCAATCCCGAGGTCTACGACCGGCCCGTCGGCTAGGCTTTCCGCCGGGCCCGTAGCTCAGCGGCAGAGCAGGGGACTTTTAATCCTCGTGTCGTGGGTTCGAATCCCACCGGGCCCTCCAATCGGCGCGCAGCGGAGGCACGCGTGGACGTCCGGCGGTCGAAGTCCGTGGCCGAATTCATGGCACTGGCGGGCGACTTCCTCGCCGCGCGCGAGGCAGAGCACAACCTGATCTTCGGAATCTGCTCGCAGATCGAGGCGGACCCGAGCCAGTACGCCGAGGCGCCGTATCTCGGTGCCGTGCTCGACGGCGGCCGGGTCGTGGCCGCGGCAATCCAGACGCCGCCGTGGCGACTCGTCCTGTCCGTCATGGACGACGCGGCCGCCGCAGGCGCACTCGCGGCCGACCTGGCTGGGCGGGTGCTCCCGGGCACGGTGGGGCCGGCCGAGGCGGCAGCGGCGTTCGCTGCGGCATGGGGCCGCGTCGCCGGGATAGTGCCCAGGCTGGCCAGGCACGAGCGCGCGTTCCAGCTACGCCAGGTCAAGCCGCCGCGACCGGCGCCCGGTGAGATGGTCCGGGCAGGGTCGTCCGACCGCGCGATCCTGCGCGACTGGGTGGAGGCGTTCCACGAAGAGGCGATCGGTGCAGGCAACGCGCCGCCACAGGATTACGAAGCGATGGCGGACCACTGGATTCGCGGCCTCGGGCGGACGGCGTGGCTTTGGGTGGATGACCGGCGGCCGGTGTCGCTGAGCGGAACGGGCGGCCTCACGCCCCATGGCACTCGCGTCGGGCCCGTGTACACGCCCCCGGAGCTGCGGGGCCGCGGCTACGCCAGCAACCTCGTGGCCGCCGCTTCCCAGCGGATGCTGGACGAGGGCCGGACGTTCGTCTTCCTGTTCACGGACCTCGCGAATCCCACGGCGAACAAGGTCTACCAGGACATCGGGTACGAGCCTGTGATCGACATCGACGAGTACAACTTCCGGGCGACCTGATACCGGATCGCAACGCATCGGGCACCCGGTCGGGGTCGATCGGGGAGGCGAGCGAGCCGAGACTCCCGATGACGACCCGGGGCAGGCCGGGCCGAACCGAAGGGGGTCCGCCATGTCGCTCGAGCTCAACAACCCGCCTCGCCGTACGCGCGCCGTGCGCGACGGCCAGATCGCGCCCGTCACCTGTGCAGCATGCGGCTGCCGCCTCGAGCCCAGCGGGACGGCCGACGCGGCGCCCTGGTTCCATTTCGGACGGCTCGGTGGCCGTGACGCGCGCGGCTGCCGGACTTCGTGCATCGAGGCCGCCCACGACCGGAACGGCCAGCCGATCCTCGCCGCCTAGGGCGTTTCGCGGATCGACGACGGCGCGCCGAGCGCTGGTCGCCATGGCTTGACGGGGTCAATTTCCTAAACTAGTCTCCAACTGGCATGGTTGAGGAAAGCGGCCGCTCGTACATCACTCCCGCTGGCGCGGCGCAGCGGCTCGGCATTTCCCCCCGACGCGTCTACGAGCTGGCCAAGGCGAATCGCTTGGTGTCCATCCGCCTGGGTGGGCGGCTTCTGATCACCGCGCACTCCGTCGATGCATTGGCGGGCGGTGGCGAGCGAGTTGGTCGCCCACTCAGCCCTCGTCGCGCCTGGGGGCTCATCCTCCTCGCAAGCGGCGAGGACCCGCGTGCACTCGATCCTGTTACGAAGTCCAAGCTTCGCCGGATGCTTCGAGAGCGCGATCTCTGGTCGATCCGCGCTCGCCTGTCGGGCCGAGCCACGAAGGAGCGACTGAGAGCTCACCCTTCCGATCTGCGTCGGATCGAGGCGGAACCGGCGCTCGTCCGAACGGGCCCAAGGTTCGCCCATGATGCGGGGATCCAGCTCGTGGCTTCCGATGCCACGCCCGAGTACTACGTGGACCCAGAGACGGCAGCATCCCTCATCGGCCGATATCGGCTTTCGTCGTCATCCGATCCGAACGTGATCCTCCGGGTTGTCCCGGCCGAGGTCTGGCCTTGGCTGTCGCATGCAGTCGCACCACGGGTAGCGGTTGCCCTCGACGTTGCCGAGGACGGTGACGCTCGGAGTCGAAACGCAGCGCAGTCGGTTCTTGCCAGGTGACCCCCGTCACGATCGCTCCACGAGGCGAGGCGGAGCGCGGGTTGTGGCGACTTTCGCTCGAGCTTGCGCACCTCTTCGAGGGTCTCGAGTGGATCCTTGCCGGTGCACAGATGGTGATGTTGCTCGAACGTGAGGCTGGGATCGAGTCGGGCCGGACGACGGGCGACGTCGACGCAATTGTGGGTGGGCCCCGCGCTGTCGTGGCGACCCACGCGGCGGCCGGACGCCTTCTGGCCGCCGGATTCGAGCGCTCAGCGGAACATTTGCATCGGTACCACCGCGGGCCCGATCAAGTGGATCTTCTGACGGTTGACCATCTCAGGGCCGAGGCGGACGACATCACGAGCGTGCCTGGCGGTCGCCGAGCGTTTGGAACGTCGCGTCATGTCCAGGTGGACGTGCCGGGCGTCGGTCGTGGAGAACTGCCTGTTCCCTCCGTCGCGGGCGCGATCGCGATCAAGCTTCAGGCTTGGGGGACGCGGCGCGGGCAGCGAGACCTCGAGGACCTCGTGCGCCTCCTCGGCATCGTCGATGACGTCGAGGTGGTCAGGTCGGAACTGAAGCTATCCGAGCGCCGGGCGCTTGGACGTATCGCTGCGCTCCGTGACCCGTCGTCTCCTTCGTGGCGAGCCACGCGATCTCCCGAGGATGCACGGGCGGCCCTCGCGCGGCTTCACGACGAGTAGGAACGATGCCCGAACCGCGAGGCTAACCCTTCTCCACCAGCCAGCACGCGGCGGACTGGCCGCCGTCGAGCTGGATGAGCGGCGGCTCCTCCGCTGCGCATCGATCGAACGCGACCGGACAGCGCGTCCGGAACCGGCATCCCGACGGGATGGATGAGGCGTCCGGCGTCTCGCCCACGAGAATGGTCCGCTTTGCCCGCACCCCAGGCGCCGGCGGCTCCGGCGATGGCGCGACGGACACGAGTGCCTGCGTGTATGGGTGCCGCGGCCGGCTGATGACCGTGTTGGCCGGGCCGATCTCCATGATCTTGCCCAGGTACATGACCGCCACCCGGTCCGCGATCACCCAGGCGAGCGACAGGTCGTGGGTGATGAACAGGTAGGTCAGGTTGCGCTCCTGGCGCAGGTTGAGCATGAGGTGGAGGAGCTCCGTCCGGATGGAGACGTCCAGCATGCTCACCGGCTCGTCCGCGACGACCAGCTCCGGCCCGAGCACGAGCGCGCCCGCGATCACCACGCGCTGACGCTGGCCGCCCGAGAGCTCGTGCGGGTAGCGCCTCGCGAAGTCCTCCGCGGGGCGAAGGCCGGCCGCGTCGATCGCCTGGAGGACGAGCTCCCTGCGCTTGGCGGCGGAGCCGCCGATGCCGTTGACGACGAGCGGCTCGGCGACGAAGTCCTCGATCGTGTGCTTCGGGTCCAGGGTCTCGTACGGATCCTGGAAGATGACCTGGACCCTGCGCCGGTAGTCGCGAAGGCGACGGACGCCCCAGAGGCGGGACACGTCGTGCCCCTCGAACTCGATCGTGCCCCTGGTCTGCCGCGTCAGCTTGACGATCACCCGCCCGATCGTCGTCTTGCCCGAGCCGGATTCCCCGACGAGCGCCAGGACCTCGCCGCGCTCGATGGCCAGGTCCACCCCGTCGACCGCGCGGACCACGCGGCTGGGCCGACGCAGGATCGAATCGCCGATGCCGCGGCGGATCGGGAAGTGGACGGCGAGGCCGGAGAGCCGCAGGAGCTCGGTCAAGGGGCGCCCATCGGTGGCGCGGGAGTGGGCGTGGGGACGTCCGTGTCGCCGATCGGGTAGAGGTGGCAGGCGACGCGCACGCCATCGGCGAAGTGGGTCTCCGGCGGGACGACCTCCGTGCAGATCGGCATCGCGAACGCGCAGCGCGGCGCGAACCGGCAGCCCGGCGGCGGCTTGACAAGGTCCGGCGGCTGCCCCGGGATGACCTCCAGGGTGCGGCGGTCCGCATGGATGCTCGGGAAGGCGCCCAACAGCTTCTGGGTGTACGGGTGGCGAGGCGCGGTGAAGACCCGGCTCACGGGACCTTCCTCCGCGATGCGCCCGGCGTACATCACCAGCACCCGGTCGCAGGTCTCCGCGATCACGGACAGGTCGTGCGTGATGAGGATCAGCGACAGGCCCAGGTCGGTGCGGAGCTTCTCGAGGAGCTGGAGGATCTGCGCCTGGACCATGACGTCGAGCGCCGTGGTGGGCTCGTCGCCGATGACGATTGCCGGGTCGCACGACAGCGCCATGGCGATCATCGCGCGCTGGCGCATGCCGCCCGAGAGCTCGTGGGGGTAGGCGTCCGCGCGCTTGCGGGGAATGCCCACGAGGTCCAGGAGCTCCACCGCGCGCGCCCGTGCGGCCGCCTCCGACTGGTTCAGCCGGTCACGGAGCGGCTCGGCGATCTGGTCGCGAACGCGGATCACCGGATTGAACGCGTTCATCGCGCCCTGGAACACGATGCTGATCTCGCGCCAGCGGTAGCGCTGCAGGGCGCGTTCCGACTTGGGGATCAGATCGATGCCGAACAGCTCCACCCTGCCGCCCTTGATCCTCGCGTTCGACGGCAGGAGCTTGACCAGCGAGAGCGCGGTGGTGGTCTTGCCGCAGCCGGATTCGCCGGCGAGTCCGAGCGCCTCGCCGTCGTTGAGCCCGAAGGAGACGCCGTCGACCGCCCGCAGCCAGCCGCGGTCCGTGCGGAAGTGCGTCTGGAGGTCGTGCACCTGCAGCAGCGGCGCGTTCGGGTCGGCGAGCTTCGGGAGCGGCCACTGCCGGCGGCTTGCCGTCCTCGTCGGCTGGGCCCCCGTTGTCGGCGTGTCCGTCATCGACGCGCCGCGAGCTTGGGGTTGAGGATGTCGTCCAGGGCCGCGCCCAGGAGCGTGAACGCGAACACGACGAGCACGACCGCCGTGCCGGCTGGGACGAAGTACCACCACGCGCCGAGCCCCAGCGCGCTGTGGGTTCGCGCCGACTCCAGGATCTGTCCCCAGGATGGCTGGAGCGGGTCGCCGAGCCCGACGAACGAGAGCGTCGTCTCGGTGAGGATCGCGCCGGCGAAGGTCAGCACCGCGTTCGCGACGATGAGGTTCATCACGTTCGGGAGGATGTGCTTGCGCATGATGTGGGCCGACGAGGCGCCGATCACCCGCGCGCGATCCACGAATGCCCGCTCCCGCAGGGACAGCGTCTGCGACCGGATGATCCGCGCAGTGGATGACCAGCTCGTGATGCCGATCACCACGACGATCACGAGCAGGCTGAGCTTGATCCCGAAGATGGCGCCGGAGCCGGTGCCCAGCACGTCGCGCAGGATCGCGGTGAGGATGATCGCGAGCACGAATGTCGGCATCACGAGGAAGAAGTCCGCGATCCGCATCATCACGGCATCGAACCGGCCGCCGACGTAGCCGGCGGCGATGCCGATCACGGCGCCGACCAGCACGGTGACCAGCGTCGCGAGCAACCCGATGGTCATCGAGATCCGGGTCGCGTGGACCGTCAGGTTCAGGATGGAGCGCCCCAGGTCGTCCGTCCCGAACGGGAACGCCGCCGACGGCGGCTCGAAGTCGCCGCCTGTCGCCGTGACCGCGGTCTGGAGCGGACCCACGAGGAGGTCCGGCACGAGCGACAGGACCGTGAACACGGCGAGGATGGCAAGCCCCGCTGCGCCGTTGCGCCGGCGCAGGAGGCTGCCGAAGACCGAGCGGATCCCGCGCGGCGTCACGTGCGCACCCGCGGATCAAGCAGCCCATACAGGAGGTCTGCGACCAGGTTGGCCACGACGACGGACACGCTGAGGAGCAGGAAGACCCCCTGGAGGACGGGATAGTCCCGCGCCTCCAGCGCGTCGACGGTCAGCGTGCCCAGGCCGGGCCAGTTGAACACGACCTCCACCGTGATCGCGCCGGCGACCACGTAGCCAAGGTTGATCGCGATCAGCGTGACGGTCGGCAGGAGCGCATTCGGCAGCGCGTGGCGGCGAAGCACGCGCCCGTCGGACAGGCCCTTCGCCCGTGCCGTCGTGATGTAGTCCTCGCTCATGGTCTCCACGACCGAGGAGCGCATGAGGATCGCGTACTGGCCCACGAGGCCCAGGGCGACGGTCGCCAGGGGCAGCACGAGATGCCGGCCCACGTCCAGCAGCTCGTCGAACGGCCCGGCGTACTGCTTGCCCGCCTCCGACATTCCGAACGTCGGGAACCAGCCGAGCCCCGTCGCGAACAGGAGCAGGAGCGCCATCCCGAGGACGAAGTACGGCGTGGAATACAGGATCAGCGACACGCCGTTGCCCACGTAGTCCACGAGCCCGCCACGACGCCAGCCGGAATACGCGCCAAGCGCAAGGCCGAGGATGATGGCGACGATCTCGCCGAGCCCGAACAGGAGCAGCGTCGGTCCGATCCGCTGGCCCAGGACGTCGGTCACCGGGCGTCCGCGAGCGGTGAAGGAGTAGCCCAGGTCACCCTGCGCCGTGGCAACGACGTAGTCCACGAATTGGTCGGGGAAGAGCGGCTTGTCCAGGCCCCAGCGGGCCTTGGTCACGTCGAGGACCTGCTGGGTCACGCCGGGAATACGCCCGAGCAGGATCCGCTCCGGGGAGCCCGGCATCATCCGGAACAGGACGAAGTTGAGGAAGACGATGAGGACGATCGTCACCCCCGCCGTCGTGAGCCGTCGAGCGAGATACCGGATGCCCACCGGCTAGAAGGGTCGGCAGCCCGCCCCCGCCGCGGGCGGGCGGCCGGAGCGCACTCGTCTTCCTGGGAGGCGCCGCCGCGTCGCCGCAGGAGCACGAAGCCACCCACGAGGACCACGATGACCACCAGGCCGCCGATGAGCACGGGCGTCGAGAGACCACCGCTCGTGTTCCCGCTCGGTGCCTGCGTCGGTGTCGGTGTCGCGGGCGCCCCAGAGGCCGGTGCCGTCGCGACGGCCACGGTCGGCCCCGGGGTCGGGGTGGCCTTCGCGTCGGTCAGCGCCATGTAGCCCGAGTAGCCGTAGCCGAACAGCGGGGTGCCGTTCTGCGGTGGCTGATTCACCCAGCCGGCGAACTTGTCCGTCCGGTAGGCGTGGAGCTCGCTGTCGTAGTACAGGATTTGGTAGGCGGCGGCGTCATAGAACAACTGCTGCATCTCGGCGATGTACGTGCGCCGCTGGGTTTCGTCGGTTGCACGCTGCTGGAGCTTGAACAGCTCGTCGTAGCGCGGGTTGGAATAGAACGAGTCGTTGATCGCGGGCTTGATCTGGTCCGTCGTGAAGAACGACAGGAGCGACATCGGGTCCGGGTCGCCCGTCCAGCCCCAGATGTAGAGGTCCCAGTTCGCCTTGCCGCCGGACTCCGGCCCGGCAAGGTCCTCGTAGAGCTTGCCCTCCTCGGTGACGAACGCGTCCACGCCGATGCCGATCTGCTGGAACCAGCCGGCGATGAACTGGGCATCGGCGGAGTGGTCCTCTGAATCCGGCCAGGTCAGCCGCAGGGTGATGACCTTGCCCTCCTTGTCCAGGCGCTTGCCATCAGCATTCTTTGCGTAGCCGGCGGCGTCGAGGCGCGAGTTGGCCTCGGCGATGTTGAACGTCCGCGGTCTGGCGGGCTCCACGTGCCATTTCGCCTGATAGGGCGGGATGTGGGTGGTGCCGGGCACACCGTGCCCGTTCAGGACCTTGTCCACGAGCGCCTGGCGATCGATGGCGAAGCCGATCGCGTCGCGGAACTTCTGGTCGGCAAGCGCCGAGGTGGACGCGTTATACCCGCCCGTGTTGCCACGTGTGTTCATGGACAGGTACGTGTAGCCGTTGGAGAAGCCTTCCGAGGTCGCGATGTTCGGCTCTTTCTTGAGCGCGTCGAACTGGTCCGCGCCGGTGCCTCGGACGTAGTCAAGCTCACCGGACTTCAGGGCCTGGACCATCGTGTCCGCTCCGGAGAACTGCTGGAAGATGATCTCCTTGGGCACGCCGGGCTTGCCCCAGTAGTTGGGGTTGCGGGCCATCCGGATGAACTCGCCGGACTTCCACTCGACCACCACGTATGGCCCGGAGCCAACGACCGGCGGATTGTTGACGAAGTACCCGGTGGCCTCCGAGTTGCCGATCTGGTCCAGCGTGTACTTGGACCAGATGTGCTTGGGCAGGATCGGGACGTACGCCTGGAGGAGGAGCGTCGTCGGGAAATCGGTGGTCACGACCAGGCTGCCGCCGTCGGAGCAGGCCACCGTCTTCACGCCCGCGTTCAGGAGGTACGGGTCCAGGTAGCCGGAGCCAAGGGCGCCCAGGTTGCTCGCGGCGGCATCGATGATGAGCTGGTACGTGTACCGGGCGTCCTCGCACGTGGCGGGCTGGCCGTCGGACCATTTCAGGCCTTCCCGGATGTGGAAGGTATGCACGGTCTTCGTGGCGTTCTCGGTCCAGCGATCGGCGAACGCCGGCGTGGGCTGGAGGTTGTTGTCGAAGCCGACCAGCATCTCGTACTGGATCTGGAAGATCTCGTAGTCGGCGACGGTGACGGAGGCCCACGGGTTGAGGGTCTCCAGCTTCTGGTCCGTCCCGACCTTCAGGATCAGGTCGTCCGCGGCGCGCGCTCCGCCGGCCATGATCAGCGCTGGGGCGACGAGGAGCATCGCGGCGAGCAGGGCTCGTGCCGATGGCCCGAGCCGCGGCCGCGTCCCCGCGGCGATCGACGATCGCATGTGGTCCTCCTCCACCGCATCGCCAGGACCGGACCCCTGAGACGGCCGGTCCCCGAGCGCGCGGTACCCGGCTAGGTTCGCACGCTGGCGACCGCCGCGCAACGCGATCCGTCGCTGTTTCAGGCCCCGGGAGCGAGATTCGTGGTGGCCCCGGTGAGGGCCGGACGATCGATCGCGAAGAGTCCGAGCTCCGTCTGCGTGGCGCCACGTGATCCGTCGAGGGCGAGGTCTGCCAGCAGCACGCCGAAGAGGGCCGCGAACTTGTAGGCGTGCGCCGCTCCGAGCGCGACGATGACGCCCGGGTGGCCCGGCACCCGGTCGATCACGAAGTCACGGTCCGGCGTGACCGTGTACAGGCAGGTCTTCGTCCGCGCTGCGGGTCCGACGCCGGGCAGGCGCTGGGCCAGGAAGCGCTCCACGCGGGCGAGGTAGTCGGGGTCCGTCTCGAAATCGCGGCCGTCCGCGGTCGTGGGCCGGCCGCCGACGTCCTCGCCCACCTTGGGTCCCGGGCCGCGCCACGTGGGCACGCCGTAGAACGACGGCTGGTCCAGCCAGATCCATGCCGGGAACTGCTCCGGGCCGTAGGCGACCGGGTCCGCGGGCGCGAACCACGTGACCTGCTCGCGCGTCACCCGCAGGGGCAGCGCGTGTCCGAGCGGCGCCAGGAGCTGGTTCGTCCATGCGTCCGCCGCGAGGACCGCTGCGCCGGCCGAGAACGCCTGGCCATCCGCGGTGACGATCTCCAGCTCGCCACCATGGTCGCGGATGGCCGTGACCGGCGTGTGCTCGAGGAGCGTCGCGCCGGAAGCGCGCGCGAGTCGCTGGTGCGCCGCGTTGCCGCGCTCCGGGTCCGCGATCCCGCCGTTCGCCTGGAAGATGGCGCGCGCGCCGGGGTCCAGTCGCCACTGCGGCCAGCGCCGCGCGACATCGACGGCGTCGAGCCATTCGAACGGGACGCCCGCGCCGGTCATCGCCGTGGCGTAGTCGTCAATCGATTCGGCAGCGTCCTCCGGCGCCAGGTCCAGCCCGCCGGTGAGCGTGACGATCCGCTCGCCAGACGCCGCCTCCACCTCGCTCCACGCCGCCTGCGCCCTGATCGCGAGCTCCACGTACTCCCGGCGGTGATAGGACAGGCGCGTGATCCGTGAGACGTCCTGTGAGGCCCCACGATCGTGGCCCAGCTGGAACTGGTCGAGCCCCAGGACCCGCCGCCCGGGCGTCGCCGCGAGGCGGTACGCCGCGGCGCTCCCGATCCCTCCAAGCCCGACGACGACCGCATCGAACGTTCGCTGTGGGTCGGTCACGCCGCGACGATAGCCGACGGCAGCCGGGCGCCGTCCGTATCCTCGACCGGCCGTGGACACGAGGTACGACGTCCAGATCCCGACGCGCGACGGCCTGTGGCTGTCGGCGAACCTGTTCCTGCCGGACGGTGCCGGCGAAGCCGGTGGCGGAGCCGCCCCTGTGATCCTGAACATGGACCCCTATCGGAAGGACGACTGGCAGGCGGGCTGGGACCTGTCGCTGGGCACGTACCTCACCGAGCGCGGCTACGCCTACTGCCGCCTGGACGTCCGTGGCACCGGCAGCTCGCAGGGCGTCGCCACAGACGAGTACGCCGAGGCCGAGACCCTCGACGGCCACGACGCGGTGGAGTGGCTGGCCGCGCAGTCCTGGTGCAGCGGCGCGGTGGGGATGTGGGGGCTGTCGTACGGCGGCTTCACGTCGCTCCAGGTCGCCGCGACCCGCCCACCCCACCTCCGGGCGATCGTGGCCGTGCAGGCGACCGATGACCGGTACACGGACGATGTCCACTACGTCGGCGGCGCGATGACCGTGAGCGAGCTGGCCCAGTACGCGGTGAGCCAGGTCGCGGAGAACGCGCTGCCGCCGCTGCCGGCGGCATGGGGTCCGGCCTGGCGCGACGGCTGGCGGGCGCGACTGACGGCCACGCCGGTGTGGCTATTCGAATGGGCACGCCGGCAGCGGGACGGCCCGTACTGGCGGCGAGGCTCGCTCGCGCCCGACTACGGCCGGATCCAGGCGGCCGTCCTCCAGCTCGGCGGCTGGATGGACGAGTACGTCGACGCCGCGCTGCGCATCCAGGCACGGTGCCTGAACGCGGCCGGCCGCCGAACGATCGTGGGGCCGTGGGTCCACGGCCTGCCGGACAGCGCGTACCCGGCGCCCAACATCGACTGGCTGCACGAGGCGGTCCGCTGGTTCGATCAATGGCTCAGGGGCGAGCCCAATGGCGCGGATGCCGAGCCGGCGCTGACCTGGCTCCATCGATCGTTCACGCCACCGGAGCGATTTCCGAGCCGGCTGGCCGGAGAGTGGCGCGCCACGTCCGCATGGCCGCCCGCCGCGCCCACCGTGCGATCCCTTGCCCTCGACGCAGGCGCGGCACCGGGGGCGGGATCACTCGTCGAGAGGCCGACCGTCGACGGCGTGGACACCTTCGCCCACCAGCCGACCGCCGGCGTGACCGGCGGGTCGCTGTGCTGGGGCGCCGGGCACCCGCCGAATGGCCTCGCCGCCGACCTGCGCCTGGAGGACGGCACCGGCCCCACCTACACCGGCGAACCGCTGGCGGAGCCGCTCGACATCCTGGGCGTTCCGGTTGCCGCGCTCCACGTGCGCGCCACGCAACCCGTCGCGCACCTCGTGGTCCGGCTGGCCGACGTGGCTCCCGATGGCGCCATCGAGCAGGTTTCGGAGGGGATCCTCAACCTGACGCATCGCGATTCGCACGCGGAGCCGGCGCCGCTGGAGCCCGGTCGAACGTATGACGTCCGCGTCCCCATGCGCGCCGCCGGGTACCGCTTCCTGCCCGGCCATCGGATCCAGCTGCGTGTCGCGAGCGCCCATTGGCCGGTGATCTGGCCGTCGCCGGGAGCGGGCGAGCTCTCGATCCTCCGGGGGCCCGCCACGGCGTCCCGCCTGGAGCTGCCGATCGCCCCGACCGGCGCCGAGGCTGTGCCGGCGCCCGCGTTCCGAACGGAGCCCCCGGCGCTCGGCGCGTTCGGCAGCGAGTCGTCGGAGCCGGTGTCGTGGGAGACCGTCCGCGACGACGAGGCCGGCACGGTCACGGTGCGAACGCACGAGGCAGCCACGAGCGTCCTGCCCGACGGCGTCGCCACGCTGTTCGTCGGCGAGTCGCTGTCGATGACGGCGTCCGAGCGGCACCCTGGCGAGGGACGCTTCGAGAACACGTGCGACTACGTCCTGGAGCGGGACGGCCACCGCGTCGTCGTGGTCGCCACCGGCACCACCGTCGCGACGACGGCTACGTTCGAGATGGACGTGGCGATCGACGTGCAGCTGGACGGCGCGCCGTTCTTCGATCGGGCGTGGCGCGAGGTGATCCCGAGGGACCTGCTCTAGGCGCCGATCAGGCGCCCAGGAACCGATCGAACCAGTCGAGGACGCGGGTCATCCGGTCGATCCGGCGGTCCGGTCGCCCGGCAGCCTGGTACACGTGCCCTTCCTCCGGGTAGAGGACGTACTCGACGGTCCGGCCGAGCACCCGCAGGGCGACGAACAGCTGCTCGGCATCGCTCGGCGGGCAGCGGTGATCCGCCTCGCCCTGGAGCAGGAGCAGCGGCGTCCGGAGGTCGGCGACATGCGCGAGCGGGCTCTGGCGCCACAGCTTCGCAACTCCGTCCGGGTCCAGCGGCGTGCCGAGGAGCGCCATGCGGTTGAACTCGACGCCGCTGTCGCTGCCGGCCCACGCCGATACCTGGTTGGCCACGCCGGCCTCGCTCACGCCGGCCTTGAACCGGTCGGAGGTGGCCACGAGCCAGTTGACCAGGAATCCCCCGTACGACAGGCCCAGGAGCCCGACGCGCTCCGGGTCGGTGAGTCCTGCCGTGATCGCGTGGTCGAGGACGGCGTGCACGTCCGTGGCATCGACGCCGCCCCAGTCGCCGAGCTGGGGCCGGATCCAGTCCCGCCCGTACGTCGCGCCGCCGCGGATATTCGGGAGCAGGACGCGGTAGCCGCGCGCGCACATGAGCGCGACCTCCAGCGATGGCGCCGGCGCCCACGCGCCGAGCGGGCCGCCGTGGAAGTCGATGACGGTTGGCAGCGGGGCGGCGGGCGAGCGCCTGGCGCCGGCGGGGGCGGCGACCCATGTCTCGATGCGCCCGCCGGGACCAGGGACCTCGACGACGTCCATCTGCGGCCAGTCGAGGCCGTTCGTCCAGCGGCCCCCGAGCCGGGTCCGGACCCGCGCCGGGGCGGTATCACCGAGCGGCACCGTGAGCAGCTCCAGCGGGCGGGCGCCCATGCAGGCAAGCAGTGTGACCCTCGCGTTCGGCGGCGCGCCAGGGCCGGCGACCGCGAGGCTGCGCGCCGCGACATCGCCCGTCATCAGCGGCTCGGGCGTGCGCGCGGGCGTTCGCTGCGCCGTGTCGACCTCGAACCGATACGGCATCGCGCGTCCGCGGTCGGAGACGATCGCGACGAGGGTTCGGTCGTCGAGCCAGCAGGGCGTCGTGCGCGAGCTCGCGGTCCAGCCGTGCAGGTCCGTGTCGATCCAGACGCCCACCGGGCGGTCCAGCCGTGGCGCGATGGGCCACGCGGGCCCCGATCCATCTGCAGGGCCCACGACGAGCTCCGGGCTCGTGTCGTCGAGGGCATCGGCCGCCACCCAGCCGATCGCGGCGAGCCAGCGGCCGTCGGGCGACCACGCCGGCGAGGCCATCGCGCTGCCGAGCGCGAGGACCTCGCGGGGCCTGAGGGCCGCGCCCGAATCGTCGACATCGACCGCCCAGATCGACGTCCGCGGTGCGACGTCGGCGGTGGGTCGTGGATCGGAGACGAAGGCGATGGACCGACCACCCGGCGCCCATGCGATGTCCGACACGCCCCAATCGCCGGTCGTGACCTGCCGGACGGCAGCGCCCCGGCGTGCCTCCGCGACGTGGAGGTGCTGCCAGTGGTCCAGGTGGCCGACCTCGTCCCAGCGCCAGTCGATCCTGGCGATCCGTCGCGCGAGGGGCTCCTCGCCGGCCGTCGGTTCGGGACCCACGATGAACCGCTGTGGGCCTGAATCAAGCGTGAACGCGAGCCGGCGACCATCCGGCGACCAGGCGATCTCGCCGACGGAGCGATCGCGGGGCGTGCGGATCGCCCACGCTGGTCCGAGCCGTCCGTCAGCGCCGAGCGGCAGGACGCGCAGCCGGGCGGCGTCGTCATCCGGTGCGCTGGACTTCGCGCGCGTGTCATGCAGGTGCGACGCGGCGAGCGACCGCCGGAAGGCGACGGCGGAGCCATCGGGCGAGATCCGCGGCCACGAATCGCGCACCGGCCCGGACGTCAGCGGGACGGGCTTGCCGGATCCCGCGAGCGGCACCAGCCACAGGTGCGAGCGATATCGATCACCGTGGACGAACCGGCGAACGACCACGGCGAATCGCCCGTCCAGCGAGACGTCGTGCTCCTCGAGCACGACCTGCGAACGGATGACCGTTTCGGGATCGGTCCGGCGCGGCACCAGGTGAGCGTATCCGCGGCGCCGGACCCTGCGCTGTCGTCGGAGCCCGTGTAGATTGCGAGCCCCGTGATCAAGCTGCTGCGCCGGTACCTGGCGCCCTACCGTACCCGGATCCTGCTTGTCCTCGGGTTGCTGCTCGTCCAGGCGATCGGCAACCTGTACCTGCCCACGCTCAACGGCGACATCATCAACGAGGGCGTCGCGAAGGGCGACACGGACTACATCGCCCGGGTCGGCGGGCTGATGCTGGTCGTGTCGCTGGCCCTCGGCGTGACCTCCATCCTCGGCGTGTACTGGGGCGCCCAGGTCGCCATGGGCTTCGGGCGTGACGTGCGCAGCGCGATCTTCCGGACCGTGCAGACCTTCAGCCAGGTGGAGGTCAACCGGTTCGGGCCGCCGTCGCTGATCACCCGCAACACGAACGACGTGCAGCAGGTGCAGACGGTCGTGTTCATGGCGCTGACGCTCATGATCTCCGCGCCGATCCTGATCGTGGGCGGGATCATCATGGCGCTCCGCCAGGACGTGCCCCTGTCCGGCCTCCTGGTCGTCGTCCTGCCCCTCATGGTCGCGTTCATCGCGCTGGTCATGTCGCGAGCCATCCCGCTCTTCCAGGCGATGCAGGTCAAGCTGGACCGCATCAACCAGGTCATGCGCGAGACGCTCGCGGGCGTGCGCGTCATCCGCGCGTTCGTGCGGACGCGCCACGAGGATGAGCGCTTCCAGGAGTCGAGTGTCGACCTGTTCAACACCGCGCTGCGGGTGAACCGGCTGTTCGCAATCACGATCCCGGTGATGACCGCGATCCTGAACCTCTCCACCGTCGCGGTCATGTGGTTCGGCGCGATGCGCGTGGACAGCGGCGAGATGCCGATCGGCAACCTGACCGCGTTCCTCCAGTACCTGATGCAGATCCTGTTCACCGTCCTGATGGCGGTGTTCATGTTCGTGTTCGTGCCGCGTGCCGCCGTGTCGGCCGGCCGGATCCAGGAGGTCCTGGAGGCGGAGCCGACCGTTCGCGATCCGGAGGCGCCACGCCCCCTGCCGGCAGGCGAGGGCGGCGGGCGCGTCGAGTTCCGGGGCGTCGAGTTCCGCTACCCGGGCGCACAGGACCCGGTCCTCCGCGACCTGTCCTTCGTGGCGGAGCCAGGGCAGACGGTCGCGATCGTCGGCTCCACTGGCAGCGGCAAGACCACGCTGATCAACCTCATTCCCCGCTTCTACGACGCGACCGCGGGCTCCGTCCTGGTCGACGGCATCGACGTCAGGGCGCTGGGCCGCGAGGACCTGTGGCGCCGCCTTGGCGTCATCCCGCAGAAGGCGTTCCTGTTCAGCGGGACCGTTGCGAGCAACCTGCGCTTCGGAGATCCGAACGCGACCGACGAGACGCTGTGGCGGGCCCTGGAGGTCGCACAGGGCGCCGATTTCGTCCGCGAGATGGAGGGCGGGCTGGACGCGCCGATTACGCAGGGCGGCACGAACGTGTCCGGCGGCCAGCGCCAGCGGCTCGCCATCGCCCGGGCGCTCGTGAAGCGACCGGCGATCCTTATCTTCGACGACGCGTTCTCGGCGCTGGACCTGGGCACGGACGCCCGCCTTCGCGGTGCGCTGGACCGGGAGCTGGGCTGGGCGACCCGGATCATCGTCGCCCAGCGCGTCGGCACGATCATGAAGGCGGATCGGATCCTGGTCATGGATGAAGGCCGGATCGTGGGCAGCGGCACGCACACCGAGCTGCTCAAGTCCAACGAGACGTACCGCGAGATCGTGTACTCGCAGCTGTCCGCCGACGAGGCCGCCGCATGAGCGGCCGACCGGGCGGCGGCGGCCCCGGTGGGCCCGGTGGTGACGCGCGTCCCGGCGCGGGTGGACCACCCATGGGTCCCGGGCGCCGGCCCGGCGGCGGTGGCCCGGGGATGTTCGGCATGGGCCTGCCGCCCGCCAAGCCGAAGGACTTCCGTGGCTCGTTCCGCCGGCTGATCGACCGTCTCCGCCCGGAGCGGCCGTTGATCGTGATCGTCATCGTGCTCGCGGTCATCAGCGTCGCGTTCGCGGTCATCGGCCCCAAGATCCTCGGCAACGCGACGAACGACATCTTTGCCGGGCTGCTCTCCAAGCAGATCCCGGCGGGCGTCACGCAGGAGCAGGTGATCGCCGGGCTGCGCGCCCAGGGCAAGAACCAGCTGGCGGACATGCTCGGCTCCATGCACCTGACGCCCGGCAAGGGCGTCGACTTCGGCGACCTCGCATCGATCCTCCTCGTGCTCATCGGGATCTACCTTCTGAGCTCCGTCTTCGCCTGGCTGCAGGCCTGGATCATGGCCGGCGTCACCCAGCGGACCATCCTCCGGCTGCGCGAGGACGTGGACCAGAAGCTGGGCCGGTTGCCGCTGAAGTACTTCGACGGCCACCCTCGCGGCGACGTCCTCAGCCGCGTCACCAACGACATCGACAACATCGGCCAGACCCTCCAGCAGAGCCTGACCCAGCTCATCACGTCGCTGCTCACGATCATCGGCGTGCTTGCGCTGATGCTCACGATCAGCCCGATCCTCGCCGTGATCTCCATCCTCGCCGTCCCGGTCTCGATCGTGGTGACGATCCTCATCGCCACCCGGTCGCAGAAGCAGTTCGCTGCCCAGTGGGCGTCCACCGGCACGCTCAACGGGCATGTCGAGGAGATGCACACCGGGCACGCGATCGTGAAGGTCTTCGGGCGGCAGCAGGAGGCCATCGACAAGTTCGATGCCGAGAACGCGAAGCTGTACGCGTCCAGCTACCGCGCGCAGTTCATCTCGGGGATCATCCAGCCGGCCCTGAACTTCGTGTCCAACCTCAACTATGTGGCGATCGCCGTGATCGGTGGTGTCCGCGTCGCGACGGGCCAGATGAGCCTGGGCGACGTGATCGCGTTCATCCAGTACTCGCGCCAGTTCACCTTCCCGATCGTCCAGGCGGCATCCATCGCCAACGTCCTCCAGTCCGCGGTCGCCTCGTCAGAGCGGGTATTCGAGCTCCTGGACGAGCCGGAGGAGATCGCCGACCCGGCCGAGCCGGTGCGACTGCCGTCCACGAAGGGCGCCGTCGCATTCGAGGACGTCTCGTTCCGGTACCTGCCCGACGTGCCGCTCATCGATGCCCTCAACCTCGTCGCCGACGCCGGCCACACGATCGCGATCGTGGGCCCCACGGGCGCCGGGAAGACCACGCTCGTCAACCTGCTCATGCGCTTCTACGAGCTGGACGGCGGCCGGATCACGGTGGACGGCATCGACACGCGGGAGATGACCCGCGACGACCTGCGCCGGACGTTCGGGATGGTGCTCCAGGACACGTGGCTGTTCCACGGCACGATCCGCGAGAACATCGCCTATGCCCGCGACGTGTCGTCCGACGACGAGGTCCACGCCGCCGCCGAGGCGGCCCACGTCGACCACTTCGTCCGGACGCTCCCGGACGGCTACGACACCGTGATCGACGACGACGCGACCAACCTGTCCGCGGGCGAGAAGCAGCTGCTGACCATCGCTCGTGCCTTCCTGGCGGACCCCGCGATCCTCATCCTCGACGAGGCGACGTCATCGGTGGACACCCGAACGGAGGTCCTGATCCAGCGTGCCATGGCCCGGCTCATGAAGGGCCGCACCGCCTTCGTCATCGCGCACCGGCTCTCCACCATCCGCGACGCCGACACGATCCTGGTCATGAACAAGGGCGCGATCGTGGAGCAGGGCAACCACGCCGAGCTCATCGCCAGGCGCGGCTTCTACGCCGAGTTGTACGAGAGCCAGTTCACAGAGGCATTGGCCGAGGCCGTCTAGTTCTCGACCTGGGGTCTCGCCGGCTTCCTGGCGAGCTCCCGGGCGACGTAGGAGCGGAACGGTTCGTCGAAGCCGGCCTGGGATTCCGCCCAGAAGCGGGCGTATCCCGGCTTCGTTCCCATCAGGCTGCGGTAGTAGGCCTCCGCGCCCACCCAGTACTCGGTCGGGATGGAGCCGTCCCGATGCTGGTAGTAGAGGTACTCCCACTGGTTGACCTGCATGAACATGTAGACGCCGCACCGCAGCCAGTCGTCGTCGCTCAGGCCTCGGGCGTCGAGTAGGCGACGTTCATGACGCTTGCGAAGCCTTCGGTCGTGATCAACACTTCGCGGGCCCGCTGCGACAGCGCCAGTGCAATGAAGTGCGCCTGGCTGCGCAGCAGCTTCGTGTGCTCCCGGATCTCCATCTGCTGCGTTCGCAGCTGGCGGTAGATCGCGACGAAGGTGGTCCCGAGGGCGATGAACTGGAGCATCGTCCACAACCACTCGGACCCCGGCCCGAAGATCGCCAAGCCGTCCGTGTTGATGAGCATGAGAACGCTCCCTCCGTCCTGCAGCCACGATGCGCGGACGATAGGGAGCCCGTGGACGATGGGCAATGTGCGCTCCGCCAATACCACGCTGAGCCGGCGCCGAGCAGCCTGCGGCGCCGTCCGCGGACGCGCTCCGGCGACGAATCATCCAGCTTGGCGCAGAGACGGCGTGACGCGGGCGGCCGAGGCCAGCTCGGTCAGACGGCGTCCAGTCGATAGCCGGTGCCGCGGACCGCGAGGATCTCCGGACCGCCGGCGGAGCTGACCTTGCGGCGGAGGCGGGCGACGTGGGGCTTGAGCCAGAGCAGGTCCGGGTCGGCCTCGGCCGGCCAGCCGGCGCGGACGAGGCGGAGGTGGGGGACGAGGTCGCCGTTCGCGCGGACGAGCGCCTCGGCGAGGCGGTATTCGATCGGGGTGAGGTCGAGCGCGTGCTCGCCGACGCGCGCCTCGTGGCGCCCGAGGTCCAGCACGAGACCGCCCGCCTCGAGCGTCATCGAGCCGGGTCTGTCGTCGCCCATCGAGACGGCCGGCGCCGGCATCCGCTCCGCGCGACGCATGACCGCGGCGATTCGCGCCAGCAGCTCCGCGCGCCCGAAGGGCTTGACGAGGTAGTCGTCCGCGCCGATGCCGAGGGCCCGGACCTTTGCCTCCTCGGAGCTCTCGCCGGAGACGACCACGATCGGGGCGTCGCCCTCGGCGCGGATTCGTCCCGCGACCGTGAAGCCATCCGGCCCGGGCATGGCGAGATCCAGGAGCACGATGTCCGGCCGTTCCTCCCGGTAGCGTCGGACCGCGGTCAGCCCGTCGTAGGCAGTGATGACCTGGTGGCCCTCCGTGCCGACGAGCGCGGTGATCGCACCGACCATCGCGGGGTCGTCGTCGACGACGAGGATGCGCAGCGCCCTGGCCATCAGACGGCCGCCGCCGCAGGCAGGGCGATCACGAATCTCGCGCCGTGGCCCTTCGCCGGCTCGCACCACAATCGAGCGCCGACGGAGTCGGCGAGCCGGCGCGCCGCGTACAGCCCGATGCCCGACCCGCGCGCGGTGTGCGTATCGCGACGCGCATACGGCTCGAAGATCCGCTCGCGCCACTCCTCGGGGATGCCCGGGCCCTCGTCTGCGACGCCGATGCGGACGCTGCCGTCGGCCATCTGCCAGTCGAGCCGGATCGTGGTGTCCGGCGGCGCGTACTTCACCGCGTTCTCCACGAGGTGCTCCAGGATCTGGCGCAGGCGGCTGGGGTCCGTCAGTGCGAACAGCCGGATGCCACTCTTGAGCTCCAGCCTGTGGCGTGCCAGCAGCGGTGCGAGCTCCGTAGCGGCCTCGCTCACGACGACCCCGACGTCCGTCGGGACGAGGTCGGCCGTCGCCTCCGATTCCACGCGCACGGACGCAAGGATCGAATCGACCAGCCGGTCCAGGCGTGCGACCTGGTCCATCGTCGCGCGGTACCAGCCCGCACGCCGGTCGCGGCGCTCCGTATCACGCGATTCGCGGCCCTCGAGCGGCGGCTCCTCGGCGAGCAGCTCCGTGTACGCGCGCACGACCGCCAGCGGCGTGCGCAGCTCGTGGGTGACCATCGCGATGAGCTCGGCGCGGGCCTCGTCGATCGCCTTCAGCTCCGTCGCCCGCGCCTCTGCCTCCTTCTGGATCCGGCCCTTCTCCACGATCCCAGCGAGCAGGTCCGCGATCGCACGGAGGTGCGCGACGTCCGATGTCGTGAAGTCCCGTGGGTGCTCCGTCTGGACGTTGAGGACGCCCACGATCCGGTCGTTCCAGACCAGCGGCACCGACAGCATCGAGGCGATGAACCGGCGCTGGTCGATGCCGCGCACCCACAGGAATCGATCGTCACGGCTGACGTCCGGGATCACGAGCGGCTCGCGCGTCGCGGCGACGCGGCCGGTGACGCCACCCCCGAACGGAACCTGCGCCCGCCCGATCTGGAAGCGGTCGAGGCCGTTCGTGGCGGCGAGGGTCAGGTTCTCCGAGTCGCGGTCCAGGAGGTAGAGCGAGGAGACCGTGGCACGAAGCGCGTCGCGCGTCTCGTCCACGACCGTCTCGAGCAGCTCCTCCCACGTCCCCGCCGTGGTGGCCATGCGCGCCACCCGATGCAGGAAGCGCAGCTGGTCCAGCTGCTCCTCGGCGGCGTCACGGGTCGCGGCGTCGCGGTTCGCGAGCTGCTGGGCGGTCTCGGTCACCCCGTCACGATAGCCGAGGTGCCGCGCGCTGCCGCTCGCGACAGCCCTCGCCGAGCGAGTGCGTCCACGAGCCGCTCGTAGTCCGCGGGCTCGTTGTAGCGCTGCGCGGACAGCCGGAGCAGCGCGTGCGTCGGTGCCGCGCCGGGATCGCGAGCGGCGCGCACCGGGAACGGGCCGACCGGTACCTCGATGCGGTCCTCGTTCGCAAGCGAGCTCGTGAGCGCCTCGGTCGTCGCCTCATCGGCGACGATCGGCAGCGCGATCGAGGCCATGGACCCGATCATCGAATCCGGCGCGATCGGCTCAAGGCCCAGGCGCGAGATCAGCAGATCGCGGCCGGCGAGCACCTTTGCCCGGTTCTCGGCCATGTGCGCCGGCCAGCCACCGGGGTTGAGGCTGCCGATGAGCTGGATCGCGCCCGGAAGGGCGAGGAACGCGGTTGGGTTGCCGGTGCCCTGCCAGTCGAACTCCCGCCACAGCCGTGGTCGATCCGTCCGTGTGTCGTTGCGCCCGTGGCTCGTGACCAGCGGCAGGACGCCGCCCCGGCGGTCCTCGCGGACGACGAGGAATCCAGCGCCCTTCGGACCGCACAGCCACTTGTGGCCGTTGCCGGTCCAGTACGCCGCGCCCAGCGCCGTCACGTCCACCGGCACCTGGCCCGGCGCGTGGGCGGCATCGACGAGCGTGTCCACGCCGAGCCGGTCCAGCTCGCGCACGATCGCCTCGATCGGGAAGACGAGGCCGCTCGGGCTCGTGATGTGGCTCACCATCGCGACGCGGGTGCGCGGCGTCACGCCCGCGAGCATTGCCTCCACGACCTGCTCGGGATGCCGGATCGGCAGAGGGATGGAGGCGCGAACCACCCTGGCCCGTGCGCGCTCGGCCACGGCCCTCAGCGCGTTGATCGTCGCGTTGTACTCGTGGTCGTTGGTGAGCAGCTCGTCTCCCGGCCGCAGCCGCAGTGACTCGAGGACGGTGGCCACGCCGGTCGTCGCGTTGGGCACGACCACGAGGCCCTCGGGATCCGCGTTCAGGAAGGCGGCGACGGACTCGCGGGCGCTGTCCAGCCGGCCATCGAACTCGCGGGTCAGGAACCTGAGCGGGTTTGCCTCCAGCTCGACCACGAGCGCCCGCTGCGCCTCGAGCACGGGACGTGGGCATGCTCCGTACGTGCCATGGGTGAGGAAGGTGATGGTGGGATCGAGGTCCCACGGGGAGTCCGAAGCGTACGGGCGCATCGCCCCGAGCATAGCGACGGGCGGGCCCCCGGAGCCCGCCCGTCGAGGGATGCGATCGGGTTTGCGATCAGGTCTTGGCAGGGATCACCAGGATCCGCTTGGCGAGCGTCGTCCCGCCGTCGACCCGGCTCCGGACGAAGACCTCCGCGCCGACCTTCACGTCACCGATGGTGCCGCCCTTGCGGCCAATGAAGACGTTCGTATTTCCGTCGGTGGAGACCGTCACCACGCCCCCGCCGGCTTCCGCGATCGTCACTGATCCGTTGCCGATCGACTGCACGGTCCCGTGATCGAGCTGCACGTGCACGAGCTTGCCGTCGCGATCCGTGACGGTGATCTCCGCGTGGACAAGGGGCTTGCCGGCTCGCAGGAGCCGCCCGCCGCGAAGGCCGTCGCGGAGGCCGGCGGCGCCAGGCCGGTCGCCGGCCGTCGCGTCGGGGCTCGTGGTTCCTTCGGCAGTCGCGTTGTCGGCTGCAGGCGTTGCCGGTGCCGTGGAGGCGGCGGCAAGGCCCAGGCCGGCCACGGCCAGGATCGCGATGGCGCCGCCGGTGAGGGCGAGGCGCCAGGTTGGAATTCGCATGGATCAGGCTCCCTGGAGACCGGACTGCGCCGGTGATGCGGACACCATCGACGCCCGCCGTGAGCCCTGCGCCGACGACATGTCACGGGCGTGTAAGCCCGCGGCTCGTGCTCGGTCTTTGACCGGATCGCCGATTTCGGGTACAGTAGACTGCCTTCGCGGGGTGGAGCAGCGGCAGCTCGTCGGGCTCATAACCCGAAGGTCGGAGGTTCGAATCCTTCCCCCGCAACCAATTCGCATCCACCTGAGAACCCCGGGTCCCGACCACCCGGGGTTCTTTCTTTTCGCCGCGCTGATCCGGCCCGCCGGCTGCGTTGTCGGCTCCGCACCCTTCCTCACGCACCCTCATGTGCGCTCGGTCGGGCTGCTCGCCTCCGCCTTGCCGGCGAACCGGCTGAGCGCGGCGAATGGATTGACCTAGGGTGCGATCGGGTTGTCGCCCGCGCCCTCGTGGACGTTCAGGTTCTTCGTCATCTTGATCAGCTCCTTGCGATCCTTCTCCGTGATGTTCGTCATGGCGTTGGCGACATCCTCGCCGGCCTTGTCCATCGACGCCGTGATCGCCTCGATCGTCTTCGCGCCGAGGATCCCGTCCAGCATCGCCAGGCTGGACGCCATCTCCGTGATGAGCGGAGCGGGGATCCGCGTGCCCATCAGGTCCAGGTTCGTGCGGTCCATCTTCTCCGGCAGGATGCCGCCCCGGAGCTCGTCGAAGTAGGCGATGGTCGTGCACGCCTCGAAGAGCCAGATCCGGTACTTCTCCTTGTCGAACGCGCCGCTCTTCGTCATCTCCTCGAGGTCGTTCTTCTTGTCCACGACGTAGTGCGACTGCTCCACCTTGGTGGGCGACACCGCGCGCCCTGCCTTGTGCAGCGCCGAGTTGATCCCGATCACGAAGTTCTCTGCCGCTGACTTGTCCTTGTCGAAGTCCGGCCCGATGCCGCGCCGGGCGTGGCCGTTGTAGATCGCGATCTCCGAGTCCTTGAGGCCCTGGGCGTACTGGCCCTTGGCGCCCGGTCCCGGCGGCACCAGCTTCGCCCGGACGATGATCTCGCGGGTCGTCCGATCGCCGCCCCGGGTGGGGTACGTGACGTTGCGGCGCAGCCGGAACTCCTCCGGCTTGCCCTCCTCCACCGGTAGCCCCTGGAAGCCGCGGGCCTTCATCCACTCGCGCGCCTCCTCGATCATCTTCGTGTGGGCGCCGTTCTCGTCGAAGCCCACCGCGAGCGTGACGTCGAGGTACCCGTCCTCGAACAGGCGCTCGTAGTCGAAGTAGTGCTCCTCCTGCTTGCCCGGCTTGGGGGCGGTGCGATCGAGCTCGCCGAGTGCGCGGGCGGTGAGCTGGTCGCCCGGGATCGACCGGCGCTGCCGGAAGTTCTTGATCGCCGTCTGGGTCTCCGGGCCGAAGTCCCCGTCCTTCTCGTGCTGGACCAGCTCGAAGCCGAGGTCGATCAGCGCCCCCTGCACGGCCTTGACCGTCCGGCCCGTGTCCTTGTTGTTCAGCGGCGGGCCGCCCGCCGCGATCTTCTCGAGGCGGGGCTCGCCCATGAAGCGTGGATTCGAGAGCGTGACCGGCTCGTTCTCAACCGCGTACGGGTTGCCCGCCAGCTCGGTGACCGCCCCGCCGCCCTTCTCCGTGGTCGCATATGGGTTCGGCGCGATGTCCCACTCGCTCGGCGCGGGCGTGTCGCGCTGGACCGTCCGGCGCGCCACCTGGCTCATCGCGCCGTTGCCGGCCGTCCGCTGGACACTGTTCGCGTACCGCTGCCGGGTTCCGCCATCCATGAGGGCGAGCGGCAGCGCCGGGCTCGCGCCGTCGCGCCCGAGCGAGCGTGCCAGCGATCGCGGGAATGGGGCGGGTGACGGACGGCGCTGCAGGTCGACCTCGGACATCACCACCCGAGAACCCTCGCAACCCGTTGGGGCAAGGTCAAGGTCCGTTCGGGCAGACCTGCGTGCCTGCTCAATCCCAGCGGAACTGGCGGATCGCGAGGCCGGACGCCGCCACGCCCCAGGCCGCGAGGAGCAGCGCCGGACCGAGAGGCGAGATCGCTGCCGCTCCGGACGCAGCGCCACTGTCTAGGGCGATCCGGAGGAGATCGGCGAGTGCCGTGGCCGGCAGGGCCGCGGCGACTGGCTGCAGGAAGGCGGGCAGATGGTCGACGGGGAGCACGATCCCGCCGAGCATCAGGAAGCCAAGGAACAGGCCGTTGGCGAGCGCCAGGGTCGCCTCGGCGCGAAGGGTGCCGGCCAAGAGCAGGCCGAGGCCGGCGAACGCCAGCGTCCCGAAGACGATCGCGACGACGACGAGGATCGGCGACCACGACGGTCCGGGCTGCCAGTGCAGCACGACCACCGCCACGGCGACGAGGACGACGACCTGGATGAGCTCCAGGACCAGGATCGCACCGACCTTCGCGCCGACCAGGCCCCAGCGCGGCAGCGGCGCCCCGCCGAGGCGCTTGAGCACGCCGTAGGCACGGTCGTACGCCGTCGCGATGCCCAGGTTGACGAGCCCCGCGGCGACGAGCGCGAGGGCGATGGAGCCCGGCAGGAGGAACCCGGCCGGGTCGCCGGCGAACGGGATGATCGACGTCCCGGCGAAGAAGAGCAGGACCGCGACCGGGATGACCAGCGTCACGAGGACGTTCTCGCCGCGTCGCGCCGTCAGGCGGAGCTCCATGCCCGCCAGCGCGGCCGTCGCTCGGAGCGCGGGCGCCGGGCGGCTCACGCGACGGCCTCGACGTCGCGATCGCCGGTCAGCTCGAGGTAGCGCTCCTCGAGGGACGCAGCTCCTGCGTGCAGCTCCACGATGAGCAGGCCCTGGGTGGCGGCCCAGCCCGCGATTGCGACGACGACATCGGCCGATGCGGCGCCGGGCGCGATCTCGAACGTCGTCTCGCCCGCGGGCCGGAGATGCGACGCGGGGTCCAGAACGGCAATGCGCCCGGAGAGCTGCTCCAGCGCCCCGGCAGAGGGCGGCGCGTGGAGCCGGAAGCGCACCGCAACCATGCCGCCGCGAACGACGGCGTCCGGCGTGTCGTCGACGACGATCCGACCGCGGGCAAGGATCGCCACGCGATCCGCGAGCCGCTCGACGTCGCCCAGGTCGTGCGTCGTCAGCAGGATGGTCCGCCCCTCGCTCCGAAGGCTGGCTACCAGATCCCGGGTCGCCCGTCGCGCCTCCGGATCCATCCCGGCCGTCGGCTCGTCGAGGATGAGCACCTCTGGGTCGCCGGCGAGCGCGATCGCGAGCGCGAGGCGCTGGCGCTCGCCGCCGGACAGGCGCCGCACCCGCGTCCCCGCGACCGCCGCGAGACCGACCTGGTCGATGAGCTCGTCCGCGCGGTGGCCGCCGTCGTGGAACGCCGTGTACAAGCGGACGAGGTCGCGCGGGGTCGCGCGGGGCTCCAGGCCGGCACCGCCCTGCAGCATCAGGCCCACCCTGGCACGGAGGCGAGGGCCGCCGCGTCGCGGGTCCTCGCCGAGCACGCGCACCGTACCTGCGTCCGCGGTTCGATAGCCCTCCGCGATCTCGACCGTCGTCGTCTTGCCCGCGCCATTCGGGCCCAGGAGCGCCACCAGCTCACCCGGTCGCACGACCAGGTCCACCCCATCGAGGACGGTGCGACCTCCGTAGGCAACCCGGAGGCCGGCGATCTCGATCACGGGGCGGCCGTCGGGGCGCTGATCAGCGCGTACTGGCGCTCGAACTCGGCGTCGGTCAGCTCGCCGACCTGAATGGACCGCAGGATCCCGCCTCGGTCGATGAAGTACGTCTGCGGCCGCGCCGCGACCCGGTACGCAGCGCGGATTGCGCCCGAAGGGTCACCCACCGTTGGCCACGACGCGCGGAACTCGGCGATGAAGTCGCGGGCGGGCGCGGTTGGGTCGAACATGAGCCCGCCGACGATCGCGAGGCCCGTGCCCGCATGCTTCACGAGCTTGGCGTTGAACAGCGGGACCTCGTCGCGGCACGGGACGCAGCTGGGCCCCCGGAAGTTGGCCAGGACCGGCCGCCCACGCAGCGAGGCGAGATCGAACGGCGCGCCGTCCAGGGTGGTGCCGATGACCGTGGGTGCAGGCTGGCCGCGGGCGATCGCGCCCGCTGGCGATCCGGAGGCTCCCGGCCCGTTGAGCTGCTGCCGGAACAGCACCAGGCCGAGCGTCGCCGCGACGGCCGCAACGAGCCCGAGGAGGATGAGCCGGCGCTGGCGGTTGAGCTGGAGCGCCGTCGCCGGCCTGCCTACTTGACCGTGAGCGTCCCGGTCATCCCCGCGATCGGATGGATCGAGCAGATGAACGTGTATGTGCCGGCCTTCAGGGCGTTGCCCTGGTAGGCCGTGGCCTTGCCGCCCGACGTTGGTGGCTGGCCCTGGATCTTCGTCCCGCTGGTCGACCGGATCTCGATGTCATGCGGGGTCGTCGCAGGATCCTGGTTCTCGAGGTAGAGCGTGAACGGCTTGTCCGCCGCCACCTCGAGGGTCTTCACGTCGAACGCAATGCCCTTCGCCACGACCGGGAGGGCGCCGGCCGGGATCGGGGGGCCACCGGAGGGCGCCGCGGAGGCGCCCGGTGTGCCGCCCGAGGCCGGGGAGGCCGGCGGGAACACGCCCATCTGGTTGAGCCCGATGAGGACGAACAGCACGGCGAACACCTGGAGGGTGCGGGTGGGCAGCCGCCGCGCCGGGATGTTCTCGAGGTGGCCCGTCCTGTCCGCCTCCACCGTCTTGCGGTACTCGGCGGTGGCGTCGATCAGCCAGCCGATCAGCGTGTAGACGAGAAAGACGATCGCGAGGATCAGCACCCAGCCACCGACGACGAGGCCGCCGAGCAGCGCCGCGGACCCGAGCGCGCCGAGCAGCGGCCGGATCGACGGGCCGGGCATGTGCACGCCAGGCGGCGGTCCCTCGTGGATGACCGCCGGCAGCCGCTGCGTGGATTCGAGGTGGTCGTAGTCGCGAAGGGCCTCCCGCCCCCACGCGAGCATCGTCACCACGAGCACGGCGACGCCGACCCAGAGCCACACCCCACCGAGGACGAGCCCGAGGAACAGGGCGCCTGCCCCCGACGCAACGAGGATGGGGGCGGACGAACCGCCCGGCATGTGGACGTTCGCTGGCGTGACGGGCTGGACGCGCGCCGGCGCCCGACGATTGGGTCCCACGGTCGCGAACTTGCGGACCGTGAACGCGAACCACGCGATGAACAGCAGCGCCAGACCGATCGGGATGAGCAGGATCAGCGCGCGCCAGTCCGGCGTGATGAAGATCGCGGCGACCCCCAGGAGGGTGTCGACGATGGTCTGCGGAGAGGGAGACGGGGAGGGCACGCTGGCGCCGGGCGCGCTACTCGTGCCCGGTGTCGAGGACCGCGACCATGATCGCCATGGCCGCGCCGAGCGCGATCAGCATGGTCACGCCGGCCCATTCGATCTTGTAGTTGAAGACCGGCGCGAGCGCGCCGTAGGCGATGCCCAGGACCACGCATGCAATGCCGATGAGGATCGAGTTCCGGCCGAAACGAAACATCAGTCGATCCCTCGCTACAGCAGGTAGAGGATCGAGAAGAGCAGGATCCACACGATGTCGACGAAGTGCCAGTACAGCGACACGGCCTCGACCGCGTCGTGGTGCTTCGCGGAGAACTGGCCGGCCATGCCGCGGTACAGGATCACGCCGAGCATCAGCACGCCACCGAAGACGTGGGCGCCGTGGAACCCGGTGAGCGTGAAGTAGGTGGTCCCGAATGGCCCGGAGCCCAGGGTCATGCCCTCGGAGAACAGGATCGTGTAGTCGTAGACCTGCATGACCAGGAAGATGATCCCCAGGACGAACGTGATCGAGATGTTCCGGACGAAGCCCTTGCGGTCCCCGCGCCGGATGGACCACACCGCGAACTGGCAGGTGAACGAGCTCGCGATCAGGATGATCGTCGCGATGATGATCGGACCCAGCGGGTCCAGGATGTCCTTGAACACGTCCGGCGGCCACGGGGCGTTGGCGGCACGGGTCGAGAAGTAGGCGGCGAAGAGGCCGGAGAAGAACATCACCTCGGAGGTGATGAACAGGAGCATCCCGAGGATCGGGTTGCTGATCCCTCGCTGGGCGTGGCCCGAGGCAGGGGCGTGTCCCTCGCCGTGGCCCGCCGATGCGGTCAACGCAGGTGCCTCGGCGGTCACGAGGCCTCCCCGTGCCCGCCGGCGGCAATGGCGGCGTGCCCATGCCCCGCGTTCAGCCCGTGGCGGGCGTCGAACACCGGCCGCTCGGAGCGGATGTCAGGCAGTCGGTCGAAGTTGTAGGCCGGCGGGGGCGACGAGGTCGCCCACTCGAGCGTGTTGCCCTCCCACGGATCGTCGCCCGCGATCTTGCCGTTGCGCAGCGAGACGAACACGTTCCAGATGAACGGCAGCATGGAGACCGCGATCATGAACCCGCCGATCGTGGCCAGAAGGTTCCAGTCGTTCCAGCCCGCATCGCTCGCGTAGTCGGCGATGCGCCGGGGCATGCCCTTGATGCCCAGCATGTGCATCGGGAAGAACGTCAGGTTGAAGCCGATGAACATGATCACGAAGTGGACCTTGCCGAGGCTCTCGCTGAGCATCCGGCCGGTCATCTTCGGGAACCAGTAGTAGATCCCGGCGAAGACCCCGAACACCGAGCCGCCGAAGAGCACGTAGTGCAGGTGCGCCACGACCCAGTACGTGTCCTGGAGGGCGAAGTCGATCGGGACGGACGCGCTGAACGCACCATTGATCCCGCCGATCAGGAACATGGTCAGGAAGCCGATGGCGAAGATCAGCGGCGTGGAGAACGTCAGCTGGCCCCGGAACAGGGTGAAGACCCAGTTGAACATCTTGACGCCGGTGGGCACCGCGATCAGGAACGTCATCAGGCTGAAGAACGGCAGGAACACGGCACCCGTGGTGAACATGTGGTGCGCCCAGACCGAGAAGCCGAGGGCACCGATGCCGGCCGTCGCGAAGATGAACGCCTTGTACCCGAACAGGGGCTTCCGGCTGAAGACGGGCAGCACCTCGCTGATCACGCCCATCGCGGGCAGGACCATGACGTACACCGCCGGGTGTGAATAGAACCAGAAAACGTTCTGGTACAACACCGCAGTGCCGCCCTTGTCCGGGAGGAAGAACGAGCCCCCGTAGTTGCGGTCGATGAAGAGCATGACCAGGGCGCTCGTGATGACCGGCGTGGCCATGACCACGAGGACGCTCGTCACGAGCATGGTCCAGACCATGATCGGCATCCGGAACAGGGTCAGGCCGGGCGCCCGCATCTTGAAGATCGTGACCAGGAAGTTGATCCCGCCCAGGATGGAGCTCGTCCCGATCAGGATGAGGGCAACGATCCACAGGTCCTGGCCGGGGCCGGGCGACGCGAGCGCCCCTCGCTCCGATAGGGGCGGGTAGCTCGTCCAGCCCGCGGCCGCCGCGCCACCTGGCGTCAGGAAGCCCGCGAGGAGCAGGATGCCGCCGAGCGGGAGCATCCAGAACGACAGCGCGTTGATGCGCGGGAAGGCCATGTCCGGGGCGCCGATCATCAGCGGGACCACGTAGTTCCCGAGCCCCGCGAGCATCGGGATGATGAACAGGAAGATCATCACCGTCGCGTGGATCGAGAACGCCTCGTTGTACACGTGCTCGTTGGTGAACAGCTGGATGCCCGGCGCCGCGAGCTCCGTCCGGACCAGCAGCGCGAAGATGCCGCCGATCAGGAAGAAGACGAACGAGTTGATCAGGTACATGATCCCGATCTTCTTGTGATCGGTCGTCGTGAGCCACTCGTACAGCCCGCCGCGGTAGGCGGGGACGGCAGCGGGGCTCAGGGCGTGCGTCGCCATGCTCGCTGGCTCCTTACTTGACCGTCAGGGTGCCGGTCATCGCGGCGACGCCGGGATGCACGGAGCAGAAGAACTGGTAGGTACCGGCAGGGAGCGCGGGATACGAGTACTGGGCGGTGGTCCCTCCGGCGATCGGGTCCTGGTTGGCGACCACTGTGGTGCCGTCGGCGGCGCGGAGGTCGACGTCGTGCGTGATGGTCGAGGGATCATCGTTCTTGAAGGCGATCACGAACGGCGCGTTCGCCGGCACCTCCAGCGCACGGTTGTCATACGCGATGTTCTTCGCGTCGAGGGCGAGCACCGGGGCGCCGGACGGCGGCGGCACCGGCGTGGCGTTCGCGGCCTCCACGAGCTTCGCGAGCCACGCGTCGTAGTCCGCCTGGGTCATCGCGACGACCTGGAACTGCATCGCGTTGTGGCCCGTGCCGCATAGCTCCGCGCACTGGCCGCGGAACGTCTGGCCGACCTCGGCCGGATCCACGGTGAACTCGAAGTTGTTCGTCTGGCCCGGAATGACGTCGCGCTTGAACAGGAAGCGCGGGACGTACCAGGCGTGGATCACGTCGCCGCTCGAGAGCGTGACGTACACCTTCTTGCCCACCGGGACGGCCATGCCGCCGCCCTCGCCGAGCGGCTTCGTCTGCGTTGCGACGACCTTGCCGTTGGCGTCCAGGTACTCGAATTGCCACTGGAACTGGCCGGCAAGGACATGGATCTGGACGTCGGGCTTCTGGCCGTTCGCCACGCTCGTGTAGTCGACCGAATTGAGGGTCTGCCACGAGATGGCGAACAGGTACAGCACGATGACGGTGGGGATGAGCGTCCAGAGGACCTCGACGAAGTTGTTGCCGTGCGTCTGGGGCGGCAGGTCAACGTCCGTGGGGCGCCGGCGGTACCGCAGGATGCTCCAGATGATCAGGCCCTCGACCGCCACGAAGATCGCGACGGCGATGGCGAACACGAGGTCGTACAGCGAGGCGACCTCCTTCGCCTGGACCGTCGCCGGCTTCGGCGGGTACAGCTCGGAGCCCGCACCCGTGAAGAAGATGATCCCGACGATCGCGATCAGGAGGACGACCACGCCACCGGCGACGAGCGCTTCGGAGGCGGGGCGCTTCCTCGGACTGGTGGACATGGCTCCTCGGTTGGCGTCGTGGGACCGTCGCCCCTGACCCCGGGACGAGGGCCGGCGGGCGGGAACGCGAACGGCCGACCCTCGAAGGCCAGCCGGCGGCCATCATAGCGCGGGGCCATGGGTGCTTGCTGTGCCAACATGGCAGGGTGCCCCGCCGACTTGCGCTGTTCGTTCCGGCCGGCCTCGCCGCGGCGCTCGTCTGGCCTGCGCTCGTCGCGGCGCACGGATCGGTGCCGCCGGAGCCGCCCACCCTGGCGACGCTGCTCCTCGGGTGGCAGCTCGACCCGCTGATCGCGGGCGCACTCCTCCTGTCGGCGGTCGCCTGGTTCTGGCTCGTCCGCCGGGTGGGTCGGCTGCACCCCGGGCACCCGGTGCCGGTCGCGAGGACCGCCGCGTTCGTGGGCGGCGTGGCGGCGATCGCCTTCGCGCTCCTGTCAGGCGTCGAGCGCTACGGCACCACGCTGTTCTCCGTGCACATGGTCCAGCACCTGCTGCTGATGTTCGTGGCTGCTCCGCTGCTGGTGCTTGCCGCGCCGGTGACCCAGCTGCTTCGGGCGGCCAGCCCGGGCATCCGCGGGCGCTGGCTCGTGCCGGTCCTGCACTCCACGCCCGTCGCCGCGCTGGGGCATCCCGTGGTCACGTGGCTCACCTTCACGGTCGTCCTGTGGGCCACGCACTTCTCGCCGCTGTTCGACCTCGCCCTGGAGGACCGGGGCGTCCACGATCTGGAGCACGCGCTCTACCTCGCGTCTTCGTTCCTGTTCTGGTGGCCGGCGGTCGCCGCGGACCCGGCACGGCGCCGGATGCCGTACCCGGGCCGGGCCGGGTACTTCCTCCTCCAGCTGCCGGCGAACTCGTTCCTGGGAATGGCGATCCTGTTCGCCGCCACCCCGCTGTACCCGCATTACCTGTCGCTTGGCAGCCCGTACGGCATCACTGTGCTGGCGGACCAGGAGCTGGCGGGCGGGCTGATGTGGCTCGCCGGCGACGTCGTGCTCATCCCTGCGATCCTCGCGGTGGTGGCTGCGTGGATGCGCCACGAGGAGCGGGACGCGCCGGCGGCCGAGCGTCGCGCAGAGGCGCAGCGCGCCGCGATCCGCGAGCGCGCGGACGAGCTTGCCCGGTCGCGACGGGATCACCGGGCCTAGGTGGCCTGGGTCGGTCCCGCGGGGATCACCGGGCCTAGGTGTCCTGGGTCGGTCCCGCGGGGATCGGCGACTGCAGGAGCGCGAGATACCGCTCCGGGTCCACGTTGCCGCCGCTCACGACCGCGACGACCGTGCCCGTCAGCCCCACGATCCCGGCCTCGCGGGCACGGAACCATGCTGCCGCTGGGGCCAGGGCGCCGGACGGCTCGGCGACGAGCCGCGTCTCCTCGGCGATGAGGCGCACGGCGGCGGCGATCTCCGCCTCCGGCACGGTCACGATGTCGTCCAGCAGGCGCGAGAGGTGGACGAACGGTCGCCGGCCGATGGCCTGGGAGCGCACGCCGTCCGCGATGGTGCTGCCGGTCCGGCTCGCGTCCCAGCGTACGATCCGACCCTCGCGCAGCGATTGCTTCGCGTCCGCGGCGACCTCCGGCTCAACGCCCAGGATCCGCGCATGCGGGTGGAGCGCCCGGATCGCCACGGCCACGCCGCTGGACAGGCCGCCACCGCCGATCGGGACGAGCACCGCGCCGAGATCCGGCACGTCCTCGGCGATCTCCAGGCCAACCGTGCCCTGCCCGGCGATGACCCGGTCGTCGTCGTACGGGGGAACAAAGACGAGGCCGCGCTCCGATCGAAGCTCCTCCGCCTTCGCCTCGCGCTCGCTGCTCGCAGGGCCCACGGTGATGATCTCCGCGCCGTCCGCCTCCACTCGGCCGCGCTTCACCGCGGGCGCATTTGACGGCATCACGATGACCGCATGGGTGCCGAGCTGTCGCGCAGCTCGTGCGACACCCTGGGCGTGGTTGCCGGACGAGTGCGTGACCACGCCTCGCGCGCGCTCCTCGGGGGTCAGCGAGGCGATCGTGTGATAGGCGCCCCGGATCTTGAACGCCCCGATGGGCTGGAGGGATTCGGCCTTCAGCAGCACGCGGGGGCCGCCGCTGCCTGCCGTGCCGAATGCGAGGAGCGGCGTGCGAATGGCCACTCCCGCGAGATTCGCCGCGGCCCTGCGAATGTCCTCGATCGAGACCAGGCGCTCCTCCACGGCCGCAGCCGCCCCGTGCGTTTCTGCGAGGGCCTCGCTCATCGGCCGGCCTTGCGCGCGCAGTCGATGCACGTCGGCGCCCACGGGATCGCCTCCAGGCGCTCCGGCGCGATCGACTTGCCGCAGCTCACGCACGTGCCGTAGGTGCCGTCGTCGAGCGCCCGCAGGGCCGCCTCGACACGGCCCAGCTCCGTCCGCGAGCGCTCACGGAGCGCGAGGTCCCGCTGCTGCTCGAACACCTGGCTCGCCGCCGCAGCCTGCGAGCCGTAGGTCATCTGGCCCGGATTCTCGATCGGCTCGCCCAATTCCTCGAGAAGCCGACGGCGCTCGGCGACCAGGCGGGCGCGGGCGGCTGCGCGATCGATCTCGCCGGGGACCATCACGCGATCCTAGCGCGCGCTGGCGACACTCTCCGCGCCGGCCAGCTTCGCCGACAGATATACCGGGATGAAGCTCAGCACGATCATGCCGAGCGCGACGACGTTCACGATCGGCCGCGCGTTGGGCAGCTTGAAGTTCGCGAAGATCCAGATCGGCAGCGTCTGCTCGGTGCCCGCGGTGAAGTTCGTGACCACGATCTCGTCGAAGGACAGCGCAAATGCCAGGAGCGCGCCCGCGAAGAGCGCCGTTGCGATCGAGGGCAGGGTGATCCGCCGGAACGTCTGCCACGAATCTGCACCAAGGTCCATCGAGGCGTCCTCGAGCGAGCGGCCAAGCCTGCGCAGCCGCGCGACGACGTTGTTGTAGACCACGACCACGGTGAACGTGGCGTGCCCGACGATGATCGTCGCGATCCCGAACTCGGGCGTCGAGACGTGCAGCGGCCCGATGTCGAAGCCATCGATGCCCGCGTTCATCGCCGAGTTGAGGGCCATCCCCGTCACGATGCCCGGCAGGGCGATCGGCAGCACGAGGATGAAGCTGATCCCGTCCCGGCCGAAGAAGCGATGGCGGTGGACGGCGAAGGCGGCGGCGGAGCCGAGGAGCAGCGCGACGACCGTGGCCCCGAGCGCAGCCTGGATGGACAGCCAGAACGACTCGCTGATCTGGCTGTTGCTCAGCGCGGCATCCACCCAGCGCAGCGAGAACGTGCCGAGGAACCCCTTCACGCCGAGCCGCTCGATGAGCCCGTCCCAGGACTGGTTCTTCGAATCGTTGAATGCATAGATCGCGACGATCACGATCGGCACGTACAGGAAGATCACCGTGGCGGCAGCCGCGACGCGCAGGCCGATGCGGCTCAATCGTCCGCCCATCTCAGAGGGCCTCGAACGCGCCGAGCCTGCGCGCCAGCAGGAGGTACACCGCGATCACTGCGACCGGGACGATCGCGAACGCCGCCGCGAACGGGACATTGCCGGACACGCCGACGTGTGCGTACACGACATTGCCGATGAACTGCTCGCCGGAGAAGAGCGTGGGTGTGATGTAGTCGCCGAGCGTGAGCGAGAAGGTGAAGATGGAGCCCGCGACGAGGCCCGGGAACGCGAGCGGAAGGACCACCCGCCGGAACGTGGTCCAGGCCCTTCCGCCCAGGTCCGAGGACGCCTCCACGAGCGAATTCGGGATTCGCTCCAGGCCGGCGTACAGGGGCAGGATCATGTACGGCAGCCAGATATAGCTGAAGACGATTGCGATCGGCACGTCGCCCAGTGCGCCCGGCCCGCGCAGGCCTGCGAACCCGAGGGCCCAGTTCAGGAACCCGTCATCGGCCAGGATGATCCGCCACGAGTAGACGCGCACGAGGTAGCTGACCCACAACGGAAGGGTCGCCGTGATGAACAGGATTCGGCGCGTCCGCGGCGAGGCAACACGTGCCATGTAGAACGCCAGCGGGAACGCGACGACGGCGTCGGCGAGCGTAACGATCAACGCGATCACGACGGTGTGCCCGGCGACCTGAAGGTACGGCTTCTCGGGATTGAGCACGTCCTGGAAGTTGGCGAGACTGGGCTCCCGGACGATCGCCGAAGTCGCCGGGTCCAGCCGCCACAGCGACGAGATGAACATGAGGGTGAGCGACCCGAGGTAGATGACGACCAGCCAGAGCACCGGCGGTGCCAGCAGGGTGGCGAGGACGAGGCGCGGCCGCCGGTACAGGGCACCGGACATTCGCCGAAGCCAGGAGTCGCGGATCGGGTTCGATGCAGCCGTCTTCGTCATGGCTCAGGAGTGACGTGGGCCCCGGCCCCGGGGGGTTCGCACCGCGGGTATCCCCGCAGTCCGTGAGCGGCGTCTTCCAGAACTTGATCTGCGAGGCATAGGCCTCGTCGGAAGTGTGGTAGTCCTTGCAGAAGCCCTTGAAGCCCCACGGGCCGGGGTTCGCATCGATGAGGTCGCACGCCTTCAGATTGGCCGGCGCCTCGCCGAAGTACTCGGCCACCTGCTGCTGCGTTGCTGGCTGGGACATCCAGTCCATCCACTTGAGCATGCAGTTGGGGTTCTTCGCATCCTTGGCGACCATCCACGTGTCGGCCCAGCCGGTGGCGCCTTCCGCCGGAAGGATCGCGTTGACCGGGATCGGGGGATCCTCGGCCTTGAGTGCGCCCACCTGGTACGGCCACGTGGTACCGATCCGAGAGAGGTCCTGCTCGAAGTCGGCGATGTTCTCGCCGTAGGTGCCCCAGTACTTGCCGATCAAGTTCTTCTTCTGATCCTTGAGCAGAGCGACGGACGCGTCGAACTGCGCCTGGGTCAGCTCGTACGGGTCGGTGATTCCGAGCGCGGGGTTGGCCTTCGCGAGGTACAGCGCCGCGTCGGCGATGTAGATCGCGTAGTTGTACGCCGTGACCTTGCCTGCGTACGCAGGCAGCGGGTCGCTCGCGAACACTGACGACCAGCTCGTCGGCGCCGTTGTGATCTTCGAGGTGTTCCACATGAGCAGGTTCGCCCCCCAGCCGTGGGAGGTGCCGTAGTGGATCCCATCGATCGTGTTGTGGACCGGGCTCTGCATCGGGCCCCAGAAGTTCTTCCACTCGGGGAACAGCTTCTCGACGTCGACCGCGGAGACCAGGCCGTCCTTGATCAGGCGGACCGTTGCATCGCCGGAGGCCGACAGGCCGTCGTATTTGCCGCCCTGGCGGATCAGCGTGACCATCTCATCCGAGCTGCCGGCTTCCTTGATCGTCTTGAGCTTGCAGCCGGTCTTGGTCTCGAACGGCGTCACCCAGTTGTATTCCTTGACGTTCTTGCCGGACTCGGCGTACCCGGGCCAGACGATGAGGTTCAGCTCACCCTCTCCGGGACCGATGCTGCTGATCACCGGCACGCCCTGCGTCGGGGTCGCCGTTGCGGGCACGGAGGTAGCTGGTCCGGCCGTCGCCGGGGCCGTCGTCGGGCTGCTGCCCGAGCAGGCCGGCGTGACGATCGCCGTGATCGCCAATGCCCCAATGAGCTTGCGCTGGAACATGGTCCCTCCTCCTCTGCGCGCTCCCCGCGTCATTCGTTGACGCGGAGGACGTGTTGTCGCTTCCAGACCAGCCGCACGGGTTGCCCCTGCGCGGCCAGCACCTCCATGGACGATGTGTGCAGGTTCTGCTGCGTGACAACCAGCTCCGTGCCGGCATCGAGCGCCACGATGTAGCGCGTATCCGGCCCGAGGTACACGACATTGCGGATGGTGCCATCCGCGCCAACCTCGTCGTCGGCCACCGTCGCACCCCGTTCAGCCATTCGGATCTTCTCGGGACGCACCGTGAACAGGCCTTCCTGGCCGACGAGCGCCTTCGCGGCCTCGCCGCGAAGGAGGTTGGAGGTGCCCACGAAGCCCGCGACGAAGGCCGTCGCGGGACGCTCGTACAGGTCCGCGGGTGTCCCGAGCTGCTCGATCCTGCCGCGATTGAACACGGCCAGGCGGTCGCTCATCGTGAGCGCCTCCTCCTGGTCGTGGGTCACGTAAATGAACGTGATCCGGACCTCGCGCTGGATCGCCTTCAGCTCCAGCTGCATCTCCTCGCGGAGCTTGAGGTCCAGGGCGCCGAGCGGCTCGTCGAGGAGCAGCACGCGGGGCCGGTTGACAAGCGCCCGCGCGAGCGCGACGCGCTGCCGCTGCCCGCCGGAGAGCTGCGCCGGCTTGCGACGCTCGTAGCCGGTCAACCGGACCATTTCGAGTGCCTCACCCACGCGGCGCTCACGATCCGCGCGCGGCACCTTGCGGACCGTCAGCCCGTACCCGACGTTGTCGCCGACCGTCATATGCGGGAACAGGGCGTAGTCCTGGAACACGGTGTTGACGTCGCGCTCGAATGGCGGCTGCTGCGTCACGTCGACGCCGTGCAGCCACACGCGACCCTCGGTTGGGAGCTCGAACCCGGCGATCAAGCGCAACGTCGTGGTCTTGCCGGAGCCTGACGGCCCGAGCATGGAGAAGAACTCGCCATCGGCGATCTCCAGGTCCACGCCATCGACCGCGGCGACCTCGCCCGTACCGGCGACCGGGGTGCCACCGGAGCGCGCGACGCGACGACCGGCCTCGCCGGAGAAGCGCTTGACGAGATGCTCGAGTCGGACGGCAGCTGGCGCCGAGGACGCTCCGACCTTCGCGGGGTCTTCCCTGGTCAGGGTGGCCAAGTGGATCCTCGTGTGGGTCCGTGGATCGCGGCAGTGTCCGGGCGCGGCCGATCCCGTGTCAAGGCAAATCGCACCGGTGCTACCCTTCGGGCGCCAAGCGGGCGCCCAGTTCCATGAGGAGTCCTTCGCGACATGACGTATGTCATCGCCGAGCCATGCATCGACGTGCTGGATCTCGCCTGCGTCTCCGTCTGCCCGGTCGACTGCATCCACTATGAGGAAGGGGTCGATCGCAAGCTCTTCATCGATCCCAACGAGTGCATCGACTGCGGCGCGTGCGAGCCCGAGTGCCCGGTGAACGCGATCTTCCCCGAAGACCAGCTGCCGACCGAATGGGCGGGATACACGAAGATCGACGCGGTCTGGTTCACGGATCGCGATGCGGCCCGCGCGATGGTGGACGCCGCGAAACCTCGCTGACGATCGTGTCATCCCTCGCGGGCCGCACGATCGCGACCGTCGGCTCCGGGGTGATGGCCGAGGCGATGATCGCCGGCCTCCTTCGCGGCCGGCTGGTTGAACCGGGACAGATCGTCGCCAGCCATCCACGCGCGGATCGCCGCGGCGCGCTGACCGCCACCCACGGTGTCCGCACGGTCGACACCAACGCCGCCGCCGTCGCTGAGGCCGACATCGTCCTGCTGGCCATCAAGCCCCAGATGCTCGCGCGAGTCGGGCGCGAGATTCGCGATGGGCTCCGCCCAGGCCAGCTCGTGATCAGCATCCTCGCCGGCGCCACGACGCGCGCCCTGATCGGCCACCTGGGCCATCGCGAGGTCGTGCGCGCGATGCCCAACACGCCCGCCCAGCTGGGCCGGGGCATGACGGTCTGGTACGCGACGCCGGAGACGTCCGCAGCCCAGCGCGAGCAGGCGGGCACGCTGCTCGGGGCGCTCGGCGCCCAGATCGAGGTCGATGACGAGAAGCTCGTCGCCATGGCGACCGCCGTTTCCGGCACGGGCCCGACCTACGTGTTCCTCGTGATGGAGGCCCTCATCGACGCGGCCGTCCATCTCGGCTTCGCGCGCCACGTCGCCCACGATCTCGTGATCGAGACCCTCGAGGGCAGCACGCTCTTCGCGAAGCAGTCGGGCATGCATCCCGCCCAGCTCCGGAACATGGTCACGTCGCCGGGCGGCACCAGCGCCGCCGCGCTCCACGAGCTGGAATCCGGGCGGCTTCGGACCGTGCTCTCGGAGGCCGTCTGGGCTGCGTTCCGACGGACCGTGGAGCTCGGCGAGCAGCTCGAGGCCGGCGTTCCGCCCGAAGGCTAGTCGGCCGCGCCGTCAGGCCGCGGGGGCGAGCTCGGGGGCCAGGGGCCGGCGCATCAGCGTCGCGATCAGGATCACGATCCCGACCCCGATGAGCACGTCGCCGACGCTGTACACGTTGGCAAACGGGACGCCGGCCGGGATCGCGAAGATGTCCGTGAGCGGCTGGAGCGCGGGGTGCTCCAGCACGACGCTGTTGGTGTGCGAGCCGGCGTCCGCGAACCCGGCGCTGGTCAACGCACCTGCGTCCGCGGGCATGAAGCCGCCGTTGGCGACGATGGCGGCGAGATTTGAGATGGAGCCCAGGGCGACGATGGCCATGCCGGGAAGCCGGACGTTGCGGAGCACGGCCAGGAACACTGCAGCCGTGGACGCTACGTAGATCGCCGGGCCGGCGCTGCCGGCGATGGAGTCGCCTGCCTGCGTGAACAGCACCACCTGGACCAGCAGCCCGGCGACGGCAACCCAGGCCCACCGGAATCGGAAGCCGGACAGGTTGCCGATCCTGCCGCGGACCAGGAGTCCGACCAGGATCCCGATGGGGATCGCGACGAGGATGATCACTGCGCCGCGAGCATCACTGGGCGGCGGCGACCAAGTCCCCGAGCTGGGTCACGTGCCCCTCGACGTGGCCCACGACCAGCCGTTCCGCGATGTCGGCGATCGTGAGATCGCCACGGGTCACGTGGCGCCCGAGGTACCCGGCCTCGGCGTCGCTCGTCGCCCGGAAGCGGGCCGCCGTCCGGCGCGCCTCGACGTCGATGCGGCTGAGCAGCTCGCGGGCCGGGAACGTCCGGTCCCGCCCGATGACCTGCACCCGGATGGGATCGTCCTCCAGCCGCCCGAAGGCCGGCGGCTTGCCCCCGCGCGCATCCACGATCCGCTCGATCTCGCCGAGCCAGTAGGGCAGCATCTCGGCGACATGGGCGAGCACCTCGCGCGGCCCCCATTCCGATTCCGGCCCTGGCCCGTAGGTGGCGGTCAGCGGCCAGGGCTCGCGTGCCGCGATCGCCGGCCCGAGCTTCGTCATCGCCACCGCCGCCTGCTCCAGTCGATCCGCCAGGCCGGTCATGACTCCCATCGCCGGAGTTTCGCACACGTGCCGCTCGGCAAGCATGCGCTCCGTCCGTCCTCTGCCGCTGGCGGCCGATTCACGTTGGTTCCGGCGAAGCGAAACTACCTGCTGGAACCGGCGTTCGTTATTCGACCTGTGGTCGATGTTGCACGCTTCCGCATGCACGGAACCATCCCGAGGATGACGCCTCGAGCGAACATTGCGGGTCCGCCGATCGTCGCGCGGCGTCCCGGCGGTCATCTGGAAGGCCGGCGCACGGGGGCTCCTGCCGCGGGCGCCGGCGAGGTCGTCTCCACGGCTTCAAGGGCTGCAGGCAACCGGGACTACCATGGCCGCAATCCGACGTCGCGGGGCCGCCGAGGCCCCGCCCGCAGCACAGGAGCGGCTGGGCGATGACCGACACGCTCACGAAGGGCGCCGCCAACCAGGCGGGTGCGCACATCAACAAGGATGCCTACGCGGAGGCGAAGGACTTCCTGCCCCTGAACGGCGTGGACCACGTCGAGTTCTGGGTCGGCAACTCCAAGCAGGCCGCCCACTACTTCCGGGCCCTCTGGGGATTCACGCCCGTGGCGTACGCGGGCCTTGAGACCGGCGTTCGCGACCGCTCCAGCTACGTCATGCGCCAAAACGACATCACGATCGTGCTCACCGGCGCGCTGAGCCCCGATGGCGAGATCGCGGAGCACGTCCACCGGCACGGCGACGGCGTGAAGGACATCGCGTTCTCGGTCGATGACGCGACGTCATCGTGGCGCGAGACCACGGCCCGTGGCGCGCGCTCGGTCATCGAGCCGGTGGAGCTTGACGGGGGCGAGGACGGCGTCCTGCGCCGGAGCGCGGTGGGTGCCTACGGCGAGGTTCGCCACTCGTTCATCGACCGGCGTGACTACCACGGCGTGTTCGCGCCGGGCTATCGGAAGATCAAGAAGCCGGCCAGGGCCGCCGGTGGCCTGTCCCTCCTCGAGATCGACCACTGCGTCGGCAACGTGGAGCTCGGCGACATGAACAAGTTCGTGGACTACTACCGTGACGTGTTCGGCTTCGCCCAGCTCATCCATTACGACGACAAGGTCATCCACACCGAGTATTCGGCGCTGATGTCCAAGGTCATGACCAACGGCAACGGGCGCATCAAGTTCCCGATCAACGAGCCCGCGTCCGGCAAGAAGAAGAGCCAGATCCAGGAGTTCCTCGACTACTACCTGGACAACGGCACGCAGCACATCGCGCTGCGGACCGAGGACATCGTCGCGACGGTCCGCCAGCTGCGCGAGAACGGCGTCGAGTTCCTGGGCATGCCCCACGCGTACTACGAGACCCTCGCCGACCGCGTCGGCGACGTCGGCGTGCCCATCGCCACGCTGGAGGAGCTTGGCATCGAGGCCGACCGCGACGAGGAGGGCTACCTCCTCCAGATCTTCACTCGCCCCATCCAGGATCGCCCGACGTTCTTCTTCGAGATCATCGAGCGCCACGGCTCGCGCGGCTTCGGCGTGGGCAACTTCAAGGCGCTCTTCGAGGCGATCGAGATCGAGCAGGCGAGGCGCGGAAACCTCTAGCGAGGCTTCCGCGCCATGGCGTCATGACTCAGGGTGCCTCGAACGTGAAGGTCTGCATGATCGGCTCGGCTTCCGCCAGGATCGGCGTCAGCGCCGCGTCTCCGCCGCTGTACGAGTAGATCGTGATGATCACGGTCTCGGTCTCCAGCCCGACGACGTAGATCCGGGCGCGCGAGCTGAATCCGACTCCATACCCGTCGCCCTCGGGGATCGCCGACTTGATGATCGGCACGGTCCGGTCGGGGCGGTCATCGGCGCACGGAGCTTCGTACGTGGGATCTGGTGCGACATCGAGGATGCGCACGGGCGTGCCGTTCAGGTCTGTCTGATGAATATTCGACACCACCAATCCGGGATGGTTGGTGAGGTACCCCACCCAGTCATCGACCGAAGCGGAGCCGGTGCCGCTCAGTACGCACGCTGCGTCCCGCTGTGCCGGTTGCACGTTGGACCAGACGAGGATCGGGTCGGCCCGTTGCAGGCTGGTCGTGAGCCCGTAGATCGAGCCGAGGGCGACGTAGTTGCCCCAGCCTGACGGCGTCGTGAATCTGAACGCCGGCGCGAAGTTCGAGGTGCGGTGCTCACCGGCCACGAACGGTCCGGTGCAGCCGGTCAGGTTGTTCTCGCAGGCGATCGGCTCGACCGTCGGCGTGGGCCTCGGCGTAGAGACCGACGTCGGCGACGGGGTGGGTTTGCCGCCTGATCCGCTGCCGGGGAGCAGCTGCCAGCCGGCGATCGCGACGAACACGATCGCTGCGACTCCCGCCGCGAGCTTGGCGTAGGTGTTCATGGAGGGCCTCCTTGGGAGGCGCCAGCTGCGTCGCTGCCGCTGCCGGCCGATCCGCTCGTCCACGACGTCCAGGACGCGGTCGGGGGCGGTCAGGCCATCGTCGGCGAGGTATGCACGCAGCACGACGGCGACGTCGGGAGATCGGTTCATGCGGATGTCCCTCCGACGGCGCTGCGTGCGTCAGCGTCGATCGCGGCGCGGATGGCGCGATGGGCGTGATGGAGTCGGGCTCGGATCGTGCCCCCCCGCGACGCCGAGCGTCTCAGCGATCTCGGCGGGCTCGTATCCGAGGAAGTGGCGAAGGACGAGGATCGCCCGCTCGTCCGGCTTGAGCCGTCGGAACGCGCGATCGACCACATCGCGGTCCACCACGCCGGCGAGCGGGTCGCGGGCGTGCAGACCGTCGGGGTCAAGAAGCTCGAGCTTGGCATACCGGCGCCGGTCCCTTCGCCCGTGCTCGATGCACATGTTGGCCAGCACGCGCTGGATCCAGAAGTCGAACCGGTCCGGATCGCGGAGGTCCGGCAGGTCACGCCAGGCGATCACCAGCGCGTCCTGCAGGGCATCCTCGGCCCGGTCGACGTCGTGGAGGATCCGTCGGGCGATCGCGAACAGGCGATCGACGCGCGCGCGGACCAGGTCCATGAAGGCGACCTGGTCGCCACGCTGCGCCGCGATCACGAGCTCTCGATCCACCGCCGGTCACCCTTTTTGACGTCCATCGGGGGCGTCGTCCAGTGATTCAGGCGGATGGTGCGACGTTGGCGTTGAAAGATTCCTGGACTCGCGCGCTTTCGCGCCAAACGAGCCTTCGATGCAGAGATGGCGAATCGCCGCCGGCCGAAGGCCGACGGCGATCCCTGAAAGCGACCGCGTCGCGGGCTTCAGCTCGACGGCGATGCCGTCGGTGCGACGAACTGCACGGTTGCAAGGACCACGTCGAGCGCTGCCGTGGCGGCGTCGAAGTCCGCGTTCGGTCCGTTCACCACAATGATCACGCCGTCACCCGTGAGTCCCGGGACGACGATGAAGCGAACCCGATGACCCTCGTCGCCCTGGTCGTAGAGCCAGGCCCCAGTGCCGTACCTCAGGAAGTCCCGCTTCGCCGTCCCCGTCTTCCAGGTGAACTCCGCATCGACCTCCGTGCCGGTCCGGCCGCCAACGGTGACGGTTCGCGTCTGGACGGCGGTGAACTCCGGTCGTTGCCGGGCCCACGCAACGAAGTCCGCCGGCACCGTGATCCACGGACCGTCGACGGTCGCGCCGCCGGGCAGGGTCACCACGCTGAGCGGGTGGAATCCGAGATCGACGTTCGTACCGTTCCAGAACAGCTCAAGGTTGGTGGGATCGCTCATGCCGTAGGTCCAGCCGCCGGAGAGCGTCAGCGTGAGCGGCACGAGCAACCGGGTCCCATCGATGAAGCCCGGGGCGGGTGATGGGCTGGGACTCGGCGCAACGGTGGGCGCGGGAGTCCCGGTTGGGGGTGGGCCACCGACGGACGGGCCTCTCGGGAGCAGGTTGTAGCCGACGACGGCCACGACAAGAACAGCGGCGGCCGCAAGGCCGATCGTGAGTGCGCGCATTGGAAACCTCCGAAGGAGGCGCCGCGAGCGCCGCTGGGGACGCAGGCTGATCCGGCGGGCGACGACGTCCGCGACGCGGTCAGGCATCACGGCCGGGCCGTCCTCGAACCAGTGGCCGAGCGCGCGATCGATGTCGGAGCGATCGTTCATGCCGAAGGTCCTCCGACAGCGGCCGTGCGTTCGTCAGCGTCGATGGCAGCGCGCATGGCGCGGGTTGCATGGTGGAGTCGAGATCGGACCGTTCCCGCCGGCTGGCCGAGCACTTCGGCGATCTCGGAGGGTTCGTATCCGATGTAGTGGCGAAGGACGAGGATTGCGCGCTCCTCGGGGATGAGCCGTCGGAACGCACGATCCAGCTGGTCACGATCGGCGACGGTGAGGTAGTCGTCCGACGACCGCGGCGGGTCGATCGTGAGCACGCGAACGTGGGCAAGCCGGCGTCGCTCACGAGTCGCGTGGGCGATGCAGACGTTCGTGAGGATGCGGTGAATCCAGGCGTCGAATCGGTCCGGATCGCGGAGGTCCGGGAGGTCACGCCAGGCGATCACCAGCGCGTCCTGCAGGGCATCCTCGGCCCGATCGACTTCCCGAAGGATCCGGTGGGCGATCGCGAACCACGAGTCGCCACGGGCGCGTACCAGGTCGACGAACGCCGACTGGTCGCCATCCCGCGCTGACTCGACGAGCTCCCGATCCACCATCGCACCCATCGTGGACGCCCAGTGGGGACGTCGTCCGGTGGTATTGGTAGATGTCGCCCGCGCAGCGTTGGAAAACTGCGCGCCGACTTCGAAACCTTAGTCCAGCAGGCGGAAGACCTCGCGCTCGCCCTCGATGCCCTTGAGCGCGTGCATGCCACGTGATTCGAACGCGTGGCCCGACCCGGCGAGCAGGTCGTGCGTCACGCCGGAGATGAGGACCTCACCCGGTCCCGCGAGGCTCATCACCCGCGCCGCGAAGTGGACGGCGACGCCGCGGATGTCGTTCGGGACCAGCTCGATCTCGCCGGTATGCAGGCCCGCCCTGATCTCGACCCCCGCGTCCCGGACGCGCTCGGCCATCGCGGCGGCGCATTCCACGGCGCGGGCGGGGCTGTCGAAGACGGCCATGATCCCGTCACCGGTCCCGACGTGCGCCGGATTGTGGCACTCGACCGCGGAGTCGAAAACTCCTGTTCGCAGCCCCGGGAGCGCGGTATCCTCCCCGCACTCAGCACGAGGGAGCCCAATGGCGTCCAGTGATTCGAAGGTCGCTCTGATCGGGTCGGTCTCGCTGTTCAAGGGTCTCAGCCGCAAGGAGCTGGAGCAGATCGCCCAGCTGGTCGACGACGTGGACATCCCCGCCGGCAAGGTGCTCGTCCGCCAGGGCGAGAACGGCGCCGAGATGTTCATCATCGCCACAGGAAGCGTCCGGATCGAGCGCAACGGGGAGTTCATCCGGGACGCCGGGCCTGGGACGGCAATCGGCGAGATGGCGCTCCTGTCCGAAGGCCCGCGCACCGCCACCGTGACGACCAACGAGCCCACACGCATCCTCCTCGCCGGGCATCGCGAGTTCCACCAGCTCATGGAGGAGCACCCGACGATCCGCCTTGCGATCCTCGGCGGGCTCGCCAGCAAGATCCGCATGCTCGACGAGGCCGAAGCGCACTAGCTGGTCGTGGGCATCCGGCCCGAAATGCTATTGACTGATGCGTACAGTCAATCAATAATCCGCGGCGTGGCACCCCGGACGTACAAGCTCGGCAAGCGCGCGGACACCACCGAGGCGACGCGACAGCGGATCCTCGACGCGACCATCGACCTGTACCGCACGCATGGCGTGGCGGCCACCACGCTCAAGGCGATTGCCGGCGCGGCGGACGTATCGCGCGGCACGATCCTCAACCACTTCGGGTCGGCCGATGGCCTGCTGGGTGCGGTGCTCGACCACGTGGTGGCGACGTTGGAGCTGCCGGACCCGCGGATCTACGAGGGCCTGTCGAGCCGCGACGACCGGATTCGTGCGTTCGTCCACGCCTCGTTCGACTTCCAGGAACGCAGCGAGCACTGGTGGTCCATGTTCGAGCAGGAGATGCACCGGCCGGAGCTCCAGCAACGCGAGGCCGGCTACTGGGCCGAGCTCGCCACGATGCAGGCCGCGGCCCTCGGGCCGGACCTCGGCGACGACCCGGCGGCCAACGCCGTGCTCGTGAGCGTCATCCATCCGGCTACGGCCGGAACGTTTGCCTGGGCATTCGAGCAGGCGGGCCTCCCTCGCGGGGATGCCCGAACCCTGCTGGCCGATCTCGCCGTCGACGCGGTCCGACGTATTGCCGACCGCAAGCTGGGGGAGGGAGGGTTGCAGTGAACCGGAGGCTCGCACAGGTCCATGCCGCGGCGGCATGGTTGTTCGTGGCATCGATCATCGTCCAGGTGTTCCTGATCGGCGCAGCGCTTCGTGAGCTGGGTGGGTCGGGCAACCTCACCGACCACATCAACTTCGGCTACACGTACGTGGGCATTGCCGCGCTGCTGGTCGTCGTGACCGCGGCCATCGCGCGCGCAGGCCGGCGGGCGATCGGGATCAGCGTGGGCCTGCTGGTGCTGTACGTCGTGCAGACGTCCCTGCCGTACGCGAAGGAATCCATTCCCTGGATCGCAGCCCTGCATCCGGTGAATGCCCTGGTGCTGTTCGCCCTGTCCATCTGGTACGCCCGACGCGCCTGGCAGGCGTCGTCGGCAGTCGCCGCCTGAGCCCAAAACAGGATCGAGGAGGGAGCACGGGAATGGACCTGACGCCGTACATCACGTGGATTGTCTTTGCGCACGTCGTCGGCACGTTCATGTTCGCGGCCGGCCACGGCGTGTCCATGTTCGTCGTCTTTCGCGTTCGGAAGGAGCGGGATCGCGCGCGCCTCGGCGCGCTGCTTGACCTGTCCGGCTGGTCGCTCGGCATCGCGGGCATCGGCCTGCTGATCCTGTTCCTGTCCGGGATCCTCGCCGGCATCGTCCTTGGCTCGTGGGGCAAGTGGTGGATCTGGATCGCGCTCGCGCTGTTCATCGTGATCGCCGGGTTGATGACGCCGGTGGGCGGCAAGTACCTGACGGGGATCCGGGCCGCCCTCGGGCAGCGGACGCGCGGTCTCAAGCCTGCGGACCCTGATCCGGTTCCAGCCTCCGACGCCGAACTGGAGCGGCTGCTCGTCTCCAAGGCGCCGGAGAACCTGCTCCTGCTGGGCGGCGGCGGCTTCCTCGTGATCCTCTGGCTGATGATGTTCCGCCCGTTCTGACGGGCACCTCGCCGGGGCCGCGTCCCCGGCCCGCGGCACTAGACTCCGATCCATGCGGATCGCCCACGTTCGCGAGCGAAACGGGCCGGCCGGAGCGCCGTGGCGTCTCGTCGCGGCGCCGATCGGCGGCGACTCGTGGCTGGACCTGGAGCCGGCGCGCCGGCGCCTGAACGCGGCCGATCCTCGCCGCGCGCACAACTCGACGCTCTTCCGCCAGCCGATCACCACCATGGACGAGGTTCTCGCCCGCGGTCTCCGTATCGAGGCGCTCGGCGAGCTCCTCGAGGGGTTCGGCGGGCGCGCGGATGCGCTCGACTCCGAGGACGACGCCGTCCTGGCAGCGGCGAACCTCGCGTTCGGGCCGCCCGTGCTCCGACCGCCGTCATTCCGCGACTTCTACGCCTTCGAGCAGCACGTCGCCACGATGTGGGGTCGCCGCGGCAGCGAGATCCCGGAGGCGTGGTTCCGCCTGCCGATCTTCTACTTCTCGAACGTCTCGGAGCTGCGCGGGCCGGGCGATCCGGTCTGGGCGCCGCGCGGCAGCACGGAGCTGGACTTCGAGCTGGAGGTCGGCGCGATCGTGGACACGTCCGCGTACAACCTGACCGACGAGCAGGCCGCCGAGGCGATCGGCGGCTACCTGATCGTGAACGACTGGTCCGCCCGCGACCTGCAGCGCGACGAATCAACCGTCCGACTTGGACCTGCGAAGGGCAAGGACTTCGCGCTCACGATCGGGCCGTGGATCGTCACCCCGGACGAGCTGGCGGATCGATGGCCTGCCGGCGCGACCGCGCCGGACCTCACGATGACCGCGACGGTCACGGGCGCGGACGGTCGAGTAACCGAGGTGTCACGCGGCTCCTGGTCGATCGCGCGCTACACCTTCGGCCAGATGCTCGCCCGCGCATCCGCGGACGTGCACGTGCGCCCCGGCGACCTCCTCGGCAGCGGGACCGTTGGCACCGGCTGCCTGCTCGAGGTCAAGGGCGCGACCCTGGGCCGCTGGCTGGAACCCGGCGACACCGTGCGCCTGGAGATCGAACGCCTTGGGGTCCTCGAAACGCCGATCGTTGCGCGGGGGGCGACATGACCGAGGGACGCGATTCGCAACGTATCTCCCCGCCGGCGTTACCGGCCGGCATCGACACGCCGGCCGTGGTCATCGACCTCGACATCGTGGAGCGGAATGCCCACCGGCTCGGCGACGAGCTGAGCCGGCGTGGGATCGCGCTGCGCCCGCACGCCAAGACGCACAAGAGCGTCGCGCTGGCACGACTGCAGCTGGAGGCGGGTGCACGAGGGCTGACCGTGGGCAACCTGGGCGAGGCGGAGGTCTTCGCCGCGGGTGGGCTCGACGACCTGTTCATCGCCTACCCGATCTGGGCGGACGGCCCGAAGGCCGCGCGTCTCAGGGCCCTCCACGACCTGGACAACCTGCGCCTGGCGGTTGGATTCGACTCGATCGCCGGCGCAGAGCGTCTCGCTGCCGCGGTGGCCGGCTCGAGGCGGCGCCTCGCCGTCATCCTGGAGCTGGACCCGGGCAACCGCAGGACCGGCGCGCCCGCCCAGGCCGCCGGGTTGATCGCGGCCGCGGCGCGCGAGCTGGGCCTGGACGTCCGGGGCGTGTTCACCCACGGCGGCCACGCGTACGGCCCGGGCGCCGCGGGACCGGCTGGAGCGGACGAGGTCGCAACCCTGACCGCGGGCGCCGCGGCGCTTGCGGCGGAGAACATCGAACCGGTCGTCGTGAGCGCCGGCTCCACGCCCACGCAGCTCACGGCGGCCGTTGCGCCCGTGAACGAGATCCGCGCCGGCACGTACCTGATCGGCGACCGCCAGCAGTGGTTCATTGGGGCCGTGCCGGACGACGGCGTCGCGATCGCCGTTGCGGCGACGGTGGTGTCGACGGCCGTCGACGGACAGGTCGTGATCGATGCCGGGGCCAAGACGCTGACCAAGGACGTCGCCTCGTACCTGACGGGCCACGGCGTCATTCCCGCCTACCCGGAGGCGGTCATCGAGCGCGTGTCCGACTACCACGGCATGGTCCGGATCCCGCCCGGCACCCCGCGCCCGACCCTCGGCGAGATCGTGGCGGTGATCCCGAACCACGTCTGCCCGGTCATCGACCTTCGCGACTCGTTCGTCGCGACACGGAGCGGCACGATCGTCGGCATCTGGCCGGTGGATGCTCGCGGCCGCAGCGGCTGACCACGCTGATCCCGCCGGAACTGTTCCAGCGCCAGCTGGAGAGCCTCCCACGGAGACTTCGATCGGGGGCCTCGAGATGCGCGAATGGGCAGGATCCTTGGCCCCAAAGCACGCCGAGGTCTACCCGCCGGAGCGCCGGATCGCGAATACCCTGACTTGACCATGATGACTCACCGGCCCCTTGCACCATCGGAAGGTTCGACGTCACGGCCAAGGGATGCGCACGGTCAGGCTCCGTATCGTGAACGGCGTGGCGGCGGAACGAGCCTTCAGCGCGCCCCCCAGCTCCTCGAAGCGAACCAGTTCAACTCCGGCGATCTCCTGCGGCTCCAGGGGACAGCCGGAAACCGCGCCGTGCAGCGCCTCGTCGCCGGCCTACCGACGGTCCAGCGGGAGCCGGTGCCGCCACCCCAGGCTGGTGCCGAGAAGACACCGGTCAATGGCAAGGGACCGGTCGGGGGAGCCGGCGGGCCATTGCCGCCGGGTTCCAAGGTTGAGGTGAAACCCCCCGCGACCCCGCCCGCACCCGAAGCCGGCGGGGAAGAGGAAGAGGAGAAGGCCATCGAGTTCCACGCCGAGGTGTCCGGGTCGGCCACGGCAACTCGCGTCGGTGAGGAACCGACCGAAGGCAAGGGCGCCGGGACGATCGAGGGAGGCCTTGAGCTGCCCAAGGCGAGGCTCTGGGAATCGACGCCAGGCAAGCCCGGCGGCGCGCGCTGGAGGCTGTTGACCAACCCCGAGTTCCACGTGGCCCTCGGGGGCGAGATCGAGAAGGGCAAGGTCAGCCCAGGGCTTCGGGCCGAGGTCGGCATCGATATCGTGCGGCTGACGGTCGGGCCCTGGGCCTATCGGCTGGCCGCGGTCGGCGGAGAGTACGCGACGGACGAGGGACTTACAGCGAAGGTCGGCGGCGGCGTGGAGAAGGAGCTGCCGAAGACGAGTGGCTTCGGATTCAAGGGTGAAGCGGCAGCGGGCCTTGGCGCGAAGGGGCCGTCCGGCGAGGCCGCGGCGCGGCTCATCTACTCGCCGCAGGCGGAGGGTGGTCCCGTCCGGCTGTATTTCTTCGGCGAGGTCAAGGGTTCGGTCGCCAAGGACGGCTCGGACGTGGAAATGGCCGGGACGGGAACGCTGGGCGGCGGCATCAAATTCTGAACGCCCGATGGCCGTCGGGCCGTCGGAGGATTGACAGCGACGAGCTCCAGGTGAGCGCCGGCGCATAGAATCCGACTGCCAACCTGGAGGCCACCTCGACCTGATGTACTACGCTCGCCATGGCTCGATCCCGCAGCAACGCCATACGCAGCACCGCGCGCCGGACGGCAGCCTGTACGCTGAGGAGCTGTTCGGGGTGGAGGGGTTCTCCGGGCGCAGCTCGCTCCTCTACCACCTCGTGCCGCCGACGCAGACCCACAAGGTGGAGCTGATCCGCGAGATCAGGCTGGAGGCCGCGGATCCGAAGGCGCACCGCCACCACCTGACGAAGACCGGCGCCGTGCCGCCCAAGGGCGATGCGATCAGCGGTCGAATCCCGCTGTACTTCAACAGCGACGTTGTCTTCGGCGTGGTCCGGCCTGCCGAGGCAATGCCCGAGGGCACCTTCTATCGAAACGGCATCGCCGACGAGATGCTGTACGTCCACGAGGGGACCGGCGTCTGCGACACGATCTTCGGGCCGCTCCGCTACGGCCCGGGCGACTACCTCGTGCTCCCCATCGGGACCACGTGGCGCCTGGATCCCGACGAGGGCTCGGAGCAGCGGATGCTGTACCTCGAGGCGCCGTCGGAGATCGAGCCGCCGAAGCGCTATCGCAATGACTACGGCCAGCTCCTGGAGCACTCGCCGTACTCGCAGCGCGACCTTCATGACCCGGAGGACGTGCCGGCGCGCTCGGATACCGGCGACTTCGTGATCCACGTCCGCTCGACGGACCGGCTGACCTCCTACCACTACCGCCATCACCCGTTCGATGTCGTGGGCTGGGACGGCTACCTCTGGCCGTTCCGGTTCAACATCGCGGATTTCCAGCCGATCACCGGCCGCGTCCACCAGCCGCCGCCGGTCCACCAGACCTTCCAGGCACGCAACTTCGTGGTCTGCTCGTTCGTGCCCCGCAAGTTCGACTACCACCCGCTCGCGATCCCGGCGCCGTACAACCACTCGAACATCAACAGCGACGAGGTCATCTACTACGTCGCCGGCAACTTCATGAGCCGCCGCGGGGTGGAGATCAGCTCGTTCACGCTCCACCCGGCCGGCATCCCGCACGGCCCGCACCCGGGCACGGTGGAGGCGTCGATCGGCAAGGAGGCGACTGAAGAGCTCGCGGTGATGGTGGATACCTTCCACCCGCTCAAGCTCACGCAGGCCGCCCTAGACCTCGACGACCCGAACTACCCGTACTCGTGGCTCCCGCCGGAGGACCCGCATGGGCACGCCTCCGAGCTCGCGGAACGAGGCCCGGAGGCGTTTCCGGACTGAACCCGGGCCGGCTCGCCAGGAACCGTTACTTGGCAGCGAACGACGCTCCCAGTTGCTGGACCATCGCGGACCAGCCGGCGATCCCGTAGCCGACGCCATCGGCAACGGGCGCGTACTGGTCCCACGTCTCACCACCGAACCCAGGATCGCACCGCATCGGTCGGCTCTCCGCGGGGATGCCGCCAAATGTTGTGGGCTCCGATCCGTTCGCCCGACGGCCAAGGAACGATGCCGCCGGATCGCTCTTGCGGCCTCGTTCGGTGCGGCGACCAGACGCGAATGCTCTCGCCCAGTTGCCAGCGACACGCTGCAGCGGCGCGCGCGCGGCGCCTGGGGGTAAACGGAAACATTGGAATGCTCCCGACCGAGGGCGGACCCTCGGCGGATTGGGTTATGGACGTGTCAGTTGACGACCTTCATCGGGTCGAGCTTCAGGGTCGACAGGAATGGCACGATCAACGGCCGATCAGGCCCGCGGAGTTCGAAGATCCAGACCCGATTCCCAATGACAACGGATGCTTCCGCGAAGTAGTACTGGGTGGTGCAGCCACCGTACGCGAGGGTCGCGGCACGCCCATCGACGGTGATCTTCTGGAGCAGGTTCGCGCCCGGGTAGCAGGCGCTGCCGTAGGCGTCGATCGCGAATTGCTGGAGTAGAGCGTCCGCCGTCATGCCTGCCGGAATCTTCGCTTCGCTTGCGAGGAGGACGGGCCTGACGCCAGGCGGGACGGCGGCGTAGTTGGTCAGATCGAACGCCGTGCTCGAGAGCACATCGGCGGCCGAATCGGGCTGGATAGTGGAGTAGGAGAACAGGCTGGTCGCAGGTACCTCGGTCCAGGTGCGCGGATGTGCAATGGTGAACCCATAGTTCGCGGACGTGAACGGGACCCAGCTGCTCGTGTCGAGTGTTGGCAGCCGGACCGTCGACAGGTATGCGTCCAGGAATGGCACCTCGTTCTGGTTCGAGATCGAGAACACGTACATGCGCTGGCCAAAGGCGACGAAGGCGGCCTGGTCGCCGCATCTCGTCGTCTCCCGCGCCGGATGCCCGTCAATGAGCGTTGCTCGCATCGCCTTGGCAGGCTCGGGGCATGTTGCCGGCGCGCTCTCTCCGGGCTTCAGGTAGGCGTCGATGAACGCCTCCTCGGTGGTACCGACCGGGATCGTGGTCGCGACGGCGGTCATCGTCAGCTGCGTCGCCGAGTCGTAGAACTTGTCCACCCACGGCGCGTCGGCGCTCGACGCCCACATGTCATAGCTGGTCTGCCCGGACCAGTCTTCGGTCGCCGGTGCATTGATCCAGACGCCCGTGTTCGGCCAGGCCACCGTAAAGCCGTATCGGGGCGAGCTGAACTGCGTCCATTTGGTCGTGTCGAGACCCATTCCGGTGTCCGTCGTTGGAATTACCGCGCCCGTCGTGGGCGACGGCGCAAGAGGTGTGGGGGAAGCGACGGGCACGCCCACGCTCGAATGCGCTCCGAGCAGGTAGGCGGCTCCGCCGACCGCGATGACGGCCACGAGGGCCGCCGCCGCGAGGCGAGGAAGCGTGATCATCAGGGGGAACCTCCAAGGCGCGAACAGGTCGCGCCGCTGCGGGGTTCGGTCGATTGCGTCGAGGGTGCGCATGACGGCCTGGTCGGCGACCGATTCGGGACCCTCGGCGAAGAATCCATCGAGGGCGCGTTCGATCTCGGTTCGGCTGCTCATGAGATGCCCTTTCGCGCGATGACCGTCGGGCGCGCGACCGCGTCAAGCGCGGCGCGCATCGCCCGATGGGCGTAATGGAGCCTCGATCGGACCGTGCCCGGCGGGACGCCGAGCGTCTCGGCAACCTCCGTCGGACTCAGCCCGAGATAGTGGTGCAACACGAGAATTGCCCGCTGCTCCGGCGGCAGCCGCCGGAACCCACGCTCGAGCTCGTCGCGATCGGCGACCTGGCGCGTCCCGTCCTCGACCTGCGGTCCATCGACCGGCAAGAGTCGGATGTTGGCGCCCCAGTCCCGCCGTTGGCGGGCTTCGGCGTAGCAGGCATGGACGAGGAGGCGATTGAGCCACGCGTCGAACCGGTCCGGATCGCGGAGGCGGGGCAGCTCGCGCCAGGCGATCACCAGTGCCTGCTGCATCGCATCCTCGGCCCGATCGACATCGCGGAGGATTCGCTGGCCGATCGCGAAGAGCCGGTCCGCGCGGGTGCGGACCAGGACGCCGAAGGCTTCCCGGTCGCCCCGCTGGGCCTGCTCGACGAGATCGCGATCCACCGCTGCCTCGAGAGGGACGCCCATAGGGGGCGCTGTTCCGAGCCTACTGAGTCGGGGTCACTCGGCGGCGTTCAATCTTGCTCGCTGTTCGACGAAGCCAGAAGCAGGAACACCCTCGGACTCGCGTAACGAGTTCGAGGGTGTGGTTCGACCGCGGAGCGGTTTGCGTCCGGCGGCGGGCCGGACGCCGGCCTGGACCGGCTACGGCTTGCGCTCGGTCCGAGTGTTCTCGTTGAACATGTAGATCCTGACGTCCGAACCCCAGGCGGTCTGCACGGCCTCCGGGAGCAGGAAGGCGCACACGTAGCCATCGCCGTTCCCGCCATTGGCCGGATCGTCGATCCTGCCGGGGACGCCGTAGTCCCCGATGGCGAGGAGATCGGCGATCGCGGTCAGCTGGCCGGAAGTCGGACAGCCGTCATCGACGGGGGTCGCGGACACCGCGCTTGGGACTGCGATGAGCAGGGTTGCCGCCGCTGCAAGTGCGAAGGTTCGGAGCTTCAAACGCATCGGAGTTCTCCTATCTGGAATTCGGGCGTCGAGTGCGCTGCTGCATCGATGAGATCGCTTCCACCACGCGGAGCGGATCCAGGCCAGCTCGCTGGGCCACGAGCGTGACCACATGAGCGGACGCCGCCTCGAATGTGAAGAAGCAGAGCTCGTCTTCGGGAACGTGGATGGAGCCACCGAACCGGACGCGCGTTCCCTCCCGCGTCGCAGCTTCGGCTGCTGAGGTCGCCCGCTGTTCCCGCGCCTGGCGTTCGCCGGCGGCGCCATGCGCGAGGAACGTTTCGACGAGGTAGCTCGGCATGCGGTTGAGCCTCGTCGATCACCGCAGCCGACGAAACGTCAGGACGTCTCGATATTGCCCACGCCGGTACGCGACATTGGGGAGCCTTCTGAGGTCAGTTGCGCAAGCTCGGTCCGCGAGCGGATCCCGAGCTTCGCGTAGATGCGGGTGAGGTGACCCGCCACGGTCCGCTCGCCGAGGAACAGGGCCGCCGCGATCTCGTGGTTCGTGCGCCCCTCCGCGACGAGGTTGGCGACGGCGAGCTCCGACGGGCTGAGTCCCTCCAGGCGCTGCCGGCCGCCGATGCGGCCGAGCTCGTCCCGCGCCGCGGCCACCCAGCTTGGGGCGCCGAGCGCCTTGAACTCGGCCAGTGCGGCCTCGATCGCGATCCGTGCGGCGCGCTTCTGGCGGGCCCGTCGACGCGCGCCCCCGAGCGCAAGGAGCGCCCGCGCATGTCCGAACGGGTCCCCGACGACCTCGTGCCGGGTTGCGGCGGCGTCGAGCAGGCCGATGGCCGCGGTGACATCGCCGCGAGCGGCGGCGATCAGGCCGCGACATCGGGCGACGTCCGCGAGGACCCGATCGCGCCCGAGCGGCGTGGCCGCCCGCTCCCAATCGTCGACGAGGCCCTCGGCATCCTCGATGCGCCCGACCTGCAACAGGGCCTCGACGTAGTCGGCTCGCCACGGACGCATGCCTGGCTCGCCGTTCCCGAGGGCGTCCGCCGCCTGCTCGGCACGCAGGAATGAAGGCAGGGCCGCACGCGGCTCCCCGCTCCAGAGGTCACACGTGGCAAGCACGCCGAAGTAGAACTCCAGCTCCTGCCCCTCGCCGAGCGAGAGTGCACGCAACGAGTACCCGCGCGCGACCTCGAACCGGCCCTGGAGCAGAGCGGCAAGCGCGGCCGGGAACCTGTCGTACGGCACCTCAAGACCGTAGTCAGCGATCAGCTCCAGCACCGCGTCCGCGTACCGTTCGGCAACAGCCCACCTGCCTGCCCAGAGCTCCACCAGGGCGAGATGCCAGAGGAGGTCCGTTCGAGCCCGCTCGTCACGATCGCCCCACTCCTGGAGCTGGCGCTCGAGCCATGCTCGGGCACGGTCGGTATCGCCCATCCAGGCAAGGACGTGGCCCTTCGCCGAGCTGGCGCGCAGGACCTGCCGTGGATTCCCGAGCCGCACCGCCAGCCTGCACCTCGATCGACACGGTCGGGCCATCATCGGGTGGGCCAGATGGCGTGTCCAGACCCGGCGTCGCGACGGCCTACTCGTCGGCGATGCGCAGCTCGCTCGCTCCGCGGACGGCGTCACCGCCCGTCTGCGCGATGAAGACGCCGAATAGGATCATGGCGCCGCCGACCAGCTGGATCGGACCAAGCGATTCCTGGAACAGCAGGCTCGCCAGCACGATCGTCCAGATCGGCTCCACGGTGCTGACGATGGATGCCCGCGCGGCGCCGATGCGGTGGGCCCCGCCGTAGAACGCGAGGACCGCAATGAAGGTGGACACGATCCCGACGCCGATCAGGCCGAACCACGCACCCTGGGGGATCTGGGCGGGCAGCACGGGCTGCGACAGCGCCAGGGCACTGATCCAGTAGGTCGCGGCGGTCGCCGTGAGCATCACGGCCCCGGCAGCCAACGGGTCCACGCCGGCGCCGGCATCGGCGCCGACGCCCGTGCGGCCCTCGCCGGATAGGCGCGCCGAGAGCACGATCCAGACCGCGTAGATGACCGGCGAGGCCGCGATCAGGAGGAGGCCGGAGAGCGGAGGCGCGCTCGCGGCGTTGATGTTGCCGACCGCGAGCGCGACGCCGGCGAGCGTCAGCCCCAGCGCACCCCAGGATCTGCGGCCGCGGAGCGCGTGGCCGACCTGCAGGGAGATCACGGCGACGAGCGCCGGGTACACGTACACGATCAGCGCGGCCAGCGACGCCGACACGGTCTCCAGGCCCGCGAAGTAGGTCGCCGAGTTGCCCGTGTACAGCACGCCCAGCGCCACCGAGATCGCAACATCCCGGCGGCGCAGACGCCGGAGCGCTGTGCGCAGGTGGGGGTTGCCCAGCGCCCACGCCCACGCCAGTGCGGCACCGATCAGGAACCGCCACGCCATCAGGACGTGCCAGCCGACGCCCTCCGCATAGACCGGCTTCGCGAACAGCGCGCCGGACCCGAACGAGAACGCGGAAATGACGGTGAGGATGATCCCGACGGCGACAGCGCGAGGCATCGGGCGAGGCTAGCAGGCGGCATACTCGCGGCCATGACGACCACCCTGGCCGCGCTCTTCGAGCACAACCGCTGGGCCAACGAGCGGCTCCTGGACGCCTGTCGTGGCCTCACCGAGGAGCAGCTGGCGACATCCGTTCCCGGGACCTACGGCGCGCTCGGTGCGACCCTGGCCCACATCGCCTCGGGCGACGTCTTCTATGCGTTGCTCCTCACCGGCAGGAAGCCTGCGACCGCGTGGCAGCAGGACGACCCGTTCCCCGGCGTCGATGAGCTCCTCGATGTCGTCCGCGAGAGTGGCGCGCGGTTGCAGGCCGCGGCCGAGTCCATGCCTGGCGACGCGACCGTGGAGCGGGATCCTGGTGAGCTGATCCCCGCGCGCGTGATCCTCGTGCAGGCCATCAACCACGCGACCGAGCATCGCGCACACGCCACGACGATCCTGACGCAGTTGGGGATCACGCCGCCTGCCATCGACGGCTGGGAGCATGGAGGCATCCCGGGCTAGCCGTGAACGAGGAGCGGCGCCTCGTCACCGTCCTCTTTGCCGACGTGGTCGGTTCCACGGCCATGGGCGAGGCCCTGGATGTCGAGGACGTCCGGGCGCTCCTCGGTCGCCTGTTCGCGACCGCCACTGACGCGGTCGAGCGCCACGGTGGCCGCGTAGAGAAGTTCATCGGCGACGCGGTGATGGCGGTCTTCGGGCTCCCGACGGCACACGACGACGACGCGGCGCGAGCCCTCTCGGCGGCCATCGACCTGCGCGACCGCGTTCGAGCAGATCCCGCGCTCGGCGAGCGGATGCCGATCCGGCTGGGCGTGAACAGCGGCGAGGTCATCGCGACGCGGGACGAGGACGCGACCCAGTTCCTGGTCACCGGCGATCCGGTCAACGTTGCCGCCAGGCTCCAGCAGGGCGCAGAGGCGTGGTCGATCATCGTCGGCGAGCGGACCGCCAGGGCGGTCGGGGAGCGGTTCCGCTTCGGTCCGCAGATCGAGGTGGAGGCCAAGGGCAAGGCCGCGCCGCTGCAGGCGCGCGAGCTGCGTGGCGTCGCGTCTGGTCGCGCCAGGCGCGTCGGTCGGATCGTGGGCCGTGACGCCGACCTGGACCAGCTGGAGCTCACCGCCAGACGGACCTTCGAGGAGCGCCGCCCGTTCCTGGTGAGCATGATCGCGCCGGCCGGCGTGGGGAAGTCGCGCCTGCTGGAGGAGTTCATCAGCCGGCTGGACCCTGGCGCGCACGTCGCGATGGCGCAGTGCCTTCCATATGGCCAGCGCCTCACCTACTGGCCCATGCGCTCCATCCTGCTGTCCACCATCGGCCTCGCGGAGGACACCACGCCCGAGGCCATGCGCACCGCGCTCGTGGCATGGCTGCGGCAATCGGGCGAGCCAGACCCGGACCGCAGCGCGGACCTGCTGGCCGCGACGATCGGCGCGAAGGAGGTCGAGGGCGGCGACCGCATCGCCGTCCACACAGCATGGCGACGCTTCGTGGAGCTTGCCGCGGAGTGGTCGCCGCTGGTGCTCGTGATCGAGGACCTCCACTGGTCCAGCGACAGCCTGCTGGACCTGATCGAGGCGATGCTCCAGCCACGGGTGGACGTGCCGCTGCTGATGGTCGTCCTGGCGAGGCCGGAGCTGCTCGACAGGCGACCCGGCTGGGGTGGCGGGCGTCGCAACGCCGTGTCCATCTCGCTCGAGCCCCTCCAGTCCGGGGCCGTCGCGGAGCTGGTCGCAGACCTCCTGGACCGGCCGGACCCGGACATCGTCACGGCCGTCGTGGAGCGCGCGGAGGGAAACCCGTTCTATGCGGGCGAGATCGTGCGCTCGCTCGTGGATCGGCTCGGGCCCGCACCCGATCCTGCGGCTGTGCCCGGGGCGATCGAGGCGCTCCCGGACACGGTCCACGGTACGGTCCTCGCGCGCCTCGACGCCCTCGAGCCAGAGGCACGGCGGGCCGTGCAGCTCGGGGCGGTCCTCGGCCGCACGTTCGAGCCGCGGGCATTGCCCGCGCTCGACGCGACGATGACGCCGGCCGATGCGGAGGTCGCCGTCGAGGGCCTGCTGGACCGCGACCTCGTCCGCCCCACCGGGCGGTCCGCACTGACCTTCCGGCACATCCTGATCCGCGAGGTCGCCTATGGCACGCTGCCTCGGGCGGAGCGCGCCCGCCTGCACGGCGCGGCGGGCCTGTGGCTGGAGGCGGAGGCAACGGCGACGGGACGCGAGGACGAGCTAGCCGAGCTGGTCGCGTTCCACTTCCGGGAGGCCACGACGCTTGGCCGGCTCCTGGCCACACCACCCGAGGTCGACCTGGGTCCCAGGGCGGTCGCCTGGCTCCGTCGCGCGGCGGATGCCGCGGCGGCGGGGGCCGCGGCCGTCGAGGCGGCCCGGCACCTCAACGCGGCGATCGAGCTCGCGCCCCGGGAGTTGCAGCCCGACCTGCTCGAGCGACTCGGCGAGATCTGGGTCAGCGGAGACCAGGCTCTCGAGGCGTTCGATCGCGCGCATGCGCTGGGCCAGGAGCTCGGGCTCGGCTCGGAGCAGGCGCTGCGAACGCTGAGCCAAGCCATGATCGTGCGGACGCGCTGGACTGGCTCCGTCAGCGAGCGTATCGACGAGGATGAGTTCGATCGGCGGATCGCGGAGATCGCGAAATTGCTGGAGGGCGACGTGTCGCCGCGTGCCCGCCTCCTGGGGCAGCTCGCGCTGGCCTTTCGGCCGATGATCATCAACCAACCCGGCCCGGGCGATTCGGTTCGTGCCGCGGCCGCCGCGAACACCGCCATCGAGATGGCCCGCGAGCTGGATGACGTCGACATGCAGAGCGCGGCGATGGACGCCGCCGGAACCGCGGCCTACGCGGACGATCGCCCGGAGCGATCCCTCGCGTTTGCTCGTCCTCGGCTGGAGCTGGGCGAACGCCTGACCACCGGGGAGCGGCTGGACGCACAGATCGTCATCGCGTGGATGAACTCCTTTCTTGGGAACCTCGAGGAATCCGAGCGGGCAGCGGACCAGGCGCGAGCCGGCCTCGGTCGTGGGCAGGCGTCGGCGTGGGTGCTCGGCGTCATCGCCTGGCGGATGCTCGCCCTCTTCTTCCTCGGCCGATGGGACGAGGCGATGCAGGAGGCCGAGCGAGCGGAGCGCGTGTGGACGGAATCGGAGATCCGGGCGCCGTGGTACGCATTGAACGGAATCCTGGCTGCGTTCCTGATCAGCAGCAGCCGCGGGGACGCTGTCGGCATGGACCGCTGGCGCGAACATGCGAATCGGATCTTCGACGCGTCGGATCCCGGCATCCGGACCCACGCCCTGCGCAGCCTGGTGCAGGGTGACCCTGCGAAGCTTGCCAACGACGTCATCGGCAACTTCCGGCGGTTCACGGGCCGGGTCGACTACCTCGCGCTCACGCTCTGGTTCCTCGGCGATCGCCGCCAGCCCGTGCCCGGCGAGGTCCTCGACGACCTCGTTGCGTATACGGCAGAGCGCGGGCTGCGGCTCGTGCTCATGCCCGCACTCCGGCTGCGCGGCCTCCTGCGCCGCGACGCCGGTGACCTCCGCGCCGCGCTGGATGTCGCCGTTGAGATCCATGCGCTGCCGACAGCGGCACGTCTCCGGACGGAGCTGGGCCTGCTGTCCGGTGACCCGGCCATGATCGCTCGGGGCATGGACGAGCTCGATTCGCTGGGCGACGTCGGGCAGTCCGCACGGGCCGCTGCGGAGACACGAGCGGCCGGCCCTGCGAACGTGCCCGGCCGCGCCGGCTAGCGGGAGCCCGGCGCTCCAGAAGGCGTCAGCTCGCCGGTCCCGGCTGGGCATCGAGCCCGAACAAGTCGCGGCATCCGTCGAGCCCCTCGACCGCGAACGCCGGGCGCGGCCGGGCGCGCCAGCCCTCCAGCGTCATCCGGAACCGCTGCGCGTCCTGCGCGACGCCGCGTTGCAGCAGGCGGCCGATGCCGTTCGGCTCGTAGCCAACGCCGAGGCTGACCCGGGCGGATGCGCGGTTGGTGAGGAACGCCTCCGTTTCGGCGATCTCGGCGCCCAGGTGATCGAAGGCCAGCGCCAGGACGGCCTGGCGCATCAGCTTGCCGATGCCGCGCCCCTGGAACTCCCGGCCGAGCCACGACCCGCTGCCCACCGTTCGGACCTTCGGGAACTCGTGGGCGCGCAGGTCCTGGAAGCCCACCGGCGTGTCGTCGACCCAGACGCCGAGCGTCAGGATCCAGTCGTCCACCGTCCAGCCCGAGCGGGTGGACATGTAGAACTGGTAGGACGATCGCTCGCGGGCGGGCGAGGGCAGGTCCGTCCATGGGATGGAGAACGGCATCTCGTCCGGGGAGTGAATTCCCCCGCTGACGATCGCGACGAACGCCGGCAGCTCCGCCTCCGTCGGCAACCGGAGCACGACCCTGCCGAGATCCGGGTCGATGGTGGTGATGCGCAGGTCGTACAGGGGCCACAGCGGGTGCGTCACCGGGGCATGATACGAACATGACGATCGAATTCCGCCGCCGCATCCACGCAGGTGAAACCCTCTTCGGCGCGTGGGCGAGCCTGGGCTCGCCGGGCTCCGCGGAGCTCCTCGGGCGCTCCGGCCTGGATTGGGTCGTGGTCGACATGGAGCACGGCAACACGACGGAATCGGAGCTGCTCGCGCACCTCACCGCGATCGAGGTCAGCGGTTCGGTCGCCCTCGTCCGACCCCAGTCGGGCGAGCGCCTCCGCATCGGGCGCGCGCTGGACATGGGTGCCGCCGGAGTCGTGATCCCGCGGCTGGACACGGCGGACCAGGTCCGCGAGGCGGTCACCTTCCTCCGCTACCCGCCGACCGGCCAGCGCGGCGTGGCCCTGCTCACCCGTGGGGCGGGCCTGGGAACGGTGAATCACGCCGGCGTGGCGGCACTCAACGACGACATCGTGGGCATCGTGCAGATCGAATCGCCTTCGGCACTCGACGCCGCGGACGAGTTCGCGGCCACCGACGGGGTCGATGTCCTGTTCGTGGGTCCCGCGGACCTGTCGCACTCCCTTGGAATCCCGGGGCAGTTCTCCAACCCCCGGTACCAGGACGCGCTCAAGCACGTGGTCGCCGCGTGCCGGGCCCACGGCAAGGCTGCCGGGATCCTGCTCTACGACCATGCGTCATTCAAGCCGCACCTGGACCTCGGCTACACGTTCGTCGGGATCGGGGCGGACGTGTCCTACGTGAACGACGGCATCAAGGCCGCGCTCAACGCGGCGCGGGGCGGCTAGATCGTCCTCGATCTCGAGGCCGCCGAGGCCTGGATCCGGAGCGTCGTCCAGCCGGTCGGCTCGATCGACCTCGTTCGCGTCCGTCCGTGGGCGGACGTGGTGGAAGTGCCCACGGCCGACGGGCGCGCGTGGTTCAAAGCCTGCCAGCCGCAGCACGCGCTCGAGCCGCGCATGACCGCCGTGCTGTTCCGACGATGGCCGGACCGGGTGGTTCGCGTGCTCGGGCACGACCCGGATCGGGCGTGGCTCCTCACCGCGGACGCCGGGGTGCCCATCGGCGAGCTTGGCAACGCGCCGGAGCTGTGGCTCCGGATCCTGCCCCGATACGCCGAGCTGCAGCATGGCGAGCGAGCCTTCGTCGCCGACCACCTCGGGCACGACGTCCTGGACCTCCGCGTCAGCACGCTGCCCGCCTGGTACGAGGTCTGCTCTCGCGGGACCTTCCATTGGAGCCCGCGGAGCGCGCGTCCCTGCGGGCGTTTGCGCCTCGCTTCCGCGAGCTCTGCGCGGAGGTCGCCGCGGAGCACCCCGGCGACACCGTCCAGCACGACGACCTCCACCTTCGTGGCGTGTTCGCGCTCGAGGATGAGCTCCGAATCCTCGACTGGGGCGATGCCTCCATCGAGCACCCGTTCGCCTCGCTTGTCGTGACCTTCCGGTTCCTGGAGCAGCACAACGGGCTCGCGCCGGACGACCCGTGGTTCGCCAGGCTCCGCGACGCGTACCTGGAGCCGTGGGGCACGAACCTCGTCGGTGCGTTCGACCGGGCGATGCGCATCGGGCTGTTCGCCCACGTGATCGCCTGGCTTCGGCACCGCGATCCGCTCGCACCCGAGCAGAAAGCGGACTTCGACCGCGAATACGTGGTCGTGCTGCGGCGGGCGATCGCGCAGATCGGCGCGTGACCTCCCGGCCCCTTCGACGGCCCGCGTTCATGACTTCTCCGGGACAAATGGCACGCTGGGGCTGTCAGGGCTCGACGCACTACACTTTTGCCCGTGACTGATCTCACCGAGCGCGCCGTCGCCTCGCGCGTCCCCGGCCTCATCGACGAGAAGCTCAAGAGCCTCACCCGGCGTGAGCCGCTGACGGTGGGCCCGGGCACCTCGCTCCAGGACTGCCTCGATCGGATCCGCCAGACCGGGACCGGCGACTCCGTCTTCGTGACCGACCCGCAGGGCCGCCTGCTCGGGGTCCTGACCGAGCGCGACATCTTCGCCCGGCTCGTGAACCCGGACGTGGACCTCGCGAAGCCGGTGGAGCTCCTGATGGTGGATCACCCCAACACGCTCCACCTGGACCAGCCGATCCGCCGCGCGATCGAGCTCATGCAGACGGGCAAGTTCCGGAACGTCCCGTTGGTCGATGACGATGGCGTCCTCGTGGGCGTGGTCCGGCCCGTGGACGTGCTCAAGTACCTCGCCGAGGCGTTCCCCGAGGAGCTGCTCAACCTCCCGCCGCGACCGCACCAGCTGATGGACGCGACCGAGGGCGCATGAGCACCGAAGCCCCACTCAAGGCCACCCCGACCACCCAGAAGCAGCTCGAGCGAGTCACCATCCGGTTCGCCGGCGACTCCGGCGACGGGATGCAGCTGACCGGCACGCAGTTCACGAAGAACGCGGCGGCGTTCGGCAATGACATCAGCACCTTCCCGGACTACCCCGCGGAGATCCGCGCCCCCGCCGGCTCCCTGCCCGGCGTGTCCGGCTTCCAGCTGAGCTTCTCCAGCACGGACATCCATACCCCGGGCGACGCCCCGGACGTGCTCGTCGCCATGAACCCGGCGGCGCTCAAGGCGAACCTCGGCGAGCTGCCGGCCGGCGGTGCGCTGATCGTCAACGAGGACGCCTTCACCCCCGGCAACCTGCAGAAGGTCGGCTACGCGAGCAACCCGCTCGGCGACGGCTCGCTCAAGCAGTGGAACCTGTTCAGCGTCCCGGTCTCCACGCTCAACAGCCGTGCGCTGGAGGGACTCGGCCTCACCAACAAGCAGGTCGATCTCACGAAGAACTTCTTCGCCCTCGGGCTCATGTTCTGGCTCTACGAGCGCGACATGGCGGCGACCGTCAGCTGGATCGACGACAAGTTCAAGAAGCGGCCGGAGATTGCCGAGGGCAACAAGCGCGCGCTCAAGGCGGGCTACAACTTCGGCGAGACGACCGAGATCTTCCACGAGCGGTACGTCGTCCCGCCGGCGAAGCTCCGGCCCGGCCACTACCGGAACATCACCGGCAACGAGGCGACAGCCCTGGGCATGGTCGCGGCGTCCCAGCTCGCGGAACGCCCCATCTTCTACGGCTCCTACCCGATCACGCCGGCCTCGGACATCCTCCACCAGCTCGCCGGGTACAAGAACTTCGGCGTCAAGACGTTCCAGGCCGAGGACGAGATCGCGGCGGTGGGTGCGGCGATCGGGGCAAGCTACGGCGGGGCCATGGGGCTAACGGCCTCATCCGGACCCGGCATCGCCCTCAAGACCGAGGCGATGGGCCTGGCCGTGATGGTCGAGCTGCCGCTCGTGGTGATCGACGTCCAGCGCGCCGGCCCGTCCACGGGCATGCCCACCAAGACCGAGCAGGGCGACCTGCTCCAGGTCCTGTTCGGGCGCAACGGGGAATCGCCGCTCGTGGTCCTCGCCCCGGCGACCCCCGCCGAGTGCTTCACCTTCGCGATCGAGGCGTGGCGCATCGCCCTGAAGTACATGACCCCGGTCGTCTACATGTCCGACGCGTTCCTCGCCAACGGCGCGGAGCCCTGGCGGATTCCGAACCTCGCCGACCTGTCCTCGATCGCCGTGCCGAATCGCACGGCCCGTGAGGGCTTCTACCCGTACCTGCGTGACGAGACCACCCTGGCCCGTCCGTGGGCCCTGCCGGGCACGCCCGGCCTGGAGCACCGGATCGGCGGCCTCGAGAAGGCCGACGTCATGGGCAACGTCAGCTACGACCCTGACAACCACCACCGGATGACGCTGCTCCGGCAGGCCAAGATCGATGGCATCGCCGCCGACATCCCGCCGCTCGAGGTCCACGGCCCGGCGGAGGGCGACCTGCTCGTGCTCGGCTGGGGCTCCACGTACGGCGCGATCCGCAGCGCGGTGAAGCGACTCCAGGACCGCGGCGCGTCCATCGCCCACGCCCACCTGCGCTACCTCAACCCGCTGCCCGAGAACGTCGGCGACGTGCTCAAGGCGTACAAGCGGGTGCTCATCCCGGAGCTCAACCTCGGCCAGCTCCGGATGCTCATCCGGGCGCGATACCTGATCGACGCGATCGGCTACAACCGCGTCCGTGGCAAGCCGTTCCGCATCGCCGAGCTCGAGGCGGAAGCGGTGCGGGTCCTCGCGACACTCGGGGTGACCATCGCATGACCGACACGATCACCGGCGCGGACAACGGCGCCGGCAACGGCGCCGCGGCCACGCTCCCGGAGCTGCCCGTGCTGACCCGGAAGGACTTCGTGTCCGACCAGGAGGTCCGCTGGTGCCCGGGCTGCGGCGACTACTCCATCCTCGCCCAGACCCAGAAGGTGATGCCGGACTTCGGCTACCCGAAGGAGAACATCGTCTTCATCTCCGGCATCGGCTGCTCCGGCCGCCTGCCGTACTACATGAACACGTATGGGTTCCACACGATCCACGGCCGTGCGCCGGCCATCGCGACCGGCCTCAAGGCGGCTCGCCCCGACCTGATGGTCTGGGTCATCACCGGCGACGGCGACGCGCTGTCGATCGGCGGCAACCACCTGATCCACTCGCTGCGCCGCAACGTGGACGTGCGGATCATCATGTTCAACAACCGCATCTACGGACTGACCAAGGGTCAGGCGAGCCCCACCTCAGAGCTCGGCAAGATCACCAAGTCGTCCCCGTATGGCACCGTGGACTTCCCGATCAGCCCGCTCGCGATCGCCCTCGCCGCGGAGGCGACGTTCATCGCCCGGTCGGTGGACACGTTCACGGAGCACATGCAGGCCACCCTCAACGCGGCCGGCAACCACCATGGCTCCACGTTCGTGGAGGTCCTCCAGAACTGCAACATCTTCAACGACGGCGCCCATCGCGAGTTCACGGATCGCGAGGTCCGCGAGGATCGCACCGTCGTCCTGGAGCACGGCAAGCCGATGATCTTCGGCAAGGACCGGAACAAGGGCATCCGCCTCGCGGGCCACCAGCCGGAGGTCGTGACAATCGGCGAGAACGGCATCACCGAGGCGGACATCCTCGTCCACGACGAGACCGATCCGCTCATCGCGTTCATGCTCGCGCACATCTACTGGCCGGAGTTCCCGGTGCCAGTGGGCGTGCTCCGTCGCGTCTCGCGCCCCACCCATCACCAGATGCTCGTGGACCAGCTCGCCCAGGCCACCGCGACACGTGGCGCCGGCGACCTCACGAAGCTGCTCAACTCCGGCGAAACCTGGAAGGTCGAATGAAGACGGACCTCACGGCGCGAACAGGCGGGATGATCGCGCCGTGATCTGCCCTGTTTGCCGCTTCGGCAACTTCCCGGGCGACGACACCTGCGCCAACTGCGGCGCCGACCTCTGGAACGCGGATACGCCGCAGGGCATCACGACGTTCCGGGGGAACCTGCTGGGACTGCACCTGGACGAGCTCGGCGCGCCGGAGCCACACCTGATCGACGCCGGCGCTTCCGTCGAGGACGCGATCGGACGGATGCGCGCCGAAGGCGTCGACTGCCTGCTGGTCACCGATGCCGGTGTCCTGGTCGGAATCTTCACGGACCGCGACGCGATCCTGAAGGTCGCGGGCCGGCCCATCGAGAACCGGACGGTCCGAGAGGTCATGACCCAGGACCCGGTCATCCTTCGCAGCGGCGACCCGGTCGCCGTCGCGATCCACAAGATGGCGGTGGGTGGCTTCCGGCACGTCCCGATCGTGAAGGGCGGCGTTCCCGTCGGCGTCGTGTCGGCGCGAGACGTGTTCCGGCACCTCGCGTCGGACCTTGACTGAGATCGCCCAGGGCCTTCGCACGGTCGTCATCCTCGCCGACGACCTGATCTGGGCGTCACGACTCTCCGACGCGATCACCGCAGCGGGCGCAAGCCCTCGGCGTGTGCGCCGGCTCGAGGCCCTGGCGGACCTGCTCGGGCGGGACGGGGAGCCCGCCCGCCTTGCAATCGTCGACCTGACCGCACGCGCGTATGACGGCGTCGAGGCAATCCGGGTCGCCACCGGTACGGGCGCGAGGGTCGTCGCGGTGGGACAGCACGACGATGCCGCGCTTCGAGCGGCGGCGCTCGCGGCCGGTGCCGAGCGCGTGTTCACCTATCGGGGGCTGTTCGAGCATGGCCCGCGCACCCTGGCGGCATGGCTCGCCCGGTGACCGAGGAGGCGACGGTGGTCGCCGATCGGCTTGCGCGGACCCAGGCGGCACTCCGGTCGACCGGGGCGGTCGCGCTGCTGGCGGGTGTCGGCGCGGACCTTCGCTACCTGACCGGCTACTCGGCGCATGCCCTCGAGCGGCTGACCCTGCTGGTCCTCCCCGCGACTGGTGCCGCGACGCTGGTGGTGCCGCGTCTCGAGGCCATGGCTGCGGAAGCCTGCCCCGCGGCTGTCGCGGGTCTCGTCGACCTCGTGGCGTGGGACGAGACCGACGATCCGTATGCGCTCGTGGCGGGTCGCCTCTCCGATGCCGGTGCATCTGGCGCCGCACGCCTGCTCGTGGATCCCGGGCTGCCGGCACGGCACCTGCTGGCGCTCGAGCGCGTGCTGCCGGGGCGGGCCTTCGGCCTGGCGACGGACGCCACCCGCGCGCTGCGCATCGTGAAGGACGCCGGTGAGATCGAGCTGCTCCGACGGGCCGCCCGTGCCGCGGATCGGGTCGTCGCGCAGATCGCTGCCGGCCGGCTCATCGGGCGCACGGAGGCGGACGTCAGCCGTGAGGTTCGCGAGCGTCTCGTGGCGGAGGGGCATGAGGCGGCCTCGTTCGCGATCGTGGGTTCCGGACCGAACTCGGCGTCGCCGCACCACGACCCGGGTGCTCGCGTGATCCGGCCGGGCGACCCGATCGTCCTGGACATCGGCGGCACGCTCTCCGGCTACGGGTCGGACATCACCCGGATGCTCTGGGTCACGGGCGGGGATCCGTCCCGCGGGCCAAGCGAGGAGTTCCTGGCCGTGTTCGACCTGGTCCGCCGGGCAAACGAGGCGGCGACGGCGGCGGTCAGGGCCGGCGTTGGGTGCGCTGCGCTCGACGAGGTGGCGCGGGAAATCATCCGCGCCGGCGGTCACGGCGATGCGTTCATCCACCGGCTGGGGCACGGGATCGGGCTCGACGCCCACGAGGAGCCGTACCTCGTGGCCGGGAGCGCCGAGGTCCTCGAGCCGGGTCACGCCTTCAGCATCGAGCCCGGGATCTATCTCGCCGGTCGATTCGGTGTGCGCCTCGAGGACATCGTCGTCTGTGCCGCCGACGGTCCGGACGTCCTCAACCGCGCGCCGCACGACCTCATGGTGGTGGACGGCTAAGCCTTCGGCGACGCGGGGTATCATCCCGCCACGGGCACCTGCCCTCGCGAAATCCTCTCGTTAGGCCCGCACATGAGCACGATCTTCCAGCGGCGCCTCGGCGCCGCCGCATTCGGCCGATGAGCCGACGCTGTCATCACGGCTCGCCCAGGCACGTCCCGCTGGGCCGCGTCCCGCGTCGCCCTTCGACGGCAACGCCGGAGCGCCACTCCGCGTCGGCGTTCACAGGAGAGCCGATGGCTTCGGCGTCGATCGCCCAGCCCGACGTCGAACCCGTCGAGCTCACGGAGGGCCTCGAGGGGGCCGAGCAGGAGGCCATCGAAGCGGAAGTCGCCGAGCCCGAGGTCGTCGCGCCGCCCGTGTGGCATCCGGCGGCGGCGCCCGCTGCTCCTCGAGCGCCCGAGCCGAGACCGCCCTTCCGCCCCGCACCCGCGATGGACTCACCCAGGATCCACGCCGAGGGCGAGGATGCGGCCGCCGAACGGACCGCCACCGCACCGCAGCTCCGACGGTTCATCAAGAGTCGCGCCTACGTGCCCATGCACGAGCTGCGTCGGCGCTTCGCGATCAACGGCGGGGACGACGAGGTCACCCAGGTGGATCTGGAGCGCAAGCGCATCTTCGTCGGCCTGCCGGAGCGGGAGGGCCGCCTCCTCGGCGAGCTCCTCCGGGCAGGCGACATTGGCTACGAGCTCTCGCTGGACCCCATCAGCCCGATCGTGGTCGGCGTCTACCCGATGCGCCCGGTGACGCGCGTCTGAGCGCTCGCGCGGCGGAAGTCGGTGCGATCGAGCAACACACGTGGCGCGCAGAGGGTCCGCAACCTTGACCACGACCTGTCAAACCTGCGACCCTCCGGTTTCGAACTTTCGTCCATACTGCGTCGCACACAGGTACTAGCAGCATCCACAGCACTGTCGGGCCAGGCCCGATCGGAGGAACCCCCGAGTGATCCGCAAGCGTCTCGGCCAGCTGGCCACCGCCGTTACCACCGCAGCCCTGCTCGGAGCCCTCGTGGTTGCCGCGCCGGTCAGTGCTCAAACTCCCGGCTGGACCATCCTCAACCTGCAGAAGCTTCCGCCTGTGGTCGCCGATGGCGGGGTTGCTGGATACTCCTTCACGATCAAGAACGGCGGCAAGTCGAATATCTCGGCGCTGTACCTGACCGACACGTACGTCGGCGTTCCCGTCTACTTGTCGAATAGCCGAGGCACCACCTGCCAGCTGAGCCCGGATCTGCGGTGCGCGTTCGGCGCGCTGAACGCTGGCGCAACGATCGATGTGGTCATCGCCTACACGGTTGGCACCACGGACTTCTCGGACACCTTCAAGCTCGACTCGACCGGTGACCCGGCCGGCGGCAACAACAGCCACGGCGACAGCTTCCTGAAGAGCGTGACGACCACCGTCTCGACCAACCCGAACTTCGACGGTGGGTTCACGACGTCCAGTTCCCAGGTGCTCTCGACGAACCAGACGCTCGGCAATGGCAACAAGCAGTCAACGAGCCTCGTCTCGCCCGCGTCCCTCATCCCGGCCACGATCGAGGACGGGATCACCACCGGCGTCCCGTGCTCCATCTCGCAGTGCACGCACCTGATCGGTGAGTGGTCCAACCTGAGCGTAAACGGTGGCGCGACCTACGGGATCGCGTTCAAGGTCACGATCATGGTCTGGGGCGGTGCGGTGCCCGGCGGTGTCACGGCGGCGGACATCTTCGTCCTCCACACCCGCGACAACGGCACCACGTACCCGATCACCACGGCCTGCAACTCGGCGACCGCGCCGACGAACGCCGAGTGCATCACGGTCACCAAGGTTGGCAACAACTTCAAGATCGTGGCTTGGCTGTTCTCGAACGGGAACCTGCGGGGCGGGTACTAACCGGCGGCAATATGCGACGGCGCGATCCTTCGCGCCGTCGCACGATCTCCCTTCGCATCCAGAAGCGCGAGCGCGTCCGAGAGGGCCGCTCGCGCTTCTTTGCTCCAGCCCGCACGTGAGCGAACGAACGCGAGCGCGATGAGCGCGTCGGCGTGGAGGCCCACCTCTTCGGTCATTGCCGCCGCTGCGACGCCCGCCTCGGCAAGCTCGATCGCGGCCGTGATATCGCCGATCACCGCCTGGACACGTGCGGCAGTCGCGCGCCACAGCACCTGCGAGACCACGTCGTCCTCGTCTGCCAGCGACCTGGCGATCGCCGAGAAGCGGTCGGCGTCCTCGAGCTCACCCAACTCCCAATGGGCCTCGCCGAGCATCGCCGCAACGGTCGAGCGCAGATACACCTCGCCGAGCGCCTCGAGCGCGTCGTAGTCCCGCCGGAGCTCGCGCACCGCGGCGGCTGCGTCGCCGGCAAGGAGCTCAACGGCACCGGAATCGATGGAGGTGGAGCTCGCGTCGATCCCCGAGCCGAGCTCGTTGAGGATCTCTTGGGCGCGGCGGTAGCTGGTCCGTGCCTCGTCGAATGACTCGTCCATTGCCTGCAGCTGCGCGAGGGCGCCGAGCAGGATTGCCTCGGTCTTTCGATCACCGGTGACGCCGGCGAGCATCTCGCGCAGCTGCGCCAGCGCCTCATCGACCGGAGCCGGTCCGTGGACCAGGATGTTGGCGATCGGCGCGACGCTCCGCGAGACGAGGCGCTCGTCGTTCGCCTTCCGCGCGTGGTCGACGATCCGGACGGATGCCGTGGTCGCGTCGGTGAAGTGCCCGAGCATCACGTGGCTGTACATCTCCAGCCGTGCGGCTCTGGCCAGCCCGGCATCGTCGCCCGCCTGCTCCAGAACGGGTGTCGCTGCCGCAACGGCCTCGAGCGACCGGTTCGCGACCCCGGCGCCGCCCACGAACATTGCCCGACCCGCCTCGAGGAGGTCGACGCGCGCCTGCAGCCGAATGTCGCCGATCCCGGTCGCGGCGGCCCGGGCGTCGTCGAGCACCTGCTTGCAGTCGTCGAACGCACCCTGCTGGAGGAATGCGTCGGCGAGATCGACCAGCAGCTCGATCCTCACGGGCGACGTGTCGGGCAGCAGCGCGGCGGACCGTCGAAGCAGCCCGGTGGCCGCCGGCAGGTCGCCGCGGGTCAGCGCGCGGCGCCCGGCCGAGGAGAGCTTCTCCGCCGCTCGCTGGCCCACCTCCTGCGCCTCGGCGTCCATGACCCCGAGGCTCGTCCGGTACTGGTAGGCCTGCTCCAGGTGGAAGCCCAGGATCTCCTCGAACTCCAGCTCGCGACCGCGCTCGCGGTTCACGCGCTCTGCCCAGGTCACGAAGCGCTCGTGGAGCGCAGCCCGAGCCCGCTTGAGCAGGCTCCCGTAGGCGGTGTCGCGGATGATCTGGTGGCCGAAGCGATAGATCGTCTCGTCCTCCGGCAGGCGCCGGACGAACTGCTTGGTGACGAGGCCGTTGAGGTCGTCGGCGAGCCGCGGCCGAACCGGCTCGTCCACGAGCTCCGACACCGCCTCCATCGGGAACGACAGGCCGATGACCGACGCCGGATCGACGACCGCGCGCTCCTCTGCCTGCAGGGCATCGAGGCGCGACGCCACGAGCGCCTGCACGGTGGGCGGGATCTGCAGCTTGTCCGAGCCCTCCCGGGCGACCCAGCCCTCCATCCCGCGCTGGATGGCGCCGGTCTCCACGAGCATGGAGACCATCTGCTCCACGTACAGCGGGTTGCCTTCCGCGGCCTGCGCGATCCGGCGCCGAACGCTCTCGTCCAGCGCACCGAGCAGCTCCTCGACGATCTTCCCGGCGTCCGCCTCGCTCAGCGGCTCCAGCTTGATCAGCAGGCCTTCGTGGCCCTCGGACCACTCGGCGTGTCGCTCGGCGATCTCGTGGCGGGCCGAGCCGAGCACGAGGAGCGACGAGTCCTGCATCGACTCCAGCAGGTAGTCCAGGAAGTCGAGGAACGTGGCCTCCGCCCAGTGGAGGTCATCGACGAGCATCACCACTGGCCGCTCGGAGGCGAGCACCTCCAGGAACCGGCGCCCACCCCACATCAGCTCGGCGACCGGGAACTGGGCGGCGCTCAGGTTCATGGCCGCGGCGACGCGCTCCACGATCGCCTCCCGCTCGTGCGCGAGCGGCGACTTCCCGACGAGCAGGTCGATGCGCCGGACGGCGATGCGCGGGTTGTCCTCGGCAGTGATCCCGGCCGCCTCGCGGACCACCTCGCCGAGCGGCCAGAACGTGATGCCCTCGCCGTACGGCAGGCATCGGCCGCGCACGAGCCGGGCCTGCTCCGCCGCCCGGCTCGCGAACTCCCGGATCAGCCTGGACTTGCCGACGCCGGCGTCGCCGACGACGGTGATGAGCTGCGCATGGTGGTCGCCGATGGCGGAGCTGAGGGCGCCGGAGAGCCGCCCCATCTCCTCCTCGCGACCCACGAACGGCGTCCCGGCTGTCTGGTCCTGGGGCGGCGCCGTGGAGGCCACGGTCACGAGCCGATACGCCGGGACGGGCTCCGCCTTGCCCTTGAGGTTGAGCGGCGCCATGAACTCGACTTCGATCTTGTCGCGGGCCAGGCGATAGGTCAGGTCACCGAGGACCACCTCGCCGCTGCCCGCCGCCTGCTCCAGGCGAGCGGCCGTGTTCACCGCGTCGCCGGTCACCATCCGCTGGGCCGTCGCAGCATCCCCGGCGATGACCTCGCCGCTGTTGACCCCGATGTGGTTGCTGAGCTCGATGCCGTTGTCCGCGCGGAAGGTCGGGTTCAGGCCATCGAGTGCCGTCTGCATGTCCGCCGCCGCGCGGATCGCGCGAACGGCGTCATCCTCGTGCCGGACCGGCAGGCCGAAGACGGCCATGACGGCGTCACCAATGAACTTCTCCACCGTGCCGCCGTGGCGCTCCAGCGCGATGCGCATGCCGTCGAAGTAGGCGGACATCACGTCCCGCATCGTCTCGGGACCGGGTGCCTCGCCGCTCAGGGAATGGACCTTGGGCATCGCGAACACGATCGTCACCGTGCGCCGGCTCTCGCGCGCGACGACCGTCGAGAGCGACGCGCCGCAGGTGTTGCAGTAGCGCATGGAATCCGGTGACTGGTCGCCGCAGCTGGGGCAGATGCGCATGCCCGGCTGCGCGTCGGGGACGACGGCCTCCGCCTCGCCGCTGCGCTCCCGGACGGAGACGAGCCGGAACGCGTTGAACAGCTCGTCGGAGCCCTTGGGGCTGACGGGCGGGTGGGCCTCGAACTCGGCCGCCTCGCCGACCAGGTCGCGCGTCGATTCGTGGACGAGGACCTCCATGGGCGGCGAGTTCTGCTCCATCACCGTGGAGGTGTCCACCGGCGGGCCCAGGAGCACGTGCTGGCCGCTCTCCGCCGCGCCGAACGTGACCTCGCCGGTCGCGACGCCGGTGCGCACGACGAGGCGCACGCCGTAGCCCGCGTCGAGCTCGTCGTTCAGGGTGGACAGCGCCCGCTGCGATTCGGCGGCGGCCTCCAGGGCGCGCAGCGGATCGTCGTCGTGCCGGAACGGCAGGCCGAACACCGCCACGATGGCGTCGCCGATGATCTTCTCGATCGTCCCGCCGTGGGATTCGAACACGGCGCGCATGACGTCGAAGTAGCGGTTCAGGACCTCGCGCAGCGCCTCCGGGTCGAGCCGCTCACCGAGTGCCGTGGAGCCCTTGAGGTCGGAGGTGACGAGGGTGATGACGCGGCGAACCTCGCCCGCCGCCTCGTCCTGGACGAGCGCCGCGCCGCACATGCCGCACAGGCGGGCGTCGGCCGGATTCGTCTCGCCGCACGTCCGGCACGCCACCCCATCCACGGGCTCAGTCTAGCCGGGGGTGCCGGCCGATCAGGCCGAGACTCAGGCCTTGGCTCCGACGGCACCCTTCGGCCGGCGGCGCCGCAGGTCGCGCAGGTCGCCCTGGTCGGGCCGGGCAAGGCGGACGAGGTCGGTACTGTTCGTCCGGCCGAGCCGCTCGGTGAGCTTCTCGTTGATGAGGGTGCTGAGCTCCGGCAGCTCCATGAGCGACTTGAGCGTCGAGCTCGGGACCTCGAGCACGTCCGTCGTCTCGTCGGCGACGACGTTCGCGGTCCGGGCGCTGCCCGTCAGCGCCGCGATCTCGCCGAAGAAGTCGCCGGGACCCATCGACGAGAGGGCGCGATAGCCGTCCTGGTCGGGCACGCCCGCAACGGCCTTGCCCGCGAGCACGAAGTACGCCCGATCGCCTGGATCGCCGACCTTCAGGATTGCCTCGCCGGGCTCCGCCCGCGCGACGGTCAGGTCCTTCAGGAACCCTGCCCGGCGGTTCAGGACGATGGCCCCGATCTCGGGCATCACGGACATCAGCTTGTCGAAGTCGAGCATCGTCGCCGGACGGCCGGCGCCGATGCGGTTCGCCGACGGCGCGGTCGCCAGCAGGCGGAGCGTGCGCCGCCATTCAGCGCCGCGGCGCCCGATGCCCGGCAGCAGCTGGCCGAGGACGCCTGCCCCGACGAGGATCAGCGAGGCGATGACGATCAGGTCCCGGACCGGGTAGATGTCGGCGAGCGCCGCGCCACCCATGCCCACGAGGAACACGACGTCGCGGGCGACGTAGAACGCCGAAAACACGCGGCCGCGCATCTCCCGTGGGATGTTCTTCTGCAGCAGGAGCCGTCGCCCGAGGCCCATCGGCGAGTTCAGGAAGCCCGTGACGGTGACCAGGACGATCGCGACCTCGATGTTCGGCGAGAGGCCGTAGAGGATCCCGAACACGCCCATCAGGAACGTCCCGGCGACCATCCACGTTCCCTCCGCGAGCCGGTCGCCGTACCGCGCCATGACCAGGCTGCCGACCACGAACCCGACCGAGGTCACGCCCTCCTGGAGGCCGTATTCGAACTCGGTCGCCCCGAGGACGCGGATGGCCATCGGCAGGAGCAGCACGTTCCACAGCCCGAACGACAGCATGATCGGCAGGTTGATGAGGAACAGGGAGCGGAGGAGCGGCGTGCGCGCGATGTACTTGCCGCCGCTCGTGAGGTTCTCGATGACCACGCCGATGGTCGTCGACTCCTCCTGGGGCGGCGCCTTCGGCACGCGGACGAGCAGGACGAGCACGAACGAGAAGGCGAACGTGACGGCGTCGATGAAGAACGGCAGGTGGATGTCGATGCCCGCCAGGAGGCCCGCGAGCGCGAAGCCGACGGCGGTCGACCCGAACGAGCTGATCGACAGGAACGAGTTCGCCTGGGTGAGTTCCTCCTCGGACGCGATCTCGGGGAGGATGCTCTCCCACGCGGGATCGAAGAACTGGCGCACGGTCGCCGAGAGGAAGAGGAGGCCGTACATCGCGAGCATCCCGGTGCTGTTGCCCAGCGTGATGAACCCGATCGGGATCATCAGCACGATCAGGCCGCGCAGCAGGTCGGAGGCCAGGAGGATGTTCTTGCGGTTGAAGCGGTCGACGAAGACGCCCGCGAAGAGCCCGACGAACAGCGTGGGCAGCGCCGTCACCATGAGCACGAGGCCGACGTTCAGCGCCGAGTCCGTCAGCTTGAAGACGAGGATGCCCGCGGCAAGGTCGGTCAGCGCGCTGCCGATCGTCGACACGAGCTGCGCCGACCACATGAGCGAGAAGTCGCGCTTGCGGAAGATCTGGAACATCCGAGCGAGTCTACCGGGGCCGGCAGGCGGGTTTCACGGCGATCCGCCTGCCGCGCGGACGTGAACGCCCTCGCGGGCGAGCAGCTCCCGCTTCAGGTCGAGGCCGGCCTGACGGCCGCCCCACCAGCCGCCGCCGTACCCGCCCAGCGACCCGTCGCCCGCGATGACCCGGTGGCAGGGGATCACGAGCCCGATCGGATTGCGGCTCACCGCCCCGCCGACGGCGCGCGCCGCGCCCACGCGGCCGATCATCCGCGCCACCTCGCCATAGCTTGCGGTGGAACCGGGCGCGATGCCGCGGACGCCGCCAAGGACGAGCTGGTCCCAGACGGGGCGATCCGCGATATCGATAGCCAGGCCCTCGAACGCCAGGAGGTCGCCGGCCAGGAAGGCGCGCACGGCCTGGAGCGCGGCACGGAGGTGCGCGCCGGCCTTGGACTCGCGCGACGCGTCGTCCAGGTCCACGGGCGTCCAGCCGAAGCGGCGCTCCAGCCGCTCCGTGAATGCCTCGGGCGTCACGAGCTGATCCAGCGCCGTCAGGCCGCGACTCGTCGCGGCGAGCCGAATCGGTCCCCACGGCGCACCGATCGAGGCACTGACGATCCGCTCCACGACGATGGAGGATAGGCTTTGCCCATGCCCGAATCGCGCTCCCGAATCGACGTCCCGGCCGATCCGCGCGACCTGCCCGGCGACTTCGCCCACCGGCACCATGTCGAGGTCCGCCTCTCCGATACCGACGCCATGGGCCACGTGAACAACGCCCGCTACCTGACCTACGTGGAGATCGCCCGGGTCGCGTACTACGAGCAGGTCACCGGCAATGCCCTGCCGATCGGCGCACACGGGGCGGAGGAGGGGATGATCCTCGCCGAGATCCGGATGACGTACCGAAGCCCGGCGTTCTACGGCGAGACGCTGACAATCGAGACGCGGGTCGATCGCATCGGACGGACGAGCTTTGGCATGGTCCACCGGATGACGGCGCCGGAGAGCCGCTACGGGCCGGCGCGCCTCATCGCGGTCGCCGATTCGACGCTCGTCGCCTACGACTACCAGGCCGAGTGCCCAATCCCGGTCCCCGACGAATGGCGCGCGGGAATGGCCTCGTACGAGGGGCGGAGCTTCGAGCCCTCGTCCTCCTAGACCTCGAAGCGCTTGAAGACCGCCACGGCGTTCTGGCCGCCGAAGCCGAAGCCGTTGATCATCGCCGCCTCGACCGGGACCTGGCGCTTCACGTTGGGCACGTAGTCGAGGTCGCAGTCCGGGTCGGGCTCGTGGTAGTTGATGGTCGGGGCGACCCAGCCGTCGCGGATCGCGCCCACGGCGGCGATCGCCGACAGCGCACCGGCCGCGCCCAGCGTGTGCCCCACCATCGACTTGGGTGAGGAGATCGGGAGCTTGTAGGCGTAATCGCCGAAGGCGCGCTTGATGGCCCGGGTCTCGGTGACGTCGTTGAGCGGCGTCGAGGTGCCGTGGGCAACGATGTGGTCGATCTCGTTCGGGGCGAGGCCGGCCTGGCGCAGCGCCTTGGTCATGGCCATGGAGGCGCCCCGGCCGGTCGGCTCGGGGGCGGAGATGTGGTACGCGTCGGAGGTCAGCGCCGCGCCGACGATCTCGGCGAGGATGGGCGCGCCGCGCTTGAGGGCGTGCTCGGCCGACTCGACGACGAAGACCCCGGCGCCCTCACCGAAGACGAAGCCGTCGCGGGTGCGATCGAACGGGCGCGAGGCGCCCTCCGGGTCATCGTTGCGCTTCGACAGCGCGGTCATGTTGGAAAGCGCGGCGAAGGCCATTGCGAGCAGCGGCGCCTCCGACCCGCCCGCGAGGACGATGTCGCACTCGCCGGAGGCGATGAGCCGGAGCGCGTCCTGGTAGGCGATCACGCCGGAGGCACAGGCCGCGACCTGGGTGATGACCGGCCCGGTGATGCCGTACTTCATCGACACCTGCGCCGCGGCCATGCTGCCGGACAGGGCCGGAATCGCGAACGGGCTGACCTGCCCGGGACCCCGATCGCGGATCGCATCGGCGCCGTTGATGACCTGCTCCATGCCGCCGCCGCCGGTGTTGATGACGACCGCCGCACGATCGCGCTCCTCGGGCGAGAGCGCCTCGAAGTCCAGGCCGGAATGGTTGACGGCCTCCGTCGCGGCCGCGACCCCGAAGTGGATGAACCGGCTCATCCGGCGGACCATCTTGCGGTCCATCGTCAGGAGCGGATCGAAGTCCTTGACCTCGGCCGCGATCTTCACGTCATGGCCCGTGGTGTCGAACGTGGTGATCGGACCGCCGCCTGGGGTGCCCGCGAGCAGGTTGGACCAGTACGTCTCGACGTCGTTGCCGATCGGGGTGACCGCGCCCATGCCGGTCACGACGGCGCGTCGCGCGAGATCAGGACTGGGCACGGATTTCACCTCGGCTCAAACGCATGCTGCCGGCCCGCGGATTGTAAGCGCGGCTTGGGTCGCCGCTCGGCGTTCGTGCGGAATTCGAGCACGGGCGCCGGGGGTCTTCTCCCCATGGCGGAATCTGATGACATTTGTTGCATCAGGCGGGTCAGGGTGGAGGGGAGGGAAGGCGCCAGCCATGGCGGAAGCGCGGGCCATGGCGCGAGGGTCGGCCAAGCAGGGAGCGCCAGCGACGGCGTAAGCACCAGCGAAGGCAGGCGCAACCATCGGATGACCGCCTCGTGGTGTCCTTGCTCCATGACGATCGACGGTGATGCACCAAATGTCATCGATTTCGGCGCCACGGAGACGGATGCCGGCGCTCTCGAGCACGACATCGACGATTTCGAGCTCGACTGGCGCACCGAACCACCGGAACCCGCGGCGTCCGCGCGCCCGAAGTCGACGGTCGAGGAACGGTTTGGCCAGGCCGTGATGCGGCTCCGCCTGTACTACGGTTGGTCGCAGCGGGACCTCCAGCGGACGTGTGGCGTCCATCAGTCGCAGATCTCGAGACTGGAATCGGGTCGGCAGCGCGGGCTCTCGAGCCGTCGGATCTTCGCGATCCTGCGGGCGTTGCGCGTCGGCGAGATCGCGTTCCTGCCGCCGCCAACGGGGCCGCAGACGCCGCTCGAGATCATGTTGTTCGGCGATCCGTGGGAACGAGCTGGTCGCGCCGTCGAGCGCCGCGTCAGTCGCCGTCGTAGCGCTTGAAGATGACGGCGCCGTTGTGCCCGCCGAGGCCGATGTTGTTCGAGAGCGCGTAGCGGATCGGCATCCGCGCCGTCTCCGGCATGACCCACAGGTCGCACGCCGGGTCGGCGTCGCGGTAGTTGATCGTGCCGGGCACCGTCTGCTCGGCGACCGACATGACCGTCGCGAAGGCCTCGAACGCACCGGCGGCGCCCATCATGTGGCCGGTCATCGACTTCGTGCCCGAGATCGCGAGGGACCGGCGGGCGCCCGCGGCGCGGTCACCGAAGACCGCCCAGATCGCCTCCGCCTCGCGGGCATCGCCGACCGGCGTGGACGTGCCGTGGGGGTTGATCATGTCGACCTCGTCGGCGGGCACGCCGCGGCGATCGAGCGCCATCTTCATCGCCCGGGCCGAGCCGATGCCGCCCTCGATGGGCTGGATCATGTCCCAGCCGTCTGCCGCCGAGCCGTAGCCGATGACCTCCGCGTAGATCTTCGCCCCTCGCGCCTTCGCGAGCTCCAGGTCCTCGAGGAAGAGCGAGCCCGCTCCCTCGCCGAGGACGAACCCGTTTCGGGTCGCGTCGAACGGGCGCGAGACGGTCTGGAGCGGCTCGCCCGGACGCGGGGAGCCCATCCCGCGCATGTTCGTGAAGCCGGCGTGCGCAACCTCCAGCAGCGGCGCTTCGGTGGAGCCGCTGATCACCGCGATGCAGTCACCTCGGCGGATGGCCTCGGCGGCCTCGCCGACGCTGTGCGTGCCCGTGGAGCAGGCCGAGACCACGCAGATGTTGTGGCCGATCGCGCCCGTCTCGATCGCGATCATCCCCGACGTCGAGTCCACGAGGGCGTTGGCGATGAACGTGGGCTGGACCCGGTTCGGGCCCTTCTCCCTGAGCGTCGTGAAGTTCTCGATCATCAGCTGCTGGCCACCCGCGCCCGATCCGAACACGACCCCGACATCGGTCCGATTCGCGTCGTCGATCTCGAAGCCGGAATCCGCGACCGCCTGCTTGGCCGCGGAGACCCCGTAATGCATCTCGCGCTCGCTGCGGCGCACGGCCTTCGGATCCATCCACGCGGCCGGATCGAAGTCCTTCACCTCGCCGCCAGCCTTGTGCTCGTAGCCGGAGACATCGAACCGCGTCAGCTCGGCGAGGCCGGAGCGGCCCTCGACGAGGCTGGACCAGGCCGTGGCGACGTCATTGCCGACGGAGCTCACGACACCGAGGCCGGTGACGACGACGCGACGCGTGTGATCTGGACTGCGCACGGGTGGTGCTCTCCTTGGGTCTGATCGGGCGGGTGGGTCAGGCGGGGACGAGGAAGGGAAGGTCGAAGGTGTCGCCGGCGAGGGCGTCCTCGAGCGCGACCGTGGTCGCGTCAGGAGCAATGCGCTTCACGAGGTTCGTCAGGACCTTGCCCGGGCCGACCTCCACGAAGGTGTCGACGCCGTCGGCGGCCATCTGCTGGACCGCGCGGACCCAGTCGACGCCTGCCGTGAGGTGCTCGACGAGCTCCGCGCGAGCGCCGTCGGCGGTCGCGATCGCGCGGGCATCCGCATTGGCGAGGAGTGGAACAGTCGGGTCGTGGAACTGCACGGTCGCGAGGATCCCGCGCATCGCGGCCGCGGCCTCGGCCATGAGCGGGGAGTGGGCGGCGACGGACACCGGCAGGACGATCGCTCGCTTCGCACCGAGGCCCTTGGCGAGCTCCGCTGCCGCGTCGATCGAGGCGCGCTCGCCGGACACCACGACCTGGCCGGGCGAGTTCCGGTTCGCGACGGCGAAGACGCCGTGTGCCGAGGCCTGCCGGACCAACTCGGGGATCGCCGCGTCGTCGAGGCCCAGGATGGCGGCCATCGCGCCGTCCCGGCCCGCGCCGCTGGCCTGCATCTGAATGCCGCGTTCGCGAACCAGGCGCACGCCGTCCGCGAGATCCAGGGCGCCGGCCGCGACCATCGCCGAGTACTGCCCCATGGAGTGGCCGGCGGCGAAGCGCGGTGCCGGCATGTCCATGCCGATCGACGCGGCGCGTTCACTCGCGGCCACGAGGTACGCGATGGAGGCGGCGAGGAGGGCGGGCTGCGCGTTCTCGGTGCGGTTCAGCTGCTCGTCCGGGCCTTCCCAGGCAAGGGCCGAGATGGACTCGCCAAGCGCGTCATCGGCCGCCGCGAAGATCGCGGCAGCCGCGGGGGACGCAGCCGCGAGGGCTCGGCCCATGCCGACGGACTGCGAGCCCTGGCCGGGGAAGATGAAGGCAACGTTGCTCATGGGGCTCGCAAAGATTGGCCCATCGTGGACCCCGTGAGCGTGGAATGTGTGCGCGCGTGCACACGATCGCTCTTGCGGGGATACGATCTGGCCATGCCGCCACCAGCTGCCAGGCCCCGGACCGTCCGCGCCATCGCCCGCCGCTTCGAGGCGGACCTGGGAGCGTCGATTCTCGCCTCCGGCCCGCGGATCCCGAACGTCCGCCAGATCTCGGAGCGCGTGGCGATGGGCCGCGCGCTGTGGCGTGACCTGGTCGTCGGGTTCGCCCACCAGCTCGGCGACCTGCGGCTCGGGTTCACCCAGCTGGCGGCGCTGTACGTGCTGGCGGACGGGAGCACGACGACCGTGGGCGAGCTCGCCGAGGCACTCGGCCGGTCGCCGTCGGCGACGAGCCGGCTCGTGGACGGCCTGGCGAAGCGACGGCTGGTGGAGCGACGGGAGGAGCCTGAGGACCGTCGCCAGCGCTCGGTCGCGCTCACGCAGCGCGGCCAGGCGATCCTCCGCGCCGTGGACCGGGCAAGGGCAGACCAGTTCCTGACGACGGTCCGGCCCATGCCCACGCCGGAGCGCGCGCTCGTGGCGATGGGCGTCGCCGCGCTGGCGACCCACGCGATCTCCAGGCGCGGCCGCCTCATCAAGGGACCCGCGCGCTAGCTTCGGGGCTGACCGCGCGTTACGCCGGGTTCATCCGCCGGTAGAGCCACGCGGCGCCGAACAGCACCACCAGCGTGACGATCAGGATCGCGGCGCCGATGAGCTTGTTCTGGGTGGGGACGCCCTCGTGCGCCTCGCTCGGCGACTGGCCCGGCGCCAGGACCTCGACCTGACCGGTCATGTCCACGGGGTGCACGACGCAGAAGTACGCGTAGGTGCCGGCCTTGTCGAACGTGACGGAGAAGGTGCCACCGACCTCCTTGAGCTTGGTCAGGCTGGCATCGGTCTTCTGCGAATCGAACGCGGCGCCCTTGTCGGCATCGGAGGGCTTGCCCGACGTCACCGTATGCGGCTCGCCGATCGCCTTCGTGACGGACCAGGTCACCGTGTCGCCCTGCGCGACGACGATCTTGGCCGGGGCGAACGACTTGCCGTCGATGCTCACGTTGATGGTCGCGGCGAGCACGGGCGAGATCGCCACTGCGGCGAGCAACAGGGTGGCGGCCACGAGGCCGAGTCGCCAGGTTCGGTGCACCAACGTCATCCGCAAAACCTCCGCACGGCATCGTAGAGGACCGGCAGGCCCCAGCGAAGGCCGTCCAGCGACACCCGCTCATCGATCCCGTGATAGCGATCGAGATACGTCTCGCCGGGCGGCTGGCGCAGCGGCGAGAACCCGAACACAGGGACGCCGAGCTGCTGCAGGTGCTTGGCGTCCGTTCCGAACGGCGCCATGACCGGCAGCGCGACGCCATCGGGGTCGTGGTCGCGGATCACGGCCTCCAGGACCGGGTAGAGGCCGTTCGGGTCCTCGTACGGGGCCACCACCGCGTCCGTCGCGATGAGCAGCTCGATCTCCGTCACGGCGGCGAGCTCCGGACCGAGCCTGTCGATGATCCGCGCCTCCAGCTCCGGTTCGGTCGTTCCGGGCAGGCGCCGGCAGTCGATCTCCAGGACGGCCGTTCCCGGGATCACGTTGTACTTCACGCCGGCGTGGAGCACGTTCGTGGACAGCGTGTCGCGGAGCATTGCGTCCAGCGCACGTCCGTAGACGGGCGAAAGCAGGGTTGCGAGGCGGCCCGCGGAGATCCCGGTGGAGCCGGCGACGCACGCCTGGAGGAGCCGGGCGGTCTGTGGTTCGGTGGCCTCGATCGCCTCCGCCGCTCCCTCGAGGAAGCGCCTCGTGACCTCGGTCATGCGAATCGGGCCGGGCGTCGCGAGGCGGACCACCGCTCTCGCGGCGAGCACGATCGCGTTGTCGGTGCGCGGCATGGAGCCATGGCCCCAGGTCCCGTGGAACGTGAGGCGGTACGTCGTGATGCCCTTCTCCGCGACCTGGATCGGGTACAGGCGGCGACCCCGGATGTCCACCGCGACGCCGCCAGCCTCGTTGATCGCGGCCGCCGCCCGGAGGTGCTCTGAGTGCTCCATCGCCAGCCAGCCGGCGCCCGCGAGGCCGCCCGCCTCCTCGTCCGCCGTCGAGGCGAAGAGGATGTCGCGCCGGAGGCCCGGGACCGGATCGGTCGCCGGGTCCAGGCCGGCGGCGCGCGTCTCGTCCGCCAGGAGGCGCATCACCTCCAGCTCCATCGCGACCAGGTTCTTCCTGTCCATGGCGCCGCGGCCGTAGATCCAGCCGTCCTCCACATCGCCGGCGAACGGGTCGTGCGTCCAGCCGTCGAGCGGGGCGGGCACCACGTCCAGGTGCGACAGGAGGAGCAGGGGCTCCCCTCCGGTGCCATCGCCGCGCAGGCGTGCCACGACCGAGCCACGGCCCGGGACCGGCTCGTACACGGTCGCCGGGATGCCGACGTCGCGGAGCGCGCCGGCGAGAAATCGGGCGACGTCCAGCTCAGGGCCGGCCGGGTCGGGCGGGTTGATCGACGGGATCCGGATCAGGTCGCGAAGGGACTCCACCAGCCGGTCATGGGCGAGCGCCCAACGCTCGGGGGAGATCCGGCCCGAGCCGAGCGCCATCAACCCGTTCCGAGCAGGAAGTCGAAGCCAAGGAGCTTGGCGATGATCCCGAGCACGAAGCCGCCGAGGATGACGATCACGATCATCGCCACGAGGAGCCGGGCATAGCGCCGTTCGCGCCGCTGCGTCTCCTCCAGCTCGGGGTCCAGGCCGCCTGCGATGTACGGAGCCGCGAGGCCCCGCGCCCTGGCCTGCGTCGCGCGCGGCGAGTCGTACGCGTCCGGATCAGCGGGCAGCTCGTCGGGCGGGAGCTGCTCGGGCGAGTCCTCCACCATCAGCCGCGGGCGAGGGCGTCGGCCATGCGCCGGCCGGTGGTCACGGCCCCGTCGCTGGCGGACGAGACGAGGGCCGCGTACTTGGCCATGACGCCGCCGCTGTAGCGCGGCGCCGGTGCCCGCCATCCGGCGCGCCGCTCGGCGAGGACGGCTTCGGGGACGTTGAGATCCATTCGGCGTGCCTCGACGTCGATGACGATCTCGTCTCCCTCCTGGACGAGCGCGATCGGGCCGCCGATCGCCGCCTCGGGCGCAACGTGGCCGATCATCAGTCCATGCGTGCCGCCCGAGAAACGGCCGTCCGTGAGCAGCGCCACCGATTCACCCAGCCCCTCGCCGACGAGCGCGGCGGTCACGCTCAGCATCTCCTGCATGCCCGGACCCCCGACCGGGCCCTCGTAGCGGATGACGATGACGTCGCCGGGCACGATCAGCCGGTTCTTCACTGCTTCGAAGCACGCGGTCTCCGAGTCGTACACCCGCGCTGGCCCGCGATGGTGGAGTCGCTCGTGGCCGGCGAGCTTGACCACGCAGCCCTCGGGCGCGAGGGAGCCGCGCAGGATCGCCAGGCCACCGGTGGGCTTCAACGGGTCCTCGATCGAGTGGACGACCTTCTGGCCGGGCGTCTCCACGGCGTCCGCGGCGATCTTCGCGAGCGTGCGGCCGTCGACGTTCTTCTCGCCGCCGTGGAGCAGGTCGCGCTTGAGCAGCTCGCGCATGACGAGCGAGATGCCGCCGGCGTCGTACAGGTCGGACGCCGTGTAGCGGCCGCCGGGCGTCATGTCGGCCACGATCGGCGTCCGGGCGGCGATGGTGTCGAACTCGTCGATCGCCAGGGGGATGCCCAGCTCGTGTGCCAGGGCGAGCAGATGGAGGACCGCGTTGGTGGAGCCGCCGGTCGCCGCGACCGCCGCGATGGAGTTCTCGATCGCGGCGCGGGTGACGATGGACGACGGCCGGACGTCGTGCCGGACCAAGGTCATCGCCAGCTCGCCGGCCGCTCGCGCCGCCGCGTCCTTGTCCGGATCCTCGGCCGGAATGCCGTTCAGGCCCGCGGGCGAGAGGCCCAGGAACTCCATGACCATGGACATGGTGTTCGCCGTGAACTGCCCGCCGCACGCGCCCGCGCCGGGACACGCCGCGCTCTCGATCTCGTACAGCTCCTCCAGGCTCATCTTGCCGGCGCGGTACGCGCCAACCGCCTCGAAGACGGACACCACCGTCAGGTCGCGGCCCTTGTAGTGGCCCGGGTAGATCGTGCCGTTGTAGAGGACCAGCCCCGGGACATCCAGGCGAGCCATCGCCATTGCCGCGCCCGGGATGGTCTTGTCGCAGCCGACGAGGCAGACCACGCCGTCGAGCAGGTGGCCGCGCACGACCAGCTCGATGGAGTCGGCGATGACATCGCGGCTGATGAGGCTCGCCTTCATGCCCTCGGTGCCCATCGAGACGCCATCGGAAACGGCGATCGTGTTGAACTCCATCGGCGTGCCGCCGCCGGCCCTGATGCCCTCCTTCACGAACTCGGCGAGGCGCCGCTGGTTGTACGTGCAGGGCATGGTCTCGATCCACGTCGTCGCCACGCCGACCAGGGGCCTCGCGAGGTCGTCGTCGGTGAACCCGATGGCCTTGAGCATCGCCCGCGCCGGGGCGCGGTCGGGCCCGTCGGTGAGGGCGTGCGAATGGCGCTTGGCGCCATCGGTCGGTCGGCCATACGGCAGGTTGGTCATGTCGCGGCCAAGTTTAGGCATGCAGGGTCGGCGCGGCGTCCCGCGGGACGCCCGCCGCGGCGCGCCGCAGGTTCGCGGCCGCGATGCGCTCGGTGGCGGCTGCCGCTGCCGGTCCCGAGACAGCGGCAACGAAGGCGAAGCACGGGATGGCATACGCGGTCACCGACGTGAGGGCCGTCACCGTGGCGGTCCGAGGGGAGCGGCGCAGGAGGGAGATCTCCCCCACGCCGGCACCGTGTCCCAGCCGGCCAATCGGCTGGCCGTCCGCGGTCACCTGGACCTCGCCCGTGTCGATCACGATGAATCGATCGCCCGCCTCGCCCTCGCGCATCAGGGTCGCGCCCGCCTCGAACACGAGCGGCTCCAGGCTCCGCTCCAGCCGCTCGAACGCCGTCAGCGGGAGGTCCGCGAAGGCGTGCACCTCGCGCAGCAGCCCGAGGGTGGTCTCGTCCACCACGCTCAGCTTGTCGACGCGGCCGATGCGGCTGTAGATGACGAGCGCAACGATCGGCAGGACCGCGCCCGTTACGCCCAGGGCGCCGCGCTCGCCAAAGGCACTGAGCAGGACTGGGGCGAGCAGGCTCCCCGTGACCGCGCCCAGGCCGACCACCCCTTCGAACACCGAGAACACCGGCGCCCGTTCCTCGTTCGCCGTGCCGCGCTGGAAGATCGTGAACAGGGCAACGTCGAACACAGCGTTCGCGATGCCGACGACGACCATCGCTGCGAACGCGACGCCCGGGAGCGGCAGCAATCCGATGACCGCGATCGGGGCGCCCCAGTACGCGAGCGCGGCCATGCCCGATCGGATCAGCCGGTCCGAGCGGGTCAGGCTGAGCGCGAACACCGCCCCGACGAGCCCACCGAAGCCCAGCGCGGCGTTCAGGATCCCCACGCCCGCCTCCCCGATCAGCAGCAGCTCGATCGCCGCGACCACGATCAAAGGTGTGAGCAGGAAGCGCGTCATCACCTGGGTGAACACGGCGAGCATCGTCCAGCCGACGACCGGCCGGCGTCGCAGCGCGCGAACGCCGTCGAGCAGGCGCAACCCGCCGGCGGCCTCGCCGGCGCCCCCAGTCGCGTCGGCGGCATGCTCGAAGCGAAGACGCGCGACGACGACGGCGCCGGCCAGGAACGTCACGGCCGCCGCAAATGCCCCGAGCTCCGGACGTCCTGCCGCAGCCAGCAGCCCGGCGACGAACGGCCCGAGCATGCTGCCCAGGCCCTCGCCGGTGCTCCACGCCATGTTCGCGGCAACCAGCTCGTGCGGGCTGCGGGCGACCGCGGGCATGAGCGTCGCCTGGGTGGGCCGAACGGGGGCGCCGGCGGCGGCTGCGATCGCGGCGAGGACGATGAGCCAGAGCGTAGGCCCCCCGGTCGCGATCACGAGGGCGCACGCGCCCGCCGAACCGGCCCGGATCAGCCCGACCGCAAGCAGCACGCGTTCGCCCCGGAACCGTTCGAGCGTCGCGCCGGCGAGCATTCCGGACAGGACGGCCGGCACCATGCGCGCGGCGCCGAGGACGCCGGCCGCGACGACGCCGTCGCGCAGGTAGACCACCACCATCAGCACGACGAGCAGCCCCGTGTCGGCGGCGATGCCGAGCGCCCACGAGACCTCGAGACGCCGGATCCCCTCGTTCGCCATCGCGTCGCGAAGCGAGCCGAGCAGCGACCGGACCGGGCGCACGAGGGCCTGCATCTCCGGCAAGGATGGCATGCGCGGCCCCTCGCCCCGCTCGGGCGCCTCGCTATGCTCTCGCTCGTGAGCGACAAGGTGGAGATCCTGCGCGCGGTCCCGCTGTTCGCGGACCTCGACGAGCGCAGCCTTCAGGCCGTCGCGGTCCTCGCCCACGAGGTCGCGTTCAACGCCGGAGAGGTGCTCATGCTCGAGGGCGAGCCGGGCGACACGTTCGAGGTGATCGTGGACGGCACCGTCCGCATCGATCGCGGCGACCGGGCAATCCGATCCATGACGGCCGGCGGCTTCATCGGCGAGATCGCGCTCCTCGACCAGCGACCGCGGACGGCGACGGTCACGTGCGTCACCGACGTGCGTGCCCTGGAGATCCGCGCCCACGAGTTCGAGCGCCTGATCGACACGCTGCCCGCGGTCCACCGCCGGATCCGTGCGGCGGTCGACCGCCGTTCGCGCGGCCGCGACTGGGATTCGTTCTAGCCCCGTTCGATCGGCCGTCCATACCGCACAGGGACAGGAATCTGTGCCCTCGCATCGCGTCTATCCCCCGGAGGGATGGCGAGGACTGGCCAGGGGCGCGAATGAGGCCTCGACCGCTTCTGGATCGGTCGCGCGTATCCCGGCCAGGGATAGGGGCGCGCATTCGACGTCGAAACCCATCCCTGGGAGGGATAGCCGCCCGGGATTCGCGCGCTAGCCGAGGCCCTCGAGCCACTCGGCAACTCGGCCCCGGAGGGCGGGCAGGCTGATCGCGCCGGCGCCGAGCACGGTGTCGTGGAAGGCCTTGATGTCGAACCTCGCGCCGAGCCGCGCCTTCGCCTCCGCGCGAAGGCGAAGGATCTCCAGCTGGCCTGTCTTGTAGGCGAGCGCCTGGCCCGGCCAGACGATGTAGCGATCCACCTCGTTGACGATGTTGTTCTCGCCCAGGGCTGAGTGCAGCTTCAGGAAGTCGATCGCCTCCTGGCGCGTCCAGCCCAGCGCGTGCATGCCCGTGTCCACGACGAGCCGTCCGGCCCTCCAGGCGTCGAACGACAGGATCCCGAAGCGATCCATGTCCGAGGTGTACAGGCCCATCTCGTCCGAGAGGCGCTCCGTGTACAGGCCCCAGCCCTCGGCAAATGCGGTCGAGCCGAGCATCCGCTGGAACGCGGGTAGTCCCTCCAGCTCCTGCGCGATCGCGATCTGGAGGTGGTGGCCTGGCACGGCCTCGTGGAACGCGAGCGCCTCGGCCTCGTATCGAGGGCGGGTCTCCGGCGCGTACTGGTTGATGTAGTACCGGCCCGGCCGGCTCCCATCCATCGCCGGCCACGAGTAGTAGGCGATGGTCTGGTGGACCTCCGAGTGGCTCGGGACGGGGACCACGACGCACGCCGCGCCGGGGACGCGCCCGAACCAGTCCGTGACCGCGGCGGTGGCGCGTGCCAGGGAGCGCTTCGCCGTCGCGAACACCTCGTCGGCGGACTCGAAGTAGAGGCGCTTGTCGCCCCGCAGCGCCGCGAGCGTGGATTGCAGGTCCTTCGTGCCCAGCACGCGGCCGCCGAGCTCCACGAACTCCCGGTCGATGCGCTCGATCTCCGCGATGCCTGTCGCGTGGATCTCCTCGGGCGTCAGGTCGAGGGTCGTGTGGACGCGGATGCAGTCGCGGTAGGCCTCCGCGCCGCCCGGCAGGTGCCCCAGGCCCGGCTTGTCCTCCGGGCGCGCCACGGGCAGCACCGCCCGCTGCAGCGTCTCGCGGTAGCGGCGGAACCCGGGGATCGCGATCTCGCGCACCGCTTCGTCCACGGCCTCCCGGAAGCGCCGCAGGTCGGCCTCCGACCAGTCCGCATGGTCCTCCGCCGCCGGGGCCATGAGCTTCCAGTCCTCCGGCGGCATTGCCTCGAGGTGCGTGAGCACGTCCAGGACCCGCTCGACCGGCTTGCCGACGGCCACCAGGCCGTCCGCCGCGGCCTCGCGCAGGTTCGCGCCCATCTGGTCCAGGTGGCGCCCGATCCCGCGCCAGCGCTCCACGAGCGCAGCGCCGTCCGCCGGTGTTCGGATGGTCTGGTAATCGACGAGATCAAGGAGGCTCACCGTTGGGCCCCCGAGCGGATCGACGGTCCACTCGTGCATGCGCGTCCGGAGCCCCGCCGCGTTGCCGGCGCATTCGTCGATGAGCATCTGGCGGGTGACCCGCTCCATCGGGGAGAGGCCATCACCGGGGATCGCGCCCGCCTCGGCCGCAACGGAATCCAGCCAGCGGATGCGGGCGTCGATCGCTGCCGGCGACTCGTTGTCGAGCTCGCCGTCGAACCGGCGATCGCCGATGACCGTGGCCCACGTGGGATTGGCCTCCAGGAAGCCGTCCCAGAACCGGCCTGACAGCGCGCGCAGCGCCTCGCCTGCCGTCGTCGCCTCGGTGGTCATCCGCGGGATCCCAGCGGCTAGCGGATGCAGGGTCCGGTCGGGACCGCGGCGTTCAGGCCGATGGCAGGTGCCAGCCGGTTCAGCACCTCGGTCGGCGAGAGTGCGTAGCCAACAGCCGGGTCCACCTTGGACTGGGCGAAGACGACGCCGCCGACCGTGCCGTCCTGCAGGACGAACGGGCCGCCGCTGTCACCGGGGATGACTCGCGCCCTGAGCTCGATGATCCGGCGGGTGACGCGCGCGGCACCGGTCACGTCCAGGCCCGTCGCGTTGTACGTGGCAGCCACGGTCGCCGGCTCCACGGTCTCGTTGCCGCCGCCCGGATAGCCCACGGTGGCACCGAGCGCGCCACGGCCGGGATCGGCGGTCGTGAAGCTGAGCGCCTGCGCGCGGACCCCGGGGGCGAAGAGCAGTGCCACGTCCAGCTCCAGGTCCACGAGTACTGGCACCGCCTTGAACGACTCGCCCGATGTCTGGACGATCACGCTCCGCGCGCCGACGACGACGTGAGCGTTCGTCACGAGGTAGCCCGGCGCGATCACGAACGACGAGCCACTCGCGCGCTGGTCGCAGCCATCGGCGATGACGCGGAGCACGGACGGCGCGGCGCGGGCGCCGATCTGGCGCGCGAGGGCATCGGACGGCAGCTCGATCGCCGGCGCCGGGAGCTGCTCCAGCCCGATGAACACGTTCCCGAGCCCGCTGTTGTCGAGGATCTGCCCGAGACCGAGGACGATCTCGGTGGGGGGCGGGAAGAACGCGTCGACGACCCGCAGGGCCGTCGACTTCTGGGCGATCTGGCTCAGGTTGGGAAACGGTCCTGCCGCGATGACGCCGCCAGCGAGCCACAGGATGAGGATCGCCTGCGCCGCTCCGACGATCGCGCCGCTGACCTGGTCCAGCGCGCCGAGCAGCCCGTTTCCCAGGGCCCGCGATGCGTGGCGGCCGGCGCTTGCACCGAGGGCCTCGCCCAGCCCGACGAGGCCGAGGAGCACGGAAAGCACCACGATCGCGCGAATGGCCGGGTTCAGGCCATCGAGCAATGGCCCGGCCGCGGGCAGGATCGCGAGCCCGGCGAGGGCCGCGGCGGCTGCGCCCGAAAGGCCCAGCAGCTGTGGGAGTGCCCCCGATCGGACTCCGAGGATCACCGCGATCACCAGGAGGGCGATCGCGATCAGGTCCATTGGATTCACCGCAGGATCGTGACACAGGCCGTCCGTTCGGGCCTCTCGCGCGCCTCGCGGCGCGATCCGGAACGGCTGCTGACGCCTTGCAGTCCCCGGTTACGGCACCTCCAGCTTGATCGCCGGCGCGTCGCCCTCGGCGGAGATCGCCCACGTCCCGGACGCGAGCGCGCCCAGGTCCACGGTGGTGGCGCTGAGCTGCGCGATGTCGATGCAGGCGACGTCGCCGGCGCCGGAGCCCTCGACCACTTTGATGCGGATCGACTTCGTGGCGTCGTCGCGGACGAGCTCGACGTGGTCGAGCGCGTTGCAGGGCGCGATCCCGCTCCACCAGCGCAGGTCCGCGGTCACGGTGCCGTCCGCGTTCACCACGGCGCGAACCAGCTGGACGTTGACGGTCCGCGGGTTGACGAGGCCCTGGGTCGGCTTCACGTACGTCGCTGCGCCCAGGAGCGGGTTGCCGTTGGCGCCGCCGCCGGGGACAGGGATCACGATCCCGCCGCCGGGAGCGGATCCGGAGCCACCGCCAGTGCCGGGATTGCCGGGCACGGCCGTGGGGGTCGGGCGCGGGGTGGTTGCGGCGCCGGGCTTCGAGGCGGGTGTCGCGGCGCCCCCGCACGCGGCGAGGCCGAACGCGAGCAGGAGCGAGGCGAGAGGCTTCACCGTGGCCGCGAGACGCGCGCCCGGCGCGTCAGGTTCCGGCGTCGAGCCGCGTGTCGATGCGGGCAGGGTGGCGACGCTCCCAGGCCTCGATCTCGGGCGCCTTGTCGAGCAGGTAGCCGAGCTCGTCGGTGCCCTTCAGGAGCATGAGCTTCGAGAACGGGTCGACGTCGAACGGCAGGTCCTCGTCGCCGGGCAGGTGCACGACCTGGGACTCGAGGTCGACGGTGAGCTCGACGTCGGGCTCGCGGGCGACCAGCTCGAAGAGCTGGCGCTGGGTCTCGGCGTCGACGATGATCGGGAGCAGGCCGTTCTTCAGCGAGTTGCCGCGGAAGATGTCGGCGCAGCTGCTCGTGATCACCGCGCGGATGCCCCAGGCGACGAGCGCCCACGGCGCGTGCTCGCGCGACGAGCCGCAGCCGAAGTTGTCGCCGGCGAGGAGGATCTGGCGCCCCGCCATGCCGGGCTTGTCGAGGACGAAGGTCGGCTCCTTCAGGCCGCCGTCCGCCTCGTACCGCCAGTCGCGGAACAGGGCGTCGGCGAGGCCCTCCTTGTCGGTGACCTTGAGGAAGCGCGCCGGCACGATCTGGTCGGTGTCGACGTTCTCCGCCGGCAGGGGGATGACCTTGCTGGAGAAGCTCGCATACGGTTTGGCCACGACTAACGGCCCCCGACCGCGGCGAGGGCTTCGATGCCGGGCAGGCGGCGAGGGTCCGCGACGACGCCGGCGACCGCCGATGCCGCTGCGGTGAGCGGCGACGCGAGGAACGTCCGGCCGCCCTTGCCCTGGCGGCCCTCGAAGTTCCGATTGGACGTGCTCACGGCGTACTGGCCGGGGGTGAGCTGATCGCCGTTCATGGCGATGCACATGGAGCAGCCGGCCTCGCGCCAGTCGGCGCCCGCAGCGCGGAAGATCTCGTGCAGGCCCTCGCGCTCAGCCTCGCGCTTCACCTCGTCGGAGCCGGGGACGACCATGAGGCGCAGCCCGTCGGCGATCTTCCGGCCCTTGAGCGCGGCGGCTGCCAGCCTGAGGTCGCTGATCCGGCCGTTCGTGCAGCTGCCGATGAAGACGACGTCCACCTTCTGGCCGAGGATCGGCTGGCCTGGCTGGAGGTCCATGTACGCGAGCGCGGACTCGAGCGCGCGCCGGCCCGGGCCATCCTCGGTTGCCGCGGGATCCGGCACGGCGGCCGAGATCGGCAGGCCCATGCCGGGGTTCGTGCCGTAGGTGATCATCGGCTCCAGCGCGGAGGCGTCGATGGAGATCGTCCGGTCGAACGCCGCGTCGGGGTCACTCGGAAGCGCGCGCCACCGCTCCACTGCGGAATCCCACTCGCGGCCCTTTGGGGCATGCGCGCGGCCTGCGAGGTACTCGAACGTCGTGTCGTCAGGGGCGATGAGACCGGCGCGCGCCCCGCCCTCGATCGACATGTTGCAGATCGTCATGCGCTGCTCCATCGACAGCGCCTCGATCGCGGATCCGCGGTACTCGAACACGTGCCCTGTCCCGCCGCCAACGCCGATGCGCGAGAGCAGGTTGAGGATCACGTCCTTTGCGCTGACGCCCGGCGCAAGGCGGCCGTCGACGCGGACCTCGTAGCTCCTGGGCCGCCGCTGGAGCAGGCACTGCGTCGCGAGGACCATCTCCACCTCGGACGTGCCGATCCCGAACGCGAGCGCCCCGAACGCGCCGTGGGTGGAGGTATGCGAGTCGCCGCACACGATCGTCATGCCCGGCTGCGTGAGGCCCAATTGAGGTCCGATTACGTGGACGATGCCCTGGCTCGGCGAACCAAGACCATGCAGTGGGATCCCGAACTCCGTGCAGTTCGTGGTGAGCTGGTCCACCTGCGCCGCGGCCATCGCGTCGAGGATCGGCAGGTTTCGTGGCGTCGTGGGCACCGAGTGGTCCGCGGTCGCGACCGTCCGCTCGGGATGCGCGACCTTCAGCCCGCGCCGCCGCAAGCCCGTGAACGCCTGGGGACTCGTGACCTCGTGGACAAGGTGCAGGTCGATCGCGAGCACGCTCGGGGCGCCCTTGCCATCGAGGACCACATGGTCGTCCCAGATCTTGTCGACGAGCGTGCGCGGGTGACGAGGTGCGGCATCCATGTTCGGCGCATTCTGCCCGACGCGGTGGATTCGACGATCCATCGATCGTCCGCCCGTCCAGGCAGGGTCGCTACGGTCGCGCGACGAGCCTGTAGGGAGCTTCGCTGGATCCTCCTCCGGCCGCCCACAAGATCGCGCGCCCTGGCCAGGGATCGGATCCGCGAAGGGCATCCAGCGCGTCCCGCGGATCAGCCGGGTACGCCGTTCGGAGAAGGCGGCGATGCTCATCGGCGACGCCACGGGTCGTCCGCGTTTCTCGCACGACCACCAGCTGCGAGATCGCTGGCTCAGGTTCGAGACGAGCCCAGCCCTCCCACGATGGCAAGGCCGCCGCCTTGGCCTCCGCCCAGCGGATCTGCTGCTCCAGGCGCCGAAGCCCGGATTCGATCTCGATGGCCAAGAACACCGCGGCCTTCGCGTCATGGAATCCGAGGTCGATCCAGCCGCGCGACGGCCGCGTGACCGCGATCTCGGTGAACCGTGCCCATCGCGGATGCACGATGCCCAGGAGTGCTTCGGCGATGGCGGACTGATGGCGATCTCGAATCGTTGCCCCGGTAGTCGGGTACAACCGCAGGCTCATATCGGCACCCAGCACCATCGCGAGCCTGGCGTACGTATCGAGAGAGGCACTCTGCGCGCCCGCCTCGATGCGCCTGATGAAGCTCGCATCGACGCCGGACGCGCGCGCCAGCTCGGCCACAGTCAGCCCAGCGTCCTCACGCTGCCGGAGGACGTCCGCGCCGGCGCTCGCGCGGGCATGGCCTGCCGCCCGCCTCGCCGCACGCTCCCGTGCAAGGTTCGTCATCGTTCCCATTGAACCCGAACGCGCTTATCTGTCGGTCAACCGTGTCGGGCCGTGGATCTGCGGCCGCTCGCCGCCCTGCGGCCGGTGGCGGCTGCCGAGCGACTCGCACAGCGGACTGCCGCACGCAGCGTCCGGAATGTTGGGCCGGCGTGTCGCCAGCCGGACCTGCAATCCGGTCTGACGCGGTTCCCGGGTCATTCGCGCGCGAAAGACGGCGATCTTTGGACAACGCGTCCGATTCGCTGCACGGGACGCCCGGATCTCGGACTGGGAGTCCTGAGCTTGCCCACCCGGCGGCGAACCGGGGGCCGTGAACCCGGCCCTGGTCGCTGGCGCCGACCTACGCGGCGCGAGCCCTGACGCGGAGGACCGCGAGCACGCGCGGGTCGACCCAGCCGGGCGCGGCGGTTCGCTCCTCGAGGTTCTCGACGCCCATCCAGTCCCAGAGCGCGTCCTGCCAGGCGTCGTCCCAGTTGGATGGCGTCGGTCCGGGCGTTCCGGTCATGGGTCGATCCGCCTTGTCGCCGCCGGCGGCTGCGGCGGCATCGGGGTTCATCGGCTGGTAGACGTTGCCGAAGCGGCCGCCCGGCTCCGCGCCGATCTTCGTCAGCAGCTTGCGCATCTCGGCGGCGAGCGTGGCGTCGACCGGCAGGAGGTCGCCGACGGCAGGCCGGTCCAGGTACAGCCGCTGCAGGTCCAGCAGCCGGCCCAGCTCGCCGATTGGGTCATCGTGATGGTCCACGCGAAGGTCGACCCAGCGATCGTTCGCACCGCCGTACCCGCCGCCCGCGCGCACGATCAGGAGCGAGGCGGACTCACGCCCGCGGCGGTCGCCGCCCTGCGCGTCGGCGGCGGCCAGGCAGGCGACGAGCAGCTCGGGGAACGGCCGGCCACCGCCCACGAGCGTGTCCACGAGGCCGTCGACCACCGCGGGGCCGGCGAGGATGTTGCCCTGGGCCGCGAACCCGGGACCGGTGAGGCCGCCGGCCCATGCGAAGCACGACCCGCCGGTGTGCGTCGCCGCGCCGCCGCGGGCGTCCACCATCCCGACCTGGCGCTGGCTTCGGAGTGGGTCCGCATTCACCAGGCGCTCCAGCGCCTGGTGCGCCGGCATCCCGCTGGCCATGCGGGCGAGGCCGCCTGGCCCGAACGTGACGTTCGCGAACGACTGCGTCGCGACCGCTCCCACGCCTGCCTGGGCCCACGGCACGACCGCTCCGACGGCGAGGAACTTGGACTGGACCGCGACCCCGAGGTCGCCGGTCGCGGGGTCGAGCGCGACGATCGAATAGGTCATGCGGCCGAGGGTACGACGGGAATCAAGACGCCGGACCGGGATTGCCGCGTGGCGACCATCCCGTTCCGGCGTTGATCCGGGCGCGCGGCCCGGGCGCAGATCAAGGCACGAAGCCCGGCGCGCACCATTCGCGATCAGCTCATCCGGCGTCCCATTCGACCCTTGCCGGTGGCGAAGTTCGCGATGAAGACCACAAGGATCGCCCCGAGCGTGGCGATGAAGATGCTCTCGATGTTGATGCCGTCAACGCTGCCCATCTTGAACACGTTGGCCGCGAGCCAGCCGCCGACGAGGCCGCCGACGATGCCCAGGATGACCATCATGATCAGGCCCTCACGCGAGCCCATGATCTGGTTGGCGATGAAGCCGGCGATGGCGCCGACCACGATCCATGCGATGAAACCCATCGGGTCAATGTCCTTTCGCTATCCCTTGCGGGAGGTATGAGGCCTAGACTTTCTCGCGGCGGAAGATCCCGATGGCCCAGATCACGATCAGCTCCAGGATGGTCCAGCCGACGATGGCGACGATCGCCGCGACATCGAACACGGAGCCGCCGGAGCGGAGCGCATTGGTCCGAAGGATCCCTTCGAACGGCGCGACGAAGATCTGGCTGAGGTTGAGGATCCCGGACACGAGGCCGTTGGCCTCGCGCGCATCGAGCAGCAGCAGGACGATGCGTGCGCCGATGACGATCTGGATCAGGCCGAAGACCAGGACGACGATTCGCCGTCCGAGCTCCGAGCCGCCGGGGGTCGACGTGGTCGAATGGCTCGCCGTCGTGACGGTCTCACGCGAGGCGATGGCCGGAGTAGCGGGGGAGACGGTCTGCGCGACGCCGGGCGTGGGCCCGGTCGTGGTGACGGTTCGATCGATGTTCTCGACGGTCATGGTTGCTCCAATTCGCGATGGATGGTTGATGTGGTGGGCCTCAGCCCACGAACGTCGCCTGGGCGGCGACCAGTGCGGGGAGGAGGACGAGGATCGCCAGCGTGGCGAGGACGAGGAGAACGGTCGTGCGCAACGCGACGACCATCGGGCTCCGCTGCGCGCTCGGCCGAGTCTCGGCCGGTTTGGCGGCGTTGGCGTCCTCGAGCATGGCTTCCCATGCGGTGGTGGTCTGATCCACGGTCATGCGTTCTCCCGATTGCCTAATCAGGCATCCGGGGAAGCGGGGGCCTGTGGACCTCCGCCGGCTTGCGCTCCGGCCACTGCTGTCACTTGCAGTAGAGCACACGTCCGTGCTATTGTCAACTGTAGTCTTATATATCAACTGTAGGAATGAGGACGACATGGCACCAGCGATCGGGCGACTGCTGAAGCGGACCCGCCAGGTGCGCGCGCTCTCCGCGACGGAGGTCGCGCGCGCCGCCGGGATCTCCGCTGCCTACCTCAGCAAGCTGGAGCACGACGCGGTCAAGAAGCCGTCGCCGCCGGTCCTGCACCAGCTCAGCGAGGCGCTTGACGTTCCCTATGCAGAGCTCATGCGGCTCAGCGGCTACCCGGTGCCGGGCGAGGTCGCCGCCAAGCCTGCGGACACGATCGGGGCGGCACTGTTCGCGGACATCACCGAGGACGAGCGAGATGAGTTGCTGGAATACCTCGCCTGGTATCGCACCCGGAACCGCTCGCCGCGAGCCTCGAAGATGCGCGTCGCACCGAGCCCTGCCTGAGCGATGGGCGTGGGCGCAGAGCCGGGCAGTACTGACCGCTCCCATGGGCACCAAACCGTACCGGTTGCGCATTCAACCATCGGCCCCGTAGACTGCGCGCACCAATGAGCTTCTCGAACCAGCCCGATCGCCGCCCCGTGGCCGTCGCCGTGACGTCCGACGGTCGCCGTGTGCAGCTGCCCGTCGAGAACGCCGAGGTACCCGTCCTCTCCCTTATCCGCTCGATCCTGGTCGGGATCGAGGAGCTCGTCCTCCTCATTACCGGCGCTCGGCGGGAGCACGGAGGGACGCGGAGGAACGATCGCAGCTAGCGATCACCACCACCGACAACCAACCGGACCCCCGCCGAGAGGCGGGGGTTTTGATTTCTCAGCGTGGAGGCCGACGTGACCGAACCGATGGGCGAACGATCGTGACCCTGACCAAGGGCGACCGCGCCCGCCGGAGCCACATGCCGGCCGAGGGCACCGAGCACGCGGCCGCGGTGGAGCGGGCCCAGCGCGAGATGCTCCACGAAGGTTCGGCGAGCTCGTCCGTGCCGGCTGGTGAGCGCGCGGCGCGCCCTCGCATCGGCGCCGATGTCCTCTGCGAGGCGCTGCTGCGCCAGGGCGTCGAGGTCATGTTCAGCTACCCCGGCGGCGTGATCCTGCCGCTGTACGACATCCTGGGTGACTACCCGCAGCTCCGGCATGTCCTCGTGCGCCACGAGCAGGGCGGCGCGCACGCCGCGGACGGCTATGCCCGTGCGACGGGCAAGGTGGGCGTGTGCGTGGGGACCTCCGGCCCTGGCGCGACGAACCTCGTCACCGGCATCGGCACGGCGATGCTGGACTCCATCCCGATGGTCGCGATCACCGGCAACGTGCCCTCCGCCCTGATCGGCAAGGACGCGTTCCAGGAGATCGACATCAACGGCATCACGCTGCCGATGACCAAGCACAACTACCTCGTCCGCGACGCGAACGAGCTGCCGCGCGTGATCGCGGAGGCGTTCCACATCGCCCGCAGCGGTCGGCCCGGGCCCGTCCACGTGGACATCACCAAGGACGCGCTCCAGCAGGAGACCGCGGCCACCCATCCGTCGGACGAGGAGGTCGTGGCCGGGCTGCCCGGCTTCCGCCCCACGATGGACGGCAACTACAAGCAGCTCAAGGTCGCGGCAGCGGAGCTGGCCGCCGCCGAGCGGCCGGTGATCCTCGCCGGCCACGGGATCCTCCACGCCGGTGCCGAGGCGGAGCTCCAGGCGTTCGCCGAGCGCATCAACGCGCCCATCGCGTGGACCCTGCTGGGCATCGGCGCGATCGACGAGCGGCATCCGCTCGCCTACGGCTTCATGGGCATGCACGGCTGGAAGCACGTCAACCGGGCGATCCAGTCGGCGGACCTGCTGTTCGCGGTCGGGATGCGCTTCGACGACCGGGTCACGGGCAACGTCCGCACGTACGCGCCGTACGCGCGGATCATCCACGTGGACATCGACCCGGCGGAGATCGGCAAGAACGTTGCCGTCGAGGTGCCGATCGTGGGCGACGCGAAGCGCGTGCTCGCGACGCTCACGCCGATGGTGGAGGCGGTGCCGGCGGAGCGGCGCGCCCCGTACCTGGAGCAGCTCGCCGAGTGGAAGCGCGAATCGGAAGGGAGCTCCTGGCACGGCTCCGGCGCGTGGCGGGACGGCATGCTGTCGGCGGACTACGTCGTCGAGCGGATCGGCGAGCTGACCGATCACGAGGGCATCTACGTCGGCGACGTGGGCCAGAACCAGATGTGGCTCGCTCGCTACGCGGGCTTCCGCCACCCGAACACGCACCTCTCCTCCGGGGGGCTCGGGACGATGGGCTACGCCGTCCCGGCCGCGATGGGCGCCGCGCTCGGCGTCCCGGAGCGCGAGGTCTGGGCGATCGTCGGCGACGGCGGCTTCCAGATGACCTCGCAGGAGCTGATGACCCTCGTCCAGGACGAGATCCCGGTGAAGATCGCCCTCTTCGACAACAAGAAGCTCGGGATGATCCGGCAGTGGCAGGAGATCATCTACGCGGGCAACTTCCACTCCGCCCACCTCATGGGCCCGGACTACCTGAAGCTGGCGGAGGCCTACGGCATCCCGTCGATCAAGGCATCGACGCCGGCCGACGTCGACGAGGCGATCCGGTTCGCGCAGGCCGTGGATGGCCCGGCGCTGGTCTGGTTCGAGATCACCGGCGAGCAGAACGTCTTCCCGATGATGCCGGCCGGCAAGGGCCTGTCCGACCTCATCGAGGAGTGGGGGACGCCCGAATGAGCGCCGAGGGCAACGCGGCCCGGCCCGCGCACACGGCCCCGCCGCCGCGGTCGCTGCCCGGCGGCGGCGAGCGGCGCTTGCACCGGCTCGTGGCGATCGTCGCCGACCGGCCCGGTGTCCTGAACCGCGTGTCCAGCCTGATGCGCGCTCGGAACTTCAACATCGACTCGCTCGCGGTCAGCCGCACCGATCGCGAGGGCTTCTCGCGGATGACGATCAGCCTCCACGGCGACGACATCGCGGTGGAGCAGGCCGCCAAGCAGCTGTACCGGCTCATCGACGTGCTCAAGGTCCAGGACGTCACCGCCGAGCCGACGGTGGAGCACGAGCTCGCGCTGATCAAGCTTCGGGTCACCGAGGCCAATCGCGGCGAAATCCTGAAGGTCATCGAGCTGGCGCGCGGACGCGTGCTGGACGTCGCGCCCGACGCGGTCATCGCCGAGGTGAGCGGCAGCGAGGCCGAGGTCGACGCGTTCGTCGCCGTCGTCCGCGGGTTCGGCATCAAGGAGCTGGTTCGAACGGGAGCCGTCGTCATGGCGCGCGGCGCCGGATCCATCGAGGAGGCAGTCAAGAAGTGACAGCGCGCATGTACTACGACAACGACGTCGACGCGACGGCCCTTGCGGGCCAGACGGTCGCGATCATCGGCTACGGCAGCCAGGGGCACGCGCACGCCCTCAACCTGCGCGACTCCGGGGTGAACGTGATCGTGGGCCTGGCGGAGGCCTCCAAGAGCCGGCCGCTCGCGGCAGAGGCGGGGCTCCGGGTCGCGAACGTGGCCGATGCGGTTCGCGAGGCGGATGTCGTGATGATCCTCGTGCCGGACACGGCGCAGAAGGCCGTCTACGACACGGAGATCGAGCCGAACCTGAAGCCCGGCGCGCTCCTGATGTTCGCCCACGGCTTCAACATCCGGTTCGGGCGGATCAAGCCCGGCGCGGGCATCGACGTCGGGATGGTCGCGCCCAAGGGCCCCGGCCATCTCCTGCGCAGCGTGTACAGCGCCGGTGGCGGCGTGCCTGCGCTCTTCGCCGTGGAGCAGGACGCGAGCGGGACCGCCCGCGCGCGGACGCTCGCCTACGCGCGGGCGATCGGCGCGACGCGCGCGGGCGTGCTCGAGACCACGTTCAAGGAAGAGACCGAGACGGACCTGTTCGGCGAGCAGGCGCTGCTCTGCGGCGGCGTGTCGGCGCTCATCAAGGCCGCGTTCGAGACGCTCGTCGAGGCCGGCTACCAGCCGGAGCTCGCGTACTTCGAGACGATGCACGAGCTGAAGCTGATCGTGGACCTCATGTACCGCGGCGGCCTCAACTTCATGCGCTTCAGCGTCAGCGACACGGCCGAGTACGGCGACTACGTGTCCGGCCCGCGCGTCGCGGAGGGCGTGAAGGCGACGATGAAGGACGTCCTGGGCGACATCCAGAGCGGCGCGTTCGCCAATCGCTGGATCGCCGTCCAGGAGGCGGGCGGGGCAGAGTTCCGCGAGCTTCGCCAGCGCGACCGCGATCACCAGATCGAGAAGGTCGGCGCGGAGCTGCGGGCCCAGATGCCGTTCCTCAACCCGGTCGTGGTCCACGCCGGCGAGGCGCAGGCCACGGCCACCTCCGCCGCCAAGCCCGCGGCACCGAGCGGAACCGCGAGCTGATGGCTCGCGCCGCGCGCTCCCGCCCCTCCGGCCCGCTCGCCCCCACCGATCGCGTCCGCGTCTTCGACACGACGCTGCGCGACGGGGAGCAGGCACCCGGTGCCGGGCTGACCGCGGCCGAGAAGCTGGAGGTCGCCCGCCAGCTCGCGCGGCTCAAGGTCGACGTCATCGAGGCTGGCTTTCCAGCCGCATCGAACGGCGACTTCGAGGCGGTCCAGCGGATCGCGCGCGAGACGAAAGGTGGGATTGCCGTGGCGGCGCTCGCGCGCTGCCGGGACGGCGATCCGCAGCGGGCGATCGAGGCGATCCGGGTCGCCGAGCGCCCGCACCTCCACGTGTTCATCGCGACGAGCGACATCCACCTGAAGCACAAGCTCCGGATCGACCGCGAGACCGCACTTGCCGAGGCGGTGAAGTGGGTCGCGTTCGGCCGCGAGCAGCTGGGCCGCGACGTCGAGATCGAGTTCAGCGCGGAGGACGCCTCGCGCACGGACCCCGAGTTCCTGCTCAAGGTCTACGAGGCCGTCGTGGCGGCGGGCGCGTCCACGATCAACATCCCGGACACGGTTGGCTACGCGATCCCGTCGGAGTTCGCGGCGCTCGTCGGCCGGACCGTGGACCTGCTCGGGAGCCAGGCGACGATCTCCGTCCACTGCCACAACGACCTGGGCCTCGCCACCGCGAACACGCTCGCAGCGGTACAGGCGGGCGCGCGCCAGGTGGAGGTCACGATCAACGGCCTGGGCGAGCGCGCCGGCAACGCGTCGCTGGAGGAGGTCGTGATGGCCCTCCGGACGCGCCCGACGCAGTTCACGTCCGGCGCCTCCGGCGCGGGCGGGCCTGCCCTCACTCATGGCGTCCAGACGGAGCACCTGACCGCCGCGTCGCGGCTCGTCAGCTACCTCACGGGCTTCGCGATCCAGCCGAACAAGGCGGTCGTCGGCGGGAATGCCTTCGCGCACGAATCGGGCATCCACCAGGACGGCGTGATCAAGAATCCGCTGACCTACGAGATCATGACCCCCCAGTCGGTGGGCCTGTCCGGCAACTCGATCACGATCGGCAAGCTCTCCGGTCGCAAGGGCCTTGCGAATCGGCTGGTCTCCCTGGGCTACGACCTGGAGGGCGAGGCGCTCGACTCCATCTACCGCCAGGCGATGGCCCTCGCGGACGAGAAGAAGGACGTCACCGACGACGACCTCATCGCGCTGGTCGAGCAGCGCGTCGCCGAGGTGCCGCAGGCCGTCCGCCTCGAGGGCTGGAACGTGACCTCGTCGCACGGCGGCAAGGCAACCGGCATGGTCGCGCTCTCGGTCGGCGACGAGGATCACGCGAAGGCCGCGATCGGCAACGGGCCGGTGGACGCGCTCTTCGAGGCCGTGGATGCGGCGCTCCAGCCGGTGTTCGGCTGGCATCCCGTGCTGGAGGCGTACGAGATCAAGGCGGTGTCCGGCGGCGAGGACGCCCAGGGCCGCGTGCTCGTGCGTTGCCGGCGCTCCAGCGACGAGGGCCCCGGCGCGCTCGTGGTCTCCGGCCACGGGTTGAGCACGAACATCATCGAGGCGTCCATCGAGGCGTACCTCGTCGCGGTCAACAAGCTGCACGGCGCCAGCGGGGCGTCGTCGTCGGCGTTCGTCGGCGCGCGGACCACCGAGCTGCCCTGACATCGTGACGACGTATCGACTCGCGTCCATCGGGGGCGATGGGGTTGGCCCCGAGGTCACCGCGGCCGCGCGCACCGTGCTCGACGCGGTCGCGCGGCGTGACGGCTTCGGGGTCGAGTGGCTGGACGTCGTCGCCGGCGGCGCGGCGATCGACGCGTATGGCACGGCGTTCCGGCCGGAGGACCTCGACGCGGTCGCCGCGTGCGACGCGATCCTGCTCGGCGCCGTCGGCGGCCCGCGCTGGGACGATCCCGCCGCGCGCGTCCGGCCGGAGCAGGCACTGTTCGCGCTTCGCGGCGGCCTTGAGCTATTCGCCAACCTCCGCCCCGTCACGATTCTGCCCGCGCTCGTGCCGTCGTCGCCGGTCCGGCCGGAGGTCCTCGAGGGCGTGGACCTCCTCATCGTTCGCGAGCTCACGTCCGGGCTGTACTTCGGGCGGCCATCCGAGCAGCGCGAGACGCCGGAGGGTCGCGTCGGCATCGACACGCTCTGGTACACGGAGGGCGAGATCCGCCGGGTCGTCCGGCTCGCCTTCGAGCTGGCGCGGGGCCGGCGGCGCCGCCTGACGAGCGTGGACAAGGCCAACGTCCTTGCCACATCACGCCTGTGGCGCACGGTCGTCGACGAGCTTCGCGGCGAGTACGCGGATGTGGAGGTCAATCACCAGCTCGTCGATTCGTGCGCGATGCTGCTCGTCCGCCGTCCCGCGTCCTTCGACGTCCTCGTGACCGAGAACCTGTTCGGCGACATCCTCTCGGACGAGGCCGCGGTCCTTGCCGGCAGCCTGGGCATGCTGCCCTCGGCCTCGCTCGGGGAGCGGCGAACCGCGCACGGCCGCTTCGGCCTGTACGAGCCCATCCACGGCTCCGCCCCGGACATCGCCGGTCATGACCTGGCGAATCCCGCCGGCACCATCCTGTCCGCGGCCATGCTCCTCCGCTGGTCGCTCGGGCTCGAGGCGGCCGCAGCCGGCGTCGAGGCGGCCGTCGGCGCCGCGATCGCGGATGGCTATCGGACCGCAGACCTCGTTCCACCCGATGGCGACCGCGCTGGCCTCCACGTGGTCGGGACGCGCGAGATGACCGCGGCGATCGTGGAGCGGCTCGACGCGCACCGGGACGCGCGCCTCGACGCGCGTCCCGGCCCGCGCGTAGGTTCGGGAGCCGCCTGATGGTCGTGGGTCCGTTCGGGCATTCCGCCACCGTGGAAGGACCACCAGTCCGCGATTCGGTGCGCGCCTGCTTGAACATGGACTCGTGGTCCCGTTTCCGACGCGAAACCGAGGGTCATGACCCCGGATCGAGTCGCGAACAGGCTCGGCAGTCCATTTCGGGACATGTCGACGCGAATTCGAGGACTCGCAGTCCACTCGCGCGGCCGGCCCGCCCATCCCAGGGAGCGGCATCGTGAGCGAGACGCCGGTCGTGCTCTACGACACGACGCTCCGCGATGGCACCCAGGGCGAGAACATCACCCTGTCGCTCGCCGACAAGCTGCGGATCGCGCGCATCCTTGACGAGTACGGCATGCCCTACGTGGAGGGTGGGTGGCCGGGCTCCAACCCCAAGGACGTGGAGTTCTTTCGCGCCGCGAAGGACCTCACCTGGGGGTCGGCGAAGCTGGCCGCATTCGGGTCGACCCGGCACCGGTCGAACAGCGCGAAGGACGATCCGAACCTGACCGAGCTCCTCCGAGCCGAGACGCCGGTCGTCACCATCTTCGGGAAGAGCTGGGAGCTGCACGTCACCGAGGTCCTCGGCGCGACCCTCGCGCAGAACCTGGAGATGATCGCCGACAGCGTCCGGCTCATCGTGGACGAGGGCCGCGAGCTGGTCTACGACGCGGAGCACTTCTTCGACGGCTACAAGGCGAACGCCGCCTACGCGATCTCCACGCTGCGCGCCGCCCTGGACGGCGGCGCCCGCACCCTCGTCCTGTGCGATACGAACGGCGGCACGCTCACGGGTGAGCTGCTGGACATCCTGGGCGCCACGCGCGCTGCGCTCACTGCCGCGGACGGGACGGCACCGACCTTCGGCATCCACACCCACAACGACGCAGAGCTCGCGGTCGCGAACTCGCTGGCCGCCGTGGGCGCAGGCGTCCGCCATGTCCAGGCCACGATCAACGGCTACGGCGAGCGGACGGGCAACGCGAACATGGTCAGCGTCCTCGCCGGCCTCGCGCTCAAGACGTCGTACCCGCTCCTCCCGCCGGGCGGCGGCGACCTCACCGGGCTGACGGAGCTCTCGCGGTCGGTCGCGGAGATCGCGAACCAGGCGCCCAACGACTACCAGCCGTACGTCGGGCGATCGGCGTTCGCGCACAAGGGCGGCGTGCACGGCGCGGCGGTGGCGAAAGTGGAGCGGAGCTACCAGCACATCGACCCGACCGCGGTCGGTAACGAGGGCCGGCTCGTCGTCTCCGAGCTCGGCGGCAAGGCGAACACGGAGATCCGCGCGCGCCAGCTCGGCCACCAGCTGGACGGCGTGGTGGAGCCGGCAGTCCTCTCCACGCTGATCAAGAAGCTCGAGAGCGAGGGCCTCTCGTTCGAGGGCGCCGAGGCGTCGTTCGAGCTCCTGATCCGGCGTCACCAGGCGGGCTACGCACCGCCCTTCCGCGTCATCGACTACACGTGCCTGGTGGAGCAGCGAGCCGACGCCGCCCTCCGCGCCGAGGCGACGGTCAAGGTGGAGGTCGATGGGGAGCTGCTGCACACGGCCGCCGAGGGCAACGGTCCGGTGAACGCACTCGACGCCGCGCTCCGCAAGGCGCTCCGTGCCTTCTACCCGGTGCTCGACACCGTCCACCTGTACGACTACAAGGTGCGCATCATCGATTCCGGCTCCGCGACCGGGGCGCGCACCCGCGTGACCATCGAATCGACCGACGGCGCGCTGGAATGGTCGACCATGGGCTCCGACACGAACATCATCGCGGCCTCCGCGACCGCCCTCGGCGACTCGCTGGAGTACGCGATCTGGAAGCGGGGCGCCGAGCTTCGGCGCCGCGATGAGCGACACTTCACGACCGTGATCGCAGGAGATGCAGCGAGATGACCCCAGCGCAACCGCAGGCCGCCGCAACCCCCACGCTCCAGCTGACGCGCTGGACGGTGACCTCCGGCAGCAACGTCCAGAGCCGCGGCGCGGTGGTCATCGAGGCCGGGTCCCACCACTGGCGCGCGTCCGCCGAGGGCAACGGCGCGGTCGACGCGCTGTTCCAGGCGGTCGATGCGGCCCTCGTGGACGTCCTGCAGGGCCACCCCAAGCTCGTCGGCTACGACGTCCACGCGCTGGCGCAGGGGCCCGAGGCGGAGGGTCTCGTCATCGTCGCCATCGAGCCGCCCGCCGGCCTCGAGGGCGCGCGATCGACCGGGCTCTACCAGGGCCGGTCGCGCAGCACGAACATCATCGCCGCCTCCATCGAGGGCTACGTCGATGCGCTCAACGCGATGCTCGCCGAGGCGCACTGGGCCGGGGCGGCCGAGTCCGCCGGAAAGAGCCGCCGCGCCGCGCCCGAGACCCACGGCCGACGGGCCGAGATGGATCCGGATGCAACCGACGACGGCGCCCCCTGGTTCGACCGGTAGCTACTTCGCGAGCGACCCCGGCGGGTCGTCTCTCATTTCGCGCCGATTCGATGACATTCGCTGCATCACTTGCGGCGAACGACGCGACGATCCTGCCAATTCGTGGGCCCCGAGCCGGGCGCCCGTCTTGATGCAACGACGATCATCAATTCGCGCCGAAACGAAGAAGGAGCGGCGCGGACCGGCGCTCCGCTACTTCGCGAGTGACAGCACCATCGTCTTGATCTCGGTGGCCGACGGCGCGTAGGCGACCACGAGGGTTGTCACGCCGCCGGTGACGCTGGCCTTCACGCCGCTGAGCGTCGGCGTGGTGGTGCAGCTCGGGAAGTCGCCCACCGGCGACGGGTGGAACGAGAGCGTGTAGTCGCCCGGGGCAAGTCCGTAGCGGGTGCCGTCGCCCGGCCACGCGGCGTCCAGGGTGAACTCGTCATTGCCGATCGCCTTCGTGCAGCCATTGCCGGTGCTCATGAACCAGCTGCCGCCGTCCGCCGGCTTGGCCACCGCCGGCGAGAGGCCGTGCATGTTGACCAGGATCACGCCGTTGCCGGGCTGCGGCGTGGCGCTCAGGATCCCGCCGGTGGATCCGTGGAAGAGCGACTGGAGGTAGAGCTTCGGCGTGCCGTCGTCGCGCATCTCGGCGTCGCTCATCAGCACGTAGGTGATGACCTCGCCGCCCTTCAGCGTCTCCGTCTGGCTCATGACCTCGGTGCCGTTGCCGGTCTCGCCGTGCCGGTAGAAGCTCAGGAACATGTCGCCCGCCTCGTCGGCGACGGTGGGATCGAAGAAGTCCGTCGCTGTCCCATAGGGGACGGTCAGCAACGGCTTCGCGCCGGCGAGGACCCACGGCGCGGCATACACGTCGATCGACGCGGCGGTGGGGCCGCCGTTGTAGACGTTGACGATCCGGACCTTCGCGCCGCTGGCGCGTCCGCCGCCCGCGCCGCCCCCGCCCGCATCGGTTGGCGAGCCGGGACCCGCGGTCGCCGGACCGGCGGTGTTGCCGCTGCTTCCCGTCGAGCTCCCGCACGCCGCAACGAACGCGCCAACAACCACCAGTGAGAGGAACCGCCGCATCGTGACCTCGAGATAGCCGCCCAACCGGCAACCTCGTGGCACCGGAACGGTGACGGTAGCAGCGCTTGCCGGGACGCGGGTTGGGGTCGGCTACGATCAGCCGGTGACGAGCCTGGGTCCATCTGTCGCGTACTCGGGCGAGCCCGGCGCGTTCGCCGAGGACGCGGTCCTGCGCTGGTTCGAAGCGCCGGTCGCACGGCCCATGCCGTCGTTCCGGACCGTCTTCGAGGCGGTCCGCGGCGGAGCCGTCGACGCGGGTGTCGTGCCGGTCGAGAGCTCGCAGCTCGGGACGATCCGGGAGACGCTGGACCTGCTCTTCGAGTTCGACCTCGTGATCGCCGGCGAGGTGTCGGTCCCGGTCCGCCTGGCTCTGCTGGCGCTGCCCGGCGAGCACCTGGAGACGATCCGCACGGTCCATTCGATCGCGGCTGCGCTGGCCCAGGCGGACGAGTTCCTGCACGCCGGCTCGTGGACCGTCCAGACGACCTGGAACACAGCCGGCGCGGCGCGACAGATCGCGGAGGCCGGCGAGCGGGGTGCGGCTGCCGTCGCCTCCGCGCGGGTCGCGAGCCTGTACGGGCTCGAGGTCATCGCCGACGACATCCAGACCGGGAACGACAACCGGACGCGATTCGCCGTGCTTGCGCGGCGCGAGGAAGCGACGCGCGTCCGGGCCGCGGCCGGCGCGACGGCAGGCGCCGGCGGCCCGAAGACGACCCTGGTCTTCGGTGTCCGGAACGTCCCGGGCTCGCTCGGTCGATCCCTCGAGGCGTTCGCGTCGCGCGGCATCAACCTGTCGCGGCTGGAGTCCAGGCCGTGGACCGGCCGCGGCTCGCGGTGGGAGTACCTGTTCTGGGTGGACCTCGACGCGGATTCGATGGAGCCTGCATGCTCCGCCGCGCTGGCGGACCTGGGGCGCGAGGCCGAGATGGTGCGGATCCTGGGCACGTACGCGCGTGCGGAGGACTGACGACAAGCGGGGATCGGCCGCGACGCCGATGATGGGGGACGACTGCGGGAGGTAGACGTGAACAAGGGCTTCCAGTCCGATATGGCCGACGGCTACCGGCTCGACGAGCCGGCGATCACCCTGGGCTCGCCGATGCTCGGCGACGAGGTCCTGACAGACGTCCGCGTGCAGATCGCCCTCTCCCGGATCAACCGGCACGGCCTGGTCGCCGGTGCCACCGGTACAGGCAAGACGAAGACGCTCCAGATCCTCGCGGGCCAGCTGTCGGCGCTCGGCGTCCCGGTCTTCGCCGTCGACGTGAAGGGCGACGTCTCGGGCATCGGCGCTCCGGGCGACCCGGCTGATCCGAAGGTCACCGCGCGCTGCGAATCGCTCCGTTGGACGTTCCAGGCTGCCGGGCACCCGCTCGAGGTGCTGTCGCTGTCGGGCAAGTCCGGCGCGCACGTGCGGGCCAGCATCTCGTCATTCGGACCGCTGCTCCTGGGCAAGGTCCTGGACCTGAACGAGACCCAGACCTCCATCCTCTCGCTCGTCTTCCGCTACTGCGACGACCAGCAGCTGCCGCTGCTCGATCTCGCGGACCTGCGCACGACCCTGAAGTTCCTCGGATCGGACGACGGCAAGGCCGTCCTCGAGGACCTCGGTGGCATCAGCTCCGCGTCGCTCGGCGTGATCCTCCGCTCCATCGTGACGATCGAGGAGGAGGGCGCCGACATCTTCTTCGGCGAGCCGGAGTTCGACGTCCACGACCTGCTCCGGACGACCCTCGACGGCCGGGGCATCGTCACGCTCCTCGAGGTCGCGGACGTCATGGACCGGCCGCGCCTGTACTCGACGTTCGTGCTGTGGATGCTCGCCCAGCTGTACGAGAGCCTGCCCGAGGTGGGTGACATCCCGAAGCCCAAGCTGGCCTTCTTCTTCGATGAGGCGCACCTGCTGTTCAACGACGCGTCGGAGGCCCTCCTGGAGCAGATCGAGCGCACCGCGCGGCTCATCCGCTCCAAGGGCGTCGGCGTGTACTTCGTCACCCAGGCGCCCACGGACGTCCCGTCGTCCGTGCTATCCCAGCTGGGCAACCGGATCCAGCATGCCCTGCGCGCCTTCACCCCGGACGACGCCGACGCGCTCCGCAAGGCCGCGCGGACGTTCCCCGTGACCACCCATTACGACGTCGAGCGAACGATCACCTCGCTCGGCATCGGCGAGGCGCTGGTCACGGTCCTCTCGCCGAAGGGCGTCCCCACGCCGCTCGCCGCGACCCGGCTCATCCCGCCGGACTCGCGCATGGCGCCCCTCACGGACCAGGAGCTCTCGCAGCTGATCGCCGGCTCGCAGCTGTTCGGGCGGTACGGGACGGCGGTCGATCGTGAGAGCGCACACGAGATCATCACGGCCCGTCTCGCCGTCGCGCACCAGGCCGCCCAGGGAGCCGCCGGTGCCGCGGGCGCCCCCGCCGGAGCACCCGGCGCGAGTCCATACGGCGGCATGACGCCGGCGCAGTACGAGCGGGAGATCAGGCGCCAGGCCACGCAGGCCGAGCGGGACCGTCAGCGCGAGATCCGCGATGCCGAACGCGAGCGGAAGGCCCAGGCACGTGAGATGCGCGCTGCGGAGCGAGCTCGCCAGCGCACGCTCAACACGAGCATCCGCACGGTCGGCCGCGTCGCGGGCTCGCGACTCGGCCAGTCGATCATCCGCGGGGTCTTCAGCACGATCTTCGGGCGCGGCCGCTGAGGCCCCGCCGATCCGGCAGCGGTACGATGACCTCGACCACGCTCCAGGAGCCCCGCCGATGACGCTCACCGGTACCAAGCCCCATCCGATCTACCTCGCCGGCAGGTGGGTGGAATCGCCCGATCGGCTCGACGTCGACAATCCGGCCGACCCGTCCATGCCCGCCGGTGCAACGTACAACGCGACCGAGGCGCAGTACGAGGAGGCGGTGACCGCCGCCGTCGCCGCGTTCCGCGAGACGCGCGCGCTCCCGGTGTACGAACGGAGCCGGGCCCTGCGCGAGATCTCCGCGGGGATCAAGGAACGGCGCGAGGAGCTCGGGCGGATCCTGAGCATGGAGGCAGGCAAGCCGCTTCGAGACGCCCTCGTCGAGGTCGACCGCTCGGTGTTCACCTTCCGGCTCGCCGCGGAGGAGGCCGAGCGGATGCTCGGTGAGGTGATTCCACTGGATCTCGTCGCGGCGTCGCGTGGGCGCTTTGGCATCACCCGGCGCTTCCCGGTGGGGCCCGTCGCCGGCATCAGCCCCTTCAACGTCCCGCTCAACCTTGCGGCGCACAAGATCGCCCCCGCGATCGCGGCCGGCTGCTCGATCGTGCTGAAGCCGGCGACGAAGGATCCCCTGACGATCCTCACGGTCGGCGAGATCATCGACTCCGTCGGACTCCCGGCCGGCGCCGTGAGCATCCTGCCGATGACACGCGAGCTGGGCGATCGGATGGTCTCCGACCCGCGCTTCAAGCTCCTCACCTTCACCGGCAGCCCGTCCGTCGGGTGGCGGATGAAGGAGCGGGCCGGGAAGAAGAAGGTCGTCCTTGAGCTGGGTGGCAACGCCGCGGTGATCATCGACGCGACCGCCGACATCGACTGGGCGGTCAAGCGGATCCTCGTCGGCGGGTTCAGCTACGCCGGCCAGTCGTGCATCAGCGTCCAGCGCATCTACGTCCACGAGTCCGTCGCCGAGGCATTCCGGGAGAAGCTCCTTGCCGGCGTTCGCCTGCTCAAGGTTGGCGACCCGCTGGATCCCACGACGGACCTTGGCCCGATGGTCGACGAGCCGAACGCCGAGCGGGTCCGGCGCTGGGTCAGCGAGGCGGTCTCGATGGGCGGCACCGTGCTGGCAGGCGGGACGGCAGACGGCGCGTTCTTCCAGCCCACCGTCCTCGCGGACGTCCCGAACAACGCCCAGGTGTGCAGCAACGAGGCCTTCGCGCCGCTCGTGGTCCTGTCGACGTTCTCGGATTTCGGTGCGGCTATCGAGCAGGTCAACGACAGCGCATTCGGGCTCCAGACGGGCGTGTTCACGAACGACCTGGGCCACGCCTGGCAGGCGTTCAACGAGCTCGAGGTCGGCGGCGTCGTGATGAACGACATCTCGAGCTACCGCGTGGATCACATGCCCTACGGCGGCGTCAAGGACTCCGGCCTGGGGCGCGAGGGCCTGCGCTGGTCGATCGAGGACATGACCGAGCTCAAGATCATGGTCGTCGCCCAGCCGCAGTAGGTTCGACGAGAGGCTCGGTCCTGGCCGACATCCAGGCGAAGCCCATACGGTTCGGGGGCGAGTCCGAGCCGGAGGCCGGAATCAGCGGATAGCGCCGGCAGTTCGCCGCCTGGCAGTGATGAGTGTCAGCGGGGGTGCGGCTGAGAGGTCGAATCGCTCGATTGCCTCGAAGCCTGCAGCTCGAAGCCACTCGACATAGGTTGAGAACGGATAGACGCGCCCGGCCCTCGTGCGCAGGAGGAGGCCGAGGGCGTAAAGGACGACGCCTCGGGGTCCCTCGAGCCGCTCATCCGGGACCGCGTCCATGATCGCCACCCGTCCGCCCACCCGAACCGCCTCGCCAAGTCGGCCGAGCAGGCGGCGGTTGGTGGCCCCGTCGAACAGGTGGCAGACGTTGCCCGCGATCGCCAGGTCGTACTCGTCCCGGCCGAGGTCGATGGTGAAGAGGTCGCCGGCCCGCATCTCGAACCGGGTGTCAAGGCCGGCGTCCGCGACCGCGCGGCGAGTCGCCGGGATCACGCCGGGCAGGTCAACGGCGGTCACCCGACAGGCCGGGTCTCGGGTGGCGAGCGCCAGGCTCCATGGCGCGGCCCCGGCGCCGAGATCGAGGATCCGGAGGCCCGACCCGGCCAGCTGGTCCGCGGCCCGCGCGGCGACCGGCGCGAAGAGTTCCGCGAGGAACCCGACCGCGTTCGGGTAGAGCTTCTCGGCCGCACCGCGATCGTCCACGGCGACCGCGGGACGATCGCTCCGGATTGCTTCGGCCAGACCCTCCCACGGAGTGCGCAACGATGCCAGCCGTTCCGGGTCCAGGCTCGTCGCCCGGTAGCGTCCGTCGGCGGTCCGGTCCACGAGGCCCAGCCCGGCCAATGCGGCAACGAGCAGGCGGCTGCCGCGCTCGCCGATGGAACATTCGGTTGCGAGCGTGGACGGGTCGATGGGCCCGGCCGCCAGCCGGGCGAGGACGCCGAGTCGGTCTGCAGCCGCAAGTGCCGCCGAGGCGGCGACCGCCTCCTGGAGGAAGGTCACGCGTTCGGCGGCCACTTCTCGTCCGTCTCGCGGCCCGGTCATGACCCCGGCTGGACAATTCCTGCGGCTCCGTCGACCGTGACGATCTGCCCATCACGGAGGCGGCTCGTGGCGTCGCCGGTGCCCACGACGGCAGGAATTCCGTACTCCCGGGCGACGACGGAGGAGTGTGAGGCCACGCCTCCGGTGTCCGTCACGACGGCGACCGCTGTCGCGAACAGGGGCGTCCAGGCGGGTGTCGTGATCGGTGCCACGAGTACGTCGCCCGGCTGGAGCCGGTCGAATTCCGAGGCCGAGCGGATGACGCGTACCGGGCCGGTGGCACGGCCCGGGCTGGCGGCGATCCCGCGCAGGCCCGACGCATTGCCGGAGCCCGGCATTCGAACCGCCTCCTCGGCCGCGCCAAGGAATCGCTTCAATATCGGTGCCATCTCGCCGATGATGAGAGGCGGTACCAGCCGACGCTGCCCGTCCCAGGCAGCACGCCGGCGCACCGCTTCACTACCCAGCTCCCGGTTGTCCTCCGACCCGCCGAGGGCAACGAGCAGCTCATGGTGGGTGATGAAGAACACCTGATCCGGATCGGCCAGCTGGCCCCGCTCGTACAGCAGCTCGCCGAGCCGGCGAACGGCCCGGCGCATGAGTGGCCAGCCCAACGTGAACCAGAACACCTGCTCCTCGCGCAGCGGCTGGAACCGCTGGGCCGTCGTCACGACCTTGTCGAACCTGGCCAGCAGCTTCGGCTCGCTGGCGAGCGCGGATCGGGCGTCCTGCTCGACGGCCATGCGCTCGGCCTCCAGCCGCGAGCGCCGTTCGGATGCAACGGCGGCGTCCGAGGGTGCAGCGCCGCGCTCTCCCAGGGTCGGGAAGACCCAGTCGAGCCCCTCCACGGCATGCCCGTATGCCTCGATCGACGGTGCGAACAGGCCTCGGAGCAACCAGAGGTGACTTCCGCCGATCCGCGGATGAAGATGGCGTCGATAGAAGGCAGCCAGCGGGATCTCTGCCTTCGTCGCGAACCCAGCGACGCCCATGATCGAGAAGAAGTACTCGCCCGCATCGTCGGCCAGCCCGTCGATGAGCTCGACGAGTCCTTCGGCCTGGAGGCGCTCCATTTGCTCGTCGCCACGGGCGACAAGCGCCCGGTGGCGCGGCAGGACCGACTCCCGCCACTCCCGCACGAAGAGCTCGACTCCGAACCGGGCCGTCTGGGGAATCATCATCACCGCCCGGCGAGGTCGAACGAGGAGCGAGGGAAGGAAGTACCGGAGCATGATCCAGGCCATCGACCGGAGGCTCGTGGGGAACGTGCTCAGCGAGTAGAAATACCAGCCATTGACCACGGCATGCAACGGACGAGGCAACGGGATCGGGACGCTCGCCCGCATGCCTTCGTGGAACCGATCCTCAAGCCGTGCCAGCAGCCATGATTCAAAGAGCGGCGTGACCGGGTCACCCAGCCATTCGCCAAGCCTCAGGTTGCGGGCCCAACCGCCCGGCAGGGGCGGTCGCCAGTCGACCGGCTCCGGCAGGGCCGTCATCGGGCGGGCCTGAAGCAGGAACACGATGCCGTCGGCGATCGCCCACTCGATGTCCTGAGGTGTTCCGAAATGCGCTTCGACGCGTCGCGCCAGATCGGCCACTGCACGGGCCTGGTCCGTGTCGATCGAGCCCTCGCCGGCCCGCTGACAGACGACCGCGCCGGCCCGCACGATCCACTCGTCGGGGGTCGCCTCGCCGGCGACGAGCCGTTCGCCAAGACCCCGGACCGCGCTCACGACCGTCTCGCCCCGATCGCCGGTCACGGGGTTGGCGGTAAAGGCGACGCCGGCCGCCACGGCCGGGACAAGGCGCTGGATGAGGACGGCCATGCTCGCCCCGCCGCCGTCCCCTAGAGCCGCCCCGTACGCGGCGACCCTTGAGCTGAACGCGGACGCCCAGCAATGCCGCGCGGCGTCGACGATGGCATCGGCGCCCCTGACGTCGAGGACGCTCTCGTACTGCCCGGCGAACGATGCGCCGGGCAGGTCTTCGGCCACGCCTGAGGAGCGGACCGCCAGCGGGACTCCCTCGAAGCGATCGGCGACGGCTCGCAGGACACGCTCGACGTCGGCCGGAAGGGGCGCAGACTCGATCTCGGCGGGGGTCGAATCGCCGGCGAAGCCATTGGCGGCCATGAACGCATCGAATGCGTCGACGGTCAGGACCACGCCCTCGGGGACAGGGAAGCCTGACCTGAGCATCTCCCCAAGGGTCGCCGCCTTGTTGCCGACCCGGGGCCGGTCCTCACGGGACAGGTCGTCCAGGTCGATCAGGCAGGAGCCACTGGCCACGTCAACGGCTTTCATTGACGCTACCTGGTTCCCTCACCTGACCGCGATCATCCCGACCATGCCGGCCTCCTTGTGACCGGGAACGGCGCAGTAGAACTCGAGGGTGCCGGCGGAGGTTGGCTTGATTGCGACGGCGGTCGTGGAGTTCGCCGCCAACTGGATGTTGATCTTCAGGGCATCGATCGTGAAGGAATGACCGAAGCCGTCCCTGTTGATCACGAACAGGCCCAGGACCTCGCCGTTCTTCATCTCCAGCCTCGTCTCCAGGAACTTCGTGTTCTCGGCCGTGACGACGCCGGTCGTGGTTGGTGCCTCGGCCACGCCACCCCCGGCTGACCCGACGGCGGCTCCCACGAATGACGTCGCGATCGCTCCTGCGACGGCGGCCCAGACCACCGCCGTGAGGATGCGCCCCCGAACCCCGACGCGGTCGATCCCACCGGTCCGGGCCTCGCGGAAGGCCGAGATCCCGGCGATCACCAGGACCGTGACCCCAGCCACGAGCGGCAGCGCCACGGTGAAGCCGGGATCGATCGGATGACTGAGCGAGTAGGGCAGGAACGTAGCATTCAGGAGCAGGAACAGGATCCCGGGAACGAGGGCGACGAGCCAGAACCGCGGCCGTGCCGGCGCGGCAGGCCAGAACGTGGCGAGAGCCGCCGCGACCGCGAAGGCGATGGAGAATCCAGCCAGGATGGGCAGGAACGCCGCGGCTTCCGGCGAGTCGAGCTCGGGCAGGATGAACAGGATGATCGAGTACACGAACGCCGCGACAAGCACCCAGTACGTCGCCGCGTACAGCCGCATCGAGAACGTGCGTGCCATGACCTACCTCCCTGTGTTGTCGCCTTCGATCCCGCGCTGACCCCGCTGGTCCCGGTCCCCCCGGTGCTCCCGGTCCTCCCGGTCCTCCTGCGCCGAGGCGTTCCACCACCGGCGCGAGATCAGCAGGCCGGTGGCCGCAAGCAGGAAGATGTGCAGGAGGAGGATCGGGAAGAGGAAGACGCCGAGGAAGACATCGCCTGCCAGCAGACCGAGCGACGTGAAGGCAAGCAGGGTGAGGAGCCAGGCGATCGAGCGAGGCATCCAGGGCATCGCGAGCGCGGCCGTGCCGAGCGCAAGGAACCCGAGGCCCTGGGTCAGCTGGCCGGCCTCGAAGAAGGCGCTGATGATCCCGGCGACCGTCCGGGCGAGGGCCACGATCGCCGGCTGGTCGGCACCGGCCGCCGCAAACTGCGCGCCGAGGCCCCCGACGACGGTCATTCGGACGAAGGCGCCGATGATCCCGGTGACCGCCGTTACCCCGAGCGCCGCACCGAGCCTGCCGCGGACGGGGGCGTCCCGAGACAGCGCGAGCCCGGCGATGACGAGCAGGCCGCCCATCCCGAGCCAGCCGAGAGCATCGAAGACCATCGACAGCCGGTACAGGCCCGGGGCATAGGCGGCCATGATCAGCTCGTCGTAGTCGCCGCCGATGCCCGGCCGCGACGCGACGGTCCCGAGCGCGGCGAAGAAGGTCGTAAACAGGCCGACGAGCGTGACGGCAACGACGAGTCCCCAGCGGGCAAGAATCGAGAGCCACACGTCCCGAGCACCGCGAGTAGTCACGTCATCCTCCGACCATCTGCACGCGGCCACCCTAGGCCTGGCGTCGGGTCCCCTCCTATCCGTCGAATGACGTAATCGGCGTCGTTCGCGTACGTGGATGACCGGCTCGTCGCTCGTCGGTCGGGAGATCCCGGCCCGGTTCCGCCCCCTGCTCGGTGACGTAGCGCGCCAGCGCCGCCCTGGACGCCAGGCCGAGCCGCTCATACATCCGGTCCAGGTGGGTGCCGACGGTCCTGGGGCTGATGACCAACCGTGCGGCGATCTGGCCGTTGGTCAGTCCTTCTGCGACGAGCCGGGCGACTTCCAGTTCACGCTGGCTGAGCTGGCCTCCGTCCCGACGGCGAGCCGGCGAACTCGGGCGGACGCCGAGTTCCCGCATGAGCGCTCGGGCGCGGGCCGCATGCCGTCGAACGCGGAGGCCGTCGAACGTGCTCAGCGCCGCCTGTGCCGCCGAAACCGCTTCGACGGGCTGGTCTTCCCTGATCGTGTGCGCCCATTCGAGGCGCGTCCGCGCAAGCTCGAACGGGAGATCGAGTACCTCGAATCGCCGGCGCGCTGCCGCCAACTCGGAGGACGCGGCCGCCGCATCACCGAGGGCCTGGTGGGCGAGGCCCTCCACCCAGACGGCCAGCGCGGCGGCAAGGGGGTTGTCGCCGTGGCCGTCTTGCGCGATCTCCCGGGCGGTCGCCAGTGCCCCCACCGCATTCGACGCCGCGACCTGTGCCTCGCCGAGCAAGGCGAGCGTCTGCGGCCGCAGGCCGGTCAGCGCTACGGACGACGACCGCGCCAGGACCAGGGCGAGTTCCGAAGCACGGACCGGCTGGCCGATCTCGAGGGCCAGCATGGCTTCGGCCAGGCTCGTGATGTTGAAGATGTTGCGGTCGGACAGGTCGCCTCCACCGTACGCGGAGACGGCCTGCTCGAGGGACGTCTTCGCCTCCTTGACGTCGCCTCGAAGCGTGAGGATGACGGCTCGGACACTGAGCGCGCCAGCGACCTGCCGCGGAATGCCGAGTCGCCGAGCCAGCGCGAGCGCACCGGCGCTGCCCGAAAGGGCGTCGTCCCATGCCCCCGCCCGGAGGTCCGCGAGGATGAGCTGCGTTCGCGGATAGAGCTCCAGGGTCGGCGCCCCCAGGCGTCGAGCCAGCTCCATACCGGCCGTGGCATGGCGACGTTGGGCGCGGTGATCGCCCACGGCATAGGCGGACATGGCCAGCGCGCCATTTGCCCGCTGGGCGAGCAGGAACTCCCCAGCCGCCTCGGCCGCAGCCAGCACGCCGGACAGGCGATCCCGTGCATCGGCGTATCGACCGGGCGCGACTTCGAGGAACGCCGCCGCCAGGTCCGCCTCGATCGAGGCACGGGCGGATCCAAGCTGCGTGGCCAGGATCTTGAGATCCGCGGCCGCCGCCGCGAACCCGTCCAGATCGCCCAGGCGGCCGGCCACGACAAGCCGGGCGTGCTGGAGATCCGCCACCTCCTGGGAGGGCTCGCTGCCGGCGAGGGTGGCCAGGCCTGCCGACAGCTGCGATCCGGCGATCTCGAAGTGGCCGCGGTCCCACTCCGCCATCGCCAGGAGTCGATGGACGCGGCCGACACCGTCCAGGGCGCCAGCCCGCGCATACTCGACATTCGCCTCGGTCCAGACGCTGATCGCGGCGGCGCCTTCGCCGATCCGTTCCCATGCTTCCCCCAGGCGCTCCAGCAACCAGGGCAGGAGGTCACCGCGCCGGCCGTCGCGGACGATCGCAAGCGCCGCGCCGAAGTGCCCGGCGGCAGCATCGTGGGCACCCAGCGCGATGGCTCGCTCCCCTGCGCCGATGGCGACCTCGAGCGCCCGATCCGGGTCGAGGAGCGAACCGGCTCCACGGTAGTGGGGGGCCAGTTCCTCGAATGCGTCCGGGCGGTCGCGCTCGATCGCCCCCGCGAGGGCGGCGTGGATGCGCCGGCGGTGCGCGTCAGCCATCGAGCGATCGACCACTTCGCCGATCATCGGGTGGGTGATCCGGTACGTCACGTCCCGCCCAGTGCCTTCTTCGGCTGCGATCCCGGCAGCGCGCAGGCGGTCCAGCGCTTCGTCGAGGTGCTTGTCGTCCAGGCCGGCGGTCGCGCGGAGCAGCGGGTCGGAGATCGAATCACCGGCAACCGCGATCGTCTCGAGCACCCGCCGGTCCGATCCGTCGAACCGATCGACGCGTCTCAGGATCAGGTCCTGGATCGATGTCGGGGGAGTCACCGCGGACCCCGACCGCATCACCCAGACGCCACCCGCACTCCGGAGCTGGCCGGCATCCACGAACGCCTGGAGGAGCAGCCCGACGAACAGGGGCGTGCCGCCGGTTCGCTCCTGGAGCTGCACCAGCAACCCCGGCGGCGCCTCGGCACCGAGCATGGCCTCGGCGAGTGTCACGGTCTCCTCGGCTGTGAGCCGCGACACGGCAACCCGCTGGGCAATCTCATTCCGCTCCAGGGACGCGACAAGGGCTTCCACGTGGGAGTTTGCCGACGCTTCGTCCGGGCTGTACGCCGCCAGGATCAGGACACGCTGCGCGGCGACGCCACGGGCCAGGTAATGGAGCAGCTCAAGCGACGCGGGATCCGCCCACTGGAGGTCGTCGAGAAACAAGAGCACCGGCGACTCGCGCGCCATCCGCTCGCACAACCGGGCCACGGCCTCGAACATCCGGGTCTTCTCCAGGCCGGCGTCGCCGAGGTGCTCGGATTCGGGCAGCGGCATACCCCCGATCATGCGGCCCAGGTGGGGCAATCCGGCAACCAGCGGCGCCAGGTGGCGCCGGTCGAGACCTCGCAGATGTGATCCGAACGCATCGACGAGCGGGCCGTACGCGAGTGACCGCTCGAGCGGATAGGCGCGGCCCTGAAGGACGCAGACGCCCTCGCTCCGCGCTGCGTCCATGACCTCGTGGGCGAGCCGGGACTTCCCCACGCCAGGCTCCCCGAAAAGAAAGACCGTCGCCCCATGGCCGCCAACGGCTTGAGCCATGGCACCCTTCAGGCGAGTCAGTTCTTCCTGGCGGCCGACCAGGGCGGGCTTTCGCAGGCGCATCTCGATGCCCTCTGGGACGGTGGGAGCACCAGGCTCTGTCTGCCGCTGACACCGTACCAGAGGAATAATTCCCGCTCAGCACAGCCCCGGCGATGAGGAACACGGACCGTTCGTCGTCGCCCGTGTCGGGGCTAGGTCCGCCACGGGCACATCATGGCCGCGTCACCCGAGCCTCGTACACTGCGACCCCTTGGCCATGACCACCCGAACCGCGGCGGACCTGCTCGTCGCCTGCCTGGAGGCGGAGGGCTGCGAGTACGTCTTCTCCGTTCCCGGCGAGGAGACGATGGACATCCTGGAGTCGCTGTCGCACACCGACGCGATCCGACACATCACCACGCGCCACGAGCAGGGCGCGGCGTTCATGGCGGACGTCTACGGGCGGCTCACGGGGCGGGCGGCCGTGGCGATGGCAACGCTGGGGCCCGGCGCGACCAACCTCCTGACCGGCATCGCGGACGCCTACCTCGATCGGGCGCCGGTCGTCGCGATCACCGGCCAGGCGTCGTCGGAGAAGCTCCACAAGGAGGCCCACCAGGTCGTCGACGTCGTCGACATGTTCAAGCCCGTCACCAAATGGAATGCCCGGATCGAGCGCGCCGGGGTGATCCCGGAGATCGTGCGCAAGGCGTTCCGCGTGGCGATGCTCTCGAAACCGGGTCCCACCCATATCGAGCTGCCGGAGAACGTGGCGGGCAGCGCCCTCGACCCTGCCGACCGCAACAGGCCGCTCAGGCCCGGCAAGACGTACTTCCCCGAGCCGGCGCACGCCGCGATCAGGCACGCCGCGCGCCTCATCAACCGGGCCCAGCGGCCCATCGTCCTGGCGGGCAACGGCGTCCTGCGACGTACCGCGTCGGGCCAGCTGCGCGCGTTCGCGAAGGGCCTGCACGTACCGGTCGCGGCCACGTTCATGGGCAAGGGTGCCATCGACGATCGCTCGCACCTGTCGCTGATGGCGGTGGGGCTCCAGGCGCGCGATCACGTGCTCACGGGCTTCGACCGCGCCGACCTCGTGATCGCCGTGGGCTACGACCTGGTGGAGTACGCGCCGGCCCACTGGAATCCGGACGGGTCCAAGCGGATCATCCACATCGATACCCAGCCCGCCGAGGTCGATGCCGACTACCAGCCCGAGGTGGAGCTCATCGGGGACATCGGCGGGGCGCTGGAGGAGCTGCTCGCCGCCACGCTGCCCGGTGGCGTGGGCGGACGGAGCGCGGGCCAGCGTCACGAATCGCGCGAGACGCTGGTGCACTCGGACCTGCGGACCGCGCTCCTCGCCGACCTCCAGGCGGGCGAATCGAGCGACGGCTACCCGATCACGCCGCAGCGCGCGATCTTCGACCTCCGCCGCGCCCTGGGCCCGAGCGACATCGTGGTCAGCGACGTCGGCGCGCACAAGGTGTGGATCGCGCGCATGTACCAGGCGTACGAGCCCAACACCGTGATCATCTCCAACGGCTTCGCGTCGATGGGCATCGCGCTCCCGGGTGCGATCGCGGCGAAGCTCGTCCACCCGGACCGGAAGGTCGTCGCCCTGTGCGGCGACGGCGGCTTCCTGATGAATGCGCAGGAGCTGGAGACGGCGAAGCGGATCGGCGCCGGCATCGTCGTCGTGATCTGGCGCGACAACGGCTACGGCCTGATCGACTGGAAGCAGCGCAACGCGTTCGGGCGGCCGTTCGGCGTGGAGTTCGACAACCCGGACTTCGTGGCCTTTGCTGAGTCCTTCGGGATCCCGGGCTTTCGTCCGGCCTCGGCGGACGAGCTCTACCCCACGCTGATGCGCGCCCTGGAGCTGTCCGGCCCATCCGTCATCGACGTCCCGATCGACTACGCCGAGAACGTCCGCCTGACCGAACGACTGGGGGCGCTCTCCGGCCTCGTCTGATCGCGCGCCGGCCGCCGGAGCTCAGTCCTCGACGCGGCGGCTCGCCTTCAGGAACGTCACCGAACGACGGCGCATCGACGCGAGCGGGCCGCGACCCCCGGTTGGGACCGGCTCGGCCTCCAGGGGCGGGATGGGGTCCCAGCGGACGGGTTCCGTCCGCAGGTCGGACAGGTCGGCGGTCACCGCGATCGGCACCTCGTCGCGCTGCTCCAGCGCGGCGATGTCCACCCACGGCAGGTCTCGATCCGGCCCGGGGCGCCCGAGCAGGTAGCCCTGGCCCGCCGTGATCCCGAGGCGGCGTGCGGTCCGGAGCTGGCTCGACGTCTCGACGCCCTCCGCGATCGTGGTCGCGCCGAGCCGGTCGGCCATCTCCACGATGGAGCGCAGGACGGAGTGCGTCTTGTCCTCGCCGGCGCGCTGGACCAGGGACAGGTCGATCTTCACGACGTCGAACCGGAACTGGCTGAGGAGGCGCAGCCCGGCGTTGCCGGCCCCGACGTCGTCCGCGGCGATCCGGACGCCGGCGTTCTGGACGCCGAGGAGGGCCCGCCGCAGGCGCTCCGGGTCGCGGATCGCCTCGCGCTCGGTCAGCTCCAGGATCACCCGCCCGGGCGCCATGCCGTGCCGGCGCAGGATCGACAGGAACGCGGTGAAGCTGAACTCGGCCGATTCCAATGTCCGCGGGGAGACGTTGACGCTCAGGGTCACCGATTCGTCGAGGTCCCGGGCACCATGGAGCACGACGTCCAGCGCGGCGCGATCCAGGTCGTGCACGCGCCCGGCGACCTCGGCGGCGTCGAAAAGGGCACCCGCGTGCGCAAACGTGGACTGCTTCGGAACGCGAACCAGCCCCTCGTAGCCGATGACGCGACCGCTGGCGAGGTCCACGATCGGCTGGTAGACGGGCCTGAGCGAGCGGCCCTCGATCACGGCGGTGATCGCGCTCGACAGCTCCGCGCGCATTCCCTCGTCGACATGGCCGTGGTCCTTCTCGGGGTCGTAGATCGTGACCACCGTTCGACCCGTCCGCTTGCCCCGGTAGAGCGCCGCGTCCGCCTGCGCGGTGATCTCGAGGCGGGTGGTGCCGAACTCCGGACAGGCCGTCACCCCGGCCGAGAACGAGATCGGGGCGCGGTACTCGCCGTGCACCCGATCCTCCAGGCCACGGGCGAGCAGCCGGCGGGTCAGGATGATCGCGCCACCCACGTCCGTGTGGGGCAGGAGCAGTGCGAACTCGTCGCCGCCGACGCGGAACGCGGCGTCGCTGTGGCGGATCGTGGCGCCGATGAGCGAGCCGACCTCGGCCAGGAGCTGGTCGCCGACCGCGTGACCGCGGGTGTCGTTGATGCGCTTGAACTCGTCGATGTCGATGAGCACCAGCGAGAAGGACGTGCCATAGCGCCGTGCCCCATCGACCATCCGGGCCACCGCCTCCTGGAACGCACGGTGGTTGCCAAGGCCGGTGAGGCTGTCGCGCAGGGCGGCTTCGCGCGCACTCTCGTAGAGCTCGCGGAGCCGCGACCGCGATGCCTCGAGGTTTGCGGCAGGCCGGAGGATCTGCCGCGCCATCCAGATCGTGAAGACGATGAGAAGGAGCAGCATCGCGCCGAGCGCGGCGAGCGCCTGGATCGGCAGGGCGACCAGGGGGATCGGCGCGGAGACCACGATCTGCCAGCCCTCGATGCCGGGCAGGTCGATCGTCGCGCGGCCGTCGGAGTCATGGGTGGCCATCGTCGCGAGGTCGAACACCTCGCCCGGAAGCGCGCCCGGGTCGAACGGGCCCTCGGACTCCGCGAGCACGGCGCCGGTGGGGTCGGTGATGCGCATGACGCGCCCCGCCATGTCGACGTCGGGCGTGGTCGCGGCGAGCAGGGTCGGCACGGACACGGCGCTGACGATCGTCCGTGGCGGCTTGCTGCCCGCGCCGGCGGTCTCGACGACGAGGAGCCGAAGGCCCGCGTCGCTCTTGACCGAGACCAGGCCGTTGACGATCACGCCCGCGGGCAGCGACTTGAGGTCGAGCGGCGGCCCGAAGCCGGCGATCATGCCGTCGCCCGTGACCAGGCTGGCACCCACGACCGAGCCATCCACCATCGAGCGATCCGGCCCGGCGACGAGCTCCTCGATGCGCTGCGAGGCGGCCTCGCGAGCGGCAACGGAGGCGCCTACGGCCGACGCGGCGACGATCGCAGGATCGTTCAGCATCGCCTGGCCGGCCGTCCGGATCCGGACGATCTCCCGCTGCAGCTGGGCCACCGCGGTCGAGGCCTGGTCGGCGAGTCGCTCGTGGTGGGCGACGCGCGCCTCCTCGGCCACCGCGCGGACGAGCGGCGATACCGCGGCGATGGGCAGCACCGCCACGGCGATCAGGGTCAGCGCGAGGCGCAGCTTGACCAGCCGGAGGCTGTCGCGGCCGTCCAGGATCGGATCGCGTGAGGCGTCGTGATGCTGGGGCTCCGGGTGCATGCGTCCTCTGAGCGTGGTGGTGGTGCCATCAGGCCCCAGCCGCCCGCCCGGTTCACCTACCCGTTCGTCCCGCGCTGACCCTGACGCTCGGGTCAGCCGGCTCCGCCGATCGGCGGGGCCCCCGGCGCGCCGCGCTCAACCCGGATCAGCGCCGGATCGTCTGGCCCGGCTGCAGTGCGTGGACGACGACGTCGCCCAGCGAGCGGTCGGCGAGCTCGTCGAGGAGCTGGCCGGGCGTGCCGGCGAGGATCGGGAAGGTCCCGTAGTGGATCGGCAGGACCTCGCGAACGCCGAGCAGGTCCACCGCGAGGGCGGCCTCGCGCGGGCCCATCGTGTAGTGCCCGCCGATGGGCAGGATCGCGATGTCCGGCCGGTACAGCTCGCCGATGAGCCGCATGTCGCCGAAGACGTTCGTATCGCCGGCGAAGTAGATGCGGCTGCCGTCCTCCAGCTCCACCACGAAGCCGGCAGGCTCCCCCAGGTACCGCGGCATCCCGGCGTCGTTGTCCCAGTCTCCCGCCGAGTGGTCCGCCGAGGTCATGGTCACGCGCAGCCCGCAGGTCTCCACGGTGCCGCCCTTGTTCATGCCGATGAGGTCGTCCGGCGCCGCGTAGACGCTGCTCAGCCAGAGGGTCATCTCGTGCATCGCCGGCCAGGCGGGCCGGGTCCGGCTGGCGATCGGGATCGCGTTGCCCATGTGGTCGGCGTGACCGTGGCTCACGAGCATCAGGTCGCACCGATCGACCGTCTCGGGCGCCCTCGGGCTGGCGGGATTGGCGAACCATGGGTCGAACAGGACCGTCATGCCGCCGGGCGTCACGAGCTCGACGCATGCGTGGCCGTACCAGGTGATCGCGGTTGCTCCACCGGAATCCATGGCGCACCTCCGGGAGCAATCGTATCGGCCCGGACGATTGCAGATTCCTGACAGGATCGCCGTCTGCTGCCACAATGCGCGGCGACCTCCGATCCTCACCACCCAGGTCCCGCGTCGCTGCGGCGCCGGTGGGGGGTCTCCAAGCAACCCCTGTCGCGGTGACGCGCCGCGTTTAGCTGCGCGCGCGCCCCGGGATGGGCCATCCGTTCGTTGCCCCTCAGAGATGGGGGCTCCAGGCAGAAAGGAGCTCGGGTAGCGCCTCGGCGTGCCCAACAGATCCATGCGCAAGTCCATCCGCGCACTCGTGGCGGCCGCGGCCGCCACCCTCATCCTGCCGGCAGCGGTCTTCGCTTACTGGCCCGTTGCCAACACCGGCTCGTACGTCAGCCAGGGCTACAGCAGCCGCCACCGCGCCTACGACATCGCGTCGTACTCCGGCACCCCCGTGGTCCCGGTCCGCTCCGGGCGAGTTGCCTTCGCGGGCTGGAAGGCCAACTGTGGTGGCTACCAGGTCTACGTGTCGCACGGCAACGGCCTGTACTCGGCCTACTTCCACCTTCGCGCCGAATACGCGTGGAAGGGCGAATGGGTCACGGCGCAATCGACCATGCTCGGCCGGGTAGGCCGGACCGGCTGCGCCACGGGGTCGCACCTGCACGTGGAGATCTGGCGCGGCTATCCGTGGGCCAGTGGTTCGTACCGTGTCAGCCCCTGGTCCTACATCAGCTCCGGCAAGTACCTGCCCTCCCGCTACCGCTGAGCCGGCCCTCTCGGCGGTTCGGCCGGGGCCCGCGGCTACACTCGCCGACGTGCCCGCGGAGCGGATCGCCGAGAGCCTCGCCTTCATCAACTGGACCGTCCTGACCGCCCTGGGCGTCGGGTCGTTCGCGGCCGTCGTGGCCGGCCGGTTCCGCACCGGCGCGACCCGTGGCTACCTGGGCTTCACGGCCTTCAGCGCCGCGGCGTTCGCGCTCCTCGCCTACCTCACGGACGGTGGCCTGCCCACCCTCTCCCCGGATCTCGCCGTCCGACTGGATCCGGCGTGGGAGACGCCCCGCAGGCTCGCGCTCGCGGCGCTGCCCGTGCTCGCCGCCGTCTACGGCGTGGCGCTCTGGCGCGGCTCGCGCGCCGTGCCCGTTGCCATCGCCGGGCTGGCCGCCGCCGCGCTCGTCCTCGTGGCCGGCGCGCTGTCATGGGGCGGCGGCGGCGTGGCGAGCCTGCTCCTGCTCGTGGAGCTTGCCGGCCTGTCCGTCGCGCTCGGCGGCGTGTGGGCGGCAATGATCCTTGGCCACTGGTACCTCGTGACCCCGAAGCTCCCTGAGGCGCCGTTGATCCGCTTCTCGCGCTGGCTCGGCGCCGCGCTCGCGCTCCAGCTGGGGCTGTTCGTCCTGTGGCTCGCGGTGGGCGCGGGACCAGAGGGGGCGCCCGCGTTCGGTTCGCTGGTTGGGCCGTGGGCGCTGTTCGTCTGGCTGCGCCTCCTCGTGGGGCTCGTGTTCCCGCTCGTCGTCAGCTGGGCGGCCGTGCAGACCGCGCGCTCGCGCTCGATGGAATCGGCGACCGGGCTGCTGTACATCAACGTCGGCACGATCGCGGCCGGCACCATCCTCGCCGCCGGGTTGTACTTCGGCGCGGGGCTCCTCGTCTGAGCGCCGACCGGCGCTGAAGGAGGCATCGCCATGGTCCGCTCCGACCGCACCTGGTCGCCGACGTCCATCGATCTCGACTGGATCGAGGCGACGGGGCGCCCGCTGCATCCGGTCCTCATCGAGATGGAATCCGTGGCGGATCCGGAGGGCATCCCGATCCTGAGCCGCGACAGTGGCCGGATGCTCGCCGTGCTCGCCGCGAACCGGCGGCGGGTGCTCGAGGTGGGAACCGCGATCGGCTACTCGACGCTGTGGATGGCGCTCGCCCTGCCGCCGGACGGCACCGTCGTGACGATCGACCCGGATCGGGCACGCACCGATCGGGCGCGAGCGTTCTGGCGCCGTGCGGGCCTGCCCGATACACGGATCTCCGTCGTCAACGAGCCGGCGCTCGACGCCTTCGAGGGCGCTGCGCCGGAGCTGCGCGGTCCGTTCGACATGGTCTTCATCGATGCCCTGAAGGACGAGTACCTCGCGTACCTCGCCGCGCTCATGGATCGCCTTGTGCCGGGAGCGGTCGTGGTGGCCGACAACGTCCTGTGGAGCGGTCGGACGTCCGGCGCGCGGCCGTCCCGGCCCGGGGATGGCAGCGATGCCCTTCGCGAGTTCTGCGCGCGCGTCTCCGCCGATCCGGCGTTCGAGACGGCCATCCTTCCGATCGGCGACGGGCTGCTCGTGGCCACGCTCCGGCCGTGACCGAGCCCGCGTTGCGCATCCGCGTCCGGCTGTTCGCGATGCAGCGCGAGCTGGCAGGGACGCGCCAGGTGGAGCTGGACCTGCGTGACGGCGCCACGATCGAGGACGCATGGCTCGCGCTCGTGGAGCGCGTGCCCGGGCTCGCACCGGGGCGCGCCTCGGTCCGCTTCGCGCACAACGGCGGCTACGCGCCCGCCGACACCCGGCTCGCCGACGGCGACGAGGTCGCGATGATCCCGCCGGTGAGCGGCGGCGCGGGCGCCGCGCTGCGCATCCTGGAGCTCAGGGAGACACCGATCGCTGCCGAGGTGCTGTCCGAGCTGAGCGCGCGGCTCGCGAGCCCGGACGACGGGGCGGTCGTCGGGTTCCTCGGCGTGACGCGCAGGTCACCGGGCACGCCGGCACCGGGGCAGGAGGCGGAGGCCGCGCGCCACGCGGGTCGGAGCGTCGAGTCGCTGGAGTACGAGGCGCTCCCGGAGATGGCGCTGCGGGTCATGGCGGAGATCGCCGACGAGATCGAGGCGCGCTTCGGGGTCACGCGGCTCGCGATCGTGCACCGAACGGGCGACGTGCCGCTCGGCGAGGCGTCGGTCGCGATCGTGGCGTGCGCGCCACATCGCGAAGCGGCGTTCGACGCGGCACGCTATGCCATCGACGAGACCAAGGGCCGCGCCCCGATCTGGAAGGCCGAGCGCTTCACGGACGGCAAGGTCTGGATCGGGGAGCCGGCACGGGAATCTCCGAGGGCCGAGGTCTAGCTCCTGCGGGCCCTCGGCCCGAGGATTCGGCGAGCCCGCGCGGGACGGACCCCGGAACCATAGGGCCCGCGGCTGTTCAGCCGATGGTTGCCGGTGCCACCCGCGCAGGGACGTCGGCGGCCGGCTCGCGGCGCGGCGCGGCCTCGACGTCGAGGAGGTAGCCGATCCCCTGGAACGTCCGGATGCGGCCGGGCTCGCCCGGCGCCGCGCCGAGCTTGCGGCGTACTCGACTCACCCAGACGCGCAGGTACTGGAGATCGTCGCGGTACTCCGGGCCCCAGACCTTGGTCAGGAGCTCCGTGTGCAGGACGACCTTGCCGGCGTTCGCGGCGAGATGCTGGAGAAGCAGCCACTCCGTGCGCGACAGCTGCACGAGCTCGGCGTTGCGCGTGACCATGCGGCGCTCGAGGTCGATCTCGACGTCGTCGAACTTGATCACGCCGGCGCCCGGCTCCGCGCCGCCCGAGCGGCGGATGACGGCCCGCACGCGAGCCGCGAGCTCGTCCGGGTGGAACGGCTTGGCGATGTAGTCATCCGCGCCCAGGTCCAGGCCCTTGGACTTGTCCGCCGTGCTGCCCTTCGCGGTCAGCAGGATGACCGGCACCGGCCGCCGCTCGCGCAGCTGGCGCATCACCTCGATGCCGTCGAGATCCGGCATGACGATGTCCAGGAGGACGATGTCCGGCCGAACCTCCTCGGCCTTCTGGAGCGCCTCTTCGCCGCCATTCGCGGTGACGACGCGGAAGCCCTCCTCGGACAGCGCGATCTGCACCAGCTTGGTGATGCGCGGCTCGTCGTCGGCGACGAGGACCAATGGCTGGGTCGACACGGGAGCCTCCTTGGCTGGTTCCGGCTTGCACATCAGTGCTTAGGTGTGAGGGCCTGATTCTCGCGAGTGACCCGTGGCGCCCGGCCCGGCGAGACATTGCAGAACCGTTACGTGCGCATTACAGCGTACGACCGTCACGCGCCTGCGAGGTCCGGCGACCACCCCGAAACCGGGGCGAGGACCTGTTCGGCCTACGCTGGCGCCACATGACCGCCCGAACCCTTCGAATCGCGCAGGTGGCGCCTCCGCTGGAGCGTGTCCCACCGCTGGCCTATGGCGGAACCGAGCGCATCGTCCACGAGCTGACCACGGCGCTGGTCAAGCGCGGCCACGAGGTCACCGTCTTCGCGAGCGGCGACTCCGACGTGCCGTGCCGGCTGATTCCGACGGTCGACGTCGCGCTCCGCCCCGCCGGCATCGAGGGTGACGCCGCCGAGTGGTTCGACGCGACGGTGCAGGCCGTGATCGAGCACGAATCCGAGTTCGACGTCATCCACTCTCACCTGGAGCGCTGGTCGAGGCCGCTCGAGCGACGCACGAGCGTTCCTGTCGTGTCGACGTTCCACGGGCGGCTGGACCTGCCGTGGACGAAGGAGGCGTTCGCGGACCCCGGCCCCGGCATGGTCGCGATCAGCCGGCACCAGGCGGCCACCCATCCGGAGGTGCCCTGGACGGTGATCCACAACGGCCTGTCGCTGGATCAGGCACCCGTCTCCGAGCGGCCCGGCGACGCCTTCTGCTTCGTCGGCCGCGTGGATCCGGAAAAGGGCGTCATCGAGGCGATCGACGTGGCGCTGAAGACGGGCCGAACCCTCCGGATCGCCGCGAAGGTCGGGAACATGGCGCGCCAGCAGGACTACTTCGAGAACGTCTTCCGGCCCGCGCTCGCGCGCGCGGGTTCAGTTGTCGAGTATCTCGGCGAGCTGGAGCCCGCGGACCGGGACCAGCTCTTCGCCGAGAGCTACGCAACGCTGATGCCGGGGAGCTGGCCGGAGCCGTTCGGGCTGGTGTGCATCGAGTCGCTGGCCTGCGGGACGCCGGTCCTCGCCCGGCGCGTCGGCGCGCTGCCGGAGATCATCCGCGACCGCGTGGATGGCTTCTTCTGTGACGACGTGACGGCGATGGCGTTCTACTCGGAGCGCGTCGCGACCCTTGACCGCGCGACCATCCGTGCGCGGGTGATCGATCGCTTCTCGGCGGCGCGCATGACGGATCGCTACCTGAGCCTCTTCGCCCGGCTCGCGGGCCCGGCGACTACTCCCGGGCGCGCCATTGAAGCGCCGGATCTGCGAGTCGAGACCCGCGCGTAGTCGATCTACCGCCCCAGGGCGGCCCGTCGAGTGACCACGGCGTCACGGATCTGCAAGTCGTGGCTCCGTCACGCACGCATCGCGGAGACGGCCGATCGGGAAACTGAGGCGATATGTCAGACCTGATCGCCAACCTGCTCAACAGTCCCGTCGTCGCGGCCGCCGGGACCGCGCTGATCCTCGCAGTCGTGGCCCTGTGGCTTGCCGCGGCATGGTGGGCGTACCAGGACGCCGCGCGGCGGACCGGATCCAGCCTGCTCGGCTGCGCGGCTGCCGGCTGGATCCTCCTGTCCACCCCGCTCCTGCTGCCCCTCGCGCTCCCGATCTACCGGTACGTGCGACCAGCCACGTCGGCGGCGGAGCAGCGGGAGCAGGCGCTCGTCATCACCCTGGCCTCGTCCGCCGAGCGCTCGTCCTGCGCGGCGTGCGCCGCTCGGACCCAGGACGAGTGGCGCAGGTGCCCGGCGTGCGCGACCTGGCTGGCCACGGCATGCTCGAGATGCGGCCAGTGGGCGCCCGTGGGCCTGGAGGTCTGCCCGTTCTGCGGCACGGAAGAGCACGAGTCCGCGACCGGGCTGATGGACGTGCCGGCCGTGTCCACGGCACCGCAGGCCGCGGGATGGACTGTCCCCGCCCCTGCGGCCGGCTCGAATCCGTCTGGGGCCGGTGCGCTCGTTGCCGCTGCGTCACGAAGCCAGGCCTGACGTGTCCCGGCGGGCCCGAACCGGACATGAAGAAGCCGCCGCGGGCGTTGCGCCCACGGCGGCTGGTTTCGCCGCTGGATCAGCGGGACCGGTTCAGCTCGTCCATGCGACCCTTCTCGTACGACGCTTCGCGGGACATCCGGTCGGCCTCCTCGCGCACGGTGTCGCCGGCGTCCTCGACGGCGTTTCGGACGCGGTCGCCGACGTTCGCGACCTTGTCGCCGAGCGACTCGTTGCCGTCCGCCTTGCGGTACGTCTCCTTGACGTCGGCCGCGGCATCCCGGGCCGTTCGCTTGATGTCGTTCACAGCAATTCCTCCTGGTTGCGCGGCGGTCGCCGCGTTCGACTTCACCCTATCCACCGACGGCTCCTGAACGCCTCGTTCGAGGCGGTCCCGGAGTTGCAACCGGATCACAGCGGCGAGCTCGTCGCACCAGCAGAAGGAGCCAGATCATGACCAGCGAATCGACGACCACCGGCGAGACCACGACCCGGACCCGCCGAACGAACGGCAGCGACACATCCATGGACGGCGGCGGGCTTGCCGGCGCGGTCCACGAGGTCCGCGGCGCGCTGGAGGGCGTGAGCCGCTCCGTGCCCGACGCCGCGCGTGCGTCGCGCGCCGTGGCCACCGACCTGTTCCACGCGATCGAGAAGGGCTCGGACGAGCGCGTCTCCGCCGGCGTCACGCTCTCCCTGGGCCTGGCGATCGGCATGCTCGTCGGCGGCGCGCCGCGCCTGCTGATCGCCCTCGCCCTCGCACCGCTCGTCGCGATGGGCCTCGTGATGGCCGACCGCCGAGCCAAGGCGGGTCGCGCGGCCGCGTAGGGCACCCGCGAGCGGCTCGCGGGGCGGGCTGACCGTCCGGCGAGCCGAACCCCGACCCGCAGCTCATCAGAACGCGCCGCCCCTGCTGGCAACCAGCAGGGGCGGCGCGTCGTTGCGTGAGCGGCGCGTGCTAGCGTGCCGGTCAGCTCGCGCTGGAACGGCCCCCGCGCGTCCCGGAGGTGACGCCCGCGCGCGACCCGGAGGTGACGACCTCGCGCCAGCCGCCGGTCGCCCGGCCGTTCGCCTCGATGAAGTCGCGGAAGTGCTCAAGGTCGCCCTTGACCTGCCGCTCAACGAGGCCCAGGGCGTCGCCCGCCTTCTCGATGGGACCCTCCGGCTCGACATCGAGCTCCAGGTGGATCCGGCTCCGCCGCGGCGACATCGACTCGAAGCGGACCATGCCGTCGTTGCGGGCGCCGTCGATGCTCCGCCAGGACACGACCTCGTCGGGGCGCTGCTCCAGGATCCGTGCCCGCCAGGACTTGCGGACGCCGGCGATGGTGGCGGTCCACTCGAGCGTCGTGTCGTCGAGCTGGGCGACCCTGTCGACGCCGTCCATGAAGCGGGGGAAGGACTCGAACTGGGTCCACTGGTCGTAGGCGACGCGGACGGGAACGTCGACGTCGATGGTTTCGATGATGCGGGACATTCGCTACCTCCTCGGAAAACAGCGAGACGCCCACCGAGCCGGTGGGCGTCTCGACACTTGTGCTTGCCGGCCCCCGCCGTTGGGGGCCGGCAGATTGGCTTAGACCACGCCGCGGCCGGCCCTCGTGCGCCCGGTGAGGGCGTTCCAGCCGACGACGGCGATGACCGCGCCGATCGTGGCAGTCACGATCGAGCTGATGTCGAGCGCGCCGTCGATCGGGTTGGTGTGGAACAGGACGCCGGCGAGGAAGCCACCGATGAGGGCCCCCACGATGCCGAGCACGATGTGCCCGATGACGCCCATGCCCTCGTCGCCACGGACGAGGAAGCCGGCGAGATAGCCGGCGATCGCGCCGAGCACGATCCACGCAATGATGCTCATGTGATTGAACCTCCATCCCTTGGGTGGTTGGCCGGCTCCCTGCGGAACCAGTGGGCCAACTGTCGTTCGGGAGGGGGCCGTGGGCGACAACGGCGGACTGCCGGAGCGTTGCATTCGCCTCACGGCATATCCGTGGGTCAGACCCGGATGACCAGCTCCAGCGGGCCGTCGCGTCGCAGGACCTCGGCACTCGTGGTATTGCCGCGCCAGCGATGGAACAGCAGGTCCACGGAACGCTCGCCGACCCTGAGCTCGTGGACCGTGACCTTGCCCAGCCACGCCGGCAGGTGCGGCCGATCCAGCTCCAGCAGGCCGTTCGCCGCGTCGGCGTGCATCCCGAGCATGGTCTGCAGCAGCGAGAGCGGCGTCGCCGCGGACCACGCCTGCGGCGAGCAGGCAACGGGGTAGGGGACCGGCACGTCCGAGAGGCCCCGATCGAAGCCACAGAAGAGCTCCGGCAGCCGGAAGTCCGGCGAGCGTTGCGCCGCCTCGAAGATCCGCGAGGCGACCCGATCGGCGGCATCGTGCCGCCCGACCCGCTTCATGCCCGCGGCGATGAGCGCGTTGTCGTGCGGCCAGACCGCCCCAACGTGATAGCCCACCGGGTTGAAGCCGGGCTGCCCTGACGCGTAGGTTCGGATGCCCCAGCCGCAGTCCATCGTCGGGTTGAGCAGGCGATCCACCACGGCATCGACGCGCTCATGCGGGACGATGCCGCTCCACAGGCAGTGCCCCGGATTGGAGCCGATCGTGCCGACCTGGCGCTTGTCCCGGTCGAGGGCGAGGGCGTAGAAGCCGACATCGGGCATCCAGAACGCGGCATCGAAGCGCGCGCGGAGATCGTCGGCCTCGCGGTCCAGGCGCACGGCCAGCTCCGTGTCACCGACCCTGGTCGCGAGGGAGGCCATCCTGCGCTTGGCGTCGTACACGTAGCCCTGGATCTCGACGAGCGCGATGGGCGCGACGGCGAGGAGCCCGTCGCGATGTCGGATCGCGTCGCCTGAATCCTTCCAGCCCTGGTTCAGCAGGCCGGCCGGCGTCCGTCGTTCGTACTCGACGAACCCGTCTCCGTCGCGATCGCCGTAGCGATCGATCCACTCGAGCGCGGCCAGGGCGTTCGGCCAGAGCGACCGGACGAGGTCGAGGTCGCCCGTCCAGCGGTACGTCTCCTCGAGCAGGATCAGCCACAGCGGCGTCGAGTCGATGCTGCCGTAGTACGGCCGGTGCGGCAGCTCGCCCGTCCTCGCGAGCTCGCCGACGCGCAGCTCGTGGAGGATCTTGCCGGGCTCCATGTCCCGCTCCGGGTCGTCCTCGGTCGCCTGCCAGTCCGCCAGCACCTTGAGCGTCTCGCGGGCCACGTGGGGCATGAACGGCAGCACCTGCAGCGAGGTGATGATGCTGTCGCGCCCGAAGAGCGTCGTGAACCACGGGATCCCGGCCGCGACGTAGTGCTCGCCGCGCTTGGGGCCATCGTTCCGCAGGAGGCGGAGGTCCGCGATGCTGCGCCGGATCGCAAGGTCCAGGAGCTCGCCGTCCGAGCTGATGCGCGCACATTGGGCGTGCCAGCTCCCGTATTCCTCTTCGGCGACCGCCGGCTCGGCAATCGCCGGCGCGCCGTCGTCGCCGTCCCCTCCCTTGCCATTCGCCGCGTGCGCCGTCACCGCTCTCGCGAGCCGGGCGGGCGTCTCCTCGGCCGGGTGCCGCCGCCCGGCCATCGGCGACAGGTCCGTGGACACGTCCCAGCTGACCGCGGCGTTGCCGCTCGGCTCGATGTCCAGCGTCCAGCTGACGCGCGCCGAACCCTCGCCTCCAGTCGCCCCGCCGCCGCCGGCGCGTCTGCTGGCCTCGACCGCCCCGGGCGTGAACGACACGAGCGTCCGCCGACGCAGCCCGTCGAGGCCGTCGTACGCGAAGACCAGCGATTCGGCCGTCGCCTCGGTCTGGCGGTAGGTGCCGCGCCGCGGCCGGACGCGCCCGCGCACCTCGAAGATGTCGGCCGCGTCCGCGTCCAGCTCCAGGTCCAGCGTCACGCGCTGCGGGCGGGGGCTGTAGTTCGTGACCTCGATGCGCTCAGCGAGCCCGCCCGCGATCCACCGGCGTCGCATCACCGAGATCGCGCGCATCGACAGGGCCTCGCCCGTGCCCTGCTTGATGGATGGGTCGCGGCGGAGCTCCGGATTCGTCAGCTGGATCGTGCTGATGTGGCTGGCTGCCGACTGACCGCGAAGCAGCGTGGGTCGGACGCCATTGATCCGGAGGATCGCGCACGAGAGCACGCGCGTGTCCAGGTCGTACAGCCCGAGGCCGCGCGAATCCGGATGGATGTCGCCGAATGCGTCCGAGAGGAGGTACAGGTTGCCGTGCTTGAGCACGCCCACGCCGCCAAGGTCGGTGGCGGGGACGATCGTCGGGTGCGGCGCCGGCAGCAGACGGATGGACGCGGGCGCCGCGGCGGACGCGTCTGCGCGATCCGCGGGGTGAATCGCCACGGGACAATCATGCGCCCGGCCGTCCGGGGCCGCCATTGCCCGACCCACGGCACCCGTGGCAGTTGCATCACAGTCACCCGGGCGAACGGGCGCGGTCCGAGCGAGGCGCCCGCCCACGCGTCGCCTCGGCGCCGCCGGGTTCCGCGCGTCGAAATTCGCTAGCGCCCGATCGGCTCGCTAGCGCCCGATCCCTAGGATCAACGCGGTCGCAAGGGCGCCGAGCGCCAGGGCTCCCTCCAGCACGCGCATCGAGGTATCGCGGAGCAGGAAGGCGACATGGTTCGGACCCGGGTCGGCGGTGGTGCTCGCCGCCCCACGACGAGCGATGCCGGTGACATCCGCCATGGGATGGATGGGGGATTTGCCGACGATCGCCGGTGCGCTCACGGGTGGGCCTCCTTCGATGTGGAACGTTGACGACAGGATTGCGGGGCCGCGGCATCGCCCGCACTAGCGCGAGAGCCGGTGCCCTCGCATCCGGCTAACACCACGAGGGCAGCAGCGAGGCCGGGCACCACGGCGGGTGCCCGGCCTCGAGGGGGGGAGCGGCGGGATCGGGATCAGCGCCGGTGCGGCTGCTCCCGGGTGTGATAGCCGCCGCACGCCCCGCAGTGGGGGAAGCCGTAATAGCGACCTACCCGATCCTCGTTCTCACGTTCCTTCGCCAGCTGCTCCACCTGGCAGTGCGGACACTGCGCGCAGGTTGCGACCGGCAGACGCCAGGCCATGAGCCCGGCGACGAGGAGCGTGAAGCCGAGGATCGAGATCACGGTCACGGCCGGCAAGGCTCAGCCCTCCGTCATCCCGACGACGGTCTCGGAGGCCGGCCACGTGTGCTCGGCGTTGTCGAGGTCCGTCTGGGACGACGTGAACGGCGTCTCGGTGGACGACGAATCGGTGTCGGCGGAGGCGGTCGAATGAACCGGCTCGGACGCGGGCTGGCGCATCCACATGGCGTACGCGGCGATCGCGCCGACCACGCTGAGCAGGCCCACGACCAGGGCGACCCATGGCCACATCGGTGACCGGGATCGACCGAGCAGCTTGTCGATCGTCTGGTCGGCCGTGCGCCCGACTTCCTCCATCTTCGGCAGGTCGATTGCCGACAGATCCGGGAAGCGCTGCTTCAGCCGCTCGATCGTGTCTCGATCAAGATCGGGAAGGACGGTGTTCTTCATCTGGTTCTCCTTTGTATGCGGGCCTCGATCGTCCATGACGGGGGCACGCCGGGCGACAACGCGGTCCGGGGAGGTCGTTGCAGCGACGTGTCGCTCGCGGGGCGCGCGATCCACGGGGCCGCGTCGCAAGTCGCCTGCAAGGACGCCACGCATGGACGGTTTGCCTTGGCGCACTCGTGTGCCGGCCACGGTGGTGTCCGGGCGCGGCATCTGCCGGACTTCGCGGCTGCCGCGACGCACCAACGGAGGGCAAACCCATGCGCCAGGCACTGAGCGACACAACCACCACGGCGGACATCGATCCTGCGGAGGGCCGTCCCGACATGGACCTGCCCGGCGCCGACTACCCGAAGCCGGCATCCGACCCGGAGGCCGATCTGCCCGAGCGCCTCGGCCGACGCATCGCGGATGGCCCGGGCGAGGGCATGGTCGCGGGGGAGACGGATCTCCTCCCGGACGTCGAGGTACCCGACGGCCAGATGTGACCCAGTGGCCCCATTCGGTCACCTGCACCGCCGCTGCAACGGGTTACGGCACGCAGTGCGGGCCGCCGTGCATCCCCGACGGGTCAGGCTTGCATCGATCCGCAAGGAGGGATCCAACCCATGACGTACGAACAACGAACCGTGAGCCAGACGACCGACCGGCCTGTCTACGCGGACCCGCCCATCGCCGCCGTTCCCGGTACCCCGGTGACACGGACGTCCTCGGTCGTCGAGCGGACCGATGTCCAGCCCAGCGGCGGCGAGATGCTCCGCCGGGTGGTGGTCCTGATCTTCGGGATCATCCAGCTGTTCATCGGCCTGCGAATCGTCCTGCTGCTGCTGAACGCGCGTGAGGGCAACGGCATCGTGTCGTTCATCCTCGACGTGAGCCAGCTGTTCGTGGCGCCGTTCGTCGGGATCTTCAACACGGACGCGCTGCATGCCAGCGGCTCCGTACTGGACCTCGCGGCGATCGCGGCCCTCGTCGGCTGGACGATCCTCGAGGTCGTCGTCCTCTGGGCCGTCAACCTGCTCCGCAGGGAACCGGTCTAGGGTTCCGCCCGGCCGCTGCCGGGACCCACTTCCTCACGGCGCGAGCCTCCGGGCTCGCGCCGTTTCCATGGCGCCGCCCGTGCCATGCCTCGGTGAGCGACCCACCGCGGTGCACACGGTCGGCGCCGCCTGATTCCCGGACCCGTCAGTGCGGCTCGGTGGCGGCGCTCAGTCAAGCCAGCCGAGCTGGCGCCCCGTCGTCGGGACCGGAACGGGAGCCGCTCGTCGCGTCTGCTCCTCCGCGACCTCCACCAGCCGGCACAGCGCGTTCGCGAGCTGCATCTGCCGCGGCGTGTGGCAGTTGACCCGGATGAGCTCCGGGGAGGCGACCACGATGGCGACGCAGCGTGCGCGCGACGACGCCACGTTCAGCCGATTGAGCGAGTACAGGAACTCCATGCCGCGCGGCGCCTCCTCGGCCGTCGGGGTGGCCATCGAGTAGATGGAGATCGGCGCTTCCTGGCCCTGGAACTTGTCGACCGTGCCCACGCGATCCGTCGAAAGCCCCGCGACCGCGAGGGTCCGGCGGATCCGCTCCACGTGCGCGTTGTAGGGCGCCACCACGACGATGTTGCGCTGGTCAATCCGCTTCGAGACGCCGAAGCGATCCGTCCACGTCGCCCCCGCATCGAGCAGACCTTGGATGAGGCCGGCGATGACAGTCGCCTCCTCGATTGACTCGCGGGGGTCGCCGCCGTGCGGCACCGGTAGCCACCGCATGCCGGTTCCGTGGGCGGGCGCGACTCCAGCGAGCGCCTGGTTCGCGAGGCTCGGTTGCCAACCGAGCTGTCCGCCATAGAACACCTCCGACGTGTACGCGGCAATGTCCGGGTGGAGGCGCCACGTGTCCTTGAGGAACAGTCCGGCCTTCTCAGAGATCACCGGCGCATCTCCGAGCACGTGCCCCAGCGCACTGCGCTCGGCGCCGGGCGGGTGCGAGCCCTGGAGCGGCTGTTCCAGCTGCTGCGGGTCGCCGAGCAGGACGAGCGACTTCGCCGCCGTCGACACCGCGATTGCGTTCGCCAGAGAGAACTGCCCCGCCTCGTCGACGAACAGCACGTCGACCGTTTCCTCCATGTCGAGGCGGGACCACAGCCACGCCGTGCCGCCGACGACGTCGAGCTCTCGGGTGACGAGGGCCTCCCGAGCGTGAGCGTTCGAGGCGAGCGGGCGCGCGACCCTTGAGGAGGGCTCCTCGTCCTGGCCGGGCTTCTGGCCGATCCGCACCGGGACCGGCGGGTCGGCCTCGCGCGCAACCTCATCGATCTTGTCCAGGGCGTTCCCGACGACCTTGTGGCTGTTTGCGGTCACGCCGACCCGGAGTCCGGCCTTCACGAGCGCCACGATCATGTGTGCTGCCGTGAACGTCTTGCCGCTCCCCGGCGGGCCCTGGATGGCGAGCGTCCCGTGGTCGAGTTCCAGGCCGAGGCGGACGGCGGCTTCGAGCGGGGATTCCATGGGCAGCATGAGCGGCGCCTCATCGGCCGGCCGACGGGGCGGGAGGCGCAGCAGGAGATCGCGCGCCGCCTGGTACCGGCCGGGACCGGGCACGCCGTTGTCGCGGACCCACGTCCCCACACGTTGGAGGGCGGCGCGTTGTTCGTTCGTGCGAACGTTGTCGTACGGGATGAGCGCCTTCGGTCGGCCCATCCGCTGGCCGGCCGCGCCGCGCCGGATCGTGACGGTGAGGCCGATCTCGTCGATGTCGGTCACCGTGCCGCACGCGCTCCACGACATCCTCCGGCCCTCGCCGGGCTTGACGCTCTCCGGGTTGACGACATCGCGCCCGACCTTCAGCCCGTGATCCTGGATCGGGAAGCGGTATCGCTCGAGGATGCTGTGCTTGTCTGGCCCAAGATCGGCGTTGAAGGTGATCCTGCCGAGCGTCTCGCGTTCGTCGACGAGCTCCTCGTCGGTCATGCCGGCCAGGTCGAAGAACCGCCACCAGTAGGCCTTGTCCTCCCGCCGGTGCCAGTCGAGGAGCTGGGCGAGCAGCCATCGGGCATGCTCGTCCTTCGATCGGTCCAGCTCGTTCACCGGCACGCCGTCGACGAGCGCGGCGACGAGGTCGGCGATCTGCTGCTGGGTGGCATCGAGCGGCTCCGGATCCTGCGCCTCGGGCTCCACGGGCGGTCGCGGAATGACACGGCCCAGCCGCTTCGCGAGGTCGACGCGGCGGTCCTCCAGCCAGTCACGCAACTTCCAGTTCGAAAGGACGTCGTCGCGGTTGTAGCCGGCGATGGAGCGGAGGATGTCCTCGCCGACCTCGCCGCCCTCCGCCGAGACGCCGTCCAGCCAAGCCTCGAACGCGACGATGCTGGAGTTCGCGCTCTTCAGCTCCTCCTCGCGCACGAGGCCGTAGAGCCCCTCCAGCCGCTTGATGGAGTAGCTCTCCACGCTGGCCCGGATGCCCTGGCGGACGACCCGGTAGAGGTCCACCAGGACGCGCCCGCGGAGCAGGCGATCCACCTCCTCCTCGCGAGTCGCGTGGCGCTGGGCGAGCCGCGCCAGGGCGGTCTTCTCGTAGGCGGCGTAGTGGTAGACGTGCATAGAGGCGTCCGCATCCAGGCGCGCGATCAGCAGGTCCACGAGCTGCTCGAACGCCGCCTTCTCGGCAGCGCGGGTGACCTCGCCGGTGGCCGGGTCCCTGCTCCAGATCTCGTGAAACAGCGGTGCGCCCGATCGGACCGGGTCCGGGAGTCGCGGCTCCAGGACGCCGAACAGGTACTCCACGCCGTCGTCGAGCGCGAACGGGTCGCCCTCGATGTCGAAGAACAGGTCCTGCGCTGAGGGTGCCGGCAGGACGAGGAAGCCGCGATCGGCGACGAACCCCCCGTGCTCGTCAAGCTCGGGGTCCAGGAGCTCGTGGCGCGGCTCGTTCGCGTCCTCGCCTTCAACCTGGATGCGCGCCTGCTCGCGGACGCGCAGGAGGGCCTCGTCGCTCACGCCCTCAATGCGCGGCGACATCGGCACCGGCAGCACCGCGAGCTCACGCCGGCGCAGGACGGCCCGGGCCTTGAGCGCCCGGCGCTGCCTGGCCGTGATGCCCGCAACTCGCGAGAGGTCGTCGTCCGCCTTGCGTTGCGACCTGCACGCCGGGTTCCACCGACAGACGTCGCAGTGGTCCACGGGATCCGGATACGTCGCCGTCACGGGGTAGACAGGTTCACCCGCGACGACCGCCTGCTCGAACTCCGCCTTCACCTTCCGGTAGTAGGCCATGAAGTCGGAGACCGGAAATGACCGCTTCTCCCGTGCGCTGCCGCCGAGGACGATATGCAGCTGGGCCGGCTCGCGGCCCTGGACGCGCGTGAGCTGCTCGACGTACGAGCAGACCTGGAGGATCGCGCCCGATTTCGCCGACCTGGCAAGCTTGGTGTCCGCGACCTCGTACGACCACGAGCCGAGGTTGCTCGGCTCCTCGACGCGCAAGAGGAAGTCCGCGAACCCGAGCCACGTCCCGTCGAAGAAGGTCGCCTGGTAGATGACGTCCGCGCCGTCGCGCATGGCCGCCTCCGTCGCGGCGGCCGCCGCTCGCAGCTGCTCGGCACGAGACTCGAAGTCCGCGGTCTGCGTGATCGACACGACGCGCCGGCCCTCGGCCCGCAGGTCCGCCAGGTACCGCTGCTCGTGCACCTCGCCGCGCCGCGCGATCAGCTCGATGCCCGGATCGTTGCGGACCGGTTTGCTCACCAGGCCCGCCATCGCCGCACGCTCCAGCGCGAGCCGGTGCGTGCACGCGAGGAAGCCCACCAGATCCGTCGCCGCGTAGATGGGCCGACCGTCGATCAACTGCACGGTGGGATCGTAGGGCGCGCCCGTGCCGGGTTGTCTGTCAGCTGCCGCCCCACGACGCCATCGATGCCATCTGGCGTCGCATTAAAATGAGCGCGTGCAAGGCGGGACGAAGGTGAAGGTTGTCAAGGCCCCGTCCTCGGATCACGAGGCACGTCGGGCGCTGGTCCTCCACAGCCGTCCGCTCGTGGTGGACCTGATCGAGCTCACCCTCAATCACGGCCTGTTCGTGGTCAGCGCGGCGGGAACGATGGCCGAGGCCGAAGCGATCCTGGCGAAGGAGCGGCCGCACCTCGCCGTCATCGACATGGACCATGACGACAGCACCGCGCTGCTGGCGCGTCTCGGTGCCTCGAACGCGATCGCGCGCAGCGTGACGCCGGTCATCGGGCTCACCCGCCGCGGCGACCTCAAGACCAAGCTCCACGCGTTCGAGCTCGGGGTCGACGACATCCTCACCGTCCCGTTCTCACCCGAGGAGCTGCTGGCGCGCTCCATCGTCGTGAGTCGCCGCGCGGCCGGAACGGACCGGCCCATCGTCCCGACCATCCGGCTCGGCGAGATCGAGATCGACATCGTCAATCGCGTGGTCCACGCCGGCGATTCCGTCGTCCACCTGAGCGGCATCGAGCAGAGCCTCATGTACCTGCTCGCGAGCCGCGGCGGCCGCGTCGTCACGCGCGAGGAGATCCTCGATGCCATCTGGGGCACGGACTTCGTGGCCGAGAGCAACATCGTGGATCGGCACATCCGAAGCCTCCGGATCAAGCTCCAGAACGACTACCGCCATCCGAGGTTCATTGCCCCATCCGAGGTTCATTGCCACCGTCCCGGGAAAGGGCTACCGCTTCGTGCCGACGTTCTCGAACGTCGGCTGGGACCCCGGCGTAGCCGGGAACGTGCAGGGGGCCCACCGGACCTGATCAGGGCCGAGGCCCGGGGCGGGGCCATCGTGATGACGGCCCGTCATCACGACCGACGCTTCCAAACCCACACTCGCGGTGGACGGAGTCCTTGCAGATTCGTTTCGGAGTGGCGGTGATGGCTGTCGAGCGTCTGGATATCAACGGCGCCGCGGCGCGATCAGGACCGCGATCCTGGCTGGCATCGGTCCTCGGGCTGCGCTGGCGCGCGTCCGGCAGGGTCGCCGAGGCGCCGGTCGCGGCCCACGTCGTGCTCACGGATCAATCGGAGGCGACCCGGCTGGAGGACCTCCCCGTGCGGCTGTCGATGCACGGTGTCCTGTCGGCCTGGCGCGAAGCTGATCGCGCGCTCCGAACGTTCGATGAAGGGAGCCCCGAATGGGCCGCGGTCAACGCGACCCGGCTCGCCCTGCGAGCCTCCTACCTCGCACGTTTCGACGAGTACCAGGCGGATGACGCCTCGTCATGACAGCACCGCGGTCGCCCGCCAGTCTCCCGAAACCGCGTGGATCCAGCTGAGGGGTCGGCTTCGGATCGCGCGCCTCCTCCCCCGCGAGGAAGGTTCGTCGCTGTTGACGGACCTTCCTCGCGGTCCCTGATTCCGAGCCCTGGGCGGGCGGTGCGCCCCGGCAACCCTCGAGGCGGCACCCGTTTGACGCCCCGATGGACCGGGCGTACTTTGGCCCGCCAGACCCTGCCGCACCGGACTCCCTGGAGGAACCCCATGCTCCGCCCAACGTCCCGACGTGCCGTGCTGGCAGTCATGGTTGCGTCGCTCGCCATCGCCGCGCCGGCGGCGGTGGTCGCGAAGCCGGCGTCCGGATGCACGACAGGCACCGCCCTCGTGTTCCTCCCGAACCCGGTGGTCACGACCGGGAACGAGGACCTGAAGGATCTGAAGGACTCGGATCAGGCAGTGCTCAACGACGAGCGCGTGGCCGTCACGCTCACGGGGCTGGACGGGTCGGGCTACCTCAGCGGCACGTGGGCGACCGTCAAGAGCGAGACGGGCGACGCGGCGTACTCCACGCCTGCCGACGGCTGCACGTACGAATACACGCGCCACGACGACCGCTTCGAGCAGGTCATGGCCTACTACTGGGTGACGCGGTCGCAGGACTACCTCCACACCCTGGGCTTCGACGGGCGCCGTTGGCCGCTCGTCAACGGCGACCAGCAGCGCGTCCGCATCAACCAGTGGGGCGTCGACAACTCGTTCGCCACGGACCATCCCAAGGACGAGATGCGCTTCGGGAAGGGCGGCGTCGATGATGCCGAGGACGCCGAGGTCATCCTCCACGAGATGGGCCACCAGATCCACTTCAGCCAATCCGCCGACTTCTTCGCGACCGAAGAGGCAGGGGCGATCAGCGAGGGCTTCGGCGACTACTGGGCGGCGACCGTGGTCGAATGGGCGATGGCCCAGGCCGGCGTGACCGAGATGACCGACCCGAAGTGCATCATGGACTGGGACTCCACCTCGTACACGCGCGACGCCCCGCACTGCCTGCGGCGCCTGGACACCGGCAAGGTCTACCCGACCGACCTGGACGGCGAGGTGCACGACGACGGCGAGATCTGGTCGCAGGCGCTCTGGAACCTGCGCAGCGCGATCGGTACCCAGCACGCGGACACCGCGATCCTGCTCGCCCAGTTCGACTGGGTCGGCACGACGATGCCGGACCTGGCTGGCCGCATCGTCGCGGCGGTCGAGGCGCAGTACACCCACGCCGAGGCACTCGACGCTGCCGCGGTCTTCACCGCGCGCGGGATCGTCCCGACTCCGTAGGAGCAATGTCGATGGCGCTCCCCGCGGCCGCGGTTGCCGATGCCCTCGTCCGGCTCGGGCTGCCGGTCCGGCTCGCGCCGGCCTCCGTTCGGCGCGCCTTCCCGGGCGCGCCGGTGAGCGGGCCTGCGGTGCCGGTCCGACACTTCGGCAGCGTGGACGTCTTCCTCGAGGCCTACGAGACGGCACCTCGGGGCGGCTTGCTCGTCATCGACGACGAAGGACGCGACGACGAGGCGTGCATCGGTGACCTGACCGTCGCCGAGGCTCGCCTGGCCGGGCTCGCCGGGATCGTCCTGTGGGGCCACCATCGCGACGGCGCCGCCCTGCCCGGGATCGGGCTGCCGGTCTGGTCGCTGGGCACGCTGCCCGCCGGCCCGCGCGCCGCCCGGCCGATCGCGGGCGACCCGTTCTCGGAGGCGAGGGTCGGCGAGGTGCCGGTCACTCGCTCTGACGTCGTGGTCGCCGACGACGACGGCGTGGTGTTCGTCGACGGCTCGCGCTGGCCGGAGGTCGAGGTCGTGGCCACCCGTATCGTCGCCGACGAGAGCCGCCAGGCGGAGCTGATCGCTGGGGGCACGTCCCTCCGCAGCCAGCTCGACTTCGGCGGCTACCTCGCCCGGCGTGCGAGCGACCCGACGTACACGCTGCGCCGCCATCTCACGGAGCGTGGTGGCGCGATCGAGACCTGACGGACCGGGTGGCGGCTCGCCTCTATGATTCGCGCCCCGTGTCACAGCCCATGATCCAGGTCGTCGATCTCGTCAAGCGCTACCGCAAGGCGTCGCGGAATGCCGTCGACGGGATATCGTTCGAGGCCGGCCCGGGCGAGTTCTTCGCCCTGCTCGGGCCGAACGGCGCCGGCAAGACGACGACGATCTCCATCCTGACGACCACGCTCCTGCCATCGAGCGGCAAGGCGACGATCGCCGGGTACGACCTGGTCTCGCAGGCGAGCGCCGTTCGCCGCCTGGTCGGGATCATCTTCCAGCGACCCAGCCTGGACCAGAACCTGACCGGCGAGGAGAACGTCCGGCTCCACGCGATCCTGTACGGGATCAACCGCTACGCGCCCTCGTTCCGGCTCATGGAGCCCGCCTACCGTCGGCGCGTCGAGGAGCTCGCGGAGCTCCTGGGCATCGGCAAGGAGGTCTTCGACCCGGTCCGCACGTACTCGGGCGGCATGCGCCGGAAGCTGGAGATCGTGCGCAGCCTCATGCACGAGCCCAAGGTGCTCTTCCTCGACGAGCCGACCGCCGGCCTGGACCCGCCGAGCCGGCGGACGCTGTGGAGCTACCTCGACGACGTCCGGCGCCGCCAGTCCACCACGATCTTCCTCACGACCCACTACATCGAAGAGGCCGAGCAGGCGGACAAGGTCTGCTTCATCGACGGCGGCAAGGTCGTGGCGTCGGGGACGCCGGCGGAGTTGAAGGCCGCGCTCGTCGACGAGTACATCGTCGTCGATGCCGACAACCGGGCGGCGCTGGAGGCCGAGCTGACGCGGCTGGGCCTGAACCACACCGGCGGCGGGCCGTTCAAGGTTCCACTCGACGCGAGCCGGACCCACCAGGCGCTGCGCTCCATCGAGACGCCGCTCACGGTCGTCCGAACGCATGCGCCCACCCTCGAGGACGCCTACCTCGAGATCGTCGAGAAGCCCGATGCGGAGCTCGGCGATGCATGAGCTCTCGGCGGTCCTGGCGATCGCCCACCGCGACTTCGTCAAGCTCATCCGCGATCGGCCGCGGATCATCGCGGACCTTGCCTTCCCCCTGATCTTCATCGCCATCCTGGGGACCAGCCTGCAGGCGGGCTTCGGCGGCTCGGGCGGCTTCAACCTGCTGACGTTCGTGTTCACCGGGGTGCTGGCGCAGACGATCTGGCAGTCGTCCGCCCTGGGCGTGATCTCGCTGATCGCCGACCGCGAGCAGGACTACAGCCAGGAGATGTTCGTCTCGCCCGTGTCGCGGTACTCGATCATCGCGGGCAAGATCCTGGGGGAGTCGCTCGTCGCGTTGCCCCAGGCGATCGCGATCATCGTCCTTGGCCTGGCGTTGGGCGTCCCCCTGTCCTTGCCCTTCCTGCTCTCGCTGATCCCGGTCGCGTTCGTCATCGCCATCTTCGGCGGGGCGTTCGGCGTGATCGTCCTGTCCAACCTGCGGAGCCAGCAGGCGGCCAACCAGATCTTCCCGTTCGTGATGCTCCCGCAGTTCTTCCTCGCCGGCGTGTTCAACCCGATCGGCAACCTGCCCTGGTATCTCGACATCGTGTCCCACATCTCGCCGATGCGGTACGCGATCGACCTGCTGCGGGACGTCTACTACGGCGCCCTGCCCGAGGCCGTCCCCGTCGCGCTCTACTCCGCGCCCGTGAACCTCGCGGTCATCGGCGCGATGTTCGTGCTGTTCATGGGCGTCGGGACGACGCTGTTCGTTCGCTCGGAGCGCAATCGCTGACGTGCCGGACCGCCTGCCCGTCGCGCGGATCCGTCACGCACGCCGCACTCCCGGGGGCGTGCCCCGTCTGCCGTGGCGTCGCATCGTCAACCCATTCACGCCGCTCGAGATCCTCTCCGCGGACCAGGTCGAGGCGATCCATGGTGCAGCCCTGACGATCCTGCGCGACATCGGCGTGCAGGTCCTCGGCGCCGGAGCGCTGGATCGCTTCGAGGCGGCCCGAGCGCATGTGGAGCGGGAGGGCGGGGCCCGCGGCCCGGCAGGGCAGGTGCGCCTCGACCCGGCGCAGGTGGAGGAGCTCGTCTCGCGCGCCCCATCGCGCTTCCAGCTGCACGCGAGGAATCCGGAGCGCGGCCTCGTCTTCGGCGATCGCCACCTCGTCATCGGCGCGGTGGGCGGCCCTGCGTTCGTGACGGACCTCGATCGTGGCCGCCGCGCCGGCAACGCCGCGGACTTCGACGCCTACGTCCGGGTCATCGGCAGCCTCGACATCATCCACCAGGAGGGCGGCGGCCCACTCGAGCCGACGGACCTCCCGGTCGAGACCCGCCATCTGGACATGTACCGGACGCTGGCGACGCTGCTCGACAAGTCATGGCAATGCCTCGCGTTCGGGCGCACCGTTGTCGAGGACGCGGCCGATGTCGCGTGCATCACGCGCGGCATCGACCGGGACACCCTCGTCCGCGAGCCGAGCCTCATGACGATCGTGAACTCGAACTCGCCGCTCCGCCTGGACGGCCCGATGTCCGACGGGCTGATCGCGATGGCGACGCTGGGCCAGCCCGTGGTCGCCACGCCGTTCACGCTCGCTGGCGCGATGACCCCGGTCACCCTCGCCGGCGCGCTCGCGCAGCAGCATGCCGAGGCGCTGTTCATGGTCGCGCTTGCCCAGCTCGTGCGGCCGGGCACGCCCATGGTCTACGGCGGCTTCACCTCCAACGTGGACATGCGCACGGGCTCGCCGGCATTCGGCACCCCGGAATACGTCAAGGCCGCAATCGCGACGGGGCAGCTCGCGCGCCGAGTCGGCCTGCCGCATCGCTCGTCCAACGTCACCGGCGCGGCCGTCATGGATGCGCAGGCCGCCTACGAGAGCGAGATGTCCATCTGGGGCTCCGTCATGGGCGGCGCGAGCCTGCTGTACCAGGGCGCGGGCTGGCTGGAGGGCGGCCTCACTGCCTCCTTCGAGAAGCTGATCCTGGACGCGGAGCTGCTCCAGCAGATCGCCGAGGTCCTCACGCCCATCGTCGTCAGCGACGCGGAGCTGGGCCTCGATGCGATCGCGGAGGTCGGGCCGGGCGGGCACTTCTTCGGCACCGCGCACACGCTCGCGAGATTCGAGACGGCCTTCTATCAGCCCATGCTGTCCGACTGGCGCAACTTCGAGACCTGGCAGGAGGACGGCGCCCGAACCGCGACGGAGCGTGCGAACGGGATCTGGAAGCAGCTGCTGGCGGAGTACGAGCCACCGCCGCTCGACTCCGGCCGAGCCGAGGCCCTCGATGCCTTCGTGGACCGCCGCAAGCGTGAGATCACCGCCTCCGCCGGCTAGCTTGGTTCCCATTGACGTTGTTGACACCCGTTCCGGGCGACCGCGTCTCCTGCCAGATACCAACAGGGGTGGTGGTAGGTGCGGCTCGAGGTGGGAATCCGGCCAGCGCGGGTGATCTCGAGCGTGGGCGGCGGCCTGCCGACCGCGAGAAACGGATGGTTCTGGCACCTACGACCAATGGGTTTGGTAGATGACAACCGCCTGGTGCCACCCGGAGCGCGACCAACGTGTCCGGGAATCACAGCTAGCCGAACGGCGAGGGACGTTCGGTGCATGGGCGCACCGCGCGTCGCCTCAGTCGGCTGGTTGACGCCAGATCGTGCGGACTACACTTCCGCGCACCGAACGCCACCGCACGCGTCGTGGAGGGATGCCTCGTGGTCAGGCTCCAGGTCCCCCGGGCCAGCTTCGTCATGCTCGCGGCGGTTGCCGCAGTTGCCCTGATCGGCGGACTCATCCTCGCCAACGGTGGCCTGGCAGGTGGCCCGCCCAAGGACGGTCCGGACCGCGGGCCGAAGGTGGCCGACGCGAACCCGGAGGCCGCGGAGCAGGCCGAGGAGGCCGAGGCCCACGCAGAAGCGTTCCGGGAGGCGGTCCGCGACGGCAAGGCGGGTGTTGCCGCGCCGATCAAGGTGAACGCCGCCGCCGGCTGGGCCGGCGAGCAGCTGGTCAGCGCCGCCGCGGACGACTGGGAGCCGGCGGTCGCCGCCGACCCGCACGTGTACCCGGACGGCAAGTCATACGCCTACCTGCTGACGACGCGCTATGCGAGCACGAAACCCTGCCCCGGCAACTGCCCAACGCCGTACATCGCTCTGTACACGAGCTCGAACGCGGGTGCGACATGGTCGGCCGGCGCGCCGCTGTGCGCCTGCAAGGGCTCCGGCCAGTTCGACCCGATCATCGAAGTCGTCCCGAACACTGGCGCGGTCTACGCGCTGTACATGAATGGCTACAACGTCATGTTCATGAAGTCCTTGGACCATGGGCTGAGCTGGTCCGGTCCCGTGAAGACGTACGGCTCCGTGTCCTGGAATGACAAGCCGATCATCGCGGTGAGCGATGACGGCAACGACGTGTACGTGATGTTCAACGGACCGACCGGCGGCGACCCCTGGCTCGCCCAGTCCCACAACGGCGGCACCACGTGGACCCAGACCAAGGTCGTCGACAGCAACCGGTACGTCTTCGCGTTCGACGGTGACGTCGACGCGAACGGGACCGCGTACTTCGCGATGACCTCCATCCTGTACGGAGGTGGCGGGAACAAGGGCACGACGCCGACCGGGCCCATCGAGGAGCACGTCTACGTGCTGACCAACAGCGGCCAGACGTTCACGGACCGGCTCGTTGGTTCGATCCAGCCGGGTCTCGCATGCGTCGCGGCAGGCTGTCCACCGGACTTCTACCTGGGCCACGCGGCGATCACCGCGTACGCACCCGGGAAGGTGACGCTGCTGTACGACGGCACCACGGCGGCCGGCGGCCTGCAGACCATCACGTCGCGGACCTCGACCAACGCCGGCGCAACGTGGGCCCCGCCGGTCACCATCTCCGCAACCGGCGAAGAGTCGACCGCACCCGCGATCGAGGCGGCGAGCGCAACGGACGTTCGCGCCTGGTACCAGCAGACGAGCGGCGGTGGCAATGTCGACGCCTGGAACGTCTGGTATCGGACGTCGGCGGACGGCGGGCTGGCCTGGACCGCAGCCGTGAAGATCTCGGATGCGTCGAGCGGTGCGGCCTACAAGAGCGCTGCCGGCTTCGCGGAGATCTACGGCGACTACGGCGAGCTGGCGGTCACCTCCACCGGGAAGTCGATCGCGGCGTGGGGCGAGGGCACCAGCTACGACGGCCCGGGCGGGGTCTGGTTCAACCGGCAGCCCTGAGGAGCGCCTCCGCACGCCGGGTCACGTTCACCTCGCCCTTCGCAGCGGCGAGGTCGCGCGCCCGGCTGGCAGCGTCACGCGCTTCCGCCCTCCGCCCGAGGACCGACGGGACCATCGACCGGGCGAGCCACGCGGCGATGGTGTCGATCAATCGGTGTCGGCCGCGACCGCGACCGCCTCCAGCGACAGGCGGTCCACCTCCGCGCCTTCGTCGAGCCGTGCCGGCGCGACGCTCTCCGCGGCACGCCAGAGGATCTGTGTCACGGCGTCGTCCGGGGCCGCGAGCCTGCGCGCTTCGGCGGCCGCCCAGCTCGCCTCGTCGTTCTGCCCCAGGAGCACGTGCACCCATGCCTCAAGGCCACGGTCCCGACCTTTCGCGCCTCGCGACCGGGAGCCGCGCCGGTGAGCGTCGTCCCGCACGACATGCAGAACCGGGCGACCTCGGGATTCGCCGTTCCGCAGTTCGGGCAGCTGATCACGCGTGGAGTCTGGGAGGCAGGACCGGCGGCGCGGAGCCCCGAAGCGCGATCATGGCGGCATGCCGACCTACGCGGACCAGCCGAGCCGCTCGCCATGGATTGCCCAGATGGCGCCGGACGGGCCGCCACGGCCACTCAGTGCCGACGCCTCCACCGACGTCGCGATCGTCGGGGCCGGCATCGCGGGCGTATCGACCGCCTTCTTCACGCTCCGGTCCACGGACCTCCGCGTCCTGCTGATCGAGCGTGACCGCGTCGCCCACGGCGCGACGGGCCGCAACGCGGGCCAGCTCACGACCTACTTCGAGCGGCCCCTGTACGACATCGCGGACGAATTCGGCATCGAAGCGGCGGTCGAGGGGCAGCGCGGCTTCGATGAGGCCCACGACCTGCTGGACCTCATGGCCGCGGAATCCGGCTCCACCGTCCGGGTGGAGCGATTCGTCGGCCACATGGGCATGTTCAGCCTCAACCACCTCCAGGTGCACCTGCGGAACGGCCTCGTGCGGCGGAAGGGCGGCCTGAAGCCGGAGGAATGCGTCGTCTCGGAGGACGCCGATTTCCTCGACCAGATCCCGGGCGAGTTCGCGGGCCTGTACCAGGTCGTCCCGCAGGCGCGGATCCGAGAGCTGCTGGAGACGACCGACGATCGTTATCGCGCGGTCCTGTCCGATCTGAAGGGCTGCGCGAATGCCGGCCTCTTCGTGGAGCAGGCGCTCGACTACCTGGAGCGGGCGTACCCCGATCGCTTTCGCTACGTCGACCACACGCTCGTCGAGCGCGTGGTGGTCGGCGACGACAGCGTCGTCGTGGAGGCCCTGGGGCATTGCGTCACGGCGGCGCGGGTGGTGCTGTGCACGAACGGCTTCACGGACCACGTCGTCCTGGACGATTCCGGCGCGCCGATCGTCCTCCACCAGCGCCAGCAGGTCGTCGGCACCATCGGCTTCATGACGGCGTTCTTCGAAGACCAGCCTCGCACGCCCGCGGCCATGAGCTACATCCGGAACACCACGATCGGCGGCGACGTGCCGTACGTGTACGTGACCCGCCGAACCTACGACCGGCCGGAGGGAGCGGCGACCCTCACCTGCATGGGCGGGCCCGAATGGCCCATCGAGGGACCGTGGGTCCGCGACGCGCCATTTCCCGGGCCGCTCCTCTCGACCATGGACGAGTTGATCCGGCCGTTCGCCCAGCCCGCCCGGCCACCGGGCCTGCCGTACGACTTCCAGTGGCACGGCCTCATGGGCTACATGGACGGCCGCGTTCGCGTCATCGGCGCGCACCCGGGCCGCCCGCGGCTGCTCTACAACCTGGGCTGCAACGGGGTCGGGTTCCTGCCCTCCATCCACGGCGGGCGTCAGATCGGACGCATCCTGGCCGGCGAAGCGCTGCCACCGAGCATCTTCGATCCACGATGACCGCCGACACCCCCGGGTGACTGTGCGCCCGGCCTAGGAACGGCCCCGGCTCGCCGAACGGCACTGGCGAACGGGTGACCATCGGCTCTGGCGCGCGCGTGGGCCGTGAAGGACGCTGCGATCCGGAATCGTGCCCGAGGAGACCTGCGCCATGACCGACCTGCCGGACCTGTCCACGACGTTCACCGGAATCCGATTCGAGAACCCGTTCCTGCTTGCCTCCGCCCCGCCCACGGAATCGGAGTCGAACATCAACCGGGCCTTCGAGGCCGGCTGGGGCGGCGTCGTCACCAAGACCATCGGGCTGCACCCCGTCGACAACGTCGTCGGCCCGAAGACCAAGTTCGTGCGCCTCGACGATGGCGGCTCCCGCCTGTCGATGGCCAAGCGGGCGGATTCGACGCTCCTCGCGTCGTGGAACTGGGAGCTCATTTCGGACAAGCCGCTCGAGTGGTGGATCCCGCGCCTGACCACGGTCAAGCGAGCCTGGCCCGGGCGTGTCCTCGTCGCATCGATCATGGCCGGCTCCGGCAGCGACGAAGAGCTCCGCCACTGGCAGACCCTGACGAGCGCGGTCCAGGACGCGGGTGTCGACGCGATCGAGCTGAACCTCTCGTGCCCGCACATGGACCGCGTGGACATGGGCGCGAACATCGGCAAGGATCCGGTCCTCACCTCGGTGGTCGTCGCCGCGGTCCGCGCCGTCGCCCGCGTGCCTATCTGGGTCAAGCTCACGCCCGCAGCCTCGAGCATCGTCGAGGAGGCCGGCGCGGTCTTCCACGCCGGCGCGAGCGCCGTCTCATCGTCCAACACGTTCCCGGCGCTGCCGCCGATCGATCCCGAGACCCTGGAGTTCGAGGTGAACGTCGACGGGCGGGTGTCGTACGGCGGCCTCGGCGGTCCGGCGATCCTGCCCCAGTCGCTCGCGAAGATGGCCGAGATGACCCAGGCATTCCCGGATCGCGAGTTCTCGGGGATCGGCGGCATCTCGACGTTCGACCACGCCTTGAGCTACTTCATGCTCGGCTGCGGCACCGTCCAGGTCGCGACCGCCGCGATGCTGGATCACGCGATCGGCCCGAACGTGATCACCGACCTGCGGACCGGGATGGCGGAGTTCCTTGATCGCAACGCGGATCGCGGGTGGCACTCGCTGGCCGACTTCCGCGGCCTGCGCCGAGGCAGCGTCGTGCCACATGCGCGGATCCGCCGGCCCGATGCCGCCGGCTACAAGGGTGGCTACGAGGACGACGCCGAGGGCTACGCCGCTGCGGAGGCGCTCGCCGCCGGTCGCTGACGAGCGGCCCCGCCGGCCGCCGCGGCCGCACGCGCGCGCCCCCGGCGCCTGACTCGCTGCTACCGTCGAGCGCGATGGACCAGTCTCGGGTGACCGTGTGCCTTCCGGACATGCCCGAGCTCGTGCATGTCGGCGAGCTTCCGGCGAACGTGGACGTCGTGTTGGTCCGTGCCGAGCCAGAGCCGCTGCCGGACCTTGCGGGCGTGGATCTCGTGGTGCCGCTCATGCGCATCCGGCCGTCGCTGCTGGAGGTGCTGGCCGGGCCGCCGGGCCGGCTGCGGGTGATCCAGACGCTCAGCGCGGGCGCGGACTGGCTGGTCGGCAAGGTGCCGCCGCACGTGACCGTCTGCAACGCCCGGGGGATCTACGACGGGCCGCTCTCGGAATGGGTCGTCGGCGCGATCCTGGCCATGCAGCGCGGGCACATTCGGGCCCGTGACGCGCAGGTGAAGGCCGAGTGGGAGTTCTTCGAGCCCGACGAGCTCGAGGGCCGCCGCGTGGTCATCCTCGGCATGGGTTCGATCGGGACCGCGATCGCCGACCGCCTTCGACCGTTCGGCGTCGACATCGTGGGGGTCGGCCGGACCGCGCGCGACGGGGTCCGGCCGCTCGCCGACCTCGACGCACTGCTCCCGACCGCGGACATCCTGGTCGCAATGCTGCCGCTCACGAGCGAGACCCGCGGCCTCCTCGACGCTCGCCGGCTGGGCCTGCTGCGCGACGGCGCACTGCTCGTGAATGCGGGTCGCGGCAGGACGGTGGACACGGCGGCGCTGACCGGCGAGCTCCAGGCAGGCCGGCTCCGCGCGGCCCTGGACGTGGTCGACCCCGAGCCGCTTCCCGCGGATCACCCGTTGTGGGCGCTGCCCAACGTGCTGATCACGCCGCACATGGCCGGCGACTCACCGTCGACCACGATCCGGTGCTTCCAGCTGGCGGGCGACCAGATTCGCCGCTTCGCCGCCGGACAGGCCCTGATCAACCAGGTGCCGCGCTACCTGTTGGAGTAGCCCGTCCAGGCCCGCCGGTCAGGTCCCGCCTACGCCTCGACGAGCGGAACCTCGACGACGTGCTCGGCGATGAACCAGACCTGCATCTCGTGGCGACGAAGGACGTCGCCCATGAGCAGGTCGTTGGTGCCCATGTCCTTGCTCTTCTCCGTCTTCTCGATGCCGGCACGGACCTTCTCGATGATGGTCTCGTGGGCATCCAGCAGGCGTGACAGCACGACCGGAACATCCTCTGCGCCGTCCGGCGGGCGGGGAATGGTCGTCAGCTCGGCCGCGTGACGCGGGTCGCCGACGCTGATGCCGCCGAGCATCTGGACGCGTTCGGCGATCGCGTCGACCAGCTCCACTTGCTCCTCGTAGTGCTTGTCGAAGAGGAGGTGGAGCTGGTAGAAGGTGGGGCCGGCCACGTTCCAGTGGGACTTCTTGTAGAGCGCCGACAGCACCATCGAATCGGCCAGGATGTCGTTCAGGATCTGGCAGCTCTCGGTCCGCGCCTCCGCGGACAGGGCGATCGGCAGCTGGCGCAGGCTTCCGAACCGCTGCAGCTCCGGGCCGGTCTGGCCCATGCGTGGCTGCGCGGAGGTTCGGAGGTGCTTCGACGGCCCGTGGCCGTTCGTGGCGGGGGCGTGACGGGTTGCGGTCGGCATCTGGTGCTCCTCGTGTGGTCCTCGAGGATGGCCGACCGTGAGGGTCTCCAACGCTGCGGTGGCCGCGCACGGGCTTGCAGGTCCGTCGCAAGGTTTGTCGCGCTCCCGCAAGGCGACTGCGCCCCGCGCCCCTCACTGCCGCAAGGGCAACTCCCGCATGATCGGTCCATGCCTGTCGCAACACAGGCGGACGACCCGTGCCCACGAGCGCACGGGCGACTCGGCGCCAACTGAGGGCTGCCGCTTCCTTCGTCGTTTCCGCCTTCTTCGTCATCGCGGCCGCCGCCACCGTCGGCGTCGAACCAGCCGCACCCACACCGATCCCGGACGCGGCGTTCGGCCCGGTGGTGCTCCTGCCCGGATCCGGGATGGCCGGCGCGCACGCCGCGCAGGGTCCGAATCTCGACGTGATCGTCGACCCACTGATCGCCTCGCCGCCGCCGCCGCGTCCCCAGCCGGTCCTCCCGACCGCAAAGCCGGTCGCCGTGCCGGTGCTGACCCATCGACTTTCCGGGGCCGCCTCCTGGTACTGCCGCGCGGGCACCTCCCCGTGCACGAGCGGCTACGCGGACGGCGGAGCCGTGGACGCGTATGCCGCCGCAGGCCCGCGCCTCCGCGCGGCGCTCGGCTCGAGCTGGCGCGGTCGCGTGGTCTACGTCGACGGCCTGCGCGTCAAGCTCATCGACTGGTGCCAGTGCCACGCGGGCGAGTCGAACGAGAAGCTGCTCGACCTCTACTACGACGTCTATGCCCGCGTCGGCGGCTCCGTCACCGTTCGCTGGTAGGCGCCCGGCGACCGCCGTCGGCTACTGGTAGGTGACGTTAGCCGCCACCGGGTCGAGCGAGAAGGTCCACGAGGTCGAATTCGCCGGATCGATGAACTGCACCTCTCAACGCGACGAACGCGTGCGGGTCATCTGGTGTTCACTCCGCGGGCAGGCGCATGGAGAACGACGCCGCAGAGCCATCGCGAGGAGCACATGACCCACTCGAACGCCGACCCGACCCTCGACCGACTCCTGCGCCACATGGCGTGGGCGAACGCCACGCTCATCGATTGGCTCGCCGGGCAGCCCGATGCCGCCCTCGCCAGCACCGCCCCGCGGAACGAGTGGTCAGCCGCCCGGATCCTCGCGCACCTGGTGTCCGCGGCCGGCGGCTACGCCTCGCGCCTGGAGGGCGTGCCGCGGCCGCCCGACACGGAAGTGCCGACGTCGGTCGCGGAGCTCGCCGCGATCGCCGCGCGTTGCGCCGACTTCGACGCGCGGCTCCGGCGGCAGGCGACCGAGCCGGACGTCCTCGTGGTGCATCCCCATCCCGACCGGCCGGCGCGCGCCCGATCAACAATCCTTGGTCAGGCGGTTCACCACGCGACGGAGCACCGCGCGCAGATCGCCGGCGCGCTGGCCACGAACGGCATCAACGCAATCGATCTCGATGAGCTCGACCTATGGGCCTACGGCGAAGCGGAGGGGCTCGGCGCCTAGATCGGCCCCGGCGCCCGGCGACGGTCAGACCCAGGGCAGCAGCACGCTCGTGCGGTACGCGTCCCATCTCGAGCCGAACCGGACCGCGAGGTCTGCTTCCTCGATAGGTGACAACCACCTCGATGTGACGTACAGGGCGGCACCGAGCACCACGCCGAGCCAGCTGTTGAGCAGGAATCCGAGCCACGGCAGGACCAGCAGCGCCACGGCTGTGTAGAGCGGGTGCCGGACGAGCGCAAACGGCCCGCCGGTGATGAGCTCTCCGCGCGGGACCCTGGTGAGGATGAGCAGTGCTGACCACGCCCAGAGCACGAGACCGGGAACGAGGACCACGAGCGACAGCACTCGGAGCGCGTCGGGTGGCCCGCCGACGCTGAATGCCGCCGGGTTCATGACGTTGAGGGTCAGGCCCACCACAAGGAACGGCAGCATGACGAGCGCGATCCGATCACCACTGCCGACGAGCGTCCGCACCCGGTCCATGTCCTCGTGGATAGCGCGCCGGCGACCTCACGGCCAGTGCCGACGGTCACGGGGACCATGAGCCGATGGTGGACCACCGCCCTTACGGCGGTCCCGGAGCGATGCTGAGGGCCGAGTAGATGGAGCCCAGGAACCGGCTTGGGACCGTCGCCAGCTGGCGGGTCTCGCTGAACCCGGCCGCCGCCGCCACCGTCAACCACGTCGCGAACGAGAGGGGATAGGGGGCCCAGGGGTTGCCGCGATCCGCGCCGTACTCCACGAGGACGAGGCGGCCGCCCGGGCGGAGATAGCCACGAACGAGCTCGAGTACGGGGGCCTTGTCGCGCACGAAGTGGAGCGAGTTCGCCATCACGATCCCGTCCAGCGGCGGCAGCTCGATCGATCTCCTGAAGTCGGTCACGATCGGCATGACGGTCATGTCAGGAAAGCCGCTTGCGAGGCGCTCCAACTGGACCTGGATGGCGCGCCGGTCGCGATCGACCGTGTGGATCGACCCGTTCTGGCCGAGTAGATCCGCGAGCGCGAGGGTGAACGCACCTTCGCCGGAACCAAGGTCGGCCCAGGCGCGCCCTCCGCCTGCGACGCCATCGCGGATCAGCCGAACGTGGTCCGCGTGGTCCATGGCTACGGGGTCCAGCGGATCGGCGGATCCGCGAGGGCCGGGTGGTCGAAGTTGCTCGCGTAGCTGGTCAACCGCGCAATCGTATCCATCCAGACTCCGCGCTCCGTAGCACGCACCGACCTCGTCAAAGGCACCTCGGGCGAACCACGGGACGGGTAGCCCGGCGGTCGGTCGGACGCAAGGTCGTCCTTGGTACACCCCGGGTCATTGCCAGACAACCTGGCGCAGGCAAGGCGCTCACTGCGGTCGTGAGTAGTGAAGGACATGAGCGGGCCGATGGCCTACCTCGGGTCTCGGTGGACATCCCGCTCTGGTGGTTGCCCATTGCGCTGTCGTGGAAGCGTCAGGCGGCCATCGTCACTGGGGTAACGCTCATCGCCTTCACGGTGGGTCTGGTGGTCGGCCTAGGTGCTCACTAACTACGAGAAGCGACGGTGTCGACGGCCACCCCGTAGTGGTCGCTGAGCTGCCGATCTGGCGCCGGCCCGACGGGCCAAACGGCCAGAGATCGGCGATCCCACAGATCTGCCCGGGCGACACAGAGGTGATCAACGGAGCGACGTTCCCCTGCGACGCCGGTAACCGGGTCGGGGTCCGCGGTCAGGATATGCAGCCCTAGCTCCTCGAGCGCCCCGACGAGCAGCTCTCCGTTTCGCTTCGACCAGTATCGAGCGCCAACGCCGAGGTGCTGATTGAAGTCGCCCGCCCAGACGAAGTCCGAGTGCGGCTCAAGGGCGCGCAGCCTGCGGAGGTCGCCTTGCTGGGTCGCCAGCGCTTCGGCAAACCCGTGACTACCGCGCATGCCGCGCCAGCGATCAGAGGTCCACGGAAGGACCGTCCCAAAGACGATGAACGGCTCGCGGTTGGAGGGGTGGATGCGTGCTGCCACGGACCGCGTCGGGTCCCCCGTCAGTGACAACTGCTCGAGTGGATACTTCGATGCGATCGACACCCACCGTTCGTTCGATCGCCGTCGCTCGTCGATGTCGGCGCAGTGCAGCGATGGCATGCCAGCCGGAACAAGGCTGTCATCGGTCTCGGTGAAGATCCATACGTCTGCAGCGATTTCGTTGATCATGCGCAGGATTCGACCGCGTCTTGGCTGACTTCCCAGCCGCTCAACGTTCCAAGTCGCGAGACGCACGTTTGCTCCTTCACTGCGCGATCAGGTGGGACGCCGCGTACGCACCGGCGCGCACAGCGCCTGTGCGCCCGACCCCGAGCTCGCTTTCGGGAATGGAGCGACAGGTTTGACGGGGACCGCCCTTCCTGTGACATGAAGCTGGCGAACGCGTAAACGAGGCGACCACCCATCGCGCCGCCAGGCGGATCCATACGAGAGGAGTGGAGCGGGAGAAGGGTCTCGAACCCTCGACCTTCTGCTTGGGAAGCAGAACTTCAGCTGACGTCGCCTGCGCTTCGATGTTCCTGATGGTGGCCACAAGATAGCCGTCGCAACCGACCGTGGCAATCCCAAGTTGGTGCAAAGCGGTCTCAGCGAAACCGGGCGATGTCGTCGAAGACCCCGCCGTCGTCATCGCGGCTCCAGTGGCCGCTCACGGGCCTGGAGGCCGCCGACCCGGGGAGCCAAAAGGCGACAGCCACGAGGTACGCGAGGAGTCCCTGATCTCCCTCCGGCTGTTGAACGGTCTTCTCGTAAGCGAGAGGACTGGCTGGCCACGTCCCCGAACTGCACGCCCGCAACAACGTGGGCTCGGCAATCGCAGGATCGTGTACCGCAATGGCGAGTCGTAGGCGCGACGTGCGCCCGGCGCAGCACCGTCCCTGGGTTGCTAGAGCACGCAACTCCCGAGCTCTCGCTTCGCCGCGCTCCTCTGGGTGACATCACGCCAGGGTCGAAGCCTGCACGCGCCGCACCGACGGGAGGCACACGACGGCAAGCGACACGACGCAGCAAAGACCGGCCGCCATTCCGAGCGTGTTCGGATACCCGAAAGACAGTGAGAGCGGGGCGACGATCGCGTAGCCGAGGGGGTTTAGCGCAAGCGATCCGATCCAATCGAAGGCGCTGATCCGCGACAGCGCCTCCGCGGGAACGAGGCGTTGGAGAGACGTCGTCCACAGCACATCGCTTACCGCGAATGCGGCGCCCTCGAGTGCCCCGAGACCAACGACCACAGCGAGCGGCGCGCTTATGGCGACCGCCCCGAGGAGGGCCGCGGCGGGGAGAAGCAGTGCCTCGGCGGCGACTAACGGCTTGCTCGGCTTGAACCTGAACCCAACGAGCCCACCGGCAACGGCGCCTGCGGCGATCGCCGAAAGAATCATCCCCCAGCCGGCCGCCCCGCCATAGGAGCGTTGAGCAGTAAGCGGTCCTAGCACGAAGAACGCCGGAAAGAACGCGAGCTGGAACACCCCGAACGAAGCAACCATGGCAACGGCCCACGGTCGCGCGACGAACTCGCGCCAACCGTGCCGAAGTTCGGAAATCAGCGAGGTTGCCGCCCGTCGAGTCGCCGTCGAGAGTGGAAGCGATGCCAGCAGGATTGCGGAGATGAAGAACGTACCCGCATCAAAGGCGATTGCTATCGCCGGCCCGGTCGCCGCAACAAGCAATGCGCCGGCCGCCGGGCCCGCAATCGACAAGGAGCTGCGCGTCAATCCCACGAATGCGTTCGCAGACTGAAGCTGCGGTGCGTCAACAACCTCCTTGACGAGCCCGGTCGCCGCTGGGCGAGAGAACGCGAGCGCGGTCCCTACCACCATCTGCAGGGCGCCAATACTGATGACGGTCGCCGAATTGGTGACGAGGAGGAGCGCGGTGGCTGACTGGGCGAGGCCGCGCACGATATCGCTCGCTACGAGGATGTTGCGCCGGGCGAAGCGATCGCCGGCTACGCCACCGAGAAGCACGAAAAGCACGGTCGGAATTTCGCGGGCTAGCAAGATGCTGGCGAGCTCGGTCGCCCCACCGAATCCAAGAACCGCGAACGCCAACGCCACGGTGGCGATACCCGTGCCAAGCGTCGAAATCGTCAGCGCAGCGAGGAACCGCCCGAACAAGGGCATGCGCAGCAACCGCATCGCTTCTGGGGCGCGCAACGCTGTCCTCATTGGGTATGGTGATTCTAGGAAATCCATCGGCGGTGGACCGGGGGTTCCAACGATGGTCACGACGCTGCTGGCTTAGGTCGTCCGAGCGCCACCGCTACCATCCGTGCCCAGGGACAGGCAACCTAGAGGAGCGGCCCCCTCACAGTGACCGTCGACCCGATTTCACTCGCCCAATACAGCGAGCTCTTCGAATCACCGAGCTCGGCTGCGACTCACGGTGCATACGGCGCGCCGGCCTTACTGCAGACTGCATTCGCTGACGCCCGCTGGGAAGGCTCGATTCTTCGCTCTCGCGCAGCCGGCGGCGATGTGACTATCAGCGTCCTAAGGACCAACGTCCGCCTAATCAAGACTTCTCAAATGGTGTCGACTTTGCGCAGGTTCGGGATCGACGTGGACGAGTGGGCTGGGCTGACCCTGATCGGCGGCACCCCCGCTGGAAGCGGGTTTGTCTACGACGCGTCGTCGACTCAATCGTCGCGGAGGGCGGCGCTGAACCAACTGCTGGCGCGAGTGGCTTCCGATGCCGCCAATGAAACGGACCACCTAATTGCAATGTGGGCGAACGACGAGATGGCCAGCGCATTCACCGAGGTATCGGCGACGAGCGTCGCCGTCGCCGTTGATGTGCACTCGTGGATGCCGGTGGGAGGCAGCGAGGGGTTGAACTCCGAGGCACGCGCAAACCTGCGTCGAGATGCAAGGCGTTTTGCGGCGAAGCGCATCGGGTGGCGATTGGTCCCAGCCGTCGACGCCGTTTCGAACATCGGCAGCATGATCGTTCGAACGAAGGCGCGCCATGGTTGGCCGGATGCCGTTCGCAGGATCCGGGAAGAGATGGAAACGATGAGCCAAGCACCTGGCTTGCAGACGTTTGGTGTCATCGTGACTCGCGACGCAACCGTCGTCGCCGGGAGTCTCTGTTGGAGCTGGCGCGGAACAGTGCACGTGGTCGAGCTGGGCTTCGACGAGCTGGACATCGACAGCCGAGATTCGTACCTCGCGGCGCTCATCCACGGACCCCTCGAGGGCGCGCGCGAGCACGGAGCCGCGCGCCTCGACCTCGGCGTCATGTCCAGCGCTCCGAAGATGCGGCGGGGAGCGCAGACGGAACCGTCTTATCTCCTCCACACCTGAAGACGGTCCGCGGAGAGTGGTGCGTAGCCTACATGCTCCGAATTGCCCGCCCGCGGCGGGGTTCATTGGCACCGAAGGGCTGAGCCGCCGGAGCTGAGACACTTCTCGACATGCTCGACTTCTCCGACCCGACCGCCCCAGCGTACTCAACGCCGGGCGCCTCACCGATCACGTACGCCACGTTGCGTGAGACCGTGTCGGCGCTTGCCCGGCAATTCGAGGCACGGGGGCTGTCCAGAACCGCCGTGGCGGTGGCCGGGCCTCGCGGCCTACCAGCGATCACCTCGCTGCTCGCCGCGTACGACGCGAACCTCTGTTTTCTGCCGCTGCCCGTGCCGACCCCGCCCGCCTGGATCGCGACGCTCGCTGCCCACCCGGCGCTCTCCGCCGCGATCGTGGACGGCACAAGCGGCCTCGAGAGCTGGGAGGCAGCTGGCTGGGCGCCGGTCCTCGAGCTCTCAGTCGTTAGCGGCCAGTTTCCAAGAGGGTGGTGGTTGCTCAGCATCGAGCGCACGGAAGCTCGTCACACCTCCGGCCTCGCCTACGTGCTGCCGACCTCCGGATCAACGGGGACCCCGAAGGGCGTGGAAGTTAGCCGCGACGCCTTCGAGCGGAAGATCGCGAGGCTGACAACGCTCTGGCCGGCTGCGCCGCGCTCGCGGTGGCTGAACTGGCATCACTATTCTTTTGATGTGTCCCTCTGGGAAGTCTTCGGCTGCCTCTCGACCGGCGGCACGCTTGTCGGAACGGACGACGCGACGGCCGCCGACCCGTGGGCACTTGCCGAGGTCATTGAATCGACGAACCCCAAAGTGATCTCGATGACCCCTTCGGGTTGGCGAAACCTGCCGGACAGCTTCGGAAGTGGCCTTACGGACTCCCGCTTGATCCTCGCGGGCGAGCTTGCCCGCGTGGAGGAAATTCGGTCCTGGGCCACTTCGCGCGACATCAAGGAGATCTGGAACGCCTACGGTCCGACCGAGGCGACCATCTACGCGACCGCAGGACGGATCTGGCCCGCGACGGAAGCTTGGCACGGCGCGTCGATCGGGCGCGCGCTGCCTGGGGTCGAGGTTCGCCTGCGGGGCCACGGTCCCACCGCTAAGGAACTCGTCTTGGGCGGCGAATCGATCGCTGTTGGCTACGGGTCTTGGTTCGGTCCGGTGGGTGATTTCGATCAGCGCCGTTTCGAGCGGGCAGCCGACAAGCGCTGGTATTCGACGGGCGACCTAGTCACGTTTCAGGAGGATGAGTCCCTGCAATTCATGGGCCGCGGCGACCGACAAGTAAAGGTTCAGGGCGTGCGGATTGAGCTCGGCGCGATTGAAACGGTCGCGCAACGAGTTGACGGCGTCGGCTCGGCATCGGCTGCCCTCGGGATGAACCGTCGCGGAAGAGAGGGCGTCGTGCTCGCCGTCATCGGGAAGGGTGGCGACCCGTTGGATGAGGATCTCATGCGACGCGAAGTCCGACAGGCCTTGACCGCCACCCTGCCAAGCCATCACCAACCGGCACACATAATGATCATGGCGGTCGCCCCCTTGACGAGGAGCGGCAAACTTGACGCGGCCAGCATCAAGGATGCGTGGCTCCGATCCGGGTGGCTGATCAAGGACCCCCACCATTGACGCGCCCCTTGAGAGAATGGGAAGGCATCGTTCTCAGCGCGATGAGAACTGTGCTCCAGGATCAAACCATTGATGGCGACAGCAACTTCTTCCTGTATGGCGGGAACTCCATCCTCGCTGCGATGCTCGCAGACGAGATCGAGCTCAGCTGTGGCACGCCGATTCGCATCCAAGCCATCCTGGAGAATCCCAGCGCGACCGAGCTTGCAGCGATGCTCGTCCGGACCGAGGCATAGAGGGACTCGCTCGAAGGTGCCTTGCGCTTCCCGGATTGACGGCTACGAGGGCCGAGCGGCGCCCATTACCCCGTCGCGAATGCGACGGTCATTGCAGCGTCCGCGTCGGGCCAGGAAGTCTCGATCCGCCAGCGTCGACCAAACGCCGAGACGACCGCCCCGGGCAGTAGGACGCTGTCGGCGAGATCGAGGGCAAGTGGGTCCGCGCCGAGGCCTGTTCGGGCCGCCTTGAGGATGGCCTCCTTCGACGTCCAGAGTGCCGCTGACGTCGCCGCGGCCGCGGCCGGCGAGGCGTCGACCAACGCGAGCTCAGCGGGGGAGAGCGATACGCGGTTCACCCGGTGCCACTCGGGGCCCGACAGCCGCTCAATGTCGATCCCGATCGGCTCGGCCCCGAAGTCCAGTGCCAGACCGACATATGGCTGTCGTCGTGCCCAGCTGACTGTCGCGAACTCAGCGCCACCCAACCAAAGGTGTGGCGCGCCGTGGCGAGATGTGTCGCATACCGGGCAACGTTGGGTAAGTGACCAATCCGGCGCGATATGGTCGAGCTCGGTACGAAGGCTCTCTCGAACCCAGCCGCGGGCCTGCTCGAAATCCCGTCGATCCGATTGCCGCGCGAAGCCAGTCGCGCGCGCCCGCTCGTCGCCAGACAGCCGCAATGCTCGCGCAACCGCAGGGACAAGCTTGGTCCATTTCACTACGTATCGGTCAGCCACGATCGGCGACCGCAGTACGCCGCAGCGACCACTCCGCACTTGAGCGCGTGACGAAGACACCGAACGGCGCCGATCCATGGGCCTTGATGCTAGGCGGAACGTCGAGGCTCGGGCAGCGTCTTGCCTCTCGCCTGGAAGTCATCGGTGTTCGTGTCGTTCTCACGACTCGGACCGCGCTCGACCCCGCGCAAATCTCCGTTGACGTGCGGCGGCAAGTGTGGCGAGACCCGAACACCTGGGCGCGGGAGTTCAAGCAGCGTGGATTGCAGAAGCTGGGGTGCGTCGCCATCGTTGACCTTGTATCCGATCGCGAGCTGCCTGAAGTCGACGTCCTGGCCGTCGAGGTATTGGTGGCCGCTGCGGCCGGCGCCACGACTGCGGAACGTTCGCCGACGACGATCTACGTCGGCAGCGTTGCAGATGGCCGGTCCGGCGGACGCTACGCGACCGGGAAGCGCCTCGCCCGTCACAGGGCCCAAGAGCTCGGGGTCTCATTTGTCGTTCGGCTCCCCCCGCTTCTCGACGCGGCTACGGAGTCGATGCGACTTCCCGCCGAGAGGAGGTTGTTGTGGTGGTTCCGCAACCTTGCCGCTACGGTCGAGCTTCCGACGATGTCCTACGACGACGCCGCACTCGTCCTGAGGGACTTGATAATGGCCGGGCGCGTCGAGGCAAGCCGTCGAATGAGTGGCGTCATCCGCCGTAGAACACTCGGCTCGATCCTCGATATTCCGGCCTCGCCGCGTGCTCCGGCTCACCTCGAGCGGCTCGCTTGGCGAGTCCTGCGCGCAATCGGTAACAGGTCGTCAAGGGATTCACTTCGCCGGCTGGCTTCGTGGTGCGAAATCGCATTCGGAGCGCCTAGCCATTACGACACCGCGGAGATAAGGGGATAGCGTGAACACGTCCCATGCGGTCGACGTCCTAGTCATCGGAGCTGGTTTCACCGGGCTGTGCATCGCCCGAGAGGCCGCCATGCGAGGTTCCTCGGTCATCGTCGTGGGGCGAGAGGATCTCGAGGCGGCATCGGCTTCTGCCCGGAACTTTGGGCAGCTCCACTCAGGGGCAGTCTATGCAACCTTCCTGCCATCGGTGGCGAGCGAGTGCGCAGCGGCACGTCGCGCTTGGGTCGAATACATCCCAGAACCGTGCTACATCGGGGCGGCATCGGGCCTCATGTTGTTCCGAGAGCAAGCTAACGCAACGTCGTACGAAGCGGCGTGGAACGAACTCGGGATTGAGTACGAGGAGATTCGCCTTCACGATGCGGCGGCGATCACCCGGGCCGCCGATGCATCGGTTGTCGCCGCATTTCAAACAAAAGACCGTGCGGTCGATACGGTCAAGCTTCTTGCCCAACTCGTTACCGACTGCGAAGGACGAGGGGTTGAGATGCGACAGAGCCCGCTCGCCTCGCTGTACCTCGAACCTGGCGGCGCACCGCAGGTAAGAACAGAAACTTCGACGTATTCGGGCAGGGTAACAGTGCTCGCCGCCGGCAGTTGGACGCCTGCCGTCCTGGGCGACATGGGTATCCAAAGCCCGCTTGTCCAATTGGCGTTGCCGTATCTCGAGGTCCACCAGCCGCTCGTCGACCGTGTGATCTACAACCTCGACGGCAGTCTCGTTGCTGCCAGCCCCACACTAGGCGGATGTCGCGTGGCCCTGCCGGGGCGCACCAAACGACCCATCGACAACGCCGAGATCGAACGGCGCCTGCGCCACGCGGCCGCGAGCTTCCGGGATGACGATGCCTCGACGATCGTGGCGGACTTGGCCTGGGGGAGTGTCGCCGAGCCGCCATCGCCGGTGGGGGCCGATCCTGCGGCGTTTCTCGTGAATCTCACCGCCCCTCCCAGTGGGTGGGGTCAGGCGGACGGAGTGTTCGTTGCGTCCTGTGGGAAATGGACGTCGGCACTGGCGTTCGGGGCCATCGCGGCCAACGCGGCGATGGAGGCTATTCATTGACCAGTGTGCCCATGCCCGGCCCGCAATGATTCCCGCGGACCGGCATCTTGACCTCCGCACGCTCCTGTGGATGGTCAATCGACTTGATTCGCCCGAGGCGGCCGCGGACTTCTGTGGAACCGCGACTCGCAGCTCCGTATCAGTCGCGTTGGATGCTGCGAGCAGCCCTCGGATGCTGGCTTTCAATCGGTCATACGTCGTCGCGAGCCTCCAGACACTGGGGTGCTCCGAGGGCGACATCGAGCAGCTTGGCCTCCCTGGGCGCCCACCAGGGTGGGCACATTTCGACGGGTCGGTGGCGTCCCAAGTCCGCGCCCTCATCCGGTTGTCGGCTGACGCCCCGACGGAGGCCGCTGCGAGGTTCGGCTACCTCACGGGGCACCTGTGGCAGCGAGGCAAGGCCCAAAGGTGGCGTGAATTTGGCGACACGATAAAGGAGGTCGGCGAGGCAATCTCTCCACCACGGTCTGTCGTGCATCTTAGCGGACCGTGGTCGACTGTCGACAGCACAGGCAGTGGCAAGCGGGAGCGCGACCTCCCATCGATCAGCACCGGTGCGTCAATCGTCGCGAGCATGATGGCCTCGCGGCTGGGACTGCCGGTGCGAATCGCAAAATCAGTCAGTGGCGGCACCACGTACGGTAGGGGATCCGCCGACGAACTCGGGGCAGAGGGTGTCCCGATTCTGACGACGCCCGAAGACCCCGCGTCGTTCGATACGGCGAGTCAGAGCAGGTTGACCTTCTGGAGGTGTGAGGCGCTGCTGCCCGAATTTGCCCGCCTCTACCACGGACTCGCAGTCGCGCCGACCGTCATCAGCTTGGCGGCGCCCGCGGCACTTGCGAGCCCAATCGCGCGGTCTCGGATCATCTACGGGCTAAGCGACGGCGATCCTCGAGTGTGCGGCCGCGCTCTCGCATTGCGGTTTCCCCGCTCGACCGAAGTACTCGTACTTCAAGGCCTCGACGGGGCTGGCCGACCCGCCTTGGACGAGCCCTCCCCTTATGGTTCGACGAAGGCGTATGGCATCGTTGCACAGCGAGCCGTGCGAGGCCCACACAAACTCGGCGACTTCATCCCTGTCGACGTCGCGGATGCTGAGCGCTTGCGCAGAGTCCCGCTCCGAGAGGTGCTCGGCGGCGAGGCGCACCGAGCGATCTTGGCCGCGGTCGCGATGCAAGCGAGCTTGATGCTGCTCGGCCAGGCCGGATTCGACGCAAGCCAAGACGGTCTACGCCGACTCGGGAGCGAATGCCTGCGTGCCCTTGAACGCGGCGACGCGCTCCTCTATCTGCGGCGTCTCGCTCAGGCACTCCGGGGGGGCCACGGTCATGTTTTCGCCTGAGGAAATCGACCGGTTCAGGCGCGAACTAGGGTATCACCCGGCAAGTGAGGTGACCCACCTCCATGGCCTCGTTGATTCGAGCTATTTCGATGCCAAGTTCCAACTTCACGACAACGCGCAGTCGGCCAACCAAGTCCCACCTGCACTTGTCGAAATCGTTACCGGATTCGGCCCGACGAATGCTCCAACGGCGGGGACGCTGAGCGTGATCCTGCGAGCCAAGGCGTTGGCCGAACAGTCGGGAATGCACGCCACGGTCATCGTGTCGAACCTCGGCGCGTGGTGCTCCAGGAGAGTCGGCGCCATCGGATTGGGCAGCATAACCGCGCGTTTCCTATCGTTCATGCCAAGTGTTGGCTTGCAGGAGCCGGTTGCTCGAGTTCGGACTCACGAAGATCTGGACATTCTGCGAATTGCAGGGATCCTTACCCGGTATCTGGACGAACAAATCCTGAATGAGAACGAGGAGGCCACCACCGCTCTCTACGGGCAGCTCAACCTCCTCGGAAATCGCTTCGGGGTGTGGACCGACACCGCGTACACGGTCGCGGACATCCTCGAGCCCATTCTTATCCGTCGCAAGAAGCGGGTGCTAGTTCTTGCGGGCCTCGAGGAGCACTACTTCGTTCGCTTGGCGCGATCAGTCCTCGACCGAATGCGGGACGATCCCGATTGTCCATTCTCGATTTCGGATGGTGTCGATATCGGCGCACTCTATGCCCGTATCATCGGCGGCCTGCCGCCGTACCCGAAGATGTCAAAGAGCATCCCCGCTTCGGCAATCGGTCTCGGCGAAACGACGGCCTCGATCGAAGCAAAGATCCTCGGTGGGCCCGCAGCGTACGACCCGATCCTCCTGCAGATGATGGCGTGCGTTTCGGACTGGAGCGCTGACCGCGTCCGGCTGGCGCAGACCGCCTTTGATCGGCGCGAGATGGTGCCGCTGGAGTGGGCGCAGGCGCGCCAAGAGTACCTGGCCGACTTCACCGTTCTCAAGCAGCTGTGGGAGAGTGCCGAAGCGGCGTCACCATTTCCTACAGTCTTCGCCGGGTAGCCGCGTGGCGAACGGGCCTGAGGAGCAGGGTCGACTCGTTACGCCACGCGCCAACCAGGTGAACCGGATTCGAAGGGACCGCGTCGCTTTGGAGCGCGCCGGATCGCGGGTATCACATACGCTGGGGGTCGGCCTCTTGGTGACGAGCGGAGAGGTCAACCTCGACTCTGTCATGGACTCGCTCCACGCGGTCGCAGCCGCGCAGGAGGCCCTCCGGACGGTCGTCGATCGTGACTGGCGGCTGCGGGTCCTTACAAGCCCCGACCTCCGGTTCGATCTAAGGCTTTTGCCGGCTGAATCCGATGGGCTGCTCGAAATGGAACAGCACCTCTCGCTTGACGTCTTCGGTGAGGGAGTCCTTTTGTGGCACACAAGGTTCCTCATGCGCGATGACAAAGTCGCAGGGATCTCGTTCTCATTCGATCACTTGGTTGCCGATGGCGCCTCTCTACCGAATTTCCTGAACCAGCTAACTGAAGCGATGTTCGGGCGGGCCGTTGCTCGGGGTCACTACTACCAAGCGTCCCACCAGCCAGAAATCGCCCCAGACGTCGACGCTCTGCGTGCGGATCTGCTCTTCGGCTCCACGGCAGACACGCTTCCTCAGCTCGAGATCGCCGGCGATGTCACACGGTCTCCCGGGGTCTGGCGCGAACGATGGCCCGCACCGTCCACGCACGCGCTGCTTGCGCTGGCACGGCGGTGCGGCGCCACCCCGTACGTTGTGTTGCTCGCGGGCTGGTTGCGCCAGGTAGCGCGTCGCCATGCCGGAAATCGGCTTCTCGTGAATGTGCCGATGGCAAACAGGTCCGCGGCCGATGCAGCGACTGTGGGATGGTTTGCGAACACGGTCCCGATTGTCGTCGTTCGCGACCGACTGTCTGGATCGCTGCCAGACGCAGTTGAGACCATAACGTCGGCACTCGCCGCGGGAAGCACCCGGGCGGGACTAGCTTTCAGCCAAGTCGTCGCGCTCGTCGGGCAGCGCTACGACAGCGGCATCGGGCTTCAGATGACCTATTTCGACTTCGACAGCCGGCCGAGGCGCAGCATTCTCTGGCCATTGGCGACGCTTCGGCGCATAGACCCGGCTCAAGACCCTACGCCAGTCCCGGGGTTCTCGACTTGGTTTCGCTTCGAGGACGATGACGGGCTGACCTGCGTCATCGCGTATGACGCGGACAACGTCGACGCAGGCGTCGTCCGCAAGATGCTTCGCGACATGACGCAAGAAGTCCTCTCCTAGCGCTAATCGCGCGCTATCTGGCGAACGACGCAGCTCGGTCCTTGCGCCCACGGGCGTCATGGAGGGTCGGCCTCGCAAGCTTGACCGACTATCCTCTTCCGGCAAGAACACTCGACGACCGGCGTCTGCCGGCCAGTGATCATCGGAGGAGAGGTGCCAGACCCGATCGGAGTCCAGCGAATGCAGCTCACCGCAGCGGCGCTCTCTCCGTGGCTCTCCGTCATCGGACATGGTTCGATGTCCGGGCTTCGCGTACTCGATTTGGGCTCGAATGATGGAACCCTCAGCCTTGAGCTTGCCGCTCAGGGTGCTGTCGTCACGGCCGTCGAATACCGCGACTCACTCGTGACGCTAGCAAGGACCCGGTCCGACTCCCCGAATCCCGAATTCCTGGTTGGGGATGTTCGAGACCTCGCAGCGAGCATTCACGACAGGACGTTCGACGTGGTCCTGCTGCTCGGCCTTCTCTATCACCTCTCAGATCCAATCGAGGTCATGGCGAAGGTGGCAGCGCGCGCCGAACGAGCGCTTGTCGTCGATACACACGTCCATTTCGACAGCGACGCATCGCGCGAGGCGCTGCCGTCATTTTGGATGCTCGCCGATAGCGACTGGCCGACGACCGAAGGGATGCTTCCGGACGACCCGCGCGGGGCGCCCGCGCGTTTCGTTGGCGCTCATCTCGACCGGCCAATTGCCTGGGACCAACTGCCATGGCGTTTTGTTCCGCCGCCACCGCTAGCGAGGGAAGCGTCGATTGCGGACGCCATGATGCCGACCCCCGCCGGCGACCGCGCCGCAGCGCGTATTCCTGTCGATTACGCTGCTGACCACCCAGGCTCGCCCGTCCTCGTGCCAAACCGCGCCGCGGTCGTCGAGCTGCTGAGACATTCTGGATTCAGCCACATTGCCGAGCTGATGCCGGCGCGCTTCGCTGGCCGACCCTACTTGTTGAAGCATCGGACGACTTACATCGCTCTCAAATCAACTAGATGAACGTCACGCGCATCCAAGACCCGGGCGGAGCCCCCGACCTTCCCACATCTCTTACGGGCATCAAGCCGACCGGACATCCTCATCTCGGCAACTACTACGGGGCAATCCGGCCCGCTCTCGAGCTGGCAAAGACATACCGGTCAATGTACTTCGTCGCGGATGGTCATGCCCTGACGTCGCTCAAGAACGCCGAGCAGTTCGCCGAGTACTCGCGTTCGGTTGCGGCAACCTGGATCGCCGCTGGCCTTGACCCGGCTCGGACGCTCCTCTATCGACAATCGGACGTCCCCGAGACATACGAACTCGCCTGGATCCTCTCGTGCTTTACCGCCAAGGGCCTTATGAATCGCGCCCACGCATACAAGGCAGCGCGCGAGAAGAACCGGCAAGCCGGGGTCGCCGACGAGGATCTCGGCGTGAACATGGGATTGTTTTCCTACCCGGTCCTTATGGCGGCGGACATCCTCCTCATGCGCACTGATGTCGTGCCAGTCGGCCGGGATCAGATGCAGCACGTCGAATATGCCTCCGACATCGCGAAGAGCTACAACAGCCAGTTTGGATCTACCTACGCGCTTCTCGAGCCACGTGCGCTCGTGGATGACAGCGCCGCATTGAATACGGTTCCGGGGACGGACGGGCGCAAGATGAGCAAGTCGCTTCACAACACGATCCCGCTCTTTGCGTCACCGGGTGAAGTCGCGGCCCTGATAGCTCGCATACGTACCGACAGCACGCCAGTTGAAGCGCCCAAGAACCCGGACGACTCGGCCCTTTTCCGTCTGGTCGAAATCGTCGCGGATCCTGAAGCGGCAAGGGATCTCGGCGACCGACTTCGGGCAGGCGGAACTGGCTGGGGCGAGGTCAAGAAGGCCCTGACTGCTGCCCTGCTCGAGACCCTAGCACCGCTACGTGAGCGGTATGACGCCCTCGTGGCGCCCGGCAGTGAGTTGGACGACATGCTCGCGCATGGCGCTATGCGCGCGCGAGAGCGAGCCCTGCCCGTACTCGAAGGCGTCCGGACAGCGGTCGGCTTCCCGCGCGGCCGGAAACTCTGAGCGGAGGGCCGCGCTTGGTCCCGTTCCCGGAGTGGGACTCGAAGATGCCACCCCGGGAGTCCCGTGGCTGACAGCGGCATCGGTGGTGGCGAGCACCCTCCGCAGTGTGTTGGCTTCGCAGCACGGTACCGAACGTGGTCAATGGACTCGACGGACGTGCCGTTCTACGTGGAGCTCGCTCGACAGGCAACAGGCCCGATTGTCGAGCTCGCCGTTGGTTCCGGCCGGGTAGCCATTCCGGTTGCCGAAGCAATTCGCCCCAACGTCCTCGTCGGGATCGACACGTCGCGTTCGATGCTCGATCTTGCGGGGGAGAAGGCTGAAGCGCATGGCGTTCAACTTGACCTGCGGCTTGGCGACATGCGCGACTTCCGGATCGACAGCCCGGCGGCCTTGATCTACTGCCCTCGCGCCATGATGCTCTTGCACACCTGGCACGACAGGCGGCAGGCATTCGAACGCGTCACAGCTGCCCTAAAACCCGGCGGGCGGTTTGTTTGGAACGCGTTCGTGTTCGACCATCGGACTGCCACTGAGCAAGACGGGCGCCACATGGACAATCCGGTGCCGCACATCGTCCGCTACGCGAAAGCCGACAATAGGATCGATATTGTGCTTGACGACGGTGGCGAGACCGCCTCGATTTGGTGGGCGACGAAGAACGAGTGGCTCGGCCTCATCGAGGTGGCCGGCCTTCGTTTGGAGACGCTCTACGGTGGCTACTGTGGGTGAGCACGAAAGGTGCCGAGAGATCGCCACGAAAAGTGCAGAGGCGATCGAGGTCAGCCGAGCATAGGCGATGCCTCCCGGCCTGAGGGCACGTGGGCCCGCATCCGATAGGAGTGGCCCTTGATGTTGACCAC